>NZ_LRAC01000126.1 GCF_001517085.1 Paenibacillus sp. DMB5
TCTACGGCAAGAGTCGATTTTATATGGGAGACTCCGGAATTAGGGGGTCGCACCGAAATGAGTGAAATGAAGGGCATAAATGCCTTTGATTTCGGCGGATGAGGCGAAATGAGCGAAATGAAGGGCATAAATGCCTCTGATTTCGGCGGAAGAGGCGAAATGAGTGAAATGAAGGGCATAAATGCCTCTGATTTCGGCCGCTGAGGCGAAATGAGTGAAATGGGAGTTACCCCCTAACTAAGGAATGTTCTACAGACGTTTAGTCTGCGGGCATTCCTTTTTTTGCATGGTGATTGACAGATGCTGGATAGGAGGGTATTATGAATTTGGTTTTAGTAAATTAGTAAATTAGTAAATCACTAAATTACTAAATTACTAAATCCAAATCTCAGTCGAATGTCTAACTAACTATTCTAAAACTGGAGTGTGCAAACATGAAAATACCTACAACCCTCAAACATAAACCTGTGATCGTATCCGAAAATTATGAGCAGGTAGACGGCCGGTATGCCGGCAATACAGACGCCCAGGGCTTGTCCCTCGGTCTAGCCCAGTGGAATGACCGGGGCAAGGTCGACATTTCAGCCAAGGTATGGAGACATACGGGAGAGAAGTGGTCCAGACAGTCAGAGGAGCTGCCGATGCACCGGGTGCTGGATCTGGCGATCCTGATCTGCAGAAGCAGCCTGTATTTTCAGGATGCCTACCGGATGCCCGATATGTACGATCCCGAGAACCCGCAGATTGACCGCATCGGACTGCAGGGAGATGCCATGAATGTATCGGTCTGCACCGACAACCCGATGATCGGCAATGATATTAAGCTGTTTGCCCAGGCACTCGGCGAGGACGGCGAAATGATCGGCGAGCGGCTTAGTGTTCTGGCACGGGTGCTGAAGGAAATGGGCTATTAAGCATAGGTTTAAGGCTAAGCAATGAAAGGGGAAGATGAAGTGGACAAAAGCAAGCGCAAGGAGCTGCAGGAAGAATTCAAACAGATCAAGACCTATATGGGAGCAATCCAGATTACCAATAAGGTCAGCGGCAAAATCTATGTAGACACCTTTTCCAACCTCAAGAACAAATGGTTCACCCTGCAGATGCAGCTGGATATGGGACGGTTCGCCAATGCAGGCCTGCAAAAGGACTGGAAGGAGCTTGGTGCAGACAGCTTTACGTATGAGGTGCTGGAGCAGAAAGAGGCGGATGAAATTACCGATATCAAATGGGAATGCAAGCAGATGCTGAAGCACTGGCTCGACAAGCTGCAGCCTTATGAGGATAAGGGCTATAACAAACCTTTGCTTAGATAAATGAAGAACAGCAGCAAGAACTTCTGTACAGGAAGCCTGCTGTTGTTCTTTTAGTCTATGAGCCACTCGCCCCGGGCAACCGGATGTACCTGTCCTCCGACGTTAATGTCATACGAGCTGTCTTTTAATGAAGCCTTGACTTGAATCAGAGAGGGTCTGCCGATCTTGTATCCCTGTTCAACACGGTACTGGAGTTCACTGCCGCCCAGATAATTATATTTCAGCAAATAGCCTGCCAGGTTCCCGTTCGCACTTCCTGTAGCCGCATCCTCAGGAAATCCGGAATCCTCACAGAATACACGAACATGAAGATCATGATCCGCCTGAACCGTCTCTTTGCAGAAGACAAGGATGTTCGCGCGGAACGCGTTTGCCAGAAAAGCCTCAAAGGCTGCATGGTTAATCCGGCAAGCGTGTACAGCCTCCAGGGAGCGAAGCGGCACAATAATCGAAGCAAGACCGGTGGATACCTCCTGTACAGGAAAATCCGGCTCAAGCTCTCCGGCGTCAATACCCAAAATTTCTGCAATCACAGCCGGGTCAACCGTCCGCCCGAATTGCGGCGGCTTCTGCTTCATCCACAGCTCATGCTGGCCTGCCGCAGTAACGGGAATTTGCCCGACGCCAAGATTAAGAGTTATAGTGCCGCCGGTATCCTGTTCAAGCCCCCGTTCAATCTCCCGCTGAATAATGTACGCTGTCCCGAGGGTCGGATGCCCTGCAAACGGAACTTCAGTATCCGGTGTAAAGATCCGCACATTATAGCCGCCGTTTACCCGCTCGTCCGACTCGATAAACGTGGTTTCAGCAAAATTGATCTCCTTCGCGATCGTCTGCAGCAGCTCCTGCGGCAGATCAGCGGTATGGCGGAACACAGCCAGCTGATTGCCGGCATATCTCTTTTCGCCAAAAACATCTACAATATAATATGGAATCGTATTCAAGCAAAAGCCTCCCCGTAGTGATAAACATAAGCTTTAGAATAAAAGGTTACCAGTTGTATTGCAAGACACTAGTAAACAACTATACAGCCGCTGAACTGGCTCTTTTGGCGAAACTTCCAAATTAAGGAGACGTATACACTCAAAAGCGTACTGACAGGAGGACTGTATAGTGGCAAACGGCGCTAAGAGGTTTTTTAAAATATTTTCTAAAAATATTAAGGAGCTGCGGGGTCCGGCCCCTATGAGGTGAACGGCCTGCGTGTCATCTGCGTTCATTGCCGGCATGACCGGTTTGACCATGGCTTTGCCCAGCTGAACACGGCTTTGTTAAGCTTTTTGAATCTGGATTTCGCCAACCGTTCGGCTAATATTCTGACCTGTGACCGTTGCGGGTATGTTCACTGGTTCAATAAAGACATCAGGAAGGTGAGAATATGATGATTGTAAAATCCTTTGCAGGATTGGGTGCGTGTCTGGTGGCAGCCGGCTTATTGCTCACTGCATGTACAACAGATGCAAAGCCCGCTAAGCTGTCCGCACAGGAAGCGCAGATCATTATTAAGGAGAAGCTGGCTCAGAGAAGCAGCAGCCTGGCGGGCCAACTGGCTGAAATTACTCCGGATGATGTATGGGAGGAGACCGGACATCAGCTGTTCAAGGATAGCGGCAGTCTGGAGACTTATGTAGTGGCGGATGGAAATGCTGCGGTGCTGGGGATCGGTTTTGGCGGCAGCGGGGTAACGAGCGTTGTACCGTATGATGTGAATGGTGACGGAGCCGGGGATCTTGTGTATGCCTACTCTTACGGATCAGGTATTCACCGTTCCGTGATGTCCTGGATGGATCTGCAGACGATGACGGAGCATCCGGTGCTTAGTAAAGCTGAAGGGGAGGGGTTCCGGATGTACGATCTTATTTTGCAGAGTGAGGACAATTCGATCCTGGTGTATCAGATCAGCAATAAACAGAACCGGGAAGCAGTGACCAGGGCACTGATGAGCTATCCGGCCAGTAAGGATATTGAGTCCATGAGACTCATTAAGGATGGTGTGCTCGTTAAGGAGCAGGATGGGCTGTATTATGAAGCAACCGGGGCGGACTGAGCGTTAAGCATTCATGACTAACAATAGAGGCTGGAGATGATAACATGTTCCTGCGAAGACTGGAGCTGCTGCTCCACAATATCCCTGATCCGGGGCGATACCCGTTTTCTATACCGGCGCTGAAGCAGCTGCATACCGTTGAATTCAAGACCAATGTTACGTTTCTTGTAGGTGAAAACGGGTCAGGCAAATCCACCCTGCTGGAGGCGATTGCTTATCAATGCGGGTTCAATACGGCCGGCGGCGGACGGAACAATACCTATGAGGTAGATGCCGCCCATTCCGCGCTGGGTGACCATATCCGGCTGTCCTGGCTGCCCAAGATTACGAACGGATTTTTTCTGCGGGCCGAGACCTTTTACCATTTTGCCTCCCATCTGGATACGATGCCTGCGAGTCTGCAGTATTACGGGGGCAAGTCGCTGCATAAGCAGTCGCACGGGGAGGCGTTTTTATCGCTGTTCAACAACCGTTTCGGCAAAAAAGCACTCTACCTGCTGGACGAGCCCGAGGCTGCACTCTCACCCGCCCGCCAGCTGTCACTGATGCGTATCATCAAGGATCTGGACAAGGAAGCGCAGTTTATCATTGCCACCCATTCACCGATCCTGCTTGGCTACCCGGATGCGCAGATCCTGAACTTTGACAGCCAGCCTGCCTCGGAGATCCGGTACGAAGACACATTGCATTACATTATTACAAGACAATTTCTGGAGAACCGCAAGGCGGTGTTACGGGAGCTGTTCAGTGACGGGGATGAGTGAAGGCTGAGCGCCCGGACAGGTTGTTTGGAGCATCTCCGGACTGGTATAACTATTTATAAAAGACTTATATGAATGAACATCCCGGGAGGAAGAAGTATGTCCAAAGAATATTCAAGGGTATATATCGAAAGTGTAAAGCAGGAGCTGTTAAGCAGGCTTGGCCTGAAGCAAGTGTATTTCAAGGGGCAGTCGGGCGATGATCTGCTCTATGAGGCAACCGGTTTTGACCGGGGGACATCGCATAAATTCTGTGTCCGGACCAAAAACGGATCGGTCGATGAGGCAGTTGGCGGTAAGTGGATGAAGGTGCGCGGCTTTACGGTCAAGAGCAAGAATTTGAACTGAGCCTTTATTAAAGTTTGCTTTTGACACGTGGCTGTTGCTTTGACTAACCCTTTTGTATCCGATATAGTTATATCCAATTAAACTGATTGCTAAAGAGACTGGAGGGCTGGTATGGAGGTTTTTGCAGAGTATCTGGAGGGAATTAATAACCCTGAGCACCGCACCCGGACGGAGGAAGTATTGAACTGGGTCGCGGAGAAGTTCCCGGGTCTGGAGCCCAGGATGGCCTGGAATCAGCCCATGTACACCGATCACGGTACCTTTATAATTGGCTTCAGCGTATCGAAACAGCATTTGGCGGTGGCCCCGGAAATTGCCGGAATCAATCGTTTTTCGGACAAAATCGTACAAGCAGGCTATGATCATACGAAGCAGCTGCTGCGGATCAAATGGGGGAGCCCGGTGGACTATGCCTTGCTTGAGGAAATAATCGACTTTAACATTCTGGATAAAGCAGACTGCTCCACCTTCTGGCGGAAATAATGACGATGCCTCAATAATATTGTATCCGGCCGCAATGCTTGTCATTGTGGCCTCTTTGTATTTCTGAGAGAATATTACAAAGCCTGTTAATCAGATAACCAAAAGGATGTGAACCGGCCATGCAGCTGGAAACGGAACGTTTAGTTATAAGGGAATTCGTGCATGAAGATCTCCCGGAGGTACATGCGTATGCATCAGATCCGCTGGTAGCCAGATATATGATCTGGGGACCGAACACGGAAGCGGAGACAAGAGACTATATCAGCATGACAATAGAGCTTCAGAATCAGTCTCCGCGCCGCGGCTATGAATTTGCTGTGGTGCTGCGGGACACCGGTCAGCTGCTGGGCGGCTGTGGCCTTCATCTCACTGAGCACCGGCAGGGGGAAATCGGCTACTGCTTCAACCCGCTATTTTGGAAGCAGGGCTATACGAGTGAGGCTGCAGCAGCACTGCTTGAACTTGGCTTCTGTACACTCGGTCTCCACCGGATCTACGCCACCTGCCGGCCGGACAATATCGGTTCAGCCAAAGTGATGCAAAAAATTGGCATGCACTATGAAGGCCATCTGCGGGAGCACAAGTGGCACAAAGGCGCATGGCATGACTCCTATCAGTATTCTATACTGGAGCATGAATATAGAAAGATTACAAGCATACAATTTTGAAATAAAGGTCAAGTGATAAGCTGATAGAAACGGCAAATAGGGTAATAACCGCTTGAGGAGGAATGCCTAATGGAATGGATCTTAGAAAACGTAGAAGAGACCAGCCTACTGCACCCGGAAACGTTCTTCATCCCCTCCGAGCAGGAAAGAAACACACAGCAGGCCGGAAAAATGGTCCGGCTACATTTCGTATTGACGAATCCCGGAGCTGCCGGGCCGCGTGCTGAACGGTTGTGGGTGGAAATTACCGGCCAGGATCAGGTGAGCCGCCAGTACACGGGAATCCTGACGAATGCCCCTGAGGTTCTGAAGACGCTGAAGCTTGGAGATACGGTGCAATTCGAACCCAAGCATATTGCCCGGACCCTTCTCCGCGAAGGGGATCCGCTATGGCTGGCCGTCGGCGAGAAGCTGGCACTCGTCTCCAAGAAATGCCTGGAGCCGGGGAGTGCGGTGCACTGGATGTACCGGCAGACGCCTGAGCGGGAACAGGACAGCGGCTGGCGGCTGTTCGCCGGAGATGAGGATGAGGCCTATCTTAACAATTCCGATCATGTGAGGCTCATGCATGTCTATTCGATCATGGATCAGGACCCCAGCCTGCTGGAGCCGTTCAAGGGAGAGACGGGTTCCGCTTTTGAGCGGGAGAGCAGGGACGGGGAATGGAAAGAGGTCAAGAATTGGGTGCCTGAGGAGAATGAATCATAGTGCCTGAGTATTCGCATATCCAAACTTATGTAAGGTGTGACGCCGGCAATTTTACAAGAGTACTTAAGGAATTTGCCGCTTTCCTTTCCCGGGTTGGCCTGGATAACAGCTATTTCTGCAGCGACGGCTTTATGTATCAGGGAGGCAATACAGATGCAGAGGAGGTCCCTGTAGAGGGGCTTTCCCTGCATGTAAGGCCTTATGTGGTTGGTCTTACTTCTGAAGTATTTCCTGAGCTGGCAGAGTCATGGCTTGAGATTAACTTGTTATTCTGGACTGAAGAGATTACAGCAGATTACAGAACAGGCGAGCTGCTGGGTGAGGTTAAGCCGTATCTGTGGGATTTGATCACGCAGCTTTCCGGCAGCTATGAGCAGAGCGGTGTATATTTTACCAGTGAAGTTATGGACGGAAAACCGTGGGAAGCAATCATTACCGGCAACAACGCGGAACTGTGGTCTTTTGATGCTGCAGTTATACCTCAGGAACTCTTTGAGCGGTATGAACAGCCGGATGATCGTTTATTTTACTATACATATAATAACAACCGGCTATTTTTGGCGCGTAGAGAGGTTTGGGGGAGGAGCCCTGGTAGTGATGAATGAATATTATTAGTGCTGAGAGTGGTGAAAGTAAATGAATGCATATGAGCAAATGATAAAAATAAATCACTACTTCATTAAAGGCGGAAGCCTATCTGACTCACAAAAATGTAATATTGTCGGTCAATTATTCTCGGCGCTGACTGAACCAGAACAGGCAATGAGGTTCTATAAGGCTGTCAAGTTTCCTAATAACATTGACGGCTATGGGCGTCAGATGTATCCGATTTTCTTTATTCCACCATATAATAATGGAGTAAAGCTCAAAACGATTTATAATCAGACACCAAAAACCCATATATTCTCTGCTAATATGTATGAACTTGAAATTATCCGCTTACTTTTCCTCCTTGCACCTAATAATCCTAATGTACGAGAAATAGTGGATAAAACGCTTACCCGCCTGAAAACCACATGCTTTGGTGTTTGTGATGATGGAGTGGGAGAGTGCTTCGATACATCACTTGTTGTATTACGTTTTCTTGCAACGGTATCTCCTGAAGATACAAATTGGATATATGGCAGAATTGATAATTATAACAGTCATGCTGGAGACAGAAAACGCCCATGGTTTGCAAAATGGTATTTCTGGCTCTGCCTTTCTGAACTACCCTTTGAAATTGCTGAATCAGAGATTAACAAATATAAAGATGAAATCATGCCATGGCTGACAACAAAGAGTGCGGTCATGAGTAGCGAACACGATAAAACAATTCACCCTGTCATAATCTGTATGCTTCGCAACCTAATGAGCAGATTTCCAGAATATGCTCACATAAAAGAACGTCAACCTTACATAAGTGAACGAGACGGAAGGTTACATTTTGATATGGCCTAATTATATAAAAAAAGCCTGATTGCCAAGTATCATTACTTGCAGGACTTTGATGGAAAGGCAACCGATGATGTGCTAAGTTTCGAGAAAAATTCCATATTAACACTAAACACATAGTGGAGGACATTCATGGAAGTTACTATTCAAAATTCAATCGTTCGCCAGGGGGCTGGATAATGTTAAAACCTTGTCCAACCCTCTCATTTGCATTGATGCCGTAAATAGGCTATACTTGATTGATTTTATATTATTGATTAGTCACTAACTAAAGAGAAGGAGTGTTGGACTTATGGCAAAGGATGATAAAAGCAGCGTAAACCGGAAAGCCGAAATCATCTCGGCAGCGATTGAGGTGTTTGCCGAAACGGGTTATTATCGTGCGACGACGGCACAGGTTGCGGAACGGGCGAAAATTTCCCAACCCTATGTGTTTCGTTTTTTTGCAACGAAGGAAGCACTGCTGCTCAGCGCATTGGAGATTTCCTGGGAACGGATTCAACAATCCTTTCGACTGGTCGTGGAAAGCGCAGCAGCCCCCGAGCAGCTAGAGAGCGATCTGATCGAGGCATACAAGGAGATCTTGGCCTCCCATCTGAATGAGACCTACTTGCAGATGCAAGCCCAGACGATGCGTGAGGAGGCGATTCGTGAAGCAATGCGTAACGGGTTCCGGGAAGTACGTCAAATCGTGTTGAGTGCTTTCCGCGAGAAAGGACTGCAGAATCCAGAGGACCGGACGTTTAATTTCCTTGCCAGGGGGATGTTGTGTAATATTTCCTGGGCACTTGATATGCCGGAACTCATCGAACGGGAAGTTTAATATGGCGAAAGCCATAATTTTAAATTTAGTTATTGATCAATTACTAACTAAGTGATATAGTGTCATTAATAGTTAGTGATCAATCAATTACAAAATTGAATGGGAGTTGAAGAATGATGAAAAAAGCGATTGTTATTGGTGCTACAGGCGGTACAGGAGCTGTTATTACATCTGAACTTGTAAAACGGGGTGTACCGACGGTTGCCTTCGGACGTTCTCGCCATAAGCTGGAGGAGCTTGCCAACCGGTTAGGCAATCCTGCTCACCTGTTGTTAGCAACCGGGGATGCATTCCGGACAGATGATATTGCGGCTGCGGCCAAAGATGCGGATGTATTATTCCATTGCGCGAACGTCCCTTACAACGAGATGGAGAGCAAGCTGATTCCTCTCGGTGAATCTGTAATGGAGGCGGCCGACCGGCTGTGTCTGAAGGTTGTCGTCATTGATGGTATTTACCCCTATGGACGAAGACAAATGGATCGCGTAACTGAAGAGCATCCCAAACAGCCACACACGAAGAAGGGAAAAGTGCGGCTTGCCTTTGAGCAAATGATCTTTAGCAGCAGATGGAGTCATGCGCACCCCATGATTGTGCGCCTCCCGGATTATTATGGACCGACCGCTAATCAAGCTTCATATTTGGGCGGAACGCTCGAAGCAATCGCAGCCGGGAAAATGGCCTTTTTCGTAGGGAATATGAAAACACCGCGTGAGTATGTATATCTGCCTGATGCGGCTATGATGATTGTGGAGCTTGCGGCTAGCGAGCAGGCTTATGGGCAGAACTGGAATATCCCTGGTTCGGACATTATCTCCGGCCGTGAGATTGTCCGCATTGCTAAGCAGGCAAGCGGCACGAATAAGCCCGTTATTGCCCTGAAAAAGGTTGGATTGTCGCTGCTCGGATTATTCGTTCCCGTCATGAAGGAAGTTGTAGAAATGCTGTACTTAACGGAAGAACCTTTTCGCTTAAGCGGGGAGAAGTATCAACGCCATGTCGGGGCTATTCCGGCAACCAGACCTGAGGTTGGTATCACGGCGACCATTCGGGAATTGCAGAAAAAGAAATAATTTTCTCGGATAAAAGTAATTGATCAATCAATTACAATGTGAGTAAGATTGGTTAGTGTGAAGCAATTCCTCTTAGATGAAGTGCCGTCCATTGTATGAGCTGGCCCGCGGATCGCCAGCCTATTTCCCTGCAGCTCAGCTTTGGCAGCCCGAGGAGTTTTATTGGCATCCGCCCAGTCGTCTTCTCCGCAAATGCATATGATGATTATGCCTACTCAATGAAAAAGGAGCGATCACATATGGGATTTTTTCCAGGGCCGGGTGGCGGCCAAGGATTTCCGGGATTCCCGGGAGGACCAGGTGGACCGGGAGGGCCAGGGTTTCCAGGCGGATTTCCGGGGATACCGGGGGGAGGACCAGGAGGTCCAGGGGGCGGACCTGGCGGTGCTCAAGCGCCAACGGCTCCACCGCCGCAATTCGTACCGCAAATGACGGCTACCGCATATGCCGTCGATCCCGGCGGGATCAGACGCTGCCTGTTCCGCAACACCTATGTATGGCTGAACAACGGCGAGCAATTCTGGTTCTTCCCTGTATTCGTCGGACGTAATTCTGTTGCCGGCTTCAGATGGTTCGGTTTCTCCTGGGCCTACTTCGGCATTGATTTGAACCGGATCAGCTCGTATACCTGCTTCTAAAGCAATAGAACCAAAAACAGCCACCCCCGCCGGTCTGACAGGAGTGGCTGTTTCTATTTAAAAGGTCTTATTCCTCAGCAACTTCGCGGTCCGGCAGCTGCGACACGTAGCTATCAGACAGCTGAAGCAGTTTCAATGCGGAGTTGAACTCTTCTTCGGTGGACTGCAGCGGCTTGTCGCCGTCGCCGGACAGCGTATAATGCTGGCCGTCCTCGAATCCGCTGCCGGACAGGAACAGCTCCTCGTTATTGACAAAGGACCCGGTCGGCAGATAATAACGCTGCGGCAGCAGATTGTACTCTCTCTGGTTTAGAATATCCTGACCGAAGTGAATATGGTTGTCCAGCGGAACACCAAGCAGATTGGCTACAGTAGGCAGGATGTCCACCTGACCGCCCAGCTGGTTCTGTACACTCGGAACAGGTACGCCGGCAGAGGAAATAATCAGCGGAATGTTGATCAGATCGCGTTCGGTGTACTCTTTTCCCAGAATCTCCTCCAGCAGGACCTTATCCTCATCCTTCAGCGAAAAAATCGGCAGGCCGCGGTGATCCCCGTAGAGTACAACAAGACTGTCATCCCATACGCCGTTCTCTTTGAGCTCAGCGATGAACTGTCCCAGCGCGTAGTCCGCATAGTTCTGGGCACGGATGTAATCACCGACGAACGTTCCTTCATACCGCTCCGGCAGCTTCATCTGGTACTTGTTCTCCGGAATGGTGAACGGATTGTGCGAAGACATCGAGATGACATGGGAATAGAACGGCTCGCTGCTCTCATTCATCCGGGCCAGCTCTGCAGAAGTTTTGGAATAGAGCACTTCATCAGAGGCACCGTAGAAAACCGTATCGTCCTCGCCAAAGAAAGCTTTATCATAGTAACGGTTAAAACCAAGTGCCCGGTAAAGCTCGCCGCGGTTCCAGAAATCCACTTCATTCGTATGGAAGGTGGCGGTATCGTAGCCTTGCTCCTGCAGCAGCTTAGGTAAGCTTGGCAGCTCTTTTGGCGCATAAATCTCGGTTGCCGGACCATCCGGCGGTACATAAAACGAAGTATTGACGATAAACTCCGCATCCGAGGTGTTGCCCTGGCCGACCTGCTGGAAGAAGCGCGGGAAATAGATGCTGCTGTCCGCCAGCTTGTTCATGTTCGGTGTGATCTCCTGACCGTCAATCGACAGATGAACCAGGAAATTCTGGAAGGATTCCATTTGAATGATGACCAGGTTCTTCCCCTTGGCTGCCCCATACAGGATCGGAGTAGACTTGGCTGTGATGCCCTTGGTCTGATCAATCACAGATTGCGTGATGGCTGAGCTGTCGATCAGCTCTTCTTCCTGGCCTGCCAGCAGAGCATAGGCTTCATAATTCAGAATACCCATCTGCTCTGCCTGAACCGTCTCGTTCATACTGGCTTTGTTCGGAAAAATATTCATCATACAGATGACAAGCGAGATGCAGAAGAGAGCTGCTACAACCTTGCGGTTGCTGCGGCGCGACATCGCTTTTTTCCAGGCCAGTGCCTTCTTGCGGCTGAACATGATCAGGCTGATGATAATGATGTCCAGGAAGATCAGCATGTACTGCGGATGGATAACGGCGAAAATACTCTTTTTGACCGCACCGACCTGTTTAGCCTGGCCGATTACCTGCGAAGTAGCTATAATGCCGAAATGATTGTGATAGACGATCAGAGAAAAAAATAAAACGGTAATTAATAGATTGACGAGCATGTAAATAGCAATCTTCCGCTTGGTGGCGAACCACTCAATCAGACAGAAGATAATCAGGACAAAGGGGATTTCTTTGAACCAGGTACTCCAGGTCGGCCCGTCCTCGAACAGGTAATACCAGGCAAAGTAGCTTTTCGCCAGCATAATGATAGAGAAGAAGAGTATGGATCTTTTACTGAGTGTGCGTGGTTCTTTCAACCGCATTGCTTATGCGCATCCTTTTCACTTTAATTAGTTCATTCTATTACATTGCAGGTCCGGAATTCAACTCTATTAGATTACCTGAAAATACTGAAAATTCCTATGTAAAAATCAATTAAAATACATCTTCTTTCTGAATTTGAAAACCGTTCTGGAGTTGCGGCACCAAAACCTTTATAATATGACGAGTATACTTTGTAAAGGAAAAGGTGTTAACTTCATGAGCATATTAAATGTAGAGAAGCTGAGTCACGGGTTTGGTGACCGGGCTATTTTCACGGATGTATCCTTCCGCCTGCTGAAGGGTGAGCATATCGGTCTCATCGGGGCCAACGGTGAAGGTAAGTCTACCTTCATGAACATCATCACCGGCAAGCTTCAGCCGGACGAAGGCAAGGTTGAATGGGCCAAACGCATGCGTGCAGGATATCTCGATCAGCACGCCGTACTGACCAAAGGACAGTCGATCCGTGATGTGCTGCGCAGTGCCTTCCAGTATCTGTTTGATATGGAACAGGAAATGAACGATATGTACGGCAAGATGGGCGATGTGACTCCTGAGGAGCTGGAGCAGCTGCTGGAGGATGTCGGCACCATCCAGGATACGCTGACTAACCAGGATTTCTATATGATCGACGCCAAAATCGACGAAACGGCCCGCGGTCTGGGACTGACCGACATCGGTCTGGACAAGGATGTAAACGATCTGAGCGGCGGACAGCGGACCAAGGTACTGCTTGCGAAGCTGCTGCTGGAGAAACCTGACATTCTGCTCCTTGATGAGCCGACGAACTATCTGGATGAGCAGCACATTATCTGGCTGAAGCGCTATCTGCAGGAATACGAGAATGCCTTCATTCTGATCTCCCATGATATTCCGTTCCTGAACAGCGTAATTAACCTGATCTATCATATGGAAAATCAGTCGCTTTCCCGTTACGTAGGCGATTATGAGTATTTCCAGCAGGTGTACGAGGCCAAGAAGCAGCAGCTTGAGTCTGCTTTTAAGCGCCAGCAGCAGGAAATTTCCGACCTGAAGGACTTCGTTGCCCGTAACAAGGCGAGCGTAGCTACCCGGAATATGGCGATGTCCCGCCAGAAGAAGCTGGACAAGATGGAAGTTATAGAGCTGGCTAAGGAGAAGCCGAAGCCGCAGTTTAACTTCAAGCAGGGCCGTACTTCAGGCAAGGTTGTATTTGAGACGAAGGATCTTGTAATAGGCTATGATTCCCCGCTCTCAAGACCGCTTGACCTGAGCATGGAGCGCGGACAAAAGATCGCTCTCGTCGGCGCCAACGGTATCGGTAAAACGACGCTGCTGCGCAGCATTCTCGGCCAGATCCCGACTATTTCCGGTTCCGCCAGACTGGGCGATCTGCTGGAAATCGGCTACTTCGAGCAGGAGATGAAGGAAGCCAACTACAACACTTGTATCGAGGAGATCTGGAACGAGTTTCCGTCCTTCACCCAGTTTGAAATCCGCGCGCCCTTGCCAAGTGCGGCCTGACCACCAAGCATATCGAGAGCAAGATTGCGGTTCTGAGCGGCGGCGAAAAAGCCAAAGTCCGGCTCTGCAAGCTGATCAACCGCGAATCCAATCTGCTCGTACTCGATGAGCCGACGAACCACCTTGACGTAGACGCCAAGGACGAGCTGCAGCGTGCGCTCAAAGCGTACAAGGGCAGCATCCTGCTGATCTCCCACGAACCGGAATTCTACCGCGACATCGTAACCGATACCTGGAACTGCGAATCGTGGACGACAAAAGTATTCTAATATGTAATGCGTGTGACGGGCTGCCTCGGTGAGGCGGCCCGTTTTTGCGTGGAAGCGGCGGATTGCACAATCCTATATATGTAAATGAGACGGCAGCTGATATTATGTTTGTATATCACAAACTAGGGGGAGAGAGGATGCGCGATCCGGAGAGAATAGAGCGGATAATGAGTATGGTGCAGCAGTTATGGAAGCAGGAGCCTGATATGCGTTTTTTTCAATTGATAGCTATGCTCGAGAGCAAATACTCTAAGGCCAATAATGCATTCGGCAGACGTGAGCTTTTTGAAAAAGAGGAAAGCAGGGGGATTTTGTTCCCATATAATATTGTTGATTTATTTCATCTGGAGGATGATGAGCTGGAGCCATTTCTTGCCTCGTTACTGGCTGAATATCAGGTAAGGAAGAATGGGATGGATAAGTAAAGGTAAACTTGGCGCTGTAGTATGCGGGGAAGGAATTCTTTTATATACGCTCAAGAAGCAAATAACTATAGCAGGAGGCTAACATGGACAGCATTATTTTTGATCTGGACGGGACGATGTGGGATTCTTCGGATGTGGTGACGGTAGCGTGGAATGATGTGCTGCGCAGGTATAGGGACGTTCCGCATGTTATTACGAAGGAGAGTTTACAGGGAATAATGGGCCTGCAGCCTGCCGAGGTTGGCAAAATCCTGCTTCCCGGGTTGGAAGAGGTTGTGCAACAAAGACTTCTGGACGAGTGCTGTGAAGCGGAGTGCCATTACCTCGTCAAGCAGGGCGGATCATTATATGAAGAGCTGGAAGCAGTACTTACGGCTTTATCGGCAAAATACAAGCTGTTCATCGTAAGCAACTGCCAGAAGGGATATATCGAGGCATTTTATGAGTACCATCAGCTGGGCAGGTTTTTCGCGGACTATGAGAATCCGGGCCGGACCGGGCTGTCCAAAGGCGAGAACATCAGGCTGATCATGCAAAGAAACAAGCTGGAGAGTCCCGTCTACGTGGGAGATACAGCGGGAGACCAGAAAGCGGCTGCATTCGCCGGAATCCCGTTTGTTTTTGCCAGCTACGGCTTTGGAGAGGTTCGAGATCCGGATTATACGATTAACCGTTTGAGCGATCTTTTGGAGCTGTTCAATTAAGCCTTACCTCCAAATTAACCGGGGATGGAGCTGAAGCACATGCAATTGAAGCAAGGTGTCGTAAAGTTTGGAGGGATCGCGCTGATTCTGGCGGGAGTCCTCTTTTTCATCCAATTTCTGTTTATGCTGCCGGTGCCTGCCCCTGGAGCGACTACGGATGCTGAGCTGATGGCATGGCTGGCCGAGTGGAAATTTAATTTGTCCATGGCGGACGAGCTGCTGTTCTTTGCCCCGCTGTGTCTGATACCGGCTATTGCTGCACTATACCAAGTTCTGGTGAAGACAGATTTGCCAAAAACCCTGCTGGGCTGCGCACTTCTGGCGCTTAGCATTCCCGTTTACATATTGCTTGTCATCATCCTGGGGCGGCTGGTTTACCCTGTCTTCCATATTGAAATATCCGCCGAGAGCCTAAAGCTGATGTTCAGCTTATATTACGGCGGGCTGCATACAGCGGCGCTCATCATGGGGATCTCAACGATTGTCCTAAGCCTAGTCATTTTAAAAAGCCCCCTCGGTAAGGCCGCCGCCTATCTGGGTTTTGCTGCCGGGATACTTGATCTGATCGGATCTTTTCCCTGGCTGATCGGGACAACCGTAATGTTTGTATGTCAGCTGGCTTTTGCGGCTTGGTTTGTTGTGCTTGGTGCCAGGCTGACCAGGATTTCCAGATCAGCAATGCCAATGAGTGCGCTAAAGGGCTGAGCAGCGGCTTGACTTTTGAGGTTTACTGCAATAGACTCGAGTCATGAGGTTTACTGTAGTAAACTTACAAAGAGGAGGAGCTGCATGGAAACCTACAAATTGTTTGATGCCGAGTACAAATTCGCCTGCCTGATCTGGGATAACGAGCCGATTAATTCAACAGAGCTGGTTAAGCTGAGCCAGAGTAAGCTGGGCTGGAAGAAGTCAACGACCTATACGGTGCTCCGGAAGCTATGCGAGCGGGGAATTCTGAAGAACGAAGACGCAACCGTTACCGCCATTATCAAAAAAGAAGAGGCCCAGCAATACGAAAGCCAGACGGTAGTGGAAAAAGCCTTCGGCGGATCGCTGCCGCAATTTTTAACTGCTTTTCTTGGCAAAAAGAAGCTGTCTGAAAAGGAGGCCGAGGAGCTGAAGCGGATTATTGAGGAGGCGACCCGATGATTACGGGCCTGTTCGTCACCGTCCTTAATATGAGCATTGCAGCCGGCTATGTAGCAGCAGCGGTGATCTTAACGAGGTTATTTCTGCGCCGTGTCCCCAAAATATTCTCCTACCTGCTATGGTCGGCTGTGTTGGTCAGACTCGTATTCCCTGTCACCTTCACTTCAGGCTTCAGCCTGTTGCGGCTGTTCCAGCCCCGGAGCCAGGGCCAGGCGGGAACTGGAGTAATCGAATTTGTTCCTGCCGATATCGGGCTGCAGATGAAGCCGGCTGTGGATACAGGGATTGGCGGAATCAGCCGGCTGATCAACAGCACTTTCCCGGAAGCGGCGCCGATGGCAAGTGTAAATCCGCTGCAGCTTATCCTGTGGACGGGAAGTATAATCTGGCTGGCAGGTGCAGCCGTTCTTTTACTCTACAGCGTTGTATCGTATGTGCGGATTACTGTTAAGCTGCGTACGGCTACGCTTGTTAAAGAGAATATTTTTGAGTCTGATCAGATTGCGGCACCCTTTGTATGCGGATTTATTAAGCCGAAGATTTACATTCAGGCGGGAATGAGCAGGCAGGAGCTGCCTTATATCGTACTGCACGAACAGACACATATCCGCAGGCTGGATTATCTGATCAAACCCTTTGCCTTTCTGCTGCTGATCATTCACTGGTTCAATCCCTTGATGTGGCTGTCGTATGCGCTCATGAGCAAAGATATGGAGATGTCCTGCGATGAAGCTGTGGTCCGGAAGCTGGGGAGCGGGATTAAAGGGAGCTATTCTACCTCATTACTAACTCTTGCAGCGGGGAGAAGTGGAATGCCTTCCGGCAGTCCGCTTGCTTTTGGAGAAGGCAATGTAAAATCCAGAATTAAAAATGTACTCGCCTACCGCGAGCCCTCACCCTGGATCACCGCGACAGCCTTTGTCTTTATAACCGTTATTCTGGCAGTCTGTATAGTGAATCCTAAGCCTGTAGCGTCACCTGAACAGCTTCCTTATAATGGATACAGTGTGGAGCAGTTGTTGAAGAACCGCACCCCCTATGTGGGAGCTGCCAGCAAGGTTGGCGGGCTGATCGGCGCATTGCCGGTACCTGAAGGTCTGGAAGGGCAGGGAATGGAGCTTCAGACGGTGGCTCCGCCGTACGGTTTGACCATCAAGTATAAACTGAATGACGCTGCCGGGGTGACCCGAAACAGGGCGATCAGCGGGGATGCTTTTTACCATAATTCGATTGTGCTCTTTAGCCTGATTGATAATGTCGATAGCATAACGTACAGCCTAGCTGATCACACAGGACAATACAATGGTGCAGCTTACAGCCTTACTTTTGTCAGAGAGCGGGTTAATGAGCTGCTTGGAAGTGATGTCCGCCAGTATGCAGGTGATGAAGCGGGGCTGCACCAGCTGATTGACCGTATAGAGGGAATGCTGTCAGCGGATTATTAATGCAAATGCAGCCATAGATTTGTTGCGCTTATTCCGCAGTTCAATACGTTTACAGGAGGCTCTGACCATGCAAAAGCTGTTCGAATATAACTGGCAGGTCCGCAAGGAATGGTTCGACTGGTGTGAAACGGTGAGTATGGAGGAGCTGATGAGGAAACGTACCGGCGGTATCGGTTATTTTCTGCCAACGCTTTACCATATTGTTGCTGTGGAGTACGGCTGGATTTGCGGCGGAATAGAGCAGCGTGAGATTTATATTCCTGACTTCGGGGAGGTGGCCAGCGTGCAGCTGGTAAAAGAGTTCTCGGAGCGCTGCCATGCGGAGCTTGCCCCGTTTTTCCATAATTGGAATGAAAGTCTGGAGAACCGGATGATGATCGACATTCTGGATGACGGCAGAGAGGTGCCCCATCCATGCGGCGAAGTCATGCGGCACCTGATCTCCCACGAAATCCACCACATCGGTCAGCTCTCAATCTGGGCGCGGGAGATCGGAAAAGAGCCGGTCAGTGCCAATTTTGTCGGCAGGGGCCTGTATAATAGTTAGCCTGTTCAACGGCGTGATATGTCTGTAAAAAGCATCGGAAAAGCGGGAAAGAGCCGCGGGTTTCCGGTGCTTTTTGGGTTGTTGGCAGGTTATAGAAGTGTGTACATATTCGCTTGTGCCGTTACTCTTCATCCTCATTACTAGGTCTGACCCCGCCGCCAAAAAGCCAGCCTTTTGCTTCTATGAGGTCAATAAACGTTTCATAAAACACATCTGGGTCGATATCACCATCTTTTGCGAAAATAAAACCCTCTATGCGTATACCTTTACTCATTTGGTGTACTCCTTTTCATCAAATATGTTTTGGAATTGTGCTAACTGATAGCAACTCATGAATGTCATGCTGACGTGCCTTCTTCACTAGTAAAGTTCAACTAAAAGAACAAGTATAGTATATTGAGTGCGGCGGTGATGTGATGTTGAGCAGGGTAAGCACAGGACTATTTTTCAGAGAAGGAATGCGCAGTGGTAGAGGCGAAATAAGTAATACAAAAAATGGATGTATGGGGGATTTGCAGTGACTCAATTCTTTCTTATTCGGCATGGCGAACCTCAGTGGGATATCAACGAACAATATAATCTAAAAGGGCATGGCCGGGACCTTGTTCCTCTTACGGACACAGGAGTGGACCAGGTATATGCGGCAGCAAAGGATCATCGTTTACAACAAGCCGAAATTATACTCTCTTCTCCTTATCCAAGAGCGTTACAGACAGCTGCTATACTGTCTAAAGAACTTGGTTTAGACATAAGGATAGAATTCGATTTAAGAGAATGGCAGCCAGACCTAACCTTTGAATATGATTCATTAGAGAGGCTTAAAGAACTCGGGGACGATTATGATGCGAATCATGGAGTGTATCCTCCCGGGGAGCCCAGGCTTTGGGAATCTAAAGAGCTGCTAAAGAAGCGGATGGATCAGGTAATAGACAAGTATTCCGGATTTCAAAAGGTCATCATCGCCGGACACGGCATGGCTTTTCGTACCTTGGTAGGAGAGGTCGGCGAGATCCCGCATGCTTCAATTATTGAGTATTCAAAATAAAGATTAAAGATTAAAGATTAAAGATTAAAGATTAAAGATTAAAGATTAAGAATATCCAAGATTAAAACCTAATTTTCGGGAGCATTCAAATGGAACGAAGATACCAAGAAATACGAGAATACACTGAGCATGAAATTAAAGAAATTCTAGATCAACAAGTCATTGAGGAGTTGATTCTTTTACCAATATCAGTGGGCCTGTATTACCATAGTTGGAAAATAGCTCAGAATTTGTGTTTGGAATTAGCCCAGCATAAAGATGCTCATGTTAGAGCAAATGCTGTATTCGGATTAGCTCATATTGCAAGGACAAAGGGGAAGCTTGATAAAAGAATAATAAAGCCAATTATTTTAAAGGAATTAAGACAGAATGAAGAATACAGAGGAACGATTATAGATGCAATAAGTGATATAAATCAATTTTTAGGCTGGAAATTAGCCAAGAGGTACTTCAATAATGAAAACCAGTGATTTCAGAAAGCTAATCAAGAAATATCTGGCCCCGGCTTTACATGAGCTTGGTTTTTCCGGAACAGATCATCATTTTGTGAGAGTTGATCAAAACCACGTAATTTATACTATTGTGATCCAGGCTGATAAGTACGGCGGTTCTTGCGTTGTGGAACTGGGAGTCCACTTTGATTTCCTCCCGAATTCGAGTGGACAATTTATTCCAGCTAGTAAACTAACCGTTTATGACTGTGAATTTAGAACCCGCATTATTCATGAGTTAGGATGGTTTCAATCAAAAATTCTTAATAAGAAAGCAAATGAAGTTTGGTTTCGGTATGGTGATACAGAGGATGAATCAAAGGCTGTATTGGATAAAATGAAAGGCATGATTGTTAGCCAAGGCACAATGTACTTCTCACAATTCAGAGACTTCCCTAACCCGATAAACTCTATAACAACGAAGGAATTATCTCACCGAACAAAGAGATTGGACCGTTATGGAGCACCATTGAATGTACGATTAGCCTTATTGATTGCACGCACACATGCTTTTCTCGGAAACACGGAAGAGGCTGCTAATTTCGCACGTTGGGGACTTAGTAACATTGGTAAATCAACGGGGCTAAATCAGGAATTCACAGAGATAATCGATCGTGCTGATTGAAAGGGTATGGTTAAATGAACCTACCTGTAAGTTAAATATTTTCATTAGGAAATTTAAATTTTTATGGCCGCCACAACAACCAACTATGGAATATGACTCGAAGATTTTTCAACTGATTGAGGAGAGAGGGGTGAAATTGGAAATTCTCCTTATTATTATTGTTGTCATAGGTTTATCGGGCTTGCTTGGGAATCAGGCGAAAATGTTAAGAAAAATGGAAGCCATCGAAGAAACGCTTCGCGAGATAAAGGACAAAAATTAGAAAAGGAGCATACGTTATGGCGCACTTCAGGTGTAACTGTGGTGAAGTTCTTGGAAATGGTTTAGTACCCAATGATGTTCAAATCCATGTATTTAAGAATCAGACTTGGATTAATGCTGTGAACAATCATACGGAAGTGTATTTAATAGATAAGGACTATGATATCTGGAAATGTCCTGTATGCGAAAGAGTATATTCTTTTAAAAACAAAGTAGATAAGATGTTTGCTCTGGAAGATGTAGAGATTGATCATTTTACCAGTTGTTTATGTGGAGAACATACTAATTTTGCACAGTACGTTGCGTATACTGATATAGAAATGGATAGATATACGTCGGATGCCGAAACTGCAAATGAATTACCCGATGCGCCCAGAGAGTTATGGAGCTGCAACAATTGTAACAGGTTCTTTCTGAAAGAAATCAAATCTACGTCAATTCAGGTTTATCATGAAATTGATTACTATAAAGATTATGAAACTATGCCGGTGGATACAGGTCCGCAATGTATATTTTTAATTCCTGATGGATTTGCCGGCCCGGTTGAAATTATTTTTGGACAGGATTCTTATCCCTATATTGAATTGATTAATAATCAGTATGTATTTGAAATTCCCGTTACAGGAGTTTTGAAAGTCTCTAATAAAGAATCAGAATCCGGTTATGCAGAGGACGAATATTACTTTATAGATTGTAGTGGAAATAGAATCATACGGGCAGAAGTAAGTAATCACATTATAACAGAATTTGGTAATGGGACCGTCAAGGAAAAGTTTACAGTGAAGGGGAGGTAGACGGGTGGTTTTCTACTTACCACATATTGCTGCAAAAATAACCTTGTTGAAAAGTGACGGGAAAGGCAGTGGCCGGGATAGGCCGGCACGCTCAGGCTACCGTCCGGCACACTTGATGAAAGATGATTATTTAACAACTGGTATACATAAATATTATGGTGATGTTCTGGTGCAGCCAGGGGATAGTGTAATGGGGACTATTACGTTCATAACTCCGGAATATTACCCTCAAACGTTATGGATAGGCCGAATATTAACCATTCAGGAGGGAAGCAGGATAGTCGGATATGCCGAGGTAACACAAATATATAATAAAGTTTTGGTGAAAATGGATTGAACTATTCGTTTGTACTAACAAACCCATCCAGAGAGTGAGGCAACAACAATGACCCTGTCCCTAGCAGCAACTGTCTTTTCAGTCCTGATCTGCATAGTCATTCTGTTTCAGGCAGCACTAGCTGCAGGTATGCCCTGGGGAGAGTATGCGATGGGCGGGAAATTTTCCGGCAGGCTTCCGGCTCCTATGCGTGCGGCATGCCTGGTGCAGATCGTCATTCTGGCTCTGCTCGCGCTAATTGTTTTGAGTAAAGCAGAGATGCTTTTGCCCGGCTGGCGGGAGTTTGCGGATGTGGCGGTCTGGTTCGTGGTTGCTTTTTCCGTGATTGCGTCTGTTCTAAATCTTATTACCAAAAGCGTCCGGGAACGTAGAATCTGGGCACCTGTTTCGATATTAATGCTGCTTAGCAGTCTTATAGTTGCGCTTGGATGACAGGGGGATAGTAAATGAATGTAACAGGCGAAGCAGGAAAAGGTGGTCAATGTTCAGACTTACGAAGAATACGTAAATAGCGACTGTCAATTCGTACTGATTATAGTCTCGGCCTGGTAGAGTGCTGCCTGAGAAATATTAGGTACAGAGAATCATAAATCACAGAAAAGGAAACCGTTTGCAGTTATAATGTAAGCGTTATCTAAATGCTGCTGTACATTAATACGCAAATGGAGGAATAGGACTTGAGCTTAAGTAAAGCTTCCTTTAACCTGCTTGTGTTTATGGGATTGAGCATTCAGTACGCTTTAATGCATCTTTTTTCGGCCGGAGAGATTATCGTCATTTCAACTGCTGAGCTTGTCATTTATATGCTGTTCACTTTTGCGGGGCTGGGCTCCTTCTTTAAGCGCAGAAGACGAGCCTTGGCAGAGCAGGGATGCGGTTCGGCAGGGCTTTTTTTCACCGTTCTGTGGACTGTTTCCTTGTGCTCCCAATTCCGCAAAGAAAGCTATCCGGAGGCGTTAACGCTGATCAACTCGTTCGGTGTATCCGCGGCCGGTCTGGTGCTGCTGACTGAAATTATTGTGCTGTTCAAGGTTTAGGATCTACATAATGTCGTTGTGAGATGGTGAAAGAAGTAAAGGATTAGGCTTCTGTCGTTGGCTGACGGAGGTCTTTTTTGTATGCTTAAAGGGCAACTTCCTAGAAGTAATTAGTTTACATCGGTGTTTTCAACTAGTGATTAGTGCCTAGATTGATTAGCATGTTTTGCTTAAGATGATTATACTGATTTCCATTAGTGTCTTCATATGCTTCCTCTCTATCCGAAGGCAGATCCGTGTATATAATATCCTCCGTAAATTGAGAAGCTGTAAAATCATAACGGTTTCCATTTATTACATTATAAAAATGCCACCCATCAGGCAATTTAGTTTTACAAATTTCCCCGCCTAATAAATCATTCACTACTAGGGTGGTTACACCACATTGTCCCTTTGCAGGATTGTTCTCGCTCCATTTTGAACTTGAGTCTATAGACCAAGATTTAGATAAAGCATCCATTATTTCGTTCACTTTAAATTTCTTATTCTTCATATAACCCTTCACTTTCAATTTTGTAATTTTAATCACTGTCAGGACACTGTAATAGAGGAGAGATGAGCCTCTTTTCTATCACCTATAAATCATACTTGACTAGTGTGAATAATAGGTTTATAGTATGAAAAAAAGCTTGAAAGAAGAAAAAAGTTTCCAAACTAGCAGGCAGTTACTCCGTTAAAGCGCTAAAATAATAATTGTATACAATTATACAATTATATTTAATGATATCAAGTAAATTCTCATACAGGGGAGCATCAGAGGTATGGAACTACGATCACGAAGGCTGTCAAAGGATAATACCTACTATGCCTTGAAGCAAAAAATTATAAACAACGACCTGGAGCCGGGTCAGGCGGTCAATGAAGAAAGCCTGGCGGCTATGCTGGGAGTCAGCCGGACTCCGCTCAGAGAAGCGATTCAGAGACTGGAGAATGAGGATTTTCTAGTCCGTCAGCCCAATGGAAGGTTGAAGGTGGCTCCGTTATCGCTTAAAGAGGTTGAGGAGATTTTTCAGATTCGCAGCATGCTCGAAGGGCATATTGCCAGAAGTGCAGCGAGAAATGCTACGGATAAAGATATTCAGAAGCTGACGGTGATGATGACGCATATCAAGCAATCCTTTCAGCTCGGCGAGAAACAGGACTTCGTCTCCTACGGCTTTGAATTCCATGATTATCTGTCGGAAATAAGCGGGCTTATTACCTTTGAGAAGGTGCTGAACCAGCTTAGAGACCGCTCGCTCCGTTATTGCCGTTATGTTTCTTTGCACGGGGACTGGAATACACAAGCGGATGAAGAGCATAACTACATTCTGCAGATGATCGCGGACAGAAATGAAGACGGCGCAGAGCAAGCGATGCGGGAGCACATTTTAAACAGTCTGGCTACGGCACTTGAGCGGATGAGAGGGATTGCGGAGGTCTAAGCCTAAGCTTCTGTCAACGGAAAGGAGAGTTATGAACCTATGAGCATAACCTATAAAAATGATCAGGAGCTGGAGGCCGAGTTAATCGGGGTGCGGAGAAATCTGCACCGGGAGCCTGAGCTGTCCTATGAAGAGTTCAGAACAACTGAGAAGCTGCGCGCCTGGCTGACAGATGCTCACATACATATTTTAGATCTGCCTCTGGCAACCGGACTGATTGCCGAAATCGGACAGGGAGACGGGCCGATAGTTGCTATACGCTGTGATATTGATGCGCTGCCGATCGAGGAGCATACAGGCTTGCCTTATGCTTCAGATATACCGGGAAAAATGCATGCCTGCGGCCATGACTTCCACACTGCTGTCATATTAGGGGCTGCACTGCTGCTGAAAGCCCGTGAGAATGAATTGCCGGGAAGGGTCAGAGTGTTGTTCCAGCCTGCGGAGGAGACAGGGCACGGGGCGGAAAGTGTACTGGCATCCGGAGGTCTGAATGACGTAGCTGCCATATTCGGATTACATAATTCACCGGAACTGCCTACAGGAACCTTTGGAACAAGGTCAGGAGCTTTGACAGCAGGTGTAGACCGGTTTGAAATTAAGGTAAAAGGTGTCGGTGCCCATGCGGCTAATCCTGAAAAAGGGGTGGACACGATTGTCACTGCGGCGCAAATGATTACGATGCTGCAGACGGTGGTAAGCCGCCAGAGCAGTGCAATTGAGCCGGTTGTGTTGAGCGTGACGAGAATTAACGGAGGCTTCACCTGGAACGTGATTCCGGAGCTGGTTGAGCTGGAAGGTACAGTCCGGACTTACAATGAGGAGATCCGCCGTGAAATTCCGCTTCAGATGACGCGTATCATCGAAGGCATTGCGGCAGCAGCCGGCGCTGAGGCTAAATTGCTCTGGTATCCGGGGCCGCCGGCAACGGTGAATCATGGAGAATGGGCTGATTTTACGAAACAGGTCGCGTCGAACGCAGGATACAAGGTCGAGGATATTCCGCTGCAGATGGGCGGAGAGGATTTCGCACTGTATCTGCAGCAAATTCCCGGGGCGTTCGTAAATATCGGAGCCGGACCGGGCTATGCATTGCATCACCCGCAGTTTGATGTAGATGAGGCGGCGATCCTGCCGGCAGCTAAATATTTTGCAGCGTTGGCAGAACGGGCACTGGAGAAGCTGCAAGCATAAGGGGGAATGAACATGATTGAATTAAAAAATGTCCACAAAACATTCACCCGGAAAGGGATCACGATTGATGCCCTGAAGGGGGTAAGCCTGAAGGTTGAAAAGGGCGACATCTTCGGCGTTATCGGCTATAGCGGCGCCGGCAAAAGTACACTTATCCGCTTGGTTAATTACCTGGAGCGGCCAACCGAAGGTCAGGTGCTGGTCGATGGACATGATCTTGGAGCCTATAGCGTCAAAGAGCTGCGTGCGGCCAAAAAAAATATCGGCATGATCTTTCAGCACTTCAACCTGCTGGAATCCAAAAAAGTGTTTGATAACGTTGCGATTCCGCTGGTCCTGCTCAAAAAGAGCAAAGAAGAAATCCGCAAGCGGGTAACGGAACTGCTGGAGTTCGTTGGACTAAGCGACAAGGCCGGCAGCTACCCGAATGAGCTGTCTGGCGGTCAGAAGCAGCGTGTCGGGATTGCCAGAGCGCTCGCCTCCAATCCGTCGATTCTCCTCTGTGATGAAGCAACCTCTGCCCTCGACCCGCAGACCACCCGTTCGATTTTGCAGCTGCTGAAGCGGGTCAATGCGGAATATAAGATTACCGTGATGATCATTACACACGAAATGTCGGTCATCCAGGAGATATGCAACAAGGTGGCAGTGATGGAGGAGGGACGATCATCGAGCAAGGCAGCGTACTGGACGTATTCGGACATCCGCAGCATCCGACCACCCAAAATTTTGTGAAAACCGTTATTCAAAATACCATAACGCCAAGTGTACAAAAATCAATAACAACAGGACCCGGCAGCAGGATCTGCAAACTGAATTTCGTCGGAGCCACAACCACTGAACCGCTGCTCTATGAGATGATCCGTGCGAACGAGGTCAAGGTCAATATATTATTTGCAAATACGACAGAGATTCAGGAGAAGACCCTTGGAACCGTAATTATTCAGCTGGATGGAGAGGGAGCAGAGATTAATAAGGCAGTATCATTCCTGAAAAGCAATGGAGTAGACGTAGAGGAGGTGGATCCGCGTGTTCTCGACCACAGTAACCGGTGAGCAGTTTTTAACAGCTTTTATTGAAACCATTCAAATGGTGGGCGTGTCCCTGTTTTTCGGTTCCCTGCTCGGGATTCCCATTGGGATTCTGCTTGTAATCACACGTCCGGGCGGGATTTTGGAGAACAAAGCAGCCTATACCATCCTTAATCCGATCATCAATATCGTACGTTCGCTGCCTTTTATCATCTTACTAGTAGCTATTATTCCGCTAACAAGAGCAATTGTTCATACTTCGATCGGGACAGCTGCTGCGATTGTACCGCTGATCATCTACATCGCTCCTTACATCGGGCGGTTGGTTGAGAACTCCCTGCTGGAAGTCAACCCGGGAATTCTCGAAGCAGCGGAGTCCATGGGCTCTACCCCGTTTCAGGTAATCTGGCACTTCCTGCTGCCCGAGGCGTTCGCATCCCTGATTCTCTCGTTAACGACGGCAACGATCGGTCTGATCGGTGCAACGGCAATGGCCGGAACAGTCGGCGGCGGCGGGGTGGGCGATTTGGCCATCGTCTACGGGTACCAGCGGTTTGACACAGTAGTTGTGGTAGCCACAGTTATTATCCTTATTATTCTGGTACAGGGCATTCAATCTTTAGGCAACACGCTGGCGCGCAAAATACGCCGTCACTAAACACTACATAAACCTGGAGGTAGCCGGCAGATGAGTAATTGGAGTAAGCAGGACCGTTTCAGAGCCTTATTATCCGGAGAGCGGGCAGATCGTCCGATTGTCAGCGGATGGCGCCATTTTATCGACAAGGAACAGACAGCAGAGGATTTGGCGGCAACGACCATTTCCTTCACCAAGCAATATGATTGGGACTGGGTCAAAATCAATCCGAGAGCGACCTATCTGGCTGAAGCCTGGGGCAACCAGTATGATTTTGCAGATTATCAGACCGTTTTTCCCCGGCAAAAAACAACTGTAATTCCTGCTCCGGAGAACCTGTGGGAGCTAGAGGTGAAAAAGGCGGCGGAGACGGCCGTTTTCCAGGAGCACTTGGAGGCTGTCCGACAGATCCGCCAGGGGCTCCCTGACACCCCGTTGATTCAGACGGTATTCTCCCCGCTGACGGTGCTGCTGTTTATCGTAGGGCGCTCCGCTTATGTTACCAAAACGGTATTTGGCATTGAGCAGCCTGTAACCCTGGAATCGCTGTTCAAGGAGCACCGCGCCGCAGCGCATCATGCGCTGCATGTGATTTCACTAACTCTGGCCGACTATGTAAAAGAACTGCAGCACGCGGGTTCCGACGGCTTGTTCTACGCAGTGACGGGTACAGCGCATCGGGGTTTGTTCGATGAAGCGATGTTCGATGAGCTATCGAGACCTTATGATTCTATTGTCTTGGAAGCCGCCAGCTACGGCAAAAACATCCTGCATACCTGCGGAGCCTATTCGCAGCCGGAGAAATTCAATGATTACCGGATTGACGGAATCAGCTGGGATACCGTTGCCGAAGGCAATCCGGGTCTCGCAGCCAACCTGAAAGCAACCAAAGTAGGCGGAGTCGATCATGGCCTGTTCGCCGTGAACGATATTGCCCAGATCAGGCAGCAGGCTAAAGATGCTTTGACTTTGATGAAGGACCAGCCGTTTATTCTCTCGCCAAACTGTGCGATCCCCCTGAACGTAACAGATGAGGCGTTAGAACAATTTAAAAACACAGTATTAGAATAGGAGATGAAGGTAATGAAGAAATTATTATTGGTTATGTTAATCGGAGTCATGGCGGTGCTGACCGCTTGCGGTAATAAAGAGGCGGAGAGCGCAGGAGAAGACAAGAAAGAGATCACCGTAGGATTTGGTGTGGGAACCTATGAAGAGCAATTCCGACAGTCCATTTTGCCGATTCTTGAAGAGAAAGGCTATAAGGTAGACATCAAAACCTTCTCACAGAACATGCAGGTTAACCCGGCAATGAAGGAAGGCTCGATTGACGCAAGTATTTTCCAGAGTACAGCTTACATGGAAGCTATCAATGAAGAAATTGGTGCAGACATGACGGGAATTGCTTATGTTCCGGGAGCTCCGCAAGGCCTGTATTCCGTGAACCACACGACACTGGATGATGTCAAAGACGGTACAACTGTAGCTGTTCCGAACGACCCGGTTAACCAGGAGCGCGCGCTGCGCATTCTGGAGGAGCTGGGCTGGATCAAAATCAAGGAAGGCGCCGGTGTAGCCGATTTCAACATCAACAGCATGGAGCCGGACAAATTCAATATCGATATCAAAATCCTCGACCCGGCACAGATTCTGGTTTCCCTGCAGGACGTGGACTACGGTGTGGTTAACGGTAACTACATTGCTAACTCGCCGGACAGAAAAATTACAGATGCACTGAAAATCGAGAACACACCTATGCAGCACAGAATTATCGTATCGGTTAACAAAAAGGATGAAAATACCCAGTGGGCCAAGGATCTGAAGGCAGCCTATGAATCAAAAGAGTTCGAAGAGTACATCAAGGGCCTGGACAAATATGACGGCTTCATTCTGCCGGAAGCATGGGATAACAACTAAGAAAGGAAAGTGAATGTAAGTGGCACAGAAGCAGATTCATTTTATCGGCGGAGGACAGATGGCGGAAGCGATGATCCGCGCCTGCCTCGCAAATAATACGCTGTCGGCTGAGGAGATCAGTGTAACGGATGTGAACGAAGCCCGGCTTCAGCTGCTGAGTGACAAGTACAGAGTAAAAACAGGCAGCTCGCAGGAGCATGGCCTGTCTGCAGCTTCCATTATTGTGATTGCCGTTCGTCCGCAGGATGATCTGGCTGCGCTTGGTCAGCTTGTGCAGCAGCACGCTGCACCTGCGGCTACAATCGTTTCGATTGTAGCCGGGGTGACGATTGCGCAGCTTGGCGGTTATTTTGGAGCCGAACGCCCGATTGTCCGGGTTATTCCGAACACGTTGACCGATACGGGATACGGCTATAGCGGCGTTGCCTTGAACAGTAATGCTACCCGTGAACAGGTAGAAGATTTCCTGCTCGGCTTCGGCAAGGTTCAATATCTGGACGAAGGCTACATCGATATCTTCACAGGCTACGGCGTTGCAGGACCGAACTATATCTATTATTTCATCGAGTCCCTTGTGGATGCCGGTGTGCTCGCAGGACTGCCGCGTGAGCAGGCGTGGAATGTAGCGCTGGAGAATATGCTGGGTGCGGTTACGATGCTGCGGCAGACCGGCCTGCATCCGCGGCAGCTGCTGGATATTAACAATTCGCCCGGCGGAGTCGGCATGCACGGCTTGTACGAGCTCAACAACAGTGACTTTGCGGCCGGACTTCAGCGCAGCGTACTCGCTGCGGTTAAGCGGACTACGGAGCTGGGAGTGAAGAAATGATGGCTACCATCACATGGGATCACCTGGTGCATTATGTGAACGATTTGGATCAGCCGGTCGAAAGCTTCCGGCAGCATGGGCTGGTTGCCTTCAGAGGTGGCGCACATAAAGCGTGGGGAACCTATAATTCCTTAAGCTACTTCGGACTGACATACATTGAGTTCCTCGGCATTGAGAATCTGGAGCTGGCGAAGGCCACAGAGCACAATGTCGTAGTGCGGGATGCGGTACAGCTGCTGCCTGAGCATGAAGCCTTGAGCAGAGTGGTGCTCCGGACGGATGATATAGATGCCGTAGCAGCTTCCCTGCACGCTGCGGGCTTGTCCTTATCGCCGATCATCGACGGTAAGCGTCTGGATAACGCCGGCAGACTGATCGAGTGGCGGATGATGACGATTGACGGTGATTTTGCCGGCCTGGTCTATCCGTTTATCATTCAATGGACGGGAACCGATGAGGAGCGGCTGGACAACATGACGGCTTCTGGCATCATCCAGCCTCACCCTGCAGGAGCAGTCGAGATGGTGAGCGCGGTATTCCGCGTCTCCGATCCGGCCGCGGCCGCTAACCATTGGAGCACATTATTCGGACTTCCGGTTACAGAGTCAGAGGGTGGCAGATTCAGCCTGAAGGTTGGAGTGCAGTCGTTTGATTTTGTGCAGGGAGACGAGAACGAATTCAAGCAGGTTATATTTGCAGCAGAGTCAGCAGAATTAAAAGGTAAGACCATTCAGGTAGGCGAAGGTGAATATGTATTCACCTGATTACGGCCTGAGGGGAATAAGCAGAAGCCTCTGGACTATGTTCCGGGGGCTTTTTTTCGCGGGCAGAGAGTAATAAAGGAAATGTAATAGAAATGAAACGAAATACCATAATTTGTTTTATATAATGGCATAGATAGAGTTCGGTTACTGGAATGGATGAAGGTGAGCGGGATTCTATTGCAGTTTGTACAACAGATTTTGGATAAATCAGCCTGAAAGTCGAATCTATTGTATTTAGTGTTTCGGATGGTGCCTGAAGGGAGTGGATTTCATGCAAGGCCGAGTCTGTATCGAATATAGGCGATTAAGTTATTATGCAGTAGAGTGCGAGAACAAGGAGTTCTCGATAATAGTGGTTCATCGTGGCCTGCCTTCCTTATTGGATCAGCTGACGGGTGAGCTTGACTTGCTTGGGGAAAAACAGGTTTTCAATGAAACGACAAAGGAAGAATTAGCTGTGTCCATTCTTTCTGCACGGTTATCCCTTGCGGAGGCGAAGAGATATATTGTGGATGCGGTGAAAGGGAGATAGCTTAATCCATATAAACGAAAGGATCACAAAACATGAATATCCAGGGAATCAACCATTTTTGCTTTTCGGTCTCGGATTTGGATCGGTCCATTAAGTTCTATTCCGAGGTGTTCGGGGCCAGGATACTGGTTAAAGGAAGGAAGCTGGCTTATTTTGATCTGAACGGGCTCTGGATCGCACTTAATCAGGAGGATGTGGTGCGTGACCGGGACAATCGGACATACACGCATATAGCTTTTACTATTGATAAAAGTGACTATGAGAATCTGCTGAATAAGCTGAAGGAACTGCATGTTGAGGTGCTGCCCGGGCGGGTAAGGGATGCCAAAGATAAGGAATCTATCTACTTTTACGACCCGGATGGACATCTGTTTGAGTTTCACACGGGTAATTTGCAGGACCGGCTGGACTATTACCGGGCAGAGAAAGAGCATATGATTTTTTATGATGATGATCCGCTCCTGAAGTGACAAATGTCGCAATAATCCGGCTTCAATGTCGCAAAAGTACATGGAACCGGTGTGTAAAGGTAGAGTATACTCACCTTATTAATCTGATAATGAAAATCATTATCACATAAATAGGGGGAGTCAGCATGAACAGAGCAACAAAGAGGCAGTCATCATCACTATTAATGGTATGGATACTGGCGCTGGTACTTGTACTTACGGCTTGCGGTTCTAATTCTAATGGAGGGAACGCAAATACGGGCAATGCTGCACAGGCAGCTGCTGCCGCGTCGGCCGAGCCGTCTCCGGCATCCGAAACACAGGCTTCGCCAACACCGGAGGCACAGACTGCTGCAGCCTTCCCGGTTACCATCAAGCATATGAAGGGCGAATATACGCTGAATGAGAAGCCGAAGGTGATTGCCGCGCTGGATGTGAAATTCGTAGATCAACTGGTAGCGCTTGGCGAGCAGCCGGCAGGCAGCGTTGTCGCTGGGGCAAAAGGAGCGACGTTCCCGGATTATCTGATGGATAAGCTGAGCGATGTTCAGGTCCTCGGTACACGGGATGAGCCAAACCTGGAGGCTATTGTAGCGCTGAAGCCGGATCTGATTCTGATGACTGACTTCCAGGAAGAAGCATATGAGAGTGTCAGCAAAATAGCACCGACAATCGTGCTCGATTTCTACGAAGACTGGCGGGATACACTGGCGACTATCGGCAAGATAACAGGTAAGCAGGCTGAGGCTGTGGCTGTACAGCAGGCTTACGAGGATAAAATTGTCGGTCTGCGGGAACAGCTGACGGCAAAGCTCGGTGATGATACGGTTGCGCTGATTCGTCCGAGACCGGAAGGAATTCGTGTCCACGGGCCAGAGCACCGGACAGGCAGCATTCTGTATGAGGATTTGGGATTGAATGCCCCTGAATTTGTCACAGCCATTACAGAGGATACCTCTGTTGAGATTTCCATGGAGACTGTCGCAGATATCGGAGCGGACCGCTATTTCCTGCTGTCGGATGATCTGTTCGCCAAAGATGCAGAGGAGCTGGCGAACAGCCCGGTCTGGAAGTCCATGGATGCGGTCAAAAATAACCTTGTCTATGACGTGAATGCAACGCTCTGGATCGCTTATTATGGCCCGATCGCCATTAACATCATAGTCGATCAGGCTGCAGAAGCACTGCTGGGAGCGAATTAAATGGACGGCTATCTGTCGTCTGCCTCCTGGAAGCAAATGACGGAAGATTACCGTATAAGGATCGCTGAACCGCCCGCAGACAGTGTCCGCACGATTGCTCTAAGTCAGCTGCATGATGAAGCTGTGTGCCGTGCATATATTAGCTGGTTCAAAGACTATATCGCGCGCCGGATACACAGGTTGCAGCTTCCATGCTGGCTAAACGAATCGGATATTTGTGGATTGCGCCGCTGCTGACGGCGATGACCTTTCATAACCGTGAAGTCTCATTTTCAATGAATAATAGCTTTCTCTATCATCCGGATTTATCCGCCGGGCGAGGAGACACGCATTTTCCCTTCCTGGCCTTAGATGGACTGCGGACGGTAGCTGCACCGCTGGAAGATAGGGTACTATGGCGGGATGAGGTGGTAAAGGTGATGTTTGCAGAACAACTTACGCCGCTGCTGCAGAATCTGGCCGCAGTGGGCCCTGTCTCTATGGCTGTACTCTGGGAAAATATTATGGTGCGTATAGCCCCGCTGTATGCTCCAGGAACAGAAGAATCCGGGCAGGAACAGCAGCGGATAAGCGGAGACTTTACTTACCTGACCCAAACTGCGCCCGGCTCTTTGTTTGGCATGAGACGTAATCCGTTAACACGTTTCACTGAATACCATGACGGGGTTCAGGTTGCCAAGAGCAAGCGGATCACTTGCTGCTTCTATTACCGGATGTCGGGAGAATATTGTGTAAAATGTCCGAAAATTGACAATGAGAATGAATCTCAATTAAAATGACAACAGCAACATATTATCTCTAAAACGGCTGCTTCCCCTGAATAGTGCATTCTGTTCAGAAGCGGCCGTAAAGAGGATGCTATTGTCAGGAGATGAGAAAGATGCCGCTGCGGGAGCAGGCAAGTTTATGGAGTGATCTGGCAATCAAAACGCTTGACGTGAGCAGCGGTAATGTGCCGCCCGGCGGCGTCTAAGCGAAACAGAATTAACTGCCAATCTGCTGCTGCTGGCAGGAGGCGGGCAGGGAAGGCTTGTGATGAATGGCGGGGATTGCCGTATCCAGGCCTTTTTTGCCTGCCATGCGGCTAAAGGCTCATCCTTTACGCTGACTGCCGGAGCAGAAAGCATTCATTATACCGTGATTACTTATAAAGCTGTCCTAATAACGGACTCTGCCCATGAACAGTATCCACAGCGGAATCACCCGCTGAACACTTCATTTATTCACCGCTTGGAGCTGCCGGCAGGACTGCACCAGACGGCAGAAGAAATCGAAGCGAAATGGGGCAGGGGTGAAGGGCTGGAGCGATTTCATGTAAATGCACTGCTGCAAGGCATGCTGTACGAGCTAATGATGGAGGTTGAGCGCGGCCGGGGCGGTGCCGGGCCGGATATGGTGGATATCGTCACTACCTATATCGCTGGACATTATCGCCAGGAACTGGAGCTTAAAGAACTGGCTGCGCTTGCCGGCTGCAGCGCAAGACAGTTGCAGCGGCGGTTCAAGCAGGAGAAGCTGATCGGGCCGATGGAATATGTGATCCGGCTGCGGATGGAGAGCGCACAGCGGATGCTCCGTCATACCGATGCCCCGATCAGTGAGATCGCGGAAAGAACGGGCTACCGTGATATGTATTACTTCAGCAGGGCTTTTAAGAAATATTACGGGGTTCCTCCGCAGCTTTACCGGCGAAGCGCCGCTTTTGGAACTGGAGCGCTTCCGGCTCACACCGGACTGAGTGACCGTTATGCTGCCTCATACGAGTCACTGCAAGGCCCGGTAATCTGTCATATGCGGGGTGAATATGGAGTCACCGCTACTCCAAGACGAATCGCTGTGCTTGACGTGCAGTATGCCGACCATCTTCTGGCCCTGGATATAGCTCCGGCAGGAAGTGTTGGCACGGGGGGCAGTACTTCGTTACATTTTCCCCAATATATCAGGGACAGGCTTAGGGCTACGGAAATGACCGGAAGCTATGAGTACCCGGACCTGGAAGCGGTCGAACGCTGCAGCCGGATCTTATAGTCTGCACCGAGGTGCACGCCCCGTATTATGAACGCTTAATCCGGATTGCGCCAACCCTCATGTTCAGACGCAATGAAAGCTGGCAGACGATATTACGCCTCTTTGGGATTATAACGGGCAAGCAGGCTAGGGCGGAAGCCATTATAGCCGATTACCACCGCCGGACAGCCCTGCTGTCGGGAGAGCTTGCAGCGGTGCTGGCCGGTCAGAGTGTGGCCTTGATCCGTCCGCGTGAGTCGCTGGTACGGGTTCACACCGCTTCGCACCGCACCGGTGCTGTGCTGTACCGGGATCTGGGGTTACCTGCTCCACTTTTTGTGGCAGATACCAGCGATACTGCCTATCATATCCCGGTCGACAGACTGCCTGCGGTGCATGCGGATCACTATTTTCTGCTTAGCAGTGAGCAGGTGCACGAGGAGATATCTGCGACAGAGGAGAGTACCCGGGTCATGCTCCATGCAGAGGAGCAGCCGCAGATTTATGCGGTGGATGCCGCTACCTGGATCGGCTGCTACGGTCCGACGGGGATTAATTACATCGTGGACCAGGTGGAAGGTGTATTGCTGGCATGAGCGGAACAAGCCGGTAAGGAATAAGATTTTTCATAGACGAATGGCAGAAGCTCTTGTGGTTTTCACAGGAGCTTTTTACTGCGGATTATCCTATTAGCCTATTCTATTTTTTTACTAAAAGTATACTAAAAATTCCAAATATATGTTATTCTGATAGTGACATCCGGTTCTTGGCTTTGCAGAAACCAGATTCCTGGGAAGGAGGGCACTCGGATTTTTTTGCGGTCCAATCGTTTTGTTTGTTGATAGCGTTCGCATGATGCATAACCACAAATTATACGGAGGTTTTGACATGCTGGCCAAAATGAAAAAATACGGGTTTTACGGTTTAGCTCTACTCTTGCTGGCTTCGGCTGCTGTGACCGGATGGAGTGCAAAAGCAGCTGCGGCTACCCCTATCACCTCGGATTTCAGATCCCTGTCGTCTTCACAAATCGTTAGCGAAATGGGTGCAGGATGGAACCTGGGCAATCAGCTTGAGGCCTCTAACAACGGTACTCCAAGCGAAACGGCGTGGGGGAATCCCGTTGTCACCCAGGAACTGATCAAGAAGGTGAAGGCTGCAGGCTTCAAAACGATTCGCATCCCAGTCTCGTACTTGAATCACATTGGAAGCGCTCCCAGCTATACGATAAATACAACTTGGCTTAACCGGGTAAAGACGGTAGTAGATTATGCTTATAACGAAGGCCTGTATGTGGTCATTAACATCCACGGGGACGGATACAATTCCGTTCAGGGTAGCTGGCTATTAGTGAATAGCGGCAACCAGACGGCCATCAAAGAGAAATACAAGCTTGTGTGGCAGCAGATTGCCAATAAGTTTGTGGGCTATGACGAGCGGCTTATTTTTGAGTCGATGAACGAGGTGTTTGACGGCAATTATGGCAATCCGAACGCCGCGTACTACGCCAACCTGAATGCTTACAATCAAATTTTTGTGGATACGGTCAGACAAACGAGCGGCAACAATAGCGCAAGATGGCTGCTGATTCCGGGCTGGAATACGAATATCGACTACACTGCCGGTAATTACGGCTTTGTTCTGCCGACCGATACGTACCGTTCCTCCACCATTCCAAGCTCCGAGAAAAGAATCATGATTTCCGCACACTACTATTCCCCGTGGGATTTTGCAGGGGAGGAATCGGGGAACATAACGCAGTGGGGGGCATCCGCTACAAATCCGTCCAAGAAATCGTCCTGGGGGCAGGAGGATTACCTGAATTCCCAGTTCCAAGCCATGTACAATAAATTTGTGACCCAAGGCTACCCTGTCGTAATTGGTGAATTCGGCTCCATTGACAAAACAGCCTACGATTCCAGCAATAACGTTTACCGTGCAGCGTTTGCCAAGGCGGTAACAGCAGCAGCGAAGAAATACAGCGCAGTACCGGTCTACTGGGACAATGGCTACAACGGCCAGCATGGCTTTGGTCTGTTCAACCGTACGAATAACACAGTAACGCAGCAAGGGATTATTAATGCAATTATGCAAGGGATGCAATAAACCTTAGAACGGGAATTTTATCAAAACGGCGTAATCCTGTAATGGGGCTGCGCCGTTTTTCATAGAAAAAAGATTGATGGGCTGCTAATATGTTATATTAATGACAATAATTCCTGAAATTCCTGAAACTAGAAAGAGAGGCCGTCAATGAAAATCTTGAAAAAGTTCATTCGAGCACTTGGGCTTGGCATTCTATTCATCGGGTTAATTCAGTCTAATCCATCCATCGTATCAGCAGCAGCAGGTAAAGCACAGTCTTCCGCCTTACCTGTTATCCGGGTCTATCTTAACAACAATCAAATAACCTCTTCTTCAGGGGCTCCTTCCTTGGTGAACGGGACGGTCATGCTCCCGCTGGACAGCTTCTATTATATTAGTGGCTTAGCCGTTAAGTATGATAAACGTACGAAAGTGATTTCTATAGAAAACATGTTCACAAAAGGCAGCATGAAGGCCGGGGAACGAACTGCAACGGTTAACGGGAACAAGATTACTTATTCCGCAGCTCCTCAGCAGCTTAATAAGCAGTTGTACGTACCCCTGCGATTCGTTAATGATGCGATTGGAGGCACACTGAACTGGAAGACGGCCAGCCGTGAGGCGGTGATTGACTATCCGGAATTTGTTGGCGACGGCAGGACTAGCAATGATGCGTATTTTATCAATGGGGTGAACGGAGCTGTATATAAACGGGATGCTGCAGGCGTTGTTCGTTCTATAGGAGTATCCGCAGCGGCCAAGCTTGAGCCGGGTTATATTGCTGCTACCCAGATTTCGTCCGTGCAAATGGCAGAAGATGCGGACCTGGTAACCATCCAGAATTCCAGCGGCGAGCCATCCATAAACCTGACGGTCATTAATCTTTTTGTGAAAAAAGGGGTCATTCTGCGCCAGTCATCCGGGCATTATTGGCAGTTTTCCCCCGACGATGTGAAGACGTACAACGGTAACGCGGTTATGAACGATGGCCATACGATCCGGCTGATTGCACCAGATGCTTCTGTTAAACAAACCTGGAATATCTCCAAGTTAGCAGGCACACCTGATGTCAGCTATGCTATTGAAGCTATTGGCGAGAACTACTTAGTAGCCCGGTCATCTTCGGAAGGACTGCTGACACTAATTGATCTGGAAGCAAATAAAGCGATACTGCTCTACACCGAGTTTGGTATTAACCCTACCGATATGCCGGGCTTCAAGAACGATGGCCTCCGGTTTACCGGAAGCGGCGGGAACGGGTCAGAGCTGCAGTTCGAATTCACGAACGGGAAGAAAGTGAAGACGGTGTTTAGTTATACATTGGGGGAATAGTGATGACAAGTCGAAGATGACATCTTTGGGTTCAGAATGTTCCGGGTAGCGGAGCTTCGCAAAATACTGGTCATCAGCAGCCTGAGAAAAACCGTCTATTATATAGACAACATGAAGAGCCTGCTAAATAATCTGGATACCCAGGATAATGAACAGATTGAGCGTTCTTTTCAGCTGGCGCTGGAGAATTTGAATGAGCGGCTCAGGCTGCAGTTTAAGGGGATACGCAGAGTTGATGGGGTATTTGGAGGTTTATGCCGGGGAGGGGCAGGACCTATAATCAGAATATAAGAGGTGTATTAATGTCAAGGAATGTAAGGTATATAACGTTTTTTGTGTTGGGTGCAGTACCGTTGCTTATCTATCCATTCGTTTTAATAGCCAACATTATGTCTTTAGCGGGAAGCTGGTCAGGGCAAGAAGAATCTATTTTAAAAGCAATCGTGATCTTATTCATAATACTTACGAGCTCATATCCTATAACCTATATTATTAGTTTAGTGCTGTATTTGATAAAAAAACTCAAAAACAAAAACAAGAATGGTGCTGTACTGGTATCTAAGCTGCCTCTGTTGCCCTTGATTCATTTAGTTCTTGCTATTCTTGTGGGATGTTTATGGGCGCTCTTGGGTTGAGGTATGAAGGAGGAGTTTATGAAGAGGAAAATCATCTATATGATTTCATTGATTCTACTGGTGACAATAATCATTGTAATGATCCTGCCTAAACGAGAAATTGTTAAAGTTAGCCTCGTTTCCGACACAGCCACAATTACTTATACTGACGCTGAAAGCCTTCAAATTATCGGAGATGCCATAAGGACTGTAAAAAAAGTCCCCGGAGCTGTTGATGTAGGCCCACCCTCTTACCGGATGACCGTTACCTATGATGATTCTGAGGCTGTGCAATACAGCGTATACATGGATTTTGAAACCCAAAACGGCTTCCTTATTAAAGACAGCAATAGTGAGAGGATGCTGGATTTAAGAAAAAAAGAATTCGGAAGAACTGGCGGATCTGTTAGTGAAGTGAAGATGTGAAGATGTAAAGGAAAAAGCTCCTGTGGCTGTCGCTGGAGCTTTTTTGTTGTGGGTCATTAGGTTGGCGGATAACGCTTGGGGGTGTCGGTCTGCCCTAATAAATAGTCTACGCTTACTTTGTGGAAATTGGCGAGTGTAATAAGGACAGCACTTGGAACGTCCAGGTTCCCGTTTTCGTAGCGGGAATAAGTGGTTTGTGTAATATGCAAAAGCTCAGCCATTTGCTGTTGCGTCAGGTCTTTGTCTTCGCGCAGATTGCGAATTCTTGTGTACATAGAGATCACCCATGGCAAGTTTACTTTATGCGAAAAATGCATATTGTTATTTATGCGTTTTTCGCATAAAATTTATACAAAGCACGAGTTTGCTACTTAAGTAAAGGGAGGCCTGATGGAAATTATCCTCGAAGATTTCTATTATGGAAAGCTACATCCGAATGAGTTAGTTAAGCCAAATAATCCGGAAATTCAACAACTTAACCGGAAAATTGCAGATGCTTTGCAGAAGCTACAACAGAACTTAGGTGATCGGGATTTGGAACAATTAGAGAAATTGCTTGAATTGCAAATAGAGATGGATTCTTTACAGTCGGCATTATCTTTTATTCAGGGGTATAAGATTGGTGCTTTGATGATGATTGAGGTGCTTAGTGGGGGAGAATGAGATTGGGGTGGCATAGGGACATAGTGCTGTACCGTGGCGGAGGGATTTTCGTAAAATTGGTCGATTATTCAACGGTTGAATGCCATGATTGAACGAGAGCTAGATTTTTTAGGAGAAAAATAAAAAGAGGCGAACGGAACTTTTTGTTAATTCAGCATTAGGACGGAAAGAGGACCCAATAATCTTGCTTTGTACCTTCAGTGTTTGGAAGAAAAATACTTTTATTGACTATTTGGGAGTAAGATATATAGAGCAGGGAATTTAAGTTGGATGGAGGGTTCGGGTTATGGCAGACAAAAAAATTGGAGCAAGCGATTATCTTGGGTTAGGTTTGTATGCATTTGCAGGATTCGGCCTTGAAGTTGTACTGTCAATGCTTTTGCCTGAAATATTTGGGGTTAAATGGTCTGAATACACCCTGATTCATCATTGCATACACTGGTTGCTTACATGTATTTTGTGGGCAAGTACGGCGCTATTTCTGATAAGGCTTTCAAGGAAAAAATATTCCTTTTATGTTATGAAGTTAAATGAAGCGCCGGACTCCAAGGGATGGTTACTTGCGATTTTAGTTTCTGTTATAGCTATAACAGCTACGACTATTGTATGGGGCGGCTTGAAGCCGGTTCAAGAATACGATGGTATCGTTACATTCGTTTTTCAGAATATCTATTATTTGTTTGAAGCAGCCTTGATTCTTCTAACAATTGCTTTTGGTCAAAAGTTTGGTGAAATGCTCTTAAAAAGAGGCGGTCTGCCCTATGGAGGGATTTTTCTTGCGCTCACATGGGGACTCATACACATTTTGCTGCAGGGAAGTGAAACAGGTGTCTATGCTTTCTTCATGTCGATTCTATACGGCCTTGTATACATATTATTAAAAAAGAATATCCGGTATTCGTATATGATGATTGCGATTGTATTTATTTTATAATTATTTAATGTGGACTTTATACGGATATCTGTCTTAAAGGGTTAATTGAATAAGATTACTAAATAATAGGGGATGGTTAAATATGAAAAAAATTGTTAGACAAGTAATTCATGAATGGAATCCTTTCGGTTTATTTCCACATGCACCTGTTGATGAATTTGATTCAGAAATTGAAGAAGTCGCTCTTTCTCTAACAGATGCTACTACAGTCGAAGAATTAGCAAGAAGAATACAAGATATATTTTCTTCCAGTTTTGGTGAGCCATTTGGGTATGAGGAATGTTTTAATACGGCTAACCGGATATGGGAGCTTGCAGAGAGTTATTTAAAGGGAGGTGAGCATTATAGTGAATGCAAAAAATGAGATCGCAGAAGCAATTGGAATTAAACTTCCTCATACCGTACCTGGTATCGAGTATCGACTGCTAAACTCCACAAAGGAAGAAGGGTATACAAGACAATTAATTGAGTATGATTCTTACGGAGACAAGGTTATTGCTTTTCTTTTGCTTCCGGAAATACTTGATAAAAACCCAGCGATTCTAATTAATCACCAGCACAATAGGGAGCATCATTTAGGAAAGAGCGAAGTTTGCGGATTAGCAGGAAATCCTTTGCAGGCTTTCGGACCTGAATTGGTCAAAAAGGGATTTGTTGTGTTAGCTCCTGACTCAATATGCTTTGAGGAGAGACGTAAAAATGCACACGGAACTGAACCTGTCTCAGAAGACGGTGACTTTTGGCAGCATTATAATGAAATGTGCTATCGAATAATAAAAGGCGATTTTTTGATGAAAAAAGTGATCGATGATGCCATGAATGGTATAACTTTGCTTTCTAATCTTCCTTTTGTTGACAATCAATGTATTGGCACACTTGGACATTCATATGGTGGTAATACTGTTCTATTTCTTTCTGCATTAGATGAACGAATAGCTTTTAGCTGTGCCAGCGGCAGTGCTTGTACTTACGAAAATCGCATGATGAACAATGTCGGGATTGAAATGGCGAGCGTAATTCCGAACTTCCACAGCAAATACGATATATATGATCTAGTATCCTGTATTGCACCAAGACGACTGCTTATTGTTTCTGCGGATGATGATAAATATTCAAGAGATGCGTCATATATCGTTGAAAAAGCCAGCCCGGCCTATTTAGAACTGAAAGCTTTACATAACCTGTACCACAAGAGATATCAAGGTGGTCATGGACTGACGAAAGAAAGATTTGATTATATTATTGATTGGCTTAATTCGAATGGGAAACAAGGCATGGAATAAGCCCGCATCATAAAAGTAAATAAAATATTGAAGCTAAAACCTCATTATTTAAGCAATCCATTTTGTTCACTATGCGCTTTCCCCCGCCAAATTGGGTAAACTAACCCTAGACGTACTTTACCCAAATCAGCCGAAATGAGGGGATACCCCATGACAACTCAAAATGCACCCAATAGATTAATTAACGAAAAATCACCCTACCTGCTTCAGCACGCCCACAACCCCGTGGATTGGTATCCATGGGGTGAGGAGGCTTTTGCCAAGGCGCAGGCGGAGAACAAGCCGATCTTTTTATCCGTCGGCTATTCGACTTGTCATTGGTGTCACGTAATGGAGCGCGAATCCTTCGAGGACAAGGATGTTGCCAAGTTCCTCAACGACCACTTTGTAGCCATCAAAGTCGACCGCGAGGAGCGGCCGGATATTGACGGGCTGTATATGTCGGTGTGTCAGGCGCTGACCGGGAGCGGGGGGTGGCCGCTGACGGTGCTGCTGACGCCGGAGAAGAAGCCGTTTTATGCGGGGACGTATTTCCCGAAACGGCGGATGCTGGGGCGGATCGGGCTGATGGATATTCTGGAGCAGATTCATACGAAGTGGGAGCAGGACGGCGATGCGCTGGATCAGCTCGGCGATGAGCTACTCGCAAGCTTACAGGAGCTGGACCGCAAGAATGCCCAGCAGGCAGGCGGGGTTAGCGGAGCGCTGCCCGGTGAAGAGCTGCTGCATGAAGCATTCTCGCTATACCAGCGGCAGTTCGATGAGGAATATGGCGGGTTCGGCAATGCGCCGAAGTTCCCGACGCCACATAACCTTTCGTTCCTGCTGGCGTATAGCCAGACTTATCAGCAGCCGGAAGCGCTGCGGATGGTAGAGAAAACGCTGGACAGTATGTTCCGCGGCGGAATTTACGATCACATCGGCTTCGGATTCTCCCGCTACTCTACAGACCGGGAGTGGCTAGTGCCGCATTTTGAGAAAATGCTCTACGATAACGCGCTGCTGGCCATCGCTTATCTGGAGGCTTTCCAGATTACCGGGAAGCCGCTGTATGCGGAGATTGCCGAGCAGATCTTTACGTATGTGCGGCGTGATATGACTTCGCCTGAAGGGGCATTTTATTCTGCTGAGGATGCGGATTCCGAAGGAGTGGAAGGCAAGTTCTATGTCTTCACCCGCGATGAGCTGGCCGAGGCGCTGGATCTGGAGGATATGCACTCCTACTGCCATGTGTACGGTATTACACCTGAAGGTAATTTTGAGGGTGCAAATATTCCGAACCTGCTGCAGGGTCTTCCGGAGGATATGGCTGAACGGATGGGCATGAATCCGCTTGGCATGAAGACGCGGACCGGGGAGTGGCGCGAGAAGCTGTTCGCTTACCGGGAGGAGCGGATTCATCCGCTGAAGGATGATAAGGTGCTTACCGCCTGGAACGGACTGATGATCGCGGCGCTGGCGAAAGGCGCAAAGGCGCTGCAAAAGCCGGAGTATGCCAAGGCCGCAGCAGCGGCGGCGGATTTCATCTGGGAGCAGCTGCGCCGGCGTGAGGATGGCCGCCTCTTGGCCCGTTACCGTGACGGGGAAGCAGCGATTCCGGCCTATGTGGATGATTATGCCTTCCTGATCTGGGGCCTGACTGAGCTGTATGAAGCAACAGGCCAAGTGCTCCATCTGGACCGGGCGCTGCAGCTGAAGGACGGATTGCTTGCGCTGTTCAGCGACGAGGAAGGCGGCGGGTTCTTCTTCACCGGCATAGACGGTGAAGAGCTGCCGATCCGCTCCAAGGAACTGTACGACGGTGCGCTTCCGTCCGGCAACTCTGTAGCAGCCAAACAGCTGTACAAGCTGTCGGTGATTACGCAGGATGTAGAGCTGAAGGCAGTAGCTGAGCGAACCGCAGCAGTGCTGGCTTCTGCGGCGGGAGAATATCCGCCGGGTTACTCGATGTACCTGCAGGCGCATCTGGCACTGTTGTCCGGCGGACGCGAATGGGTGCTGTCCGGCAAGCTGGAGGACCCGGTGCTGCATGGCATGCTGGCCCAGGTCCAGCAAGCCTACCTGCCGGATGCCTCCCTGATCGTCAACTATGCAGGCGGTGACGGCGAAGAACTGCACAAGCTTCTGCCTCATCTGGAGGATAAGCCGGCTGTGGACGGGCAGGCTACGGCTTACGAATGCCGTAATTTTGCCTGCCATGCCCCGCTTACCAGTCTTGAGGCAGTCAAAGAGCTACTGGCCACCGGCCGGCAGGTGTAATAGAAACACAGAAGGGACAGCCCGCAATGGGGCTGCCCCTTTTTCCCTTGATTTCCCACCCGGCCTGCTACCTCAGGTAAACTGTGCATAAAAAGAATCCCGCGGCATCGCTGCAGACAGCCTGCGCCACTGGGCCTGGAGCTCGGCGATAACGGCTTTGCCGGGCCAGCCGGCAGGCAACAGCTCATCCGGCAGGGAAGGGTCGGCCATGATCAGGCCGCTCATTTCCTCGCCGATCTGCAGGAACAGCAGGAACAGCGGCAGTGCTTCGCCAGTGCGGATGGCTTCATCTGCAAGCGGGATAAACTCCCGGTTGATCCAGGCGCTTTTGTCTAAGTAAAGTGCTTCGAGCTTATCCAGCTGCCAGATGTCCCAGGCCTTGGCGGGCGTGATGGTTCCTTCCGCAAACTCGCCGCGCAGAATGGAGACATTGCCGGTGAGCTGCAGGCTCTCCACATAGTCCGTCACTTCGCGGCGGTAATTCCAGGGGGAGATGTAGACACTGTTATACAAAAGTCCATAACCAAGCTGCAGAATAGCAGTACGAAAAGCATCCCGTTTCTTGCGCTCCTGCTCCGGCACTTCGAGCATAACCACGTCCCAGGTATGATCCCACTGCTGCTCATAACGGGCCGGTTTGCTGTTAATGGACTTGATGTAAGCCCGTCCGGCAGAGGTGATGCAGTACAGGGAACGGGCCGGTGAGGCGATGTAGCCCTCTTTTTTCAGACGGGACAGGCTGTTGCGGATATAGGTAGAGGTGTAGCCTCTTTGTTCATAAATTTCGACAAATTGCTGGGCGCCCATCCGGTCCACGCGGGACAGCAGGAAGAGCATGGTTTTTTCGACAGACAGCACGTGCTCACGCCTCTCTTGACAGGTAGTGATAACGAATATATTATAAATATAGACGTTCGTTATGAAAATAGATATATTGAGCGATTGGATAAGGAAGTCCGCAACAGTTGCAGAGTCTGTTCATGCTCATTTGTCATTGTAACGTAAACGGTATGCTTTTGCACGGTAAGTCCATCATTTGAATGAGAGAAGAGGAGAGATAAGAGATGAAGATTATTTTTCACGGTCATTCCTGTGTACAGCTTGAGGTAGGCGGCAAATCGCTGATTATCGATCCTTTTATTAGCGGTAACCCGGCTGCGGTAACGAAGCCTGAGGATATTAAGACAGATGCGGTGCTGCTGACCCATGCACATGCGGATCATATTCTGGATGCTGCGCCGATTGCCATCGCCAATAACGCACCGGTGGTGGCTACAGTGGAGCTGGCTACGTATATCGGGTGGAAGGGCGTAGAGAAGACCATTGGAATGAACATCGGCGGAACGGTGGACCTTGGGTTTGCCAAAGCTACGATGATCCACGCTTTCCACACCAGCGGCATTACGCTGGACGATGAGCAGCGCATTGTTTACGGCGGCATGCCTGCGGGCTTCATTATTGAAGCCGAAGGTAAAACCGTACTGCATGCCGGCGACACCGGGCTGTTCAGCGACATGAAAATGTTCGGCGAGCTCTATAACATCGACCTGGCGATTCTCCCGATGGGCGGACATTTCACGATGGGGCCGGAGCATGCGCTAATTGCCGCCAAATGGCTGAACGCCAAGCAGGTGCTGCCGGTGCATTACAATACTTTCCCGCCGATCCGCCAGGATGTGGCCAGCTTTGTGGATTCCCTCAACAAGGCAGGGATTACCGGTACTGCGCTTGAATATGGAGAGAGTCTAGAGCTGTAACAGCAAAAAGTTTGTAGAGGGCATCACTTGAGTGGTGCCCTTTTTGTGTGCGGAAATGCAGGCCGGTTCTCGGTCATTTGGTTAAAAGAAGGAAAAATGCCTGTCGCTTCGTTAACACTAACTTTTACATAGCCCGAATACGGGGCCAACAAAAGAGCTGTAACATGGGTTTCAGAGCCGGAAGCCATACAAGCCGGTGACTAAGCGATAAGCGAAAGGGAGTGTGCCTCGGGATGAAGCATAACCCCATCATTGCTTCCATTACAGAAGAATCGCAGATCAGGCAGGCGATAAGCTGCACGGTGAACAGGGTAAACCTGATGACCGGCAATATTAACAATCTGGGACAGCTTGTACGGCCTTTGCAGGAGGCGGGTAAGCAGGTTTTTGTACACGTCGAGATGGTCGGGGGAATCGGGCGGGATGCGGCGGCGATCCAGTATCTGGCTGAGGTTTTTAAGGTAGACGGGATTATTACCACCAAAAGCAATTCCATCGCCACCGCCAGACAGCACGGACTGTCGAGTATCCAGCGGGTTTTCGCCATCGACTCCGCGGCAATAGAAACGGCGCTGCGCATGATTAAGTCGAGCAATCCCGATGAAGTTGAGCTGATGCCCGGCCTGATGCCGAGGATTATTAGTGAGATGAAGCAGCGTATCAAGCAGCCGCTGATTGTCGGCGGATTGATCCGGCACGAGGAAGAGATCAGCAGTGCACTGGAAAGCGGCGCAGACTATGTATCAATCGGCGACGCGTCATTATGGAAAGAACCGAAACTACATACAGCACCCCGGGGTGGAGACGATGAGAAAACCCAGCGGTCAGAAATTGGTGTTCCGATCTAACGTATACCTATACGCGTAGAGGAGGGCTTCCTTTCTGGAGCTGGTTTTTTTGTGCGCAAAATTCCGGTTGTACCGGCAACATGAGAGAAATGAGGTGGCCGCAGATGGACATCGCTTCGTATGAGGCATATTGCTTTGATCTGGATGGAACTGTGTTCATTGGCGACCAGCTGCTTCCGGGAGTGGAGCAGGCAGTGACAGAGCTGCGCAGGCGCGGCAAAAAAATTCTTTTTCTCACCAACAGTGCGGTGCACACCCCGCTGGATTGTCTGAACCGGCTGGCCGCAATGGGCCTGAGCTGCCGGGAGAAGGAGATCTTGACCGCGCTGTATGTCAGCGGGATGTATTTTGCCCGGCAGGAGCCGGAGGCGAGGCTGTACCTGGTTGGTGAAGAGGTGATGCGCAAGCAGATGGAGCAGTGCGGCGTGACTGTTACGGACGAACCGGCAGCAGCAACGCATGTGCTGATCGGCATGGACCGCAGCTTCACTTACGAGAAGCTGAGGCTTGGAATGACGGCGGCAAGATCGGGAGCAAAGCTGGTCGCTGTGAATCCCGATCCGGTCTGCCCGGTGCCGGGCGGGTATATCCCGGATACCTGGGCCATCGTCAAGGCGCTGGAGATCGCAGCGGGGAAGCCGTCTGAGCTGGTGATGGGCAAGCCGTCACTGTACTACGCCCGGGAAGCACTGCACAAGCTGGGGCTTGCCCCGGAGCAGTGCCTGATGGTCGGCGACCGGCTGGAGACGGATATTCTGATGGGCCATAGCAGCGGCATGCATACCGCACTGGTGCTAACGGGAGTGAGCTCCCGCATGGATATTGAGCGGATGCAGATTGAGCCGGATTATGTGCTGGACACGCTGGCCGATATTGTGCAGCCGGGGATCATACATGAAAGAACAAGCTAGACCCATTATGAGGAGGTTGAACAGATTATGAACAACTGCAAGGTTTTGGCCCACCGCGGAGCGAGCGCCTACGCTCCCGAGAATACGATGGAAGCCTTCCGGCTGGCGGTTGAGCAGGGGGCGGACGGTTTTGAAATCGATATTAATCTCAGCAAGGACGGGGAAATCGTCGTCATTCATGATGACAGCATTGACCGGACCTCAGACGGACAGGGTGACATTACTGCCTACACCCTAGAGGAGCTGAAAGCCTTCAACTTCAATAAAGGATTCGCAGAAAAATATACAACCGCACGTATCCCTACGCTCCGGGAGGTGCTGGAGCTGGTGAAGGAGCACGGGCTCTACCTGAACATTGAGGTCAAAGATATTCTGTCCAAAATGGAGCTGTACGCCGGGCTTCCCGCCGCAGCTGCTGAGCTGGTCCGGGAATACGGGCTTACGGAGCAGGTTATTTTCTCCTCATTCAACCATTACTCCATGGTGAGACTGAAAAATGAATACCCGGAGATGAAAACAGGGTTGCTGTACATCGCCGGACTGTATCAAGGAGCTGAATATGCCCTGATGACCAAGGCTGATGCGCTGCATCCGGTGTTCTTCGGGGTGAACCGTGAAGCTGTAGAGGAGGCCCGCGCTGCCGGAGTGCAGGTCAATGCCTGGACGGTGAATGAGCCGGAGCATATCGGCTGGATGCTGGCAGCCGGAGTGGACGCTATTATTACGGATAAGCCGGATGTCTGCATCGGGCTGAGAGGGTAGCGGGGATGAACAATACAACGATTCTGGCCCATAGAGGGGCAAGCGCCTATGCACCGGAGAACACAATGGCTTCCTTTGATCTGGCCCGCAGGATGGGCGCCCATGGGATTGAGCTGGATGTGCAGCTGACCCGGGACGGCAAGCTGGCTGTCATCCATGATCAAACAATCGACCGTACATCGGACGGCAAAGGCCGGGTCAGTGAACTGACGCTGGCGGAACTGCGGGAACACGACTTCTCTTACACCTTCAAGGGAGAGTATAGCGCTGAGGGCAGCCGGATTCCTGAACTGAAAGAAGTCATACAGTTCGCCAAAGAGCATCAGCTGTACATCAACATTGAGACCAAGGACTATGCCAACCCTTACGGGGAAGTAAATATCCGCACAGCAGAGCTGGTAAAAGCCAGCGGCTATCAGGAGCAGACGCTGATCTCTTCCATTAACCATAACGCTATGGCCCGGCTGAAGCGCGAGTATCCGGAGCTACGGACGGCGATCGCTTTTATGGAAAGCTACTACCGGCTGGATGAATATGCGGCCAGCTGCCGGGCAGATGTGCTGCATCCGTATTATCTTGGCGTGGACGCGGCGTTCATGGAAATAGCCAAGAGCAACGGGTATGAGGTGAATCCGTGGACTGTGGATGATGAAGTGGAAATCCTGCGGCTGCAGCAGCTTGGCGTGACGCGGATTATGACCAACCGTCCGGATGTCGGCGTGGCGGCGCTAAATAAGGTGACGGTCTAGGTCGAACTTAGTATAAACATATTGGGGGAAGAGGCGGAGTGACGGCGAAACCCAAATGTTCATATCGAATACTAACCCCGCCAAAGGAGGTAACCATGAGCAGCATTGTACTGGAGAACGTAAGCAAAGCCTACGGCGATAAAAGCATCATAGAAGGACTGAATCTGACAATCGAGAGCGGAAGCTTCACCGTGCTGGTCGGGCCGTCCGGCTGCGGAAAGTCGACGACGCTGCGGATGATTGCCGGGCTGGAGGAGCAGACGGGGGGCCAAATCTCCATCGGCGGCAAGAGCATGAATCAAGTGGAGCCGGGCAAACGGAATCTGGCGATGGTTTTTCAGAACTATGCGCTGTATCCCACAATGACGGTGGAGAAGAACATCGAATACGGGCTGAAAAATAACAAGGTACCCAAAGCCGAGCGGAAACGCCTGATCACCGAAATTGCGGAGACGGTAGGCTTAACAAAGCACCTGCACAAAAAGCCGGAGTTTCTCTCCGGCGGCGAGCGGCAGCGGGTCGCGCTGGCCCGGGCGATGGTCAAGAAGCCGGCGGTCTTCCTCATGGATGAGCCGCTGTCGAACCTCGATGCCAAGCTCCGCCAGCAGATGCGCATCGAGCTGATTGAGCTGCATAAAAAGCTGGGCGCGACCTTCATCTACGTTACCCATGATCAGGTGGAAGCGATGAGTATGGGCACACAGATTGTGCTGATGGACGGCGGGCGGATTATGCAGGAGGATACGCCGCAAGGGATCTACAATGAGCCGCGCAATATGTTCACCAGCCATTTTATCGGCACGCCGCCGATGAACCTTCTGGAGCTTGCCCGGTCAGGCGGCATCCTTAGCGAAGCACCGCACGGGGCGAAATTCTTCGGGTTCCGGCCTGAAAAAGTGAAATTTGTGCCTGAGCCGGGACTTGCGAGTGAGCAGATGCTTGAGCTGGATGCTGTCCTTAGCAGCCGCGAGCTGCTGGGCTCAGAGGTGATTTACAAAGCGGTGCTTGCAAGCGGGCAGAGCGTAGCCGTCAAATGCTTCGACAGTCCCGAGCGCAGCCTGGAGCCGGTTAAGCTGTATGTGAACAAGGAGCATTTATTCTTTTTCGACGCACAGGAGCAGCGGATTCCCGCAGACGGCAGCAGAGCAGGCGTGACCGTTCCTTCCATCGGAGACACAGCATGAAGAACCGTAGCAAGAGCATGAAGCTGCTGCCTTATCTGCTGGTTGCACCGGCGGTGATGATCCTGACGATTTTTTACATTTATCCGATTCTCTATAACGTATATCTGAGCTTCTTCACCTGGAACATGCGCGGGCCAATGAAGTTCGCCGGACTGGATAATTATATCGAGCTGTTCAAGGGCCGTGATTTTCTCGGAACCCTGAGTAACACGCTGCTCTATATGGTGATGGATGTGACGCTGGTAATGGTACTGGCCATGCTGTTAGCCCTCTTTTTGCAGAAAAACACCTTCATCAACCGCTTCATCCAGACGCTGAGCTTCACGCCGAACATCATCTCCCTGATCTCGGTCTCTCTAATCTGGATGTGGCTGATGAATACCGATACCGGGCTGTTCAATTATCTGCTCTCCCTGATCGGGGCCGGGCCGGTGGGCTGGCTGACGGATAAGCAGGTGGCGTTATTTTCACTGGTGCTCGTGTCGGTCTGGAAGTCGGTCGGCTTCAATGCGCTGATTATCACCTCGGCCCTTGGCTCGATTCCCGCTCATCTTTATGAGGCTGCGGCGCTGGATAATGCATCGAAGCAGTCGGTCTTTTTCCAGATCACGCTCAAAATGATCTCCCCGACCCTGTTCTTTCTGATCCTGATGAACATCATCGGCTCCTTCCAGGTGTTCGAGACGATCAACATCATGACCCAGGGCGGACCGGCGAATGCCACGAACACGCTGATCTTCAGTATCTACAAGCAGAGCTTTGAGTACTACCGGGTCGGTTATGCGGCGGCGATGGCGGTGGTGCTGATGGCGATTGTGGGGCTGATTACGATTTTTTACTTCAAGGCCGTGAGCAGACGGGTCCATTACCGGTAAAGGAGCAGACTTGTGAAAACATTGATAAGAGCGCCCAGGCTGGTGCTGCGAATTCTCATCTCGGTGCTGCTGATCGTCATCTTCCTGACGCCGTTCTACTGGATGATCCTGACCGCCTTCAAAACACTGGGCGAAGTCCTGGCGATGCCGCCGAAATTTTGGGTCCAGTCGCTGCAGTGGCAGAACTTTAAGGATGCTTTTACCCGGATAGATTTCCTGCATTATACGCGGAACTCCCTGATTATTACGCTGGGAACGCTGATTGGTCAGGTGCTGGTGGTTGTTCCGGCGGCTTATGCGTTTGCGAGATATGATTTTAAGGGCAAAAACTGGCTGTTCGGGACTGTGCTGGCAACGATGATGATCCCCGGACAGCTGATCTTTCTGCCGATCTTCGTTATGTTCGCGAAGTCCGGGCTGTTGAACACCTATGTGTCGCTGATTATCCCTTTTATGGCCAGCGGTACAGCCATCTTCATGCTGCGGCAGACGTTCATGCAGGTTCCTGATTCCCAGCTCGAAGCGGCACGGCTCGATAATGCCGGAGAATTCAAAATCATCTACACGATCATGATGCCTGCCGCGATTCCAACCCTGTCCACGCTTGCGCTGCTGACGTTTATCGGGACGTGGAACAGTTACTTTTTTCCGCTGGTGTGGACGACGACAGATGCTGTCCGGACGTTGCCGCTCGGGATTCAGAGGCTGCAGGATATTGAGGGCTTAAGCCCGCAGATTGTGATGGCCGGTAATATGATGCTGATTGTGCCGATCCTGATTGTATTTGTGGTGGCGCGCAAGCAGATTATCAAGGCGTTTACTTACATGGGAGTGAAGTAGCGGCAGCGTCCGCAGGCTCCCGTGCTGATCCATAGCTTCAGCAGTACACATTAGAGAAGGTTCTAGGAGGAGAAGTGGACAATGAGTATGTGGAAAAAGAAAGTTCTGCCCCTGATGATGACAGTTCCTGTAACAATGGGGTTAGCTGGTTGTGCACAGACAGATGCTGAAGTATCGGCTGCACCGTATGAGAAAGGGGATCAGACTATCGAGCTGCAGTTCTGGACCTCCGCTGTCGAAGAGGTGAATCAGGCGCTGGTGGACCAGTTCAATGAAACCAAGGGTGCCGAGCTGAACATCCATGTTAATGCCGAGTATCAGGGCGACTACTGGGAGATGCAGCAGAAGGTGAATGCCGCGGCCATTGCCGGTACGCTCCCGAATGTGTTTGTGGATGAAGTGGCGATGACCAAGGGTTTTGCCGACAATGATATTATTGTGAATTTGGAGCCTTATATTAAGGCTACGGACTTTGACCGGTCTGATTTTCAGATCGGAGATCTAGGCAACCTGTACGTGGGTGAGGACCTATACGCTTTCCCTCATATGAGAAGTGTGCCGGTGATGTATGTGAACAAGACGCTGGCGGCAAAAGCAGGACTTAATGCGAACGGCCCTGCTACCTTTGCCGAGCTTGAAGCTTACCTCCAGGCAGCACATGACGCTACCGGCGAACCGCCGATGTATCTGTTCAACTACGATTTCTGGGTGATGGAGGCGCTGCTGCATTCCTACTCCGGGACTACGGTTGTTAATAAGGAAGAAACAGAATCGAATATCAACAGCGAAGGCGCGGTTAAGCTGATTACCTTCATTGAAGAGCTGGAGTCCAAAGGACTGGTTAAAGTGCTGGGCGTGACCGATTCAGATGCTTTCTATGCCGCGATTGCCAAGCCGAGTACGGCGCTGATCTTTGCCAGTATCGGCGGCTACAAGACGTTCGCAGGTATGGCACAGCAGAACGGGCTTGAGCTGGGCGTGTCCATGATTCCTACAGGAGAAGACGGTAAGCGGGGCGTGCCGGTGGGCGGATCCAATACGTACCTGGCTAACACCAGATCGGATCAGGAAAAAGCGGCTGCCTTCGAATTCATGAAATGGCTGTCCGATACGGAGCAGGCTGCTTACGCTTCTGCCAACACCGGCTATCTGCCAACCCGGCTGACTTCACTCGACACGGACCTGATGAAGGAGACCATTGCGGCATTCCCCGGCTACCAGGTAGCTTCTGATCAGCTCGAATTCAGCAAAATGCGTCCAATGACCGGCGCATACCACGAGATCGAGGACCTGATGGGCGGCAGGATCAACGAAATCTGGCTGGAGAACCTGAACATTCAGGAGAGCCTGGATAAGCTGGCTGAGGAAGTGAATGTGATTTTGAATAGGTAGATCGTGTGGGGATTTTAGGATGAATAATAAGAGGGAAAAGCTTCTGCTGATTTTTGGCGGGGGCTTTTTTGTAAGTATATGCCTATTAGACACAGGGAAGCGTACGGTTAAGACAGCAGAATTGGATATATAAGAGATTAGGGACGGTCATAAAAATGTACTTGCATCAAAAAAATTTATCATATGTCACTTAAAGGAGCACAGTAAATATGGCGAGGTATTAATACTATTTTTATTGTTTGTAAAGAATAAAAACTAAAAAATATATATAATGGGAAAAAGTAATATATTTGTAACATTATTTTACAACAAAATACTATATACTACCATTATTAGACATTAGAGGGGGTGTTTATACTTCATTCGTCATAGCAGATTTTAGAGTTGAACGTATGTATTACTATTTGCGGTTGGTTAATTACCAATACCAAGGAGGAGATTAGAATGAAAGCAGGAAAAAGTATGAAGTACATTACTGTTGGCCTATCAGCGTTCATTTTACTATCATCTAATGTTGTAACGGTGAATGCCACTGAAATTTTTACCTCAGGTGTGCCAAAAATTGATTTGGAGACAATAAAATTTCAAATCCCAACTTCTTTAGAACCTGGAGCAATATTGACCTATGATGTTGAGCAAGAGCCTACTATAACATATGATACAAGTGCAGTAGATCATGCTACTATTAAAAGTAAACCAAATCTTTTACAAGCAGAAGTTCCTGATATAGAAGGAAGAGCAGCTGAAGATGAGTTTTTCAAAACAGTGGCGGAATCTGTTAAGAATCTGCCAGTGACTGACCTAGGGTATGATCTTCCTGAACCATCCCCAGGAACTGTAGTTATTTATGGATCTGATGGACATATCAACCGTATTTATCAGGATGAGAATATTGGTTCGAAACAAGCTATTGTAGCAGCTGACATCCCAACGTCGACAGTTCCTTATCCAGGACGATTACCAGCTGGGACATACACATACGGTTCAGGACAAAAAGTAATTATTTCAGCAGGTGCAGTAACCGGCGAAGGAAGATTTACTGTTTTTCGTGCTGGTGTAGGGGGATCTGGGACAGTGGGATCAAGTAACAAAATATTGGGAGCAGGAGATGTAGCAACCAAACGGCAGATTGATAATGCTGTCCATGGAACCCCAATCACTGCTAGAGCACTGGATACTAATATTGTTAAAACGGTATATAAAAACGATATAGGCTCACTTCCTGATGCTGTACTTGACAACTATTTCTGGGGTTGGAATAATGTTCAGTTTGGTTATACTTACAGTGATACCCTATCATTTTCAGGTAGATATTATTATCAGTTTTAAAATGTCTGGACTATGCCTATGGTTTTGTCCCATAGGCATAGTTAGTAGTAAAAACGGTTATGAAGGAGGAAGACAATTTGAAAATAGGAGTAAAGCTTTTATTTTGTTTGATATGGATATCAATGCTACTCATTTCTTGCGAGTCCAAGGAAGCTTCAGTAACAGTTACTAGCACACCGGGTTCCAGCCCACAGGTTGAATCCACGACAGCGCCCCATATAGCAGATTACATAACAATGACATATTCACAGTACGCCACAACGGATGATAACGGAGCCATCAAGACTCAAATTTTAAGCTATGAGCCGGATACTAAAGAAATGAAAAAGGTATTTGAATTTGACTACACAGCTCAATATCCGTTGGGCTTTTATGATAAGTCTAATGAAAGAGTGTATTACACCCAAAGGGTAGATACTGAAAAAGATTACGGTGACCAGATATTTGTCAGAGATTTAGCGGAGGGAGCAAGCATTCAATTAACGGAAAGCTTATTTGCAGTTAACTACATGATTCCTTCGGGAAACCAGCTGTTCTTTGTGGCTAATGTGAAAGGGGAGCAGGCTATCCGATTAGGAGCTATTGATCTTAATACCAATGCGATGACGCTTTGGGGTGATGAGGATATGCTTGTAGAGGCAATAACCCTGGATCATACGAATCAGAAAATCTATGTCTCTGCCTACTCGTTAGAACAAAGAAATTATAGTCAGACCCATCAAGATGGACCAGCAGGTCAGAACAATTTTAAAATGCCAGCTTATACGGTTTATGAAACAGATTATGACCTGAAAGAGAAAACTAAGCTGTTTAGTAAAAATTACTGGATTCGTATGCTAATGAATACTGATGGGCATGTTTATGCGTTTTGTGACAAGGAGTACAATAAGGGCCAAGACCCTTCTACAGTTGTTGATTATGACATTGCTATGAAAACAACGAATGAGACCAAGTGGGGGACGGCAAGGCTGCAAAGAGGGGAAGCCAATTACTCAAGTGACGGAAATAAAATATATGCGATAGCGATTGTTAAAAACAAGCGTGGTTTACATGAATATAATGTGCAAAATAATACTTTTACTGCACTATTTACGCCTGAGGACGGTTTTATTAATAACATCCAGGTTGTGAGGGGAAATCACTAATACTTTTTTTAGTACAAAATAAAAAGTGGACCAGGGCAAATCCCCTGATCCACTTTTTTTGTCTGCCTAAGGCTCAATCCCCCACACCAGCTGGCCGCTCACATAACCGGTGACTTTATCATGGTTGGCGAACTGGGTGCCGGAGGCCTTGAAGGAGTAATCGTCAGCCTGATTGTAATTGGACCAGTCGGTTTTGGAGAAGCGGGTCTGGATTTCTGCGCTCTGGCCGGGATTCAGTGTTCCCGCTGCACTCGTAAAGCCAATCTCCAGAGCATAATCCGCTCCGGCAACCGGGGTTGCCAGCTTCACAAAAGTGGCGGTGACATTTGCGCTTCCGACACTGGCCCAATCGCTCCAGAAGCTCTGTGCTTTGTCCCCGTCGATGGTGTAGTAATACCGGAGCTTGACGTCACTAAGCTGGATCGCGGAAGTTCCGTTGTTGATTACTTTGAATTTTGGCGAAATGCCGTTGCTGGAGGCACTGGTGTTGCCGTTGAAGGCCTGGATCGTCAGGTTTCCTGACGGTAGGGTAACACTGCTGTCCGTCACATTTACGGTAAGAACGGCATTATTCCCCGCGTTAAAATGAAAGGTTATCACATGCTGGCCGACCGGCAGTGTGGCAAGATACGATTTTTTCAGAACAACAGCAGTGCTTGTTGCCGTATAATCCTGGCCGGAGGCAAGCGCAGCAGTTCCTTTGGTCACACTTGTCAGCTGGTGCCCGTTCAAGGTAAGGGCTACGGAGACATCCTGCTGCAGAGCGGCTGCTTTGTCAAAGGCTGCGGTTACCGGCGAAATTGAAGCGTCCTGGCCCGGACCCGGTGTTGTATCAATGATTTTCACCTTCAGGACAGGGTCTTGTCCCTGATTAAAGTCCAGCACAATTGAATGCTCGCCAACCGGCAGCTGGGCCAGGTACGCTTTTTTCAGAGTCAGCGTATTTCCGTTCAAGGTGTAATCCTGCGTTGCAGTCAAGGCGGCAGTGCCTACCCGGAGAGCGGTAAGCGTATTGCCGTTAGGATTCACGGTTATGGCTTTGTCACTCTGATTAGGCGTGTATTTGTCGAACTCGACGTTTGTCGGTGTGATGGATGCGTTTGGAATGGGATTGTTCACACTCAGGTCAGGCAGCTCGTCCAGTGTAATGACATAATTGCTCTGGTAGAGCGTTGTCAGGGTCGCCGGATAATTAAAAGCGGAGCTCATGAGATGCTCGCCGTACCAAGGCAGGAAGTAGAGCCAGCCGGATTTTTCCTCGGTCAGGTTCTTTACGCTCGGGATGGTGTCGTTTTCCGTCATCGCTACCATCTTAGTACCGCCGGTTAAGCCCACCAGCTGATAAAAAATCGAAGTAATCGCATCCTCATTAGGCACGCCGGACAAGCCGTCATAACGGTTGTAGATCGTATTGTATTTATCGTATCCGACCAGATCGACCTGGGTCTTGCCCGGGTACCATGCCGGAGAAGTGCTATATACATAGCTGTTGTAGGTCCAGATCAGGTTGTGCAGGCCGTACGTTTCTGTGAGTCTGGTATAGAGCTGATCCCAAAGCTGCTTGTAGACCCCGGCGCCAGCCGATGCCCACCAGAACCAGGCGCCTTCCCCGTTCAGCCCGCCGTTGCCCTCTGCCTCATGATAAGGACGGAATAGGACTGGAACGTTATTATCCTGCAAAATCAGCAGCTGTTCCGCTAGATCATCGATAGCCGCCATCACGTACTGATATTCCTTGGTGCCGGGAACGACCGCATTGGCTGTATTAAAATTGGTTTCTGTCGGCTTGTAGGTGGCTTTCTTCCAGTCTACGAATTCGCCGGCCTGATAGGTAGTGAAATCACGGGGCACATTGATATGCCAGGAGGCTGTAGCGATCCCCCCGCGGTTATTGACCCAGTCGATCATCCGGCTTGTTGTTCCGTCCTCCCAGCCATACAGCGGATTGTAATTCATAAAATCAAAGCCGCGGATAGCCGGGTATTTGCCGGTCAAATTGTGAATCCAGTCAAACTCAAGCTCGGCATTGCCGTCATTCCCGCCGCCGTAAATCTCCTGCTGGCCGGAGATAATATGATTACCGTAAACCTCTGTTAAATAGTTCATTAGCAGCTGTGTTTCCGGGGTGGCCTGGGGATCGGAGAGGACAGGCTGCACATTCAGAGGATCGAGATCAGCATAATCGACTGTGAAGGTATCGAAATAGGCGAAGCCCCAGCCTGCCTTGATCTGGATGGTGTTGACGCCTTTGTTCAGCTTTTGGAAGCCGAAATCGAAATCCTTCCAGGTGGTTGTGTAGGGCAGCATATACGAGCCTTTGGTAACGCCGTTAACCGTCAAAGACTGCTGTCTGCCGTCAGCGCTGAGCTCCTGCATATACCGTGTACTGATGGAATACATACCGGTTTCCGGGACAGTCACTGAAAAGGTTAGTGTGCCAGAGCTCTGCATCCAGACAAAACCGCTTCCGGAGTAGCCGGGCTTGGGTGTTCCGTAAATCTGCGTAACTACCTGGAGGTCGGAGCTGAGCTGGGCATTTTCGCTTTCAATCGTGTACAGCGGGGCTTCTGCATGAGCGGGGGCAATCCTCACCATTCCAAGCAGCAGAGTAAAGACTAGCATCATTGCGCCTGCTTTTTTGACTAAATCTTTCATCGTCATCTTCCTTTCCATAATGAAATAGGATGAATAACTTATAGTCTACTGATTCATGATGGCGCTTTCATAGTGAATATAGCATATGTAACAATATGTGTATATATGGAGTTGTGAAATATAAAGACAGATTAGGGGACCTTGAGATGCTGTTTTGCATGGTATAATACGGCATAGCGTCTGCTTCATTATTTCAGCTGATAAGGAGAAGCGATGAGAACAATAAGTCACTTGGCTGTCAGACCCGGAACCCGGTTCGAAGAATCCGATCCTGCGCAGGAAGGGAACAAAAATACCAGGTTTGCTGATCTGATTATTGACGGACATTCCCTGTACCAGAGGCTACGTTTGGTACAGCAGGGATTCAGTGATTTTTTTACTGTGAGGATAATTATAGAGAATAAATAGAAAAATATGCTAACATAACATCTATCTTAAAGATGAGGTGGAAAATATGATACACGAAATCAGCGGTGGAACATCATCATTAGAGCTTTATGACGATTATCTGGTAATTAAGCCAAGCAACGTGCAGAAATTGAATGGACACACCCAAACTATTCCATTAGAGCAGGTGGTAACTATCAGCATAGTTAAGCCCTTTTTAAGGGTACCTTACCTGCAGGTCATTACCCCCGGCCTTAAAACCACTAAAAAGGATAATGTAAAAGGGGCTGCCGCAAACGTTGTACTGATTCAGCCAGGTAAAATGAAAACCGCCGTAAAAATCCGTGATTATATAGCAAGCTATAAATCTACCAGAAATAATCGCACAGCATCCCCGGCTCCTACCGGATCGATCGATGATCTGAGACAGCTTGCAGAACTGAGAGATTCAGGTGTCATTACTACACAGGAATTTGAAGCCAAGAAAAAACAGATTCTCGGGCTGTAAGTGCTCTTCTATGAAGCAGGCATCTTTGTGAAAACAAAGGTGTCTTTTTTATATTTTCCTCTTTGCATTGAGAAGATTGTGCCAGTTAAAGCAACAGATTGCATCTTACCGTTTACTGATCGAGTTTGCTTTTCTGTGCTGTTGCGAAATTTTGTTGCGGGCCTCTCTATGATAAGATGGATTGTACCATCAACAATATACATCCCGGTGTGTACCGGAAAGAAACGGGAGGAACGATTGACATGAAACATCCTTTTCATCTAAAAGCGGTATGGAACGGCGGACGTAACAGTGAGGGGCATATTGACGCAGGCGGGCTTAAAACAGTCATTTCGATTCCCCAGGAGATGGGCGGGCCGGGAACGGGGACCAATCCTGACGAGATGCTGCTGGGGGCAGCGGCTACCTGCTATCTGATCACGCTGGCGGCGATGCTGGAGCGTTCCGGTATTACACCTCAGGAGCTGACACTGGAGTCCGAGGCGACTGTGGATGTGACGAACAACGTGTTCACGTACGAACGGATCACGCATAAGCCGCGCATTGTGCTTAGAGCAGATGTGACTGAGGCTGAGCTTGCGAAAACAGATCGGCTGGCTCATAAGGCCGAGCAGTCTTGTATGATTTCGCGGGCCGTGGCGGGAAATGTGACGATAGAGACAGTTCCTGCTATTGTAACGGCGGAGCCGGAAGCGGTGTGATAGGCGCTGAAAGTAAAGCTGACTGAGTAGTTAGCTGGAGCACTTTGTTGAGCTGAATACATTTAAGTGGAATTTCGCCATCTAATTCTCTGATTTGTTCCGCTATCAGTAAACTAATTGGAAAAACGTCACTTATTTTCACCAGAATGGCCTTTCGAGCGGTAAATAGCTTTAGATAGATGCCGTTTTTCCAACTAAATGATGTAAATATCGAAAAGTACTGAAATTATGTGACGAAAATCCAACTAGATTAATGAGATCCTTAAAAAGACGCCTGCACCAGGACAGATAAGTCCTGCGCCAGGCGTCTTTTTGCTATGCACCATTAGTCAGCTCCGCGGCAGCCTGCTCCCATACCTGGACCGCAGCTGCTGGAGCTTGTCGAGCTTCTTCAGGCTGCGGTCCTTGCTCAGCAGGCCGACGCCGAGGATCAGATTCTCGATAATGTAGGTGGGTCCAACCATCGAATGAAACTCCCATACCTCGCCCCGCCCGGCGTACAGCACAATATCAGCATCCTGTGAACGGGGATAGACCAGCCTGTCGGTAATCAGGATAACGAAATAGCCCGCCTCCCGCGCATAGTCGAGGATGACATCCGTTTCGGGCAGCAGCTGTACGAAGCCGAAGACGAGCACGACATCCTTTTTGCCGGCATGCATCAGGGACTCCATCAGCTCATGGCCGCTTGGGGCCATCTTTTTCAGATTCAGCCCGTAGCGGGCCATCCGGTAAGTCATCAGCTCGGCGAGACCGGCACAGGGGCCGGGGCTGTAAATGTAAATATGCCGGGCAGCGGACAGGGCGGCTACAGCACGCTCAAGGTGGGCTTCGTTCAAATAGCGGTTCGTCTCCTGCAGGTGATGTGAGGCCACATCCAGCAGCATTTGCGGGAGGGAGCTGCCGCCGGTCCGCTGCATGGCATCGCGCATTTTTTCGGACGGGGTGGACTCGAAGCGGAAGCGCAGGCTGTTCTTGAAGTCCTTGGCGTGGCGGTAGCCGGCGGCTTTCCAGAAGCGGGAGACCGAGGCAATGCTGACGCCCAGCTCGTCAGCCATTTCCTGCTCGGTCATGTAGAGGACGCGCAGCTCATTCTTTTGAATAAAATCGGCAATCACCCGCTGGTTCGGGGAAAAGGGACGGCGGTTCCAGTCCTTATACATAGGCAGTTGTCCTCCTGGAATGATGATGCTTCTTCACTATAGCCTGCCAGTGTGATGTAAATATTTTTACAGCGTTAAAAAACATGGAAAAAAGATTACACCCTCTTAACAAACGGGAAAAGCTGTGCTGACACGCTCTTTCTATACTTAAGTTAAATTCTTGAAGGGGGCCATTACGAAATGAGTACGTTAAAAACGCGCTACACGCTGACCCAATCCCAGAAAATGATGATCTTCGTGCTGTCCATGTCACTCTACGGCTTGTCCAACATGTTCACAGAGCTTATTCCGAGTGTCCAGCTGGGGCCGATTGAGCTGTCGGTTGAGTATTTCGCCTTCATTCCGCTGACGCTGTGCATGCTGTTTCATCCGCTGTATGCGGCGGTGGGGGCAGCAGTTGGCGAGGTGATCTTCGGTGAGCTGATGCTGGGGCAGTTCGGCGGGCTCGGTGAGCTGGAAAAATTCATTACGTTCTCGCTCGCGATGTATATCGCCGGCCGGATGGTATCTGATCCCAAAAACCGCAGGCAGGTCGGCATCGCGGCGATCAGCGGGGTGGCGATTCACCAGTTCTGCAGCTCGGTTATCGACATTGCCAAGGTATGGGTCGGTGTGGAGGAGCTTGAGGCGGTTCAAGGCTTAGCTGAAAGTATTGTCATCATCGAAAGTGTCGGATTCTTGAATGATGTGCTGTTCTCGGGCATACTGTTCGCTTTGCTGCCGACGATGTACCTGGTACCCCGGCTGTACGGTAAAATCGAACCGCTGCTCGGCATGAAGCCGCGCGAACGGAATATGCAGTATGCTTCCGGCAGCAAATCGTGGCTGTCCCCGAAGCTGCTGGGCGGCGCCATCCTGCTAGCCCTGATTGCGATGGGTGCAGAGCTGCTGTCCGAGTCAGGCTGGAGCATCGGCGAATTCGAGCTGCCGGGGGCAGAATCGAATGAGGGGATGCTGATCTGGATCAGCATGCTGGCAGCTGCAGTAGTTGCGGCTGTGGTACTGGCTGTGATCCTGCGGAACGCTGCGCGCAGGCGCCAGGAAGCAGGGCAGCTGGATGGATAAGCCGCTGCTGGAACTGAGCAATGTATCCTTTACCTATCCCGGCGCGGATCAGCCGGTGCTGCAGGAGGTTTCGTTTACCCTGCAGCGGGGGGATTTCGTGGCGGTCATCGGCAGCAACGGCTCGGGCAAATCGACACTGTGCAAATGCTTCAACGGACTGATTCCGCATTATTATACGGGAGACTTCGAGGGGGAGCTTAAGCTGCTTGGTGAATCTGCGGAAGGGAAGCGGGTCAGCGAGCTGTCCCGGCACATTGGCTATGTGTATCAGGATTTCGAGAACCAGCTGGTCCGGCCGACGGTGCTGGACGATGTATGCTTCACACCGCTGAATTACGGGCTGGCCGATTACCGGGAGCGGGGGCTGCGTGCGCTGGAGCTTACCGGCCTCAGCGGTCTGAGCCGCGAATTCATCTGGCAGCTCAGCGGGGGTCAAAAGCATCTGCTCGCCCTGGCCGGAGCGCTCGCCATGGACCCGAACATCCTGGTCATCGATGAGCCGGTGGCCCAGCTCGATCCGCAGCATGCCCGGCAGATCTATGAGATCCTGCGCCGGCTGAATGAGCACCACGGCAAAACTATTGTGGTGATTGAGCATCACGCGGAGTTCATTGCGGAGTACTGCCGCTCAGTGGTGCTCATGGACGGCGGACGGCTGCGCTGGCAGAAGCCGGTCCGTGAAGCGCTCACCTCAGTGGAGGAGCTGCTGGCCTTAGGGATTTATCCGCCCGATGTCACCCGGGCGGCCTGGCTGCTCCGGCCGGACCGGCAGGCAGCGGGGGATTATCCGCTCAGCTGTGAGGAGGGGCGGACATGGTTTGGGCGGCGGACAGCTGCTGTAAATGCTGCTGATCCTGCTAATGCCGATGCCTGTTCTCTTGCTGCCGCTTCTTCAGATGGTGCTCCGGCGGTTCCGCCTGGCGCCGCAGCGCCTGCGGCAACGGAAGCCGCAGCAATTAAGGCCGCGGCAGAGCCAATCGTCCGGATGGAGCAGATCCGGCTCTCTTACCGGACGATCCACAAGACACTGCAGCCGGTGCTCGGCAGCATCAGTCTGGAGCTGTACGCCGGGGAACGTGTAGCGCTGATCGGCAACAACGGGGCAGGCAAATCATCGCTGATGAAGCTGATTGCCGGCATCACTGTCCCGACAGGCGGTACAGTTCAGGTCAAGGATATTACCGTGAACGGACTGCCGCCGGAGCGGCTGTCGGGTATAGTGTCCTATGTGTTCCAGAACCCTGAGGATATGTTCATCGACGATTCGGTGCGCGGAGAGATTGCGTATTATCTGAAAGCGAGAAAGCTCGCAGATATGGACGAAAGAGTGGAAGAGATGCTGGAGGCCTTCCGCCTGCAGGAGCTGGCTGAGCGGGATGCCCGGCTGCTCAGCGGCGGGCAGCAGCGCCGGGTGTCGCTGGCAGTTGGCGCTGCCGTCCGACCGGCAGTCATGCTGCTGGATGAGCCGACCGCCAATCTCGATATTTCAACGAAGCAGGAGATGACCCGGGTGCTGGAGGCGCTGCGCGGCCATGTCGAGACGGTAGTCATCGCTACGCATGACATGTCTTTGGTGGCCGAGTGGGCCAGCCGGATCATCGTGATGAGCGAGGGCCGGATTATAGCCGATGGCGATAAGGAGGCTATATTTTCGGATGGGCAGCTGCTGCGGCGCGCCGGGCTGGCTGAAACCCAGCTCATGGAAATGAGCCGGTTGCTGAACCTGCCGCAAATCTGCAGCAGCCTGGAAGAATTCACTGCTATGACGGAATGGAGAAAGGGGGAGCTTGTACATGGTGGAAGCCGTTAAACGGGCGCTGGGCAAAATCTCCGTTGAGCACATCAAGCTGGAGCTGCTCGGCACCGCGTATAACAGCAGCAGCACGTTCCTGGGCAGGCTTGACCCGCGGATGCTGCTGATCTGGTACTTATTTTTTGCCATTACGCCGTGGTTCATCTATAACCGCACGATTCTGCTCGGCATGTTTGTCTTTATGGTAGTTACTACGGTGTTGTCCAAAGTCAGTCCGTATATTGTCTTCATCCTTTGTCTCGGTCTGGTCAGCCAGATAGGCTGGATGTTCCTGCTGTCGCTGTTCTTTGGCGGAGGTGCTGAATCGCTGCTGCCGATGCTGACCCTGACGCTCAAGCTGTCGGTCATTTCACTGGCAAGCATCACGGTATTCTCCAGCCTTGACCCGGAGCGTTTGAGTGACGGGCTGTCCGCGCTCGGCGTTCCGGATGCCTTTGCCTTTAGCCTGTCGTATGGCTACCGTATTCTGCCGACGCTGCTGGAGGAGTTCCACCAGATTCTGCTCTCGTTCAGGCTCAGGGGGCAGCGGCCGGCGAAGCACGGGTTTCTCTACCTGCGAACCGCCGCGTATTACCTGCGGATTCTCGTACTGGTCTTCTATCCGCTGATGCTGAACACGGCCAAGCGTTCACGCACCACGGTTGAAGCGCTGGAGACCAGAGGCTATACCTATGCCGTTAATAACCCCAAGGTCAAAAAGCTGCGTCTGTCCTATCTGGCCATGCAGCGCCGGGACTGGCTGTTTGTTGCCTTCTCCGCTGTATATATCAGCCTGCTATTCCCGCTGGGAGCCGCTTTTCCTAATCTGCTATATTAATCTGCTCTATTAACCCAGAAAACTAAGGAGTGTCATCCCTATATGAAAATAGATCTGCATACCCACGGCAAGCTATCGAAGAAATCCGCTTTCTCGGAAGAATACTTCCGTGAAATGGTCACGGAGGCGCTGGCGAACGGCCTGCAGGCGCTGGCACTGACGGAGCACTTCAACACCTCCAATTTCTTCGGAATGTATGAGACGCTGGACCGGATGTACCCGTACAACGGACATTATTACGAGGCTGACGGCCTGCGGATTTTTCCGGGCATGGAGGTCGATATTGCCGAGACCGGCCATATCCTGCTGATCGGACTAAAAGAGGACATCCTGGAAGCACGCTGCGCCCTTGAGGGCAATACGCTTGAAGACTCCTTTATCCCGTTCCGCCAGCTGCTAGATTTGGCCGAAGCACATGGTTTATGGAAAATCGGCGCCCATCCGTTCCGGACCTCAACGCCGCTGCATCATCTGGACCCGCAGCTGCTGGCCCGGCTGGACGCTTTTGACTTCAATGCCAAGGATATTTACATGCAGGGTGAGCAGCCGTACCGGGCACTGATCGAACCGTTTGCAGCGCGCTTAGGTATCCCGGTCATTGCCGGCAGTGACAGCCATCAATGCCTGCAGTACGGCAGCGTTGTGAACCGGCTGGAGGAGGACTGCTTAACCGTTGCGGAGCTTAAGGCAGCTATACAGCAGGGCATGTATACCATTGAAGTGTCCCCGTGCCTGTCCACGAAGGTCAAAGGCTCGGTCATGATGAAGAAGCTGCTCAAGCAAATGGCCGGAGAGGCTCCTTCGCGGGATGAAGCGGCGGCAGAGTATACAGCTTAGACAGGCAGACGGGGCTGCTGATTGAGCAGGAAAATAGAAGGAGATTGCCTAGTATGTTTTTGAATGAACAGTCCCGTGTTTTGGACAACTGATAATTGTACAACTGCTTCATGTGTGTGGCAGAGTCTTTTTTGATAATGCATCGTTTCAGCTTCCAGAAGTCTGTTGTTTATACATTTGCCGTAATGCGGTACGTTAGCTGCACTTTATGCAACTAAAACTGGCGAAATCCCGCATTTGCAGCGTATAACTGCATTCTATACAACTAAAATGGCCTGAATTGTTCAAAAACCGGAATAGGCGGCGTTTTAGTTGTACGGAGTGCAGTTATGTTTATAACTCGGGAAAAAAGCGGCGTTTTAGTTGCACGAAATGCAGTTACATGAACCTTTCCTCCTCGTACTACCAATTATTTAAAAGCGAGCGGTTCATCAAGCATTCAGCATATTCCCACACACCCAAACCACAGTGGACTGTTATTCTGCGTAAATAACTCTTTCCTCCAAAATCAGATACTGGATAAATTGGATTAAATGGATGAAACTTATATGCGTTGATTTAACATTGAACACGTTAACAACCATTTTACAGTTTTGCTGTGAGTACAGCCCCTTCCTGATGAAAGTCCCCAAATGGCATAAAGTTATTTGCTGTTGGGTAACAATCTGTGTCATAACCTTCTAATATTTTATTCAGTTCGTATATGGAACCTCTGATCTGAACGATAGCCAATCCTCTTAATTGTTAACGTGCTCAATCAACGGCCCTGCTTGGCAAAAAAGTGGAAAAACCTGCTGCACACGTTAAAAAAAATCATGGAAACCCCTTTTTGAAAGCGCTATAATAAATATTAATGAGCAGAAATAAAAGGGGCAGCGCAATGAAAAAAGGGAGAATGTTCTACGGAATTTTCATTCCCATTCTGATCCTCGGGGTGGGACTGGTTGCCAGCTTCGGCAGCTATATTTATATCAGTACGATCCGGTCGGTGGTCGGGCAGTTCTCCAGCAGCAAGCAGAGCTATATCGAGCAGATCAAGAACAATCTGGAGCACAAAATCCAGAGCATTGAATATGCGTTCAATACGTTCAGCACGACGAGCTCTTTTCAGGAGCTGGTCACGAATCCGATTACAATCAAGGACTTTGAGGCTTACCGCAGTGTCAATTCGCAGCTGAACTATATTGCTTCCATGACGGCGGAGGGTACGGAATATTCGCTGATCAGTCTGGAGCAGAACTGGCAGATCATGAATGAGCGGCTGACCAGCCTGAGTGAAGCCGATGTGGAGCAGCTGCGTGAGCAGTATATCGACCACCAGAATCAGAGTTTATTTTGGGTCAAGACGGATAAGGGCATAAGGTTCGTAAATACACTGCCTGTGTTCTCCAGCAAAAAGCAGGCCATCGCCTTATCCGACATCTCCCAGTACACGCTGGATTCAATCATTAAGACGGATGAGAAGGCCCAGGTATACATTCTGAATAAATCCGGTGAGCTGCTGTATGATTCCGGGCAGAAGGAGACAAGCCTGACAGCGGGGCAACTGGAGGAGCTCAGCGGCATCGTTACTGCAGGTGAGGAGAATGGCAAGGCTGAGATGGGGACGGGCGGACACCAGCCTCTTCAGCTGCTGTATTCCAAGTCCTCCTATAATAATTGGATTTACCTTACGGAGCTGGATCAGGAAGAAATCGCCGGTACGCTCAAAATGACCAAATTCGGCCTGTACGCCCTCGGGCTGCTGAGTATTTTGCTGATTCTGGTTGTCGCTTATATTGTCGCTACTTATTTCACAAAACCTATACAGCGGATCAAGCGCAGTTTATCCGTGGTCCCGCCGGTGAACACCAAAAACGAGTTCGAATACATTATCCAGTCCATTGATACGATCCTTTTGGAGAAAGAATCGCTAGCCAGTCTGATTGAAGCGGAGATGCCGCAGCTGGAGACCCAGCTCATCCTCAATCTGTTCCGCAGCCGTGTCACAGCCGAGGAGCTGGAGAAGAATCTGCAGCGCTTCGGCTATCCGCCTAATGGAACACGGAAATACATCACGATGCTGATTCAGCTGGACAGCCTGGGTGACCAGGGGGCCTCGAACAAGGACGTGCTGCTGCTGGCCATCAACAAGATGGTGGAGGAGATTATACCGAAGACGCAGCGGATGCTGCCGATTATCCTCAATGATGATACGCAGGCGACCATACTGTCCATGGCTGAGCTGAGCGACCAGGAGCTGAACAAGGAGCTGCTGGAATATGCAACAGCGCTGCTGAGGGCAGTGCGCAATTATCTGAAGGTTCCGATCAGCATCGGATTCAGCATGTCCTACAGTGATCTGCTGGAGAGCAAGGAAGCCTGTGAGATGGGCAAGCAGGCGCTGCATCAGCGGCTGAATCTCGGCAAGGAATCGATTATCTTTTATGAGGATATATATAAGGTCGTCTCCGGTCCGGTGCTGCTCCATTATCCGGCTGAGCTGGAGTCGCAGCTGTTCAACGGCATCCGGCTGGGGGACAGGGAGCAGGTAACAGAGGCACTCTATCCGTTCCTGGCCCAGCTGATCGGCAAGAACAAGAGCACACTGAATTTTGAGGTCATGCTGGTAAGACTGGTGAACAATCTGATACAGCTCGAGCAGCATCTCGGCATTCAGGTTCTGCTGACCCAGGATAACAACAAGCTGTATCACCGGGTGCTGGACATCCGTAATCCCGAAGAGATTGAACACCTGCTAGTGCAGGAGGTCATCTACCCGATGACCACGGCCATGAAGGAGAAGACGAGCAAGCAATTCCGCTGCCTGTCCGACAAGATTACTGCAATTGTACATTCCGAGTTCGACCAGGAGCTGACGCTGGAGGGCATCGGCGAACGGCTGCACTACAATCCGAATTATCTCAGCAGCATCTTTAAGAAGGAATACGGCACATCGTTCAGTGAGTATCTGATGAATTACCGGCTGGAGATGGCCAAGAAATGGCTGTCGGAGACGGATATGACCATCCGGGAGATCGCCGAGCGGCTGCAGTACCATAATCCGCAGAACTTTATCCGTTCCTTCCGCAAGAAGGAGCAGGTTACACCTGGCACTTACCGCAAGCTGCAGCAGGGTGCCTAACCCAAAAGCATGATCCTTAGGTCACAGCAATAATCATCACAACCTTTTTAGCATGATCAGGTACAAAAAAACGGTATCGGCCTTTAGTGAAGGCGGTACCGTTTCTTTTTACCAGTGTTTCTTTTACTGCTATACAATTAACCCTTCACAGCCCCCATCAAGGCACCCTTGGTAAAATGCTTCTGCACGAACGGATAGGCGACCAGCATCGGAACGGTAGCGACTACGATAACCGCCATTTTGATCGTCTGGGCAGGCGGGATAATATCAACCGAGGTGCCCTCAGCCTGCATCCCGCTGGAGACGATAACGATCTGGCGCAGCAGCACCTGTATCGGCCATTTTACCGAATCATTAATGTAGAGAATGGCGTTCATGTAAGTGTTCCAGTAAGCAACGGCATAGAACAGGGAGATGGTCGCGATGGACGGCAGAGCCAGCGGCAGCATGATTTTCAGGAAAATTCCGAAGTCATTGCTTCCGTCAATCTTGGCTGACTCCTCAAGGCTGTCCGGCAGCGCCTGGAAGAAGTTGCGCATGATGATCATATTAAAGGCGTTGATCGCCACCGGGAAGACCAGGGACCAGTAGGAATTGATGAGGCCGACCGATTTTACAACCAGAAAGGTTGGGATCATGCCTCCGCTGAACAGCATGGAGAACACGACGATGAAGTTAATGGTGTTTCTGAGCGGCAGATATTTGCGGGAGAGGCCATAGGCCATCAGCGCCGTCAGAATCATACTAACAATAGTACCTACAATAGTGACACCTACGGATACGCCTAGACCTTTGAAGATCGTTGGTGTGGACAGAATGTAGCGGTATGCATCCAGTGAAAAGGTGGTCGGGAACAGAATGAATTTCTTGGCAATCACTTCCTGGGTGGTCGCGAATGAGCTGGCGATAATGTTTACAAAAGGTAACAGACAAGCTAGTGCGATCAGAATCAGGATACCGGCATTTACGACCGTGAAGATCTGTCCGCCGAGTGATTCTTTTCTTCGTGAGCTGTGGTTCATTTCATATCCTCCTCGTATTCGGTTACCTTTCAACTGTAACAAGAGGGACAAATTACGTATATAATCCGGGCATGAGGTGTTGGGTTTACCGCCGGGATAAGCGCCTTGGCCAGCCCATAATCATTATCTTACCCTGTAATCATCACAGGAGGTCAAAAGGGCCTAAACGCCCCAGCCATAAGGGTTTGGACTACGCAATCACATAATGATTATATACGTAACGCCGGAAATTCTTTAGTCTAGGGAGCGTAATCCCCGAATGACCAAAGGAGGCTGACAAGTGAAAGTTTCAAGCATCACCGCACCATCAAATCTGAATCTGGAAAAGAGGAAAGGCAGCGCGTTCCTGACCGCAGTAAAGAAATACAAGCTCTTATATCTGATGATCCTGCCCGGACTGGTGTACTTCATCATATTTAAGTATTTGCCAATGGGCGGGCTTGTGATCGCGTTTCAGGACTACCAGCCGTTCCTCGGAATCACGGGCAGCTCCTGGGTAGGGTTCAAGCATTTCATCCGGCTGTTCACGGAACCTACCTTTATGATGCTGCTGCGCAACACGCTCATCCTGTTCGCGCTGAATATCGTGATTTTCTTTCCGTTGCCGATTATCGTCGCTTTAATGTTAAATGAACTTAAGAACCGTCATCTCAAAAACTGGATTCAGACCATTGTGTACATTCCCCACTTCATGTCATGGGTTATCATTGTCTCCATTACCTATGTATTCCTGACTGTGGACGGCGGGGTCATCAATGAAATGATCGCAAGCATGGGCTTCAAAAAAATCAGCTTCCTGACCTCGCCGGAATGGCTGCGCACGATCTATATCGGCCAGATCATCTGGAAAGAGCTCGGCTGGTCCACGATCATCTATTTGGCCGCTATTACTGTAGTAGATCCTCAGCTGTACGAAGCTGCGGAAATGGACGGCGCTGCCCGTCTGCGCAAAACCTGGCATGTGACACTGCCGGCCATCCGTCCAGTCATCATCACCCTGCTGATCCTCAAAATCGGCAGCACGCTGGATCTTGGCTTTGAACATATGTATTTGCTGCTCAACTCGCTCAACCGCGAAGTGGCCGAAATTTTTGACACCTACATCTATACGGCGGGCTTGAAGAACGGCCAGCTCAGCTTCAGTACCACGGTAGGCTTGTTCAAAGGCGTAGTCGGTCTGATTCTCGTAATGGCCTCCAACAAGCTGGCCAAAAAAATGGGCGAAGACGGCGTTTACTAAGGCAGTGCCAATTAATCTACTTTTAAAGGAGAAGAGTTATGAAAAAAAGATGGGTCAGTATGCTTGCCTGCGTTACCGTGCTTTCCACATTACTGTCGGCGTGCGGAGGAGATAAAGAAGCAGAGAAAAACGCTGCCGTAGCAGACGAGAATACACCACTGGAATTAACCTGGCTGAACATTCTGCACACAGCCTCCCCGCCGACGGAAACCATTAAGAAGCTGCTTGAGGAATACACCAACACCAAAATCACCTTCAACTGGGTGCCTGATGCCTCCAAGGAGGAACGGATCACCACGGCGCTGGCCTCCGGCGAGCTGGCCGACATTGTAACCTTGACCATGATGACTAACTCCTCGGTGCGGAGCTCGCTGAAATCCGGGCTGTTCTGGGATGTTGGCCCTTACCTTGATGATTACGACAATCTGGCCAAAATCGCTCCGGAAGTCCGTGCAGCGGCATCCATCGAAGGCGTACTGTACGGCGTACCGTTCCAGAAGAATCTGGCCCGCTCCGGCCTGATCATGCGCAAGGACTGGCTGGATAAGCTGGGCCTGCCGGTTCCGACTACGCTGGATGAAGTGTATGAAGTCGCGAGAGCTTTTACCGAGGATGACCCGGACGGCAACGGTATTGACGATACAACTGGCTTCGGTGACCGTTCCGATCTGCGCTACAGCAGCTTCAAGACACTGAGCTCCTACTTCGGCACACCGAACGGCTGGAAAGTGGATGAGAGCGGCAAGTTCACACCGGAATTCGATACGCAGGAATATATGGATACCTTGAACTTCTCCAAGAAGCTTTATGAAAACGGATACTTGGCCCAGGACTTCGCCGTTACAGCCAAAACCGATCAGCAGCAGCAGTTCGCCCAGGGTAAAACCGGGATTTACACCGGTATGGTCGACATCTCCAGTCTGAGAACACTGGCCCAGGATCTGCAGGAAGGTCTTGAACTCGTGCCGGTGAACAAAATCTCCAACGGTGACGGCAAGTACCACATCTGGTCCGAAGGCAGCGGCGTCGGCGGTCTGATGGCATTCCCGAAATCCGAGGTTAAAACCGAAGCCGAGCTGAAAAGACTGCTGCAGTTCATCAATGACCTGATCGATGAAGAAGCATTCATGCTGATGACCGGCGGTATTGAAGGCACACACTATGAATTTGATGAAAACGGCGCTTATAAAATCCTTAATACCGAGCTCTGGCAGGCAGATGTACAGCCTTTCTCCTCCAGCAGACCAAGTGAAATTACGTTTACCCTGAAGGATGCCAATCCGGAGAAGCAGCTGGCTAATGAACTGATCCGTGAAAATGACCAGTATGCCGTGTTTGATCCGACTGTGCCGCTCGATTCTGCAACCAACAACGAGCAGGGTACCGAGCTTGCAAAGATCATCACCGATGCTACATTCAAGTACATCATGGGACAGGCAACGGAAGATGACTTCAAAAAAGCAGTACAGACCTGGAAGGATTCCGGCGGGACCAAGATTACTGAAGAGTATGAAGCAGCTTACAAGCTGACTCAGAAGTAAGACTTTAAGACCTGCGTCAAGTTTGGCGAGCCCACCCGTACCGGGTGGGTTCGTTGTGCAGGATATACGGGATTTGAGGTGATAAAAAATGAAGCAGATGTTGATCAGCAAGACTGGCGGGGATTACAGCTCTGTTCAGGCCGCGGTGGACAGCATACCGGAAGGAACAGGGGAAGTAACAGTACTGCACATTAAAGCGGGTGTATATTATGAGAAGCTTCGCATCAATAAACCTAATTTACGGTTGATTGGCGAAGGCGGGGTAAGACTGTCCTACGACGATTATGCGCGAAAGCCTGGGAATGAAGGTACGCCAATCGGCACCTTTGGCTCATGCAGCACTTATATTACCGGTGATAACATCACGGTGGAAAATATCATTTTTGAAAATACAGCCGGCAGCAGCGATGAGGTCGGCCAGGCGGTAGCGCTCTATGTCGATGCCGACAAGGTGTCATTCAGGAACTGCACCTTTCTTGCGGCCCAGGATACGCTGTATCTGGCGAAGCCCAAGGAAGAAAAGGTGAACCGGAGCGGGCGCAATTATTTTGAGTATTGCCGGATCACGGGGGATATCGATTTTATTTTCGGATCGGCTACGGCTTATTTTCATGAATGCGAAATTGTCAGCCTGGATCTGGGCAAGGAGATTAACGGTTTCGTTACGGCTGCCGCTACTCCTGAAGATAAGCAGACAGGCTTTGTGTTTCATAAATGCCGGCTGGTCAGCGATGCGGCCGAAGACACTGTATACCTGGGAAGACCGTGGCGCGACTACGCCCGGACGGTGTTCCTCGATTGCTGGATGGGAGCACATATCCGCCGTGAGGGCTGGAATGACTGGGACAAGGCCAGTGTGTGGCACACCGTGCATTACGGCGAAGCCGGTTCTGAGGGACCGGGAGCGCATGCGGACAAGCGGGTGGGCTGGTCTAAGCCGCTGCAGGAGCATGAGCTGGAGCGGTATACGCTGGAGGCCGTTTTTGGCGGGGATGCAAGCTGGATTCGCTGAAGGTTAGAGGGACTTTTTTACAATAAGAGGAGGATGCAAAGTGGGAGAGAAATGGGCTGTAAAGACGGCTGATACGCTGATGGAGCGTCTGCCGAGACTGTATGAGGATAAGGGTTACAACGGCAAATGGTCGTACGATTACGGTGTGGTGCTGAAGGGCTATGAGCTGCTGTGGAAGCAGACGGGTGAACGCAAATATTTCAATTATATCGCTGACAATATGGACTATTTCATTCAGGAGGACGGCAGTATCCGCGGCTACCGCAAGGATGAATACAACATTGATCATATCAATAACGGCAAGCTGCTGTTTACGCTGTATGCAGAGACCGGACTTGAAAAATACAAGCTGGCGGCCGCTAACCTGCGCGATCAGCTGCAGACCCATCCCCGGACCTCGGAGGGCGCATTCTGGCATAAACAAATCTATCCGTACCAGATCTGGCTCGACGGACTCTATATGGGTTCACCGTTCTATCTGGAGTATCTGCTGACTTTTGAGGAAGGGGCAGATTTGGGTGATGTAACGAAGCAGTTTATCCTGTGCGAAAAGCATACCAAAGACCCGGTAACCGGCCTGCTGTTCCATGCCTGGGACGAAAAAAAGGTTCAGCCATGGTGCAATCCGGAGACCGGCCTGTCCGAAAATTTCTGGGGCCGCTCGATGGGCTGGTATCTGATGGCGCTGGTCGATGTGCTGGAAATACTGCCGGAAGATCATGCAGACTATGCCGAGCTGGTGCGCATTCTGCGGGATACCCTTGATGCGTTAAAGAACTATCAGGATGCCGAAGCAGGCGTGTGGTATCAGGTCGTTAATCTTGGGGAGCGCAAGGGCAACTATCTGGAAGCATCGGCTTCCAGCATGATCGTGTATGCACTGGGCAAAGGCATCCGGCTAGGTGCTCTGGACGACAGCTGGACTGAGATGCTCGACCGCGCTTACGCCGGGCTGATCGCCGAATTTGTGCTTTTAACGAAGGAAGGCCGGGTCAATCTGAACAAAAACTGCCAGGTCGCCGGACTCGGCGGTGCGGACAAACGGGACGGAACGTATGCGTATTACATCAGCGAGCCGATTATTACGAACGACCAGAAGGGGCTGGGGGCATTCCTGCAGGCCTGCGCGGAGTATGAGCAGTTAAGAGCAGGCTCCGGCGATTCCGGGCTGTCCGGACAAGGAGGTTCCCATGCTGCAGGTGTATAACATTACCGATTACGGCGCACAGCGGGATAGCGGAATCCTTGCAACTTCAGCGATTCATGAAGCGATTGCAGCGGCAAGTGAAGCCGGCGGCGGAACGGTCTATGTTCCGGCAGGTCGGTTCTTAAGCGGGGCTATTATTCTGAAAAGCAATATCGAGCTGCATTTATGCCCGGGGGCTGTGCTGTCCTTCAGTACAGATCAGGGTGATTACCCGGTGGTGGAATCCAGATGGGAAGGCGTCCGTCAGCAGGTTTATGCTTCCTGCATCTACGGCAGTGACCTGTTCAACATCTCCATCACAGGCAGCGGAACGCTTGACGGCAACGGGGGACCATGGTGGGATGTGTTCCGTAACCGCCGCGGGGAGCTGGCTTATCCGCGTCCGAAGCTGATCAGCTTTGACCGCTGCAGCCGGGTAACGATCAAGGACGTTACGCTGCTCAATTCGCCAAGCTGGACAGTTAATCCGATTGAGTGCAGCAATGTCACTGTGGACAATGTGTCAATCATCAATCCGGCCGATTCCCCGAATACGGACGGTATCGATCCTGAGTCCTGTAACGGTGTGCGGATCAGCAACTGCAGCATTGATGTCGGGGACGACTGCATTGCGATCAAGGCGGGAACCGAGGATACGGCCGAGCGGATTCCATGTGAAAATATTACGATCACGAACTGCACCATGGCCCACGGCCACGGCGCTGTAGTGCTCGGCAGCGAGATGAGCGGAGACATCCGCAATGTGGTCATCAGCAACTGTATCTTCAAGGAGACGGACCGCGGGATCCGCATGAAGTCGCGGCGCGGCCGGGGCGGAATCGTTGAAGATATCCGCATCTCGAACATTGTGATGGACCATGTGCTGTGTCCGTTCACGATGAATCTGTATTACTTCTGCGGCCCCCGCGGCAAGGAGAAATATGTCTGGGACAAAAATCCGTATCCCGTTACGGATGAGACGCCTTGCTTCCGCCGGGTGCATTTTGCCAACATTACCGCACGCAATGTGCATGCCGCTGCCGGGTTCCTGTACGGGCTGGCTGAGCAGTATGTATCTGAAGTAACGTTCAGCAATGTTGATATTTCCATGGCGGAGAATGCGGTGCCGGGCCATCCGGACATGATGACCGGCATGGAGAATATGAATAACCGCGGATTCTACCTCGGCAATGTGCGGAACGTGAAATTCCATCAGGTGACGGTCGAGAATCATGAGGGACCGGCTTTCTACATCGAGAACGGTGACCGGGTTGAGCTTATCGGCTGCGAATCGCGGAACACCCGCAAGCCGGAGCAGCTGGAAGAGCGGGTAACGCTTGCCGGGGCTGATCTGAATCTGAAGGGATAGGACGGTGCTTAAGATGAGTAATCATAAAGTTCCTTTGGAGTCGCTGCTCGGCGATCTGCCGGAGCATGGTCCAGGACCGGTTGAAGCGGTGCTGCTGAAGCAGGAGATTTATGACGGCTTTCGCATGGAATCACTGCTGCTGGAGCTGAACGGGCTGGAGAAGGTGCCGGCAACGCTCGTTAAGCCGCTGGTAGGTGACGGGCCGTTCCCTTTGGTGCTGTTCAACCATTCGCACGGCGGGAACTACACGAATGGCCGCAAGGAGCTGCTTAACAGCAGCACTTATCTGCAGTCGCCTTCCTTTGCCAAGACGCTGACAGCCATGGGCTATGCCGTCTGCTGCATTGATATGTGGGGCTTCAACGAGCGCGGCGGCAAGGCCGAGAGCGAGCTGGTGAAGGAAATGCTCTGGACCGGTAAAGTCCTGTGGGGCATGATGCTCTACGACAGCCGCCGGGCGCTGGACTATCTGTGCTGCCGCGACGACATTGATGCTGAGCGGATCGGCACCATCGGCATGTCCATGGGCGGGCTGATGGCCTGGTGGCTGGCGGCGCTGGATGAGCGGGTCAAGGTAACGGTCGATATTTGCGGACAGGTGGATGCTCAGACTTTAATCGACAAAAGAGGCCTCGATCATCACGGCTTCTACTCCTATGTACCGGGACTGCTCAAGCATTACACGACGCTTGAGATTCAGCAGCGGATCGTTCCGCGGCCGCGGATGAGCCTGAACGGCCGCAGCGACCGGATGTGTCCGGCTGAGGGCGTAAGGCTGCTGGACGAAGGGTTGTCTGCAGCCTATGAGGCGGCCGGCAAGCCGGAGAACTGGCGGAACGTCACGGCAACAGGCGGACATATGGAAACGCTGGAGATGCGCGTGGCCTGGCAGGCTTTTTTGGCGGAGCATTTGTAAGACAAGATATTTGGAAGGTGGAGTTAGCTATGACTGCAATCATCCGTAATCCGGTACTGCCCGGATTTAATCCGGACCCGTGTATTCTGCGTGTCGGAAAAATCTATTATATCGCGGTTTCATCGTTTGAATGGCTGCCGGGGGTGCGGATCTATTCATCTGCTAATCTCGCGGACTGGGAGCACTGCACCGATATTCTTACCTCGCAGGTCGATCTGCGGGGTAATCCCAAGAACTGCAGCATCTGGGCGCCGCAGCTGAGCTATCACGATGATTTATTCTACCTGCTGTATACGGATGTCAAAAGCACCAAACGCCCGTTCAAGGACTGCCACAATTACCTGATGACGGCGCCATCCATCGAAGGCCCTTGGTCAGAGCCGGTCTACCTGAACAGCAGCGGGTTTGATCCCTCTCTGTTTCATGATAGCGACGGCCGGAAATGGCTGCTGAATGCCCTGTGGGACTACCGCATTCTGGAAGGCAATAAGTCCAGCGGCATTGTAATCCAGGAGTATGATGCAGCTGCACAGCGGCTGACCGGCGAGCCGGCCAAGCTGTTTGACTGTACGCCGCTGAAGAAGACTGAAGCGCCGCATATCTACAAGCAGAACGGCTATTACTACCTGATTACCGCCGAAGGCGGAACAGGTACAGGTCATGCCGTTACGGTTGCCCGCTCGCGGGAGCTTGCCGGTCCTTATGAGGTGGATCCCCAGAACCCGATGCTCACCTCACGCAATAACCCGGACCTGCCGCTGCAGTGTGCCGGACACGGCAGCCTGGTGCAGACACCGGGCGGGGAGTGGTACATGGCGCATCTTTGCACCCGGCCCGTAGACGGCAAGTATGCTATTCTCGGACGCGAAACAGCGCTGCAGCAGGTGTACTGGGATGAAGCAGGCTGGCTGCGGCTTAGCGCCGGCGGCAATGAGCCGCAGCTTACGCTTCCTGCTCCAGAGGGCGTGACTGTTAGCGGGGCTGGCCGCAGTACAGTATTCGAGGACCGCTTCGAAGGCCCGCAGCTGAAGAAGACCTGGAACACGCTGCGGATTCTGGCGGACGACAGCTGGTGTTCATTTACAGCCCGTCCCGGTTATCTCCGGCTTACTGCCGGTGAATCCGTACAGAGCCTGTTCAAGCATCACATTCTGGCAGTACGCCAGAGTGATATAAGCTTCCGCGCGGAAACGGCGCTGGAATATCAGCCGCAGAGCTATCTGCAGATGGCCGGCCTGCTGCTCTATCTGAACGAGGACAATTATCTGTACGCGTATGTCTCTCATGAGCAGGGCCAGGGCAGAGTGCTGCGGCTGATGAAATGCGAAGCGGACAGCTTCAGCTATGAGCCTGCGGCTATTGCTTTAGACGGGCAGTCGCCGGTCCAGCTGGCTGTATCCGTTGAAGGGGCTGCGGGACAATTCTTTTACCGCCGCAGTAATACAGAGGAGTGGACAGCCCTGTACGGTTCACAGGAGCTCGGCTTCCTCACCGGCGGCTTCACCGGCAACTTTGTCGGCATCGCCGCCCACGACATGAACCAGTTCGCCGGCAGCTATGCGGATTTCTCGTTTTTCCGGTATGAGGGCAGGGATTTGTAAGGGCAATCAGCCGGCAAAGGCTGAAAGAGTAGTAGCAGAAGGATGGACGGCCGTGCAGCCGCTCATCCTTTTTTTGCTTTTTACCGGTGAGCGGAGTAATGTGATTATCTGAAAAGCCTTTTGTACAATTTATGCTCAGGAGAGGCGGAATGCATAATGAATACCAGAACACTGGGACGTGAAGGTCTGAAGGTATCGGCGCTTGGACTCGGCTGCATGGGAATGTCTGATTTCTACAGCGGACGGGATGATCAGGAGTCGGTGCGGACGATTTACCGTGCTTTTGATTTGGGCATTAATTTTTTGGATACGGCGGATATGTATGGCGTCGGGCGGAATGAGGAGCTGGTAGGACAGGCGGTCAAAGGACGCCGCAACGATGTCATTATCGCCACCAAGTTCGGCAATGTGCGCAGCAGTGACGGAAGGATGCTTGGGATCAACGGCCGGCCGGAATATGTGAAGGCTGCCTGTGATGCCAGCCTGCGGCGGCTGGGCGTCGATCATATCGATTTGTACTACCAGCACCGGGTAGACCCGAATACGCCTATCGAGGAGACTGTTGGCGCTATGGCCGATCTGGTTAAGGCGGGTAAAGTCCGTTTTCTCGGCTTGTCGGAAGCCGGAGCGGCTACCATTCAGCGTGCACACCAGGTACATCCGATTACAGCGCTCCAGACGGAATATTCACTCTGGAGCCGGGATGTGGAGGATGAGATCCTCCCGGTCTGCCGTGAGCTCGGCATTGGCTTTGTGCCGTACAGCCCGCTCGGCAGAGGTTTTCTTACCGGACAGATCCGTACATTTGAGGATTTGGCTGAGGATGACTACCGCCGCAATTCCCCGCGCTTTCAGGGCGAGAATTTCAATAAGAATCTTGAGCTTGTAGAGCGGATCAAAGAAATTGCAGCGGAGCAGGGGGTTCAGCCGTCCCAGCTGGCTTTGGCCTGGCTGCTCGCCCAGGGCGATGACATCGTGCCGATCCCCGGCACCAAACGGACAAAGTACCTGGAAGAGAACGCTGGTGCACTGGAGATCCGGCTAAGTGACAGCGACCTGGAGCGTATTAATGAGGCAGCACCTAAAGGCAGCGCGGCCGGAACGCGTTACCCGGAGCAGGGGATGAGAAGTGTAAGCCTGTAACGCAGCAGATGAAGCAGGATTGCTATAAAACGAAAGTGAATAACTCAAAAAAGATGATTCGGTATAAAGGAGTCATCTTTTTTTTGCCGGGAAGTATGTACATGTCTGGATAGTGCGAACTACGGCGAACCGCTACGGCTATCCCGTTAGAAGGTCACGATAAAACTTATCTAATTGGAAAAACGCTACTTAATTCTCCGCTAAACCACGCTATCGAAAATCTAGTTGGAAAAACGCCACTTAATTCCTTCGAAATTACCTTCAAGCCGGTAAATAGCCCGAAATAGGTGGTGATTTTCCACCTAATCGTTGTGGAGGATGAGAAATACAGAAACTAAGTGGCGAAAATCCAACTAGATAACTGGAACTTGAAGTCGGATAAGCCTATTCCATAATTCTGTTTATTGTTGCTGCTATTTCTTCTTGACGGCGAAGCAAATTTTCAAGCTCCCGTTTCTGCCCAAAGGTTTCATCGCTGTAATTGAGGAGATGGTTCATCATTTGTGCAGGATCGGTGCCAAGAATATGCAGCCGCTCATTTTCCATTGTCTGATATAAATTCCTCTGTTCAGCTGTGAAACGGTTCAACATTCCCTCCGTATCGCTCAGCTTTGTCTCCAGCAGAACGGCGGCAGCCTTTTTTGTAATCAAACGATGTTTCCAGAGCATTTCAACAGCCAGCAAATCAGTATCTTCATAAACGTCCGGTGCCTGTGCCAGTTTGAGTATAGATGACGATAGGGCAGATACTGATCTGCTGTCCCACTCATTCATTAAATAAGCCAGGATATTATATATCCAGATGGAATCGTTTCGGAGTAAGAACACTGCCTCAATATGAGAGACAGTATGAACCTTATACTTTTGAAGTAGATCAGCAACAGCAGCTGCTATCGGCCAGTTGATATCCTGCACCCATTCCAAAAGCTTAGGGATCAGCGGAATCACCTGGGATTCCTCCAGACCGGCAAGCAGTTCAACACTCTTGAAATCATGTTTGTCCGTTGGCAAATTATCTATCTTCACGTGGCTGCCCCGTTCCTGTAGCATAATTACTTTTCCGTCCGTCCTCTATCCTTCGGAGCGACCCGTGACGGGCGGCTGACCCAGTTACTGCGGTTCATCGGTTTAACGGCGTCAATCCGAGGATTAACCGGTTCCTGGACATTTACGTCAGGCGATTCTGATCTTGCCGCGACTGCTTCCGGATGCTGCCGTTTCTGCAGACCCCCGCCGTTATGCTTGCCCCGGTTCCATACTCTGTTCTTGCTCACTTGCTACACTCCCTTTTTCGCTGATTTATACACCATATCACATCAGGAAAAGGTTAGAAAGCTCCGGATAACCGGAAACCGCTATGTATTATCTTCAGCATTCGGGGTAATAAAGGGAATCATCCATATTGTAATGCCTAAGCATAAAACCACAATTTTGACAAGTTATAAAATGTACTATTGATAATCCGGACTCCTGTCTATAATGATATAGAATTTGAAAGGAGAGTACCCTGATGGCCATCAAGATAATTACGGACAGCGGTTCCGATCTGCCCCTTGAGTATGTTGAGAAGTATAATGTGACTATTGTTCATCTGCCGGTTCATTTCGGGCATGATCTGATGCCTGAACACACGGAGACCAAAGCCTTTTACGAAATGATGCGTGGGTCCAAGGAGCTGCCGACAACGGCCAGCCCAAGCCCGCAAAGTTTTCTCGAAGCATTCAAGGAGGTGGAGCCGGGCACGGATATCCTGGTCCTCTGTATGTCCTCCAACATCAGCAGCACTTACCAGACAGCCACGATTGCCAAGGAGATGTACGAGGAAGAAGGACATCCAAACGCGATCGAAATTATAGATACGAAACGATTTTCCGGAGGCCTGTCACTTCTTGTGGCAACGGCGGCGCGTCTGTCACTAACTTGCAGCCTGGCCGAACTGAAGGAAAGCGTACTTAAACAAGTTGAAGAAACTACAGCCTATTTCACGCTGGATACTTTAGAAAACGTTATAAAAGGCGGACGCTTGAACCGTTTGTCTGGCGCGGTAGCGTCTGTACTCAACATCAAGCTGCTGCTGAAGATCAGTGATGAGGGCAGAGTTGAGGTAGTAGAGAAGACACGCGGTTTGCCAAAAGCGCTGAATCTTCTGTTAAGCAAGCTCGACGAGAAGCAGTACGATTACGAGAAAGCGGCGATTGCCATTGTTCACAGCAACTGCGAGAAGCTGGCGCTGGAGATCAAAGCACGTATTCTCGAAAAACACCCCTTCAAAGAGGTGGTATTCTCCAGCATGGGCCCGGTTATGGGGACGTATGCCGGTGAAGGCGGGATTGGAGTGGCTTTTTAAGCTGCGCCGTTCTGGTTTGCCTAGTGTTTAAAGCCCGTAGAACCGTACCTGGCCTGCTGCCGATGTGCGGTTTTTTGGCGTGGGTGAAGCAGTCAATACCCGGAAACGGCTGAGCGCCGGACAACGGGGCGGATTCTCCAAAGACACCATCATATAGGCATCTGCATAGAATGGAGCAAATCCAATAACGGAGGTAGGATGCTATGTCGACATACAGTACCGGCCAGACAGCTACGGTTATCTATCAGGCAGATCCGGCGGTTGTGCAGCATTTACATGGGGTTCGCGAGTCCCTGCATCATTCCTGTAAACCCTATTTAAATCATAAGGTGAAGGTTCAGACTCTCGACGGAATGACGCATGAAGGCATCATTGCCGGGATGGACAGCAAAAATATGTACCTCATGGTCACAGTCACCATGGACACGCCGCGCGGCTTCTATAACCCTTACTACAAGCCGTACCCTGGGCCGTTTTATCCTTATCCGCCTTATCCGGGTCCTGTTAACAACAATGTCATTCTGCCGCTGGTCCTGTTCGAGCTGCTTGCCATCTCATTGATTTAACCTCAGGTTTCTGGTATATGAAAAAAAGGCATGATCCGGGTTGCTGCAGCGTTGCAGGATAACCGGTCATGTCTTTTAATGTTATGGAGAACTCCTCTGGTTGGTGCGGCTCGGCCAGTTTAATCCTCGTAAGCAGAATTATTCTGCTTTCAGGGTAAGCAGGTAAGATGATAAACTGGAAAGAACCGTAAACATAGGCTTAGCGTACCATTTCCAGGCCGGTTGCGGGTACAGGGACAGCCAAATCGAGGGGGGAATCGGAATGATTACATATCCAATCCTTAAACCTGGAGCGGTTATAGGTGTAACTGCTTCATCGTTTGGGGCGGACGAGCAGCATCGGGAGGTTTTAGACGAGGCTGTGGAGCGGATGACGGAAAGAGGCTACCAGGTGAGTCTCGGCCAGACGGTGTACAAGCATGACAAAGCAAGATCCGCTTCGGGCAGGGAGCGGGGGATGGAGTTCATCGAGATGATGCAGGATGAATCCATCGGCCTGATCATACCGCCCTGGGGCGGCGAGCTGCTGATTGAGATGCTGGAGTTTATTGATTTTGACCAGCTCAGACCCAAATGGGTGCTGGGATTCTCCGATATCAGCCTGCTGCTGCTTACGATCACCTTGCGCACGGGCATAGCTACCGCACACGGCCCAAGTCTCGGGGATTTGCGCGGCAAGAAGACCGATGAGACGAGTGTCATGTGGCAAAAGGTGCTTTCAACCCCGCCCGGCGGCAGCATTGTACAGCAATCCTCACAAAAGCATCAGGGAGCAGGAGCGGGAACAGTCAGCCCGTCGCCTTACCTGTTTAACCTTAATACTCCAACCTTATGGAAGAGCGTATCGGGTCAGGATGTTTCAATAAAGGGCCGTCTGCTCGGCGGCTGTATTGACATTATCCGGCATATCATCGGAACGCCGTATGGCAATGTGCAGCAATTCAGCCGGAATTTCATCCAGGGGGAGCCGATTCTCTGGTATCTGGAAAATTGTGAACTGAATACGGCGGATCTCCGCAGATCGCTTGTACATATGAAATATGCCGGCTGGTTTGACAATTGCTCGGGGATTCTGTTCGGGCGGTGCGAGGGCAATCAGCAGCTGTACGGATATACCACAGAGGAAGTGTACCGGGATTTGGCGGAAGAGCTGCAGCTGCCGGTTCTTTATGATCTGGACTTCGGTCATGTTCCGCCTCAGATGACGCTGGTTAACGGTGCTTATGCCGAGGTGGAGCTGGCAGGGGGCCGGGGCACATTGATACAATATTTCCGTGAATAGCGAACCGGCTGTATAAACATAGAAAAAAGAGACAGCGTATGGGCTGTCTCTTTTACACAATCTGCTTTAGGTATTCACAATTGCCGTAATTTCCTCATCCAGATCCAGCCGTACATCCTCACGGTAAGCCCGGATACCGTACTCGCTGTGCAGATAGCGGAGAATCGCTTCAATCATGTTGGATTCGACCAGGTATTGGCTGCGTCCCTGGATCCAGACCTCTGCGGTATAGCCGGTGTCTTCCTCCCAGCTAAGCTCAACCTGGACCTCCTGAACCCGGACGCCTTTACGCTCAGCCATATGAAGGCAGATGGCGTTAATAATTTCATCCATACTGAGAACAGTTGTAGACATTAGTAGCGGCCGTCTCTTTCCTCAAGTCTGCGTCTTTCTCTTCTGCGGCGGAAGAAGGACATTACAAGCACCACAACAAGATAGATGGCAAGCATATTAACCAGGAAACCGAGGATGTTGCCGAAAGCGCCCATTCCGGCAAACATGCTGCCGAACAGGAAGCCGGCGAGTCCGCCGATCATCAATCCCTTCATCAGTGAGCCGCCGCTGAAAAATCCGCGTTTTGCAGTACCGGCAGTTCCGGCTGTAGTACCAGTAGTGCTATCGCTTTTTCTAACATTATCCGTAGTTGATTTCTTCGGAGTCGTGGTAAAGCCGCGGCTGCCGGATTTAAAACCCCCTCCGCGTCTCGCATCCGCAAAATCGGGAGCGGTTACAGCAAAGAACAGGGTAAAGGCCATTACGATCATCATTACGCGTTTCATGGATTTCATTTAGTACGAGTACCCTCCTAAGGTTGTCTCAAAATTTTGTGGTTCTGCCCGGTAATACGCAGTATGCCCAAGGAGGTTTCAATTTTAATTAAAAATCTTTGGGATTATTTTTTGGCCGCTTTTTGGACAAAAAAAGTGCGTGGACATCACGTCCACGCCAAAAACATTTTCAGAGAGTTGCCTTGTTCTCCACATACCCGTCCGAGACAAGCTCAAGCGCTCCGGTAGCCGGATCGATGATCATGCCGTGAATAGGTACGTTTGGGGGGAGTAAGGGATGGCGCTTAATAAGCTCCACAGTCTGAATTACCCCGTCCTTCACATTGTCAAACCCGCGCAGCCATTTGGTCAGCTTGATTCCCGAATTCTCAAGTGTCGACAGGACTTCATCGGATACGCCGCGTTCTTTTATGGAGTTGATCATTTTGTCCGCGTTCAGGGATGCCATGCCGCACTCATAGTGTCCAACTACAATAACCTCTTCCGCATCCAGCTCATACAGCGCGACCATAACGCTTCGCATAACTGAACCGAAGGGCTGGGAGATGACGGCGCCGGCGTTTTTGATAACTTTGACATCACCGTTTTTGAAATTCATGGCTTTCGGCAAAAGCTCTACCAGCCGTGTATCCATACAAGTGATGACAAGCATTTTTTTATCCGGAAAGCGGCTGGTCAGATAGGCTTCGTATTCTTTTTCCTCCACAAATTTCTTGTTAAAATTCAAAATCTCCGATACGTGTGTCATGACCATGCTTCCTCCTAAAAATAATATTGTGTAATGTAGGCTTTACGTATGTACGTAAGGTCTATTCACCGGTTTGGTAATGAATGAACTATTTCAAATTTGAAGCGGAAAGCTCTGAAATGATTATAAGGATAATAAAACACGGACGTCAATAACCAGGTGTGATTGCAACTGCCGGAAGCGGTTCATTTTCGTATGTGACAGGCAAAGTTGCTTATCCCCAGCCAAAAAAGTATCATCAAGAAGAATAAGGAAAACAGAGAAAGCAGGTGGATGGAAATGGAACAGGCAGTTAAAGACAAATGGGAAGCTTTTCAGGAATTATTATCTAAAATTAGCAGCTATAATGAAGCCATCGGACTTCTTCACTGGGATTTGCAGACAGGTGCACCCCGTAAAGGGATAGAGGTCCGCTCCGGAACGATCGGGGTACTCACTGGTGAGCTGTTCAGGCTGGAGACGTCTAAGGAGATGGGCGAATTTACAGCCTTTTTCGGCACGCCGGAGGTAGCTTCACAGCTGAGCGATGTCCAGAACAAAATCGTCAAGGACTGCCGCAAGGAGTACGAGCGCAGCAAGAGCATTCCGTCCAAAAAATTCGAAGAATATGCCGCGCTGGCTGCCCATTCCCAGAGCATCTGGGAGGAGGCGATGGCGAATGATGATTTTGCCTCCTTTGAACCGTTTTTAAGCAAAATTGTCGCATTCAAGCAGGAGTTTATCGACTATTGGGGTGTAAAGGATACCCGTTATGATACGCTACTCGACATGTATGAGCCGGATCTGACCGTTGCCAAAGTGGACGAGCTGTTCGACCGCCTGCGCAGCCGTCTTGTCCCGCTGGTGGAGGCAATCAGCGCTTCTCCAAACAAGCCGGATACGGAATTTCTGAGCCAAATCTATGCCAAGGAGCAGCAGGAAAAGTTCGGCCTGTTCGTGCTGGAGCAGATGGGCTATGACTTTGAGGCAGGACGTCTGGATGAGAGTGTGCATCCGTTCGCTACCGGGCTCAATCCGGGGGATGTGCGCATTACGACCAATTATCTGCTGGATAATGTAACGAGTGCGATTTTTAGCTCCCTGCACGAAGGCGGGCATGCCCTCTATGAGCAGAATATCAGCAAGGAACTGATTGGAACTCCGCTGTCCGGGGGAACCTCCATGGGTATCCATGAATCCCAGTCAAGACTTTGGGAAAATATGATCGGCCGCAGCCGCGCCTTCTGGCAGCGTTACTATGGCGATCTGCAGCAGCATTTCCCGGAACAGCTAACAGAGGTTGAAGTGGAGCAGTTCTACCGGGCGATTAACAGCGTTGCCAATTCCTTTATCCGGATTGAAGCGGATGAGCTGACTTATAACCTGCATATCATTATCCGTTATGAAATCGAGAAGCTGATCTTTAATGAAGGGCTGGAAGTCAAGGATCTGCCTAAGACCTGGAATGCCAAATATCAGGAATATCTGGGCATTACTCCGCCTTCAGATGCACTGGGTGTGTTGCAGGATGTTCACTGGTCCGGCGGTGATTTTGGTTATTTTGCCTCCTATTCGCTGGGAAATATGTATGCCGCCCAAATTCTGAATACCCTCCGCAAAGAGCTGCCTGAATTCGACAGTCTGATTGCTGAAGGTAACCTGATTCCGGTTAAAGAATGGCTGACGGACAAAATTTACCGCTTCGGCAAGAGTCTGACTCCGGCGCAAATTATTGAACGGGTAACCGGTGAGCCGCTTAATCCGGATTATCTGGCCGATTATCTGGAAGCGAAATATACGGAGCTCTATAAGCTGTAATCGAACTCCGGCCTGTCTGTGCGCAGATAGGCTGGAATGAGCTCCGGGTTAACGGTATAATAGAAGGAAACCGCACACGGAAGGATTTTGTTATGGCTAATACGTATACCTACAGTCGCAGGGAAGAGGTCGCAAATGCCATTACTCACGGTATCGGAACGGTACTGAGTGTTGCTGCACTTGTTCTGCTTGTTGTTTTTGCCAGTTTGAAGGGAACGGCCTGGCATGTTGTCAGCTTCTCGATCTACGGGACAACGATGCTGCTGCTGTATCTCAACTCTACACTGGTGCATAGTCTGCGGGAGGGCAAGGCGAAGGACCTGTTCGAATTCTTCGATCATTCCTCCATTTATCTGTTTATCGCCGGTACTTACACGCCGTTCCTGCTCGTTGCGATCCGCGGACCGCTGGGCTGGAGCCTGTTCGGGATTGTCTGGGGAGTGGCATTGTTCGGAGTGGCCTTTAAGGCCTTTTTCGTCAAAAAATTCCTGTTCATGTCGACTATCTTCTACATTGCGATGGGCTGGCTGATCGTCATTGCCTGGAACCCGCTGTCTGCGGCTGTTGCCGGCGGCGGAATGGCGCTGCTGATGACTGGCGGTATCCTGTACACGCTGGGCACGATCTTTTATGTATGGAGAGGGTTTCCGTTTCACCATGCAGTCTGGCATGTTTTCGTGCTGGCCGGAAGTGTGACGCACTTCTTCGCCGTACTGATTTATCTGCTTCCGATCCGTTAAAAGTGCTGAAAATAACAGGGAGATCCTGCATTTTGCAAACAAAAAAAGATGACAAGCAAAAAAGCTTGACATCTTTCTTTGTTTTCGGTATCATAAGGGACGTTGTGAAGCTGTAAAGTGTTTTTCCTTGACGAAGGGAGTGCCCTTGATGAGTCAGGAGAATAGGCTCGAGAAGACGAACCGGATCAACCTGTTATTCGCATTCTATGAACGGCTGCTTACTGATAAACAGCAAACGTTTCTGAAATATTATTTCCACGATGATTTCTCCTTGGGAGAGATTGCCGCGGAATTTGAGATCAGCCGCCAGGCCGTGTATGAGCATATCAAGCGTGCCGAGCAGGTGCTGGAGAATTATGAAGAGAAGCTTGGCCTGCTGGCCAAGCATGACGACCGCAACCGGTATTTAGAAGAACTGCGCAGACTGCCTGATAATGGGATGCTGCCTGAGCAATATAAACAGCGGTTCAAGGAGCTTGTGGATCGTTTGCAGAGGTTAGAGTAGCATGAAGGGAGCAAGCCGCATATGGCATTTGAAGGTTTAACCGGAAGATTGCAGAATGTGTTCAGCAAGCTGCGCGGCAAAGGGAAGGTATCCGAAGATGACGTAAACGAAGCCATGCGTGAAGTACGTCTGGCGCTTCTGGAAGCCGATGTTAACTTCAAAGTAGTTAAGGACTTCGTGTCCAAGGTGAAGGAGAAGTCCGTTGGCAAGGAAGTAATGGACAGCTTTACTCCCGGCATGGTAATCATCGACATCGTTAACAAGGAACTGACCGAGCTGATGGGTGGAAGCCAGTCCAAGCTGGCCAAAGCGAACAAGCCGCCAACCGTTATTATGATGGCGGGTCTGCAGGGGGCGGGTAAGACGACCACCTCAGGCAAGCTGGCTAAGCTCCTGCAGAAGGGCAACCACCGCCCGCTGCTCGTAGCAGGCGATATTTACCGCCCGGCAGCGATCAAGCAGCTGCAGATCCTGGGTGAGCAGATTAAGGTTCCGGTATTCGCACTCGGTGACCAGGTCAGTCCGGTAGAGATTGCCAGACAGGCTATCCAGCATGCGAAGGATAATAATCTGGATTATGTCATCATCGATACCGCAGGCCGCCTGCATATAGATGAAGCGCTGATGGATGAGCTAAAGCAGATCCACAGTACAGTGAAGCCTGATGAAGTGCTGCTTGTAGTCGATGCTATGACTGGTCAGGATGCCGTAAACGTAGCTGAGAGCTTCAACAAGCAGCTTGAGCTTACCGGCGTTGTGCTGACCAAGCTTGACGGCGACACCCGCGGCGGTGCCGCGCTGTCTGTCAAGGCTGTAACCGGCTGCCCGATCAAGTTCGCCGCTCTCGGCGAGAAGATCGACGCGCTGGAGCCGTTCCATCCGGAACGGATGGCCTCCCGTATCCTGGGTATGGGCGACATGCTCTCCCTGATCGAGAAGGCCCAGGCCAACATTGATACCGAGAAAGCAAAGGAAATGGAACGTAAGATGCGCAATGCGGAATTTACGTTCGACGATTTCCTGGAGCAGATGGACCAGGTCAAGAAGCTTGGCCCGATCGACCAGATTCTCGACATGCTGCCTGGCATGAACAAGGCCAAGGGCATGAAGGACCTGAAGGTGGACGACAAGCAGATGGGACGAGTCGAGGCGATTGTTCATTCCATGACCAAAGCCGAGAAAGCCCAGCCTGAGATCATCAACCACAACCGCCGCAAGCGGATTGCCGCCGGCAGCGGAACGAACGTGGCCGAGGTCAACCGCCTCATCAAGCAGTTCGATGAGATGCGCAAGATGATGAAGCAGTTCTCCGGTATGATGGGCGGAATGAGCGGCAAGGGCGGGAAGAAAAACGCCATGAAGCAGCTCAAGAGTCTTGGCGGCAAGGCCGGGATGAAGTTCCCGTTCCGTTAAGGTTTTGATCTTTCCAGATCAGACATAGTACAACATCAGATGATCGAGCGGTTTTCGCTCTTAATCTTTTGACCTTAATCTTTTGACCTTAATCTTTTAAGCAGTAGTTTGTGTTAAACCCGTCGCCCGGTAACGCCGTAGTCAAGCGGGTCCCGTAAGGGACGAAAAGCGATCCTTATTCCCCCTATCCCAAGATCCCGCCAGTCTGAACGCCCACGCTAGTTGCACTTAAGCGGGTGTCCAGAGGGCAGAGCCCTTGGGGCCCTCCCTTGGAAGGGAGGGTTTGGGAGGGTTCGAAAAAAGGTTTATCACTAAACTCTTCCCATACTTTTTGATACTTTTTTAAGGAGGTGAATTTCGTGGCAGTACGTATTCGTTTGAAGAGAATGGGTGCACATAAAGCGCCTTTCTACCGTGTAGTGGTTTCCGATTCCCGGTCCCCTCGTGACGGTCGTTTCATCGAGGAAATCGGTTACTATAACCCGGTTGAACAACCGGCAGTAGTTAAGATCGATGAGGAAAAAGCTCTTAAATGGCTTCAGACAGGTGCACAAGCATCTGATACCGTTCGCAACCTGCTTTCCAAAGCTGGTGTGCTGAAGAAGTTCCATGAGCTGAAGCAACAGAAATAATGACTGATTGCGAGGGTCCTCTATGGAAGAATTAGTTGGAGTAATTGCTAAGGCTTTAGTGGATCATCCGGAAGATGTGACGGTGCGGACTGTGGAGAAGGATCACCTGATTGTATATGAGCTCTCCGTACATCCTGATGATGTCGGCAAGGTCATCGGCAAGCAGGGACGGATCGCCAAAGCGCTCCGCACAGTAGTTACATCAGCAGCAGTCAAGAGCGATAAACGCGTAACCGTGGATATTTTATCATAACTGATACGCACAAGGAGGGGCTAGGGATAGTATATCCCGGCTCCTTTTTGTTCAAATATAGAGAAGTGACCTTTAAAGGAGTGGATACAATGGCAGAAGAATTAACCGTAGGCAGGCTCGTTAACACACACGGCATCCGCGGAGAGATCAAAATTTTGTCGCATACCGACTTTCCGGAAGTGCGGTTTGCACCTGGTAAAAAGATGCTGGTCATTCCGGCGGACGGCAGCCCGAAATTCGAGGTTATTGTGGAATCGGCCAGAGAACATAAGGGCATGTATATTGCCAAGCTCAAGGGCTACACGAACATCAATCAGATCGAGAAGTATAAAGGCAGTCTGCTGAAGGTTCCCGGCGATGATCTGGTCGAGCTTCCGGAGAACGAATATTATTTCCATCAGATCGTCGGCTGTGAAGTCTATACCGATCAGGATGCGGACAAGCCGCTGGGTACAATTACAGATATTCTGCAGCCAGGCGCTAACGATGTCTGGGTAGTGAAGCCTGCCAAGGGGCAGGATATCCTGATCCCGGTTATTAATGATGTGGTGCTGGATGTGGATATTGCCGCCAAGAAGATTACCGTGCATCTGATGGAAGGGCTGCTGCCATGATGCGGATCGATGTGCTGACGCTTTTCCCGGAAATGTGTGAGGGCGTATTCAGCACAAGCATTCTGGGCAAGGCGCGCGACAAAGGCATCGTTTCCTTGAATGCGGTCAATTTTCGTGACTTCTCGGGCAACAAGCATAATACGGTGGATGATACGCCATACGGCGGAGGCGGAGGGATGGTGCTGAAGCCGGACCCCATCTTTGCAGCGGTGGAGCATGTGCTGGGTATTCCTCCGGTTACAGCAGAATCTGTGCGGGCCCAAGAAGCAGGTGCAGCAGAAGCGGGCGGTACAACAGGGACAGTTCAGGATATCGAAGAGCTGGCTGAAGAGGCTGAAGTTACTGCTGTGCCGGTTAAGCCGCGGATTATTCTCATGTGCCCGCAAGGGAAGACGTACAACCAGCAAATCGCCGAGGAACTGGCCATGGAGCAGCATCTGATCTTTATATGCGGTCATTATGAGGGCTATGACGAACGGATCAGAGAACATCTGGTGACTGATGAGCTGTCAATCGGGGATTATGTGCTGACGGGTGGAGAACTGCCAGCGCTGACGGTTATTGACTCTGTAGTACGGCTACAGCCGGGAGCGCTTGGCAATGAGACCTCGGCCATAACGGATTCGTTCAGCACCGGGCTGCTGGAGTATCCGCATTATACACGGCCTGCGGAATTCCGCGGCTGGAAGGTACCGGATATGCTGCTGAGCGGCCATCATGCCAATATTGAGCTGTGGCGGCGGGAGCAGGCTCTGCAGCGCACGCTGGAGCGCAGACCCGATCTGCTGGAGACGGCTGAGCTAACGGCGAAGGACAAGAAGACGCTGGAGGTGCTTAAGCAGCAGCGGCAAGGTAAGGCTTAAGCATATTTTGTAAAAGTAGTCATTTTTAACGTCTGTTTAACGTATATTACGTTGAGGAGGCGTTTTTTGTTATGTCCAGACGGGTATATAAATCTCAGCGGATCAGATGCAGGCCTGTGAGAGCAGACACAGAAGCTTCACAAAGAAATGCGAGCAAATGTGCGTTAACATCCTTATTTTAGGGTAATGAATAGAGGTGCCGCAGTACACCACTTTTACAGAAGCAGTTTAACTATCGAAAGGAATGAACACTAGTGACTACGAATACGCATGAACCACTCAAGCCTGACGTGGACACTGTCCACAAGGAAGCGGAGCCGCTCCGCACCGTTAACGATATTATTGAGTTTTATACAAACCGTAAATCGAAATTCTCCATTTGAATAACCTGGAGACAGGTTGAATAAAGGCAGGACAGGGTTTATCAAAAAACTTTTAAAGACGTACCCGGCGGGTGCAGCTTTAAAGTTTTTTTGTTGTGATTCGAGGGATTGCCGCAAAACATAAAAAAGACCGTCCGAAGACGGTCTCTCTACCCGAGGCGCTTTGTAAAACTGTGATCCGTATCCCGCGCCACCAAGGCTAAATCAATCAGCCGTTGGTCCGGGTAAGGGATACGTTCAGCATATCATGATAGATGTGAACGCACCTCCTTTCCTTGTGACAAGAGTATAGCACAGCCAAATCTGAAAATCTATAAAATTTAAACAATAATTTCAAATAATATTTTTGCAGAGAAAGAAAATTTTTCTTGAATGAAAACCCTTTCTGGAGTATATATAAATACAGGTGAAGAAATACATAGTCGTCGGGGTATAGCGCAGTCTGGTAGCGCGCACCCTTGGGGTGGGTGAGGCCGCAGGTTCAAATCCTGTTACTCCGATAAAAAACCGCTTCCTCAGGAATTAGCATCCTGGAGAAGCGGTTTTTGGTTTGTTGTAATGTCCGGCTACTCTATCGTATGCCGACTGCGTCTCAGCTGAACAATACCGGTAACCAGTGAATAGGTTCCCACAGCCAGCAGGGCAACAATGGCCCAGGTGTAATTGCGCACGCTATAGGTGAGGGACGCGAACATGATGAAGATGGCGATCCGGAGGACCCCTTCATTCATAAATTTTCTGCTTGCTGTGCTCATGATTCCTGCCTCCTCAAAGTCATTATAATAGTAGATGTACAAGTCCGTAAGCGTTTTACTATTTGTAATCATTATAAACCTTTTTGGCAGAAAAAGACACACTTTGTTCACAAGTACTTTATTTCACAATAAATTCACTTTGTAGTGCGATTTTCAAAAAAAAGATGCCTTCTACCGTATACCTGTACCCCTGCCGTTGCCGCAATATCACGTCCCTCATAAAATACAGCAAACGAAGGAGGAGGGATACTCTGGTGGAAGCTTATTACAACTGTCTGCACTGCAAAAACAAAAGAGTGCGTATCTTGACAACAGACGGAAAAAAGCATGAAGGAATCATCGTCGATGTTGACCAGAATAATGTGTATCTGAAAACCAAGGGTAACGGGCGGATGAAAACGTCGGCCTTTTATCCTGGCGGCTATTACGGCGGATATTACGGTTATGGCAGCGAAATATTAACCCTGAGCCTGTTCACTCTGCTGGCCATTGCGCTGATCTGACATCAAAAAAGCGGACTTCCCGGTATTCCGGGGCAGCCCGCTTTTTTTTATACATAAATGCTAATTATCCTGGCTACTGCTGAACAGAGATGGCTCCGATCTCCGTAGAGAGTGAGAGCATGGGGCCGCCCCCGTTGTAATCCTGCCTCCCGTCCGTTACTCCGCTAATGGCTCCAAGCTCGCTGTCAGCTTTAACAGTGCAGTTCAAACCGCCGGCGAGACTGGCTTTGATGGCACCGATTGTGCTGCTGGCTTTAAGGCTGCTGCCGCTTTCCATTCCCTCAAGGTCCAATACAATGCTTCCTGTTTCGGATTGTACTTTGGATTTGCCGGTAATTACCGCATCCTTAAGGGTGATGGTACCGACATCACTGGTAATATCAAAGCTGCCTTCAAGGCCGGTTGCTTCTATGGAGCCGACGTTATTGGTAATATCATAGGCTGTGACAATTTCAGGAACCTCAATTACATAATTGATGCTGAAATCGGAATGGCCGTATTCTCTTTGTGCCCATGTCCAGAGGTTTTTGTCAGGATTGTCTTTGGAATGGGCGGAGACGGTCAGCCTGCCGTTTTTATTTTCGATTGAAACCTCGGCGTTGTCCAAAATTTTGTGGTCTGTGTCACGGGTAAGCGGATTATGCGCGATGAGGGTTGCTGATACAGAAAGGGTGTCGCCCTTCCCGGGAATAAGCTCAATCTTGCCCACTGCATTGTCCAGCTGAAGTCTGGTAGACCCGCCCGCTGTAAGCGAGGTGGTAAGCTCCTGCCTCAGGCTGTTCTCATTAATCTGTTCCGCCGTTTCTGCTGCCGTTTCCTTAACAGCATCATGCACGTCGTCTGCCGCCTCGGCAATCTCCCTGCCAAGATCCTCTGCAGCAATGCCGGCGTCCAGACTTAGTGACTCGAAAAAACCTGCGCTGTTGCTGCCGGATAAGCTCTCTTCGAGCTGCTGGTCCGCAGCTTCCTTGCCCGGAAGCTCACGGCAGCCGGCAAGCAGAACAAGCGAGAATACTGTAACGGCAGCTATAATAGCTGTGTTATGTTTTTTTCTCAATGGTAACCCTCCTAGTGTAATCTCTGATTTGCTTATGTATAGTCATAAGTATATATTATGGTAAATAATTGAAGAACGGGCCGTAGACGGGTTGCTCACTGGACTAAAGTCGGGGGCTGTTAGACCAACTGTATCTCGAACTTTTTTTATGGTAAAATAGCTAAAAGATGAACTGTCAAGTGCAGCGGAGCCAGCCGGCAGGAAAATTGCCAACCACGCAGTCAGTAAAGGTTAAGGGAGCGGATGAGCAAATGGGATATGCAGCGGTTTTTGTGGTATTGCTTGTTATTGTTGCTGTTTCTTTCAGATCCCGGAGCCGCAGCAGCAAGCCGGAGAGCCCGAAGCAGGGCGTGCCCAGCAATGTTATATCCATGGACAGACACCGCAAAGCCAAACAGAGTGCTGCCATACAGCCCTGTTCCTCGTGCAGGAAAAAGAACGGAAAGCTGATTTTTTATGCCCAGGATGACGGAAGTGTGGTCGGGCTATGCAAAGACTGCAAGGTGAAAGCGAAGAAGCGGGATATGATGCCGCTTTAACCTGAAAAACTCACTATTGCACAAGCCTATCTTTTATGATAATATTATTTCTGTTGTGTGGAATACGGTGGTCCGCTGCGGATAATGAGGGAGAGCTTGGGTCTCTCCGGAAGAGGCATGAACACCTGTACGGAAGGAGGAAGTCCTAAATGAATATCCTACAAGCTATTACACAAGAGCAACTTCGTAAAGATATCCCTAGTTTTCGTCCAGGTGATACTTTGAAGGTGCACGTAAAAGTTATCGAAGGAACTCGTGAACGGATCCAGTTGTTCGAAGGCGTTGTAATCAAACGTCGCGGCGGTGGAATCAGTGAGACTTTTACGGTTCGTAAAATCTCTTACGGTGTTGGTGTGGAAAGAACTTTCCCAATCAACTCGCCTAAGATCGAGAAAATTGAAGTGGCTCGTCGTGGTAAAGTTCGCCGTGCGAAACTGTACTATCTGCGTGAACTTCGCGGTAAAGCTGCAAGAATTAAAGAAATCCGTCGCTAGAATCAGCGGCAAAGAAAGGGGCTTGATTTCAAGCCCTTTTCTTTATTCTTACAGGCATCTCCGGCCCTTGTATACAAAGCCAGACTTTAACATAAATGCCTTAGGATCAGCTTCTTCCGAAAAGGCCTCCTGAAGGAGTATTCGTGGAGGAGTTTTTGGCAGAAGTTTTTTTGTTGTATATTGGAGGTATGGTGAGAGTAGCATAAAGAGAGGACGGTGAACTATGCAGCAGGATTTACAGCAGGGACAAGGAGAAACGGTGGACCCGGGCGGGCAGCCACCCCAGAAGCAAAAAATGAAGTGCTGGAATGGATCAAGGCCATAGCAATTGCACTGGTTCTGGTGGTCCTGATAAGATGGCTGTTGTTCAAGCCGTTTATTGTGGACGGGCCTTCGATGCAGCCGAATTTCCATACAGGTGAGCGGGTCATTGTGAATGAAATTTTATACGACATCCGTTCTCCGCAGCGCGGTGAGGTTATTGTGTTCCATGTGCCTTCCGAAGGCAGAGATTTTATTAAACGCGTTATTGCGGTAGCTGGAGATACGGTAAAGGTTGAAGGGGATGTTGTTACTGTTAACGGCGAACCGGTGGACGAAACGTATATCCAGGAGGCCATTGACGCCAGACATGCTATTAACTCCCTTTATAATAACAAGGACTTCCCGAATGAAGAGGTTCCGGACGGTACTGTACCTGAGGGTCATGTATTTGTAATGGGGGATAACCGTTCAGATAGTACAGACAGCCGGATGATCGGCTACGTGCCGCTTGACGATATTGTCGGCCGTGCAGATCTGATATTCTGGCCGATTCAGGATATTTCGATTATTAACCACTAAATGATGCTGACAAAAGTCAGAGGAGGTGACGGCTATGGCCATTCAATGGTTTCCCGGTCATATGACGAAGGCAAGACGGCAAATTGAAGATAAGCTGAAGCTGATTGATGTTGCGATTGAGCTGCTCGATTCCCGTCTGCCGCTTTCCAGCCGCAATCCGATGATTGACGATATTTTGCGGGATAAGCCAAGGCTGATTATTCTTAACAAAAGCGATCTTGCCGATCCTGAAGTGACACGTAAGTGGCTGGCATATTTCAGGGCTGAGGGGCATGTAGCCCATCCGGTGGATGCTTCCACAGGAACCGGCATAAAGGAAATTCCCGAACAGGTCAAGCTGCTTCTTAAGGAGAAGATTGACCGGCAGATTGCCAAGGGCATGAACCCGCGGGCGAACCGTGCGCTTATCGTCGGCATTCCGAATGTCGGCAAATCCACACTGATTAACAAGATGGCCGGACGCAACATCGCCCTTACCGGTGACCGCCCCGGTGTAACCAAAGGCCAGCAGTGGATCAAGACGGACGGCACACTCGAGCTGCTTGATACACCGGGAATTCTGTGGCCCAAGTTCGAGGATCAGGAAGTAGGTTACGTCTGGCGATCACCGGAGCGATTAAGGAAGAGGTTCTTAACGTTGAGGACATTGCTTACTACGCGGTAAAATATCTGATCAAGGATTACGGTTCACGCTTCCAGGAACGTTTCGGCATTGAGAAGCTTCCTGAGGATCTGGACAATCCGGATGAAATTGTGGCCGTTATGGAAGCGGTCGGACGCAAGCGCGGCTGTCTGATCAGCGGCGGCCGTGTCGATCTGGAGAAGGCTTCCCGGACACTGCTTCACGAGCTGCGCGCCGGCAAGCTGGGGACGTTCACACTGGAAACACCATAACAGGCAGATATTAAAGTGATGAGAGCCATCCAATCTATTGGGTGGCTTTTTTATGTTTTGGCCGGTGACAGGGGCGGGGAGTCCTGGATTATTTTATAAGCAGAAAGATGGATGACCCCGGAAGTCCTCTTGTGATAAGCTGGCAAATAGAGAAGGGCCTTAAAAAAGATATGGCGGTGGGAAATTGATGAGTAGCATAGATATGCTGAGTTTTGAAAAAGCGGGATGGGAACAGTCATACCGCAGGATTGCCGGAGTGGATGAAGTAGGCAGAGGCTGTCTGTTTGGCGATGTGGTGGCAGCAGCGGTAATTTTGCCGGAAGGCCTGATTATAGACGGGGTTGACGATTCGAAAAAGCTGACAGCGAAGAAGCGGGATGCGCTGTACGAGATCATTATGGAGCAGGCGCTGGCTGTCTGTGTAGGTCATGTGGAATCTGCAATAATTGATGAGATTAACATAAAGCAAGCCTCACGCCTGGCAATGAAAAAAGCGGTTGAGGGACTTGGTGAAGCTGCCGATTATCTGCTGGTTGATGCGGAAAAGGTGGATTTGCCGCTGCCGCAGCAGGCGATCATTAAAGGGGATGCTAACAGCCAGTCCATCGCTGCAGCATCGATTGTCGCCAAAGTGACCCGGGACCGGCTGTGTGAAGGGCTGTGGGAGGAGTTATATCCGGATTACGGCATCAAAATACATAAAGGCTATGCGACTAAGCTCCACCGGGAGCAAATCCTGTCACTGGGGCCAACCCCGATGCACCGGCGCAGCTTTATCGGAAAAATTCTGGCTGAGCAGCAGACCTTATTTTAAAGCGGCAACCTTTTATAAAATGGACGGTAAATGTCGATATAATTAAATATCAGAATATCAAGAGGGGAGGGAGTGCGGCATGAATATCGGGTCATTATTCCGCGGCCTGCTGGGTGACAGCAGACCCGGGGAGGCCAAGTCACTGGAGCTGAAGGAAGGTCAGGTTGTCCGGGGTGTGGTGCTGAGTGTTTCGGAATCCGGCAAGGAGGCAGTGGTGCAGATTCAGGGAACCCCTGTCCGTGCTGAGCTGGAAACACCGCTGGCACCGGGGCAGACAATGACACTCCAGGTCGCACCTCCGGGAGAAGGCGGCCTGCCGGTGCTAAAGGCGCTTTCGCCTGGTGAAGCTGCGCTGGTGTCTCCGCAAAGTATGGGCGAGGCGCTGGAATCACTGGGTCTCAAAGACGCGAAGGCCGGTAAAGAGATTGTAATAGCAATGCAGTCCGGAGGAATACCGCTGACCAAAGAAACCGCAGCCAAACTGGACGCGATTATGAACGCCAAGCCTCAGGGAGTACCGGCTTCGGAGTGGCTGGAGGCGGCTGTTCTCTCAGTGAAGCGCGGGCTGCCGGTAACCGCCGAGAGTGTGAAGGGCCTTCAGCAGGCAGTCTTTGGGCCAAAGCTGCATGAGCTGCTGTCAAAGCTTGAAACGGAGCTTGGTGTATGGGCACAGCAGGCAGGGGAGGCGGAGAGCGGAAAAGCTGGCGGTCCGGTTTTGAATAAGGGGGCGGGCGTTGCGGCAGTGGATCATACTGCCGGAACTGTAGTGGCTGGCAACCCGGCTGCAGAGCCGGAGGAAGCTGCCGGCATTGCCAAGACCGCAGCTTCGACTGCCGCTGCTGAGAGCGGCTCCCGCACAGCACCAGCGGGCACACAGGTGCCGGGTGCCGGAGCTGCTGATCATGCTGCGCGTGCAGCGGCGGGTAAAGCCGGAGAACTGGCAGTGGAGGATAATGCCGGGCATATGGCAGCGGATAACGAAGCCGGAGAGCCGGCAGCTGGTAAAGGATTGCCCGATAATGGTGCCGGAGCAACGGCGGCTGTTAAAGGAGCAACCGTCAAGGAATTGCCGGCTACTGGACCTGCAGCGGCTGGGACCCCACCTGCAGGAATGCCGGGAAATCCGGCAGCCCGGACCGGAGCAGAGGCTGCTGGTGCAGGCTTTAACCCGCAGTCTGCGGATGCAGAAGATGCTGCCACGGCAACTGGCGTGCCAGTCAAATCCGGGGCGACGGAAACAGCGGGTTTGCCAGGCGCTGCTGCCAAGGCCGGGAACACAGCGCCTGCCGGCACCGCCGGGAATACTGGAACAGCGGAGCCGCAGGCAATTGCCGGTGAGGATCCGGCGGATGCAGCTGCTAAGGGCGGCACGGCTCTGAAGAGTGCCGAGGCCCAGCCGGCACCTTCTGGCGCGGCTGCGCCCACCGGAGGCGCC
>NZ_LRAC01000127.1 GCF_001517085.1 Paenibacillus sp. DMB5
GTAGCTCGTCGGGCTCATAACCCGAAGGCCGCAGGTTCAAATCCTGCCCCCGCAATTAATTATGGAACCGTGGTGTAGTTGGCCTAACATGCCTGCCTGTCACGCAGGAGATCGCGGGTTCGAATCCCGTCGGTTCCGCCATTAGTATTACAATTTTCTTGGCTCGGTAGCTCAGTCGGTAGAGCAAAGGACTGAAAATCCTTGTGTCGGGGGTTCGATTCCCTCCCGCGCCACCATGATTATTACAAAAGAATATGCCGGTGTAGCTCAATTGGTAGAGCAACTGACTTGTAATCAGTAGGTTGGGGGTTCAAGTCCTCTCGCCGGCACCATCTGTGGAGGCTTAGCGAAGTGGCCAAACGCATCAGACTGTAAATCTGCTCACGTACGTGTTCGGTGGTTCGAATCCATCAGCCTCCACCATCTTTAGGGGCATAGTTTAAAGGTAGAACAACGGTCTCCAAAACCGTTGGTGTGGGTTCAATTCCTGCTGCCCCTGCCAATGAAATACTTTAAAGCTTAATATGGCGGCCGTGGCGAAGGGGTTAACGCACCGGATTGTGGTTCCGGCATTCGTGGGTTCGAGACCCATCAGTCGCCCCTTTTATTACTACAAATGAATGTAAAATGAATATTGGGGATTAGCCAAGCGGTAAGGCAACGGACTTTGACTCCGTCATGCATAGGTTCAAATCCTATATCCCCAGCCATTTATGCGGACGTGGCTCAGCGGTAGAGCATCGCCTTGCCAAGGCGAGGGTCGCGGGTTCGATTCCCGTCGTCCGCTCCATTTTATGGCGCCATAGCCAAGTGGTAAGGCAAAGCTCTGCAAAAGCTTTATCCCCAGTTCGAGTCTGGGTGGCGCCTCCATTTATTTTGAAATGATCAACCGAATACGCCGGCGTGGCGGAATGGCAGACGCGCTCGACTCAAAATCGAGTGGGAAACCGTGGAGGTTCGAGTCCTCTCGCCGGTATAGCTAAAGAGTGCATTAGAGATATTCTCTAATGCACTCTTTTATTTTTATGGATTAACTGCCTATCCCTCTAACTTCAGCAGCAGCTGTTGTATACCTCAATAAACAAATAAAATGAATTGACCATACTTTTTTACGCATCTGCTTATTACAATAAGTAAATCAAAGAAAGTAAAAAGGAGGGTTCACATGAATTCTTTTCGGCTGGCTAAAAAAGAGGAGTTGCATGAAGTTGCCACCTTGTTTACCGAGTCATTTTTAGAGTATCCATTATTTCCGCTTATCCTGAAACAGGATAAGGACTATAAAAAATACTTGTATAGACTTAATTATACTAATACAAAATCTTATCTTCAGCAAAACGCGTGCTTTGTAGGGACTCTGGATGGAAAAATTGTTTCTGCTGTTCTGCTGAAAAAAAGCGGGGCGAAGGGTCCGGGCTTTGTGCAGTATCTGTTTAATGGAGGGTTAGCACTGGCGGGTCAGATTGGCATTAAGCGAATTTATCATATACTGAAGACACTGGATAAAATGAAAGAGGCTTGTAACCGTTACTGGAAGGAGAGCTGGTACATTGATTCCTTTGCGGTTGCGAAGGGCCATCAAGGAAAAAACCTGGGGAGTACATTGTTTAATGCGTTTCTATTCCCTTTATCAGTGAGCATGGGGGCGGCCGGATTACACTCGTTACCCACACCGAACTTAATAAAAAGTTTTACTGCAAGAACGGTTTTAAGGTTTTTAACGAATTTGGCATAGGAGCAGGGGATAATCCATTAACCAATTATAGTTTCGAGCTGGTTATAAAGCCAGGTTGATGGTCTGTGAAGTACATTGTTTTATCCGATTTGTTTATAGGTGTTCCAGCTTACAGTAAGATGTCCGATGGCAAAGACTGCAGCAGCTGCAGCAAAGAGAAGAGACTCTATCCATAATGCAAGCAGACTGAAATACAGAACCGGGAATACGGCCATAGGTATATGAAGCGGACCCAGCGGTTTAAATAACATGCTGAATGTTCTGCCGGAACGGTAGTAGCGTACCCAGCACATATAATAAAAGATTAGGCATATTAACATTAACCAGCTTAAAGAGGTTATGGGCTGAACAGCAATTCTGTGTCCAAACAGGATAGGTAATGTAAAGCAGCTAATCTGACCGGCCCGTTCCAATACGGTCAAGATTCCAGGCGGAGCAGTGATTGATGACGGGACATAACGCGGAGCAAAAAAGATGAACAGCAGATTCGGCAGCAAAATTAAAAGTGGCAGGATAAACCCTATGTAGTGTAATCCCATTATCAGGCTCCGTTCTCCTATCGAATAATGAGTTAAAAATAGCGCAGGGAGCCGCAGGCTGTCAAAGCATTCTGTCACTGCTGTTAAAATGGAGCAAAGCAAAGAGTACTCCACCTGCCATCGGGGCTGGTAAGAGTACTCTAGTTTTTTTGTTGGTACTAAGTGGCTTGTCCGCTCCTTAAGGCAGCTTGTTGCCGGCGGCACGGTAAATTTCGTACCATTCCTGACGGGTCAGGGTAATGTCTGAGGCTTTGGCAATGTCGAGCAAGCGCTGTGTGTTGGTAGTTCCGACAATCGGCTGCATGCTGGCAGGATGTCTTAACAGCCAGGCGATGGCGATTGCGGTGTCAGCGACTCCTTTTTCAGCTGCCAAACGGCCGATTACTTCATTCAGCTCAGGGAATTTGTCATTGCCCAGGAATACGCCTTCAAAGAAACCATACTGGAATGGGGACCAAGGCTGGATGGTCATGTCGTGCAGACGGCTGTACTCCAGAATGCCACCATCATGCACTACAGAAGCAGAGTTGGTCATATTTACATTGAAGCCGGCATCAATCATTCCGGATACCATGATGCTAAGCTGCAGCTGGTTAAAGAGCAGGGGCTGCTTTACATTTTTTTTGAGCAGCTCGATTTGCAGCGGGTTCAGGTTGCTGACACCGAAGTGCTTGACCATGCCTTTTTGCTCCAGGTAATCGAAGGCTTCAGCGACCTCCTCAGGCTCCATCAGGGTATCCGGACGGTGCAGCAGCAGGACATCTACATAATCGGTCTTCAGCCGCTTCAGACTGTTCTCAACCGACTGCACAATATGCTCCTTGGAAAAGTCGAAGAACCCGTGACGGATTCCGCATTTGGTCTGGATCATCAGCTGCTCACGCATACCGGGGCTGGCTGCTATTACATCTCCAAACACTTCTTCGGCCTTGCCGCCGGCATAAATATCAGCATGGTCAAAAAAGTCGATTCCTGCTTCAACCGCACTATGAATATGGACATCCGCTTCCTTCGGGGAAAGCTCGGCGATCCGCATGCAACCAAGAGAAATTTGTGCTACCTCAAGCTGGCTGCTGCCTGCTTTAATTTTCTTTACCACTGTACATTCACTCCTCATTTGTAAGGTTCCTCATTCAGTGTAGACCTTAGAGTTAAGTGTAAGTCAACAGGTTTTTGAAGCGCTTTTAATTGCACGGAAATGGTGTTACCTTAGAGAGGGACCGTAACCATACGGCAGAAGGGAGCTGCAATCATGGGATACAGCATCAAAACCATATCACAAAAAAGCGGACTGAGCCAATATACACTGCGTTATTACGAAAGAGAGGGTGTACTGCCTGAAGTATCCCGGGACGAGAACGGAAACCGTTGTTTCCATGATGAGGATCTGGAGCTGATTTCGCTGATCTGCTGTCTGAAGGACACCGGAATGCCGATTGCCGATATTAAACAGTTCATCTCGCTCTCCAAGGAAGGGCATAGCTCACTACCCGAGCAGCGCAGGCTGCTGCAGGAGCACAAAGTGCACATTGATGAGAAGATCAAATTTTTTCAGACCTTTGCGGAGAAGGTGGAGCATAAGATTGCTTATTTTGCTTCGCTGGAGGAGCAGGCAAAGGCAGAGAACAATTAATTCCAGAACGTGATGAATGTCGCTGATATGATTAGAAGCATACCGGAAAAAGCTTGATTTGTTAGGTAATATAACATATATATTGGCTTTTTAATGACGAACGACTTAGATATCTTGACGATAATCCCTCTGGTGATATGATTAGGGTAATTGAGAAAGGAAATTCAAGTATATTACGTTACCAAACATAACATTCTCTTGGATAACTTTCTTGGATGTACTAACAGAATAAGCTCTTGTATAAGCTCATTAATCCGGTTTGAGCGTTTCGACCAGGCGACCGTAAATTGCCCCAGGCTACAAGAGGTGCAGGAAAAAGATTTACTGTTCTGTGTTAGGCGATTATGCCCGGCGCATGTGTGGTGTCTGCCCTGTACCTTTTGTGACCTGGGGTATATTTGTTGTGCGCAGATTTGGAGAGCCGTGATGTTAGTACAGTCTAACGGATTACCCTAAAAACTTGAAGAAGAGGTGCGTATTCATGAGTTATGATCTGATCATTAAAAATGCCAGCATTCCGCAAGGCGACAGACAGGTGCTGACAGACATTCTGGTGAACAATGGTGTAATCGTGGGCTTTGCCAAAGATATTGAGGCAGATGCGGCTGAAGTCATTGATGCCGGGGGCAAGCTGGTGCTGCCGGGCGTTATTGATTCGCACACTCACTTTAATGATCCGGGATTTACGCACCGTGAGGACTTCGTGACCGGAACAGCCAGTGCCGCAGCCGGCGGGGTAACGATGATTGTAGATATGCCTTGCTGCAGCGTTCCGTCAGTACGTTCAGCGGATAACCTGTTTAACAAGCTGAATGCGCTGGAAGGCAAAGGGATTGTCGATTACGCGATGTGGGGCGGTATTACGGGTGAAGACGTGCGCAACAACGTGCTTCCGGAGATCATCAGTGAGCAGGTAGCTAATGGGGTAGTTGCCTTCAAAGTATATATGACGCCATCGGTGCCGAGCTATCCGCGTGTGACCGATCCGGAGATGCTGGAGGCTTTTGCCGCTGTATCGCCTACAGGGCTGCCGATCGGCATTCATGCCGAGAACTTTGCCGTCTGCGATTATTTCACTAACAAGCTGAAGGGTGAAGGACGTCTGGATTACCCGGCCTGGGCAGAAGCGCGTATGGCACTCGCGGAAAAGGCGGCGATCCAGCTGGGCATCAGCTTTGCTGAAGAGACTGGAGCCCGTCTGCATATCGTGCATATGAGTACAGGGGCAGGCAACGAGCTGATCCGCGAAGCCAAGCTGAAGGGAACCAAGGTGACTGCGGAATCCTGTCCGCACTACCTGACGCTGAATGCGGTGGATGCGATGACCGAGTTCGGTACGTTCGCCAAGATTGCACCGCCGCTGCGTACGGCAAAGGATAATGAAGTGCTGTGGCAGGGACTGGCGGATGGAACGATCGACTTTATGGCTACAGACCATGCGCCGTATGAAATTGCGACTGAGAAGGATGCGCCGGGGATGGATGTGTGGACTTCTTTTCCAGGCATTCCGGGGGTAGAGACACTGGTGCCGATTATGATCAGCGAAGGCTATAACAAAGGCAGACTGAGCCTGTCCCGGCTGGTAGAGCTGCTGTGCACGAATCCGGCAGTCCACTACGGCCTTTATCCCAAAAAAGGTGCACTGGAGATCGGCACTGACGCTGACTTCACCATTGTGGATCTGGAGAAGGAATGGACGCTGGATAAGGACCAGATGCACTGCAAGCCGAAGTATACACCGTTCCATGGCATGAAGCTCAAAGGCAAGGTGGATAAAACCATCGTCCGCGGCACACTCGTTTACGACGAGGCACTGGGTGTTGTCGGCAAGCCGGGCCATGGTGAATATGTGAAGCGCCAGACGATCAGCGAGCTTCCGCGTTTATTGAAATACTAAATATTGAGATTGAAATTTAAAGCTTGGAATAAAAGGTAGGAAGCGGTGGAGGGAATTTTGGAATTGTAGGAGCGGAAGCGTCCGCCTTTGTCTGCGGATTTCTACTGCGAACAGCGGTTATGGATCAAGAAATCTGCAGACAACAGCGGCCGGAAATCCAAATATTCACCGGAGCTGCGAAAATAACCGTTACACTTTTATTTCAATCTAACAAACCGAGAGGAAAGTGATCAGAATGGGAAAACATGCAATAGTAATCATAGATATGTTAAATGATTTTATTCATCCGGACGGGGCGCTGACTTGTCCAAACGGGGCGGGGATCGTACCGGCGCTGCAGGACCTGATAGCGTTCAGCCATGAAAATGAGATTCAGGTAATCTTCGTACAGGAAGCGCACCGTAAAAACGATGCCGACTTCCGTGTCCGGCCGGTTCATGCCATCAAAGGCAGCTGGGGATCGGATTTTATCGCCGAACTTACGCCGGATGAGTCGAAGGGCGATTATGTGGTACAAAAGAGACGCCACAGCGCGTTCAGCTACACGGACATGGACCTGTTCCTGCGGGAAGAGGGCATCGATACGGTGGCAGTCACCGGCGTATGGACCAATGTCTGCGTCCGCTCTACGGCGTCGGATGCGATGTACCATACGTACAGGGTAGTGTGCATCAGCGATTGCTGCGCCTCCAAGGACGAGGAGATGCACCAGTCGGGGCTGCGAGACATCGGGATCTTTGGCGAAGTGGTAACGCTGGAGCAATATAAAGAGAAGTATGCGGTGGTAAAAGGGTAAACTTAGAACAATGGTGAAGCTGATCTGTTAAAAACAGCCCCTGTATTTCCGGAGTGGATTCCGGAGATGCAGGGGCTGTATTGCGGTTCAAGAGAACCGCTGCCGGTACTGGCGCGGCGAAATCCCCTCCAGCTTCATGAAGCTGGAGCTGAAGTAAGGCGCCTGATTGAAGCCGACCTCCTCGGCAATCCGGGCGATCGGGAAGCTGGTCTGCATCAGCAGCAGCTTGCTCTGCTCGATCCGGTAGCGGAGCAGGTATTCCATCGGCGAGCAGCCGTACTCCCGGTTCATGCAGCGGGCGATGTAGACCGGATGGAAGTTGAGGCAGTCGCCCAGCATGCCGGTTGTAATCTCCTCGCGGTAATGGGCGCGGAGGAAGGAGGCCGCCTGCTCCGCACAGGCGGTCGATTGGGAAGCGGGCCGTTCGCGGTGTACGGAGGCGGAGAGCTGCTGCAGCACCTCCTGGAACAGCATCTGCTGCTTGAAGCGGACGGCATCCAGGTGGGCGTTGACCTTGAGGAGCTCAAGCTGGGCGAGCAGCTCCTCCATCTTAGCCGGCTGCAGCAACGGCATATACTGCGACAGCCGGAGGCTGAAGGTACGGGCATTATACAAGCTGTAATGGGCAGATTCCTCCGTTGTATTCCGTTCACGGGGAGCTTCAGCATGACAGCTTGCAGAACACCACGGACCCGGGGTCTGAAAGTGAAGCCAGTAGTGGGAGCCGTCCTCCCGGCAATCTGCGGTACCGTAGTGGTGGCAGTCCGGGCGGAGAATTAGCGCTTCTCCTGCCCGGACTTCATAGGTTCGGTCCTCTTCGCCAACATAGAGGCAGCCTTCCCGGACCACCAGCAGGTCGAACACCTTAATGTTATGGCGGTTCACATGGCGGAAACCCTGCGAATAATTCATAAGTCCGCTATTAATATAATGGGGCAGCGGTGGGCTGTAAAATTGGAGCAGACTCATGGCGTCCTCCTGCAGATCAGGTTTAGAAATTGAAAGTTTAGGTTGGGAATTTGCTACATTTCCCCGAGTATATCACCTATAATTTACTCCTAGCAAGGTAATCTGCAAGCAGTTGCAAGGGTACTATCCAAGAGTGCAGCAGGATGAGGGGGAGTTCATTTAGTGAAACCCAACGTGAAACTGAAGACAGGAAACATCGGGCTCTGGGTGCTGGCCTGGCCGATCTTTATTGAGATTTTTCTGCAGACGCTGCTGGGAACCGTGGATACTATTATGGTCAGCCGCATTTCGGACGATGCGGTGGCGGTCGTCGGCATATCGAACCAGCTGTTCGGGGCGCTGACTACACTGTTCACGACCTTTGCCGGCGGAGCGGGTATCTTGATTGCCCAGCGGCTTGGTTCAGGACGGCAGGAGGATGCGCGTGTAATCGCAATAATGGGGGTTACAGCAAGTACGGTGCTGGGGCTTATCGTCAGCATCATTATGTTTCTGTTCGCCGATCCGATCGGCGGTGCGCTGAATATTTCCGGAGAACTAATCCCGCTGGCACATGTCTATCTGACTTATGTCGGCGGCGGACTGTTTCTGATCGGACTGACCGCTTCCCTGGGCTCGGCTATCCGCAACACGGGTAATACACGGGGGCCGATGTATACAGGGGTTGCAGTCAATGTGATCCACATTATTCTGAACTATATTTTTATCTTCGGCATGTTCGGACTGCCGCAGATGGGACTGGGCGGAATTGCCATCTCCAATGTAATCAGCAGAGGGCTTGGCGCGATAGTTCTGCTGGTGATGTTCTGCGGCGCCTTTGAACGCAGAATCCGGCTGCGGGACTTTGCTACCTTCAAGCGGAAGCTGTTCGGGGAGATTGTGAAGATCAGCTGGCCGCTGGGGCTGAATTCGTCAGCCTGGGTAGTCTCACAGCTGGCCATTTACTCTTTTCTGGCTATGCTCGGGGCAAAGGAGCTGGCGGCACGGACCTATCTGAACACGCTGGAATCCTTCTGCTTCACCCTGGGCTATGCGGTAGCGATGGCAGGACAGATCCGGATAGCGACTCTATTCGGCGCACGTCAGCTGTCGGAGGTCTACCGCAGCGCCTTCCGGACGCTGTATATCGGGCTGGCGATTGTCAGTGCTAATGTCGTGCTGCTGTTCGCTTTTGGCAAAATGCTGCTTGGAATGTTTACGGTGGACGGGGAGATCATCTCTATCGGTGTGGCACTGCTGGCACTGAACCTGCTGCTGCAGCCCTGTAAAATGCTCAACATGGCCATGGGCAATGCGCTTAACGCCATCGGGGATACCCGCTATACGATGACGATCTCGCTGATCAGCATGACGCTGATCGGGATCGGCGGCTCTTACCTGCTCGGCATCAGCTGGGGCTGGGGGCTGGTTGGTATCTACTGCTGCATGATCGCCGATGAGGCGGCGAGAGGGGTGCTGGTGCTGCGGCGCTGGCGCGGGCGGAAGGTTCTGTATGCAGCAGAGTCGCAGGATGGAGATCGGCAGGCTGTCCAGTGCAAGGCGGCAGAGGCTTCTTTTTGAATAAGTAAAACCCTAAATTCACCCCGGTTTTTCTTCTGCGGAAGAGATACCGGGGCTTTTTGGCGTGCAGTAATAGGCCATTATCCTGTGATCCTTCACAAAAGTTGTAAAAGTTCACCCGCGGAACCGCAAAATAATACAGGAATACATTGAACGGCTACTATCCGGGCGGACGGGGCTTTTCTATACTTGGGGCATATACAGGCATAGGAGAGTGAGGGCTTTGAGACAGCGCATACGTAAGACCGGAACACCGCTGGCCATAGAGCTTCCTTTACAGGGAGGCGGTCCGGCAGCTTCACCGCTGGGGGCTGGCACAATAAAGAAGAAGAAGAAGGGATTCCTGCATGAGCTGATCCATAACCGGGTTCTGTTCCTGATGCTGCTCCCGACACTGCTGTTTTTCCTCGTAAATTCGTATTTTCCGATGGTAGGCGTCTATTATGCGTTCACCCAGTTTGACTTCAACTCAGGTCTGTTCGATGCACCGTTCGTCGGCTTTAAAAACTTCGAGTTCTTATGGAAGTCCGGCACACTGGTGAAGCTTACCCTGAATACGATCGGCTACAATTTGGCTTTTATCCTGCTCGGCAACGTCCTGGCCATTGTCTGTGCAATCCTGCTCAGCGAGCTGCGCGTCAAATGGTTCAAAAAGCTGACCCAGTCGATCATGTTCCTGCCGTACTTTGTATCCTTCGTTATCCTGAGTGTTATCGTCTACAACGTATTCAATTATGATAGCGGTTTCCTGAATACGCTGCTGGCCAGATTCGGTGCGGGTCCGGTCGATGTGTACAATAAGCCGCTGGTGTGGATCTTCCTGATCATTCTATTTTACCTGTGGAAAAATCTCGGCTACAGCATGGTCATCTACCTGGCAGCCATTACGGGGATCAGCGACGAATATTATGAGGCGGCCAAAATCGACGGTGCGCATATTTTCCAGCGGATCTGGTATATCACGGTACCGATGCTGAAATCGACCTTCGTGGTGCTGCTGCTGTTCTCGCTCGGCAGTATTATGAAGGGGCAGTTTGACCTCTTTTACCAGCTGATCGGCAATAACGGGGTGCTCTACAATACAACGGATATTCTGGACACGTATGTGTTCCGTTCACTTAAGGTGACGTTTGACATCGGGATGGCGACGGCGGCGGGGCTCTACCAATCCCTGTTCGGCTTCATTCTGATCATGACGGTCAATTACATTATCCGCAAAATAAACGATGACTACGCGCTGTTCTAGGAGGGGAGAAGAGATATGCATATCAAAGACGATCATTATACAAGGCTTCTGCAAGGGCTGGCGTACGCGGTCATTATTATCGGCTCCCTGGCCTGCCTGATTCCGTTCCTGCTGATTATATCCGCCTCCCTGACGGCCAATGAGTCAATCATTAAGGATGGCTATCATCTGATTCCGGCGCAGTTTTCGGTCGAGGGCTACAAAACAGTGTTCACCTTCCCGGATGAGGTGCTGCGGGCTTACGGGGTTACGCTGTTTACAACGGTGACGGGTACGCTGCTGGGGCTGTTTTTTATGACGATGGCCGGGTATGTGCTGGCCCGCAAGGATTTTAAATACCGTAACACGTTCTCCTTCTATATCTATTTCACGACGCTGTTCGGCGGGGGGCTGGTGCCCTGGTACATCATGATTACCAAATATCTGCATCTGACGGATTCGTACGGGGCGCTGATTTTTCCGGGGCTGATGACTCCTTTCCTGATTATTCTGATGAAAAACTTCATCCGGTCGGCGGTTCCCGAGGAGCTGTTCGAATCGGCCAAAATCGACGGGGCCGGCGATTTCCGGATCTACTGGCGCATTGTGCTTCAGCTCTCGATGCCCGGTATCGCTACAGTGGGTCTGTTCCTTGCTCTGGCGTACTGGAACGACTGGTTCTCCTCCTCACTGTTCATCAATGATCCGCATAAATATCAGCTGCAGTTCCATCTGTACAATGTGATCAACTCTGCGGCGTTTATCGCCAACATGGGTGCGGGCACCGGGGTCAGCCTGGGCAGTGACCTGCCGACGGAATCCACGAAGATGGCCATGGCCATTGTAGTCACCGGACCAATCCTGTTCCTGTACCCGTTCATTCAGCGGTATTTCGTAAAAGGCTTGACGATCGGGGCTGTAAAAGGTTAGAACCGAATAGTGGAGCATGCTCTCACGGGTGTGCCTGTTGTCCGGCTGACATAAAGGGAAGTTTTGCGGGGCGGTTATTTCAAAATCAAGCAAATGCTTCCGAAGCAAGTTTTGTCCGAAGTGGCTCAAGAATGCTTATGCTAAACAAAACTTTTAGGAGGGTTCATGATGACAAAGAAAGCAGGCCGAAGATCTCTGGTTACGCTTACAACGGCGGCGCTGGCCTTATCGCTCCTTGCAGGCTGCGGAGGCAACAACAATGGCGGTAACAGTGCAAACGGGGCAAACAGCGGAGAAGGCGGCAATACAGGTACGCCTGCGGCAACAGAAAGCGCCAGTACAGCGGCCCCGGCAGAGACCGGAATTGACACGTCCAAGAAAGTGGAGCTCCAGTTCTACATGCTCGGGGATGCGCCGAAGGATCTGCCGATCATCCAGGACGAAATCAATAAAATGGCGCAGGATGAGCTGAACGCCACCGTCAAATTCAATTACACCAGCTGGACGGACTGGGATCAGAAATATAAGCTGCTGCTGTCCTCCGGGCAGGCGATTGATCTGATTTTTACAGCGGATTGGACTCAATACCAGTCGTATGCAAAACGCGGCGCCTTCCTGGCAATAGACGATCTGCTGCCTAAGGCTGCCCCAGAGCTGCAAAAGTTCGTCCCGCAATCGATGTGGGAGGATGTAAAGGTTGACGGTAAAATTTACACAGTGCCTGCGACTTACAAGGAGTACGTGACCAACGGTTTTGTATACCGCGAGGATCTGCGCAAGAAATATGATCTGCCGGTGCCTAAGGATCTGGCCAGCTATGAAGCTTACATGGACGGTATTGTCGCGAACGAGCCTGACTTGATGCCTATGTCCCTGAACAGCGATATCGGCAATAATCTGCACTACATCTATACGGAGCTTAACAAAATGGTCGGCGCGCTCCCTTACGGCATGGGCGTGAAGTATGAATCCCCGACCACGGTCTACTCCTACTGGGGCTCGGATGAGCAAAAAGAAGAGCTGAAAACGATGAAGCGCTGGGCGGATAAAGGCTTTATCCCTAAAAACGTGCTGAACATCAAGGATACCATGCAGGACCCGATTACTTCAGGCAAAGCGGCCAGCATGTTCGGGGATAACCCGACCCGCTATAATGACATGAAGATGAAGATCAGCACGACCCATCCCGAGTGGGAGCTGGCGTATTCCCCGTTCGGTCTGACCACCGGTTATGCTACGCCTGTGCATCCGATTCATAACGGTTTTGCGATTCCGAAAAGCAGCAAGAATCCGGAACGCGCACTGGCCTTCTATGAGAAGCTGGTACTCGACAAGCGTTACAACCTGCTGACGCAGTACGGTATTGAGGGCAAGAACTACACCGTTGAAAACGGCTATTACAAGCTGGTCGGCACCAGCACCAGCAACGGCTTCTCCCGCGAAGGGATGAACGGCTGGGCCTGGCGGAATCCGGAGTACATGCTGTTTGACCAGGGCTTCGACGGGGTGAAGGCAATCTTTGATGAGCTGGACAAAATCCAGAAGCCGGACCTGTTCCTCGGCTTTGCGGAAGACTACTCCTCCTACCAGGCGGAAAAAGCGGCGCTGGAGCAGGTTGAGAAGCAGTACCTCTTCCCGCTGCAGGCCGGGCTTGTAGAGGACATTGATAAAGGTCTCGATACCTTCCTGCAGAAGGCCAAACAGGCCGGCCTGGAAAAGATCCAGGCAGAGTGGACGAAGCAGTGGAATGCTTATGTGGCGGAAAAAGGTATTAAATAACGGAGGATGCCCCGGAGGCCTATGGCTTTTGGGGCTTTTTTGCCGCCGGGGGGAGTGAGAGCTTGTAGAGGGGCATTTTGGTGGTTACGCAACTCCAGGGAATGTTTGGACTTCCGGCCGCTGTTATATTTGGATTTCCTGATTGAAACCGCTGGACGCGGTAGAAATCCAAATATAAAGGCGGACGCTCCCGCTCCTACAGTTCCAAACTTCCCTTCCGCTGCTCCTCACCTTAATGGTGGATACAAGCTCTCCAAACCCGCAAGGCAGCAAAGCCCGTCAGCCAGCGGCCTCCAGCCAGCGGCCTCCAGCCAGCGGCCTCCGGGGCGGGGGAGGGGAGTAGCAGGAGAAAAGCCAGCCTCCGGTTGATTGGAGGCTGGCTTTGGGATAAGGGCGGCATAAGAATAGGAAAAGAGCAACACAAGGCAGCTCAACGACAGCTCAGAGGCAGACAGCTAATGCTACAGCTACTTTTGAGGGCTGGCCCAGATCAGATGCACCATCCCCTGCCAGTGGCTCTCCACCTTGTTAATGGTGAGGCCGGACTCAAGGACCAGACCTAAGATGTCACGCGTATGGTGGCAGCCGTAAATCCGGTAGAGCAGGGGATTCAGTGCCCGGAGGGCCAGGGAAAGAGCCGGGTTGGTACTGATTCCGTGCTCCATGAGCAGGATTTGTCCGCCCGGTCTGCAACAGCGGCTGAGACGCTCCAGTACCGGCAGCGGGCGGGCGTAGCTGCAAAAGGATAAGGTAGACACGATGGTATCAAACGAATGATCAGGGAAGCTTAGTTCCTCTATGTCTGAGCAGATAAAGGTACTGTTAATCCGGTAGCGGGCTGCCGCCTGCCTGGCCTTCTCCAGCATCGCTCCGCTGAAGTCTGCAGCGGTAAGCTGTATGCCCGGAGGATAATACGGAAAATTCGCGCCTGCCCCTACTGCCAGCTCAAGCACTTCGCCGCGGGCATGGCTTATCAGCTGCCGGCGCCAGCGTGTCTGCTGTGCATCTTCTCTGTGGTTATCGTACCGGACAGCCTGCTTGTCGAAGATCCGGATCAGCTTCTGCTTTTCCACCTGCCAGTCACCCCATTCCAATGGTATATCCATTTATTGTGCTGCAGGTAAACTTAAACGGCAATAACGTTCGTTACACTATAGCTGGCATGCGTCCAAGAGCTGCCTTTAGGCGTTCTTGGCACGCCGGTAGTCGCTCGGGGTAGTGCCGAAGCTGCGCTTGAACATCCGGTGCAGGTAAGAACTGCTGGTGAAGCCGCAGCGCTCGGCAATGACGGTTACCGGCAGGTCTGTATTTTCCAGCAGGCTGCATACCTCGCGCATCCGTACCTCCAGGATCACATCAACGATGCTGTTCAGAGTCTGCTGCTTGTAGAGACGGCTGATATAGATCGGCGACATGTCCAGCTCATCAGCAATCTGGTTGAGGCTGAGATTCGGCTCCCGGTAGTTATCCTCAATCTTTTGATTAATCAGGCGGATCAAATCATGCTGCTTGGCATTTTTTTTCTCGGACAGCTGCTCCCGCATCTCACTGAACAAGGCAAAGAAGGCAGACTCCAGTTCGTCTATGGTCTCTATGGAATCCAAGGCAGGCAGAGTAAGCGTACCGTCTCCATGTAAGCGATTACGTTTCTGTACAGTGCTGATGATTTCTTTTATCGTCACACTGAGTCTCGATACGGCCAGCTGCACGGTATGGAAGGGATAGCCCTGCGTTTCACGGATAATGGAGCTGAAATGCTCCATAGCTTCCTCTACTTTGCCGCACATCAGCGCATCGGCGAGGCGTTTTTCTTTATCCGTCGGATAATGGTACGTATGATTCTGAAGCGCACTTATGGACTGCGCACTGATAATACACCCGTGTCCATAAAACAGGCGGTGATTTGAAGCGTCTCTCACCTGCTTATAAAGCTGGTGCAGCTGCTGGGCATTCCGGTCAATATGGCTGTAGGTGAGCGTGAGGCTGATTTTCAGATAATCGGAGCAGGCCTGCTGAAGCTGGCGCAGGAGCGTCTCAATCAGTCCGGTATCGGTATATTCGCTCGGATCAATAATGTTCAGGAGCACCAGGATGCCGTCATCGTTCATATCCACAGTTTCGACCCGGTAGGTCTGGCCGCAGATTTCCGAGGCAATGTTCATAATCGCAAATTTGTAAGCGAGCAGGTAGGAGGAGCGTTCATCCCTTAATTCCCTGTAATTATCAATCCGCAGCAGGATCAGCCGGTAATCGTCGTTAAAAGTGAAATGGATGCCAAGCTGTCTCAGCTTCTCCATCTGCTGAATGGACTGCAGCGGCTTCAGGCCGAGAATAAGATCGCGCATTGTATTTTGCCTGATCGTGAACATGCTGTCCCTTTTCTCGGATTCCAGAATATTCATCTCTTTAACAATCCGGCTGATCGGCAGATACAGCGTTCTGGAGGTGATCCAGGATAAACCGACTCCCCCGACGAGGATCAGGGCGGCAATAAGCAGGGTGGCATTACGAATACTGTCCGTCTGCCTGGTGATGACGTCATACGGCGTGATCCGGACATACTGCCAGCTTAAAGCATCAGGTGCGGTATAGGAGATCAATGAATTGACACCCGCAAAGCTGCCGATAAAATAACCCTCAGTATCCCCCTTGATCCTCTGGTTCACCCAGAGCGCTTCTTCAGGGGCGAGCTCCTGCTGCTCCAGACTGTTGCCGGACAGGAAGGATCCGTTATCAGACAGGATAAAGGTATCACTTGCAGAATCCGCCGGCGTGTTGATTTCCTTGTTGATCCAGGGCGCGGAGATGTTGACAATGACTGCCGAATTAATCGACCGGTCCCAGCCGATGGCATCATAACACAAAAAAGTATACGCCCGGACCAGGTCATTCTCCTTGGCACCGTTTGAATAGACGCGGGGAATCGGTGTGAACGGCTTGTATTCCTCGTAATGGTTCATGATATCAAGGATGCCCTTATCCACCAGCTCCCGCTCGGTAAACACACCATTCTGGCCGTGGGAGGAGGCGATGTAGAGTCTGGTGCTTTTCGGATTGTATACATAGATAGATTCGATGTAAGGCATGGAGCTTAAGTAATTCCCGAGCTCGGACATGGCGGCTGTGACGTCGTAGATGTCGGGCTTGTCGTAGAGAACGATTTTGGAAATAGTGCTGTTGCGGTAGATTTGAAAAGAAAGGGATTGGGCAGCCTCATTCATGTTCACGACCTCTTTGCTGGTCTGGGTGAGATTGCTGAGGTCGGAACGGAAGGCCTGTGTCTTTTCGACGCCGATGTAATAGTTGTAATAAATAATGGTGGAGGCAAGGAAGGTTAAGGATACGCAAAGCGTCATGCTGACCAATATCCGGCTGTACAGCGCTCTCCGGTTGCCGAGCTTGTTCAGTCTCATTGTCATCCCCCTGAATTCATTCTGTGTACCGGCAGTTATACCTGCATCTGTATTGTTCACAGTATAAGTATAAGCTTCACACGGTGAACAGAACAGTGCAGCAAGCTGACAACAATGCACAAACCGGAATTCCGGGGGAGTGAACAAAAGTGATATTCCTGTACAAAAGCGACTATATAAGCTGAACTTAAGAATAAAGTCCAGATCATTCCTAAGCTCACTCTGGTTATACCGTAATTTGCATCAGCAGCGGCGTGACCTTATATCCGTTGACCGGAGCCAGATCCTGCGAGCAGGAGGAGAGGGCCACAATCACATCCGTCAGAGCGAGGAGGGCAACATAATCACCGGGCTTTGAGAGCGGTTCTTCAATTACATAATCCAGGTTCTCGTCCAGCGCGTTGTTCATAAACCAGTTGATCGGATCGGGCAGCTCCCGGTTCCCCAGGCCATATTGCTGCAGTGCCTTCTGGAGGTTATCATGACAGTTCGGATGCTCCTCCAGCCCGAAATCGACTTTATAACGGTAATAATCACACGCCGGGAAAAAGAAATCATGCCGCCCCACCGTATCCTGGGTCAGCTGCATCAGCGGCTGCCGGCGGTTGCTGTACAGGCCGTCGCCGATCTTCAGGCGGATGCTGCTGAGCGAGGCCCGCATATGAACAGGGGAGACATGCTCATCCGGATCAGCGGCATTAAAGCAGACAAAATCACCGACCTGCTTGCCTTCCACGTCGATAATATAGAGCGTCTGGCCTTTGCGGACGAGTGCGCTTCTGCCTTCGTAGGCCGGGACAGGGATTTCTTCGATTAATGCTCTGTTTCTCATCTGCTTCACCTGCTTAATCATTTATTCAATGAATACTGCGACAGCCCGGATGGGGGAGCCGGTGCCTTTGCGGATTTTGAGCGGGAGCCCGAAGTAGAGGAAGCGCTTCTGCGCGATTAGGTCGAGGTTGCACAGGTTCTCGGTGTTGGTCAGCTTGTATTCACGGCAGATCAGATGTCCGGCAAAGGTGGTGTCCAGCGGATTATCGATTGATGGCGCATCTATGCCAATATTGACGACACCTTGCTGGGCCAGCCATTCGGCCGCCCCATAATCCAGGCCGGTATAGCGGGTGAGCCATTCATCTGTACCATACGCACGGTTATAGTGGCCGGTGTAGAGCAGCACGATGTCCCCTTTGTCGAGGTGGAGATAACCTTTGCTTAGCGCCAACTGCAGATCGCTGCGGGTAATATAGGCATCCGGTGAAATATGCGAGAGATCAAGGCAGACAGCCGGGCCGTAAAAATACTCCAGCGGCATCTCGTCAATCGTTGCCCCTTGCGGGTCATATTCATAGACGGCATCACTGTGGGTGGGGCCATGCTCGTTGATGAGCAGATTGTTTGTGGCGAACTCGAAGCCAAGCTTCTGTAAGCTCTCCTCATGGCTCATATTCGGAAAGATCATCGTCTTCTGATGCGGCGGAAACACCGGCATGCCCTGATAGATTTCCTGGGACAGATCAATTACCCGGATTCCCATGGAAGAGGCCTCCTTTTGTTGATTGTGGTAAAAGCAATGAGTCTGACTGGCCGGTGCCGGCGAGTGAAGCGCTGCTTAAGCAGAGATGGCAAACAGTGGAAATCACCAGTGCCGGTCAGACCAGCGGCGGCAGTACAGTGAAGGCATCAGCATCGATCAGGCCGATGTCGGTGATTTTCCATGCCGGGCTGGTGACGAGTGAGAGGAAGGAGAGGTGCATGAACGGCACATGCAGTGTACAGCCCAGCTCCTCGCGGGCCAGCCGGTGCAGCTCGGTGATTCGGGCGCTCATCTCTTTGCCGGTCAGCTCGTCGGTCATCAGGCCGCCGATCCGCAGCGGCAGGTCACCGACCACCTTGCCGCCCTCAATCATCGCAATTCCGCCGTCCATGGCAATAACCCGGTTGACGGCTGTCACCATATCGGCGTAATTGGTGCCGGTGACAATGATGTTGTGGGTATCGTGTGCCACGCTTTCGGCGATGGCCCCGGCTTTCAGCTTCATGCCAAGGACAAAGGTTTTGCCGATCCTGCCGCTGCGGCCGTGCCTTTCAACGACAAGCAGGGGCAGGAGGTCATTGTCTACCGACGGCTGGACGACACCGTCTTGGACTTGGGCGGTGTAGATACCGGCTCCGGTCAGATTCTGGTCCGGGATCACCTCAATGGCACGGACCTGTACACTGCCTTGCGCCCCGCCGGAGGAGAGCTGCAGGTCCGTAAGCTTGACCGGCTTCCGCTTGACCGACTTTTTGACGGAATCAGGGTAGATATAGGACGGAATGTCACGGGTCAGTTCACCGTTCTCGGCCAGCTTTACTCCGCCGATATAGACCTGGGCAATGGTCATCTGCGCCAGGTCGCTGATGACGGCGATATCGGCTTTTTTGCCGGGAGCAAGCAGTCCGATATCCTGGAAGCCGAAATGAGTGGCCGGATTAATCGTCACCATCTGGATGGCTTCAACCGGATCAATGCCTACGGCGATCGTCCGGCGGACAATGTCGTTCATATGCCCGAATTTGAGCAGGTCCTCAGGGACCATATCGTCCGAGACCAGGATTGCACGCCGGGAATCCATTCCTTCCTCGGTGATGGCGCGGATGCATTCGGCCATGTTGCGCTGCGAGGAGCCCTCGCGCATGAACACGCTGACCCCGTAGCGCAGCTTCTCCATCATTTCTTCCTTGGTTGTTGTCTCGTGGCAGGAGACATGGCCGCCGCCGCAAATGATGTGGGCTGCCAGTTCCGGGCCGGATAGGCCAGGGGCGTTGCCTTCGATGGTTTTGCCGATGGCTTTGGCATAAGAGACGGAAGCCAGCAGATCATCTATGAGATAAGGTGCGTTGTTGTACACCGGATGGACATTGCTGAAGCCCTGCAGCTCACCGATGCCCTGCACGTAATCATCGTTCAGCAGGTCCTGCATATCCTTGGAGGTAATGTCTGCGCCAGCGGTTTCCAGACCGGGTACATCGGGAGTGAGACAGGGGACGGTAAACAGAACACGGTTAGGCAGCGTTCGCGCCTCATCAATCATCGCCTTCATGCCGGGCACGCCCAGCACGTTGCCGATTTCATGCGGGTCAGCTACCAGGGTGGTCGTTCCTGTTGGGATGGACAGCTTTGAAAATTCCGTAACCGTCAGCATCGCGCTCTCAAAATGCATATGGGAATCGATAAAGCCCGGGCTGATGAACTTTCCGCTTACGTCTTCAACGACTGTTGCGGGTCCGATCAGCTTATCGGCTTGACCGACAAGCAGAATCCGGTCGCCTTTGACAGCAACATCGCCGGGATAGATTTCACGGGTAATCACGTTAATAATATAGCCGCCCTTCAGCACCAGGTCGGCATAGGCGCTGCCGGAGAGCAGCACATCAATCATCCGCCGGCGCTGAACAGCATCTTTTATATCTGTTGTTAGCATCTGCTACACACCTCCTGGCTTGGCGCAATCTATACTGTCCACAATTCCGACAATCGCGGCATCAACCGGGGCATTCGGATGCTGTGCTGCTCTTGAAGCCACGCTGCCCACCGCATAAATGATCGTTTCGCCGATTCCCGCACCCACTGTATCAACAGCAATAATCGGCTGGCCGGCAGGTGTCCGGTCGGGTAGCATTGGCTGAACGATAAGCAGCTTGGCGCCGATGAGATTGTCATCTTTTCTTGTTGCCACGACATGCCCCGTAATGATTCCCAGCTTCATGTGATTGTCACCTCGTATGCTTGATGGTTGAATCGGTTGAATCTAAAGGATAATCTCAATGCCATATTGCCTGGCGAGATCAGCGGCCAGCGGAGTTATTACTGCCTGGGCAGCAGCATGAATGGACGTCCGGCCGAGCTTTACTGCATTCTGAATGTCCTCAGCGGTCAGTACCTGCCTGTGCAGCCGTGACTGTGCAGAGGTTATCCAATGGTCCACCTGATCCGGCTCAAGCAGTGTGATACCGAAGCCTTCAATAGCTTCCAGCTTGTGCTTCATTGCTGTCTTCAGCCCGCGAGGGGCATGCAGCAGGCCTTGCTCCCCCCAGCGGTAATGGCCCGGTTCGGCCCCCAGGGTCAGTGCCCCGGCAGGCTTGCCGGCACAGATAAAGCGGATAATCAGCTCTACGTAAGGATCACCGGCATCCAGCATGGATAGGCGGGATAGCAGGGGCAATGAGAGAACCGGAATGAACAGAAGATCAGCAGCGTCCGGTGCAAGTGAGTGGAGCGCAGCGGAGGTGGTGATATCGTCGATCCCTGTTTTAGCCGCCAGCTGCTGAGCTGTGTGATTCTTGAGGAGCTGCTCATCTGCTGCAAGCTTCAGCCTCAATCCGGAACGGTCCAGCCGCCGGATGGCGGTATAGCCTTCCTCCATGCCGATGAAGTGGCCGGCCAGCAGAACGAGGACCCGGGGGAAGTCCTTATTCAGCTCCTCTTCTCTGGACCGGTAGGCCAGGCTGAGCAGGGTATTGGCCGCAACCGTACTATGCCGGCTGTCCACGGCCTTGATTATTCAATGCCCTTGGACAGAAGGGCACGTTCAACTTCACTGTGCGGGCGGGGAATAACATGCACCGACACCAGCTCCCCGACACGTTTGGCTGCTGCGGCTCCTGCATCAGTGGCTGCCTTTACTGCACCGACATCTCCCCGGACCATTACGGTTACGAGACCGAAGCCGATTTTTTCGTAGCCGCAAATCTCTACGTTAGCTGCCTTTACCATTGCATCCGCAGCCTCGATTGCGCCTACCAGACCTTTTGTTTCGATCAAGCCGAGTGATTCTCCCATGTGAATAACCTCCGTTAATTTAGATTTAGGGTTAATAAAATCGCAGCTGTTACATTTGGTTAATCCGTTGAGTCTTCATCCTGTGCATCTGGTGCTTTGTCAGTTCCGGCTGCCTGTTCTCCCTTAGCGGATTCGGCAGCAGCCGTCTTCGGAGGGGCAGCAGTTGCAGGAGAAGCGGCTGCAGCAAAAGTGCTGTCAGCACCCGGACCGTCAGTAGCTTCCGGCAGCAGATAGTTGCCAAGTATCTTGCCGGTTACATCACTGTGCGCCTTGGCAATGACATGGGCGGATACTACTGTGCCAATCCGCCGGCCTTCTGCCTGACCGGCTTCGACAGATGCGGTTACAGCAGCGACATCGCCGCTGAAATGCAGGGTAACGCCCAGTGAGCCGCCGACTCCGATGATCTTCTCAACGGCAACGAGCTGCACATCCGCCGCTTTGAGCGCGGCATCTGCCGCCGAGACAGCGGTGGTAAACCCCAGCGTCTCGATTAAACCAAGTGCTTGCATGAAGAGTGCCTCCTTGTTCTTTGATCCGCTGAAGGGCAGCGGTTAAGCTCACCGGTGCGGAGAGGACAAGCCGGCGAGTCCCGGCGCAGCAGCAGTCATCTGGCCGGCGGTACCGGTGAGAATACAGTAGCCGCGCTCGGTGCTCAGGCGCAGGCCTGAGCCGGGATTACGCTGCAGCCACTGTTCGGCGATGCCGATGCTGTGCCAGCGGGACGTACCGGCTACAATGGCAACGGCTTCCTGCGGCCCGCCGCTGAAATAGCGGCGAAGCAGCCGGCCGGGCTCCCGGCTGATCCAAACCCGGACGGCTGAGCCTGAGCCGTCCTGCATCCGGGCGGTGAGCTGCTTAAGCTTATCAGCGATCACACGGTGATCCGCGCCGAACAGCTTAAGCTCAAAGCCGCCGCCGTCTGTGCTCCAGCTGATATCGGCCTCCAGGCCGGAATCCTGCGGGAGCAGCTCTTCGGCGGCAAACAGCTGGCCTGGATGGCAGTCCGGCGCGCTGATGACCCCGGCTGCGCTGTAATTCCGGCCCGGGCTGCCAAGCAGAGGGCGGAGTTCGTCGCTGATGCGGGGGAACAGCCAGACCTCCATATCGGCTGCAGGGAGGCGGTGCGGCTCCAGCGGGTCCTGCGCTTCTGCACGGACGGACGGTCGTGCAGGGGGGCTGCCAGGGAAGCCGTTATCCTTCTGCTCCGGCCGGGATAAGGTGCGTTGCAGCAGCGGGGACAGGTATTGCTCTGCGAATTGCTTTTCCGGTACCGGTGATACATCAACCGGTGCTGCGGGCTTATGTGCCGGGATTACTGCACCGGCGGCAATCGTGGCCAGACGTTTGGCCGCCTGCTCCTTCTGGTAATTGGTCCGTTTCAGCGGAAGCGTCGGCCCCGGCTTAGGGCAATTCCCGGGAGCAGAGCAGGTATGCGTGCAGTTGTCTTTGCTGTTTGCTGTGCAGGCTTCTGCAGAGGCAGCGGAGCTTAATGAAGCCGGTGCGGCAGTGCGGTTCCGCTGCAGGACCTCGGACACAACGTCTTTCATAAAACTGGACAAGGGTAATCACCTCCCTGATAACTTGAATACGGACTGCAGGCTAGAGCAGCATTCTGGCGAGATCGGCATGCGGACGCGGAATGACGTTGGAGGATACGAGCTGCCCGCCGGTCTTCGGATAAGCGGCAATGCCGGCATCAACTGCAGCGGTTACCGCTGCCACATCACCTTCGACAATGACGGTAATGAGGCCTGAGCCAACCCGCTTGAAGCCGGCCATCCGCACATTGGCGGCTTTGCACATGGCATCCAGCGCTTCGAGCGCAGGGGTCAGGCCGCGTGTTTCAATTAAACCGATTGCTTGCATGATCCACCTCCTAAAAAGTGTTGCAGGCGGTACTCCTGCTTAAATATGAAATCTGAAGTATGAGCCTGATGATTGGCCGGATAAGAGATAAGGTGAGGAAGGGTGGTGGCGGACATGAGACAGAATGCTAATATTCTCCTGGAACGTTGAGTCCCCAGCATTTAGTTGGAAATCCGCCACTTAATTCCGCGAAATCTCAATATTTCTAATCACTAATTGGAAAATCAGCACTTATTTTTGAATGTAAGTCCCTTTGCTGGCTTAATCGGCAGAATTAAGTGGAATTTTTCCAATTAGATTCCCTTTTTCGGGCGCTTTGCTAAAAATAGATGACGATTTTCCACTTAGCTGAATCAGCCGTATAAGGTAGAACCAGCGTTATAAAGCAGCAACTCGGAAGCCACTGGGCAGGTACTCGACAGCAACTGGGCAGGTACTTGACAGCAACCGGGCAGGTACTCAACAGCAACTGGACAGGTACTCAACAGCAACTCAACAGCAACTCAACAGCAACTCAACAGCAACTCAAAAGCCAGTCAATAGAAGCACAGCGTAGTTGCACTCCATACAACTAAAAGTCCGTTTTTTCCGTTCAACTTCGCTTTAAGTGTATTTCGTGCAATTAAACTCACGTAAAAGGCCCGTTTTAGCCGAACTGGGCACTTTTAGTTGTACGAAATACAGCTATCAGGTGCACAAAGGGAGAAACAGCTGCTTTTAATTGCACAAACTACAACTATCCGGGTCAAAAGAGGGTGCCCTTTGGTTCCAGATAGCTTCATTCAGCACAGGAATCAGCAGGCAGCAGGCTGACGTAGTCCCGGACATTTATCCTTGCCTATACAACTTCGCTCGCTCTACTAAGCCTCGCTCTACCAAGGCTCACCTACCCAGCCTCGCCCGGCATAGTTCGCCCTGCACCTCCCCAACCCACACATCCCAACTCTACACATAATCCGCCAGCCGGATGTCATCCTGCCCCGGGATATGGGTTCTCCGGTACTGTTCCCGGTGGGCGAGCGGGCAGGTGGCGTCGATGCCCATTTTGGCGGATACGCCGCGGAGGTTGTGCGAGGGCTCGAGCGGTGAGCCTTTGGCCCCCGGCACGATGAACAGGTCGAGATCGGCCTGCACCCGGGTAGCGATAGCCCATTCCACATCCAGCGGGTCCAGCAGATTGACATCCTCATCGACCACCACAACATGCTTGAGATCCTTATCCCCGGCAAAAGCGGCCAGCAGCGCTGTCTTGCCGTCGCCCTCCTGAACCTTGCGGATCTGGATGACGGCGTGATAGCGCCCGACACCACCCATTGTAATGTGCACGGCCTGCACTCCCGGAACGACCTGACGGACCGAGCCGAGCAGGGCGACCTCCCGGGCGATGGCCATCGGCAGCTTCTCCTCATAGCTGGCCGGCAGGATCGTCTGCCAGATAGGCTGGCTGCGGTGGGTGACGGCCGATATTTCGACCACCGGCTGCTCAGTCCGCGGCCCGTAATAGCCGCCCAGCTCACCGAACGGCCCCTCCGGCTCGCGGATACCGGGCAAAATCCGGCCCTCGAACACTACCTCGGCTTCGGCCAGCACCTCCAGATCGACCGTCCGGCAGCGGACGACCTCAAGCGGCTGGCCGAGCAGGGCAGAGGCCACCTCCAGCTTGTCGGTGTGGAACAGATGGGTGCTGATCTGCGAAGCCAGCACCACCGCCGGGACCACCCCGAACATAAAAGCACACTCAAGCGGCTCGCCGCGCGCCTCGAAATCTTTGTACTGCTGGAACAGCTCCGGCGACGAGATCAGGATGCCGGTCCGGTTCCCGTCCAGCAGCTGCATCCGCCGGATGGAGGTGTACCGCTTGCGGCCGTCTTCACCCTTGACGACCATGACGCCGGAGACGTAATAAGCGCCGCTGTCCTCGGCGTGATAGGTGCAGACCGGGAATAGCTCCTTCAGGCTGATTCGGCTCGTAATCACCTGCTCCTGCACCGGAGCCTGCTGCACCAGCCGGGTTGGCGTAGGCTGGACAATGGCTGCTACCAGCCCGGGCAGCAGCTCCTCCGGGGTCGTATCCATGCTGTCAGCGATCAGCTCCTTGGAGCCCCCGAGACCGACAGCCATCGGTCCGCTGTAGCCTTTAACCTTCCCGAACAGCAGCGCCTGCCTGCCGCGGACAGCCTTGACTACTGCGCCTAGCTCGAAGTGCGGGTCAACCTCGCGGCGGATCCGCAGCAGCTGGCCGCCTGACTCCCAGCGGTCAAGCAATTGCCTGATATTGACGGCAGCCATTAGCCTTCCCCCCATCTTGCCATCAGCTGATGCTCAATCCCGAACGCATCCAGCACCCTGGCATTCATGAAATTCACCAGCTCCCAGATTTCGGTCGGGTGATTATAGAAGCCGGGAGAGGCGGGGACAATATCCGCGCCTGCCCGGGCCAGCCGGAGCATATTCTCCAGATGGATCAGATGCAGCGGCGTCTCGCGCGGGACGATCACCAGCCGGCGCCGCTCCTTCAGTACGACGCTGGCGGCCCGGTTCAGCAGGGTATCGCCCATGCCGTTCGCGATCGCGCCGAGTGTATTCATTGAGCAGGGGATAACGACCATGCCGTCGGTTTTGAAAGAACCGCTGGCTACCGGAGCGAACAGGTCTGTGTTGGATAACACCGTTCCGTACTGCTCCAGCTCCTGCAGGTTGATGCCGCATTCGTACCGGAGCACATTTTCTCCGGCACCGGTGGCGATGATATAGGTTTCCACACCAAGCTGGTGCAGGCTGCGGATCAGGGAGTAACCGTAGATGGAGCCGCTGGCCCCTGTGATAGCTACTACAATTCTCATAAGCGGGATCTCCTTTGACCAAGGACTGGATATGGGGTGCTTGCTTGTGTAAATAACAAAAAGAAGCCGCTGAAATAGAGAGGGGTCTCTAATCAACGGCTTCCTGCAATCTGTGAACAGATATAGGGCTAACCTTAGTTAACATGCGGCGCATCAGGATAAATCGAGATGCAGCCTGACATTCTGTTATTTAATTTACTTTCAAAAGATAACGGCAGCCGTAAATCCGCAAGATAAATCCTGCATCATTGTTCAGCCCCGGTATCGCAGATAACAACGGTACAGGCCCAGGCTGTCTGGGGATCGTAATCCCTGAGTACGCCCGCAACCGGCAGTTCAAGCTCTTCGGTCAGCTTCTTCTGGATGCGCCGTTTGAATTCCTGATGCAGCGCAGCATCCACAGACTGCTTGAGCTCCGGATAATGCTCCTCCAGAGCGCGCAGGGCGGCAACCCGCTGATGCTTCACCAGAAACATAATCATCGTATCGTTGGCAGCCTCCAGACGGAGCTGATTTACTCCGACGCCGTACAGCTCCTTATGGACCTCATTATAACAGCGGGACAGCTTCTTCTTGTATTCATTGGAGGAGAGCAGCACCGGGATATTCAAGAAGATCACTCCTCTGTAATGATATCTCACGCCAAATAACACGATTTAACGGCCGAGCTTCATTTTTTCAATAAGTTAAACTCCATTATAGAGAAAAATACCCCGAAGTAAGTGACTTATGTTACATTACATAACTTTACTACGGACGCGGAAGGTCCGGGGCGAGAGGCCAACCTCTCTTTTGAACATATTGCAGAACTGTGCGTCATTCACGAATCCCGCTGTAGCCGATACCTCGGAAATATGCATCTGGGTATGCAGCAGGAGAGATTTGGCATAATTGATGCGCTTCAGCAAAAGATAACGGTGGGGCGACTCGCCAAAGCGCTCCTTAAATAAATGCCTGAACCGGTCATAGCTGTACCCGGACATTTCCGCCAGCGACTGGACCGACAGCTTGTGCCGGTAATGCTCATCCATATAGTTGAGGACATACTGCATCTGGTCCTGTGCCGGGGACTGGAAGCCGGAGCCGCCCAGCAGGCGCTGCAGGTGTACCGTAATTTCACTCATCTGCAAATTTAAAAGCTCAGAGAAGCCGTCGCGCTTGCGCTTAAACTCCTCATTCATCCGCACCAGCGTCTGCAGAACCGTATGCTCCTTGTCATCCTCAAATACGCCTGACAGTGTGCTGATTGCCGGATTCTCGCAGTGAAAGCCGACGAACAGCACCTCGGAGCGGGGCTGGTGGTTCTCGTCATGCTTGAAATTGGGCGGAATCAGCGCAAAGGAGTGCGGCCGGAAGTGATAGCTGCGCTGCCCTATGCTGCATGTGCCAAGTCCGTGAATGTAATAAACCAGCTCGAAGCATTCATGCTGATGGCGCGGGATATGGGTGTCCGCTTCATGCTCTGCATTTACAATATATAGGACTCGATCCATGTTGATCCTCCAACTCTTTTTCATTTAGCCGAATCGTGTAAAAAAATGACCGAAAGTATATAAAAGTTTGCTGACATATTTGCTATGATCGTATCAATTAAACGAAAGATCCGCAACCTGACTGGCCATCTTGTTCGGGAATTGACCGTTTAATTGACGAATAACCACAGTTTTTATCATCGAATGTAAGCTATTCATTAATTTTCAGTCGTTTTATGGATTTGCATAAAATCTTTTGTTGTATAACAACAGAACAAAACGTGTAATTGGGGAAGTCTGCCGTTTTAAAGTGGTCCATCAATATCAAACAGGGGTGTGAACAGACAAAATGAAAAAGAATGTTCTTGCATTATTGCTGCTCATGGTAATGGTACTCGTCACTGCTTGCGGAAACAACACAGCTAACAACGGAAGTGCGGCGGATGCCGGCAACGATGCAGCAAATAGCGGAAACGCCGGTTCAGGCGACAAGCTCAAGGTTGTGCTGCTGATCCCGGGAACGCTTGGAGATAAATCCTTCTTCGACGCTGCCAACAGCGGCCTGCAGAAAGTGCAGACAGAGCTTGGCGCGGAAACCAAAGTAATCGAGATGGGCACTGACAAGACCAAGTGGGAGCCTACTTTTAATGATATTGCCGCTGAGGACTGGGATGTTGTCATTTCCGGCGGATCGGAAATTACCGAAATGTTCAATATGACGGCGGAAGCGAATCCGGATAAAAAGTTCATCAACTACGACACGGACATCGAAGAAGCACCTGCTAACATGTACAACATGTCTTACTCCACTAATGAAGTATCTTTCCTGGCCGGCGCTGTTGCGGCACTGGCTACACAGTCGGATATGCCGAATGCGAATCCGGATAACGTGATCGGTTTTGTCGGCGGTATGGATATTCCGGGCATCAACGCATTCCTGGTCGGTTACATTCAGGGTGCCCAATATGTTGATCCCGATGTAAAGGTTGCTGTATCCTACGCGGGCGACTTCGTTAACCCGGCCAAAGGCAAGGAATTGTCGCTCATCCAGTACAACTCCGGTGTAGACGTGATCTTTAACGTAGCCGGCGGTACAGGCCTTGGTATCTTCGATGCTGCAAAAGAAAAAACAAAGTATGCAATTGGTGTAGATTCCGACCAGGCTATGCTGCTTAAAGATACAGACAGCGAGAAAGCCAACCTGATTGTCACCTCCGCGATCAAAAAAATCGACAGCGCCATTCTGGGCGCCGTAACCAAGCTTCAGGAAGGCACACTTGAAATGGGCAAACGCGATGTCCTCGGCTTCGTGGAAGACGGTGTAGGCATCGCCGAAAATGACATCTACACCAGTGTATTCCCGGCAGATCTGCAGGCCAAGGTTGAAGAAGTGAAGCAGAAGCTGATCAACAAGGAAATCACTGTAGACAATGCAATGGGCATGGAAACTTCCGAAGTTGAAGCGATCCGTAATGCTGTTAAGCCTTAATTAGAAAAAGACTCATATGAAATAACAAAGAGCGAAGAGGAACGGAAGGGAATTTTGGAACTGTAGGAGCGGTAGCGTCCGCCTTTGTCTTCCGATTTCTACCGCTAGAAGCGGTTTAAATCAGGAAATCGGAAGACAACAGCGGCCGGAAGTCCAAACATTCACTGCAGTGACGACCTGCTTAAGGTTAATACCTGAAGAGCCTCGTATCTCTATTAATTTAACACTACCGGTACGCCGTATCTCCTGCAGTTGGGATTCCTTCAGCCAAGAAGAATTCCAGCTGCCTATTTTTGCAGAAAACATAGTCTAGTTGAAAGGCGTTGATAACCCGTGGAACACGCGCTGCTGGAAATGCGGGGAATAACCAAGGTATATCCCAATGGCGTCGTTGCCAACCATGATGTCCACTTTAGCCTGCGTGAAGGAGAGATTCATGCCATAGCGGGGGAGAACGGGGCAGGCAAATCGACCCTAATGAAGATCATGTTCGGGATGGAGGAGCCGAGTGAAGGCGACATCAGTATCCGCGGGGAAAAGGTAAAGCTGCAGTCCCCGCAGGATGCGATTGACCGGGGCATCGGTATGGTCCATCAGCATTTCATGCTGGTGCCTTCCTTTACGGTAGCCGAGAATATGGTGCTTGGTATGGAGCCGCGCAAAGGGGTGGGCTTCAACTACAATGAAGCAGTCCGCCTTACGGAAGAGACGGCGCGCAAATATAATCTGGCCGTAAATCCCAAGGCAAAGGTTGAGGATTTGACTGTCGGGATGAAGCAGAAGGTGGAAATCCTGAAGGCACTCGTACGCGGCGCCAAAATCCTGATCCTGGACGAGCCGACTGCCGTGCTGACTCCGCAGGAAACCGAGGAGCTGTTCGTGGAGCTGCAGCATCTTAAGGAGCAGGGGCACACGATTGTGTTCATCTCCCATAAGCTGAAGGAAGTCAAAGCCATCTGCGACCGGATTACCATTATGCGCGGAGGCCGGAGCGAAGGAGTCTTCCAGACCCGGGACGTAACCGAGCAGGAGATTTCACGGCTGATGGTCGGCCGGGATGTCGTGCTCAAATACGATAAGGACAATGTGCCATTCGGCAAGCCGGTATTGTCAGTAGACAAACTGTCCGTCCATGACAGCCAGGGCAAGGCCTTACTGGAAGAGGTCAGCTTTGCAGTCCGCGAAGGCCAGATCGTCGGGATTGCCGGGGTTGAAGGCAACGGCCAGAATCAGCTGGTCGAGGCGCTTACCGGAGGGTTACACGCGGTATCAAGCAGCGGGTCGGTAAAGGTTAATGATAACGATATTCTGGCAGCTGATATTCTCCGCATCCGCAGCCTGGGCGTCTCTTACATCCCGGAGGACCGGATGCGCCAGGGCGCAGCCGGGGATGCCAGTATTTCCGATAATCTGATCTCCACCCGGTACCGCTCGAAGGAGATGAATAAGGGGCCGCTGCTGAACGGCAAGCGGATTGCCGCACTGGCCGCCTCACTGGTAGAGGAATTCAAAGTAAGATGCTCGGGCCCGCAGCAGCCAATCGGCATGCTGTCCGGGGGTAACATGCAGAAGGTGGTTGTGGCCCGGGAATGCTCCACCAATCCGCAACTGCTGATTGCCGAGCAGCCGACCCGGGGCGTGGATATCGGTGCAGCCCAGTTCATCCACCAGAAGCTGCTGGAGCTGCGCTCCGCCGGCAGCGGTATCGTACTCCTGTCAGCGGATCTGAACGAGATTCTGGAGCTGAGCGACAGTCTTCTTGTCATGTATGAAGGGGAGATTGTGGCCTACTTTGAGAATCCTTCCAAGGTAAGCGAAGAAGAGCTCGGCTTATATATGCTGGGTATTAACCGGCAGGACAAGCAGCAGATCGGGAGGGCCGTAAACCATGTTTAAAGTCAAATATTTTGAGGTGATCCGGACGACGGCGGTCATACTGATTGCGCTGGCCATCGCCTTTATCATTATTTCACTGGTCAGCGACCAGCCGCTCAAGACGATCGGTATTTTTCTGTGGGAACCTATTTCCACCAAGGGACATATCGGCAACGTGATTGAAATGGCCATACCGCTGATGTTCACCGGTCTTGCCGTGTCCCTGCTGTTCCGGGCCAATATGTTCAACCTCGGGGCAGAAGGGATCTTCTACTTCTCGGGCGTTGTAGCCTCGGTACTGGCCATTCATCTGAGCCTGAACAGCTGGTTTCATCCGGTCGTAGCGATTGCGGCGGGTTCGATTGTCGGAGCGCTGCTGTCGGCGATCCCCGGTATTCTCAAGGCCAAGTGGAATGCCAACGAGCTGGTCACCTCACTGATGTTCAACAACATTTTGTTCGGAATCGGACTCTATCTGCTTAATTATCATCTGCGTGATGCGAAGGCTTTTGCCAATGTATCCTACAAGTTTCAAGAGACAGCCCAGCTGAGCAAAATCTTCACCGGCACACGCGTCCACACCGGACTGATTATTGTACTGGTGATGATCGTCCTGGCCCACCTGTTCCTGTACCGGACCAAATGGGGCTATGAGCTGCGGATGACCGGTGTGAACCGCGACTTTGCCCGTTACTCGGGAATGAAGACCGCAAAAGTAATCATTCTGGTCCATCTGATCGCCGGCTTTATTGCCGGGATGGGCGGCTCGGTAGAAGTGCTGGGAATGTACAACCGGTTCCAGTGGGCCTCTCTGCCGGGGTACGGTCTTGACGGTGCGCTGGTAGCGATGCTGGCCAAAAACAACCCGCTGTCCGTTATCGGCTCGGCCTTGTTCCTGGCTTATATCCGCATCGGCGCCGATATGATGGCCCGTCTGTCGGATGTGCCTTCCGAGATGATCTCGATTATCCAGGCGGTTATTATCCTGCTGATCTCCGCGGAGCAATTCCTGAAATTCTGGAAAAACCGGATGCTGCTTAAGGAGGCGAAAGCGAACGCATGAACAGTCTGCTGAATGTCATTTTTACGACGGACTTTGCCTTTTCGCTGCTGCGTGTTACTACACCGATTCTGTTCGCCGCCCTGGGGGCGCTGATCTCCAACCGGGCCGGCATTATCAATATCGGGATGGAAGGGATCATGCTGGTGTCGGCCCTGGCCGGCGTCATTGTCAGCGCTTATACCCAGAGTGCCTGGGTTGGTCTGCTTGGCGCAGTATTATCGGGAACGCTGATCGCCGGTATACTGGCCTTTTTCACCCTTAAATTCAAGACGCATATTATTCTCGGCGGGGTAGCCATCAACATGTTCGCCTCGGGCGGTACGGTATTTATCCTGTATCTGCTGAGCGGGGACAAGGGCTCTTCAACGTCGCTTGCGAGCAAGGTGCTGCCAAGTGTGCAGATTCCGCTGATACAAGATATTCCCGTGCTTGGACCGATTCTGTCAGGTCACCACATTCTGACTTACGTCTCCATTCTGGCCGTACTGGCCGTGTATTATCTGCTCAACCGGACACCGCTTGGACTGCGTATCCGTTCAGTCGGGGAGAATCCGCACGCCGCACAGTCGGTCGGAGTGAGTGTGGTCAAAATCCAATATACCGCGCTGCTGCTCAGCGGATTTTTTGCCAGCCTGGGCGGGGCTTACATGTCGATGGGCTATCTGTCGCTCTTCACGCGTGATATGATCGCCGGCCGGGGCTGGATCGCGATAGCTGCAGAATCCATGGGCCGCAGCACGACAATCGGAACGGCGCTGACTTCACTGCTGTTCGGGGCGGCGGATGCACTGTCCAATGCGCTTCAGGTGCTGAAAATTCCGGCTGAGCTGATTGCTACGCTGCCTTATGTGGCGACTGTAATCGGCCTGCTGATCTACGCCATATCGGAGACCCGGAAGAAAAACAAGAAGGTTAAAGGTCCTGTGGTGAAGTAGCGGGGAGCTGCTTCAGACAAGGACAGGCTGCTGAGAAAGACATGAGGGGGAGAACAACAATGCCAAGACCCATAATAATTGACTGTGATCCGGGGCACGATGACGCGATTGCGATTCTGCTGGCGCTAGCCCATCCGGAGGAGCTGGAAATCCGGGGCATTACAACGGTAGGCGGCAACCAGATTCTTGATAAAATAACGGATAACGCCCTGAAGGTGCTGAGCTTCGTTAATGCAGATATTCCTGTAGCCAAAGGGGCAAAGGGACCGCTGTTCGGCAAGCTGGTGACGGGAGAGGAAGCGCACGGGGAATCGGGAATGGATGGTCCTGTGCTGCCGGCCAGCATGTTTAAGCCGGTGGATCAAGGCGCGGTTGAGTTCATGCTTGAGATCATCCGTGCTTCGGAGGAGCCGATCACACTGGTACCGATGGCACCGTTGACCAATATTGCGCTCTTAATTACTGCCTACCCTGAAGTAAAGGACAAAATTAAGGAAATCTCGCTGATGGGCGGGGGCCTGGCTTACGGGAATGTGACCAGCACGGCTGAGTTTAATATTTTTGTAGACCCGGAAGCTGCACGTATCGTTTATGAATCGGGTATTCCGATTGTGATGAGCGGTCTGGATGTGACGGATAAGGCGGCGATTTTTGAGGAGGAAATCCTTGAATTGAAGCAGAAGGGCCCTGTATCCGTAATGGTCGGGGAGCTGCTAGACTTCTATTCGATCTATGGCAAAAAGATGGGCTATGTCGGCAACGCGCTGCATGATCCATGCGCTGTAGCCTGGCTGGTGCACCCGGAGCTGTTCCAGTCGGAGCATCTCTATGTGACGGTGGAAACCGAGGGCAAGCTGACCCGCGGCATGACCGTGGCTGACCGCAGAAAGAAGCCGGACCGCCAGCCGAATGTTCAGGTGCTGACCGGTGTAGACCGCGAGGCGTTCATGAAGCTGCTGTTCGATTCACTGGATCGGCTGGACCGGGAGCTGCTGGCGTCAGCCGGGGGAAACAGCTGATGGCCGGCTGGGAGAATCTGCAGGAGACAGTAAAGTTTGAGCTGCAGCAGCGGAATGAGGAAGGCTGCCGGACGGACGGAATCGCTGAGAAGCTGGCTGCTGCGGGAACAGATGAAGGCAGGCTGATGGAAATCTACCGCGAGCTGATGGAGCTTGAGGTGGCTGAGGGCTTCCCGTATCAGGAGCCTTCGGGGCTTGAGGAAATCCGCGCCTTGCGGCCGGAGGGGCCGCGCAGGCTGGACCCTTCGTGGACGCCGGAGCAGTGGCGGGACAAGTTCCACGGGGCGTGGCTGGGCAGAAGCGTCGGCTGTGCGCTCGGCAAGCCGCTGGAGCATTGGGATTATCTGTACGGCAAGGACGGCCGTCCGGGCTGGGAGAACATCGAGCTCTGGTTCAAGGGCGCGGATGCCTGGCCGATCAAAGGCTATACGCCGGAGAACTCCAGAGCGGAAGCAGAGTACGGGCTCGGCCTTAGCGCCTGGTCCTTCACCAGCACGCGGGAGAAGATCAGCTTCATGGAGAGCGATGATGATCTCCGTTACACGGTACTGGGTCTGCTGCTGCTGGAGCAGAAGGGCCTTGCTTGGGATGCCTGGGATATCGGCAAGCTGTGGCACGGGAATTTGACCTATGCTCAGGTGTGTACCGCCGAGACACAGACCTATATGAACTTCGCCGCCGAAACCTCCCATATGCATAAGGAGAAGCCGGCTGACTGGGCAGAGCGGCTGGAACGGGTGCGGATGCATCTCAATCCGTACCGTGAATGGATCGGCGCGGCCATCCGGGCAGACGGGCTGGCTTACGGCGCAGCCGGCCAGCCGGAGCTGGCCGCCGAGCTGGGCTGGCGCGACGCATCATTCTCCCATGTGAAGAACGGAATCTATGGCGAAATGTTCAATGCAGCCATGATTTCGGCAGCCTTCGCAGAGCAGGACAACGAGCGGATTCTGGAAATTGGACTCAGCGAAGTTCCGGCTAAGAGCCGGCTTGCTGAAGCGGTGCTCCAGGGAATCGACATTGCCCGATCGGCCAAGAGTGAACGCGAGCTGGTCAGCCGCATCTGGGACAAGTTCAGCCACTATGATCCGGTGCACACGGTTAATAATGCTGCGCTTGTTGCCGCCTCCCTGGTCTACGGCGGCAATGATTTCGAGAAAGCGGTGGTCACCTCGGTTTACGGCGGAATGGACACGGACTGCAACGGTGCTACAGTCGGCTCCATTATGGGGGCCAAGCTGGGTGCAAGCCAGCTGCCGGCAAGCTGGACGGACCCGCTGAACGATACGCTGTACGCGGATCTGCCGGGCTTCCATCCAATTACGATTTCGGCTTGTGCGGAGCGGAGCTACCAGGTATTTCGGAAGCTGCGCGGGGAGCCAGGACTGGTGTAAGCTGCCTTTATATTCATATAAATCTTATAAGAATCGCTCTTTGCGAGCAGGTGATGCTGTAGCGTCCCTTCCGGCAAAGAGCGTTTTTTTATGGCCGGGCTGGCAAGCTGGTGCCTATCCCAGAATAAAATAACAACGGAAATATGTCACAGAAATATTGAACTATGTTAGCATAATCTATAGTTATTTGGTTGGGCAGTTAAGTGAAATTTGCTCACAGAATCAATGAGGGAGGGATGCGGTCATGCTGAAGGCTATTATTGTGGATGATGAGCCATGGGTGCTGGAAGGGCTGCGGACAATGGTGGACTGGGCAAAGTACGGCTTCGAGCTGTGCGGTGAAGCCATGAATGGGCCGGATGCGCTGCGAATGATTGAGCGCTATCAGCCTGATCTTGTACTGACCGATATTAATATGCCGGTTATTAACGGGCTGGAGCTGATTTCCAGAGTAAATGGAACGATGGCAAGGCCGCCCCGGTTTATTATTTTGAGCGGATACGATGACTTCCAGTACGCCAGAACGGCCTTGCGCGAGCGCGTGGAGCAATATTTGCTTAAGCCGGTCGATGAGGAGGAACTGGAACTTCTCCTGGGCCAGCTCAGCCTTTTAATACAAAGTGAAATCGCTTCCAATGATGAGCGCCAAAAAAAGCAGTCGCTCATTATCGGCGGCATGCTAAGCCGTCTGATTCTGGGGGAGAACGAGGAAGACTTACGCATGATGGCCGCTAACCTGATGAAGCTTAGCGGAGATACAGAATTGCTGGGCATTCTGATTGATCCGCCTGCAGCAGCGGCACATCTGGATGCGGTGGAATCTTTCTTCACCCCGGAATTGGTGTACAGCAGCTTCCAGGACAGTGCCGGGCGGACCGGTCTGCTGCTGCAGTCAGCAGGCCTTTCAAGGGACAGTCTGAAGGACGGTGTCCGGCAGCTTCAGTTGGAGCTAACGGGGCTGCTGCAGCAGCCGGTAACGGTAATGGTCACTGACCGGATGACAGGTATTGAATCTCTAAAGGACATTTATCTGCAGCTGCTGGAAATGTGGAAGCTCAGGTTCGGCAAAGAGCAGGGCGGAGTGTTCTTCCATTGTGATTTCAAGAAATGCGGTACAGAGGCAAGCCGGGAGCAGACGGCTTTTGCCAAGCTGCCGGAAAAGGTAATGGCCGGTGATCCGGAGGAGATTGAATCTTGTGTACAGGATATCTTCATGTCCTATGCCCGGCAATTGTCTGCTGTGGAAGCTGTTCAGGCCGGCATCGCCCATCTGGAAATGACCCTGTGCCGGCTGGTGGCAGAGCATAACGGAGAACCCGGCACCATGATGAACGGGCACCAGGCAAAATACGGGAGTCTGGGAGACCTCGGTGATTACTCCCGGTTAAGCCTTTATGTAAGCGGTCTCTGCAGAACAGCGGCGGATTATCTGGCACAGCTGCAGGAGGCAAATGAGGGTAACACCATCTATAATGTCATCCGGTATGTGGATCAGGAGTTCCGCAGCAAGCTGCAGCTTCAGGATCTGGCCCGGCAGTTTCATATGAACCCGGCCTACCTGGGCCAGCTATTCCGCAAAGAGACCGGACGCAGCTTCAGCGAATATTTGAATGTTAAACGAATTGAAGCGGCCAAGGCGCTGCTGAAGCGGACGGAGCTGAAAATTTCCGATGTCGCTGCACAGGTCGGCTTCAGCAACACGGATTATTTTATCGATAAATTCAAGGGAATCACGGGTGTTCTGCCCTCTGTCTACAAGAACTCTGACCATAGCAAGCAGCTCTAGGAAAGCCGGGTGCACAATCCATGCTCAAAAAAAGATTCCGCTTCACCAATATCGTCAATGACATTCCGCTGAATTACAAGTTTTACCTGATCTATATCGTCGGCGTGCTTCTGCCTATCATGATTATTAACCTTGTGTTACTGGGCCGGATTACAGATCTGATCAAGTCAAGGGAAGAGCAGAACCTGGAGATTTCCCTGGAACGGGCAAGGAAGGACATTCATGATTTCATCGAGGGCGGGGTTGCCGTCAGCTACACCCTGTCCACAGACAAGAACCTGTATGAAATGCTGGACCGGCCGTATAGGGATTCCATTGATTTTTACGGGGCCTATGATGAGGAGCTGCGTGACCGGCTGAACAGCTATATGCCTGTGAACAACCAGATTGAGCGGATTACGGTATTTACTGCCAACCAGTCCATTGTATCAGGGGGCAATTATCAGGCTATCAATGCGAAAATCCGGACAAGCGGCTGGTACAGGCAAGCTGAGTCTTCAAGCAACCAGGTGGTTGTAACCGCCTATCGGATTAGCGAGAACAGCAACACTAACTCGACCACACCGATGCTGAGCATCATTGATTGGATGGATCACTACAGTTCGTTTGGAACGTATGAAAAGCTGTCGCGGATCGATCTCGATCTCAGTGAAGTGTACGACATCATTGTCCGGGAAAAGGATTACCTCAGCCTGTATCTGGTCAATGAGCAGAATCAGATCGTCATGTCAGAAGCAAGCGGATATCAGCATGTAACGGATGAGCCTTACCCGCTGTTTACGCAGCCGGAGGACGGGGAACAGGAGGTGCATATCCTGCCTATCGGTACGGCCAACTATCTTAAGGGCTGGCGGATTATCGGCATAACGCAGGGAGAGCGGATTGCCCAGGCCGTTCTGGATATCCGGCTGTATGCAGCGGTGCTGGCGACCACTGTCACGCTGCTGACTTCGGCATTCATCTATGTGATGCTGCGCTCCTACAATTACCGGGTGAAGCGGCTGGCCCGCCATATGCAGAAGGTGAGCAACGAGAAGTTCGAGCTGATCCGGATTGACGAGGGCCGTGATGAGATCGGCGGACTGATTCATAATTTCAACCGGATGACCTCGCGGATCAATTCGCTGATTAACGATGTGTACAAGCTGGAAATCCAGAGCAAGAACCTTGAGATGGAGCGGGTACAGGCTGAGCTGAATTTTCTGCAGAGCCAGATGAATCCGCATTTCCTGTTCAATACGCTGAATGCCATTCTCGTGGTCTGCACCAAGAACAAATATGATGATGTGACGGATATTATCAAAAGCCTCTCCAGGCTGCTGCGCAGGCTGCTCCGGTCGAAGGAGGACCTGGTGTCGCTCCAGGAGGAAATGCAGTTTATCGAAATGTATCTGAAGATTGAGAAATTCAGGTTCCGTGACAAATTCGATTATCAATTCGAAATAGAAGAGCAGGCTCTGGCTTACAAAATACCGAAGCTGAGCATGCAGCCTCTTGTCGAAAACGCCTGCAAGCACGGCCTGCAGGCCATAGAGGGCCTTGGTGTAATCCGGATAAGGGCGGGAGTCCGGGAAGACCGCCTGCAAATTACTATTTCTGACAACGGCAAGGGCATGGAGGCGACGAAGCTAAAGGAGCTGCTGAACAATATCCGCACGGAGGATTCCTCCAGCCTGAATATCGGAATGCGCAACGTATACCGCAGACTGGAGCTGTATTATGCCGATCAGGTGACCTTTGAGATGATAAGTACGCCGGATGAAGGGACAGCGGTTTCGTTCGGAATACCGCTGAAGCTGCTGGAGAGGATTCATTCGCCCGGAGGTGAGGGGAAGCAGTGAAAATGTATAAAGTGCTGTTAATTGACGATGAGCCAAGTGCCCTGGAAGCGATGCAGCTGTGGATTGACTGGCAGGCGCTCGGGTTTGAGATTGCCGGAACCTGCACCAACGGACAGGCGGGGCTGCAGCTGATCCGGGAGCTTGCGCCAGATCTGGTCATTACGGATGTGAATATGCCGCTGTTAAACGGCCTTGAGATGGTAGATGCCTGGCAGCAGACAGGAGGCAGAGACACCAAGTTTGCTATTCTCAGCGGCTACAGCGAGTTCGAGTATGCCCAGACTGCGATCCGGTTTGGCATTCATCACTATCTGCTGAAGCCGCTTTTTCCGGAGGAGGCTGCAGAGGAGCTGCGGGAGATGTACCGGGAACTGGAGCGGGAGGAGCACAGCCGGAAGATGGGGAGGCTTGCAGCCTTGGAGGAAACGGCTGCAGTCATCAAAGGACTGCTCTACGGTAAACCGGAGGGGACTTTGGATGGCGGTTCAGCTGCTGCGCTGTCCGCCGGGTTCAGCTGCTGGAACGTCCTTCTTATTCAGACTGATCCGCTGAACTATACCGAAGTCAGGGGGAAAGCGGCCGCCATGTCTGCCGGGGAAGCCGGGATGGTGCTGGCTGACCTTGAGGCATACACCTGTGCAGTTGTTTACGGAAGTACTGCTCCCGGGGAAGGGAACACAGCAGCTGCAAGGATTGCGGAGGAGCTGCGGCAGGCTTGTCCCGGCATCCCCTTGTTTATCGCGGCCGGGGACAGCATACCGGAACTTAGCAGCATTGCCGGGAGCTATCTGAGGGCAAAGGAGGCCCTGCAGTATTGCTTCTACAGCGAACCTTCAGCCGGGCTGCTGATGTTCCACGATATCCGCGATACGCCCTTAAGCAGAGATTACGATCATATCCGGCTGGCAGATGTGCTGATCGGGTTTGTGAATACGCTGGATCTTCCCGGCTTCCGCCGGGAGGCTGAAGCTGCGGCATCAAGCTTCCGTGAGAAGCTGGTGTCTCCGGACACAGTAAAGAAATTCGTGATTCACCTGGTCTACAAAATGAGGGAGCTTGTACCGGCTCCGGAGGCCGGGCAGCTGCAGAGGAAGGGTACAGAGCCGCCGGCGATTTTAATTACCACATGCTTACACTTGGCGGACTTATGGAATATCTGCTGGCCTTTGCCGAGGAGGTGATCCGCCTTCTGCTGCAGGAGCGGGGCAACAGATCTCAGGATGTTGTCCGGGATATTAACCGGTATGTTCAGGAGCACTACCGTGAGAGCCTGACGATTCAGAGGCTGGCGGAAATCTTTTACCTGCACCCCGTCTATCTGGGCCAGCTTCTGATCAAGAAGAACGGAATCGGCTTTAATGAACTGCTTCATAATCTGCGGATTGAGGAAGCGGCAAGGCTGCTGGAGGAGCGTACGCTTAAGCTGTCGGAAATTGCAGAAAGGGTGGGATATGCCAATTACGGGCAGTTCCTGAAGCAGTTTGAGAAGAAAATGCACTTGTCCCCGAATGAATACCGGCAGGCAAAGTCCTAAAGTTTTTGGGGTTACACCTTTAATTCAGCTGTATTTAGAGCTAAGGATCACCTCTATAATTTATTAATGTAAGTGCTTACAAAAAAGCGTAACCAAAAATATGGAGGTGCTTTATGGGGGGCAAGTCAAAACGGACGTTCAAGGTTTCATTGATCACGCTGTTATCCCTGAGCTTTGCACTCGCCGCTGCGGCGGCAATAACAACAGCAATACCAAGGATAATGCCAAAGCCGAAGAGACCGGTGCGGCACAAACCGCAGGAGCTGCGGACACAGGCGACAAAATTGAACCGTTCAATATCAGTGTATTTCTGGGTCAAGCCGGCCAGCAGCCGACACCGGACAACAAAATTTACAAGAAAATCAAAGATGAAACGGGCGCCAGCTTCAATTTCGAATTTTTGGCAGGCGACATTAACCAGAAGCTGGGCGTTATGATTGCCGGCCAGGATTATCCCGATATGATGACAGGAAATACGAAGCTGACTGCCGCGGGTGCCTATATTCCGCTCGAAGACCTGATTGAAGAGCATGCTCCGAATTTGAAAGCGCATTATGCGGATTACTGGAACATGATGAAGGACCCTAATGACGGGCACATCTATATCCTGCCTAACTATGGGGTATACAACGGCAAAGTGAACAGCTCCTGGTATTCAGGCCCGGCTTTCTGGATTCAGAAGGCAGTGCTCAAGGAATTCGGCTATCCGCAGGTCAAGACACTCGATGAGTACTTTGACCTGATTGAGAAATACAAAGAGAAGTATCCGAAAATTGACGGCAGTCCGACCATCGGCTTCGAAATTCTGAATTATGACTGGAAAAACTGGGGGCTGTTCAATGCGCCTCAGCACTTGATCGGACACCCGAATGACGGCGGGGTCGTGGTCAAAGACGGTGTAGCCGAGATTTTTGCAGACAAGGATTATGCCAAAAAATACTACCAGAAGCTTAATGAAATCAATCAAAAGGGTCTGATCGATAAAGAGACCTTTGTGCAGAACTACGACCAGTATATGGCGAAGCTGTCCAGCGGAACCGTTCTGGGTATGTTCGACCAGCACTGGAACTTCAATGCGGCCGAGGATTCCCTGACCACCCAGGGCAAAATCGAACGTACCTACGTGGGGCTCCCGCTCGTATACGATAAGGCTACCAAAGACTATTACCGTGACCTTGCCGTTCTGAACCTTAATAACGGCTTCGGTATCAGTATCAACGCCAAAGATCCGGTGAAAATTATCAAGCTGCTTGACACCCTGATTCAGGAAGACTGGCAGAAGACCTTCTCCTGGGGTATTGAGGGCGAGGATTATATCGTAGAGAACGGCAGATTCATGAGAACACAGGAACAGCGCGACAATGCGGCCGATGCTACCTGGCAGCTGGCCAATAAAGCCAAGGCTCTCTTTGACTTCCTGCCTAAGACGGAGGGAAGCTTCAGTGACGGCAACTCTACCGACGCGGCAGCACAGCCGGAAGAGTATAAAGCAGGGCTGAAGCCTTTCGATAAAGAAGTTCTTGATGCTTACGGCTTCGATACTTATGTGGACTTCTTCAGTGAGCCGCCTGCCAATCCGATCTACTACCCGGCCTGGTCCATTGATTTGATTGAAGGCTCGGATGCCAAGATAGCCAACACCAAATTAACTGAACTGCAGACCAAATTCCTGCCTAAAGCGATTCTGGCGAGTCCGGAAGAATTCGATTCTGTGTGGACCGATTATGTCGGAGAGATCAAGAAAGCCAATGTGAAGGCTTACGAAGACAAAATCAATGAGCAGATTAAATGGAGAATTGACAACTGGAGCAAGTAAATGAAGGCGCAGTGAACCAGCAGGCGGAGGGCCGTTCCGGCCTTCCGCCTGCTCCAATAAACGATGGAGCGGGGAGACAATTACTATGGCTGAGACCTTAGAAACAGAAATAGCCGTCCGGCATTCCAACCGCCGTAAAAAGAAGAAGCGGCCGGTTACCTGGTCGCTGATCAAAAGCCAGAATCAGCTGATCTGGATGTCAGTACCTTTAATGCTCTACATTATTCTTTTTGCCTATGTGCCCGTCTGGGGCTGGACCATGGCTTTTCAGAATTACCGGCCTGCCAAGTCCTTCAGTGAACAGGAATGGGTAGGCTTCAAGCAGTTCAAATTTCTGTTTACCGACGACAATTTCCTGCGTGTGCTGCGCAATACCTTGTCCATGGGGATCATTAACCTGGTGCTCGGGTTTGTAACGGCGATTGTGCTGGCACTGCTTCTGAATGAAATCAAAAATGTGCTGTGGAAAAGAACGGTACAGACCATCTCTTATCTGCCGCATTTTCTGTCCTGGATTATCGTTACCGGCATTGTGGCGACCTCGCTGTCAATCAATGACGGAATTGTAAATATTGTGCTGATGAAGCTGCACCTGATCAAGGAGCCGATTCTGTGGCTCAGTGAAGGCAAGTACTTCTGGGGCATTGTCGGCGCCTCCCATGTGTGGAAGGAAGTCGGCTGGAATACGATTATTTATCTGGCGGCAATTGCGTCAATCGACCCTGCGCTGTATGAGGCTGCGGAGATCGACGGGGCAAGCCGTTACAGAAAAATGCAGTTTGTCACGCTGCCCGGAATCAAGGCAACCATCGTCATCCTGATGATTATGTCGATCGGGCATGTGCTGGAGGCAGGCTTTGAAGTTCAGTATCTGCTCGGCAACGGGCTGGTTGTGGACTGGGCAGAAACCATTGATATTTTTGTACTGAAATACGGTCTCGCACAGGGCAACTATTCCCTCGCAACCGCGGGCGGTATTTTCAAAACGGTTGTCAGCGTAACACTGCTGCTTATGGCGAACGGCATTTCCAAGCGGCTTGGGGAAGAGAGGTTGTTATAAATGATGGATAACCGGCAGATTAGCCCCGGGCAGAAAACAGGGATGACGGTGAGAAGAAGCATCGGTAAAGGTAAGCTGGAGCCTGTGCTGTTCACCACCTTTAATACCGTGTTTATGATTTGCCTTGTAGTTGTCACCCTATATCCCTTCCTGAATACGATTGCCGTTTCGTTTAACGCGGGGAATGACACGATCCGCGGCGGCATTTACTTATGGCCGCGGGCCTGGACTTTCCAGAATTACAAGGCGATCTTTGCCTCCGGCACGATTTATGATGCTTTTCTGATTTCTGTAGCGCGGACGGTGCTGTCGACAGTGCTGAATATCTTCCTGACGACGATGCTGGCCTACACGCTGAGCCGGAGGGAATATGTCTTCCGCCAGCCGATTACGGTGGTCTTCGTGCTGACGATGTATTTCAGCGCCGGTCTGATTCCGAGCTACTTTCTGATCAAGGATCTGAACCTGATTAACAGCTTCTGGGTTTATATTTTCCCGTCGATGATCAGCGCCTTTAATATGATTGTTATCCGGACTTATATCGGTACCATTCCTGAAAGCCTGATGGAGTCGGCAAGAATTGACGGAGCGGGAGACTTCAAAATCTTCATGCGGGTTGTATTCCCGCTGTGCAAACCGGTGCTTGCAACCATTGCCCTGTTTGTTGCGGTAGGCGCCTGGAACTCCTGGTTCGATGCCTTTATCTACACCTCTTCCCGGCAGCACCTGAGTACACTGCAGTATGAGCTGATGAAGCTCTTATCCTCGACGATGAACTCCAACAGCAACCCGAACGTTGCCGCCGGGGTAGGGATGGACCAGGATTCAGCGCGGGCGCTCGTGACACCGCTGTCGATCCGGGCCGCGATTACAGTAGTCGCCTCGGTACCGATCCTGCTTGTGTATCCTTTTATGCAGAAGTATTTTGTGGTCGGCCTGAATGTGGGGAGTGTTAAGGAGTAGAGGCTGAGACTTCAGGTATCTTTAACAAATTAAAGAGAGGTTGTCCCCATGGAGATGAAGCAGTCATTCATACAGTATACGAACCCGGTGCTGCCGGGTTTTTATCCTGATCCGAGCATTACCCGGGCGGGAGAGGACTATTATCTGGTCTGCAGCACCTTTGAATATTTCCCCGGTGTTCCGGTGTTTCACAGCCGCGATCTGATTCACTGGGAGCAGATCGGCCATGTGCTGGACCGGATCAGCCAGCTCGACATCCGCAATTGCGGCAGCTCTGACGGGATTTATGCGCCGACAATCCGGTATCATGACGGAATGTTCTATATGATTACAACGGATGTGCGGGGACGGGGCAATTTCTATGTAACTGCGGCTGATCCGGCAGGCCCCTGGTCCGATCCGGTCTCCGTTCCTTACGGCGGCATAGACCCGTCGCTGATGTTCGATGAGGACGGTAAGGTTTATGTGACCGCCCAGCAGGGGGCAGGCTATGATTCTCATATCATCCAGTATGAAATTGACATTGCCACCGGAGCTGCGCTGACTGAACCCGTGGTGATCTGGACCGGGGACGCGGGCCATGGCTCGAAGGCCCGCATTTATACAAGATTAACGGGATGTACTATATCATGGCGGCTTCAGGCGGCACCGCCAAGGAGCACCGCGAGATCATCGGACGCAGCAGCTCGCCGTACGGTCCATTTGAAGAGCTGGCAGAGCCGATTCTGACCCACAGGGGGATCGGGCATCCGATCCAGTATCTGGGTCATGCCGATCTGATCGAAGGTCCGGACGGCGGATGGTGGGCGGTTTTTCTTGGTGTACGTCTTGGCGAAGACGGCTACGGGGTACTTGGCCGGGAGACGTATCTCGCTCCGGTGAGCTGGAGTGAGGATGGCTGGCCGATGATTGACAACAATGATGGTACCGTGGGACTGGAGATGTGCGTGGAGCGGTCTTGTTACGTTGCGGGTGAAGAGGAACCGGATGTTGAGCCGGGGAGCCGGCAGCGTGAATTCGAAGATGCCTCAGAGGAGAGCTATGAATGGGCTGATATACAGGGGAAGAGCACTGAGCATTCTGATGGCATCGCGAAGGCAAGCGTACAGGAGTCCGGGCGTTATGGCGGGCGGCATGAGTTTACCCGCAGTGTGCTTCCGTATGATCTGGTCTTCCTGCGGAATCCGGCTGAACACAGCTGGTCGCTGGAGGAGCGTCCGGGCTGGCTGGCGCTGAGGGGCCAGCCGGCCGGACTCAGCGATATTGGCCAAACGGCCTTTATCGGCCGCAGGCAGCAGCAGTTTGCCGCTGAGTGGAGCACGCTGCTTGAGCTGGAAGCTCAGGAGGACGGTGCGGAAGCCGGATTATGCGTCAGAATGAATGAGCGGGCCCATTATGAGGTGGGGATGATCCGTAGGGACGGACAGCCTCTGGTGTTTGCGCGTCTGACGGTGCAAGGCCAGTCCCGGCTGGCGGCGGAGGTTCCGGTAAGCGGGTCCGCTGGCAGAGTTTTTCTGAAAATTGCCGCGGATTACCAAGAGTACGGTCTGCTGTATTCCATGGACGGTGAGGCGTGGACCAGACTGGCTGCAGGCCAGGCTTATGAGCTGTCACCGCAGGCGGCAGAAGGAAATGCTTTTACCGGAGTAGTGGTCGGCATGTATGCGGCGGGCAACGGGCGGGAGCTGCCGGGATTTGCCTATTTTGACTGGTTTGCATGGCAGTCTTAAGAGGCCGGTGTCCCGTATCTGTGCATGGAAGCGAAGGCTGAGGGTATTGGAGTAAACCTTTTTGTGGGAGGTTTTTGGATGGGAGATAACTGCTTCAGCGGACCTGCGTTAAAGGACATGTTCTCTGATGATTTCAAAATCGGCGCTGCGGTAAACCCGCTGACGATCCGTTCCCAGGAGCAGCTGCTGGCGTATCATTTCAACAGTATCACTGCCGAGAATGAAATGAAGTTTGAGAGTGTGCATCCGCAGGAGGAGGTATACACCTTTGATCAGGCGGACGAGCTGGCGGCTTTTGCCCGGAAGCACGGGCTAGCGATGCGAGGTCATACACTGGTGTGGCATAACCAGACGAGCGATTGGCTGTTTACGGACGGAGCTGGTACGGCGTTAGGCAAGGAGCTTCTGCTGGCGCGTATGAAGTCGCACATCGATACGGTTGTTGGACGTTACCGGGGACAGATTTATGCCTGGGATGTGGTTAACGAGGTGATTGCCGATGAAGGCCCGGAGCTGTTGAGGTCATCCAAATGGCTGGAGATTGCCGGGCCGGAGTTCATTGCGCGAGCGTTCGAATATGCTCATGAGGCTGATCCGCAGGCCTTGCTGTTCTACAATGATTACAATGAATCGCATCCGCACAAGCGCGATAAAATCTATACCCTGCTCAAGTCGCTGCTGGATCAGGGGGTGCCGGTCCATGGTGTCGGCCTGCAGGCGCACTGGAATCTGTACGATCCTGCGCTGGATGACATCCGGGCAGCGATCGAGAGGTACGCTTCGCTCGGGCTGCAGCTGCAGCTTACCGAGCTGGATATGTCCCTGTTCCGCTTCGACGATAAGCGGACGGACCTGGCAACCCCGCCGCCGGAGCTGCTTGAGCTCCAGGCTGAGCGGTATGACGCGGTATTCCGGCTGCTCCGGGAATACCGGCAGGTCATTTCGTCCGTCACCTTCTGGGGAGCTGCGGACGACTACACGTGGCTGGACAATTTTCCTGTCCGCGGACGTAAAAACTGGCCGTTCCTGTTCGATGAACAGCACAGGCCGAAGCCCGCTTTTGAACGGCTTGCTGTGCGCAGCCGCTGAGTTGTATTGGAGCCGATTGAATGGAGTTATCTTCGCTGCGCTATTCTCTTTTGAATCAGAACTGGTATGTAAAAGTAACAGTATGAGCTTATCCAATTACTAATACCCATGTACTGATATTTCCCGGAATGAGATGCAATCCGGATTTGTTAACAAACGTATAGGTTTAATCTAAGTTTCGCCTTTGCTCGGAGTGAGGCTCATTGGATTCAGTATAGTAACTATACAAGCTAAGCAGCGGTCTCCCGTTTATGGGGGCCGCTGTTTTGTTTATGTAGTTAAGTAACTTAAAACCAGCCCGCGGGACGATACCAGAGGCAAAAATGTCCCATACTTAGCCAAACTCCAGATTAAGCCCATCATTAAAGGGAAAAATCCCATTAATGCGCCGAAATCGGCGCTCCCAGCTCATCATGAAAGGGAAAAATCCCTTTAATGAGCCGGAAAGCGTGCCCCGAGCCACCCATGAAAGGGAAAAATCCCTTTGATGGGCCGGAAAGCGTGCTTCGAGCCACCCATGAAAGGGAAAAATCCCTTTAATGCGCCGAAAGCCGGGCTCCGAGCCCGCCAATAAAGGGAAAACTCCCCTTCATTACCCCGGCACCGCTCCCGGGCCAGCCCTTGATGAAATAATTCCCGTCAAACGCCAGCCCCGGCTTCGCTGGCCCTTCGCCGGGCCCTAGCGACCCGCGAACCACAGCGAATATATACAGGACGATGAGATAGCGAAAAGGATTAATGGCCACCGGCCTGATAAGCTGTGGAAGCACCGGATAAAGTCGGGCAGCGCACTGAAGCGTGACCACCGCCCGGGGCTTCCGGACCGTGCGCCGGGAGGCGCACGCGGTGCGGAAACCCCCTTATTTATGCATTAAAGCCCCTTCAGCCGATGCAGCAGGATAATTTTAACTCCAGCCGCACATGCTTAGAGGAGGGGAATCCTTCCATAGGTCTGATATATCATTTTAAAAATAAATGATGACACAGTGAAGGTTATGCCTTATTATTTAAAGAGATTTTTAATAAAACAGTTTTAAAATAGTTGTAGTACACTTTACGGAGGAACAAGCTTTATTATCAGCAGGTCCGGAGAGGGGCGGAATACGATTTTAGCGCTGAGCGGAGTAAGTAAGAGCTTCGAACTGAAGGAAGGCAGTCACCACGCGGTCCGGGACGTATCGCTTACAGTAAAACCGGCTTCGATCCACGGTATTATCGGGGCCAGCGGGGCCGGCAAGTCGACGCTGCTGCGCCTGATGAATCTGCTGGAGCGACCTGATAAGGGCACTGTAACAGCAGGCGGCAAGGAGCTGACAGCATTAACAGAGAAAGAGCTGCGCCGGGAGCGGCAGAAGATCGGGATGATCTTTCAGCATTTTAACCTTGTCGCCAATGCTACTGTCAGCCGCAATGTGGAGATTCCGCTCGAGCTGGCCCGTGTGCCGAAGGGCGAACGCCGGAAGCGGGTCACCGAGGTGCTCGATTTTGTCGGCCTGACCGACAAAGCAGAGCAGTATCCGGCCCGGCTCAGCGGCGGACAACGCCAGCGGGTAGCTATTGCCCGCGCCCTTGCGAACAGCCCGCAGCTGCTGCTGTGCGACGAGCCGACCTCCGCGCTGGACCCGGTGACTACGGCGGATATCCTCGGCGTGCTGAAGCATATTAATTCCGTGCTCGGCGTTACGATCGTGATTGTCACCCATGAGCTGGATGTGGTGCGCAGCATCTGTACTGAGGTATCCGTCATGGAGGACGGAAGGATCGTGGATGCCTTCTCCCGCGAGGAGCACGGGTTCCTTCAGCCTTCGGGGCATTCCGGCTCCTACCGCGAGCAGATTACCGGCAAGGCAGGTGGGCGATAATGTGGGAAAGCATGCTGAAATACCAGGATCTGATGTGGCAGTCGATCGGTGAAACCTTTGTCATGGTCGGGATTTCGATTCTGGCAGCCCTGCTGGTCGGGCTTCCGCTGGGTACGGTGCTGTATTTTTGCCGCAAGGGCCAGCTTTATGAGAACCGGAGCCTGTCGCTGACGCTGAACAGTATCGTTAACGTGGTCCGCTCCTTCCCGTTCCTGCTGCTGGTGGTGGCGCTCATTCCGGTCACCCGCTTCCTGGTTGGAACCTCTATCGGAACATTGGCCTCAACGGTGCCTCTGTCCGTGGTCGCCATTGCCTATTATGCGCGTCTGGTGGAGCAGTCCCTGCTGGAGGTTCCCAGAGGCACGATAGAGGCAGCCTTGTCCATGGGGGCGTCGAAGCTGGAGCTGATTTTCAAGTTCCTGTATGTGGAAGCGCGGTCGGGACTGGTGCTCGGACTTACGGCCTCGACGATCAGCTTTATTTCGTTTTCAACGGTGATGGGTGTGGTTGGCGGCGGCGGTGTCGGCGATTTTGCCATCCGTTACGGGTACCAGCGGTTTGAGAACGAAGTGATGGCCTACGCCATTGTCGTTATGATTGTGCTTGTACAGCTGATCCAGTTCACCGGAAGCACGGTGGCGAGACTGCTGGATAAGCGCTGATTCAAGGGAAGACTGAATACGGAATGTGCAGGCTGTACTATTTTGAAATCCAAATATAAACAACGGGGGTTATTGAAAAAAATGAAAAAGTCCATGATTGCAATGCTGATGCTGTTCGTCCTGATTGCTGCAGGCTGCGGCAACAACACTAACAATACTCAAAATGCCGCTGAAGCCACGGAAGCGCCGGCAGCAACAGCAGCGGCAAGTACAGAACCCGTAAAAATCAAGGTAGCGACACTGATTCCTCCAATGACCGACATTCTGGATATTGTAAAGCCGCTTCTGCTGGAGGACGGCGTGGATATGGAGATCGTTGTATTGTCCGACAATGTGCAGCCGAACGAGGCGCTGGCGAACAAGGAAGTGGACGCGAACTTCTTCCAGCACGTGCCTTACATGACGCAGTTCAATGACAGCAAGGGCTCGAACCTCGTTCCGGTACAGCCTGTGTATGATGCAATCTACGGCGGCTATTCCAAAAAGTACAAATCCATTGAAGAGCTGCCGGAAGGCGCGAAGCTGGTAATGGCCAATGACCCGTCGAATATCGGACGTTCGCTGCAGATGTTTGCTGACGCCGGTCTGATCAAGCTGAAGGATGGAGTAGGCATTACAGCAACCCAGGCGGATATTACCGAGAATCCGAAGAACTTCAAGTTCGAGGAAGTCGATCTGTTGATGCTGGCCCGGATGATGGATGACGGCGACCTGGTAGCGATGACACCGGCTTATGCCAGTCCGCTCGGCCTGACCCCGAAGAAGGATGCGCTGATTACAGAGCGTGAGGATTCCGAATTTACAATTACTCTTGTAGCACGCGAAGACAATCAGGATTCCGATGCCATCCAGAAGCTGGCGAAACGGATCAGCGGTCCGGAAGTGAAGAAGTTCCTGGAAGATAATTATGCAGAGATCGCTCTGCCGGCTTTTGAATAACAGTTAAGCAAAGAGGTTGTCCCTGTGCACGATCACCGGGGCGCCTCTTTTTTATGTGATACTATGCAGGTGGGAGATTCCTCCGATAATGAACGGGCTTACACGCTTGGCCAGCTCGGCGGGCGCTTCAGTCCGTCCATCCTGATTCCAGCGGTAGGTTATACCATAGATAGACCAGCTTAGCAGGGTTGCGGCGGAGACTAATGCTTTTGACTGGACTGGTGTGCCTGTCGTTCTGCCAAGCAGCCTGAGAATGAGCTGTTCGAGCTGCAGTTTAATATTTTCTTCGATCAACAGTGCTACGGAATCATACTTCTTGACGCAATGCTGACTTGATTCGTGGTAAGCACACAGGGCTCCGATAAGCTCCAGAAGAGTCTGCTCCGTTAACGGGGCTTCTGCCTCAAGCTTCTGGACGACCAGGGTTGTAAAAGCACTGGACAGCATAGCTTCAAGCAGCGCGTATTTATCGGCAAAATGGGCATAAAACGTAGCCCTGTTAATAGTTGCGTTACTGGTAATATCACTGATCGTAATCTGGTTGAAGTCCTTGGTATTCAGCAGCCGGAGGAAGGCGTCCAGAATCAGCTGCCGTGTCCGGATCACACGCGGATCGTTAGGGTTAGGGGATAGCATATTAGCCATTGCTGAACACTCCTTTCTGGTGTAAAAAGATTCTTCTTATTATAGTCATGCGCCCGTGTGACAACAAATGTTTCTTTTTCTCCGACAATTGTCCTGGGGCTTCGCTTAAGCAACAATCCGGCGGGATTGTCGGTTGTAGGGGGAGCGTCTGCTTGATAAGCTAGCCTACATATCCCGTCGTAAACGGCTTGGGATAACAGCCCGGGCGAAGACCCGGAATATCAGGGAGGCGTTACAATTGAGGAATGAGCAGCAGACACAAACACTGGAAGCCTTGTTTGAACCGTATAAGGTTCAGCAATTAACCATACCCAACCGGATTGTCATGTCGCCGATGGCGCGGGCGTTTTCTCCTGACGGTGTGCCGGGAGAGGATGTAGCCGCATACTATAGCCGCCGCGCGGGGAATGAAGTCGGACTTGTGATTACAGAGGGTGCGGTCATCGGCCATCCGGCAGCGGCGAGTGAATCCAGATTGCCGGATATGTCCGGTGAGGCGGCTTTGGCAGGCTGGAGCAGAGTGGTGCGGCAGGTGCATGAAGCGGGGGGCACTATTTTCCCGCAGCTGGTGCATATGGGTATGATCCGTCCCGAAGGTACCGGGCCTAATCCGCAGGCGAAATCACTGGGTCCCTCAGGACTGGACCTTGAAGGCAATCAGGCCGGCGAGCCGATGACTGAACAGGAAATTGCCGAGGTCATTCAGGCGTTTGCGGATGCAGCGGCGAATGCCCGGCGGATTGGCTTTGACGGAATCGAGCTTCACGGGGCACACGGTTTTCTGATTGATCAGTTCTTCTGGGCAAAAACAAACCGGCGCACGGACCGTTACGGCGGTGATTATCTGCAGCGTACCACATTTGCGGCTGAAGTTGTGCGGGCTGTACGCGCTGCGGTCGGGCCGGATTATCCGGTTTCGATGCGGCTGTCCCAGTGGAAAATGGCGGATTATACAGCGAAGCTGTGGGATACACCGGAACAGCTGGAGCAGTTCCTGAACGTATTGGTTGAAGCGGGAGTGGATATCTTCCATGTCTCTACACGCCGCTTTAATGAGCCTGGATTTGCCGGATCTGAGCTCAGCCTCGCCGGCTGGGTGAAGAAGCTCAGCGGCAAGACGACGATTGCTGTCGGCTCCGTCGGTATGGCAGATGACGGGGAGGCCGGCGTACCCGGTTATCAGGAGCTAATGAGCCGGCTGAAGCAGCAGGAATTTGATCTGGTGGCCGTAGGCCGTGCGCTGCTCGGTGATCCGGCCTGGGCGAAGAAGGTGCATGAAGGCAGGCTGGATGAGATTAAGCCGTTTACTCCGGAAGCTGCGGCAGTTCTAATTTAAGCCGGGTGTTACAAGAAAAAATGCAAAGCAGCGGTTCCTCCATTAAGGAGAGACCGCTGTTTTTTTAATACTCTAGTCGTGCTGTTGTAAGCGGCTGGCATCAACCTCTTGTCTTCAGCAAAACAGGAACCTCGAAGCATGCGGAATCAACCCACGTTCCAGTGGTGAAATCGCGCCCGCGCACCAGCACCTTATCGCTGTAGACTTCTACATAATACCCTTGGCTGCCGTCTATGTGCACATCCTCATTGTTCCAAAGATAGGCTACCGAGGCTGCATTGAACATCGTGGCCGTCTCCCCGTTACCCGGGAACATCGTATGCTCCGATTCCAGCTCCCAATGGGTATGGCCGGTGAACAGCAGAGTCTGCGGGTATTTGTCCAGAATCGCACGCAGCTCCTTGTCTTGCGTAACTCCGTACCATTCCTGTTCTTCAAGAGAGCCGGCCACGGTGTTCATCAGCGGCTGATGCAGGAAGAGAAAAACGGGCTGATCCGCTGCAGCCGGTCCGCCGTCAGAACGCTCGCCAAGCTTCCGCTCCAGCCACTGGAGCTGTTCTTCCGACAGGCTGCAGAATATCGGCAATCCTTCCTCGGTTCCCAGGAAAATAAAATGATACCCGCCGATCCAATGGTCATGATAAGGCCCCGGCGAACCCATACGGGAGGTGTACATTCCAAGGCGTGACTCCCAGTCGCCTAGACCAACTTCGGCCAGTTGCGGCTGCCAGTGGCCGATGCCGACATCGTGATTGCCAAGCGTATAACGGATTTCCGGCAGCACCGTCCGGTACTGGCCGAGAATCCGGTGTACCTCCGCATATTCCTCCGGGAAGCCGTGGTCGGTAATATCGCCAACATGAATGATGCCGCTGCTGCCCTGGGCATGGACGGCCAGATCCTGCAAGGCCCGTTCAAAGTTCCGGTTATACTCATGGGCAGGGTCAGCGGTGACATGGGTGTCGGTAATAATCTGAAAGGTGAGCAGCGGCGTTTCTCCGCCCGTTAACTTGGTCTCCATCTGCAAAGACTCGCCTCCTTGAGTATGATTTCTCGCTTATTGAAAAGCCAGCTCCTCATAAGACTGCACAATGGCATCAGCATCAGGCAGCAAATGATTAAGCAGCGTTATAGCTGAAGAATTCCCCGGCACAGCAGCTCCGGCATCCGGTGCAATCGAAACCGCAACCGCTGCGCCTGCTGCCTTAGCCATGCGCATATCGCCGTTCGTATCGCCGATTACAGCGGCGGCGGAAGGTTGTACACCGAGCTGCCTGCAGGCCAGCAGGGCCATGTCAGGGAACGGCTTGCCGCGCTCCACCTGATCGGTGCCGATGACGGCCGTGAAATAGTGGCGGATGCCGAGCCAGCGGAGATGCTTCTCCGCGGCTTCGGTATCATCCGCCGACACTACGGCCATTGCTATGCCCTGTGCGTCGCACTCTTCCAGGAAGCGGAGCAGGCCGGGCAGCGGAAGGACGGGGCGGCTATGCTCCAGCATGGCGTCCGCCTCCCGGCGGCAGGCTTCCACCAGCTCCATCGACTCCGCCCAGGAGAGGCCGAGCAGATAGCCCTGCCAGCCAAGGATCGCGTAAAGGTCATTCATCGTGCCCATGGCGAGCGGACCATTGCGGTCGTAGCCGGTAATCCGGCCCTCCTCATTATGGACTGTGCCCAGCAGGCTGTTCAGGTACGTCTCAGGAAAGGTAAGGCCGCGCAGCTTCAGCTGCCGGATAAAATGCGTAAGCAGGCATTCACTCCAGCTTCCCCAGAGGGAGACGAAGTCGAGCAGGGTGCCGTCCTTGTCAAACAGGATTGCGGATATGTCGTAATTCCCCTGCGGGGTAATCAGCTCAGGCATGGCTGCGGCCTCCTTCATAGTAAATTCACGGCATTTATGATTCATATCGTAGTATATTTACGGGATTAATCACCGGATGAAGCCGGTCCGTTCTCAACCGAAATTACTTCACCTTATCCAGCGCCGCCTGTGCAGTCGCCTGCGCTTCTTTGAGCGCTTCGGCAGCAGGGATGTTCTCGATCTGCACCTTGTCCGCAGCGATTTTCAGTGCATCATTGATTTTGCCGCCCGTAGGGTCCTGGAACGGAGCGGAGGCATGGGAGGCCTGCTGCAGCGGGATTTTGATCTGCGGGTTGGTCTCGCTGAACGAGATGAACGCCGGATCCTCCAGTGCAGACTGGCGAACCGCAATGTATCCGGTGTTAATCGACCAGAAGGCGGTATTCTCGGAGTTGGTAAAGTAAGCCAGCCATTTCAGCGCGGCCTGCTTCTCTTCATCGCTTGCTTTGGCAGGGATACCGGCCTGAATAGCTTCAGCTACCGGTTTGCCTTCGCCGACACCGGCCCAGCCGGGCTGTTCCATTGCCGCTACGATGCTGAAGTCCAGATCGCCCTGGTCACCGCTGGAGCCGGTATAACCGGCCGCCTGGCCTTTCATTACGTCATCAATCGTTTTGTACCAGTACTCCCAGCCCTGTCCGCCGGAGTGAATACGCATGATCTGGTCTTCATGAATCCACTTGCGGAACAGATCCCACGTTTCGATCCACTCAGGGGAGTCGATAGTAACAGTCTTGCCGTCCTCACTCAGAATGCTGCCGCCCTTGCTCAGCACCGCATCGATCATATTGCCGGAGCCCCACATCGGCTCCCAGCCGTAGACGCTTGTTTTACCGCCTTCTTTAACCGTCATTTTCTCGGCCGCCGCCGCGAGATCCTCCCAGGTTTTGATCTGGCTGGCATCAATGCCGCTCTTCTTAAAAGCATCCTGACGGTAGTACATCACCTGCGTTGTGCCGTACATCGGCAGGAAATACTGCTTGCCGTCCACCTTGCCCTGGTTCAGGAAGGTCTGGACGAAATCCTCCGGCTTGAAATCCGGCTGTGCCGCAATCAGCTCATCCAGCTCGGCGAAATAGCCCTTGCGCGCCCAGTCCACATTGGAGGACAGCACGGCTGCCGGAACCGTTCCGGTAGCAATCGCCGCCTGAAGCTTCTGCTGGGTTTCGGTATAGTCTGCCTGTACGATGCCTTTAACGATAACCTCCTGCTGGGAGGCGTTGAATTTTTGAATGAGTGCTTCCATATTTTCGCCGAGCTTGCCGCCCAGGCCGTACCAGAACTCAATCGTGACCGGTTCGCTTTGGGCAGCAGGAGCTGCTGCGGATGGAGCTGACGATGCGCCGCTTGCCTCCGTAACCTGATTGGCGGCGCCGTTTGCGCCGCAGGCTGTTAGTACAGTCATACCGGCAATCATGGATAGTGCGGACAACCTTTTCAATACGTTCATCATCATTCTCCTCTTTAATAAAAGTAGTATTTTAGCCTTTACTGGAGCCTGCAGTCATGTTGACACTTTGCATAATTGTTTTTTGTGCCAGCACAAAAACAAGCAGCAGGGGGGCGATGGTGAAGGCGCTGGCGGCCATGATTAGCGGCCATTTCAATCCGTAAGCACCTCCCTCCACGAAGAAGCTGCGCAGACCGGCTGAGACCAGCTGCAGGGCAGGGTCCTTGGTAATCAGCATCGGCCAGAAATAATTGTTGTAATGATCGATGAAGGTAATCAGTGCCATTACGGCAAAAGAGGACCGGGTCACCGGCACCAGCACCGTCCACAGAATCCGCATATGGGATGCCCCGTCTACCTCGCCGGCCTCGACCAGCTCATGGGATACCTGCAGGAAGGCCTGCCGGATCAGGAAGATCGCAAAGACGCTGACGCAGTTGGAGAGAATCAGGCCGCCGTAGGTATTGAGCAGATTCAGCTCGGACAGCACAAGATAGCTGGGCAGGTAGACTGCCGTAGCAGGCACCATGTAACCGAACAGGATGACTCCGGAAAAAACACCCTTCAGGCGGAATTTCATATGGGTCAGCGCATAAGCCATCATGCCGGAATTAAAAATCTGCAGGATGACGATGCTTCCGGCGACCAGAATGCTGTTGCCCATATATCTGGCGAACGGCGCTTCATTCCAGGCCGCGGCAAAGTTGCCCCAGAGCGGAGCCGCAGGCCAGAGCGTCGGCGGGGAGGCCCAGATTTCATCATTGGTTTTCAGGGCGCTGGTGACCATCCAGTAGAACGGGAAGGCCATCAGCAGCGCCAATATGGCGAAAAAAGCATGGCGGGCCGGTCCGCCCAGCCGTGAGAGCATACTCGTGCGCAAGTGGAAAGACCTCCTTAGATAACGGTTTATTGATAGTGCGTCGTCCGTCTGCTGATGCTGAGCGACAGCACCGACAGCAGCATACAGATGAACACCAGTACGACAGCCACACTGGAAGCCTCGCCGATCTGGAAGGATTCAAAAGCAGACTGGTAATACAGGTACAGCAGCGTACGGGTTGAGCCGGACGGACCGCCTTGTGTCAGCACGTTAATCTGATCATAGGCCTGCAGCGCCTGAACCATCTGCACCACGAACAGGAACAGCGTGGTCGGTGAGATCAGCGGCAGCGTAATCCGGACAAATTTTTGCACAGCCCCGGCCCCGTCAAGCTCGCCTGCCTCCAGCAGATCAGAAGGAACATTCCGCAGGGCTACGAGATAGAAGATCATCGCCCAGCCCGCTGATTTCCAGACCGTTACGAGCAGCACACCCGCAAGTGCCCAACTGGGATCCTGTAGCCAGCCGATCGGTTCAAGACCGAGAAAGTCCAGCACCGTATTGGCCAGGCCGACCTCAGGCTCGTAGATCCAGGACCAGACGATCGAGACAGCGACAGTCGGAGTAACCCATGGCGAGAAGAGCAGTGCCTGATAGAGGCCGGAGCCTTTCAGCTTACGGTTCATAAGAAGGGCCAGCCCCAGGCCGATGGCGATGACCGGCAGCACACTGCCGATGCAGAACAGTACGGTGACCCGCAGCGCTTTGTAAAAAGCCGGATTGCCAAAGAGGTCGATATAATTCTGCAGCCCGACAAAGGTTTTGGTTGGACTCATGAAATCCCATTCTGTAAAGCTGAGATACAGCACATAGATCAGCGGTGCCAGCCAGAACAGCACAAAGGGTATCATCGCCGGCAGCGTAAAGAGTACGGGCTTTAAACCGCTTATTAACTTATTTCGTGTCATTTTCGTTCCGATACCCCATTCCGTCAGCTTTGTTTTGCGGTATAATGCAGGTGAATACTATCTCTGTTCAAAAAAAATTGTACACTGGACAAGTAAGCGTGTGGTCAACCGGAAGTAAAGCAGACTCGGAAATTGTGTAAAATTTGTTGCAATAATGCGGGCTTGTTCCCGCTTTATGTAATGCGGAGTTAACAAGACTACGAAGAGTGAGGGTGCAGCAAATGAAGCAGGCCGCATTTGGCGAAGACAACGGGCAGTTATCTCCACGGGAGCAGCTGCTGCGCAGGGTGATTGATGCGATCGCTCAGACGATGGATTTGTACGGGGCCAATTATTCCTTTGGGCAGCTGTACGGGATTATGTTCTTTGAGGACAAGCCGATGACGCTGGAGGAAATGAAGCAGGTGATGAATATGAGCAAAAGCAATATGAGCTACGGTGTGCGTTCCCTGATGTCCTCACAGATGGTAACCAAGCTCGAAGAGAAACGGGAGCGGAAGGATCTGTATGTGGCGGAGACGGATTTTTTCCAGGCGTTCCGGAACTTCTTCACCCTGAAGCTGCAGCGGGAGATTGATGTAATGCAGGAGGCGATGGGGGCGGTGATTCCGCAGCTGGAGGTTTTGATGCAGGCGGGAGATACGCCCGAAGAGGAGCGGCTGTCCTGCAGCCGGGATTTGGAGAAGCTGCGTCATGCAGCGGAATATTACCGCTGGCTGCAGCAGTTTGTTGATGGACTGAAGAACGGGGAGATGTTCGGCGGACCGGGTGCGGAGCAGCGTTGAGTCACGGCATGCTATGTCAATTTTTTTGCGGAAATTTGAACCGTCCCCCGTCTGCCCTTGCACGTTAGCTGCGCTTTATACAACTATATCGCCATTTTTTCTTCTTATCCCCGGTTTAAGTGTATTCTGTGCAACTATCCCTTATAGAGTGTGCCTTTTAACTATACTGCGCAAGCAGACGACAAAAAACAGGCAGACCCGTTTCCATACGGATCTGCCTGTTTATTTATGTGCTTTCCTCACAATGAGGGGCTGCGGGCAGATAAATTTGTTTTTCAGAATACTAAGCTTATTCCCCCTGACGCAGCCTTTCAATCAGCGTATCCTTACTCAGCATTCTGTACGAGCTCAAGGTTACCGTGTAAGCAATGACAGCCAGCACAGGGATGACCAGCACAAAGGGCAGCCAGCTCATGCGGAACACGGTAAAAGCCATGTTATCCGCAATGCTTTTGGCAATGTTATAGGTCAGGAACACGCCGAGGCTTGATGTAATAGCGGTGGTCAGAAGGACATTGTACAGCCCCTCATAGATCAGCATTTTTTTGAGCTGGCGTTTAGTCATGCCGATGCTCTCCAACAGAGCGAATTCATTCCTCCGCGTAATAACACCCGTAACGACTGTATTGATATAATTCAGGATGCCGATCAGCGCAATGACGAAGCTAAGACCGTAGCCGATAATCCGAAAAACCCGGATAAATCCGTCCAGCTCCTCCCGGTAATCCTCTCTCGATTTAACCACCAGCTCATCACTGGAAGCGGCCAGGGATTTGGCTGCCTGTGTTGCACTGTCCAGCTTGTCCGGGTCAATATGCAGCGTTGCTGACAGCGCCCATGGCGGGTTAGTCTCCGCAGGCAGCTCTCTGGTCAATTCGGATGACGGGAAGAATGCATTGAACCCGTACGTTGAGAAAGACTGGGTCGTCGCAGCATAGAGCGCATCGTAATTCATTACAGCCATGACCTCATAGCTTTTGCCCAGATTTTTAAACTCAATCATATCACCGGGATGATAGTAAGAGGTATAAGTATCTTCCTCCCACATGTTGGCTTGAGCCACCAGCACATAGTCCCCGGAAGCGAATTTCTGCGGATCAAATCGGCCTTCGATAACATCCTTTTCTACCAGGCTGTACCAGCCAGGATCGATGCCATACAGTCTAAGATAAACAAGATTACGCTCCAGCAGGCTTGTAAGTAAAGGCTCCTTCGGCTCTGTCTCTGACAAAGGCTGCAATACAGCACGGGTTTTCTCATCCATTTCATGAATATCATAATAGTAGTAAACCTTCTCCACGCTCTCCACACCATCAATCTTTGCCAATTCATTGCTGAATGCCTCCGACAGCTTATAAGGATCACCGGCGCGTTCACCTGTAAAGGTCTCAATGGCCTCATTACGGATTACCACATCCCCGGAAAGAAACGTGCTAAGGTATTTATTCACATCGAGCGAACCGATCACCGTGAAAATAATACTGAACAGCACAATGCTCAAGGAAAGAGAGGTCAGCATGAGGGTCAGCTTCTTTTTACTGCGGAACAGGTTCGTGAAGGCCATGACAGGCAGCCGGCCTCCGCGCTTCGAGCGTTTGTTCATCCGCCGCGTTGTTTGCACTCCCGTATACCTGACCGCTTCGACAGGCGCAATCCGTGCGGCCATCCGGCCCGGCTTCCCTGCAGCGACCCATACCGTCAGATAAGCGAACAGGGCGGCTCCAATGAAAATCCACGGGCTGGCGGAATAAGCGGCTTCCATAGGCTCACTGGAAAAAGTGTTCAGCATCGGCGTGAGCAGCCATCCGATTATATAGCCTGCAGCGAGGCCGAAGGGAAGCCCGATCAGATACAAGACCTGTGATTGTACTCTGATAATCCGTTTGAGCTGCCTTGGTGTCGTCCCGATCGCTTTGAGCAGACCGTAAAACTTCACATCACGCACAACCGATATGTAAAAAATATTATAAATTAGCAGATACCCGCTCAGCATAATAATGAAGACGACAGCTACATAAGGTACAAATTCAATAAGATTGTCGGATAAGGAAGAGGTCGTATAAGCCCAGTTGACTCCAGTGGGTCTATCTATACCTGTATCGGCGAGCACTTTATCCAGCTTTTTTTCAATATCGACTGCGTTCTTGAACATTACGCTCATCTCTGCGGTGTTTACATAGGAGCCGCTGGCTTCGGACTCTGCCGGATCAATCCCGGAGAGATTATTCTGCACCCATGCATCGGAGACGAAGGCCAGTCCCGCAATCGCCAGATTTTTATCCGCTTCATAGTAGCCTGACACGATAAAATCCTGCTTAAGAACACGCTCTGTAATATCAATGTCCAGCTGGAACTTTTCGCCCAGCGCATGCTTCACACCGAGCTTATCCAGCACCCAGGTACTCAGCACAACCTCATTCTCAGCTTCAGGCAAACGCCCCTCAATAAGATGAATAAAACCATGCCGGGCATAGGCTTCATCGATCTGCTTAACCTCTACCGGACTGTCCCTGAACACCTCGTTCCGCAGGATCCCGGCATTCAGCGAAACGCTGTATTCCTTAATGCTTGGATGCTGCTTTAATATCTCTATCTGCTCAGGGCTCACCCGTTTGAAGCTGCCGTGAAAATCACTGCCGGCCGTCTTCATCTTGGTTAATTCCATAGATTTGTTAAGGCTCATCGACATCGTAAACATCGACGTAATCAGCAGTGTCGTCAGTACGACAGCGCAGATGACAGCCAGGTTGCGCAGCGGATTGGCCCGTAGGCTTTGGATGGAGAGACGGGTTACAATCTTGCTGTTATTGTTGGCAATCATAGTGTCCCGGCTCCCGCCGGTGCTGCGTTTCCGGATACAATGCGCCCGTCCTCCATGCGGATAATCCGGTCAGCCATCTGGGCGATGGATTCGTTGTGCGTAATCATAACGATGGTCTGGTTGAACTTTTCGCTCATCTGCTTCAGCAGGATCAGCACTTCCTGGCTTGTTTTGCTGTCGAGATTGCCTGTCGGCTCGTCCGCCAGAATGATCGACGGCTTGGTAGCGAGCGCTCTGGCAATAGCGACCCGCTGCTGCTGTCCGCCAGAGAGATTAGAAGGGAGGGAATGAATTTTAGACTGCAGGCCCAGCGCCTGAATGACCTCATCCAGATACGTCTGGTCGATTTTGCCGCCGTCGAGCTCGATGGGAAGCGTAATATTTTCGAGTACACCCAGAATCGGTACCAGATTATAGCTCTGGAAGACAAATCCGACCGAACGGCGCCGGAAGATCGTCAGCTTCTCATCGCTCATCGCAAAAAGCTCGTTCCCGTCCACCGTCACCTTGCCCTCCGTAGGCCGGTCCAGACCGCCCAGCATATGCAGCAGAGTACTTTTTCCGCTGCCGCTGGTGCCGACAATGGCGACAAACTCACCTTTTTCTACCGTCAGGGATATATCATCCAGTGCTTTTACCGTAGTCTGCGGATCTTTGCCGTAATATTTCTTCAGGTGCAGGGTACTTAAAATAGGCATTTGCGTATCTCCTCCATCATTCGTGGTTGTCCTCTAAGATAACAGACCATTCTAACGTGGCAGTGTCTGAAATCTGACGGAATTGACACATTCAGAGCTGGGGGAGGTAAATGGTAAGCCTGCTTCCTTGTCCTGCCTGGGATGATGCGGTGATGAAGCCGCCCTGGATACTGATGATTTTTGCGCCAAAAAAAGTCCGATTCCGATCCCCTCATACTCCCCGGCATTATGCCCTCTATAGAAGCGCTTGAAAATATGCTCCAGCTCGTCCTCCGCAATCCCGATTCCTGTATCAGCTACCTCAATCCTGGTGAACATTTCATTGCCCTCAGCTGTAATCCGGATACTGCCGCCCGGCTCCGTATATTTCACAGCATTCTCCAGCAGATTGAACAGCGCTTCGCTGGTCCATTTGTGATCGTGGCGGGCTGATGTTAGAGAGTCACATTCAATGGTAATGCGGATGTTTTTATTGCTGGCGCGTGTATACAAATGTGAGAGGGCACTGGTAATCGTTGCTGTAACCGGCCTTACCTCACTCTTGAGATTGATCATGCCCGACTCCAGCCTGGATAATTTAATCAGGGAAGTAATCAGCCATTCCAGCTTTTCCGACTGGACTTCGATTTGCTGCAGCAGCTGCCGTGTGTCCGTGCTCAGGTCCGGTGTTTCCGCAACTAGCTGACTGTAGAGCAGAATGTTGGACAGCGGAGTTTTGGTCTGATGCGAGATGTCGGAAATCAGCTCCTTGATCATGTTCTTTTCGGCCGCGAGGTGTTGCTCGTTTGCCTTGCCCATTTCAATATAGCGCAGCAGCTTGTGCTCAAGGGAGGACAGACGGGTCTCGTCGAAAAGGGTCAGCTGCTCTTGCCCGTGAATCGCCCGGTCGACCATGTCATCCACCGTATCCATAAAGCCTGTGATCTGCCGCTGCAGCATGCGGTTATATAGAACTCCCGTACCGAGCATAGCAATCAGGAAGAGCAGAGTGAGCTGCAGAAGTGCGGGACTGAACCCTTCCAGATAGAGAACGGTTGCGGTGTAGCCTGTTAGTAGAAGCAGAAATAATACTGAGAAAATAATAAGGAGCCGTTTGTTAGGCCGAATATTACCGCTATTGGTCATAGATGCGGCCTTTCTGTCCACATGTACCCCAGACCGTAGACGGTTTTGATGTACCTGGGCGAGGCAGGGTCGTCCTCAAGTTTGGAGCGCAGCCGCTTTACGGCCACAGTCAGGGCATTCTCATCCACAAACTCCGCATCCTGCGACCAGATTTTATCTATTAACTGCTCTCTGCTCAAAACGATGCCGGGATTCGAGGCCAGGATGTTCAGCAGCTTGAGCTCTGTTTTGCTGAAGGCCAGCGGTTCCTTATGTTTGTAGAATTCCAGTTTCGCGAAATCCAGGCTCAGCGGACCGAACGTAAGGACCTCGTCAGCCTGCGGGGCAGTCCGTTTAAGCACAGCCATCACCCTGGCCCGCAGTACCATCAGGCTGAACGGTTTGGTGATATAGTCGTCTCCCCCGAGTGCGAATCCGGTAACAATATCCGGCTCCATGTCGTTAGCAGTCAGAAAAATAACCGGGACCTGTGAGGTTCTCCGCAGCTGCTCGCAATAGTCCAGCCCGCTTCCGTCAGGCAGATTAATATCCAGCAGAATCAGATCGATCCGGGTTGCGGCAAAAATCTGCTCAGCCATAGCCAGTGTATAGGCCTGTTCAATCCGGAGGCCGTTCTGGGCAAGGGAGAGGGCGATGCCTTTGTTGAGGCTGTGGTCGTCTTCGACGATCAGTAAGGTTTTCAAGGGCAGTGCTCCTTTGGATTGGTCATATTTGCTGTATGTACGAAAAGGAAGGGGCAGGCTTTACTTCAATATTATGTACAGCGTCCTGGGATCACGCAAGCGGGATTGATCACATAAGCGTGGACCGCAGTCTCCAGTCCGGCGTCCTCCCCGACTAAGGTCCAGTTCATAAAACCGTCCGCGGTCTGTTTTGAAAGTCTGCAGATTACCCTAGAATAAAGCTATAAGAACGAGGTCAACGAAAGGCGGTGAGAAAAAATGCAGAATAGAAAAGGTAACGGACTTGCTATTGCCCTGATCGTGATCGGAGCGGTTATGCTGCTTGGGGTACTGCCCCATCTGATTCACGGAATATTCGGAATCCTGTTCCCGGTACTGCTGGTAGCTCTCGGATACTACGGAATTAAAAGCGGACGCAAAATTATCGGCTGGATCGTATTGTTCATCGGTGTTATGGCTTTGATCTCGAAGCTTTCCTGGATCATCGGACCATTGCTCGGGGTTGCGCTGGTTGTCTGGGGCATCTCGGTGCTGAAGGGCAGAAGCGGCAGAACATACTAAGAATACAGGCTCACAAGATTACTTAATAAGAAGCAGGGAGGGAACAGGAAATCATGAGTGTTTTTCGCCGCATGAGGGATATTACCGTAGCTAATCTAAATGAACGACTGGAACAAAGCCAGGACCCGGTGAAGCTGATCGATCAGTTCTTGCATTCGACCCGTGAGGAGATCGCTGAAGCAGAACGGCTGTACCAGCAATATGCTGCCCATACCAAGCAGCTGCAGGTGCAGGTGAATCAGGCAACGGCCATGAGAAACAAACGTGAGGAGCAGGCGCTGCTGGCGCTCAAGGCCGGTGAAGACAACCTGGCAAAGATGGCTTTGCAGGAGAAAATCATCCACGAGGAAAAGCTGGAGCAGTACAGCGGGCTGCTGGAACAGAGCCAGGGATCGCTGTATGAGCTGGAAAGCCAGCTGAATGAACTGAAGGTTGAATACCAGACGGTGTATAACAAACGCCAGTACTATGCGGCACGCATGGAGTCGCTGAGACTGCAGCAGCGCATGAACCAGCGGGCGGCTGCATACGGTAACGGCAGCGATGTTCCGAAGATGTTCGGACGGCTTGAAGACCGGATGAACGACTGGGAGCTGGAAGCGAAGAGTCTGCGGGATCTGCGCCGCATGGGCCAGGAATACGCAGTGCAGGCCGGCGAGACCGTAGCAACTGTATTGGAAAGAGAAATGGCTAAGCTCAAGGAGAAGCTTAACAATGGCGGAAAGGAGTAGTGCTATGACCCGGTTGTATCGTTCAACCCGCGACAAGGTAATGACAGGGCTGGCTGGAGGATTGTCCGAGACACTCGGCATTGATTCTACCCTGTTCCGGATTCTGCTGCTCGTCAGCATTCCCTTTACCGGAGGCGCGACCATACTTGTCTATTTCATCGCAGCACTGATCATTCCGAAGGAGCCGACGCAGTATAATCCGTTCGGTCCCGGACCGGGAGCACCCGGCGGACCTTATGGCGGCCATTACGGCGGCCCCGGATATGGAAGCGGCCCGCAGGGCCGCATGCACAGGGCGGCTACGGCGGACCTGGCGGACAGCCCGGCTACAACCCGAACCCGGGATATAACAAAGCTAATAGTTATCCCGGCCAGGATTCCGGCCTGGATGCGATGATGAAGGATATCGAGAAGAAGGCATTGCAGAAAGAAGTCGAAGAGCTGAAACAAAAACTTGCTAAATACGAGAAGGGAGAAGTGTAAAACATGGGAGTATTTCAACGGATTAAGGATATGACAAAAGCGTCGGTAAACGACCTGCTGGATAAGGTAGAGGACCCAATTGTAATGCTGAACCAGTACCTGCGCGATATGGAGGCTGAAATCCACGAAGCAGAGGTTACTGTTGCCAAGCAGATGGCCAACGAGCGCCGCATGAAGCAACGGGTTGAAGAAGCAGCCAAAATGTCCGGACAGCGCGGAGCCCAGGCTGAGCTCGCTCTGAAGAACGGGCAGGAAGAGGTTGCCCGCAAGCTGCTGGAAGAGAAAATCTACTTCGACCAGAAGCAAACCGAATATGGCGATCTTCATGCCCAGGCAGAAGTGCAGGCCAAAGAACTGGTACAGCAGCTGCATGACATGAAGGATGAGTTCTACAAGCTGCGCAACAAGCGCAACGAGCTGGTATCCCGCGCTCAAATGGCCAAGGCCAAGAAGCAGATGTCGCAGATCAGCAGCGTGCATTCCATTGAAAGCGGCAGCGCGTCCCTGGGCTTCCACCGTATGGAAGAAAAGATCATGCAGCTTGAAGCTGAAGCCGATGTTATGCGTGCCCCTTACAGCCCGTCCAACGGCTTGTACAACAAACCGGTTGACGCTGAGAAACAGCTCAAAGTGGAAGAGCAGCTTGCTGCTCTGAAGAACAAATTGAATCCTCCATCTTCACCGTCCCTGGACAAAAAAGAAGATTAATCCCTGTTCCTAAAAAGCAGGCGGATATGATATGCTGAACAAGGTAAAAGCCATACGGTATGGGTCACCATACCGGTATGGCTTTTGTAGCGGGATACGATATGCCAAATCATGATTGCGGATTATAGGTATTTTAACGTTGAAAATAAAGCAGAGGGATTTGATTCCTCTCTTATGTTATATAGTTTAGGCTTGCGAAGACAGTTTTGCTCCGCAAAACTTGGCAAATGCTTACGAAGATAGTTTTGCTTCGCAAAACTTAGCGAATGCTTACGAAGTTAGTTTTGCTTCGCAAAACTTGGCAAATGCTTACGAAGATAGTTTTGCTTCGCAAAACTTTTAGGAGGTGCGCTGTGGATAAACGGAACCGTTTGATTGCCATCGGACTGATTGGCGTGGGCTGCTTGATGATATTTGGCAAATGGATCGGATTTTTCTCCGTTGTCGCGCTCCTGTTCCTGCTGCTCGGGATATACCGCACAACCTCAGGCAAAGTCAAGCAGGGCTACAAGCTGCTGGGAATCGGCGCAGTACTGCTGCTGCTGGATCATCTGCTGCTGGTGCTGGGCATCTGCCTGATTTCGCTCGGCGTGTTCTATGTCAAATCGAAACGGCTGCAGCAGGGCAAAGCGTTCATGCAGAAGCAGAGCTTCTCCTCCCGTTTTGACTGGGATTTGTCGCCCTGGGTGATGCGCAGCCTGAGTGCATGGCATGTCCTTGGTGAGGCTGATGTGGATCTTTCACTGGCGATCGCTGAGGATAAGGAAACTATTATGCTGTTTCAGGGAATATTCGGTGATATGGATATCCACCTGTCCGATGACTATGGCGTAGAGATTGAAGCCTTTGTGCTGTTCGGCTCGATCGAGTTCGGCAGCCACCGCGATACGGGGATGATGAACCGGCTGAACTGGAAGTCTGCCAACTATGATACCAGCACTAACAAGGTAAAGTTCAGCATTTCCTATCTGATGGGTGATCTGGATCTAACCAAATCCTGACCGCTGCATGGTATTTATTAAGAGAGGGAGGCTCCTGCACGTGGATAAAAAGAACAGCAGCATGGTGACGCGCAGCATGGGTGAAGGGGCTTTATTCTCCTTTGTCATGCTGCTGGTTTTCTTGTACATTATGTATACATATGGTTATTTGAAGCCTTTCGAGAATTGGGAGATTGGAATCCGGACCACTGTGACGCTCATCCTGCTGCCGGTGGTCTTCGGAGTCGGCTTTGGCTTCTTTCAGAGCTTCCGTTTCAAGCGCAGGCTGGAGCGGCTGCGGGGAACGCTTGTTGCCTGGGAGAAGGGCAACCTCACCCCGGCGATGCCGTTACTCGGGACCGATGAGCTGGGCCGGCTCGGCGAGCAGCTTGGCCGGATCAGCGGCAAGTGGGAGAACCAGGTGAACACCCTTCAGCGGCTGTCGACCAACAATGCGAAGCTGGCCGAGCAGGCGCGGGTATCGGCGATCATCGAGGAGCGGCAGCGCCTGGCCCGTGAACTGCATGACGCCGTGTCCCAGCAGCTGTTCGCCATCTCGATGACGGCGACGGCTGTGGGCCGGACGCTGGAGAAGGATTTTGACAAGGCCCAGCGGCAGATTGCCCTGATTGAGGAGATGGCTGCGGTGGCCCAGTCGGAGATGCGCGCGCTGCTGCTGCATCTGCGGCCGGTATACCTGGACGGAAAGGGACTTGAGCAGGGGCTGCAGGAGCTGATCAAAGAGCTGCAGATCAAGGTGCCGATGGAGATTATTTTTGAGATGGACCCGGATGTACAGCTGCTGAAGGGGGTTGAGAACCACCTCTTCCGCATCGTGCAGGAAGCCATCTCGAATACCCTGCGCCACGCCAAGGCAGAGAAGATGGAGATCCGGCTGCACCGGCGCGGTGACTCTGTAAGGCTGACACTGAGGGATGATGGCGTAGGCTTTGAGATTGATGACAGCAAGCTGACCTCATACGGTCTGTCGAATATGCAGGAGCGGATTGCAGAAACCGGCGGCTCCATACAATTTATTACGGCGCCCGGCAAAGGGATGCGGATTGAAATTACTGTACCGCTGGTCAATGAATAAGGAGGCAAGGGCAACCATGGAAACAGAAGAAATCAAGGTTCTGCTGGTGGATGATCATGAAATGGTGCGGATCGGACTTGCCGCAGTGCTTGGTACGGAAGACGGTATTGAGGTGGTCGGTGAAGCCGGCAGCGGTGAGGAAGGCATACGGCTGGCCCAGGAATACAATCCGGATGTAGTGCTGATGGATCTGGTAATGGAGGGTATGGACGGCATTGAGACCACCAAACGGCTGCTCAAGCTGTATCCGGACTGCAAGGTTATCGTGCTGACAAGCTATCTGGACGATGAGAAGATGTATCCTGTCATTGAGGCTGGAGCGTTCAGCTATCTGCTGAAGACCTCGCGAGCCAGCGAAGTAGCGGATGCCATCCGTGCAGCAGCCAGAGGGCAATCCGTGCTGGAGTCCCAGGTCGCTTCCAAAATGATGAACCGCTTCCGTAACAATGCTAAAGCGGAGGCTCCAGCCTACAAGGAGCTTACCGAACGTGAGATGGAAGTATTGAAGCTGCTGGCCCAGGGCAAATCCAACCAGGATATTGCCGACCAGCTGATTATCGGGATCAAGACGGTAAAGTTCCACGTTACCAACATTCTTGCCAAGCTGGGCGTCGAGGACCGGACCCAGGCGGCTATTTATGCGTATAAGAACGGGCTGGCGGAGTAAATCGGCTGTCAGTCATAGGCTGACAGCCCCTTTTCCCGCTTCTGTGGCTCTGGTGGCCGAATGGGCGAAATGAGAGGCAAAAATGCCTTTGATTTCGGCTCCGGTGGCCGAATGTGCGAAATGAAAGGCAAAAATGCCTCTGATTTCGGCTCCGGTGGCGGAATGGGCGAAATGAAAGGCAAAAATGCCTCTGATTTCAGCTAACGAGTCTGTTATTCATAGCATAAAGGGATTTTTCCCACTAATTAGCTCATTGAAGGTTTGTAAAGCCAACATAAAGGGATTATTCCCTCTATGTTGGCTTTTGTGCATAGAAGCGTATCGGCTCCTGCGAATGAATAATAGGCATTTCAACACTCCGGTTCAAGCTCAGGCCCCGTAGATTTAATGTGCTTAGTTTGCACGTTAAATCGAAATCCCTTATAAGTTTTGAACTTTAGCAGAGTAACTAGCAAGCAAGTATATCTTCTCCCGATTCGGGCTATCCTTTCTAGTAGATTGCGAGAATTGGATGAGAGAGGGAGATGCGGAATGCGGCTGGGGAAACATGAACAAGGGATGGGGAAGCTAACGCTGGTCATGATTGGTCTCAGCCTTCTGGTGGTGCTGCTGGCCGGATTCGCAAGCGGGGCCAGCCGCATTGCTGCAGATGAATCTGCAGCAGACACCGCGCTCTCTGCATCCAGCCCGGAGCAGCTGACCCGCTCCCTGAAGCTCCTGACCACGGCCGGCGGGAAATAACAGCCGATGGTTCTCCGCTGCGACTGGTTGTGAAATGGCAGGGGGAGTACAGCGGTGAAACTGCAGATGCCGCTAACGCCGCAGATCATGCAGAAGCCACTGCTGTAGCTCAAGCCATGACGAATGCGGATACCACTGACGCTGCAGATCATGCAGAAGCCATTGCTGCAGCTCAAGCCATGACGAATGCGGATGCCGCTAACGCTGCATATCATATAGAAGCCACTGCCGCAGCTGAAGCCGTGACGAATGCGGATACCACTGACGCCGCAGATCATGCAGATGCCGTTACTGCGACCCAGGCCATGTCCGCTGTAGAAGCTGCAAATCCTGCCGCATCGGCAGCCCGACTGGCCGGGCTGCTCGGACTCGGCAAGCTGGAGGCGGCTGAAGAAGATGGCCATGTAACCTACAGAGCCTCCCGTGCGCTGGATTCAACCAGCACGATTTCATTGTTCTGGAGTGAGCTGGGCCAGGGTGTAAGTTATGTAATCGTGACAGTGGAGACGCAGGATCTGCTGCAGGCAGAAGCGGTTCAGACTGCAGCAGCAGACGCAGGAGCACAGATGCTGGCCGCCGGCATTACTCCAGAATGGAATGCTTCACTGCAGGGCACCTCACTGGTGATTGAATCTCCCCGCGAGGCGCTTAAGCAGGCGGAGGGGGTAATTACTGAGCGGCTGGGGGGATTAGAAGCAGTAGAAAGCTATGAAGACGATGCCACGTACAGCCGTTCCTACAGCATTCAAGGCGCTCAGAGATACGTGAACAGCGGAGATAATAGAATAGCTCTCCAGGCTGCAGTACACCAGAACAGTAATGACAACAGTAACCGCGTGACAATCGGGCTGCCGCTCATTACGATTGAATATTAATGGTTGAAGCGTTGCACAATCTTCGTCATAATCCGCCGTAATTCAGCATATCCTAACAGAATGCTCCGCAAAACCGGGCTCCGTGTTTGCGGAGCTTTTTGCCGGAAGGTATAATATGTAAGAACGGGGAAGCCCAAATTGCCGTTGCAGACTATAAGCATCAGTATGAAATTGAATAAAAAAGAGTAATGGAAAATTGCGAAAACCCGAGAAAAACTGTCAGGAATGTGATAGCATCCTTACTGTGAATATGATAAAATGACATCACGCCGTGCTACGGCACGATGAGAATGATTGTCAACTAACTATATTACATACAGAGAGATGAGGAGCCATGGCTGAAAATCAAACCCTTGATGAACTGCATACACCCGGTGCTGTATTCTTTATTTTTGGGGCAACCGGAGATCTGGCCCGGCGGAAGCTGTTCCCTGCGATATACAGCTTGTACCGCGAAGGCAAGCTGACACATGATTTTGCGGTAATTGGCGTGGCTCGGCGTCCCCGTACCCAGGAGGAATTCCGGGAGGATGTGAAGGAATCCATCCGTGAATTCTGCCGTTATCAGGTAGCCGATGCTGCGGAATGGAATGATTTTGTACAGCATTTCGAATATAAATCATTGGATATTAACAATGTGGACGGCTTCCGTGAGCTGAGTGCGCAGACAGAGCTGCTGGAGCAGAAGTTCCAGATCCCGGGCAACCGGATGTTCTATCTGGCTCTGGCTCCTGAGCTGTTCGGCAGTGTCTCGTTCAACCTCAAGGCAGGCGGCATGCTGCAGGGTGCCGGCTGGAACCGTCTGGTTATCGAGAAACCGTTCGGCTACAATCTGGAATCTGCAGAGCAGCTGAATGAACAGATCCGCCAGGTGTTTAAGGAAGAAGAGATCTACCGGATTGACCACTATCTGGGCAAGGAAATGGTGCAGAACATTGAGGTTATCCGTTTTGCAAATGCATTCTTTGAACCGTTGTGGAACAACAAGCATATTGCCAACATTCAGATTACCCTTGGCGAAACGGTCGGGGTAGAAGAGCGCGGCGGATACTATGATCATGCCGGAGCATTGCGCGATATGGGGCAGAACCATATTTTGCAGCTGCTGACGATGATTGCAATGGAGCCGCCAAGCCGTTTGCTGGCTGAAGATATCCGTGACGAGAAGGTGAAGGTGCTCCGTTCGCTGCGTCCGTACTCTTCCTCGGAGGAAGTGCGTGAGAATGTGGTGCGCGGGCAGTATACTCAGGGCCTCTACAAAGGCAAGAGCCTGCCGGCTTACCGCCAGGAGGATAAGGTGGATCCGGAGTCCAATACCGAGACGTATTTTGCAGCGCGTATCTTTGTAGACAACTTCCGCTGGGCGGGCGTTCCGTTCTACATCCGTACCGGCAAGCGTCTGCCTGTGAAGACAACGGAAGTGGTGGTGGAGTTCAAGGGCATGCCGACCAATGTATACCTGGGTCAGAAGCATAAGCTTGAGCCGAACCTGCTCGTTATCCGCGTTAACCCGATGGAAGGCATCTACGTGAAGATTAATGCCAAGAAGCCGGGCTCGGAGTCTGAAATTCAGCCGCTAGCCATGGACTTCTGCCAGAGCTGCATGGTCGGCATCAACTCGCCGGAGGCTTACGAGCGTCTGCTGCATGATGCGGCACGCGGCGATTCGACCTATTTTACCCGCTGGGATGAAGTATCGTCGGCCTGGTCCTTCGTTGACCGGATTGCACAGGCCTGGAAGGAAGAAAGCAATGATCTGGCATCCTACCCTGCAGGCTCATGGGGCCCGGTAGAAGCAGACCAGCTGCTGGCTCAGGAAGGCTTCCACTGGTGGCCGGTGAACGGACAGGATGAAGATAATGTAGTATGGCGTGTGAACAGCTAGTACCAGCTTTATAGATTACACAACAGCGGTTCCCCGGTGATGGGGGAGCGCTGTTTTTGTATTTTGAGTGAAAGTTACAAAAAAAGGATTTCGGTACTACGTATTTGCTATATAATTCCATTAAATGTAGAGAGAAACAACAGGGGGAAAGTGCATCAGCCGCCTGAAGGCCTACAACATCCTTGACAGGAATGGGGCGTTCGATGATGAAGAGGACACGGCAAGCTCATAAGCAGTACAGCTTTTTTCTGGGAACCCTGCTATGCGGCTATAATCTGACTGATAAGCTGTACGGTGCGGTATATATTGTGCTGATGAGTATGAGGGGAGTTGATCCGCTGCAGATCAGTATTGTATTCGCGGTTTCCTCGCTATCCCTTGCGGTGTTTGATTATCCCAGCGGCAATCTGTCTGACCTGTACGGGAGGAAAAAGCTGACGGCCATCGGTTTTATAATATGGGGTGCAGGATTGACTGTGTTTGCTTTTGCCGGTAATCTGGCGGCGTTCATCGTTTCTGCGGTTATAATGTCTCTGGGAGTTGCGCTGATTTCCGGCTCGCCGCAGGCCTGGTATCTGGATAAGCTTGAGGATCTGGGCATGCCGGGCTATAAAAATATTGCACTGCCTCGCTTGAACGGATATGTGTCTGCTTTTGCGGTTGTGGGTGCACTTATAGCGTCATTTAGCAGCAATATCCACCTCTACCTTCCAGTTGCTATAGCGGGTGCAGCGGCAGTGGGACTTGGTCTTTATGCGTGGCTGCGGTTCAGCGACAATTACGGCGTCCGGACGCAGGACAATGTTTTTAAAGAAGTCTACGTGACCACGGCAGAATTTGCAGGAAATAAGCTGATGCGCTTTATTCTGTTCAAAAGCATCTTCAGCCATGCCGCATTGCTTGCTTTCCTGCTGAGCTGGCAGGTGTATGGGGTGAATGAGCTTGGGCTGCCCGCAGGCTATTTAGGAGGATTGCTGGTGTTGTTCATGGCTGTGATCAGCCTGTCTTCGTTCTGCAGCTCCTTTCTGGCGAAACGGAAGGTGCGGGCGGTACGGGTCATTTCCGGCGGTCTGCTGCTGTCGGCTGCGGGGCTGCTGCTTGCAGGGCTGTTTGCTCATCCGGCTGTGTTTATCGCGGGACTGGTTTTATATGAGTTCGGGCTTGGTCTGGAGTCTTCCTTATTCAGTGCATGGGTCCAGGATTTCATTCCCCGGGGCAAAAGAGCAACCTTCACCTCAGGATTATCCGCCCTCAAATCGCTCGCCGGCTTCGCTATTACCCTGCTGCTTGGTCTGGCTGCCGAACGGCTGGGCTATACTGTTATCTGGATGACGGGTGCGCTGAGCCTAGTCTTGTCCTTGGCGGTTTTGCTCATTTTTAACAGAAAGATTGTTATGGCAGACACGGCCCGTACAGAAGCGGAAACGGCAGCCAGTTAAGGGATACGCGAGAAACGGCAAATTTGTACAACTTGTTTCACTTCCGCCGCTTTTTTGTAGATAAAGTCTGGTGAATTTTGATATACTTTAAAGGATGCTTTCTGGAAACGGAAAAAAGCAATTGGCGATCAAGCATGAATTTATATATGAAGGGATATGTGCAATGGATAAGGCACCGGATCAGAAACTGCAACAGGAAGTGGACAAACGGAGAACGTTTGCGATCATTTCCCACCCGGATGCGGGTAAAACAACACTGACGGAAAAGCTGCTGCTGTTCGGCGGGGCGATCCGGCTAGCGGGAACGGTTAAAGCCCGTAAAGCAAGCAAGCATGCGACAAGTGACTGGATGGAAATAGAGAAGCAGCGCGGAATCTCGGTAACGTCTTCCGTAATGCAGTTTGACTACTTGGGCCACCGGGTGAACATTCTGGATACTCCGGGTCACCAGGATTTCAGTGAGGACACTTACCGTACACTGACAGCTGCGGACAGCGCAGTCATGCTGATCGACGTGGCAAAAGGGGTCGAGGCACAGACAATCAAGCTGTTCCAGGTCTGTGCCAAGCGCGGTATCCCGATCTTTACCTTCATCAACAAGCTGGACCGTGAGGGCCAGAGCCCGTTCGATCTGATGGAGGAGCTGGAGAACGTACTGGGCATCCGCTCCGTGCCAATGAACTGGCCGATCGGCAGCGGCCGCGAGCTGTGCGGCGTGTACGACCGGATGAAGAATCAGGTGGAGCTGTTCCAGGGCGATGATCATTCGGTAATCAAAGTTCAGAAGGTCGAGGACTACCACGATCCGATCATCCGCGAGATGGCCGGAGAATATCTGCATGACCAGCTGTGCCAGGATCTTGAGCTGCTGGATGTGGCGGGTGACGCTTTTGATTATGAAAAAGTATTGCGCGGGGAGCTGACTCCGGTCTTCTTCGGCAGTGCGATTAACAATTTCGGCGTCCAGACGTTCCTCGACAACTTCCTGGAGCTGGCACCGAAGCCGGAGCCGCGCCGCAGTACTGTTGTTCAATTGAACCGACTAATGAGAAATTCACCGGTTATGTCTTCAAAATCCAGGCCAACATGAATCCGGCACACCGTGACCGCATCGCGTTCCTGCGGATTGTATCCGGCAAGTTCGAGCGCGGCATGAGCGTAAAGCATGTCCGGGCAGGCAAAGACATTAAGCTGTCCCAGCCGCAGCAGTTCCTGGCGCAGGACCGCGATATTGTTGAAGAGGCGTATCCGGGCGATATTATCGGTTTGTTTGACCCGGGGATTTTCCGGATCGGCGATACGCTAAGCCAGGCGGGAGAGATGGAGTTCGATGAGCTGCCGACGTTCTCACCGGAGATTTTCTCCAAAGTGAGCATCAAAAATGCACTCAAATCGAAGCAATTTCAAAAAGGGATTGACCAGCTGACGGAAGAAGGGATGATCCAGGTATTCCGCACGGTCAATTTTGACGATATTATTCTTGGCGTAGTCGGACAGCTGCAGTTCGAAGTGTTCGAGTACCGGATGAAGGGCGAGTATGGCGTAGATGTACAGCTGCAGCGGATGAGCTATCAGTTCGCGCGCTGGATTGTCGATGAGAACAAGCCGGATCCGGCCAAATTCCGGATTAACTCTACGCTGGTAACGGATAAGAAGGGCAATTATGTCGTGTTATTCGAAAATGAATACGCGATGCGTACGGCTATGGAGAAGAATCCGACTGCCAAGTTCCTGGAGACAGCTCCTTAAAGCACAGCGGGAATGGGCCGGATAAGCCTGATCAGGCTGTACGGATAGCATAGTGTGATAAAAAACCTCCGCCTCTAACTGTGCGCTGCACGGCCGGGATGCGGAGGTTTTTGGCTGTCTAGCTCTGCTCGGTGGTAACCGATCCGGGGGTGATCTCCTCCAGATGCCGGTGCAGCAGACCGATGACATGATCCTGCTTGGCCTTGCCGATGTCTTTCCAGACCATTTCAAATACAACACCAAGTCCGGGAAGTGCCGCTTCCGGCCCGTCTACAGAGCCTTCAATCATGTGGCGCAGGTCTTCCTCGGACTGGCCGTGCACTTTATGAAGAATCGCCTGGCGTAAATCAATGGTTACCGGCATGGTGCACCTCCTTTTTCATTGTTTGGGGGAAAAGTGGAACAGGCATCCGGAACAGAATCTGACTTCTCCAAAATGCCCTGTACTAATGTGCCCTGCGGCGGCAGTGAAAATTCAAGTTTGGCCGCCCATATGCTATACTGTGTGAGACGAAAAATGCTGCAGGAGGTACACGGACATGGCCAAAAAACAATACGCGATTATCGGGATGGGGCGCTTCGGCTCAAGTGTAGCCAAGGCGCTAAGCGGCATGGGATATGATGTGCTTGCCATCGATACCGACGAACAGCGGACCCAGGAGATATCCGGTATTGTAACCCATGCCGTATCCGCAGATTCCACAGATGAGGAAGCGCTGCGCGCGCTGGGTATCCGCAACTTCGACGTTGTGGTTGTAGCGATCGGCGAAGATATCCAGGCCAGCATTCTGACCACGCTGATCCTGAAGGATCTGGGTGTGCCGGCGATCCTGGTCAAGGCCAGAAATGAGCTGCACGGCAAGGTGCTTAGCAAGATTGGCGCAGACAAAATCATTTATCCTGAGCGGGACATGGGGCTAAGGGTAGCGCATCATCTGGCCTCGCCGAACATTCTCGACTATATCGAGCTGTCCCCGGATTACAGTATCCTGGACATGAAGGTGCCCAAGCAGATGCTCGGCAAAAACCTGCTGGAGCTGGACATCCGCGCCAAATACGGCTGCAATGTCATGGCGATCCGCCGGGGCGATGACATGAACATCACTCCCAGAGCCGAGGACCGGCTGGCTGACGGCGATGTGCTGGTTATCGTCGGGCATAAGGATAACCTGACCAAGCTGGAGATGGCGTATCATTAACGAAGTACGAAAGGACAAGACCTAATGGAAATATTATCTCCGCAAAATACGCGGGTTAAGGAATGGGCCGGACTGCAGGAAAAGAAGCACCGCGATAAGACCGGCAAATATATTGTAGAAGGTATCCATCTGGTGCAGGAGGCGCTGCTGGCGGAAGCCGAGGTGGAGATTCTCGCCTACGATTTGGACAAGGGAATGCCATCGGAGCTGCGGGATCATCTGCAGGCCGTACAGGGTATGGAGGTCATCGGCGTCTCAGCCGCTGTCATTGCCAAGTGCAGCAGCACGAACACCCCGCAGCCTGTGTTTGCGGTTGTCCGCAAAGAGCAGCAGGGTGTGGAGACGATCCTGGCGAAGCGGGACAGTCTGGTTGTTGTGCTTGACGGCGTCCAGGACCCGGGCAACGTGGGCACGATCATCCGCAGCGCGGATGCCGCCGGCGCGGACGGGGTAATCCTCGGCCAGGGCTGCGCCGACCTGTATAACCCCAAGACCATCCGCTCTACGATGGGCTCGATGTTCCATCTCCCGGTAGTGGAGGGAGATCTGGGCGTTGTTCTGCCGCAGGCGCGCGAACGCGGAGCTCTTCTGGTCAGCACCTCGCTGACCGGGGAAGACTCCTGCTACACGCACGACTTCCGCGGCAGCCAGTGGCTGCTGATCGGCAGCGAGGGCAAGGGGATTTCCCCACAGACGGCAGCGCTCGTCGATAAGAGCATCATCATCCCGATGGCCGGCCGGGCCGAGTCGCTGAATGCGGCGATGGCGGCTACAATTTTGTTGTTTGAAGGGATGCGGCAGCGGGGGTATTCAAAGTAAATAAACCCATCCCAAAGCAAATAAACTGTGAGTTGAAACTCACCTTGTCACCGTTTGGAATGTGGATTGGCACAGGTTTGTAACGATTTTTTGACATAACAATTAAGTCCTGATAATCAAGAAACCCTTGATTTATCGGGGCTTTTTTAAATTCCTCTTCGTATCTACAAAAACCAACCACACACTACGGCCTTAATTTTCTATTCCATCATCCATCACGGAACCTTACAAAGAGTGTAAGGCAATTGTAATCGAGATCGATAGCAGCAACCTGGCAGCTCCTCTAGACTTATCTAATAAGAGGATTATTTTTTAAGGGGGAGTTGGCGTGAGGTTTTTTGAAATGCTGCTATTCTTTTCAAGTGTTTGTTTGTTCGTATTCGTGTTCATATTCAATCAACGTATCCGAAGATCAGCTTTGCTCCTGGCAAGCGGAGCAGGCTCCATTGTTTTAGTGATACATTTGCTAGTCGAAGGATACAGGGTTCAGCTTTTGTTTTTATACGGATTTACGATCCTGATGCTTATGCTTTCGCTTAGAGACGTTCTCATAACGCCAAAAGTCGTTCGGACTGCCTCGCGAATCCGCAGGGTGCTGGGCCGCCTGGTTATTGTACTTGGGCTAACCGCAACGGGGGGATTACTCTATGTGTTTCCCGTATTCGACCTTCCGGCGCCAAGCGGCGAGTTTACGGTAGGTACGCAAGTCTTTCATTTCATCGATCCAAGCCGGGAGGAGACATTCGGCCAAACCGCCACAGGCAAGAGGGAGTTGATGGTTCAGGTATGGTATCCCGCTCAGGCTGACACCGGCAAGTACGCTCCCTTTGTTCCCGATACCGGGATTTTACGTTATATGGCTTCAGACTATGGCCTTCCCGGGTTTACTTTTCAACACCTGAAGTACATATCCAGTCATGCTTATCCGGGGGCTGAGGTCTCTTCGGCACAAACTTCATACCCGCTGGTCCTTGCGAATCCCGGCAACGGCTCTTCCAGGTTCCTTCACACGTCTCAAGCCGAGCATCTCGCGAGTCACGGCTATATCTTGGCAGTGATCGACCATACCTACAATACATTTGCCACCGAGTTTCCGGACGGCCGAATCACAACAAGTACAACCAATGACTTATTTTCGTCCGGCCATGATTACGGGACAGAAAGAGAAATTCGCGACAAGCTGGGCAAAGTTCTAACCGGCGATGTGGAGTTTACGCTGGACCAATTCGAGCTCCTCCAGTCGGGGGAGATTCCAAGTCTTTTAAAAGGGAGGATTGATCTCGGCCATGTCGGGGTGTTCGGCCATTCAATTGGCGGAGCAACGGCCTATGACGCTGCATATGATCCGCGAATCGCGGTTGGAATAGACCTTGATGGCGGGCTTTACCGGCTGCGTGACAGAGAGGGTCTGCGAAAGCCGTTTTTATTCATCAACTCAGAAAGCTATTTCGGCAAATTAAAAATGGTGTTGGATAACCGGGCATACACGGATGCAGAGCTTAACCGGATGGGCTCAACAAGAGAGTGGGAGGATCAAGTAACGGAAGATAAAAAGCTGGAGCTTGAACGGATGCGCGAAACGGCCGGCGAAGGGGGACAAGTCCTCTATATTGAAAACACGGAGCATATGAATTTTACCGACGTACAGTTCATTTCTCCAATTTTCAAAAGGCTGGGTATTACAGGAGAAATTGCGCCCGAAAGAGCGGACGACGTTATCGATGCCTACATGCTGGATTTCTTCGATAGGTATCTGAAAAACCAAGGCGGACTATTAATGAAAGGACCGGACAGCCGCTTTCCGGAAGTGAAGTTCGTAACTTCGCTATTATAAATTACCAAGCTGGGTGTCGTTTCCAGGCTAGCGGGCAGGTATCACTGGGCTGGGCTAATCTTCTACCGTTTAACAGCCCGGCGTGGTGGTCTTCTTTGCAGATAACGTCCGTCTTTGCATCCTAATGAATCGAAACAAAGACGGATTTACCTCACCCTTTAGATTGGCATCCGATGGTATAGCAATTTCCCCGGACGGCAAGATGTTGTATTTCTGCCCTCTCTCTAGTCGTCATCTCTACTCGATTTCAACGGAAGCTTTAAGAGAGCGGACCATACCGGATATGGCTCTACAGTATTACGTGAAGTATTGGGGAGAAAAAGGCGCCTCAGATGGAATGATCACCGATGCAAAAGGGAATGTGTACGCTGGAGACTATGAAAACAATAGTATTCGAAAGATATTGCCGAATGGAGTAATGGAAACCATCGCACATGACCCGAGAATTTTATGGCCGGATACTTTTTCTATTGGTCCAGATCAATGCTTGTATTTCATCGTGAACCAATTACATCGGCAGTCGAGATTTCATTATGGAAATGATCTGCGGCAGAAGCCTTATAGTTTATTACGTATGAAGATAGCCGAGTCACCTGCTCCTACCTTTTAGTAAATATTATGGGGGTGTGAGGGCCATTGCAGCAGGCCAAGCACTGGTATGGACGACAGATGATCCTGACTATCTCGGCGTTCAGGCCGGACAAATAGATACGGGAATCAGTAAGCAATGCCTACACGTGAATTTATGAAATCGGCGGCTTGTATTTGACTATAAGTAAATTCCGCTGTATCCTGCACTGATATTACAATACCGCCTTCAGGCAGAATATTTTGCTTCACACGATAGTTCCTTGAATCTCCGCCATTCTGCAAAGCAGTAGGGCATACGATAGTCCATTTAAGAGTTGATTGTTTTAACAGGCGATATACCTGATGATGTTCTTCAGCTGCGCGGGTTGACCTGCGTTTGGATTCGCTTGACTGATAGCGCAGAAGATTGGGGGAATGTTCACTCTGCAGAATACCGGCAGTTCCTACGGTTATGATACGTTGTATACCTTCGTTATACATCGCCTCGATGATTAAAGGCATACTGTCAGATAGCGTTGTTGTACCATCTGTATTTAGTGCGCTAATCACTACATCATTTCCTTGTACTGCACGGGTGATATCTTCTTTATTTAGAACGTTACCTTGTAAGATCGTCAGGTTTTGATTAATATGTTGAATCTTCTCCGGTGTGCGGACCAATACGGTCACATGATGTCCATCCTGAAGAGCAAGGGTAAAAATGTGGCTACCAACCCGTCCGGTGGCACCAAGAATTAATATATTCATATATGAGAACCTCCTGTTGTTTTATTATAAACGCCGGCTCCTCATTTTAATTTGAAAATTTAAGCCGTAGCTGGGATAAGACTTTTTCCGGAATCACTTTTTCTTCGACTATAATCCATTCCTTCGTATAGGCTCCCTTAGCAAGCACCCTGACATAGCTTTCTGTTTTTTGTTCTTTGCTTGAAGAGAACGTGATCTTTGCCTTCTCTCCCTCACCTGTGTAACCTGTCAGATTGTATCTGTAGCGAATCCATTCATTTTTACCTTCCTTCTTGGCTGGCTTATTGATTACTGCGTATACATATTGTTCCTTATACAATGGGTTGAACTGATCAAACTCACGTTTAAAAGTTAAATACAGAACCGAGCACACAACCAGTGTGATCAGAATAAAAATGACAGGTTTTTTCATGCTTAATTCCCTCCACCAATAGTTGTTGTTATAACATAGCGTTTTTAACGATTTTTTTGTAATACCCAAGGGTAAAGATAGCGAACATAAAGTAAATGGCGGCATAAGCGCCCATCGCAATTATCGCAGGGATCGTATCGTCCGAAAGAGTGATGAAGTAACTCGCCTTGACTGCATAGATTGAATGTACTATTCCAATGGACAGCGGGAGCAGGAATACCAGCATCTGCTTCCTCAAAATGCCTTTCATGATCATCCTTTCATCAAAACCAAGCTGACGCAATGTTTTAAAGCTCTGCTTCTCCTGCTCGGCTTCGCTCATCTGCTTGAAGTACAGAATGCTGCCGGTAGAAGCAAGAAAAGCAAGGCCCAGAAAGGCAGCAATAAAGATTAATAATCCGGATTGTTCAAGCAGACTTCTGTAGCGGGAATAGTAGTCTGCCGAATAAAAATCATCCGTATTGTATTTCTGGTAGAGGGGTGAAGCAAGCTCAAGCTCCTTCAGGTCTGGCACTTGAAATGTATCGATTTGAACCCGTTCAAAATCATCCGTATCAGACATTCTCCGCTCGATTTCTTCCAGGGTTGCTTCGGACACTAAGATTTGCCTGCCTGATATTCCAGGATTCATAATGTTTTCCACGAATATTTCATTCAGGCGATAACTCTTGGTCTGTTTGTCTGAGCGCAGTTCAAGCATGGTTGGATAACGTTTGGAAAGATCAATGTCATCATATAAGCTCAGTGCAGAAGCATTATATTCTACTGCCTCGCCATAGTCAGGTACAGGGATATCCCTGCCGGATTGTTGCAGCTGTTCCGCTGGAAGCCATAATAACACGCCTTCTCTGTATCCCGATGAAGTCATCGGGTCCAGAACAACACCGTTAACCCGGAACGTATGGATGGTTTGGTGATTGTAACGAATACCTTTGCTGTCCAGCTCGGCTGTAAATGCAGCTGTATCCCGCTGGTTATTCTCAATTGCGAAATCATAAGGATATTCATCGCGGCTGACTTGCTCTACGGAGTAATAAATAGAATACGCAATGGTAACCAGTGTAAGGGTTAAAGCTGAGAGCACAGTAATTAATGTGAGCGAGTTGGCATTGGCTTTCATCCGGTGCATCAGCGGGGCAAGCGAAAGGCTGTTGTACAGGCCTAAGTGTCCTTTTTTACGAATGCGGAACCAGAAAAGGCACCATCTGATCGTCACCCGGAATAAGATATAGGTTCCTGTTATTGTAGAAGCCATTACTAACAGTGCATTAATAGCCAGTTGCTCATCTACCATACGTCCCGATAACTCATAGCCATAACCGATCATAATAACACCAAGTACAGCTAATATAGCCGTAAGAATAGAGGGCCGCTTGCTGACAAGATCAGGCTGCTTATCTGCCTGGAATAAGCCGAGCAGGGTTCTGCGGTTGATCATAACTATCATCTGAATGGAAGTAATAAAAATGATAAGAATAAACACAATTGCCGTCTCTAAAGCTGCCGGTACAGAAAAATTTATTGAAGGCAGGCCGTCCAAGTTGAGCAGTTTCATTAAAATCAGAACAAACAGACGGGATACCAGCGCTCCGGAGAGGATCCCTGCTATTAAAGCACTTAAACCCAGCAAGATATTCTCAATGAGTAAATAACGGATGGTCCAGCCTTTGGAAAGGCCTATGAGCTGGTATAATCCGATTTCCCGGCTGCGTCCTGCGTAAGAAAATACTGTTAGAGGAAACGGCGAAAATTCCGATGATTACCACAAGCAGGACTGCTGCAGACTGAAAGGCTGCCGTGATATTCACACTTGAATCCAGCATGTTCTGTACCTGCTGGTCATACTTGAGTGAGGCAAAGACGAAGAACAGGCTCATGCTGAAAATCAGGGCGAAAAAGTACAAATAGTAATGCTTCACATTTTGCCGCATACTGCGGAGTGCCAGATCAAATACCGTCAATATTATCGCCCCCTAATACCGCCTGCACATCAATGATTTCCTTGAAGAACGACTGTCTGGATTTCTCCCCCCGGTATAATTCGGAATAGATTTTTCCGTCTTTCAGAAAGACCACGCGGCTACAATAGCTGGATGCGACCGGATCGTGCGTGACCATGATTATCGTGACCTCTCTTGTCCGGTTCACCTCGTCCATTACGGACAAAAGCGATGACGCCGATTTGGAATCCAGCGCTCCCGTCGGTTCGTCTGCAAAGATGATGGAAGGCTGATGGATCAGAGCCCGTCCGGCTGCAGTGCGCTGTTTTTGTCCACCTGATATTTCAAAGGGGTACTTCTCCGATAAATCCTTAATGCCCAGTACATCTGCAATCGCTGTAAACTCTCTCTCTGCCTGCTTTTTACTCAGCTTGCTGAGAGATAGCGGCAGAAGGATATTTTCCTTTACCGTCAACGTATCAAGCAGATTGTAATCCTGGAAGATGAATCCAAGCTTGTTACGGCGGAATGCGGAAAGGGCAGCGTTGTTCATGGCGGATATATCTTCATTATCGATTAATATCGTACCGTCAGTGGTCCGGTCAATCGTCGCAAGCACGTTTAGAAGGGTGGTTTTACCGGAACCGGAGGGACCCATGATACCGACGAATTCTTTGCGAAGAACGCGTAAATCAATGCCTTTCAGAACATGCTGGGTACTGCCTCTTGAGCCATATGCTTTATGAACACTACGGGCGTGTAATACTGTATCCTGTTCTTTCATTTCATTCATAGTGGAACCTCCCAGATTTGAATATAGGTTAAGTTTACGCGTATATCTTCCGGGTGTCGCACGTTTCTGGTGACGAGTTGAACCGGTAGGTGACGAATTCGTCAGGTTAACAAAAAAACAGCCAAGATGCCTTGGCTGTTCATAACGGGATATTGTCCGCCTCTCCTCTTCTAACGGTCTCGAATGCATTTGAGTCTGTAAAGGTCATCCTCATGGTCGTGCCTTGCGGCTGGCTGGAATGGACTTGAAGCGTAATTCCAATTTTGACTGCAACGGTTTGGGCAAGATAGAGGCCCAGGCCAGTAGAAGCATTATGAATCCTTCCATTCCCGCCGGTAAATCCTTTGTCAAATATACGCGGAAGGTCATGAGGCTGAATACCAGGGCCCTCGTCAATTAAATCCAGATAGACATTCTCTTGTTCTGTAACATTCGTCCTGAACGTGAGTGACGTACCTGTAGGACTGTATTTGATGGCGTTGGTCAATAACTGTCTAATGATAAAACGGCACCATTTACGGTCTGTAATGACGGTGGCGTCACTGCCTTCAATACTGACTGCCAGGTTTTTTTCCATACACCAGGGTGCCAGTTCCCGGACTTCTTCTGTTGCAAGACGTTGTACCGATACCCGTTCAAGAACATAGTCCGACTCCAGGGCAGGAAGGCGCGTCATATACAGCTGACGGTCTACAAGCAGGTGAATCCGCAGCCATTCTGTTTCCATTTTACGGATAACCGGATCATTATGGCTTGTGGCCATAATCAGTTTCATAGCAGTAAGAGGAGTCTTGATTTCATGAATCCAGGAGGCAATAAAATCATTCTCAACCAGCTGGGCTTCCTTCACCCCAGAAAGCTTCCGTTTGAAATGGGATGAGGCCTCTCTTAATACCTGGCCCGTGATCCTGTCTAATTCATTGTCAGGTTCGGGAAGACTCTCAATCCAGTCAGCGGGCATGACCTCCTGCAGTTTGGCAACCGCTGCCAGATACCTGGTTTCTTTGTTATACCGCCAAATGAAAAATACAACAAACAGAATAATATGCAACGAATTTAAGTATATGAAAGAGGCGGGTCCAACACTTACTCCCGGATCCAGAAGGATCAGCAGGTCAGTCACACCCAGCAAACAGATAAAAAGCAGGATCCAGCTTTTTCTTGAAATCACGTAACGTACTAACATATCATCTTTTCCTCCTATAAAGTCACTGCCATATAACCCATCCCTTTCTTTGTAACAATAGCGTCTGAAAGCCCGAGCGGTTCTAACTTCTGCCGCAAACGGGTGATATTGGCTGTAAGTGTATTATCATTTACAAACTGCTCATCCTCCCACAGCTTACGAATCAGGTCATGACGTGAAATAATAGAATTGTTGAACTTTACCAGTGTAATCAGTAAGAAAAATTCGTTTTTGGTCAAGTCTGCTTCCTCGGCTGACTTTCGGATAATACCTCGCTTTAAATCAATCAAGGCACCGTTCCATTCGAGTGTATCTGCCTGGGTTTCCCCATAAGCGTACGTCCGCCGAAGAATCGCTTGAATTTTGGCATACAGCACATTCGTATGAAAAGGCTTCTGGACAAAATCATCCGCACCCATATTAAGCGCCATAACCATATCTAACGGGTGGTCGCGGGAAGATAAGAAAATGATGGGTACTTCAGATACAGAGCGAATTTCCCTGCACCAATGAAAGCCGTCAAATTTAGGCAGTGTGATATCCATGATTACAAGGTGAGGCTGCTGATCAAGAAACGAACGCATAACCTCATCAAAATCATCCGGTTTTGTAACCCGGAACGCCCAAGCTTCCAGTCCGGTTTGCAGTGCTTCGAATAATGCCTGATCATCTTCAACTATAAATATATTAAATTCCATAGAATGAACTTTCCCCCTTTTGTAATGGATTTAGTTCATGTACATTTTACAACGGCTCGCTTTGGCCATTGGCTTTTCGTATATGAGTTTTCTCCACAGGAATTTGGAAGCTCCAGTCTCCAGTAAGTAAATGCTGCTTAGTCGGGTCATCGAACAGCACCATGCTTTTTACGTTGACTTTCAACAGGAACTTATCTGGAGGCGGCGTCCCGTTGAAGGAATACCGGATGGTCCCGTTTTTGGCCAGCATTACACCTGAAACCGTGGTGATTCCAGGAACCGCTTCCTTCGTTGAAGAGTCTAATTCAAAAGCCGGCTTCACTGATTGCTTCACCCATTCCGACTCCGATATCCTGTTAGAATGTTTCATTGAGTATTGGATAATTAGGTTCTGGCCGTCGAATAAGTACTGGTGAATGAGAAGTGTATAGCCCTTGTCTGTTTTACCGGTGATTAATACCATTTCGTTATTCCCGCTTGCTGGCAACAGTGATGGATCGGCATTATCCTGAGAGACGGAATTCAGCTTTGCCAACAGGGGGGAGGTAAATGAATTCTTAACACTGAATAGCACTACCGAACAGATGAGCAGCACTATTATCAATACCGCTGCTATCCTGGATTGGATTAAGCCGTGTTGCCGGGGGGATATTTTTTGTTTCGGTGTCAGACCTCGTCCGGGGAGCACGGCCGGTATCTGTATAATTTCATTATGAACATGAACATCCTTATGCGACTGGCTGAGGCCGGAAACCGGGAGCCGTGTCTCAAAAATCGTTGCCTTTCTGCTGCTGTGTGCAGTGATACTTCCTCCGTGTACCTCGATAATGCTTTTTGCAATGGCCAGTCCGAGACCTGTACCTCCGGTCTGCTTTGACCGAGAGCTTTCCACCCGGTAAAAGCGGTCGAAAATAAAGGGCAAATCCCGTTCCGGAATAGGGTCTCCATAATTTTGGATCCGCACGACCAGGGCATCTTCATCCTTAGTAATATGGATATCAATATATTTACCCGCTTTACCGTACTGAATGGCATTGGCGATTATATTTTCATACGCCCGTACCAGCAATCCTCCGTCCGCTTGGATCTTGAATTCTCCTTCTTGCATATTCAGCCTGATTTCCATGCCTGCGTTCTCCGTAATCGGCACAAATTCCTCTTCCAGCTGACAGATCAACCCGGCGATATCGAGCTCGCTCAGTTCCAGAGGCATGCCGTTATTGATTCGAGTATATTCAAACAGCTCGTCGATCAATCGCCGAAGCGACAAGGATTTCTCATACGCGATGTTCACATAATAACGTATCTCCACTTCATCCTGGTACCGATCCTCCTCAATCACTTCGAGAAAGCCGAGAATCGAGGTCAGAGGAGTACGCAGGTCATGGGATACACCGGTGATTAAGTCATTTTTGGTTTTTTCCGCCCTGCGTTCCTCCGTTATCGAATGCTTTAACTGCATACTCATCTGGTTAATGCTGTGCGCGACCTCGCCCAATCTGTTACCGGCAATTTCCGTAATTTGATGGTCGAACTGTCCGTCCGCTATCTCCTCCAACCCCCGGGTAATTTCCGCCAGATAATGATCCCATTCACTGCTGAGCTGATTTACACTCTCCGCGACAATGCTTAATTCATCCGTCCCCTTTACTGTCACCACACGCCCGAACCGGCCTGCCGATATTTCCTGCAGCCCTGCGTTGATTTCGTGCAAATCCTGAACCAGACGGAGACTGGCAAGGAAGAAAGTAATAGGAAAGAGAATGATGCCGGTTATGATCATTACGCGAACGGATCCGGCATGCTCAATACTCCAATTGATCGGGGCAGCCACGTATTTGACCTTTTGCAGCGCTCCCGCCATAAAAAAACCGAAAAAAATAGCTGCGCCTGTTAAGAGCAGGCTTGCAACCATAATCAGCATTAATCTCCAACGAATCGTATGCAGCCACTTCAATTTGATCCTACTCACTCCTTGTTTTTAGATCGCTCTCTATTTTGTACCCAATCCCCCACACGGTTTTGATTATACGAGGTTCGCGCGGATTAGATTCTATCTTTTCACGGAGCTTTCGGATATGAACCATTACGCTATTCTTAGATTCCATAAATGCTCGTTCCAGACCTCTTCGTAGATGCGGTCCATGCTAAGCACCACCCCTTTGTTAACTGCAAGCATGTGGAGAAGTGCGAACTCGCGGGGGGTCAGCTTGATTTCCTGCTGATCGACCGTTACCGTATGAGACGCAATGTTAATAACGATGTTATCTATATGTATTTCGTTTGCGTTAGCTGGAACCAAGTTGAACTGATTCATCCTTCGAAGCTGCGACTTGATGCGTGCGATCAGTTCGAGCGGGTTAAATGGTTTGGTTACGTAGTCGTCTGCACCAATACTGAGGCCTGATATTTTATCGATATCTTGGCCTTTAGCCGAGAGCATGATGATGGGAATAGGATTGGTCTCCCGTATTTTCATACAAGCCTGTAACCCGTCCATTGTAGGCATCATTAGATCAAGTACAATTAAATCCACTTGCTCGGATTGCAGAATCCCCAGCGCCTCCAAGCCGTTCGATGCTTGCAGGAGCTTGTAGCCCTCGTTATTAAAGTAAATTTTCATCAATTGGATGATTTCCGCTTCGTCATCCACCATCAAAATCGTACTTTCCGCCATAGTTCCTCCCTTGATCCTTGTATCTTTCTTAAATAGAAAAGAAGCACGATAATTATAAGCGATATTTCTCAGGCATTGAAACATTTCAGCGTTATTTAAGGAAATGATAAGAAGTTGGGTAGCCAGCTGATAAGTTTTCTCTAATATACTTGGTCCAATACAAGCGAATAACCGTTTGGAAAAACAAATGAGTGGAGGTTTTATTTTTGAAGAACAATTTAATACAGAAGGTCATGCTGGCTAGTCTCAGTGTAATGTTAATCGGTACATCAGCAGGTCTCGGCTCAGGTCAACAAGTTTCCGCAAATTCGGACAGCCAGACAAATACGAAAGATACTTTAAAAGTATTGTACTGGAACGCAGATGATTTCAATACGACATATGGGGATTTGTTTAGTAAGAAGTACCCGGATACAAACATCCAAGTAGTTGCGCCTACAGGTACCAGTGCGATTACGGACTATAATGCGGCAATCCAAAAGTATTCACCAGATCTTGTGATGCTCCCTCCATACCATTACAAGCAGCTGTCTAAAGCTAAAAAGCTGGTGGATTTAGAGACGTTAATTAAGCGGGATGAGTATGATATGACGACGTTATACCCCGGCCTGCTTGATGAATTGAAGAAACAGGGCGGCGGACAACTTTATGGGTTAAGCTCAAAAGCGGAGTCGTATGCTCTGCTGTATAATGCTGATCTGTTTAAAAAGTACAAGGTGAAAACACCAAGTGATGGAATGACGTGGGAAGAGATATTGAATTTGGCTAAGAAATTCCCTGTTAAGGGAGATAAGAACTCCCGGATTTGGGGCCTAAGCTCGTTTGGATCCAGCAATCTGGTAATGGATATCGCCAGAACAGAAGGATTAACGTATGTGGATCCTAGTACTCTCAAAGCTACTGCGAATACAACTGCATGGAAAAATGCCTATCGGATATCAGTCGAGGCCACGAAGTCCGGGGTGCTTGACGAAAGGATTAGTCTTTCGGGCAAAAGTTACCTGGAAAGCAGTCCGTTCATAATGGGACGGTCCGCTATGGTAGTAGCCTCTATCAGTCAACTGAAGTCCCTGCAAGCAGCAAAAAGTAGTGTGAAGAATTATAAACCGTTTACGGTTGGAATTGCTGCCGGTCCTGCGGATCCCAAGGATCGGAAGTCAACAGGAAATGTTTATGTTTCAGAGATTTTAGCAATTCCGGCAGGTGCAGCGAATGTAGATGCCGCGTGGGATTTTATCAAATATTTCAATGGGGATGATTACGCCAAAGAGTACTATAAAGGCTCATCTATCAGTGCTCCTCTATCCCGAATGATTAAGGAGTACTCCGGCTACAAGCTGGATGCGTTTTATAAATTAAATCCCGATCTGGATTCCTCTATAACAAGTTATGTTCTTATGAACAAGTCACCAGAATTTGAATCAAATTTCCGGTCAGTTCTAGGTAAAGAGCTAACACAGGTAATTAAAGGGAATAAAACATTAGAGAAAGCAGCCGCTGCCATTCAATCAGGCACTCAAGCTATTGCGGATAAAATGCGTTCGTTTCGGTAGAGGTTAAATAACAAAGTGCGGCCTGCCCTTTACGAGGATAGGTCGCATTTTTTGCGCAAAGAGAACATCCCAAGGGAGAGCAGATATAACCGTTACCTGATATACTTGGGACATCAAATTGATTAGGAAGGTATTAATATGGAGAAGTATACGATGAAAGAAATAAAGATTGGATTGCTTTCTCAGGTAGAACGTAAGCGCAATAAGCACCGGATCTGCGATTGTTAAAATGAAAGGGAAGTGAGAGAAATGAAAACCAAAACGAAAAGAAATCAGCGGCGGTTCGCCATTAGCATGATGGCGGCATTAATTTCATCAACCATGGTTTGTTCCTTATCCGGTCTCCATACGGCTGATGCGGCTTCCGTTATGAAATATAAGGTTACCGCGCAGCCATTCGACATCGAAGGGAAGGAGTCAAGCATCGGTACGATCAATAAAGACGGTTTAACCTATATTGAGCTCCGCAATTTGAATACGGCATTGAGTTTAAATACCTCGTTTGATAAAGCTAGTCAAATCGTAAAAGTGTCGGGAAACGGCCGTTTACTGTACATTAACCTGACCAATAATGCCATTACTTTAAATGGACAGCCTGTTTATGGTCCTCAAGTCATTCTCCAGAACAACACGACATATTTACCACTTCGTTTTTTGCTGGAACGCATGGGTTATGTGGTTTCCTACCAAAATAATACAAAGCAGGTCGGGATTCAAAAAATCAAGGAAAATGATCTTCAAATTGATGCGAAGGAGATCGGGGCTGACGGGGATGGAAAGTCCCTGCTCGTCTATTATCCAGCGGTAAAGGGATTTGCCAATGCAGACGTTCAACATAAAATCAATGCTCTATTGAAGCAAGATACGGACAAAACCATTGCAGAAGCATCGAAGGAAATGGATAAGATCGTCAAGGAAAACAATCAAACCTTAGCCAATAATCCGAAGGCAGAGGTACGGCCGCCAAGTTTCGAAAGCAGATTTACAGTTACGTATAACGAGAGCGGAAAATTGAGCCTGTATGTGGATTACAATCTCTATCTGGGTGGAGCACACGGAAACACAACGCGTGTACCTTACACGTTCGATCTTTCAACCGGGGATCTGATTTCATTAAAAGATGCAGCAGGCAACGCCAATTATGTGAATATCATTAACAGCCAAATCCAAAAACAACTCAAACAACGCGAGCTGTATGTAAACGTACCGTTTAACTCGATTGAGCCGGATCGTGAATACTTCCTGAGCCATACTGGGATCGTTATCTACTTCAAAGAGAACGAGTATACTTCCTTTGCTGACGGGATGCCTGAATTCGTAATTCCTTTTACAGTATTCAAATGATCAAATAAATTATATTTCCATTGAAAGTCGCTTATTATAGCGGCTTTTTTTGTATTTCCGGGTTAAAAATAATTATTGACCAAACATTCCGGAAATGCTATATTAATTATAGATCGAACAGTCAAGAAAATAAGGAGGCAGCGACCGGAGTTAAACCGTATGAAAAGCTAGAATATTTTTTTGAACATTTCGGACTGAATGATCTAATTATAAAAACAATAAACTGGAGGAATCAACCATGACAAACCAAATCAAAACGCAAGAAGTAGAAGCCGTACGTGAAAGAGCGCAGCAAGCCTTCCGCAACCACCTGAAGCACCTGTCCGGCGGAGACATCAAGGCATGGGTCGATCTGTGGGAGGAGAACGGCGTGCTGGAGTTCCCTTATGGACCAGCAGGATTCCCGGACCGTAAGGAAGGTAAGGCTGAGCTGTACGACTACATGCAGAACTTTCCGAGACATTTTGAAGTTCAGTTCACCGATCTTCATTTCCATCTAACTATTGACCCCGAGCTGGTAGTCGCAGAGTTCAAGTCGTTCGGCAAGCACCGGGAGACGGGCAACCCGTACAACCAGACCTATATCAGCGTGGTGGAGACCAAAGAGGGGCTGATCACGCGCTACCGGGATTTCTGGAATCCGCTGGTGGCGATCAAGTCGGTCGGCAGCGTGAATGATGCGGTACGTTTCTCGAATTAACGAGCGGCAGGACGACGTGATATCTTTTTAAGCAACCTTCATCCGCCTCTTCTTGACTGAACGATCTAATATCGTTAGCATAGAGGAGGAGAAAGGGGTTATCCATTTGGCTAGAAGCAAAGAATTTGACACGAATCTCGTGCTGCATAAGGCGATGGAGGTGTTCGGGCATTATGGCTATGAAGGCACCTCCATGCACCTGCTACTCGATGGTTTAGGTATTGCACGTCAAAGCCTGTACGATACGTATGGTACAAAACGGGATCTGTTTTTAAAGGCAACTAAACATTATGTGGACGAAAAGTCCTCAGCAGTTGTCGCCTATCTGGCAGAGACGACACCAGTGAAGCGAGCTATCAAGGATATATTCGCCGTCATTGGAGATACATTAAGAGACGAGCAGCGCCGCAAGGAGTGCTTTATTCTCTATAGTGCGATTGACCAGGTGCCGCATGATCCAGAGATTGCAGAGCTATTCGAACAGGACAAAATCCGCCTGGAAGAAGCGTTGTACGAAGCGTTGGTACGCGGCCAGCAGCAGGGAGAGTTCAGTCCGAACCGGGATATGCGTGCACTGGCGAGGTACTTGTACCATTCACGGTATGGGCTAACGCAAGTAGCAAAATTAACGGACGATCCGCTCGTCATTGAGCAGATTACTGCGATTACACTTTCAGTATTGGAACAAGGATGAAGCGTCGTAAGGTGCTTCATTCCTTTTTCCTCAAAATAGACCAAACAGTCAAAAAAGTATAGTTTGCAGATCTTTATCTGCAAGAGAAAGGAATTGATAAGATGAATTCAACACGGTTTAAAGGTTTAGCCTTATTCATTCTAGCCATTTCACAGCTGGTTTTGGCACTGGATTATACGATTATATTTGTAGCTATGCCGTCATTAGGTAATGAGCTTGGATTCTCGGCCAATCATCTCCAGTGGGTGGTTAGTGCCTATTCACTCGCTTTCGGAGGTTTCCTGCTCATCGGGGGAAGACTGTCGGACCTGTTAGGCAGAAGACGCATGTTTATGATTGCAATAGGACTTTTTGGAATAGGCTCGCTGTTAGGAGGACTTGCAGAGTCCCAAATGATGTTAATCGTAGCCAGAGCCCTGCAAGGTTTGGGTGGGGCACTACTTCGCCGGCAACGCTATCGCTAATCATGTCTAACTTTAAAGAAGGACCTGAACGAAACCGTGCTATGGGAATCTGGGCAGCGATGGGCGGGGTAGGGATGTCGCTCGGCCTACTGCTGGGAGGATTTCTGACTAGTTATATCGGATGGGAAGCAACCTTCCTGGTAAATGTACCAATCGCACTTTTCGTTGTCATTCTCGCACCTTTTGTATTGAAGGAAAGCAAAGTATCTGTGGCTACTAAATACTTTGATGCGGCTGGAGCCGTCTCGGTTACAGCGGGTCTGTTGCTCGTTGTTTATTATTTAATCCAAGCCCCCGTTGAAGGCTGGCTGAGTACTTCCACACTTCCAGCTGCATTGATTGGCGTGCTGATGTTACTTGCTTTTGTCATGATAGAGCGACGAACGCAAGAACCGCTGATCTCCTTCCGTATGTTCCGGAATCGTAATCTGACGGGAGCTACACTTACTGCATTTCTGTTCTCGGCTTCCTTTGGTTCATTATATTATTTCATGACTTTGTATACCCAAGGCGTACTGGAGTTTTCAGCCATTGAATCCGGATTTAGCTTTTTACCATTGACGCTTAGTGCTTTTGTTGGGGCTAAACTGATTAACTGGATGTTAAGCAGAGTTGGTGTAGCCGGTACCATTGCAACGGGGATGGGACTAGGCGCAATCGGATTCCTCATGCTGACCGGGCTATCCGAGACTGGCTCTGCTTGGGGAATCATCCCGGGAACGGTGGTCATAGGTATTGGTCAGGCTTTAGTGTTCACGACAATGTTTATTGCAGGCAGTGCAGGTATTGAACCGGAACAACAGGGTGTTGCTTCTGCATTAATCTCAACCGGTCAGCAAATTGGTGGAGCGATCGGACTGGCGGTAATTATGGCTATTATTTCAGCGAGTCTGGGAACAGGTGCGACACTAGAACACATGGTTCCAGCCGATTTGAATCATGCGATTCATACGGCGTTCCTAATTGCTGCTGGCACCACTTTACTAGGCATTGTGGTTGCCTTCCTGGCTTTGAAACAAACCAAATCATCGGCAGTAAATGATAACCACGTACAGGCAGCTCATTAATGAGCAACATTTCAAAGGATATGAAAAAAGCAAAAGACCGAGGAAAGCCTTTTTAGGTCTTTTGCTTTTTTTATATTATTCCCAGTGGTATTAAGTGGGGACCGTCCGTGCTTATTATCCTAGGGTCCAAGGAACAAAGCCGCGGAGCAGAGAGACTTAGTCACTGACACTCCTCAGACTTCTTTTTATATATCCGACTGACTCTGTCTGTATTTATGAGGCGTTACTCCTGTCAAAGCTTTAAACATCCGGTAAAAATGAGTTGGTGTTTCGTATCCGCATTGTTCTGAAATATCAGCAATCTTGTGATCTGAGCGGATCAGGAGCTCTTTGGCACGGATAATCCGTTTGGCATTTACATATTGGGTAACATTCATAGTGGTCAATTGGCGGAAAACGCGTGAGAAATGTGGCGCGGATACATTGGCTTTTTCTGCGAGCCTGGCAAGGGAAGCTTCTCGTTCGGGATGCTCGTCGATGTCACGCAGCACCTGCTTCATCCAGGAAGGGCCTACGCCAGTTTCGAGTGGGGCATTGCGTTTGCGGATGGACTGGACATGCCGGTTGATTTGCAGTAAAAGCTGGCATGAGAGAAGCTTAACGGCTTCATGATAGCCCAATTTTTGTTCTTCCAGCTCCTGATGGATTTGGCCGAGCGCCGTTTCCGTAACAGATCTCAGAGGTTCCTGGAGCTCAATCTGGTATATCCCTTTTTGTCCGGCAAAATCAAAGCATAATAAGCTGTTGTACGAATCGTCCATCGGCTCCATCGCAAGCAGAGTAGGCGCAAAGTAAAGGGCTGAGGATAGAATGGGATCTTCGTTATGCGGCAGAGAATGATGGATCGTGTTCCCCGGTATGATGAACAGGTCACCCTGCTTTTTTTCAAACCAGGCATTATCAATAAAGAAATAAAGAATACCCCCTTACCCTGATGGATATAGACTAGCTCATACCGGTCATGCAGATGATCCGGAAGCTCGTTCATTTGTCTTTTTACCGTTTTGTATGCAAGCTCAAAGGGAAACAGAGGGTCGCCAAAGAAGGGTTTACGGATAGGCTTCACTCAGATCACTCCTTTAAAGGATGTTGTAATGCTATGATCAAATATCAAAATAGGTTATAAAAATGCATGTTTAGGACATTAAATACTTGATTCTCTTAGTATACAATGTTCATTGAAGAGGAGCATTACATTATGAATGCAGAAGAGGTGTGCAGCAGGATGCGTATTGACGCTCATCAGCACTACTGGAAAATCGCACTGGGAGATTACGGCTGGATTACACCGGAGCTGCCGGTGTTGTACCGGGATTTCATGCCGGTTGATCTGGAGCCGCTGCTTCAAACACAGAGCCTTGACGGGAGTATTATTGTTCAGGCTGCCCCGACGGTTGAGGAGACGGATTTTATTTTATCCATCGCTGACCAATCGCCATCTGTGCTTGGGGTGGTAGGCTGGCTGGACCTTTTCGACCCGAACCACCGCCTAATCTATGAAAAGTTCAGGCAGCATCCGAAATTTAAGGGATTTCGGATTATGATTCAAGACATGCCGGATGCTTACCGGATATTAGATCCTACATTTGTAGAAGCGCTCCGCGGATATGCGGAAGAGGGTGTGCCGGTAGATCTGCTGCTGGTTTCCGGTCAGATGGACGCTGTATTAAAGCTGCTTAAGCAGGTTCCTGATCTGCGTGGAGTTATTGATCATATTGGCAAGCCGCCGATCCGGGATAAGGAGATGGAGCCGTGGAAGCAGTTCATGGCTGAATTTGCCCGGTACCCTCAAACCTATTGCAAATTATCCGGAATGGTCACAGAAGGCGATCATAACCAGTGGCGCAAAGAAGACTTTCTTCCATATATCCGCACAGTATTAGAACTCTTCGGTCCGCAGCGGGTAATGTTCGGCAGTGACTGGCCGGTATGTCTTTTGGCGGCAGATTATTCTGAGGTTTTGGACATTCTGGTCGGCTCTCTGCCAGAAGCCTGGGGGGAATATGAGCGCGGCCGTTTATTTGGTGAAAATGCGAAAGCGTTTTACAAGCTATGAATCTGCTGAACGGGGGTACTTGTAATGAAATATCGTACATTAGGAAATACCGGGCTTGATGTGTCGGTGCTAAGCTTTGGTGCTTCTTCGCTAGGATCGGTTTTTCGTGAGACGGATGACCGGCAGAGTATCAAGACTGTACATGCTGCCATTGATGCAGGCATTAACTATATTGATGTTTCACCCTATTACGGTCTGACCAAAGCAGAGACGGTACTTGGAAAGGCGGTTCAGGAGCTGCAGCGCGACAAGTTCCTGCTGTCCTCCAAAGCCGGGCGCTACGGTGAAGCGGCCTTTGATTTTTCCGCAAAGCGTATCTTCAGCAGTGTGGAAGAGAGCCTCAAACGGCTGCACACAGACTATCTGGATATTCTTTTCCTGCATGATATTGAATTCGTACCTGCTGCTATTCTTATGGAGGAAGCGGTACCGGCGATGGTTAAGCTGAAGGAGCAGGGCAAAATCCGCTTCAGCGGGATCAGCGGCCTGCCTTTACAGCTGTTTGAAAAGCTGCTCCCGCAAATGGATGTGGACGCGATTCTATCCTACTGCCATTATTCGCTTAACGATACGTCTCTATTGGAATTGCTGCCGCTGCTTCAGTCAAAAGGAACCGGATTGGTCAATGCTTCACCCCTATCTATGGGACTTCTGAGCACGCGTGAAACGGCAGATTGGCATCCTGCAGGAAGCAGGCTAAAAGCAGTATGCAAACAAGCCGCGGAACATTGTGCCTCCAGAGGTACGGATATCGCCAAGCTGGCAGTGCAGTATTCTACCAGCCATGAAGAGATTCCGACCACACTTGTCAGCACAGCTACTCCTGCGAATATTATCAATAATGCCGCCTGGACTGATGAAAAGATGGACGCTGAGCTGCTGCAGGAAGTGCTGGATATACTGAAGCCCGTTCACAATGAATCATGGGTTAGCGGCCGTCCCGAATACAATGAACGTCTGGAACCGGCCAAAGGGGGCGGAACAGCATAATGAAGGGCATTGTCTGCGAGGAAATCGGGAAATTTGTCTTGCATGAAGATTTAACGGAGCCCTTACTGGAAAAGGGAGCGGCCATCGTCCGCATTCGCCGGATTGGAATCTGCGGAACGGACCTGCATGCCTATCAGGGCAATCAGCCGTTTTTTAGCTACCCGCGGGTGCTCGGTCATGAACTTGCCGGCGTTATCGAAGCGGTAGGAGAGAATGAGGCAGGGCTGCACGTAGGGGATCAGGTTAGCATTGTACCCTACATGCACTGCGGTGAATGTTCAGCTTGTCTGGGCGGAAAAACAAACTGCTGCAAAAATATGAAGGTGTTCGGTGTCCATATTGATGGAGGAATGCGTGAGCTGGTCTCTATTCCGCTCAGTCATTTAATCAAGACAGAGGGGCTTACGCTTGATCAAGCTGCAATGCTGGAGCCGCTGGCGATTGGTGCCCATGCCATCCGGCGCTCCGGCTTGACCGAGGGAGACACTGTCCTTGTAATTGGTGCAGGCCCGATTGGCCTGGGCGTTATGGCACTTGCCCGGTATGCAGGCGCCAAGGTCATCGCCATGGATGTTAATGAGGAACGGCTGGAATTTTGCCGCGAATGGGCGCAAGTAGAGCATACAGTGAACGCGCTGCAGCCGCCGCAAGAGCAGCTTACAGCTATTAAGGGGGAACCAAATGCCGCCTTTGTCATTGATGCAACAGGGAATGCCAAATCCATGACCGATGCATTTGATCTGGTTGCGCATGGCGGATCGCTTGTGTACGTAGGTCTGGTCAAAAGCGATATTACCTTTAATGACCCCAACTTCCACAGTCACGAGATGAGCTTGATGGGCAGCCGCAACGCGACCATGGAGGACTTCAATTTTGTACTGAAGGCTATCTCGGCCGGATACGTTGATATAGACCGTTATATCACTCACCGTTCGAATTTTGTAGATATGATTAATCATTTTGACAGCTGGCTCAAGCCGGAATCCAAGGTGATTAAAGCGTTGGTTGAAATGAATGATTAATAGAAATGATTAATAGAAATGAAGTTCCTTTAATCGGATTAACATAGGTTAATCCATTTTTTTATTTCATTCATTTAATCCTGTAACTCTACCTCTTTCAATATTGCCTACATGATTCATAGATCATCTTTAAAATAATTCTTGCATTATATTTCTGTACATGGTATATTATTATTCCGGCCAAGAAATGCTGAAAAGCATCTACGCCAAGCTCGAAAAAAGAAATTAAAAAAAGAGCTTGCAACGAACGACCGGATGTGATATAGTATAAGAGTTGCTGCTGACGAGAACATCGACGGTAACAACGAGCTTGATCTTTGAAAACTGAACAACGAGTGAGTATCGGAAATCACTTCGGTGATTCCAAATTAGAGAATGTAACATTCTCGTCAGATGTTTCAAAATGAGCGAATCGCTCTTTCGATAGTTTTCGGATGGTTATTTCCTCGAAGTCATTCGGGTGAAGTAGCCGCACGGAAAAACCTTATTGGAGAGTTTGATCCTGGCTCAGGACGAACGCTGGCG
>NZ_LRAC01000128.1 GCF_001517085.1 Paenibacillus sp. DMB5
CTCCGCCGGCCTGCGCTGCCCCCCCGGGTTCCCCGGAAGGCGGGGCAGCAACGGCACCAGCCACTGCCGCCAGCTGCTCGGCAGTAATCCCGCCCGGACGGAGGATGACGACGGTTCCGTCCGGCTGTACCTGGACTACCGTCGATTCGACGCCGACTCCGGTAGGCCGTCATCCGAGACCCCGCCGATGTAACCCGGCGAGGTCCTCCATTACATGGGCGGCCGCCGTGGGGCTCGGCCGCCCGGAGCCGGTTGGCGCTCGGCGCTGCCACGGGCAGCCGGAGCGCTCAAGCAGGGCCAGCGCTGCCGGATGATCCGGCATGCGCACGGCAACGGTGTCCAGTCCCGCTGTTACACGCGGGGACAGGACACCGGGGCGTACCGGCAGCACCAGGGACAGCGGGCCGGGCCAGAAGGCATCCATCAGGGCAGCGGCGGCCGGATGGATGTCTGAGACAAGCCCGTCTAGCTGCTCCCGCCGGGCAATATGAACAATCAGCGGATTGTCGGAGGGACGGCCCTTGGCGGCGAATACGGCCTCTACGGCAGCGGTATTCCGCGCATCCGCGCCAAGGCCGTAGACCGTTTCCGTCGGAAAAGCGACCGTGCCCCCGCCGGCCAGTATGGCGGCAGCTTCTTCAAGCGACTGATGGTCAGCAGCGGAATATTGCCGTTCAGCAGCACTGCTTCCGGCAGGCTCCAGCCGCCAGTAACGGGTTTCGCTGTATGGTTGTGTCCTGTGCTGGACAGCAAAGGAATAAGGGTTGGACATCATAGTTGCATCACGAACTTTCTGTTGGAATTTCTATGCAGCGGATTGAAACGGGATTCAGCTGATCCTGTAAATAGTAACATACCTGTTCGTTAATTTACAGGGATAACCGGCGTTCTCACAGCTGCAGCATAAACAGATTTGCCGTCTGAATAGGCACAGCTCACCAAATGGGTTATATTACTTGGGATGGAAAATTAAAGAATCTGCGAGGAATGCAATCCGCAAGAAGCCAGTGACAACGGGAGGAGACGTAGATATGCGCAAAATGGTAGTACGGTTTATGGCAGTCATTATGACCGCAGTTTTATTTGTACCGGCTGGTGCACGGGAAATTGAAGCTGAGGCCGCGGTTCGTGCGGTCAGTGTGGCGGGCGGAACTGCACACGGATTGGCCGCATGGAGCGACGGAACGGTTACCGGCTGGGGGTATAACAAGTTCGGCCAGGTTGGTGACGGAACGACAATCGATCAATACATCCCGCGAAAAATTTCCGGACTCACAGATATTGTTCAAGTGGCCGCCGGTGCCAACAATTCCTTTGCCCTGAGCGCAGCAGGGGAAGTATGGGGCTGGGGCTCAACCTACGGGACATATACGAGCCTTGATCCATTGTCACCTGTACAAAGAACCAGACCGTTCAAGCTCGAGGGGCTGCAGAATGTGGTTTCAATCGTCACGAATAGTTATACAGGCCTGGCAATAAAAAAGGACGGCACAGCAACGATGTGGTACCCGTCTTTCGAATCAGCTGATAACAGCCCGATGCGTATGATCGTGCGTTACCTGCCGCTGCCCGGTGTTTCCAGAATCAAATCGGCTGTTATTGCCGGTAACGATGCGCTGTTTCTTACCGGAGACGGTGCTGTAAAACAGCTGAGCATCTATAACAGCGTATACGGCAGAGTCCGCTGGGCCAGTGATCCCCTCACTGTGAACACACTTGCCGATTCGGGGATCAGACAAATCGCCGCCTCGGGTGACAATGATGCCTTCCTGCTGCGCACAGACGGCCAGGTACTGCGCTGGAACCGTACGCTGCAGACACCGTCTGCGGTTTCAGGTCTGGGCAGCAGCTACAAGCTTCAGACAGGCAGCAACAAGCTGTTTGTGGTGAAGATGAACGGGACGCTCTGGCAGTGGAATTACAATGCCGGTGGAGCAGCCAAGCCGTTTCAGATCCCAAATGCCCAGAGCATCACTGAAGTATGGGGCACCACGGGAACCTTTGGCTTTGCCCAGCGCAAGGACGGCACGCTGCTGGGCTGGGGGGAAGGGTTTTACGGCGGTCTTGCAACGGGCAGCGGTACTGTAACCAATGACAATACCATAGCAGCCGTACCGGTTCAGCAACCGCTCCAATATTCGGTGAACGGGCAGGCCGTTGATTTTTACGGGACTTCGGCGGTGGTCGGAGGCAAGCTGTATGTCCCTTATACCAGTGTGTTTAAGGCCCTTGGAGTGAAGGCGAATATGAGCCTGTCCAATCCTGATCCGAAATATAACAACTACCGGTTTACCGTGTGGTCGTTTGTCTATGGGGATACCACCGTGCACATCAAAACCACAGATCCGGCACAGCTGTTCATTAACGGCAAAAAGTCAGGACAGGCGGTTACGCTGCATAATTATTCTGACACCACCCTCTTCCCGCTACAGCAGCTAGCTGAACTGCTAGGTATACGTGTGAACTGGAATCCGGCAACCGGTGAAGTGCGGCTGGAGGGCTGATCTGGTCCAAAGAATCCCTTAGTCGCTGTCTAGTTAAATAGAAGTTTTGCTTAAATTTAAATCATTTAAGGGTTGACACCACCTGACTTGCCGTGTAACATATGAAAAGTCGTCATGCTAATAACTTCAATATTTCTCGTATAACCCCGCAGCCGTTAAGGCATGGATAGGGCGGGGGTTTCTACAGGAAGCCTATTCTTCCTAACTACGATGTTAAAGACCGTTAAGTCGGTCCTTATCACGGAGTTAGGATTTTTTGCGTGCTGCGGCAATTCATAGACTAAGAAGTTCAGAAGATTCAGGAGGCCTATTTAACATGAAAGATATGAAATACCTGATTTCCGTGCTGATCGGAGCGATGAGCTACGGTATCCTGTCAACAATTGTTGTACTGGCATACGGCCAGGGTTACAAGCTTGGTGAAGTGGTAGGAACACAGCTGCTGACCGGCTGCATACTGGCCTGGCTGCTGGCTGCCTTCACCAAGGTGAGAGCAAGCCGCAAGCTGAGCAGCGGCGGAAGCACAACGCCAGCGGTTACACCCGCATTTCAGGCGCTTACCTGGAAGCGCCGGCTGCTGCTGATGCTGGCCGGAGCACCGACTGTGGTTACAGGTCTGCTCTACTATCAGTCCCTGCGCTACATTCCGGCATCGCTGGCGATCATTCTGCTGTTCCAGTTTACCTGGATCAGCGTGCTGATCCAGGCTGTCAGCAAACGGCAGCGTCCGGATAAAATCACCATGCTGACCCTGCTGCTGCTGTTCGGCGGCACTCTGCTGGCAGCAGGAATTCTGGGACAGGGAACCTCCCAATTCAACCTGCTGGGGGTTGCACTCGGGCTGTTGTCAGCCGTCAGCTATTCCCTGTTCATTATTTTCAGCGGCAAAGCGGTTCCGGCAGCACATCCGGCATACCGCAGCGCATGGATGGTCACAGGCGGAATGGTACTGCTGTTCATTATGTTCCCGCCGCACTTCCTCTTTAACGGGCTCCTGTGGGGACCGCTGCTGCTGTTCGGCTTTCTGCTGGGTCTGTTCGGTGCATTTATTCCGCCGGTTATGTTCGCAATAGGAGTTCCGCATATCGGCGGAGGGATGGCCGGAATACTGGGTGCAGCCGAGCTACCGGTAGCCGTCCTGATGTCGTCCTTCGTGCTGAATGAGCATGTCAGCGGCCTGCAGTGGATCGGGGTTGTACTGGTCCTTCTGGGAGTTGTGCTGCCAGAGCTGTATAAGCTGCGCTGGAGTAATTCGGAGGCCGTTGCTTCTTAAGCATTGCCAATGAAAAAGAGGTGTCCCAAATCCGCTACCGGCGGATTGGGACACCTCTTTTTGCTTGTTCGGGCAAAATTTATTGCTTGCTGCTGCATACAGCGATATAGTTCAGATCCTTGCCTGTTGTATTGAAGAAGCTGTACATCTTTTTGAACTGGACGCGGTTTTCCTTTTTCATGGCATTCCGGAAAATACGCAGCGTACCTGCCAAGCCTTCATCGCGGAGCATGCCTTTAATGCTCATAAGAGACATCTGTCCGGTCGCGTTGTCCACCTTCTTGAAGCCGGCGGAGTAGAACAGGCTTTCCCAATGAGCAACAGGCAGCGGTTCCACGTTGACGTTGATAGTACTGCGCAGCTCGGCCAGCTCATCGGCCATATTGTCTTTGGCAAATGTGATATCATGTGTGAGCAGTACGCCGCCGGGCTTCAGCACCCGGAAGTACTCGGCAACTGCCTTTTGCTTGGCGTTCTGGGCCAGCATCGTCAGCATCGCCTCATTGATGACAACGTCAAAGCTGTTATCCTCAAAAGGCAGCTTCATCGCATTTCCCTGCATGACCTGAATATAGTCTGTTAGTCCGGCAGCCTTGATATTGCTTCTGGCCTTGTCCAGCGCCCGGTTATCCATATCGATGCCGGTAATGCGGCATTGATATTGCCGTGCCAGCTGAATGGAGGTTGTGCACATATTGCATGCAACCTCCAGCACTTTGCTGTCCTTGCTCAGCCCGGCATGTCCGATCAGCCAGTTTGTTGCAGCCACACCACCGGGACGCAGCCGTTTTTTGCCCAGCTTGGCCAGAAAATTATGCCCGACTTCCTTTTTCACTGATCCGGACCTCCTTTTTGTCAGGCTTTACGACCGTCAGCAGCATCTGAAAGGCTTCCTCTGCATATAGGGCATGGGGGATATTGGCAGGCAGAATGATGGTCTCACCGGCCATCACGTTGTATTCCTTGTCTGCTATAGTGATCCGGGCATGTCCCGACAAAATATTAACCATGGCATCGCCAGGAGAGGAATGTCCGCCAATCGAGGAGCCTTTGTCCAGCGACAGGAGTGTCATGGCCAGACTGGGACGCTGGACCAGTGTCAGACTGGACACCTGCTGTTCTTCCACTGTAATAATATCCCGCAGGTCTATTACTTCTGCCTGCGGCAGTTTTTTAATAAATCCGCCTTGTTCCATAAAATAAAACCTCCTGATTAGAGTTTGATCTGCAAAAATTTACAGCCTTCGGGTGCGGAGAATTCATGCCACGTATCCGCCTGAATCCAGAGTGAGGAACCTTCGGGGAGGCTGCAGAACTGGCCGTCCACGAGCATCTCCAGCCCGCCTTCGAGTACATGGATAAGCTTGGAGAATGGCGAGGTTTCAGAGCTGATTGTTTCATCCCGGTCCATGGCATACAACACCCAGCCGGGTGCCGCTTCATCTCCGCCGGGCAGACCGGCAAAGCCCAGCGGCCTGCTGGCGATCCGGTAAGGCCTGATCTGAATCATATCTTTAAACGAGAATACTGTACCTGCACTGATTCCGTTCATATTGTCCTCCTGTATCAGTTGATAGATTGCCTGCGTTTGATATAATGGATACTAATATGAGAATCGTTCTCATTTATTGAATTGTAGCAGAGTTTTCTCCATGACTCTGTTGCCATGGCAACAGGAGGAAGATAAATTGCAGGAATATATGAATAACTTACAGAGTACTGTGTTATTTAAAAATTTCACTGAATTTGAAATACGGGCTGCCTTAAGCTGTCTCCAGGGGTCTATTAAGGATTACGCCAAAAAGGATGTCATTTTCGCACAGGAGGAGCTGCTGGATTCTGCAGGCATTATTCTCTGCGGCAATGTACTGCTGTGTAAGGAGAATATATCGGGAACACGTTTTATCTTTTCTGAGCTGGGGAGCGGAGATATATTCGGGGAGACAGCGCTGCGCCTGGCGCAGGAGCCCAGCGGCTATGAGGCGGTAGCAGGCTCGGACTGCAAGATCCTGTTCATTCGTATAAATAAAATCATCCGTCCGGGCAGCCAGACCTGCCAGCTGAGGGCACGGATTATCGAGAATATGATGTTGCTGCTGCTGGAGAACAACCGGGCCGTATATCAGAAGCTGGATCTGGTCTCCCATAAATCACTGCGGGAAAGAGTGCTTCATTATTTGAGCCTGCAGGCGCAGAAGAACAATTCATCCAGCTTTGAAATTCCGTTCAGCCGCAGCGACCTGGCCGATTATTTGACGGTTGACCGCAGCGCATTGTCCAGAGAACTGCAGCGAATGGCGCAGGACGGGCTGATTGCCTTTTCCCGTAACCGGTTTGAGCTGCTGGCCGCGGATGCCTGAAGCCTGTGATTCATCAATTCCATATTTGTCCAAGTAGTCACAATAGGCCAAATCATTCACACTACAGGAGGCTAAGACATGAAACGACTACAGAAGACATTGGCGAAAACGGGCAGGGCTGTACTGCTGGGAGCAGCTTTGACTCTTACTGGAGGCACGCTAGCGGCAGGCGCACAACCGGTCTCTGCGGCTGCAGCAGCTGATGCCCAGGCCGTCTATAATCAGTTCCGCAAATATATCAGCAACCCGTCAAGCCTGGCTCAGGCACGCAAATATCTGATCAACCATATAGATGAAGCCGGCTTCTGGTATGCGACCGTAATGACACTGCAGCTGGAAAATGCCCAGAAGGCTGAGCTGGGACGCTTTTCGGAAAAAATCTATCCGGAGAGTGTGCAGAAGGTACTGATGGAAGCTGACATTACCAATGATCTGACCTATACACAGCTGCTGCAGCGGATAAAGGATACAGGAGTCCGCCAGCTTATTGAACAGACCTGGGATAAAGGGTATAAGCTGGAGACCAGTGAGGGCATGTATTATCCGGTCGTGCATTATGAAGGATTTAAAGTGTTTAAGCCTTATATCGGCAAAGACATCTCGGCCTATATTGATATCATGGCAGCAGAGAGCAATAAGCCGTCAACTTTTGATGCTGCTGTCGTAATAAGCTGGGATGAGCTGATCGGCAGAGCGGCAATCATGAGTGATTTCGTACAGGATTATCCGAAATCGAACCGTATTGCAGCCGTAAGGGAAGAACTATCCTATACAGTTCCCATGGTTATGCTTGGAGCAGATAATACCCCGGCCTATGATTACGATACCAATGAACTTGACCCTGAGCTCCGCCGGGCCTACGACGATGTCCTGCTGGAGGGTCCCGGTGACAATGAATTGCTGAATATCATCGCCAAGCTGATTCCGCTGCTGGATGCATCCGGCAATAAGCGTACAGAGGAGGTTTCAGCTTATCTGGAGCAGGTGGTAGACCGCTATACCAATCTCTGATCTGACCTCCTTGCAGGAAGAACCAGATCTATTTGAAGCAAGGGATTTTGAACGGATATTAAAGGAACAAATCAGCCAAAAAAAGGACTGAACAGCATCCCTCTCAGGGAAGTGTTCAGTCCTTTTTTACATAAAAAAATGCCTTATATATGGCGAACATGTGAAACTTATAAATTTTATACCTCTATTATACCATAAAATAACAAAAAAATCAAGTATTGTTTGACCGGCCAGCCGGATGTTACAACTGGAATGAGGTGATTAAAGATGAAGAACAGAAGCTTGACCGCTCTGGTCAGCGCGTTTGCCAGAGCCTATCATGCAGAGCATAACCAGCATCCCGTATTTAATGATAGTCTAGCCAGGGCTATGCTGACAGATGAGGAGTACCGTAACATCGGATTTAATATGTCACAAGGAACCGGGTTCTTCCTGCCGGAATTCAGAGGTTCACAGGAGGAAGGGCTGAGGGCGGTTGTTGACTGGCAGCTGTCTCCGACTCCGCTTGGCCGGGCAGCCTTTACCGAGCAGGCACTGCATAATGCGGTAATGCTGGGAGCAGGCCAGTATCTGATTGTTGCGGCCGGATATGACACGTTTGCTTACCGTCAGCCGGAGTGGGCAAATCACCTGCAGATCTACGAGATTGATCATCCTGCCACAGCAGAGGACAAGCGGCGGCGGACAGCCGTGTTACCTAACGGCAAGCCTGCCAATGTACATGAGGTGCCTGCCGATTTGACAGAAGCAGGGTGGGAGAAGCAGCTACTGGCGGCTCCTGAATTTGATCCGTCCCGCATCAGCTTCAGCAGCCTGCTTGGCATCAGCTACTATCTGACCAAGACTGAGTTTAAGCAGCTGCTGTCAGTGCTTGCAGATAGGCTTCCTGCCGGAAGCAGCTTTGCCTTTGATTATCCCGACGGCCTTACCTTCACTGCGGAAGCCGGGGAGCGGACCCAAAAGCAGCTTATCATTGCCGCACGGTCAGGCGAGCCCATGAAGGCGAGCTATACTTATCCGGAGCTGGAGCAGCTGCTGGAGGATTGCGGGCTTCTGATCTATAGGCACCTTACACCGCCGGAAATAACCAGGGAGCTGTTTCAGGCCTACAATGACAAGCAGCCGGAACATCCTCTTAGCGCTTTTGATAATGTGAACTATTGTCTGGCAGTTAAAAGGTAGTGTATAACCGCCCCTTTAGCAGTTCGTCCATGTTATTTGCCCGAAAAGTCCATGTTCAAAGCCTGCAGATTTCTCTATCATAACTACTATGATAATGATTATCATTATTAACAAAATTATATGTTGGAGAGTGGTAGTAGGCTATGAAAAAGAGAATTATGGGTATGGTACTTGCCGGGGTCATGGCACTGGGCATCGGTTCTGCAGCAAGCGTGAGTGCAGCTCCAGTCAACGTTGCAAAAGCTACAACGGCCACGCAGAAGATTACTTATAAAGGCAAGGTATACACCGTACCGGCCAAGACTGATAATATCGTCATTACCGGGGCACTGGAAGCAATGGAAGACGCGCTGGTATTGAATTTTAAACCAAAAGGCATGATTACAGTCGGGGGTAAATTCCCTTCATTGTTCTCTAAAATTTCAACCGGGGTTAAGGGAATCGGCGAAAAAACAGAGCCTGACTTCGAAGCCATTCTGAAGATCAAGCCTGCCGTTATTCTCAGCAGCACCAAATTCCCGGCTGAAACCAATGAAAAGCTGGCTAAAATTGCGACAACTATTCCTGTATCCCATATTGCAACAGACTGGATGGACAACCTGAAGCTGCTCGCAGCGCTGACAGGTAAGCAGAAGGAATCCACCCAGGCCATCGTTAAATACCAGAATGAGCTGAAGGTGGCCAAGACCAAGCTTGCCCCTAAATTTAAAGATAAGACAGTAGTAGCGGTACGTATCCGCAGCGGCAACCTGTTCCTGTATCCTAAGGATGTCTTCTTCAACCGTTCCCTGTATGCGGATCTCGGCGCAGCCGTGCCAAAAGAAGTACAGTCGGTAAAGGCACAGCAGAATATTTCTCTGGAAGCCTTCGCTGCAATCAATCCGGACTACCTGTTTGTGCAATTCTCAAAGGATGAGAATGCAGACAACCCTAAGGCACTGGAAGAGCTGCAGAAGAACGCGATCTGGAAGAGCCTGAAAGCAGTGAAGAACGGAAATGTCTATGTTAATCTGGTAGACCCGCTCGCTCAAGGCGGAACAGCCTACAGCAAATTCTCCTTCCTTGAAGCTTTGATGAAGACCAAGCTGTACACAGGCAAATAAAGAGAAATCATGTATAATTTTCATAAAAATGCAGGGAGCCGCAAAACGGCTCTCCTTTTTTTACGGTTACAAATAAAAAAATCAGATAACAGTGTGTTTTTTTACAAAAAGGAGTATTCGATCAAGTGTTTCTATGGTACAATTTAACTAATTTGTCGAAAAAGCTCGCATGAGGGCGGATTGTAACAGAGCGGGGATGCTGCCGCTTCATTACCGATTCCCTGTGAATACCTCCCGGGCTATTCTCCGGCTAGTTATTACCCGGATTCAAACGGCAAAGCCAGCAAATTACAACAAGAAAGCGGTGTTTAGATGAGTAGCAGATTTAATGGGAAAGTAGCAATCGTGACCGGAGCAGGAAGCGGGATCGGACGGGCTACAGCCCTCAAGCTTGCCAGTGAAGGTGCATCAGTAGTCTGTGTGACCATTTCCGAATCGGGAAAAGCTACGGTCCGTGAAATCACTGAACAGGGCGGAGAGGCGCTTTTTATCCAGGGCGACGTTTCTAAAGAGCCTGTTGTACAGGGCGTTATCCAAGAAACCATCGAACGCTACGGTAAAATTGACTGCCTGTATAACAACGCAGCCATCACCGGTGACAACACGCTTGTAGTAGACTATCCTTTGGAAACGTTTAACCGCGTTATCGAAACAAATCTCTACAGCCAGTTCATGATGATGAAATATGCGCTTCCGCATATGACATCAGGTTCATCCATTCTGAACTGCGCCTCCCTGCATGGTACTATCGGCATGGCCGGCGATGCTGCATACTCCGCAAGCAAGCACGCCATTATCGGCTTGACCAAGTCTGTAGCGGCTGAGGTGGGTCACCTCAACATTCGTGCGAATGTGCTTGCACCGGGACCGGTTCCGACTGTGATGATGGGCCGTTATGAGCGTCTGCTGTCTGATGATGTGGAAGGTCTGCAGGCGGCAATTGCCTCCGGTACGGCACTTAAGCGGTATGGTACTCCGGAAGAAGTAGCGAACTTTGTCTGCTTCCTGCTGAGTGAAGAGGCAGGTTTCATTACAGGTACTGTTCATTTGATTGACGGTGGCTATTCAGCTACCAAATAATAGCTCTTCCTGACAGGGAACTGTATATTATTAAATACATTAATTATATTCCTTTTTCTCTCAACAAAGCTTAAACAAAAACCGATATAAATCATATGTACATATGATTTAATATTATACTTGGAGGAATCAGCATGCCTTACACAATGGAAGTTAACACTGCAAAAAATCAAGTGGTTGTAAAAGCAATGGGCCTTACCGAAGCAGATGTGCCTTCTTACATCTCCGATTTCGAAAAAGCAATGAAACAGCTCAAACCGGGCTTCACCGGGATTACTGATGTAACAGGTTCCCCGACCATTCTGTCCCCTGAGGTTGCTGCAATGCTGGCTCCTACAGGTGAAATGGCTGTTGCCAACGGTCTTGGCGGCTGGGTTTATGTTGCTAACTCTCCAATCTGGAAAATGCAGATGAAGAGACTGTTCGGAAGCTTTGCTGTACACTATCCGACTTATGAAGAAGCAGATGCTTACCTGCTAAGCCTGAAGAAATAAGCTGCAGCATTACAGGAAGGGCCCTTCGGGGCCTTTTTTTTATACATAAGTTCAGATGCAGTATAGATTGAGCGTAACCTTCCTGCCCACAGTCCGTATAAGGAGGAGAAAAAGCCTGCACCGTGTTTGTTTAGCAGGACAAATCCAGTTGTTTACAGTACAAATAAGAGCCAAGGGTTGTGCATCGAATGAAAGAAAACTTCAGGAAGACAGCAACAGAGGAGTATGGCAATGCGGAACAGAAGGCGCTCAAATACTTCACGGCACTTCATAACCAGGTTACCAACAAATTGCAAATCCAGGTCCTGACCGAAGACATTCAGATATGGAAAAGAAATCATCTCCGGCGCTTCAGCGGATTATCCTTTTTCTCAAGAGCAGGCCGTAAACCGGATACCCGGGATTTTTACCGGTACATTCAGTGGCTTAAAGTTACAGGGAAGCTGACAGAATATCTGAACCGCAGCATCTCCTATATGTACATGAGAGATTTAGGCAAGGATTTGAATGCTCCGGAGACGCAGCGGCGCATACAGCGCACAGCTGATGATATGAGCCGGCTTCTGTCAAGACCCCCCGCCAGGAACGGCACTACGGGACCGGAGTTTATGAATCTGGCGGAGGTGTACCGCTGGGCCCGGAAAGAAGGTATAGAGACGGCAATCATCTGGCTGTTCAAGAAGCTGCGGGCCGTAGCTGCCCATATTCCCGAGGGAATGAGCGCAGAGCATGCCCAGCGCAAGCTGATCAAGATTATTATCGGGGTTGTCCTGCATGTCATTGACGAAATGGGGGAAGATGCAGCGCCGGCGGAGCGCTCCCGCAGACTGGACGCTGCAGTGAGGCTCGGTTATTCCTACGGTCTGACCTATCCGTTTGTGGATGATCTGCTGGATTCGAGTATTCTGACTCCCCTTGAAAAGGAGCAGTATTCCGCATTAATCGGCAGTGCACTGCTGTCCGGGGAAGTGCCTGAGCTGGGCGTATGGTCCGGTCAGAACAGGCAGCTGATACAGTACATCCATAAGGAGCTTACAGAAGCATTTGTCTATATCAGGGATCATCAGGATGCGGACAGCCGGCAGACCTTTTTTGCCCAGTCCCATGTCTTTTTTCAGGCTCAGGATATTGACCGGGTCAAGCTTCTTTCCTATAAGGAATACACCAATGAGGAGCTGTATATCCCCGTCATTCTGAAATCGTCCTCATCCCGGCTGATTGCCCGTTCAGTGATTAGTGCTCCCCCGGATGAAGGCTTTGAGGAGCGGACCTTTTTCTTCGGCATTTACAATCAGCTGGCGGATGATTTTGCCGATATGGAGCAAGACCTGAAAGACGGGGCTGTCACCCCTTATACTTATTATTTAAAGTATCATCAGGAAAGGCCTGATCTGATTAATCCTTTTGAAGTCTACTGGGCGGTTGTTGCCAACCTGATACACAGTGTCTACCATTCTGATTCCAAAGCACGCGAAGTTATACTGGACAGGGCGGTCAACGGGCTTAAACGGTACAGGGAACGTGCTGGAGCCGTCAAATACAATGAGACGATGAAGCTTTTTGCCGGCGACTTAGGGGAGTTGGGCCGTTTACTGCAGAAAATGGTCAGCAAGGCGGATGACGTGGACTTTTTTGACAAGCTGCTGCGTGACGGGTTAATCGATCAGCTCAAACAGGATGCCCGGGAGCAGGAGGAATTCTCCGGCACCCTGCAAAATGTCCGCTCCCTGATCAATAATGAACTGAGGTTCAGCAGTCCGCAGAGCCTGCCGGTTATGCAGGAACGGCTGATCCATGCCGCCAATTATAGTCTGGAAGGGGACGGGAAGCGGGTGCGTCCCATTCTGACCTGGGTTATGGGTGTGAACGGATACGGGCTGGACGCACCGGCAATCATGCCTCTGCTGCGGTCGCTGGAATATATGCATACGGCATCGCTGATCTTTGATGATTTGCCTTCGCAGGACAACGCGCCGACCCGCAGAGGACGCGAGACGCTGCACCAGGTTCAGAGCAGCGCGGTAGCCGAATTAACCGGACTGTACCTGATCCAGCAGGCGACCTTCCAGCAGGCGTCCCTGATCCGCTTCAAGCCGGAGACCGTATTGGGCCTGATCCGTTATTCGGCGCAAAAGGCAGCGGATATGTGCATGGGACAGATGATGGATCTCGATTCCAAAGGTAAAGCCCTGACTTTGGAGCAGCTGGACAGGATATGCTTTTACAAGACAGGAGTCGCTTTTGAGGCTTGTCTGGTGATGCCGGCGATGCTGGCTGAAGCGGAAGAAGCGGAGATTGAAGCACTGAAGCGGTTTGCTTACCATATGGGGATTGCTTTTCAGATCAGGGATGATCTGCTGGATGTGGAAGGGGAAGCTCATGTGCTCGGCAAGCCCGCCGGCAACGACGTACTCAATAACCAGTCGAATTTCGTCTCGATTCTCGGGCAGGATGGTGCCGGAAAGGAAATGTGGCAGCATTACTGTCTGGCAAGTGACGCGCTGCAAGAAATTCCCCGCAATATCCCTTTCCTGAAGCATCTGCTTAATTATGTGGTGAACCGGGAGCGGTAAATGAGTATGCTAAAAAGCCCGCATAGAATGCGGGCTTTTTTGTGCTTTTTGGTAAGCTTCAGGGTTATCAAACCATCCGCATAATTTCGTCCACAATCAGCCGGGGCTCTGAATACATGATCATATGCCCGGAACGGCTGGCTTCGACGAGCCTGCTGCCCGGGTGGCCTGCCGCCGTTTTCCGGTGGGCTTCAAGCAGCACAGGTCTGGTCTTCTTCTCCATCCGCGAAATATGGGTGCCGGAGATGATGGTCAGGGGGATACTGCCGAGCGGCACCGGCTGGTCCAGCAGTCCTTTCAGATCCCGTATGAAATCCCTGCCCTCTGCAAGTATGGTCCGGCCTGCCTGCGCCGTAAAGTCCTCACGCTTGTGATCAGCATAAATCTCGGCAGGCTGAACCCTGCCGGGTCTGCTCCCGATCAGCTTGTACAGGCCGCTTTTCATCATCAGTGGAATAATGAAGTCCATTCTGCCGTAATGCTTCGCTGCAGCCTCGCTGAAATACATGCTGCAGTTTTCATCCGTCGGATCGACGAGAATCAGCCCACGGATCAGGCCGGGGCCAAGTGAGGCTGCCACAGAACGGACAACCGGTCCGCCCCAGCTGTGGCCGACCAGAATGAACGGTCCGCTGCCAAGCTGCTGCAGAAGACAACTCAGATCCCCGGCAATACGGGCGAGCGTCCGTGGAGCAGAGTCGGCTTCGCTGCGGCCGATGCCTGCCCGGTCGTAAACGACAGCGCGTGTTGCTTCCCCGATCAGCGGCTGTACAAGCCCCCAGCATGAGCGGGACATTCCCATGCCTGATTCGAACACGACAGTGACTGCTCCGCTTCCTCTCTCCATATAATGAAGCTTACGGCCGTCAGGAGTTTCTATATAATGGCTGATTCCGAATGGATGTGTTTGTGTATCCGGCAATAGCGTCTCCCCCGTCAATTAAGAATGATTATCAATTGGTTTCATTGTAAGCGAAGGGAAGAGAATGGACAAGCCTTGCCGCAAATACAAGACAAATAGAGCAGGGCTCAGTTTATTATTCAATAGATGGAGATTAGCTCTTTCGTATATTCATGCCTGTCCTCCGCGAACATGTCCTGCCGGGCAAATTCGTCAACGAATTGCCCTTCACGCATTACCAGTAGGCGGCTGCTCATCCGGCTGACTGCAGCCAGATCATGGGAAATAAACAGATAAGCCAGATTCAGCTGGCGCTGCAGCTGCTCCAGCAGCGTGAGAATGGCCCCTTGGGATAACACATCGAGACTCGCTGTCGGCTCATCGAGCACAATCATCGCCGGTTCTATGCTGATCGCCCTGGCTATGGTTACCCGCTGCTTCTGGCCGCCGCTCAGGTCATGAGGATAACGTCCGGCGAGGGAAGAGGGCAGCTCTACTGCTTCCAGCAGCTCATCAACAAAGGCAGAGCGGGAAGAGCTGCTGAAATAGTTGTGCTGCATATGGCGGCTGTACTGGTTATACGGGTCCAGCAGGCTATCTCTGATGCGCAGCCGCGGATTAAGAGCCGCAGCAGGATTCTGGAACACGATCTGCATGTCCCGCCGGTAGGGGTTCAGCTGCTTTTCATTCAGCTGCTGGATCGGCTGCCCCTTGAAGGTTATAGTTCCGCCGGTTACCGGCTCAAGCCGCAGCAGACAGCGTGCCAGTGTGCTTTTTCCGCAGCCGCTCTCTCCAACAAGGCCCAGGCATTCGCCCTGTTCCAGGCTAAAGCTTACGCCACGGATAGCGTGTTTGCCGTTCTTGTATTCTTTGGTCAGCTGTTCTACGGACAGCAGAGATGTACTCACCCGCCCACCTCCTGTAGTCCGGACGGCAGGCGGGTCAGCACAGGGGCGGCAGCGATCAGCTGGCGCGTATAATCGTGACGCGGGTGATCGAGCACCCTGTGCGTTCCTCCGGCCTCCACAATCCGGCCTTCCTTCATGACGGCAATCCGGTCGGTATGCCGCCGGACATGCCGCCAGTCGTGGGTGATAAACAGGATGGAGCAGCCGGTGTCCAGCCGCAGCCTGTTCAGCAGGCTCAGCACACGGTGTCCGCTTACACTGTCAAGTGCTGTAGTGACTTCATCCGCAATAAGCACATCCGGTGTGAACAGCAGGGCAAGCGCGATGGAGGCGCGCTGCAGCTGGCCGCCGCTTAGCTGAAAGGGATACCTCCCCGCCAGGCTGCCTTCCAGTCCGACGGATTCCAGGGCAATAGCGGTACGGCTCCGGGCTTCTTTGAGATTTTCTTTATCATGGATGGCGATCGCCTCGCTGAAATGCTGGCCGATGGTACGGAAGGGGGCGAAGGCAGCCTGATAATCCTGGAAGATGTAAGCCAGCCTCCGGCCTAACACCTGTCTGATGTTTCGGCGGTTCATTCCAGTCAACTCAGTATCACCTAAACGGATGCTGCCTTCGGCAGACAGGTTGGGCGGAAGCAGAAGGCCGGCACTGCGGGAGAGCAGGCTTTTGCCGCTGCCGCTCTGCCCGACCAGGGCGTGCCATTCTCCCGGCAGGACATTCAAAGACACACGGTCAACGAGCACCCGTGAACGGTTACGTATCGTAATCTCATCAAAATGCAGCATTATCCGCGCACCTCCTTTTTAACGTCGTATAGATCCCGGATTGAATCTCCCAGTACCGTAAAGCACAGGACGACTAGTACAATTGCCAGTCCAGGGAAAAGCATCAGCTCGGGAGCAAGCTGGAAGTAGGGCCTTGAGTCGTTCAGCATCGCTCCCCATTCCGGTGTCGGCGGCTGCACACCAAGCCCGATATACGACAGCGAGGAGATCAAGAGAATAACCTTTCCCAGATCAAGACTGGCCAGGACCAGTACCTGTCCGGCAATATGCGGGAGCAGATGCCTGGTGAGCATCCTGGCCGGAGACAGACCGTTGGTACGGGCAGCGAGCATGTAATCCTGCTTGGATTCGGTTATAACGGTGGTTCGTACTACCCGGGCATAGCTGACCCATTTCACCATTACAATGGCTATGATCATGCTGTGCAGACCGGGCCCGAGCAGCCCGCTGAGTACAATGACGACGATCATGTCCGGGAAGGCCAGGAAGCCGTCGGCAATACGCATGAAGACGCGGTCCAGCCAGCCGCCGCGGTAACCGGCTACCATGCCTGCCGCGGTGCCAATCAACAGTGCGGCGGCGAGGGCAAGCAGGCTGTATCCTATGGTCTGCTGTCCGCCGAGCATCAGCCGGGTCAGCACGTCACGGCCCAGATGGTCCGTTCCCAGCGGGTGATCCAGGCTTGGCCCCTGCAGGCGGATGCCCAGATCCGTCAGCGTCGGGTCATGCCGCAGAACAAAAGCTGTATAGAGGTATACAAGAAGCAGGAGGGCAGCGAATATAGCGGCTGCGCCAAGCCGCAGCTTCCTGGCTGGACTGGTCTGAGTCTCTTTTAGCAAGCGTAGCATTTCTACACCCCGCCTCCTTTTAATCATAGCTCAGGCTTCAAATAACGGTTAAGAGAATCAACCCCTGTATTTACAGCAAATACAGTAATGGCCATAACGAGAATATAGCCCTGGATAACCGGGTAATCACGCTGGCGGATGGAGTCCACAATCAGTTTCCCGATGCCGGGATAAGCAAACAGCACCTCGATGACGACGACTCCGCCGATCAGGCTGCCCAGACTGACGCCAAACACCGTAATGACAGGCGGCAGGCTGTGACGGAAAGCATAAGTCCAGAAGATGCGCCACTCCGGAATGCCTCGGGCTCTGCCGGAGACGATGAATTCCTCTCCCAGTGAGTCCAGCAGGCTGGAACGGAGCAGCCGGAGATAGACGCTGGAAATGGCCAGTCCGAGGGTAAGAGAAGGCAGGATCATCGAAGAGAGGCCGCTGCGCCCCATTGTGGGGAGCCAGCCCAGCTGGACGGCGAAGAGATCAATCAGGATCAGGCCGAGCCAGAAGCTGGGCACGGCTGCACCGATCACGGACAGGGAGCGGCTGAGCTTGTCGAGCCAGCTGTCACGGTAAAGCGCGGACAAAGAGGCAAGCGGCAGGGTGAGCATGATCATGACTGCCAATGAGCCTAATGTCAGCTCCAGAGTAGCCGGCAGGCTGTCAGTAATCAGCTCAAAGGCCGGCTCGCCGGTGGCATAAGAATTGCCGAAGTCCAGCTGCAGAAATCGTCCCAGCCAGTGTCCATACTGGACAAGGAGCGGATCATTGAAGCCCATTTCCTCGCGTAAGGCTTCAATCTGTTCCTGGCTTACCGAGAGCTCGTCAACGTTCAGTATGGTCAGCGCGGGATCTCCGGGAGCAAGCCGGATGAACAGGAAGCTGATAAAGGTTATAAAGAGCAGAAACAGGACAACTTCTAGAAACTTGCGGGCAATAAGACGCAGCATTATTCCTGAACATCCAGTTCATTCGTGATCATGTAATACTCACTCCGGGTAGTTACCCAGTTCTTAACCTTCTCACTGTTATAAGCGACAATGGTGGACGGATGAAGGATGAAGGAGTTGATCATCTGCTCATGGACATAGCTGGCAGCCTGTTCTGCTAATGCTGCACGTTCTTCTGCACCCACGGTCTGATTCAGCTTATCAATTATAGCAGTCAGCTCCGGCTGTTCGGCCCCGCTGAAATTAAGGGCTCCGTCCGGATGATAGGTGGCATTCAGATAATAGCCGGCATCTCCGCGGGGAGCGGTCAGATTGCTGTAGGTGGCCAGATCCCAGTCCCGGTTCGAGGCCATATAATCCTCGGGCGTATCAATCTGGCGGATTTCAACCGCTACCCCGATCCGTTTCGCATCTGACTGGAAGACCTGGGCAATCAGCGGAAGGTCAGCACGGGCGCTGTATGTAAGCAGTACTAGCTGAAGCGGCTTGCCGTTCTTCTGCATAACCCCGTCCTGAAGGGAGTAACCTGCTTCATTCAAATATTGGACAGCGGCTGCTTCACCGCTTGGCCCCGGTTCAAAGGATGGGGCGAACGGCAGGGAGGGCAGGAAAGGGCCTTTTGCAGCTTCACCGTAGCCAAGGAGGATAGTATCCACGATCTCCTGCCGGTTAATCAGCGCATCCACCGCGCGGCGGACCCGGACATCCTGCATGCTGTTGCGCTCCATGTTCATCGTCATCTGATGCACACGGAAGGTAGAGGTAGCCTCTACTTCGATCCCTTTTTGTGCCCGCAGTACTTCCAGGCTTTCCACTTCGGGACGTAGACAATGTCTACCTGGCCGGACTGCAGGGCGAGCGTGCGGGCATTGGCATCCTCGTTAAAGGAAAAGGTGACGGAATCAAGTTTGGACGCACCGTCCCAGTACGCATCATAGCGCGCAAGCTCAAGCTTGCTGCCCGGGGCGAAGGAGACAAGCCGGAACGGGCCGGTGCCGGTGAGCCGCTGGTTGAAATCACTCTCCGTCACATCAATGATGGACACGTTCGGGTTGACCAGCTCGCTGATGAACTCCGGAAAAGGCCGGGTAGTCGAAATCCTCAGCTGATTGCCCTCCGCTTCAATCTGACTGATGTTGAGCGCATTGCGGATGGCAACGTTCTCGGTCATGGCCCGCTCCAGCGATGCTTTTACAGAAGCGCCGTCCATTGTTTTGCCGTTGTGGAACGTGATGCCTTCCCGCAGGTTAATGGTCCAGTGTATACCGTCCCCTCCTTCCCAGGATTCAGCAAGCCAGGGGACGACCTTCAGCTGTTCTTCGTCCAGCTTGACCAGCGTTTCGGTAATGCCGGCGCGCAGCGGGACATAGCTGGAATCGACATGCGGATCGAGTGAACGGGTGGAGAAATTATAGAGGAAATGGATATGCTTTTTATCTGTGCTTTCGTCTGAGGCGCTTTGCGGACTCTCTGAACATGCGCTTAATAGAGTCAATATAACGAGCATGGGCAGACTCAGGCAGAGCCGGAAGGCTGTGCGGGAGGAGAAAAAACGCAGCGGAGATGGTTGTGTACTCTTTTTCATGATGCACCCTCTTAATTAGTAATGGTTACGAATAAAGATATTATCGTAAATATTACGATTAATCAAGAATAAATCTTTTAGATACGGCAAAAGACCGAATCAGCTGCTCTGAGAGAGCGGTGATCCGGCCTTCAATCTGAAAGGTATAGGTGTTCAGGTAAGCTGCCGCTTCAATACTTCTGCATCCTCGATGCATAACGGATTCGCCCAAAAGTCCACATCCGGACGCTCAAGAAGTATTTTAAAGTTCCTATACTCAGCCATAAACGCTTTAACAGGATGATTTGTTAAACGGTATCCGTTTTTTATATCAAGCAGCCGCATTTGCTGGAATAAAGCTTCTCTGCCCGCAGCAAGGTCATTAAGATTAATGATCCAATAAGGAAAATCACCACAGGGGCTTAACATCATTAACAACCGGTCCTCCTCAGCCGGACCTTCGCTAAATAGCCTGCCCGAAGGATAATATACTAAACGCTGCTCCCTGGATCGTTCATTAAATTCAAATTGCTGATACTGGAGGTCTAGCGGCTTGCCGGTGTACTCAGTAACGATGTCATCCAAACAATTCTCGTACCATAAGGCATTTTCCATTGTGTCGGCTTTTTCTGCATTGAAGTAGAGAGAATCAAACCTTTCCGCTCGAATAGGTCTGCCATACCAGGCCCCGTCATCAGAATAAATATACCCTTTTGTCAGTTCAGCCAAGGCAGAGGCAATAAGGCCATAAGCCAGATTGATAATTGCAGGCTGCCCCGCTGATCTGCGGAATGTCCAGTAATGCCCGATAGACAAAGAGTCAATCACGTTGATGTATGTATCTCCATACTCTCTGAAACTATCCCAAATCTCCAAAGTGAGCTCATCAACTTTACAGTAATAGGCATCCGTCCCTCCGCCATCACTCGGTTCAACATAAAACCAGGCATACTCTGCATCCCAATCTGCAGTTTGGAGACTTGCATCACCTGGCAAAAGGATGGCTTCATCCAGTCGGACATGAATTTGCGGCATCTGCTTCACTTCATATCCTTCTAAAAAGCGGCTCAGCTTCCTGTTAGAAAGCTCCAGCAATGCTGTTACAGCTGGAACTTCAGGGATCCCCGGGTACACTTCAAAAGTTGTGCTGATTTTTCCTGTACCTCCTTATAGTTACTTCTATGAAATTATAAAACAAACCATTGCAATATAGAAGATTTTAACAATACATTCGATGTAATAAAAAACTTGAGGAGACTGAAACAAGTAGCTAAAGTGCGCCAGCTGCCTTTTTATGTGCTTGAGTATCGACAAATCGGTCTACAAGTTGTAAACTGGTAAAAACAGGAGGTCTACAAATTGTAAACCGTGAGGGGTTGAATATATTGAAAACAGTAAAGCTGACGGAAACAGAGGCCAGACTGGCAGAGCTGATCTGGAAGGGGGAGCCGCTGCCCTCCGGAGAGCTGGTGAAGCTGTGCGAAGCCGAGCTGGGCTGGAAGAAATCGACTACCTATACCATGCTGAAACGGCTGGAGGCTAAAGGGCTATTTCATAACGGAGAAGGAACGGTGGTGTCACTGATCAGCAAGGAGGATTTCCATGCTGAGAGAAGCAAGCAGTTCGTGGAAGAGACGTTCGGGGGATCGCTGCCGCGCTTTCTCGCTGCGTTCACGCGCAGCCGGAAGCTGGAAGAGAAGGAGATTGACGAGCTGCTGAAGCTGATTAACGAGAAAGAGGAGGAATAGTCATGACGGCTATTTTTCAGACCGTGCTGCAGATGAGCGTTGCCGGAAGCTATGTCATCACACTCGTACTGGTTGCCAGGGTCATGCTAAGAAAGGCACCTAAGCTGCTCTCTTATATCCTTTGGTTCGCGGTGCTGTTTCGTCTGCTCTGTCCGTTATCCTTTGAAACGTCCTACAGTCTGTTGCCGGAACTGGGGACGGGCAATCTGCAGACAGCCGCAGACGGTATACAGACTATAGTGCAGCATCCTCCGGATTCAGCGGCAGAGCCTTCAGGACCGGCAGGCGGTACGGCGGGAGGCACTATTGGCGGTTCCACTGCGGATGAGGACGGCTTGGCGGCAGGTACTGCTTCACCGGGAAAGGCTGGAACACTCCCTGTGGCAGCTGCAGCCGCCAAATCATCATCATCAGAACCCTGGCAGACTGTGGCAGGGTATGTCTGGCTCGGCGGAATGTCAGTTATGCTGGCGGGCGGCCTTGTCTCAGCCGTTCGGTTAAACAGGCAATTGAAGGGGGCCCGGCATCAAAGTGGAAACATCTACGAGTGGGGCGGGGCGAAGACTCCGTTCGTGTTCGGCCTGCTGAAGCCCCGCATTATTTTGCCTGCAGGGCTTGGAGAACATGAACGCGGCTATATCATCCGGCACGAGCAGGTTCATATCAGCAGGCTTGACCATCTGGTGAAGCTGGCCGCTTTTGCCGCGCACTGCCTGAACTGGTTCAATCCGCTGGTCTGGCTTGCTGTCCGATTCATGGATGAGGATATGGAGAAATCCTGCGATGAGGCGGTGATCCGGGAGCTGGGCAGCGGCATCAAGAAGGACTATTCTACCTCGCTGCTCTCGCTGTCGACAGGCAGAACCTTTACAGGCCGCACTCCGCTTGCCTTCGGTGAGAACAGCACGAAAGGGCGGATCAAAAATATTCTGAATTACCGGAAGCCGTCCTTCTTGGCGGTTGCGTCAGCAGCAGCATTAGTCATTATAACTGTTGCAATTGCCGGTTTAACGGGGAATATGCGCTCACAAACGCTGACTGAACACGATTATGCCAAGCAATATATAGCGGACCAGATAGCTGGGATAGAGAACGGGGTAAGCGGCGCTGTCATTGTAGACAGCGAAATGACCGTGTTTGAGCAGGCCGGCCGGGTAGAGGGTCTGCTGCCGGAGCCGCTTGAACTGTGGCGGCTGGAGTACCGGCTGGAGCCGGATGACCTCAGCAAGCTGCCGCTGGCTGGCGGTATGAACGCGGTCGACGGTAAGATTACGGAAGACAGCAGTATGGGTAAACCGGTGCTGGTGTTTGCTTATGAAGGAGATACTCCACGTTATGAAGGTGTAATCTGGAGTGCGGAATACGATCTGGGTACACCGGCCGGACGGGAAACGGCCCTGCAGGTCTTCTTTGAGGGCAAAGGGATGCTGGAACATGAGACGTACAGCGGTAATCATGCGATTGCGAAGTTTGAGATGTCGGATGGAACCTCTGCCCATCTGCTGCTGTCCCAGCCGGCAGTGCAGGGCGATTCCGGCATCTGGGTTGTCGAACGCTGGAAGGATGGCAACGGCTATGAGTATTTCGAGACTCCGGATACATCCTTACCTTCCGCAGATTATTTTGCCGGCCTGCAGGCAGAGGCAGACCAGGGGCAGAAGGCAGCTGAGCTGCTGGACCCTGCACAGGCAGCGGCTGCATTCGTACAGGATGAGCTGGGCTGGAACCTTACCAAAGAGCAGATTGAGCTGCATATTCCGGCTACAGCTGCAGATTTCACTGTCTCCCCGGTAAGTGAGCTTCTGGGGTACGTCAGCGCTATGACTCTGACGGAGCCCGGATTTAAATTCGATAATGCGGAGTGGCTGACAGAGGATGAAGATCCGGCCAGGCTGCGGAGGCTGGGCATTGACCCGGAGCGTGATATGCCGGGAGGCTTCTACGTCCTGAATAAGCTTGCCATCAAGGACCCGCTGGAGCTGTCGGACGAAGCAGAGTTTATTATTATGGACGGAGCTTCACCCAAAGCAGTCAGCAGGGCGGAATTTGTAGAGCGGCTTGATATAATGTCCGACTCCGGGATGCTTTGCACCGTAACAACGCAGGATGGCAGGGTAATCCGGATAGCAGAAAGATATTTGCCGTAGCGTTAAATAGAGGCCGTACCTGAGAGCTTACAGCTATAAGCCTTAGGTGCGGCTTTGATGTTTCAGAACATCCGGAGGTGCAGTTTTTTTATGCCTGCTGCGCTTCTGCCGCCAGCATAAGCTGGTAAATCTTGCGGGTCGTATTCACATTACGCACGGTCATAAGCTTGTACACTGTGCTGCCGATGAGCTTGGCCATTGCACTTTTGATTACATTCTCGCGCTCCACGGAATACAATACGGCGCCGGGAACGTACAGGAGGGTACCGATTCCGGGCTTCAGCGGCAGCTTGTCCAGTACGGATTCATCGTCTGCTTCATCCCACAGGAACATGACATCGCTTCTGAGCTTGTCGTCGTTGCTCCAGGAGTCAGGAATGGCCTCCATGACTGTACGGATCTCATCCAGGCTCCGGATCAGTACTTTAATGTTAAGGCTGAAGTCTTTTTGAATAGCCTGTTCGAGCAGATCCGGCAAATCCTCCCGCGAATGATTAGCAGCAAAAATGATATTCCCGGAGTTGATATAAGTAGTTACTGAGGTCATTCCGGCCTGTTCAAACGTCTGCTTGAGCAGCTTCATGCTGATGATATTGTTTCCGCCGACGTTAATGCCTCTTAGTAGTGCAACATAGATCATCCTAATCCCTGCTTCCTGTCATCTTGACTTTACCATGTCCGTAAACTTTACAAACAGTATGTTAATCGATATACTTTAAATATAACATTTCAGGGTGCAGAACAACAGAAAGGGGCTTACGCCAGTAGGCTCCTTTTGTATTTCTTGCCCAATTCAAACAGGAGGGCGAAGGTCATTCACAAGGAAAAGATTATGGTATGTGTTCATTATGGTCCCCACGGAGAGCGTTTAATCCGGCGCGGTGTCCAGCTGTCCGAGCTTATCGGGGCACCGTTGTATGTGCTTAATGTCGATAGTTCAGACACGGATGAATACAATCAGAGCAAGGAAATGTTTATGGCTGTCTGGAAACGTCTGGCTGAGGAGGCCGGCGCTGAGTTCATGGTCCGCAAACGCCGGGGCCGCAAGACTACAGATGTTATCGTCGAAGCAGCTGAAGAAAAAGAAGTAACCCAGATCATTATCGGACAGTCCGCTCAGACCCTGTGGCAGGAGCTGACCAAGCGTAATTTTGTCAATGAGCTGATCAGCAAAATGAAGATGATGGATCTGCATGTTGTGGCTGTCCAGCGGATGCGCGCGGGTCTTGAAGAAACGCATGAAGAAGGCGTTGTTTCCTATCTGGTCAAAAACGGAGGTGTTTATCAGCTTAGCGATGAGCCGGAGGGAACAGATTTTATTAAAGGGAAATTTTTTCATGAATTGCATACCGAATTTGAGAATGGCTTGTTCAGAATTGAGCAAGATGGTAAGGCGAGATATTTGCATATCTGCGAGGGGGTTTTGACCGACCCGCTGTAGCCATTATTTGCTTCCGGGAGTAAGTACCATTGTTCACAACTTAAAAATACAGGGTGGAAAAGGAGGCTTGCCTTTGCTTCATATAACCGTTCTTGTTCCGTTTCTGCTGGCCCTAATGATAGCGCTTCTACGCGGGAAGCTGCCGAAACTCCATAGAGGGTGGATGGTGCTTGCCGGACCGCTGGCGCTGTTCGTTTATTTTTTGACCCGCATACCGGTCATCAAGGGAGGGGACTCCGGATACGAGACTGTATCATGGATTCCGTCACTTGGCATTGATCTGGTGTTCCACCTGGATGGATTAAGTTTGCTGTTTGCATTGCTGATTACAGGGATGGGGACGCTCGTCATCACCTATTCCATTTACTATCTGGACAAACGAAAGGAAGAGCTGACCCCGTTTTATGTGTATTTGCTGTTATTCATGGGGGCTATGCTTGGAGTCGTACTGTCCGATAATCTGATGGTGCTGTACGGTTTCTGGGAGTTGACCAGTGTATCCTCATTCCTGCTGATTGCTTTTTGGCACCGCAGACAGAAGTCGCGTTACGGTGCACTCAAGTCGATGCTGATTACCGTTTTCGGCGGTCTGGCGATGTTCGCAGGCTTCCTGATGCTGTATGTCATGACCGGGACATTCAGCATCCGGGAAATCTGGAGCCAGGCTGGCGATATTAGCGGACATACGCTATTTATACCTGCGATGCTGCTTATCCTGCTAGGGGCCTTTACCAAGTCAGCCCAGTTTCCGTTTCACATCTGGCTTCCTGATGCAATGGAAGCGCCGACTCCGGTCAGTGCTTACCTGCATTCGGCAACCATGGTCAAAGCCGGCCTGTATCTGGTCGCGCGTTTCAGCCCGGTGTTTGCGGGGCAACATGAGTGGTTTTGGATTGTGTCGGGTGTCGGCCTGATCACCTTGATCTATGGATCGATCCAGGCGATGAAGCAGACGGACCTGAAGGCTCTGTTAGCCTACTCCACTATCAGTCAGCTAGGACTGATTATGGGATTACTCGGAATGGGATCGGCAGCTTCATTCTATACGGGTGAAGAAGCTGTATACTATACCGCCGCAACAACGGCAGCGCTGTTCCATTTATTTAACCATGCCATATTTAAAGGTTCATTGTTTATGGTTGTCGGAATCGTCGACCATGAGACGAATACCCGTGATCTGCGCAAGCTGGGCGGGCTGGTATCACTGATGCCGGTTACCTTTACAGTTGCGCTGATCGGAAGCTTCTCGATGGCGGGTCTGCCGCCGTTCGCCGGATTCCTTAGTAAGGAAATGTTCTTCACTGCAGTTCTGAATATCAGGGAGCTCGATATCCTGAGCGTGCAATCCCTGTTTACAATCGTTCCGGTTGTAGCCTGGATTGCAAGCATCTTTACCTTTGCATACAGCATGATTATGGTTTTCCATACCTTCTTCGGAAAGTACCAGCCTGAGAAGCTGGATAAGAAACCGCATGAGGCGCCGTTCGGGCTGCTGCTGTCGCCGATCCTGCTGGCTTTGCTGGCAGTGGTGACTGGCCTGTTCCCGAATATGCTGTCCAAAACGCTGATTGTACCGGGTATGAATGCGATCCATCCGCAGATAGCAGCGGGCTCTCCTTTTTACGTCAATATTTATTTCTGGCACGGCTTCACTACCGAAGTCTGGATGACGCTGGGTGTTATTATTCTGGGGATTGTTGTGTACCGGATCTATGGCCGGCTTAGCCTCGTGGATAAAGAATGGGGCAGAGGCAGAGGCTATACGCTTAACCAGGTATATGACGGAAGTATCCGGCTCGTCGAGCGGACTTCACGTTCGATTACCGGGCTCTATATGACGGGCTCAATGCGGCATTACCTGATGTATATTTTTACATTGATCATTGTGGTTGTAGGCGGGTCCATGCTGTATACAGACGGCATTACCCTGGGTCAGGGCGAGTATGCTCCGGTATCCTTCTTTGAAGTAGTTGCCGTATTGGTCCTTCTGACCGGTACACTGGCCATTCCGTTCGCCAAGTCCAGGGTGTCGGCGATTCTGCTGACAGGCATGGTGGGCTACATGGTAACGCTGCTCTTTATCCTGTTCCGTGCACCTGATCTGGCACTTACCCAGATGATTGTCGAGGTAGTGTCTGTCACACTGTTCCTGCTCTGCTTCAGGCATCTGCCAAGGCTTGGGCGGGAGAAGGTGAAATTCAAGCTGAAGCTGCCGAAGCTGATTATATCCATCGGGTTCGGAGCAACCATGACGCTGGTCGCCCTGGCGGCGCTTGACAGCAGCCCGTTTGAATCCATATCAACCTTCTATACAGAGAACAGCTATAAGCTGGGCGGCGGCAAAAACATCGTCAATGTTCTGCTGGTGGATTTCCGCGGATTCGATACCATGTTTGAAATTACCGTATTGGGACTGGCCTCGCTGGCCATTTATTCCATGATCAAGCTGAAGGTGGAACCGGATAATAAGCCTGCAGCAGTTAAGAGCATGTTTGACGATGAAAAGCCCCTTTACTCCCGCAGCAATGACGTGCTGCTTCAATCGGTAGCGAAGGTAGCATTCGTCATCATCATTACGTTCTCTTTATATCTGTTCTTTGCCGGTCACAATAATCCGGGCGGCGGCTTTATCGGAGCCCTGATGGCTGCGGCAGCGCTTATACTGCTGGCTATCGCGTTCGGTATGGATTTTGTTGAAAAGGTTCTTCCGGTCAATTACCGTGTGCTAATTGCAGTTGGTATCCTACTGGCTTTCCTGACCGGGATAGGGTCGTTTTTATATGATGTACCCTTCCTCAGCCAGGACTTTGGCTATTTTGATCTGCCGGTAATGGGTACAACCGAGCTGACCACAGCGATGCTGTTTGATCTGGGTGTCTACCTGTCGGTTATCGGTGTCACAATGAATATAATCTTTACGATCGGGAGGGATAACTGATGGAACTCCTTATTGCCCTGGCGATCGGTGTCTTGTTTACTGTGGGTGTGTATCTGGTGCTCTCCAAAAGCCTGCTTCGTATCCTGCTGGGGACGACACTGATTACTCACGGGGTTCATCTGCTGCTGCTCACCATGGCCGGACTCAAGACCGGTGCTTCACCGCTGCTTGGCGAGAAAGCGGAATCTTATGTCGATCCCCTGCCGCAGGCGCTTATCCTCACTTCGATCGTAATCAGCTTCGGGGTGTCGGCTTTCTTCATCGTTCTTGCTTACCGGGCTTACCGTTCGGCAGGTATGGATGATGTGGAAGGCAGCAAGGGGGAGAGACCATGAACAACCTGCTGGTGCTGCCTCTGCTGATTCCGGCTTTTACGGCAGTGATCCTGATTTTTCTGAAAGAGCAGATTGGCCTGCAGCGTATTATCAGTGCGGTCAGTGTGTTTCTGAATATTGCAGTTGCGGTAACGATTGTGTACCAGGTTAAAACGGATGGAATTCAAACGCTGCATATGGGAGGATGGCTGCCGCCGTACGGCATTATCTTTGTTGCAGATATGTTTGCGGCGCTGCTGGTCCTGGTGACGGCGGTCGTAGGTGCAGCTTGCCTGTTCTTTTCCTTTGCCAGCATCGGTGAGGAGCGGGAGCGGTTCTACTACTACACGTTTTTCCACTTTCTGCTCACAGGCGTGATCGGATCCTTCCTTACCGGTGACTTGTTCAACCTGTTCGTTTGCTTTGAGGTGCTGCTGGTTGCCTCCTATTCCATGATTGTGCTGGGCGGTACGAGAGTCCAGCTGCGCGAGACGCTGAAATATATACTGGTCAATGTCATTTCCTCTGCTCTGTTTGTAGCAGCAATTGCTTATCTGTATGGTGCGACAGGCACGCTTAACATGGCACATCTGGCTATGCGTGTCGCAGAGGCAGGACAGGGCGGCGTCATGAATGTTATCGCTGTGCTGCTGCTGCTCGTGTTCTCACTCAAGGCGGGTCTGCTGCTCTTCTTCTGGCTTCCGGATTCCTACAGCGCTCCTCCGCTGGCGGTAAGGGCATTGTTCGGCGCATTGCTGACCAAAGTAGGACTGTATGCCATCACCCGTGTGTTTACGCTGATCTTTATCCATAATCCGGATCTGACGCATTCGCTGATGGCCTGGATGGCGGGAGCAACGATGATTCTGGGAGCGATCGGAGCGCTGGCGTACAATGATCTGAGCCGGATTTTCAACTATAACATAGTAATAAGCGTCGGCTTTATTGCTTTTGGTATTTCAGTTCTAACCGAGGATTCGCTCAGCGGGGCCGTGTTCTATCTGATGCATGACATGATTGCCAAGGCGCTGCTGTTCTTCCTGGGCGGAATGATTCTGGCCGCTTCCGGAACAGAGCAGCTGAAACAGATGGGCGGCCTGATCCGCAGATACCCCTACACAGGGTGGATGTTCTTTATACTAACGCTTGCCCTGGTGGGTGTACCCCCGCTTAGCGGGTTTGCCGGCAAGGTTATGATGATCCGCAGCGGGTTTGGTGAATTGCATGTAGCACTTTCGCTGATTGCGCTGGCGTCAAGCTTCGTTGTTCTGTACTCGCTGATCAAAGTGTTCCAGGAAGTATTCTGGGGCGGCGAGAGAAGTGAGGAGGAGATTCATCCCCTGCGCTACAAAGCGATGATGGCACCGGCTGCTGTACTGTTTGTCCTTCTGATTCTGATGGGTATCGGTGCCGAGACGGTGAACGAATATGTTCTCCAGGCCGGAGCTGTCCTGGCTGATCCGGCACAATACATTAACGCTGTCATGAAGGAGTAGATGCGGATGGCTTTTCAAATATTGTTGAATTTCATGATAACTTTCCTGTGGATGTTCCTAAATAATGACTGGACGGCTTCCGGCTTCATTGTCGGCTATGTGCTGGGTATTGTTGTACTGTTCGGATTACGCCGGTTCTTTAACGGCCGCTTGTATATTGACAGAGGATGGGCTGTAGTAAAACTGGGTATATTGTTTCTCCGGGAGCTGGTCGTATCCAGTTATGTGGTAGTAAAGGCGGTGCTGAGACCCAATCTAAACATACGACCTGCTATTCTGATGTACACCACGGAGCTGGAGTCGGACTGGGAGATTGCCGTGCTGATTACCCTGCTCTGCCTGACTCCGGGATCGGTTGTTCTGGAGGTATCCAAAGATAACCGGACCTTATATATTCATGCTATGGATATCGAGGACGCCGAACAGTTCAGAGACAATATCCGCAATACGTTTGAACGCGCGATTCTGGAGGTGTCCCGTACATGATCCACTTTATACTCATGCTGTCGGTTTCCATCATGGTCATTTCTATAGGCATTTGTGCCTGGAGGCTGGTGAAGGGGCCGTCACTGCCTGACCGGATTGCCGCACTGGATACAATCGGCATTAATCTGCTGGCCATGGTGGCGGTGCTCTCGGTACTCTTTAAGACCCAATCCTTCATTGAATATATACTGCTGATCGGAATTCTCTCTTTTATCGGAACGATGGCCTTTGCCAGATATATCGAAAGGAGAGTGGTGTTTGAACATGGAAGTGATCAAAACGATAGTTGAGCTGCTGTTTGCACTGCTTATTCTGACTGGGGCGCTGTTAAGTGCGGTCAGCTCGTTTGGACTGATCCGTCTCCCCGATGTGTATCTGAGATCCCATGCCGCGGCCAAAAGTGCCACGCTTGGTGTCCTGTGTGTGCTCAGCGGCGCGTTCCTCTACTACGCCTTTTTCCTCGATTACATCAGCGCGAAGCTGCTGCTGGGGATTGTGTTCGTATTCATGACCTCGCCTTTGTCGGCTCACCTGACCGGGCGTGCTGCCTACCGGACCGGCGTTCCGCTGTGGAACCGGCGTATCCAGGACGATTTGAAAGAGGTCCTGGAGAAGGAGCGGATCAAGTCTGACCCGACTGCATAGCTTCAGAATTGAAACAGGGATGTCTTCCGGCCATGGCTGGCTGAGGGCATCCCTGTTTTTATGATTAAATGCTGTGTTGCAGTTTCTTGCGGTTATGCTGAGCGGTACGTCTGCGGTAAATATGCAGCATTACATAGGAGAGGACAAATGCTGCTGTTACAAGCCATAACGGAATCCGCGGGTCCAGCTTGTAAGCCCAGCCGCCGATGATGCCCGCAGGTGCGGTGAACAGCAGGATCAGCACAGACAGCATGGAAAATACCTTGGCCCGTTTGTCATCATCAATGGCGTTCTGCACGGCAGCTTCCAGATAAGGCGAGCTGATCATCAGTCCTACAGCCGCCAGAATAGTGCTGAGTCCGATCCACAGCAGGCTGGAGGAAGGGTAGATCACCAGCATGACATTCGAGACTGCAGACAGTCCAAATCCGGCCATCATGGCGTTATGGGCAGCCTGATCGGGAATCTTGGGCATCAGCAGCCAAAGCGTCACCAGCATAATGACGGAGGAGACCGCAGGGAAAAGAGAGATGATTCCGCTGTCAATCCGTAAGTAGTCTGCCATATAAAGCGAAAGATAAGTCGTCTTCAGCGTTGCCTGGAAATTGAATAGGATGTATACGCCAAATATCAGCAGCAGATTGCGGTCCGTTCCCAGCTCCCGGAAAGCGCCGCCATATTCGACCATGCTCTCTCTGAGTCCCAGCTCACGGGTCTCCTGGCGCTTCCTGATCCCAGCCTCCGTCTCACGTGTCGTCAGCTGGCGTCCGATAAACTGAAAGGTCATGAAGAGAAAGGCGATCACATACATAATCCGCATGCCTGTGACCATACCGTACTCATTCACAAGGAGGCCGCCCAGCGGTGCGAATAATCCGCCTATCACACCGATGATCTGCAGCAGGGTGAATACATAGGTCCGGTCAGAGGGACGGGTATCCTCAACAATCAGACAATAAAATGCGATATGCGGCACACGCTGGAAGCCGTTAATGATGGCAGCCGCCACAAAAAACCACAGGTTCTGCGAAAAGGCCCATAACAGGGTAGCCAGACTCCAGCTGAGCAGGTCAAAGTACAGAATTGCCCGTTTGCGGCCCATGCGGTCGGTCAAATATCCGCTCAGCAAAGAGGAGAGTACCTGCACAATCAGACCGATGGTTGTAATCCAGCCGATGTTCAGCTCGGTCAGTCCAAGCTCGTACATGTACAGGGTAGCATAGGTGGAGAACATGCTGTACGGAATCAGGAAAAAAGGCTCAAAGGTCAGGCAGCCCCGGCTGTTTCCCTGCAGCCGCGGAAAAAGAGTTTTTGCCATGAAGAAGTCCTCCGGATAGTAGTAAGAGATTATGAAGTCCAAACTATTAAATGATAATTATAAGATAATGTCAATATAAGTGCTGATAGAGAGGGCAAGTAACCGGCTGTGGCAGAAACTGCTTCTATATAGAACTCGTGCCTTGTACGTAACCGCGGAAGTTGCAGCGGGGTTTGATGTTACAGTAGACTAAGTTATAGCAACAGCTGAACATCCGAAAGGAAAAGATCATTTAATGCTGCGCTTACTCCAACAACAAGGTGGTTATCATGTTTATTATCCTCGGACTCGTATTTATTCTTTTATACGCTGCAATTGTATTCTATATCGGCTGGAGCGGCTGGAGCTGGATTAAGCCCGCGGTATCGTCCAGATTCCGTCTGGTCTATATCATTCTGCTTGTTTTTCTGGCAAGCTCGCTGATTCTGTCCAGGGTTGTTGCCGGATCAGCTGTTCTGAGTGTAATCGGCAGTTATTGGCTGGCCCTGTTCAGCTTATCTGTGCTTGTGCTGCCTGTTATCCATCTGATCGTGTGGTTAACGAAGCTGTCCCGGCTGCCGCGCCATGCCGTCCAGAAATGGTCAGGAATCATCACTTTGCTGCTGCTGGCTGGTCTGATCGGGTTCGGCAGCTTTAATGCTTTCAGTCCGGTGACACGCTCCTATGACATCAGGATCGACAAGCCCGGCCCGGAGAGCGGCAAGCTGCATATTGTGATGGCATCGGATATGCATTTTGGCTACCTGTCCGGCAAAAGCCATGCAGAGCGGATGGTCAGAGAGATCAACGCACTTAAACCCGATATCGTGCTTCTGCCAGGTGATATTGTGGATGATGACATTATGCCTTACAAAAATAAGGGGATCGGGGATATTTTGTCCGGAATAAAAGCGCCGCTTGGTGTGTATGCCTCCTTGGGGAACCATGACCGGTTCGAAGGGGAGACACAGGAGCTGATCAGCCTGCTGGAGGAGAGCGGAATGCAGGTGCTGTATGACGAGACAGTCCAGGTTGGAGACTGGCTGACACTGGTAGGGCGGAAGGATTACAGCGATAAGGAGAGGGCGGGGCTGGCTGATCTTATTAAAGAGACAGACCGCACCAAGCCGGTTGTGATGCTGGAGCATCAGCCGGTTGAATTCGCCACCGCAGAGGAGCAGGGCATTGATCTGATGCTGTCCGGCCATACCCACCGCGGGCAGATCGCGCCTGCTAATCTGATTACCTCGCGGATTTTTGAAAATGACTGGGGTTATCTGCAAAGAGGGCAGATGCACTCCATCGTATCCTCCGGATACGGCTTCTGGGGACCACCGATCCGCATCGGTTCCCGGTCGGAGATTGTGTCTATACAGGTGACGTTTGCTGACTGAATGGCTATTGCAAAATGTCACAAATAAGAAAACACCAGGAGCAGCCTGAGGGCTGCCTCCTGTGTTTCATTTAGCGGAGATTCCATTATTTAAAGAATGGGGGTTCCATCAAACGGAGCTCATACTCATTTGTTAAACCTCCGGCAAGCGCATTCCGGCGCAAGTCCAGGTAAAGCTCTGCCTTCGTCGCATTGACATAAGGCTGCACAAACAAGACGCCGATGCCGAGTGCCAACAGGCCCAGCAGAATCCAGCCGATAAAGCTCAGATCAAGCACAAATATCCGGAATTTCTGACCGTGTGTCATTTGTCTGCTTAATTCCACTGCCCGTTTGTAACCAATGTTCGGATTGTCCGCAAGAATGAACGGTACCTGACTGTACGAATAGGATTTAATGATACCAGGAATGATCAGAAGCAGTGTCCATAAGAAAAGTAAAAAATTTCTCCAGAGCATTGTGCCCACTATAGCCCAGTAGCGGTCCATTCTGAACGAATAACCAATATGCCGCATACTGACTTCACCTTCGGCAGACTGCTTGAAATAACGCTGGGAGCCAACAATTAGAGGTGAGCCAATCAGAATATGAAAAGCAATTCCTAACAATACGATGAACAAGCCGATGAACACTGCAATAAAAAGAAGAGGCCCTAAAACACCCCAGTCGGAAACAATACCCGAGTTTGTAATTTCTGTCCGCCCCGACGATCCCCAGTTTCGGTTAAAACTTGGAATGCCCGCACCTTCCCCGAGAATGACCAGGATTAAGCTGACTACAAAAGCCTTCCAATACGAGGTACGGAGCACCTCCTTGGCCCTTCGTTTCAGTTCTCCGCGTTCCCACATAATAAAACCTCTTTCATATGTATTTTGTTCTCAGTCTTACAATAGATACCATAAAATATGCCATAAGACAAACTATTCATGACAACCTTACTGATGCTTTTTTTGAATATATGCTCATGATAGATAATAACTCCAAATAAGGAGGTCTTCTTGCCGTTAAGTACCGCTATATTTTTGTAGATTTGCAACTCCAGCGTAGTGGTGCCTTAGGTTACGAGAATCTTCGGATTCTTGGCATTAGTCAGATCCAGCTTGTACGTTGCACCCTTGGCGGCATAAGACAAGAAGATCAACTTGCTTTTGAAAAGTGGTAAGTTGAAAATCATAAAGAAACGGAAAACTCCGTCAAAAACAGGTTAAATCACATCAGAAAAGAGCCGACAGCCCTTTACGTGGATTTTTTTTTGCCACTTTCTCTGTTTATAAGTCTGTGGGGTGACTGCAGCTAGTGACCGTTGATAATAAAAGTCCAGGTGGAAGGAGGGCTCAATAGGCTGAGTTTTTCTCATATGTAAAGCCGACTGACCATCCGCAGGTAAAGCGTTCGGAAGTCCAGTCCGGCTGGCGTGCTTTTAATGGTCCGATTAGCTATTCTGCTTATCCGCAGATCCGGATTCCTGACGCTTGATTGCTTCCTCATCGCGCACTGAATTCAATTCATATTCGTTCTGGTGAAATTCCTTGAGCATATTACGGTAAATATGGGCCTCCTGATGGTTCAGACCATCACGGTTTTCTTTCAAAACCCAATTTTCGACTGTCTTTTTAAGAAGTTCGCCTTTCCGCTCCAGCAGTTCCGTGTAACCCAATGTACTTCATCCTTTCAGATTTAAGAGTGCAGACTCCCGATTGAGCCTGTATAGTTGGTGATCCGCATTTTTAACTTCACACCCGGCGTAATGTTTATCATTATACAGGAAAGCCTGATTGTGCCCAATTTGTATGAGCCGTATTCATAGGGGGTGAGTGCAGCAGAGACAGGAACAGCAGACCTCAGCGGACCTCTCCTTACAAGTACGCCCATATGCTCCGGTATGCTGGCAGAAGCGTCTGCTGCTGCATAAATGTCTTATTCATCTTTTTTATATTATTACCAAAGAATTTTGGTAGAATAGGGGGACTGCAGAAATTTACCAGATAACGAGGAGAGGTTTTATTGTTAAGAAGAGGGATTATATTTGTATTCTCGGCCCTATTGCTATTGTCAGGAAGTATGACAGTATTTGCATCTGAAAAAACAGGAGGGGGTGCTACACCTTCCGGAATTCCGCTGGCCGGACTGGAAGCTTTTGTAGATAATTATGTAAAAGAGTACATAGGACAAAAGACCGTAGGTGCATCCATTGTTATGGTGAAGGATGGCCAGGTGGTTCTGTCCAAAGGTTACGGCTTCGCCGACGTGGAGCGGCAGATTCCGGTTTCACCGGATACGGTGATGGAGTGGGGCTCAATCAGCAAGCTTGCCGTTTGGACTTCAGTGATGCAGCTGGCTGAACGAGGGAAACTGGATCTGAATCAGGATATCCGCAGCTATTTGCCGCCGAATTTCCTTACCAGGCTGAAATACGACGAGCCGATTACGATGCTCAACCTGATGAACCATAATGCCGGATTTGAAGAGTATATGTTCGATATGGCCTATCAGTCTCCTGAGGAAGTGCAGTCACTGGAAGCGGGACTGCAGCTTGCCCAGCCGGCACAGATTTTCAGACCCGGAGAGGCTGTGGCTTACTCGAACTACGGGAATTCACTGGCTGCCTACATTGTGGAGTTAATCAGCGGGGAGCCTTACGATGAATATGTACAACAGCATATTTTTGATCCGCTGGGCATGAAGAATTCCATTGCGCATTCCGTTGTAGAAGACCGTCCAGAGCTGCTGGAGCATAAAGCTAAAGGATATCTCTTTGAAAAGGAAGGCTCCTTCAAGCCAGGATCATGGAATTATATGTCCATGTATCCTAACGGCGGCAATAACGGCACTGCAGAGGATCTGGCCAAGTTTGCAATGGCTTTCATGCCTGAAGACGGAGAACAATCGCCTTTGTTCAAGAAGCATGACACGCTGGATACAATGCTGTCCCAAAGCTATTCCCCGGCTGAGGGAATGCCTGGCATTGCCCATGGCTTCTGGGAGTATCCCGGTTTGCACCGGACGCTGGGACATGGCGGAAATACAATTGCTTTTGCTACCAATCTGCAGATTGTTCCCGAAGACCGGTTTGCCGTCGTCATCATGACCAATCAGGCCAGCGAATCCAATATTGTTCATGGTTTAACCAAAGCAATAGTGGGCACACGTGAGCAGCCGGTTGCTCTGGATCTCCCGGATACCTCAGAGGTGCAAGGCAAGTTCATGGCTGCACGCCGTCCGGGACATGGCTTTATGAATCTGTTCCCTTATCTTACGCTGCTGAAGCTTGAGCCGCAGGGAGAGGATCAGCTGCAGGCATCCCTTGCAGGCATGACTGCAAGCTATAAACAAGTGGAGCCGTACCTTTACCAGAAGGTGGGCGGAGATTCTGCACTTGATGTCTGGCCGATGCTGTATGCCAAGATGAGGGATGGCAAAGTGGAGGCAATCTCAGTATATACCTCTGACTATTTACCGCTTCCCGCAGGTAAAACCATGCCGATACTTATTGTAAATACTGTACTTGCAGTGCTGGCTGTCCTCTACTTTATCATTTCTCCGCTTGTATTAATGGTTCAGGCGGTCATGAACAAAGTTAGATCCAATACAAGCCCAGTGGCGCGTGCCGGCAGCCGCAGACTGGTGATTGGTCTTACCCTAACGGGTACGGGCATTGTGGCGAATAATATGATTTTGGCTGCAAGGATGCTTAGTAACAATGAGCGTGCGTACTCTGAAGTATACCCTCAGATTGTAGTGAACTATGGCCTGACAGGGGTGGCAGTGCTATTTGTCGCGTTACTCCTGTTATCCTGGAAAAATAAACGGCGGGCATTAACCGTTCGTGACAAGCGGATGGCTATACTGCCTATTGTAATGATGGCTGTACTGGTGGGGCTGCTTATTTTCTGGCAATTTTACAGCTAAGCGAGTTTGTGGTAAAGCCAAACAAATAGCCTGCGCAGACGCAGGCTATTTGTTTTGATTAGATTGGACGGTTGGGGCGGGCGCTTAATGTTAAACCGTCACTCCACCTTAAACTGCTTTAGCTCTTCCTCCAGCCTTTGGGAGACTTGGCTTAACTGTCTGGATAGTTCGGCAACCTGCTCAATGCTGCTTAATTGCTCCTGCGTATTGGCACTAACCTCCTGTGTAGAGGCGGAATTCTCCTCGGTGGTGGAAGAGATGACCTCGATTGCCTGTAAAATTTCATCCTTGTGCTTGTGGATAACAGAGGTGTTATTGCTGATCTGAATCATCCGTAGCTTTAACTCCTCTAAATCCCTGTTCAGGTCAAAGAAAACCTGCTTGGCATTCTCTACAGAGCTGGCGTTTTCCTCGGCAATCTTCAAGGCATTGTTAGTGTGCTCTACTGAGATTATTGTTTTTTCTTCGATTGCACTGACTTTTTTGTAGATTTCCTGAGTCGCTACTGCTGTTTGTTCAGCGAGCTTGCGTACTTCTCCGGCAACTACTGCAAATCCCCGGCCATGTTCACCTGCACGTGCCGCCTCAATAGAAGCATTTAACGCCAACAGGTTGGTCTGGGCAGCAATTTGATTCACAGTGCCTACAATGCCCGTGATCTCATGACGGCTTGTATCAATGGCCTCTATAATAGATGACACCGCCTGAGTGGATTTGTGATTGTCTTCCGCTGATTTGGACAGCTGCTCTACCAGGGCAAGACCTGATTCACTCAGCTGTGCAGAAATTTGCGCCATATTTTCTACAGCCTGTGCGTCACTGGTAATTTCATTAATTTGATCTGACAGTGCACCTGTTTTGTGCAGAATACTCTCTGATTCCTCTGACTGATAGTTTGTGGCGTTTGCAATCTCATTGATGGCCGTCGCCGTTTCGTTCATTGTTGTTGCTGTTTTGGAGGAGATAGCCTGCAGATTATGGGAAGATTGAGCCAACACCTGAGTAGTATTTGTGATTACTTGAATCATTCCCTGAATCCTCTGGACCATGCTGGAGATACCTTGGGCAATTTGCCCGATTTCGTTGCTAGAATTTTCTTTGAACTGAACCGTCAAATCCCCGTCCTCAATCCGTTTGATTGTGGAGAGCAGTCTTGGTATGGATCTAAGCAGGTAGCGGAGTGTGACATAACTGATCAGCACCAGCAAAAGGGCAGCTGCTGAAAAACCGGCAATCGTGCTCCGGGTAAAGGATTTCAGTTCGCTGAGCGCTTCTTGCTGAGTAATGGTCAGGCCGACAGACCACCCTGTATCCTCACTGGTAGCATAACCGATATAACGGGCTTCCCCATTGTCGTTAATCAGCTCAACGCCGGTATCGCCATTAATCATTTTTGTGCCGATTAAGCCGAGGTCACCCGGAATCTCATTGATTTTTTCATTCAGGACTTTCTCTTTGTCGGGGTGATACAGCAGGTCGCCGGAACGGGTAGCGAGCATGGAATAACCGGTGCTGCCCAGAGAGTAGCTCTGCATGATCGCCGGGATGTCATCAAAAGCAATATCTGCGGCAATAAAGCCGATCAGCTGATTGCTGTCATTTTTAATCGGATAAAAGATGCCCATCAGCAAAGTGCCGGTGTTGACGTCAGCATAGGGTTCAGAATAATACAGGCCGTCAGCTTCGCTGGCAGGCTTGAAATAGGGGCGTGAACGGATGTCGAAATCAGACTTGGAGGCGACACCGTCATTTTGCAGAAAATAACCCTTCCCGGATAATCCGGCTACCCAGGCATCGGCAAAGGAAGGCTCAGCCTTAACAATTTCCGCCAAGGTCGCTATTGTGTCAGCAGAATGAGGAGATGTGGTTACCTGACCTGGTGTTGTGCTTTCAATATATCGCTTGAATAGATCATTCGTGGACATTTGTTTGACCAGTGAGCCCTTTTCTTTAAACATGGCATCAAATTGACTGACAATGCCCTGGGTTTTGGTCATAAGGATTGACTCCTGCTGGTTGACCAAAATGCTTTTGGTGTTCGAATAGAAGAAGGTACCCAGAATCGAAAAGACGACAACGATAATGACAAGCAGGACGAGGGACAAAGTGTTTGCAATACTCGAAGATCGGAATGGCCGTTTTTTGATTAGCTGTGACATAAGTCATCCCCCGAATGCATATTTGAGCAAAAGCTCTTGAATAATATGTCGGAATTTGGGCGAAATTCTTTTAGGTTTTATGAAAAAACCGGCTTGGAATGTCGCTCCAAACCGGTTTGCAAAAGTTATTAGGTTACCGAACGTGTAAATACTATCGTCCAGCACTATTTTAAAATGTATTTTGTCAAAGTATTACTGAACCAGTTGTCTGAAAGATAGAGCTCGCCTTTTCCCGCATAGATATATTGGTGTCCGGCGTGATAGTCGTTCCACAGTGTGGAGAGATGGTAGTTAATCTGCAAATTCCCCGGATCAAGCACGTAAAAATCCTCTCTGGCTAGATCCCCCTCGAAAGTCTCTGGATCAATTACTGCCGGACGTTCCTGCCACTGGTACTGCTTCTCTACAGTAATTTCGCCCGAAGGCGTTATGCGGGAATTCCAACCGGTATCACCAAGCTCGCCAATTTGCTGCTTGCCGAGAAGCTGGTTGTCTTTGCTGTACAGCCGGTACACGGCATTGTTGCTCTGGACCAGATAGTTATTGCCGGTAATGCCGATGACACGGTCTTTAGGGTTAAGTGTGCGTACCCAATTCCTTTTGCCGTCCGCACCGAATCCGATTAGTTTGTAGTCAGTCTTGCTGTATAAGGAGACTAATACGGACCCGCCGCTGAAGGGCTGCACCCCCACATTGACGCCAACCAATTCTTTAGGGGCTGTGTATTTGACGAAAGGCGTTTTAAGGGAATCCAGACTCCGGTAGACATTAACACTGGTCTGGTCAGAATTGTGCACAATATAGCCGTTCGGGAGTATCTCCAATGTACCTGTTGTTAATACACCTTTGGTTATTGCCAGTTTTCGGACCTGCTTCCCGTCACTGCTGAACTCCTCGAAATGGCGGATAGAGGTCTTGCTTGAATAGTTGTAGGTGGTGTAATACAGCAGAAGATTTCCGGTATCCAGCATAACCAGTTCGAACGTATTATTGAACGTTTTGGTCCATTTCAGCTTGCCGTTCTCATTGACTGCGGAGAGGAGGACTTTTGTTCCGTTGTCGTTCCTTTTATAAAAATAACTGTTGCCATCCTTGCTGTAGTAAGGGTTCGATCCGCTGAAAATTTTGTCATTGGCAATATCAGAGTAGTCATAGACCCAGTTGGCAGTGCCCGTTTTGCGGTCTGCGGCTGCGTAGGTTAAGAGGGTGGACTTGGTTTGGGTTGATGAAACAGCCACTTTCTTGCGCAGCTGGAAAAACACACGGTTCTTGCTCTGTAAACTGTCGTAGGTGTTAAAAGTGGTGTAGCCCTCGGGCAGCTTGTAGCTCCATTCCGGCTCCGGCAGCTGCTGAGTTTTGTAAGCTGCGAAGGTTCTGCCCGGTGCCAGCAGCTGGGCGGCAAGCAAAATAGCCAGCATTGCTGTAAAACATTTGAATCGTCTTGTACTCATGCTCCTATACCTCGTTTTTCTATGTATTGGCATTACATTCCAGACTCTTATTGTAATAGCACGTGCCAGGAATGGACAAGGAAGGGAATGTCAGAAATAGAGAGGGAGAAGCGGCTGGAAAGGGGAGGGGGATGAGTATCTTAACGGCTTCATCCATATTGACTCCATTAATCATGTATAACGCGCTTCCCACAGGGACCTCGTTGGATTCACCGTTTATGGGAGCCATGAATTCTGTGGTGCTGCTCTGAACCTTAGCGGGATATAAACCTTGTAATTGAGAATGTTTATCAATTATACTTTGAGTAATAATAAACAACGGAGAATTATGATGAAATTGGACGATCATATTAGGCTATGGAACCATGCATCGATAAAAGTATTGGATATCCGCAGCTATAGTCTGGAGGCTGGAACAGAACTTCCTCTTTACCAACTACCAGCTAGCGCTTTTGTGTTTGCTTATCAGGGACAGGCCCATGTGCAGTTGGATGATATGGGGATTACATTGAGCCGGAATCAACTTGTGCATGGGGGACGCGGGGCTGTTCTGCATATTCTTGCAGAGGTAACTTTTGAATACTTTCTTGTTTTGTACAAGGCGGTGCTGCTGCTGCCCTCGTCCAGCAAACTGCAGGAGCAGCTCGAACGGGAGGATCCGTTTAAGTATCAATACAGCTTTCAACCACCCTATCCTTTACCACTGCTTATGAAGCTGGAACAAATGTATGGGGATTGGCTGACATTCGATCCGCTGCATTCCTTACATGCGAGGACGCTGTTTCTCCAATTTATTCATGAACTTCTTTGGCAACTGCAGCTTCAAGGGCTTGAACCGGTCAAGCCGGATTTGCTGGCTCAGGTGCTTCGTTACATGCAGGAGCACTATAGGGAAACGATCTCACTGGATTTATTGGCTGAGCTGTTTGACTGCAGTGTCAGTTATTTAAGCAAGCTGTTCAAGAGCCGGATGAATGAAAGTCCCATGCGTGTGCTAGCGCAAATCCGCTTGGAGGCATCTGTGAACCTTTTGTTATATAGTGATATATCCCTGCAGGAGGTGGCTGAGCGGGTAGGATATTCCGATGCACATACATTAAGCCGTAATTTTAAGAAGCAGTATGGCTTACCGCCTGCACGATTCAAAATTCAATTTGATGGAGACAGATCTGTACCAAAATCGCCTGCTCATCATCCGAAATCTGCCCTTGTAGCGGATAATTCCCAGTGCTATAGTATCAAAAGCAATGAGAATTATTATCATTTAAGCAAAAGAGGGGGATTACCAGTGAAAAGAGGAATGAAGACTTCGTCGGTTGCCACAGCAGCATTAGTGTTATGTTTGACATTGTTGATTAGTGCATGCTCCAATACAACGAAGCCGGCGAATAGCGCTACTGGCGGTAATAGTTCACAGGCGGTGATTACAACCAATCAGAATTCAGGCGCGGCCAATGAGAGCTCTAACGCAGGTAATGCTGCTGCAGCAACCAAAACCTATATAGACAGTAAAGGAGAGGTCACGATTCCACTGAATCCAGAACGGATAATTGATTTGACAGGCAGTGCGATTGGTAACTTGTTGGTACTGGATGTTAAGCCGATTGCCGCCGCCGCCGATTCATTAAAAAATCCGTTCCATGAAGGGCGCCTGGATAATATCATCAATATTGGCGCAGAGCCGAATGCTGAAGCCATTCTGGAACTGGACCCGGATTTGATCATCACTTTTGACTATATCGAAGAGTCGCAATACGAGCAGCTGGCACAGATCGCTCCGGTAGTAAGGCTAAAGTACGGTGCGGGCACTCCACAGGATTTATTATTGGAATTTGGGAAAATCACCGGCAAAGAAGACGCTGCGAAGCGGTGGATAGAAGAATGGAATGCCCAAATTGCTGAGGTCAAGCCTCAAATCAACAAGGTTGTAGGCGATAAAACCGTATCGATCTTACAGCCCTATGCAAAAGGTATTTATGCCTGGGGGGACAAGGGGGGAAGAGGCGGTGAGATCCTCTACGGGGACCTTGGGTTAAGAGCCCCGGACATTATCCAGAAGACTCTGATTGACGGCGAGGGGTTTGGTGGTGATCTATCACTTGAACTGCTGCCGGAATATGCCGGAGATTATATCTTTACAAGCAACTGGGGATGGGATGATGGAGATGCGAATGTCGTTTATGGAAGCAATATATGGAAATCACTTCCGGCGGTGAAAAATAAACAGGTATACTTCATTGATGAAAAAGGCTCTTATTATAATGATCCGATTTCTTTGGAGGCACAATTGAAATTCATTCTAGAAAGTTTTCTGGGTACAAGGAAGTAGGGGGAAAGTAGTGACTCCTCTGCTCGATGTTCTTATGTATTTGCTTCAAAATATAAGATAAAAGAATGTAAAAGGAGCACTCCCTTACGGGGAATGCTCTTTTTTTGTATCTCTCAACGAACCAATATTTTACCTTCACCAGCCAATGTGCGCAGCATTTTTGGAAGGCGATCCTTGTCAGCTTCAGGAATGTCCAATTGAATGCCGTAGTGAAAGGTGTCAGATTCCTCCCTATACCATTTCAATGATCCTTCTAAGTACATAGATTCTGAGGAGAGGGCCATCTCCATGCCTACACGTACCAGGTTAGCGTCCGGATTAATGTTCAAAGGAATCGATAACCGGCATCCCGAACGGCTAATGTCGTACAGTAGGGCACTTACGGGTTTGGGGGGAACAGGGATTCCGTTAATGGTAAGAATATATAGATCAAATGTAGCAGGTTCTTTTAGAGTGTAGCGAAAAGGTTCAGTTCTGCGGTTACTATTCATATGCTCCTCCATACTTTTCCATGTGTATCTAAAATTTATCGACACGGAAGCAGGATTAGTGAAGAGCTATAATCTCGGTGGTCCCAAGTATAAGTCGTCATGCCACAGGCCGGCTGATTAGCGTCTCAACCCTGTTTTGGGTCTGCAATAGCCGATGGGCACCGATAACCGCTAAGGAATATGCTAACTCAGCGTTGCTTTTGTCTGATTCCAGAAAAATATGCCCGTCTAACGTGATCATCTGACAGTCTGTCAGGCACTTGGCATATCGTTTGAGTTTAAGGTTCGTCAGCAGCTCCACAGGAAGAAATATTAAGAATCTATTGACAATAGCATAGTTATCCTATAGGATTTAAAAAAGACAACTGACTGACTAATCAATCGGGAGGGGGAGATGGATTGCCTATAGATGAAAACAACGGAAACATAGACCGCAGAACTCAGCTGATGCAGATTGCTTTGGAGAAGTTTGCCAGGCTGGGATATCATCAGACGAAAATATCGGACATCGTTCAGGAAGCGGGTGTAGCGCAAGGAACCTTTTATTGGCATTTTAAGAGCAAGGAAGCCATTGCGCTGGAGATTATCGAAACGGGCAAGGAACAGCTGCTGCAGGTGATTGCCCAAGGGTATCGTCAAGATCCGGGAGATATAGCGGATATGGTAAAAGCTTCAGAAGCACTGTTCCACCGGTTGTTCAATTTCGCCGCAGAGAACCGCCATCTTATGGAGATCCTCCTGATGGGAAATGGAGCAGATCAAAAGATAAGGAAGCGTATTTCGGCTACCCGGAATGCGATGGAGCAAGCTTTTCGCCGCAATATAGAAAGAGCGATAGAGCTGCAAATGCTCCCTGAGGGTATAGAGGTTGAGCTTCGCGCTGCTCTGTTGATGAGTATGTGTGACGGCTTGCTCTCACGCTGGTTATTTGGCTCCGAAGACATTCATTCTAAGGTTGCTGAGGCCTCGGCACAGCAATTAGCGAGTGAATTGGCCAGTTTCGAATTTTACGGATTGCTTGGAAAAATATAGATAAAGGGAGAGAAACAATAATGATAAAACGTAAATTTGCTATGGTTACAATAACAGCTCTGGCTGTGTTCGGTCTGGTTCTAAGCGCTTGCGGAGGGAACTCAGACTCGGGAACTACGGCTGCGAATGAACTGGAACAAATTAAAAAAGCGGGTGTGATCAAGGTCGGTACCATGGGAACCTATCCGCCGTATACCTTTTTGAATGATAAGAAAGAAGTAGACGGTTTTGACCCTGATATCGCCAAGGAAATTGCCAAACGTCTTGGAGTAACAGCAGAATTCACGACTCAGGATTTCTCCGGGCTGATCCCAAGTCTGCAAGCGGAGAAATTCGACATCGTGATTAGCCAGGTTACGATTACTGATGAACGTAAGAAGCAAATTGATTTCACGGATCCTTACATCACTAACAATGTCAAAATCATCGTAAATTCTAAAAATACAGATATCACTAAGCTGGAAGACTTCAAAGGGAAAACGATTGGGGTGGGGCTCGGAACGAACGATGAAACCTACCTGCGTACCGAAGTGCTGCCAAAAGTAGGTGATTTCAAGATCAAGACGTATGATGATGTCATTACCTCACTGAAGGATCTGGATGCAGGACGGATTGATGCGACCATTAATAATCTGTATGCCTTGAAGCCGATTGTGGATGAGAATGGCTTCCAGATTAAAGCGGTGGGCGAACCGATCAAATCCGATATGGCGGGTGTTGCTCTTCGCCAGGATAATGCAGAGCTTCGGGATGCCATGAATAAAGCGTTGGCAGATATGAAGGCAGACGGCACATACGACACTCTTTTTCAGAAATGGTTCAATGAGACACCTGCAAAATAAATGTTGGAGCGTGCGCCCTATGGCGGGAAGGGGGTAGTATTTATGCAACTCGTATTCGACAATCTGCCCTTCTTGCTGAAGGGCGCCGGTTACACTTTACTGTTGACAATTGTTTCTATGTTCTTTGGTCTGATCATCGGACTAGTAGTGGCAATCGCCCGTCTCAAAGGGAATCCGCCGATTCGGTGGATTGCCCGTTTCTATGTATCGGTCATCCGCGGGACACCACTCCTTGTTCAGATAGTTATCATATATTATGGGCTTGTTGATTATGGGATTACGCTTGGTTCACTGACAGCAGCCTATATTGCGCTCAGTGTAAATGCCGGGGCTTACTTGTCTGAGACGTTCCGTGGAGCCATTATGTCGGTTCCGAAGGGACAACTGGAGGCTGCTTATTCAACCGGAATGACGCCATGGCAGGCGATGCGCAGAATTGTGCTGCCGCAGGCCATGCGTATTGCTATTCCACCTATGGGAAATACGTTCATTGGTATGCTGAAGGAGACCTCACTCGTTTCAGTAATCACGGTCAGCGAACTCCTGCGTCAAGCACAGCTCCTCATTGCCCAGTATTATCAATATATGCCTTTTTATCTGGGGATCGGTGTGATGTATTGGATTATGAGTACAGGGCTGGCCTTCATCCTGGAGCGGTTCGAACGCAGATTGGCCAAAGCTTATTGAACATGGAGATGACGTTAACATGATAACGACTACAGGCTTATCGAAGCATTTTCAGGATCATGAAGTGCTGAAGGGCATTAATATACAGGTGGCAGCACAGGATATTGTCGTTGTGCTGGGACCGAGCGGTTCAGGCAAAAGCACATTACTTCGCTGCTTAAATGGTTTGGAGGACATCTCAGGCGGCAGCTTTGAAGTAAATGGGATTGTAGTAGATGCCACTGCCTCCAGACGTTTGCGTCAGCAGGCCACCCGGAATATCCGTAAGCAGAGCGGGATGGTGTTCCAGCAGTTTAACCTATATCCGCACAAAACAGCGCTCGGCAATGTGATAGAAGGTCTGATCACCGTGAAGAAGCTGCCGAAGGATCAGGCCGTAGCTATAGGCCGGAAGCTTCTGGACCGCGTTGGACTGGCAGATCGTGAAGAATATTATCCTTCCCGGCTCTCCGGCGGGCAGCAACAGCGAGTGGCGATTGCCCGTTCTCTGGCGATGGAACCCGCAGTAATGTTATTCGATGAACCCACTTCTGCGCTTGATCCTGAGCTTGTGGGTGAGGTGCTGAGCGTAATGCGTGAGCTGGCTCAGGAGGGTATGACAATGCTGGTCGTGTCACATGAGATGAAATTTGCCCGTGAAGTGGCGACCAAAATCATTTTAATGGCAGATGGTAATATTATCGAAGAAGCGGCTCCGCAGCGGTTTTTTGAAGATCCCCAAGAGGAACGGACACGCAGATTCTTGCGTCAAATCAACGAAATTTAAGGGAGAAGGTAAATATAATGAAAGTATCGACCATTTGGAAAGGTAAACGGATGTTTGATTCAACAGGTCCATCCGGCTATTCCGTGGGGATGGATGCAACTCCTAAATACGGGGGTAACGGCGAAGGCATGACTCCGATGGAATTGCTGCTTGCCGGGTTGGGAGGCTGCATGGGCATCGATATCACCATGATTTTGGACCGGTTCCTGCCAGAAATCACACGACTCGAAATTGTAGCAGAAGGAACCCGCAAGGAAGCAAATCCTTCCGGATTTACAGCAATTGATCTATTTTTCCATATTGATGGGAGTGTCCCCGATTACCGGCTCTGGAAAGCCATCCTGATGGCTGAGGAGAAGTACTGTGCCGTCTCGGATTCGCTTAAGGCAGAGATTAACCCCTGTCTAATTCTCAATGGAGTAGAAGTAGAGAAACCTGAGAAAACAAGCTAATGTTAGGATTGGACTGAACCAGGAACGTTATGTGTCCTCTCAGTCTCCCATGCCTAAATCCTGCAAAGCGAGAGGATCATCACCCGAGGCCGCTCTGTAACTACTTTCCGACCCTACATCGATATAACTCCAGCACAAAAAGCCCGCGTCCGACGCGGGCTTTTCATGTTGACTATTCCCCAGTTGCCACCGGATTCTCCTCATAACTAATCCAGTCACTCCAGCTCCCCGCATACAGCCGCACGTTCTTGAAGCCGGCCTTCTCCAGCGCCAATATGTTCGGGCAGGCGGTTACGCCGGAGCCGCAGTAGACGATGATCTCACGGTCTTTGTCAAGGCCTACGAAGTGATCTTGTAGTTCTTCGGCGCTCTTGTAGCTGCCGTCAGCATTCTGCGTGTTTTTCCAGAAGTAGTTTAGGGCGCCAGGGATATGGCCTGCTTTCTTATCGAGCGATTCGTTCTGGCCGTGGTAACGGTCATTCGCCCGCGAGTCGATCAAGATTGGCAGGGTAGGTTGAGGTTCTGATGAGCCATTATTAACGGTGTCAGCCTTAGCTGCAACGGTATTTTCCGATACCTCCCGGACCGCATCCACACCAGCCAGCATCTGCTGCTGCACATTTGCAGTGAACGTGCTCGGCACACGCACCGGCTGATGATCCGTCACCGGATATTTCGCTTCTTTCCAGGTACTGAAGCTGTCCTCCAGAATAAATACCTGCTCATGCCCCAGGTAGCGCAGCAGCCACCAGAGACGGGCCGCGTTCATGCCGCTTTCGTCGTCATAGGCTACAATGCGTGTATCATTGCTGATCCCAAGCCGGGAGAGACGGGATGCAAGCACCTGCGGGTCGGGCAGCGGATGGCGCCCGCCGTGTTCAGTGACCGGGCTGGACAGGTCAAGCTCCAGGTCGAGATAGACCGCTCCCGGAATATGCTCTTGCTCATAGCTTTCCCGGCCGGCCTGAGGCTTGCCTAGTGTGAACCGGCAGTCCACAATCGCCTGCTCGGGGTCATACAATCTGGCCAGCAGCCAGCGTTTGGATACAGTTGCTTCCATTACGAATCCCATCCTTTGCGCTATGATATGTATTGCATTATTATAACGGAAAAATTACTGGGACGCATACACGCTCCTAATCCATTTATTCTGTTACGTTGCCGTACGTCATCTTCCAGTGCTCCCGCCACTCCGAATAAGTCATTTCTTTAATCTGGGTCAGTGTTTTTAATTCAATAGTCATTTTGGAAAAGGGGTTTGACACACTGGGGTGACAGCTATAGTATTGCTTTTGAACTAAGAGGGTTCGAAATTCATGAGAGAGAGGCATGAGCCTGTGGAAACAATAGTGAGGGAGCTTTGGCCGGAATGGGCCGGAACGCTGAAGAAACGCAGCGGAGGCTGGAACAACACAACCTATATAGTGAACGGTAACGGCCGGAAGGGTGTTCTGCGCATTTATGATACACATCGTGACAGGGAAAAAATTGAATTCGAACATTACGTGCTGCTTGAGCTGAACAAGCTGTCTTTACCGTTCAATACTCCGCTGCCGGTTCAAAACGTATATGGAGACACACTGGTGCAGCTTGAAGGGGGTAAAGGCAAATATGCCTGCTTGTTCAGTTATATTGACGGAGATTCTCCCGGCGAGGAGGTTACGGGTTACTATGAGTCGTTCGGCGCGTCTGCAGGACAGCTGTCGTCCGTTCTGTCTGAATTAGCTCCCGGCCCGAAGCCGGTTTACCGTCCCTATTACGAACTCCGGCAGGCATATCCGTTATGTACAGATGAGACGGTCCGGGAGCTGTGCATGAATCCGCCGGAGGCGCTGGCTGAGCTGAAGGTGGAGCTTGGCAGGATATATGAGGCCTATGTAAATATTGCAGATTGGCTAAAAGAACTGGAAACACTCCCGCATCAGCTGATCCACGGAGATCTCAATGCTTCTAATCTGCTGGTGGATACGGGTGATCACAGCCGGGTTGCGGCACTTCTTGATTTTGAATTCTGTACCTATGATTTGCGGGCCATGGACCCTGCAGTCATTCTGTCGGGGCTGCTGGGCCATCCGGAGCAGCAACAGGCAGTCCGTGATTTCTGCAAAGGCTTTAGCCGGAGCGTAACGCTGACCGCTGAAGAACTGACAGCTATCCCAGTCTTGATGCTGCTGCGCAAAATCGATGTGTTCCTGCATTTTGCCTCCCGTTATCTGGAAGGAACGGACGAAATCAGCGTGCTTCATGAGCAGACGCGGCTGCTATCCGCTGATCTGATCCAGCTGTCGGCAGGAACAGCAGGGATTGTGGAGCTTTTACGGGAAGAGCAGGGTAGATCCGGCAGGGGATAAGCGACTCAAGCTGTCAAAAGAAAATAACAGTATTAGACTGTCAATGCTTCATTAAACTAACGGGCAGAATAGCGTGGCGGCGAACCAACAAAGTGGTTGCTTACTCTCTATAGTTGGAAGGAAAGTTCTATTCTGTCGCGAATTCATTAGTCATGCCAAAGTTACGAATTTCGTAAAAAAGTCGCGGTAGAGCATTAGAAAGAGCAGTTTAGTTATCTATATCTTCATAGAAAGGTGATTACGTATGAACCAAAGACCGTCTGAAGAAGAATACGCTGGGGACGTGGGCGTGTATATCCAGTTGGTACCGGAAGGCAGCATCATCGACATATTGATCACCCAGGAAAAGCAAATGACCGAGCTGCTGGCATCTTTGACCGAAAGCCAGAGCGCCTATCGGTATGAGGAAGGAAAATGGACGCTGAAAGAAGTCGTGGGCCACATCACAGACAGTGAACGCGTCATGACCTACCGCCTGCTCCGATTTGCAAGAGGGGATCAGACACCTCTGTCCAGTTTCGACCAGGAATTGTTCATTCCTCCTTTCGGAAGCTGGACAACTGCGCAATTGGCCGAAGACTACCGGGCGGTACGGCACTCGACGATCACACTGCTGCGCGGGTTGCCGACGGAAGCTTGGTCTCGCAAGGGCACAGCCAACAACCTAAGAATTACTGCGCGCGCCCTCGCTTACGGCATCGCAGGACACGAACTTCATCACATGGGGGTCATCCGAGATCGTTACCTGAGTTAGTCGTCCTTACTTTATAGGACCCTTCCACCCAGTTCATAGACTGATATGAAGAGAGGACAAGACGGGTTGAAAAAACAGCGGCGTTTGGTAGCTGACTGGAGTTTTATCTAAAAATGAATGAATAGCAAATAATAATCTCTTACAAGAAAAAGTCATTCAACTAAAGGGAAACGATAACGCTATGACATAACGGCAGTTAGTCATACGCTCGGCTGCCGTTGTTTGTTGAAGTATCGGGCAATTTACTTTACTTTAATGACATTGTAGTAGGGAGCGTCAAATAACCTTCATCTATTGATGAGGGCTTTTTGACGTTCACCCAACCCTGGTTCTAGGTTTTCTCATGAGTCCTGAATTGCAGATAATCTAAAAATCTCTTAACCGCGAGTGGTGCTTACAGTGACAATGAAATTTGTTCATTTAAAGAATATTCTATGCATTGGATAGGAAAGAATAGGATGGAGAATAGAGTCAGGAGCTCATTGAGGCAGCTGAAAGAGCAGATATTATAACCTTCTTTTAAATGAATGGATTTTATTAAGAAATGTGAAACGGCTTGAATAATCCCATTGTTGGTATTAATATTATATTTGGAATCAATGGAGGTGTAACATGTCAAAGGATATATATGATGTAATGATAAATCCTACGCGAATGAGAATTGTACAAATACTTGCTTCGCTAGAAAAAAAGACAGCTACCGAGTTATGCGAAATAATAAGTGATGTTCCACGAACTACTCTATATCGGCATATCAACATCTTAATAGATGCCCATGTGCTGACAGTTGTTGAGGAAAGAAAAGTACGTGGAAGTGTTGAGAGGACTCTTTCGCTCAATACGGATGAATTGAGCAAGCAAAATACTATGGAGGACGTCCCAAAAAAGATGTTTACGTTCCTTATGAACATCTATACAAAATTTGATAAGTATTTCAATCGAGTGAAATTTAAGCCGGGAAACAACAAGATATTTTTCAATAATACTATCTTAATGATGGACGATCGGGAATTTGACCAATTCCTTTTGGAACTACAAGGCTTACTCATAAAACACTCGCACGAAATGTCAGAAGGAAGAAGACCAAGAGATATTTCAATTATATCTGCCCCCCCGAAGAAAGTGAGGAATAGAAATGCGTAAACACTCAAAAAATAAAAGGTGGAAGAAAAAAATGTTGACTATTCTTGCTGTTATCCTATGCATTATGGTATCGATAAACCTTATTAGCTTAATTATCAACCAGGTGTTTTTTTCCAAAGAGTTAGAAAAAATCACACCATATGGAGAAATAGTTGAAGTAAACGGTCAAAACATGCACATCTATTCAATGGGTGAAGGAGAAAAAACCATTGTACTACTACCGGGTTTTGGAAATCCGTTGCCTTCTGCTGATTTCGGGCCGTTGATGCGAGAGCTGTCAAAAAATTATACCGTTGTCTGTGTGGAGTATTTTGGTGTTGGTTTTAGCGATGAAACAGAAGTGCCGAGGACGAACGAAAATGTTACACAAGAAATAAGAACGGCTTTATCCGAAGCTGGTTTTTCCCCTCCGTATTTACTAATGCCACATTCCGGATCTGGCATTTACACTGAACACTACGCATCAACATACCCTGATGAAATATCCGGAATTATTATGCTCGATCCTACATCATCGGCTAAGAAGGGAGCCGATACACCCGGTTTTGTGTATGGGATAAGTAAGATACAGGAGGCTATTGGGCTAAGTAGATATGTTAATCCTCTTATCGTATCATCCGTGCTTTCCATGAAGGAATCCAATGGATATACCGAACAAGAAATTGATGATTATACCAAATTTATGAACCATGTAAATAATGATAATCTCATAGATCAGATGAAGCGTCTAAATGATAATATTCTTCAAGTAATGGATATGGATTTTCCAGAGAACATTCCTGTTTTAATAATAGGCGCCTCCAAAACAGGAGAGGAATACCAGACAGAGCATTTGAAACGGCTCGGCAAGAACGCAGAATTAGCCATCCTTGAAGGATCACACTATATCTATCATTCCCAGGTTTCTGAAATACACAATAAAACCGACATATTCGCTGAAACACGGATAAAGTAATACCTTCACTCAAGTGCCGGTGAAGAAGAGATGAATTATAGTCGATCAATCTCTGAGACGGAACAGGCGCCTTAATGAATCGGCCGGTAGTCCGAAGGGACTTTCCGGCCGTTCCTATGTATTCACTTTAGTGTCGATTGTTCGTAGTAAAAATACTGTTCTCAGCCCCACTGGTTATTGGAGCCAGTCTGTTCACCAGCTACTTAAACATCTAGAGAGGGAAGGCTTCGAGGGAGCACCAAGATTTCTCGGAATCGACGACTTTAATCGTGTAATATTAAACATTCGTTTCAGGGGAAGTTCCAGGATACGATTACCCTGACCTTGAACCTTACATGTGGTCGGATGAAACGCTTGTGGGCTTAGTACACCTCTTAAGCATTGATGTAAAAGAAATAAATTATCGCTTTGAGCGTTGAACTATCGGGAAACGTTAGTTTAAAGACTACAGCGGAGTCTAAAACTTTATTTTCAACGAAGACCTGCGTATTTACGAATAACCACCAAAAAACTCCATATCTCATCAAAAACAGCTGCAGCATGGAACCCCTGGAAGTAAGTCTAGGGTTCTTGCTGCAGCTGTTTAGTTTACCCGCTGATCACATCCGGCGTACCTCTTAGTATTTCTTTATAGGTCTCAATCGCCAGCGCCCGTGAACGCTTCAGGTCGACAATGGCCTGCGGACGGGGCAGATGGATCTCTTTGTCGGATAGCCCGGATAACTCCGGTAGCCAGGCGCGGATATAGCTGCCGTCCGGATCATGGGTCTGAGACTGCGTCACCGGATTCATCACCCTGAAGTACGGTGAGGCATCGTATCCGAGCGAGAGCTCCACAGCCAGCCGCCGCGGTTCAGCACATTATCGTAATCCTTCAGCTTCAGGCGGAAGTACCGTTCCCCGTAGATGAACGGACAGCCCAGGTTTTTGGTCAGGAACATGGCGGTAATCATCCGCAGCCTGTTCGGCATCCAGCCGGTCTCGTTCAGCTGGCGCATAGCTGCATCTATTACCGGAATCCCGGTATTGCCGCTGGACCAGGCTGCAAAATGATCTGTGCTGAGAGCTGACAGGTCATACACCTTTTCGTAGCTGAAGAAATCCGGGTCCATCCGGGCCTGATACAGGTAGAAATCCCTCCAGCCCAGCTGCCTCAGCCAGTCTTCCCCGCTTCTGCCGTCCTCGCTCAGCCGGCTGTAAACCGTCCGTACCGAGATGGCTCCGGTGTTGAGATGACGGCTGATCATGCTGGTTCCCTGCTGCGCATATTTGTCGCGTGCCACCCGGTAGTACTGCAGCTCACTCTGCAGGAAATCATCCAGGATCAGGCCGGGACTTATGCTGCGTGCCGATAAGGTCAGCTGAGAGAGCTGACGCGTGATCTCCTCGGGAAGCCTGAATTCGGAAACGGCTTCGGCATCGAGTGATGCGGTGTCGAGCTGCTGCAGGCGGGCAGTGTAGGGCGGGCGGAAGCGTTCAGCAAGGAAGCTGCGCCAGCGGCGGTAAAAGGGAGTGAACACCTTGAACGGTTCGTTCCGGCCGCTCCACTCCATAAAATCATTGTGGTCACAGAGCATGCTGTCCTGGCAGGAAAGAAAGCGGATGCCAAGGCCCGTTGCGGTATCGCTCAGCAGGGTGTCTCTTTTTAACGCGTAAGGAGTATAGTCGGTATGGGTTATTACGAGATCAATCGGGTGGAGCTGAGAAAGCTTGCGCATTATGACCTCAGGCTCGCCGTACAGAAGGTGAAGCAGCTTGCCCTCCCGGGCATACTCCTCCTGTAACCTGGCTACATGTGTAAGGAAGTTGATGCCGCTGTGTTCAAGATGGCGACCGTTGCGCAGAAGAAAAGGTTCGAGGATCAGTACATGCAGCGAACGATCACCGGCAGCTTGTATGAGGTCAAATGCCGGCAGATCATAAGTCCGCAGATCCTTGCGGTGGATGAATAGAATCATATGGGCAGCTTCCTTTCACAGTCGAAAAAGTATTACTCATTATTAAACTGTGAACCGGGCAATGAACTATACCAGCACTAAAATGATTGTGCCAGGCCGTTTAGATCAGCCTGTACCCCGAAGGCAGGTCGCCGGTTCTGCGGATTTCCCGGATTTGCGCGAGGGTGAGCCGCTGATTGGTTGATATAATGGATTCTACATCATTGCCGCGGATGAAGTCATCCAGATCACGGATGTTAGTATTACCGCGGAGCACGCGGAAGCTGCCTCTGAACCGGGTTCTGCTGAACAGCACCAGGGTTGCATTGCTGCTGGTAGAGAAAAAACGCAGGCTCTCAATACCGTCAAGGATATTATCTGTATTACGGATGCCCAGGTTACCGGTATAAGTTCTTCTGCGGCCCAGGTAATTTTCTTCCTCAAAGACTCTCAGGCGGGGGTAGGTCTGGGATACATGAACGTTTGGCTTCATCTTCATTCCTCCTAAGGTTGTCAAATCTGATGCAATTCTATTTTATGTACGGGCAACATTTTGGTGTGGTTGATAGACTAGCAGTCCCCTAATAGGGCACCTAAACCGGTATAACGTATCGGAGTCAGAATAATCCGGAAGTTCAGGCTTTACTTTACCATTATCCTAGTGTACTATGTAACTAATACACCAGTACAGGAGGTACAACGGGAATGGAACGGACTTCAGTGAATCAGCTACAGTCAGATGCGGCAGTCGATCTGCCGGTTCTGCAAATGAAAAGTGTTACGAAGATGATCAAAGGGAAGGCGATCGTCAACCAGCTGTCTTTTGAAATCCGTAAAGGGGAGATTGTTGGGCTGCTCGGACCAAACGGTGCAGGCAAAACAACGGCAATCCGCCTGATGACCGGACTGATCCGAATGACCGAGGGTGACGTCCTGGTTCACGGGCACAGCATCCGCCATGATTTTCAGCAGGCTATCGGCCATATCGGGGCCATTATCGAGAACCCTGAGTTTTATTCCCATATGAGCGGTCTTGATAATCTGAAGCAATACGTGCGGATGAGCGACGGGATTGCGGAATCACGGATAGCTGAGGTGATAGAGCTGGTAGGGCTGCAAGGTGCGATGGATAAAAAAGTGAAAGCCTATTCCCTCGGGATGCGTCAGCGGCTGGGGATTGCCCAGGCTCTGCTGCACTCGCCAAAGCTGCTGATTCTGGATGAGCCCACCAATGGACTTGATCCGGCGGGTATCCGGGAGATGCGGGAGTATATGCGGAAAATCGCCGAGGTGGAAGGGATTTCCATCCTGATCTCCAGCCATATGCTGGGCGAAATCGAGCAGATCTGCCATCAGGCGGTCGTCATCCAGAACGGTACGCTAGTCAAAGTTACCCGGCTTGGAGCACAAGACAGCACAGAGAGTGAGGTCTCCCTGAGCATCAGGGTTGATAATCTTAAAGCGGCGGCAGCTGTTATTCAGTCGGAAGAGGGAGTGCGGCTGACTGCCACAGATGAACAGCATTCCGAGCTGATTATCAGCCTGCACGACCGTAAAGTGCCTGAGCTGGTTGCTTCTTTCAGTGCAGCCAAGGTCGGCCTATACCGGATTACGGAGCATAAACAGAGCCTTGAAGATGATTTCCTGAAATGGACTGGAGGGAACCGGATTGCGTAAATTTCATTTGCTGGTTATTAATGAATGGGTGAAAATGGCCAAGAAACGCTCCTTTGTTGTACCTTATCTGATTCTTCTGCTGTTCCCGCAGCTTTTGGGATATATTATCCATTCTGTGTCTCCTGGCTCCTTTGCTTCTGCAGCGGGTTTTACGAGGGAAATGCTGCTGCCGACCGGAATGGGCCAGGTGATGACGATTCTGTCCATCATCGGAACTGCGGGGATTGTGGCCAAGGAGCATAGCCGCGGGACCATCAAGTTCCTGCTGATCCGCGCCCGCAGCCGTACAGCCATTCTGGCATCCAAATATGTGACCGTTCTGCTCTATGTTCTGAGTCTGACCGCTGTTGCGGCGGCAGGTATTTTTCTTAGCGGCGTAATATGGTTTCAGGCAGGCGGCGGAGACACAGGAATAGCGGATATACTGCTATCGCTGCTGTACGGTTGCATATATTCTTTTGTATATGTGACTCTGGCTTTTATGCTGGGTGTACTGACCCACTCGACAGGTGTTGCTATCGGTCTTTCAATGTTCCTGTTAACAATAGATAAAATGGTGATTTCGCGCAGCTTCTATAAGTATTTCCTGTTCCCCAACCTTGATCTGTCCGTATACGGAAGCGGTCAGCAGCCTCCCATGCCCGGCATGACGCTCGGCTTTTCAGTCGTAGTACTCGCTGTTTACATGACAATATTTCTGCTGGCGGGCTTTCTGGTGTTCAGACGAAGGGACGTTGCTTGATGACGATCGAATTTGATAACAACCAGCCGATTTATTTACAGATTATGAACTATCTCAAAGGCGAGATCATCACAGGCAAGCTGAAGCCCGGTGACAAAATCCCCTCCGTACGCGAGCTTGCAGCAGAACTGCAGATTAATCCGAACACGGTGCAAAGAACCTTTCAGGAACTGGAGCGTGAAGAGATCGTGGAGACGCGGCGCGGCATGGGGAGATACGTAACGGGGAGGGAAGAGACCATTATGAAGATCAAACGGGAGATGGCCCAGGACATTCTTGAGCGGTTCGTCCGCGGCATGCAGGAGCTCGGCTTCCAGAGTGAAGAGATCGTAAAGGCTGTGGCTGACAATATTGCGGCAAAAGAAAGCAGGGGGATGTAGGGGTGGACAGTATACTACAGGTTCGGCAGGTATCCAAAACATACGGCTCCAGGCAGGTACTGCACAATGTATCTTTTGAACTGGGCCCCGGCAAAATTGTCGGACTGCTGGGCAGCAACGGAAGCGGAAAAAGCACAATGATGAAGTTAATCGCAGGGCTTGCACAGCCTTCCGCCGGCAGCATCTCGGTACTGGACACACCTGTTGGGGAAAAAAGCAAGCTACTTGTATCCTTCATGCCTGACCGTCCGCTGACTGAAAAATGGATGAATGTAGGCGACGCACTGAAATTTATGAGGGACTTTTACCCTGATTTTGATCCGGAAAAAGCCCGCCGCATGCTTGACTTCATGAAGCTGAGTGAAAAAAGTAAAGTATCCTCGCTATCCAAAGGGATGAACGAGCGCCTGCAGCTTACGCTTGCCCTGTCCCGCAGGGCCAGGCTGTATATGCTGGATGAGCCGATTGGCGGCGTCGATCCGGTGGCCCGGACCAAAATCCTCAATGCCCTGATGGAGTTTTATGAGGAGGACAGCACGATTCTGATCTCTACCCATCTGGTATCGGATATCGAACGGATTTTTGATGAGGTGATTTTTATTAAAGAAGGGGAAATATTCTTGCACAGTGATGTTGAGGAATTGCGGCTGCAGCGCGGTAAGAGCATAGATGAGCTGTTCAGAGAGGTGTTTGCGGAATGCTGAAGCTGATTTCCTACGATTTCCGGCGCAGCCGTGACCGGATACTTGCGGTACTGGTAATAATGATCCTGTTTCAAATCGGGGTCTGGTTATCTTCCGGTACAACGATTGAAGAGACAGTATCCATACATTTAATCGTCTATTTTGTGGTAGGAACCATCTTCCTGTTCTTTGCCGCCTTCAGCTACAACAGTAACCTGAAATCATATTCGCGCAGGCTGATTCCTGTAAATGCAATATATACCGTACTATCGCCGCTCCTGCTGTACTGGCTGCTTCTGGTATCTCTGCTGCTGATCGGGCTGATTCATCTGGGATTGTATGTCCTGCTCTATTCAGTTGATTTCATGCCGGCTAACTTCTGGCCGGTGGCTGCATACAGCGCATTACAGTGTACCTGGTCTGCCGGATTGATCCTGCTGATGGTAATGTTCGCCTGCACGGTGGCATGCAGTATACCGTTAAAAGGGAAGGTTTGGATTACACTTGCTGTTGTGGCAGTGTTGGAGAATGGGGTGGCTTACCTTGAGAAGCTGCTGTTTAACAACTATTTTGTCGGGCTTGACAATGCGTTCCGGTTTGAGGTTATAAAAGCCTCTGAACTCCCCAGCGGAATAGAGCTGGTCTATACCGGCTCAGATTTGATCGGGGTGCTCGCCTTTGAAGCCGGGGTTGCTGTACTGCTGGTCTATGCGATGATCTTGATGATCAGGAAAAGAACGGAAATATAAACACATAAAACGGTCACAAAAGCAGAGCTGTCCGGCAGCTCTGCTTTTTTGTCTTCATGGGGGATGATATAGTTCCTGGGGACATTACAGCGCCGTGCGCGTATTTGTCCACAATTCCAGTTCACGTACCAGCTGTTCTTCTTCCTGTTCGTTCAGCTCAAGCCTGATTCCGTATTGGAATTGTCCTATACCAAACATCCAGCCCCAGCGCACGCTGCCTTCAAACTGCAGATTCTGTTCGGCCAGGCGGAAATGGATAATCAGCTTGGTGTCGCCAGAAGTAAAGCGGAGGTTCAGTGAAGTGCGGACCTTACAGCCCGAGCGGCTGAGATCAAGCAGCACCCCCTCGGTTAATTTGCCGGCGCCCGGACCGGTGTTGCCAGCCGGAACTTCGAGCCAGCATTCGATCGGCTGGTTCATTACATATCGGAATGGTTCTTTTCTGCTGGAGTCGTCCATCATTTACCTCCGCCTGTTTTTTTGCTATTATAGCGGAATGACAGGATGAGAACAATCTACTATAGTGCCATTTTTAAGAGAAATAATCATTTATTTATCTCAGCAAGAGATAAAAGGGGCGTGCAGGTCTTGTATCAGTATGATAATAAAAGCTTTCTGGAGCAGAAATTTGATTACGCATCTCTGCAGGACGGAGAACTGAACGGCTGTACCTTTGAGCGCTGCTCATTCAGGGGGGCATCGATGGAGGAGATGAACTCCAGCGGCTGCAGATTCATCGACTGCGATTTTTCAGGGGCACAGCTGAATGCATCGCTGCACCGGGGAGCAGCCTTTACGAACTGCAAATTTACGGGGGCCAATCTGTTTGTTGCGAAATTTGAGGACTGTAAAATGACAGGTTCTGATTTTGCCAATGCTTCTATGGACGGCATTACACTGGACGGCGGGGACTGGTCATATACAAATCTGCGGCATATCAACTGGCGCGCCAGGATTTGCGGGCATCCGGTTTACAGAGGCGGACATGCTGGGCTGCAATCTGCAGAAATGTGACCTGCGCGGTGCGGATCTGAGCCGTGTGCGGCTAAGCCAGTGCAAGCTTGAGGGCGCCGATCTGCGGGATGCAAAGCTGGAGGGAATTGATCTGAAGAGCCTTGACCTGAAGAACGTAAGGATTGACGTGGAACAGGCTGTGCTGCTGGCCCGCTCACTGGGGGCCAAGGTAGGCTGAAGGATAAGCCGGAACAGGGCTGCAGCCCCGCTCTTATGATTGAAGAGGCGGAGCTGCTTTTTTGTGCGGACGTTCATCTTCTGATAACGGATCAGAGCTGGTAGAGCGAAGCCATGCAGTCAACAAACATTTTGTTGTATTGCGAACGGGTAAGGTCGTGAGTTGAGGCTATATCGCGGCCAAGGAACTCGAACCAGGTAATTTCAGTGCCGTCTTTTTTATAAACAAATCTCTCATGCCGGATTAAAAAGGTGTCATTCTCGTATGAGGGGACTTGCTCATAGTTAAGCTCGGTACCCTGCTTCTCGCAGACTAGGGTTGCCAGAAGAATCAGCATCTTGAAAGGGTCATCATACATTTCGAATTGTTCGCTCACGGGACTATCACTCCTTGGTTTGGGCATGTGCTGCTGAGCAGAGTATACTACAGCGTCCTTGAGGTAGCACTAGCCCCGAAAGAAGTCAGTATTATTTTGATACAACATATCAGCTTAATCAAGAAAAGTACATAATTGCAGACCTGCTTATTATCAATACGGTTCTATCCGATATATAATTATCGACTTTCTTCGACAAGGAGACATGTGTATGTCATTTAACCTGCGCACTTTTTTTTCAGGCGCATTCGCTGTCATTATTATTCTGCTTACAGCCCTGCTGATCTGGATCATCGGCAGTGAGTCAACGAAATCAGTGGAAAAGAGCATTGGCGGCTCGCTAGCCGCGGAAGCAAACCAGATGGCCGAGAAGCTGGATCATTTCATGTGGTCACGTTCCGGTGAAGTTCAGGTGCTAAGCAAGCTTTCCGCTTTTCAGGAGCCCTATGACAAGGCTGAAATCAGCGGTCTGCTAAATGAGCTGAAGAGCAGCCTGCCGGTGTTCACCTGGGTGGGATTTCTGGATCCGGATGGTAATGTGCTGACGTCCACGGATAATATTCTGTCGGGACAAAATATCAGCCAGCGTCCTGTTTTTCAGGAGGGAATGAAAGGTTTGTTCATCGGGGATGTACATGATGCCGTGCTGTTGTCCAAACTGCTGCCGAATCCCGGCGGTGAACCTCTGCAGTTTGTTGATGTCAGCGTGCCTATCTACAATAAACAAGGACAGACAACTGGGGTACTGGCAGCACATCTCAGCTGGGAGTGGTCACGTGAGGTGGAGAAGTCGATTGTCGATCCGCTCAAAGAACGGTTGAACGGTGTCGAGGTGCTGGTTATCAGCCGCAAAGATGACACCATACTGCTTGGGCCAGACAATCTTATCGGAACGAAGTTTTCAGATAAAGTGCTTCAGAAGGTAAGGACGGGGCAGAATTCCTGGATGGTGGAGCGCGAGGGGGGAAATGACGCTTATCTGACCGGATATGCCTATGGTGACGGCTATCTGAATTATCCCGGTCTCGGCTGGTCGGTCATTATCCGCCAACCTGCGGAAATTGCCTTTGCTTCCGTTCATCAGCTGGAACGGTTCATTATTCTGAGCGGCCTGGCAGCTACTGTTGTGTTCGGTGTTATCGGCTGGTTCCTGGCGGGATGGATTTCCCGGCCGCTGAATGCCATTTCCAGGACAGCGGATTTGCTCAGCTCCGGCGCATGCGTGGACATTCCGACTTCGGCCAGAATCACAGATGTGGCGGTTCTCTCCGCTTCCCTTCAGAACCTGGTGGATAACCTGACTAAGACAGAGAGCAAGCTCAGCTATATGTCAGATATGGCCATGCATGATTCACTGACCGGGCTGCCAAACCGTACGGCACTTGATGAATTTATGGCCCATGCGGTCAGCAAGGCCAAGCAGAATCAGACTACACTCAGCGTTCTGTATTTGGATCTGGACGGATTCAAAAGGGTGAACGATACATACGGCCATGCGACAGGCGACGTGCTGCTCCAGCAGGTTGCGGGCAGACTGCTGGAATCCACGCGTGATCACGAAATCGTTGCCCGGCTGGGAGGGGATGAGTTCGTTGTCATTCTACATACCTCCGCCGGCAAGCCGATGCAGGAGTCTGAGATCGTGGCTACACGTATCATCAACAAGATTAATCTTCCGTTCCTGATTGGAGGCGAGAGTCTTCATGTCGGCTGCAGTGTAGGTGCAGCAGTATGGTATCCGGATGCGGGGGAGCCAGCCGAAGCGATGCGGCTTGCAGATGAGGCTCTCTATATTTCCAAGCGCAGCGGTAAAAACCGGATAACCTTTGAGGCGGCAAGCTGATGCTCTGCCGTTCTGAACAGAAGAAAGCTCTTTTGGCCTGCAGATTTCTAAATGCCCTGCAGCTCAAAAGAGTTTTTTATATAAGTGAAAGAATATGTAAACCGCTAGAAACCGTTAACGCAGCCTTTTACGCGGGTTAGACCACCATTTGATCCACAGATTGTTTTCGTCGTCATGAAAGAACTTGATTCCAATCCACTTCAGAGGTGTCCACACCTCTTTAAAATAATATGAAGGCATAGTCTATTATACCCTCCTTCTAGTTATATTTTACTATATAATACGCCTAAATATTGGATTTAACAAGACAAGCCAAAACGAATCTAAAAAAATAAAGTTAAAATTGTAGTAATTGTGTATAGGGGACGCCCGAAGCATAGCTCCGGCGTTTCTTTGAGCTGGAGTAAAAGGTGCATGCTGCCGGGGCCTTTAGGGATAAGCACAAGCCTTTCAGCAGAAGGTGCATTTAATATAGAGAAAGGATGTGAGAGCATGACCAATGCCGAATTTATCGCGCGGATTGTGCCCTTTGCAATAGCGGATATGCAGCGCAGCCACATTCCCGCTTCACTTACCATAGCCCAGGCTGCACTAGAGTCCGGCTGGGGGAACAGCGGATTAACGGTAAAGGCCAATAACCTGTTCGGGATCAAAGGCAGCGGACCGGCAGGAAGCATTGCTGTCCGGACAACGGAATATTTAAACGGCAAGCCTGTTCAGGTAACTGCAGCCTTTCGCGCTTATAATGACTGGGGTGAATCTGTAGCGGACCATTCTGCGCTTATCGTCGGGGGCGTATCATGGAACCGTAATCTGTACAGCAAGGTTATCGGTGTGGACGGACAGACCGCCGCCCGGGAAATTGCTGCTGCCGGATATGCCACTGACCCTAATTATACAGCCAAGCTGATACAAATTATGGATACCTTCAATCTGTACCAATATGACGAGATCAAGGAGGATGATGAGATGTCGGCTGAGGATAGACAGAAGCTCGCGAATCTGGAGACGGAACTTAAAGATCTGCGCGTCCTGCTGGCCGGACTTACGGTCAGCCGGGATACACTCAAAACCGGGGTGCAGGAGCAGGGCCAGGCAATCAAAAATGTCACAGACCGGCTTGCCGTCATTGAAGGGCGGGCGGTTATGAATGTTCCGGCCTGGGCGGAGCCGGCGGTTAACGCGGCTGTGGCTGCAGGCCTGCTGGATACGCCGACTGGGGGAAGCTATGACTTTTACCGTCTGCTTACAGTGCTTCACCGGGCGGGACTGCTGGTGACCGGGAGGTGAATATGATGGTTAACGAGGCGCTGAGCAATGTACTCGCCTTCGCATCCGTACTCGCTGTATTTGTCATGGCGCTTGTCCAGCTGGTGAAAAACAGTGTAAATCTTCCTAAGCAGGTTGTTCCTGCGGTTGGACTGGCAATCGGCCTTATAGTCGGAGCAGTTTCTTACCCTTTCACCGATATGACACTTGTGCTCCGGCTGTGGGCCGGAGGTCTGGCCGGGCTGTCGGCCACCGGACTGTTTGAGCTTGCTTTTAACAGGCGGGACGGGAACACAAAGGACAAATAGCATATGCAGGAGACCGAGGTGCAAGGATATGCTCCTGCCTGTAGGTAATATGATTAAACAATTGCCGGACGAAGCTAATATGATGAACTATGTATTAAAGGAAGGAGGTGCTTCATATGGGAACTTATCTTGATGCCAGAACCTCTCAGAATGCCAGTACAGCGAACTCTATTGCGATTCCGATTCTGCTCATCAATACGCCCCAGCTGTTCGGCCAGATCGGCTTGTTAAGTGAGGGGGTTACGACCAACCCGCGCGTGCTGTTAAAAGGAACAATCTCGGTACAGCTGCCGCTTGCGCTGGTCGGTATAACCATAACAATTGTAAGAGGAACGCTGCCGACCGATCCGGTCGTCTATTCCGCCACTTCCACATTCAGTCTCAGTCTGCTTGCTCCGCAGGTCATTGCGTTCTCGGCTGCCGACTACAATCCGCCGGTAACCCCGCAGCTGACTTATACAGCTTTTGTATCCTCCAACCTGCTTGGTACAGTCCGGGTGGGGCCGGAAAGCTTCGACGGCATACTGGTTTCAGATTAATGGCAAGCCGTGCATCTTGTCATACCTGTAAGAAGGTGCGGCAAGATGCATTTCTTCTGTTCAGCCTAAAAAAAGTCCGTTCTGCCCAAACTGTGCAATGCATTCGTACATATTCTATTCTGTAGTCATTATCTTGAAGGAGGTTATCTCATGGGTGCAGATTGCGGATACGGCGGTAATGTTGGCGGTGCTAATGTAGGTCCTGTAGGTCCTTGGACTTCTACTGGCGCGATTCTGGTTCTTTATATCCTGCTTGTTATTATCTTGAGTGCCTGCTTCATCTAAAGGGGGTCCCCTCAGGCGTGTTTCCGGTAAATCCGGGAGCACGCCTTTTTTACTGCATCGGGATTTATGTTTTCTCGGCAAGGAAGTAGGGCATAAACGCAGTCTTGAGTTATAATGGAGAATAATGGATGAGATATCAGGAGGAGCTTATGATTATCAGACAATTGCTGGAACATGATAGACCACCCATGGAGCTTCTGCTTTCAGCAGACCCTTCGCGTGATAAAGTAGAAGCTTATTTTAAAAGAGGAGAATGTTTTGCAGCATTTATAGGAGAAGAAATCTCAGGCGTTTATGTGCTTCTTCCCACAAGACCGGGCACGGTCGAGCTAGTGAATGTTGCGGTTGCTTTACAGTATCAAGGACAAGGCATAGGTAAAAAGCTTGTACAGCATGCAGTGCAGACAGCTGCGGATGCAGGTTACCGGACGATGGAGGTTGGTACTGGAAACTCAAGTGTGAATCAGCTGGCACTGTACCAGAAATGCGGCTTCCGGATCGTTAGCGTGGATCTTGATTTTTTTACGAGACATTATCCGGAGGCTATTTATGAGAACGGAATTCTGTGCAGGGACATGCTGAGGCTGACAAGAGAACTGCACCACTAAAGGAGAGATCATATATGCGGAAAAAAATCGTAACAGTGCTCATCTGCAGTCTCCTGCTGCTTGAGGGCGGAGGGGTAACACCAGCACCGGTATACGGGGCGGCTAATCAGCCTGCTGTTATACTGAATAATGTGACTCTTAAACTTAATGATGAGGTACGGCCTTATCTTGACGGAAAAGTGGTAATGATGCCCGTCCGGCTGACGGGGGAAGGTCTTGGTTATAAAGTGAGTTACATAAAAGCGCAGAATAGTCTGCAGGTGACTGGAAATGAACACACCTACGTTTTAAAGCTGGATGAAAGCACAGTTACTGTAGACGGCAAAGACAAGCTGGCTATTGACGGCAAGGCTGTTTTGAAAAGAGACCGTATTTATGTTCCATTAACTTACTTCAGCGCACTTGGAATGATAACCTCGTATGATTCCGCTGCAAATCTGGCTGCTGTCAGCACTCCGCAAAAGTATGCCGATCATGTAGCGGGCCTGCTCAGCACTGGGCAATATATGGAGCTATGGCAGTCGGTGTTCAATAAAGAGGTCCAGCAGGCGCTTCCGGTATTAAAAATGCAGTCCGTCTGGGAGATGCTGGTGGGAACCTATGGCGCGTTTGTCCGGCTGGATACCGCCTCAGCATCGTCTGTAGATGGACATACTGTTATTCAGGTGCCAGTTGTATTTGAACAAAACAGCCTGAAAATGTCCGTTACAGTTGACAGCTCCGGTCGCTTGGCCGGTTTATTGTTCACGCCAATAGCACCGGCGGATGATCTGGAGCTTCCGGCAGGACTAAGGGAAGAGGAGGCCGTAGTCGGTGCCGGAACTGCACAACCCTTAAAGGGAACGTTGACATTACCCGAGAATGCATCAGGCCCTCTTCCGTCGGTAGTGCTGGTACACGGATCAGGCTCGTCGGACCGGGACGAAACTGTCTTTGGTTACAAAACCTTCCGCGATCTAGCCTGGGGGCTTGCCAAACAGGGAATTGCAGTCCTGCGTTATGACAAAAGAACCTATACTTATGCGCAGCAATATGCCGGGGAAGCGTCAGCAGGCCTGACGGTCAAGGAAGAAACGGTAGAGGATGCTGTGCTGGCAGCCAAGCTGCTGAAGCAGGATGCGCGTCTGGACCCTAAGCGGGTATATGTGGCCGGGCATAGCCTGGGCGGAATGCTGGCACCGCGGATTGATGCCGCTGGCGTTGATGCTGCCGGACTCATTCTGCTGGCCGGTTCTCCGCGCAAGCTTTGGGAGATCGTCTATGACCAGAACATGGCGGGTATCCACGCTATGAATGACAGTGATCCGCGCAAAGCCCAGAATGCTGCGCTGGTCGACGCCGAGCTCCAAAAGGCCAAGGCTCTGGCCTCCATGTCACTTGAGCAGGCGGCTCAGGCAGAGCCGGTATTCGGGTTACCGGCGTCTTATTTGCTTGAGATGCAGCAGCAGGATACGGCAGAGCTCGCCGGGAAGCTGACCAAGCCGGTACTGGTGTTGCAGGGAGCGGACGATTTTCAGGTGTATGCTGATAAGGACTTTGTGCAATGGAAAGAGGTGCTGAAGCATAACCCGTCGGCAGAGTTTAAGCTGTATCCGGGGCTGAATCACTTTTTTGTCGATTATGACGGGGAAGGCGCCGGAACCGTGGAGGAATATTATGTACCCGGTAGAGTGAGTGATCAGGTAATTACAGATATTGGAGCCTGGGTCGGCAGACAGAAGTAGAGCACGCAGCGCTGTATTTGTATTTTGATTGTTTCAAATTTTTCACAATTATCATCTATACGGATATAGGACTAAAGTTATATTATAGAGTTGATCTTTTTAGTAATGATAATGGGCCGGGCGGTGTAGGTGTTGCTGTTGGAAGTTGCAGGATTCATGTTTTTTTCAACCATAGAAGGTTTATCACTGTATTATTTAATTATGTGTTTATTCCGATTTAAATGGAGAGGGTATCTATGGCCCGCCATGACTATCATTCTGCTTAATAATATCCAAAGCTATCTGCTGCGCAATGAGTTGAATTTGGATAATCTCTCACCGCTGATAACGGTCATTGTACTTATCCTGCTGTTTGCTGCAGTTGTCCGGATGCCGGTGGTGCTGGCGGTCATGGCTACGGTGTCGGGATATGTTATTTTTGCGGCCATTCAGACAGCGCTGGTCTTTATTCTGTTCGGATCACTTGAGGCTGTAAACGCGGACCTGTCGAACGGGTATTTGCTGCAATCCGCTACCGCAGCAGTAGTCGTAACCAGCTTCTGGTACCTCTACCGTAAAGGCAGAGGCTTCACCTTTGATCTGGACAAGCTCAGGTTCAAGCTTGAGGATATCGTGCTTACTGTGATGATCATCGTATTCCTGCTGGCGATCACTGTGGTTCTATTTTATAATAACCTTCTATTTAATATTGTGTTCTTCATCGTGATGTCAGTATTTCTACTGTACTATTCCACTAAGAAGGAGCAAGAGGATGCTTGAACGGATGGCAGGATGGTCTGCGGCCAGAATCAAACAGATTGTCCCGGAACATCCGGCATCGTATGCAGTTCTCAAGTTTGCTCTTGCAGTGCTTTTTAATGTTGTACTGGTAATAAGCTGTACATTGCTGGTTTCGCTGGCTACCGGCCATACGGCGGAAGCTGTGCTGATTCTGATTTTTTTGCGCTGCTGCGGCAGGTCTCCGGCGGAGTCCACCTGAAGTCAGGCATAGCCTGTGTGCTTTTTACAACAGCTTTGTTTACCGCGTTATCCTATGTACAGGCCGGGCAGCTCTGCGTCCAGATTATGAACGGACTAAGCCTGCTGCTCGTCCTGCTGTTTGCCCCTGTCGGAATCGACCAACAGACCCGGATCCCGCGGCGGCACTGGCCGGGGCTTAAGATCATTGCGGCTGTGCTCGTAACTGTTAATTTCTATATGGCATCTCCGGTTATTGCGGCTGCATTTACAGCCCAGTCCATAAGCTTGGTACTTGCTTGGAGAAAGGGGAGCGGAAATCATCAGAACATTTCAGCATAAGGCTGTCTATAAGCTGGCGTCTGTCCTGTTGGCCGTTGCTGCTTTTATAGCAGAGGCTGTACCTAGTGTACTTTACATCCACCAGCCGGAGATTCCGGAAGAATTACTGAAATAGTATTGGAGCTGGTTTTATTGAGCAGTATGTCAGTAACCCGTGACGCCAAGGGGGATTCCGGATTAGTTGCCCTTGAAATTACGGAAATCACGTATATGGAGTTTGAACGCAGTCTGTACCGGATTGTGATCCATACCAAAGATGAAGTGTTTTACACAGTAGGGACCTTGAAATATTGGGTAACCACCCTGAAGAGCTCCGGCTATAAATTTGTCCTGGCAGACCGCAACACCCTGATCAATGTCACTAATATCACCCAGCTGGACAAAACCTTCCATGTCGCCTATTTCGGCGAGAACCGCAAGGGCATAGAGCAGAAGTGCTTTCTGTCTGAAAAGGGCTACAAGGAAGTAGTTAAGGATGTCAGACTCACGCAGCCGAATATTTCGTTTATTGAGCTGCCGCTTTGGTAGTTCTTTTTTAATACAGGAAAATATTGCATGCCGCGTGACGATTCTTTATACTCCATGGTAGCACTTAAAATTTGAAATACATGGAGGGAATTGAACAAGGTGAAAAAGAAAATGACAGCTGCGTTAACGGCTTTTGCTGTTCTGGGCGGGATGGGTGCGGGGGTTGCAGCCGGTGCCAACCTGCAGGCGATAAAAGCATTCCTGAACCCGGGTATCAAATTTAAAGTGGACGGTCAGCCTGTCCAGCTGAAGAACAGCAGCGGTGCGGTAGTAGCTCCAATAACATATAACAACACTACCTACCTTCCGGTAAGAGCGATCTCCGATCTGCTGGGGGTAACGGTTAATTTTGATGCTGCATCCAGCACCATTTCTTTAGGCGAACAGCTTGAGGGAGTATCCATTGCCGCAGGTTTTGACTCAAACTATCACACCAAAGATCCTGATAAAACGGTCTATCTGGATAAGGACTACAAGGATGTTCATTTCGATAACGGCAGCGGTACACGCGGCAGCTCCTTCATGCTGTATCCGGATAAAAAATATCAGAAGCTGTACATCCAGGTGGCAGCCATCGGCGGCGACATTAAAGACTTTACCATTCAGGACAGCGATACAGATACCGTTCTCAAAAAACAGACGATTACAGCCGAGCAAGGGCTCGTTACCATTGAGGCCAACATAGCCGGAGTTAGCAAAATTTACGTAACCGGCCAGGTTAAAGACGGCGCATCCATGTTTATTCCGTTGACTACTTCGTATTATAAATAAAACGGAATACAGGACCAGTATCCAAATGAATTATTTTTCTGTTGAAGTTGTTTTTGCAGACACCCATAAATAGTTCATCACTTAGCAGGTGTATCTGGACTGAGGCGTTTTGTGTTATCGAGTGTTAAATTATTGCAGAATACATTAGTAACACCGTCCAGTTTTTGGGTTTGTCAACATTAGAGAAGTCTATCTGTAATAATATAAAAATTTTAACATTAAGTAACAGGCTAAGTATACATTCTTTTCTAAATGATATATACTTGCTCTAACTTATTAGTGTGATTCCCATCATTAAGGGTGTTCCAGTGCGCTGAGCTAAGGCAATAGGCGTAGGAACACCCTTCTTGCATTTCTAAGTTAGAGAGGAGTGTTAAATGAAAAATGTAGACGAGTTGAAGAAAGACTACCAGATGATCGAAGAGAGGATTATGAGATTTATAACCGAACATTCAGCTGTTGTGTATGCAGTAGATTCTGGAGATATTGTGGAAGGCGGGATATTCACCTGGGCCGCTTTAAGTTCAGATGACAGAATTTTGCAAGCTCAACTTAGGCTTGATTATATAGCTGTTTCAGAATTAGCCAGACAGAGGCTAGAACATATTCATAGCAGGTACATAGCGGATTTCGACCGGAGCCGTGAAATGGTACTTAGATATATCAGGCAGGATTCCATTCTGTTAAAGATACTCACTTTAGAAGCAACTGCCGAAGTTGCTAAGAATGAGCTGTATCTCCAAAAGTTTTTACTTACTTAAAAATTAAATATATGTAAAAAATCCGCCGGGCTATGCCTGACGGTTTTTTTGTTTACATTGATGTATGCTCACTTACTTCAAATCATTGTTACAAAAAAAATCGAGGCCCTATTGCTAGGGCCTCTTTCATGGGAGAGGAGAAACCGGACGAAGAGCTTATGGGGAAACGTAAGCCTGCTCCGCGGTTGTCTACGACATTTTGTGATGTCGATAGTTACATGATGTCCGGGATTGAAAGGTTCTATACATGGTGTTTGATTATTTTTTTGCTTTACTCCAAACGTACACCAATAGACAAACTTTTTATTTAACCGGTTAATTGTGGTACTATAGGCTTGGACTTATGCCCCAAACGGCATAATAAACAGAGACATAGAGCAGGTGAATCGGTGAGAGTTGTATCGGGAAGTGCCAAGGGGAGACCCCTGAAAAGTGTACCGGGTAACGGGACGCGTCCAACGACCGACAAGGTGAAGGAAGCGCTGTTCAGCATGATTGGCCCTTATTTTGAGGGCGGCATGGCGCTGGATTTGTTCGCCGGAACCGGCGGTCTTGGAATTGAAGCGCTGAGCAGAGGAATGGAACGCGTGGTGTTTGTAGACATGGAGCAGAAAAGCATTGATACGGTGCGGGCGAATCTGAAGGCGGCAAAGCTGGAGGAACAGGCAGAGGTATATCGTAATGATGCCGGACGGGCTCTTGGTGCGCTGGAGAAGCGGGGACGGGCTTTTGATCTTGTGTTTCTTGACCCGCCTTACCGGATGAAGCACGGCGATGAGTTAATGCTGACCCTGGCCGGCAAAGGCTTGCTTAACCCTGATGCGGTCATTGTACTGGAACATGAATCAGGCTACGCCTACCCTGAAGAGATTCCGGGGTTCTACCGGACAAGGCAGGCTATATATGGTGAGACAGCGATTTCCATCTATCAGTACGAAGCTGCTTCAGAAGAAGCTGTTGAGAGCGGCAGGGAGGGTAACGATGAGTCTGCAAATTAGAAAAGAACGTGTTGCCATCTATCCGGGAAGCTTTGATCCGGTGACGATGGGACATATCGATATTATCCGGCGCGCTGCCAAACAGTTTGACAGGCTTATAGTTACCGTGCTGAATAATCTCAGCAAAAAACCGATGTTTACCGTGGAAGAGCGCACAGAGCTGCTCCGGCAGGCAACGGCGGACCTTCCTAATGTGGAGGTGGACAGCTTCCGGGATCTGCTCGTGAATTATCTCCGCCAAAAGAACGCCCAGGTCATCGTGCGCGGAATCCGTACGGTAACCGACTTCGAATATGAGCTGCAGACCGCTTCAATTAATCACAGCCTGGACCCTGAAGTGGAGACCATCTTCATGATGACTAACCCCAAATATTCCTACCTAAGCTCAAGTGTAGTGAAGGAGCTGGCCCATTTCGGCGGGAATGTATCCGAATTTGTCACCCCCGAGGTCGAGCAGGCGATGAAGCTTAAATTCAGCCAGCTGGACGCCGGAGCCAGGTAACCATATATACAACTGCAGACAAGACAGCTAATAGTAGTATTAGAAGAGCCTGCAGGCTCAGCAGCTGTGGAACCATATTCCAGACGGCAAGCGGACCGGTTATTCCGGCATCGCCTGCCGTTTCCGCGCTGCTGATGGCCGGAAGAACAGGGGCAGGCACATGCTTAAGAGGCTGCCAGAGCACAAAGGTCAAGCCGAAAGCATACAGGCTGTGCAGCAGACGTCCGGCCGCGTATGGAAGAAACCGGGCTTTGGCCTGCTTCAGTGCAGTCAGTGCCTGAAGCTGTCCGCAGATTCCGCTCCACCCGAGCACTGCGGACAGGAGTGCAAGGCTGGTTACACCTATTGCCCCAAAGGCAAACGGTTCTGCTACCTGCGAAGTCATGGCATTGGCGCCCAGATGAATCTCGAGTACACTGGCGGCAAATCCCGGTGACAGCTGCGGGAACCAGGCGGTGATAATGTTGATAACAACGGAGAACATGATCATATAGCCGCCGATTACCATCAGGCTCTGCACTGCGGTAGATACAGATTCGCCCAGCAGTCTGCCGAAGCTGCGCCCGTCCTTTTCGCGTGCCTGAAGCATGGTCTGGCGGACCCTAGACGGCAATGATGCCGGCTTGACAGCCGGAAGTTCCGGGCCGCTGGCTATTGAACGGTCTCTGCCCGAGAACAGTGCTGCCGTTAATCCTGCAGCCAGACCGGATACCCAGTGAATGGCTAACAGGGCATAGCCTGCTGCCGGACTGTGCAGGAAAGCTGCACCGACTACAATTACTATAGTTACAGGGCTAGCAAAATGGGCCAGTGAAGCGAGGCGGCCGGCATCCTTGTCCGAAATGCCGCCCTGCTTATGAAGCTGCTGCACACCGCCTGCCCCTGCGGGGAACCCGGCGGTCATGCCGAGAGCCAGTGTCCAGCCTCCGGCGCCCGGCAGCCGGAACACTCGGGTCATGAGCGGCCCCAGCAATACACCGAAGCCGTGTACGAAGCCTGAGGCTGTCAGCATTTCCGAGAGGATGAGGAACGGCAGCAGCGCCGGGAAAATCAGCGTCCACCAGAGCTTGAGGCCCTGCAGTGAAGCCGCAAAGGACGATTCCGGAGACGAGATGATGGCCGCTGCAAGCAGAATGGCCGCTGCTCCGGTCAGAAAAGGGGCCGAAGCTGAAGATATTCTCCGTATTTTAACGTTATTCATTTTGAGCTTCACCTCTTCATAGGTTAAGACATGGCTTAAGACTGTTATCAATTTATGCACTGCAGACAACCATCATGCCATAGCTGTCACAAGCCGCCTGAAGCAGGCAGAGAGCCGCAGGAAAGAAGGGAATAGCATTGAGGCAGCATAAACGCCGGGTAGGATTCCGCGCGATCGCCTACTTGTTTACTTTTGTGGTTATACTCTATGTTACTGTTTTTATGAATACTCCTTATATTGTGTATCAGCCGGGGAGAGCCTCCGAGGTGGCACCGATGATCAAGGTGGAGAATGCAGACAAGGATGAAAAGGGCACCTTCATGATGACCACGGTATCAGCAAGCTATGCGAATGTGGCGCTGCTTATCGCGTCAGTCTTTAATTCCAACAGTGAGGTTGTGCTGAAGGAGACGCGGCTTGGAAACAAAACAGAGCAGGAATACGCGGCGGAGCAGGTATATTATATGAACAGCTCGCAGTCTTTCGCCGTACAGGCCGCTTATCATGCGGCGGGTATCCCTTATGAGGACGTAGTGGATTACCTGTATGTGTTCTCTGTGCCGGGTACGGGTAATCCTGGTCAGTTCCGTCCGGGAGACCGGATAGTCAGCGTAGAAGGTCAGCATATCCCTGATCCTCAGGCCCTGTCTGCGCTGCTGTCATCCAGAACAATTGGAGACCGGGTTGAGGCCGTGCTGCAGCGGGACGGGAAGGAAATTACAGAGCAGGTAACACTGGTTGAGGTAATTGATGCGGATACCGGAAAAGGAAAACCGGGATTAGGCGTAGTGATCGGAGCTGTCCAGAAGGTGAAGCCCAAGGTTGCGGGCAAATCGGTCAGCTTCACGGATACCGATGTCGGCGGACCGTCAGCAGGGCTTATGTTCACTATGGAAATCTATAACCAGCTTACTCCGGGCGATTTGACCGGAGGGCACAGAATTGCCGGGACGGGGACTATAAATGCTGAAGGCACCGTGGGAGCCATCGGCGGGGTCAAGCATAAAATTGTTGCTGCCGACCGCGAGCACGCAGAGGTGTTCTTCGTGCCGGTCAAGAACTTTGACGAGGCCAAAGCGAAGGCAGACGAAATAGGCACCTCGATGAAGCTGGTGCCTGTTGCTACGCTGGACGAGGCGCTTGATTATATGGAGAAGCTGCCGGCTACATTATCACCGGCGGCTTGAGATAGTCAGCGTACAGATCAGCCCGTTGGGGCTCATTGAATGCTCCGGCGTAGGCAGCAGCGGCCCGGAGGTCACGGTCTAATCCGGGATGGGTGAACTGCGCAGGTGAGAGAACAACCGGCCAGGCTGCCGTCCGCTTCATTTTCTTGAGCAGTTTGCGCCCGCTCTCGCGGAAGCCTAACACGCGGATGTATCCGGGTCCGCCAGCTAATGCGGACGGGGCCAGTTCGGCTTTGCTGTGATTCAATAAGGCATGAACAAGCAGGCGCTGCAGGCGGGTATGCGTGTAGCGCTTGCTTTTTAGCGCTTCCAGCAGCCCGCTGACTGTAAATTGATCCAGCTGCGGCATTACCTTGAGCAGCCGGTTCTCCAGCCCTTCATTCATATCCTGAAGCTCCCGCAGCTCTTCAGCGGTCCGGGTAATGAGGACGTGGCGCAGCTGGCTGCGGAAGTCCTCCAGACTTACCGGGCCTCTGCCTGCCGCATGTTCCCTCTCCAGGATGGACATGCTATATTCCGGCAGGTATGCCGCCGGAGACCCCCCTTCCAGCAGCAGCCGGCGGATCGCCGTTGCGCTGGCAATGGACGACCCGCGCTGCAGCGGGTCGTGGAACCCTGCGCCGGTGCGCGGCACGGTGAAGGGCCTGATCGCGCTGCCAAGCCGGCGCAGCGCGATCAGGTAGTGCAGGCCGAGGCTGTTGTTGGCTGCGCAGCAGCGCCTCGGCCTCTAGAGGACTCCCGTGCCCGGCGGGAGTCCCGGACCAGACGGCCGCGCAGCAGCCCTGAGGCGGCCGGGAAGCTCGCTCCGAGCGCCAGGCGGCGGCGGAGCTCTTCCTGCAGCTCGCTGCTCTCATCGGCCAGGAACTCAGCCAGCCCGAGCAGCCCGCTTAAACTGCCTGCTTCGGAGCCGAAGCACAGGCTGTCCACGACTCCGGTCGCTTCCAGCAGTGAAACTGCTCCGAAGGCGAACCACTCGGCCGGCTGCAGGGCATAGCCGACCGGCAGCTCAAGCACGAGGTCGGCGCCCATGTGCAGCGCCATCTCAGTGCGGGCCTGCTTGCTCACCGCCGCCGGCTCGCCGCGCTGGGTGAACGGCCCGCTCATCACGACGATGGACGTGTCCGCGCCGGTCAGTCTTTTGGCCTCGTTAAAATGATGGACATGGCCGTTATGTAATGGATTATATTCAGCGATTATGCCGACTGTGGTCACTGGTCGTGTCACTCCAAATCGTATTTGATATATTGGGTTAATAGTTATATCATAAGTTGTCCCGGTTATCGAAACAATATAAAGGAAAATGGTTGACAAACTTCGGTAATTCTAGGTATAATAATTTTTGTTTGTTTGGAGTGATGAATATGAAGATTCACTTTCGCAAATTGGCAAATGCCGACGAGCCACTGCACCTCCATGAGACACTGGATGTCAGCGAGCTTGTCAAAGGGCGGAAGGATATACTTTCTGTTGCACCGCTTACAGTGAACCTTAAAGCGCTGCCCGCGGGAACCGATAGTGTGAACGTGGTGGGAACATTGGAAGGGAATGTGGACATGTTATGTGCACGTTGCCTCAGCGAGGTTAACAGCAAATTGAACATTCCTTTTGCTGAGACTTTCAAATGGCTTAAGCAGCCGCTTCTTCCTGAAGACGAAGATGACGAACTCATCTACGTTGAGGACGAGATTGTGGATCTTGTTCCTTACGCGGAAGAAAACTTCGTACTGCACTTACCGGATTCGGTATTGTGCAAGGCAGACTGTCTTGGTCTTTGTCAGACATGTGGACAAAATTTGAACGAAGGCACCTGCAGTTGCGACAACACAGTAGTCGATCCCCGGCTTGCTGCGTTGAAAGGATTCTTTACCAAGCAAGATGACTAAGAACAAATCCCGGGTTATAACGGGTCAACAACAAATTCAGGAGGTTGATAATCATGGCAGTACCACAACGCAGAACGTCCAAGACTCGCCGCGACAAACGTCGCACCCACTTCAAACTGGTAGTACCAGGTATGGTGAAATGTGAACAATGCGGAGAGCTGAAACTGGCTCACCACGTATGCAAAGTTTGCGGAACTTACAAAGCTAGAGAAATCATCAAACAATAGTTTGTGATAAGAGATAGCACTTCATCTTAGGGTGGGGTGCTATTTTTTTATGGGCCGAAGTATTTTAGGCTTGCTGCGTGGCAGGTGTCGGGGACTTGAGCCTAAGGGAGTGCATTTGAGTCCGTCTGCTAATGACACTTAAGAATTCATCGGATTCTCGTCATTTTATTTCACTTTTTTGCCTGACTTCAAAGAATTGGTTGTAAGTTAGCCCGATTACATAACATCCTAACGGGAAAATAGACTTGCCGGGAGCCCGGCTCAGAGCTGGACCGTCCCGGCAAAGGATGCCTTGTGAATGTAACTTTCTTGTCAATGCTTTATTTTTGGCGGCTTATGCTTTATACTACATATTAGTACCTGGTTCTAAAATGATATTTTAACCATAACGTAAGTGATGACAGCGGCCTTTTCCGCGGCCGGATGCTTGTTTCAGATATAAGAATACTAAAGGCGTAACGCCATAAATCATCCTTATATTGCAGGCTGTTATAGGCAAACCGTCCGCTTCCGGATGGTTGAGCTGTTTTATGCCTGAGCATGTGCCAGGAGGTGAGCCGCCATAGAGCGGATGTCCAAGAAAGAGCGCCAGCAGAAGCTGCTTCAGATCATCGACGGCAATCCGTTTGTGACAGACAGGGAGCTGACCCGGCAGCTCAAGGTGAGCATCCAGACCATCCGGCTGGACAGGCTTGAGCTGGGAATACCGGAGCTGCGCGAACGGATGAAGCAGATGGCAGAGCACTCCTATGATCAGGTGCGTTCACTGCCGCCTGATGAAGTGGTCGGTGACATTGTTGATCTGCAGCTGGACAAGAGCGGAATATCCATCTTTGAGATCCGTGAAGAGCATGTTTTCTCCAGAAACGGGATCGCCCGCGGCCATTATGTGTTTGGTCAGGCGAATTCGCTGGCAGTGGCTGTGATCAATGATGAGATTGCACTGACGGCTTCCGCCGATATCCGGTTTGTGCGGATGGTGCGGCTCGGAGAGAAATGTATTGCCAAAGCGCAGGTGCGTTCACTTGCCGGCCGGGGCGGCAAGGCTGAAGTGGACGTGTTTACGTATGTCGGGGAAGAGCTTGTGTTTCAGGGTCATTTCGTAGTGTACCGCTCTGCAGTTGAAGAATACAGCGAAGGGGGAAACCGCAATGCTGATCGCCATTGATGCCATGGGCGGAGATAATGCACCCGAATGTAATGTGGAAGGTGCTTTGTCAGCGGCCGCAGAATGGAGCGATACCCAGCTGGTGCTGGTCGGCGACCAAGCCAGACTTGAACCGCTGCTGAAGAATAAGCCTTCGAACGTGACAGTGCGTCATGCGGGGGAAGTAATCGGTTCCGATGAGGAGCCTGTAAAGGCGGTCCGCCGCAAAAAGGATTCATCCATGGTCGTAGCGGGAAGGATGGTGCGCGAGGGTGAAGCCGATGCCATGATTTCTTCCGGGAATACCGGAGCGCTGATGACTACCGGGCTGCTGGTTGTGGGAAGAATGGACGGTATAGAACGCCCTGCACTGGCCCCGATGATTCCGACACTTGATGATGTCGGCGTACTGGCGCTGGATCTTGGAGCCAATATGGACGCCAAACCGCAGCATCTGGCACAATATGCACTAATGGGCAGTATATACCGCAGCAAGGTGCATGGGATTGCGCGGCCCCGGGTCGGCCTCCTGAATGTGGGGACGGAGCCGGGTAAAGGCAATGAGCTGACCAAAGAAGCCTATCCGCTGCTTGAAGCACTGCCGGGCATTCATTTTGTCGGCAATGTAGAAGCGCGCGATGTGCTCACAGGCGCATGTGACGTGCTTGTCTGCGACGGCTTTGCCGGAAACATTCTGCTCAAGACACTGGAGGGAACGGCCGGAGCGATGTTTTCCCTCCTCAAGGAGCAGTTCAGCAAATCCCTCAAAACTAAGCTCGGCGCAGCGATTCTGATGCCTGAGCTGAGAAGTCTCAAAGGCAAAATGGATTATAAGGAGCATGGTGGTGCCCCGCTGCTGGGCCTTAGCGGCCTGGTTGTAAAGGGCCACGGCTCTTCGGACGGCAATGCGGTGAAGAATGCGGTCAGACAGGCGCGGATTGCGCTGCAGGCGGGCCTTGTGTCCGGCATATCGAAGGAAATTAGTGGGAAGTGAGTGACGAGATGAATCAGTTGCGTTCGGTAGGGATAATCGGGACAGGAAAATATGTGCCTGAGCAAATATTGACTAATAGTGATCTTGAGAAGATAGTCGAAACCAATGATGAATGGATTGTCAGCCGCACAGGCATCCGGGAACGGCATATTGCGGCACCGCATGAGGCGACCTCGGATCTTGCGTATGAAGCTGCGCTCAAAGCGCTGGAATCTGCAGGGATGAAGGCAGAAGATCTGGAGCTTATTATTGTTGCTACCATTACTCCGGACACATCATTCCCATCCACAGCCTGCATACTGCAGGATAAGCTGGGAGCTAAGGGAGCAGCCGCATTTGACTTGTCTGCAGCCTGCTCAGGCTTTGTCTACAGCCTTGCTACAGCTACAAACTTTATTAAGACCGGCATGTATAACAATGCACTGGTTATCGGTGCCGACACTCTTTCACGCATTACTGATTATACCGACCGCAACACCTGCGTCCTGTTCGGCGATGGTGCGGGTGCGGTGATTCTCGGTGAGGTTCCGGAAGGACGCGGATTCCAGTCATTCGACCTTGGAGCGGAGGGTGCAGGCGGCAGCCTGCTGAAGCTTGAAGCAGGGGGCTCGCGCCTGCCGGCATCTGCCCAGACTATTGAAGACAAGAAGCACTTCATATATATGAACGGCCGTGAAGTGTTCAAGTTCGCCGTACGTGTAATGGGTACAGCCACAGAACGCGTTCTGTCCAAGGCAGGACTCGGCAAGGAAAATATTGATCTCTTTGTACCGCACCAGGCGAACATCCGGATCATTCAGTCTGCGATGCAGCGTCTGGATCTGCCGGAAGAGAAGGTGGTCGTCAATGTTGACCGTTATGCCAACACTTCCGCAGCTTCGATTCCGCTTGCGCTGGTAGAGGCGGCAGAGGAAGGCCGGATGAAGGAAGGCGATACCGTACTGATGGTTGGCTTCGGCGGCGGACTTACGTGGGGAGCTTCCGTATTAATCTGGTAAACGAATAATGGACCCCGCACCAGCCGCTGGATAGCGGCGGGACAGTGCACGGGTTATGTGAAGGAGTCTGTACAATGGGTAAAATTGCATTTGTCTTTCCCGGGCAGGGTGCGCAGGCAGTCGGGATGGGTAAGGATGTATATGACGCACTGCCGCAGAGCCGTGCCGTATTTGATAAAGGCGACGAGGTGCTCGGATTTTCCTTGAGCCGGCTTGTATTTGAGGGGCCGGACAGCGACCTGAAACAGACTGTAAATACGCAGCCTGCTCTTGTTACAACAAGTGTAGCGTACCTTGAAGCGCTTGCCGGCAAGGGACTGAAGCCGGATTATGTTGCCGGACACAGCCTTGGCGAGTACAGCGCACTGGTTGCCGCCGGCGTGCTTTCCTACGAGGATGCTGTGCAGCTTGTACGGCTGCGCGGTCGTTTCATGGAAGAAGCGGTGCCGGGCGGACAAGGGGCAATGGCTGCAGTACTGGGGGCAGAACGCGAGGCGCTTGCGGGGCTGTGCCGCAGTATTTCCGAGGAAGGCAATACTGTAGAGCTTGCTAATGTGAACTGTCCGGGGCAGATCGTCGTTTCCGGCTCTCAGGCGGGCGTTAGCGCTGTTGTAGAACGGGTTAAGGAAGCCGGCGGCAAACGGGCGATTCCGCTTGAAGTCAGCGGACCGTTCCATTCCTCCATGATGAAGGAGGCTGCTGAGCGTCTGGCTGCCGAGCTGCAGCGCGTAACCTTTAATGCTCCTGCAGTTCCAGTCGTAGTTAATGTAACGGCCTCACCCGTAACCGATCCCGAAGAGATCCGTGAGCTGCTTGTGCGTCAGGTATACTCACCGGTTCTCTGGCAGGACAGCGTGGAATGGCTGATTGCTAATGGTGTGGACACCTTTGTAGAGATCGGCTCCGGCAGCGTGCTGGCCGGCCTGATCCGCAAAATCGACAAAGCGGTTAAGGTAATAGGCATTAACAGCCTGGAAAGTGTGCAGGCTGAACTGTAACTGCCAGAATTTAAACAGGGCACTTGGAAAGGGGAATATAGAATGTTCTCAGCATTAAAAGGCCAGACGGCCCTGGTCACCGGCGGCTCCCGCGGAATCGGGCGCAGCATTGCGCTGGCGCTGGCGGAGCATGGCGTGAAGGTGGCCGTGAACTATTCCGGAAGCGAGGCTGCAGCGCAGGAGACTGTAGCGCGTATTGCCGAGCTGGGCTCTGAGGGCATCGCGCTCAAGGGGAACGTAGGAAGCAGCGAACAGGCGGAGAACCTTGTTAAAGAGGTTATCAACACCTGGGGCAGAATCGACATTCTGGTTAACAACGCCGGTATTACCCGGGACAATCTGATTATGCGCATGAAGGAAGAAGAATTCGATCAGGTCATCGAAACCAATCTCAAAGGTGTGTTTAACTGCCTGAAGGCCGTTACACGTCCGATGATGAAGCAGCGCTACGGCCGGATCATCAATATTTCCTCCGTCGTGGGCGTAACAGGAAATCCCGGCCAGGTCAACTATACCGCTGCCAAGGCAGGCGTAATCGGTATGACCAAATCGGCGGCGCGGGAGCTGGCTTCCCGCGGAATTACCGTGAATTGCATCGCTCCGGGGTTCATTGATACCGACATGACCCGTGAGCTGTCCGATGAAGTCCGCAGCGAGCTGGTGAAGGGGATTCCCCTTGCCCAGCTTGGGCGGCCGGAGGACATTGCTAACACGGCTGTATTTTTAGCCTCGCAGGGGGCAGCTTATATGACAGGCCAGACACTTCATGTGGACGGCGGTATGTACATGTAAGCCTGAAGAAAGCTTGGAACAGCTATGGAGGGAACGGGAAGAGGCGGCCGGAAAGCGTTTTTTATGCTCTATGGTATTTTGACTTCATATCTCGTATAATACCAAAAGAGGAGGTGAACCGGATGTCCGATGTATTGGAGCGTGTAAAACGCATTGTCATCGACCGCTTGGGTGCCGATGAAGCGGAGGTAACATTAGAAGCGTCTTTCAAAGATGATTTGGGTGCTGATTCTCTTGATGTAGTAGAATTGGTTATGGAATTGGAAGATGAATTCGACATGGAAATCTCTGATGAAGATGCAGAGAAGATTACGACCGTGGGTGAAGTTGTGAAGTACATACAATCTCATACCTAGAGTCATATGATTGAGGGTCCCGCCCCCCTGGGGACGGGACTTCTCCTCATTTTACACATCATTTGCAAGTCCAAGGATGCCGAGAGCACCTTTATCCGAGGAAAATTACAGAACCGCAGGCAGGACATGCTATTGCGGGGATTGCAGTTTATATAGAGATTTCAGAGAGCAGTGCTTCGTTAGAAATGAAGTATACAGCCTACAGATGGGGTGATTGCGTTTGAGTCATAGAGTGGTTGTTACCGGTATGGGCGTTATAACGTCCCTGGGCAAGGATCTGGATACGTTCTGGGATAGCCTGATGAACGGCAAGTCCGGAGTATCAACGGTGGATTCATTTGATGTAAGTGACTACACCACCAAGATTGCAGCTTCTGTTAAGGATTTTGATGCGGAGGAGCGTTTCGGCCGCAAGGAAGCACGCAAGATGGACCGTTTTGTGCAGTTTGCAGTAGCAGCCGGTGAGGATGCGCTGAGAGACAGCGGACTTAAGATCGGTGAAGATATTGATGCAGAGCGGATCGGCGTATCCGTCGGCTCCGGCATCGGCGGACTGGGAACATGGGAAGACAATCACAACCTGCTGCTCGAAAAAGGGCCCAAGCGTGTGAGTCCGTTCTTTATCCCGATGATGATTGCCAATATGGGTTCCGGACAGCTGTCGATTAACCTCGGCGCCAAAGGTCCTAATACAACAACCGTTACCGCCTGTGCGACAGGAAGCCATTCCATCGGTGAATCGTTCCGGCTGATCCAGCGCGGGGATGCGGATGCGATGATCTGTGGCGGTTCCGAAGCGACAATCCGTCCGACAGGTATGGCCGGCTTCTGTGCAATGAGAGCAATGTCCACCCGTAACGACGAGCCTGAGAAGGCAAGCCGCCCGTTTGATGTAGACCGCGACGGCTTTGTAATGGGTGAAGGCGCCGGCATTCTGATTCTTGAATCGCTGGAGCATGCCGAGAAGCGCGGGGCGAAGATCTATGCCGAAGTTATCGGCTACGGCCTGAGCGCTGATGCCCACCACATGACTGACCCGGATCCTGACGGTGCAGCGCGCTGCATGAAGATGGCTATCCGTGACGCCGGAATTAATCCGGAGGATATCGATTATATCAACGCGCACGGAACATCCACACCTGCCGGCGACAAGTCCGAAACGACAGCCGTGAAGAAGGCGCTTGGAGACCATGCGTACAAGGTTGCAATCAGCTCGACCAAGTCGATGACCGGGCATCTGCTGGGTGCGGCAGGCGGCGTCGAAGCGATCATCTGCGGTCTTTCCCTGCAGAAGAATATGATTGCACCAACGATCAACCTGGACAACCAGGACCCGGAATGTGACCTGGATTATGTTCCGAACGTTCCTAGGGAAGCTGATCTTAACATTGTTATGTCCAACTCGTTCGGATTCGGGGGACATAACGCTACCGTTATTCTCAAAAAATACAAACAGTAAGGGGAGAACAGTGCAGTGAAAGGAGACCTGAAGCAGTTACAAAGCCAACTTCAAATCCAATTTCACGATCCTGTACTTCTGAAGCAGGCCTTTACCCATGCATCCTATGTGAACGAACACCGTTTCAACCAGCATCAGGACAATGAGCGTCTGGAGTTTCTGGGCGATGCCGTGCTGGAGCTTACGGTTTCCGAATATTTGTACAACCTGCTGCCGGACAGGCCTGAGGGAGAATTGACCAAGCTGAGAGCCGCAATTGTCTGCGAGCCTTCTCTGGTCAAATTTGCCGAGAGCCTGGGCTTCGGCCGGTTTGTACTGCTGGGCAAAGGGGAAGAACTTACGGGCGGACGTACCCGCGGCCTTGCTGGCCGATGTGTTTGAATCCTTCGTGGGAGCGCTTTATCTCGATCAGGGCCTGGAGACAGTGCGCCGTTTTCTGGATAATCATGTATTCCCGCTGGTGGAGACGGACGGCAAGCTGCAAATGCAGATGAGCGATTTCAAGACAGAGCTTCAGGAGCTGATACAGCATCACGGTTTAGGTACGCTGGAATATCGGATTATTGAAGAGCGTGGACCGGCGCATGAGCGTGAATTTGTTTCTGAGGTGTATATGGCCAGCCAGTCACTCGGCAGAGGCAATGGCCGTTCCAAGAAAGAAGCAGAACAGCAGGCTGCGGCAGCTGCGCTTTTGCGGCTGAAGGAAGACGGTGCTTGAAGCTATAGTTGCAATCGTACAAGATAAGGCTACCCCAAGCAATTAGCGGAGGAGAGCAGCAATGGTCTGAATGCCGGCTTCCAGGCGGAGGTCAGACCTTTGCTGCTCTTTTTCGTTTTATGGTACAGCATCCAGTGCAGGCCCCACTTTGTGGGGTTATTTCAGAAACGCTATGTTATAATAGGTCAGAGGTGATAGGCGAGTTATGTTTTTGAAACGGATCGAATTGGCTGGCTTTAAATCTTTTGCCGACAAAACCGAAATGGAGTTTGTACGCGGCATCACCGCTGTAGTAGGGCCAAACGGCAGCGGCAAAAGCAATATATCCGACGGGATCCGCTGGGTGCTTGGTGAACAGAGCGCGAAATCACTGCGCGGCGGCAAGATGGAGGATATTATCTTTGCCGGCAGCGATGCCCGCAAAGCGGTGAACTATGGCGAGGTTTCGCTGACCCTGGACAATGAGGATCATGTGCTGCCGCTGGATTTCAGCGAGGTAACAGTGACCCGGAGAGTGCACCGCAGCGGTGAAAGTGAATATCTGATCAATAAACAATCGTGCCGGCTGAAAGATATTACAGAGCTGTTTATGGATACCGGTATCGGGCGTGAAGCGTATTCCATTATCGGCCAGGGCCGGATTGAAGAAATTCTCAGTACCCGTTCCGAGGACCGGCGCGGGATTTTTGAAGAGGCATCAGGGATTGTTAAATATAAATCGCGTAAAAAAGACGCCGGACGCAAGCTGGATGAGACGGAGCAGAACCTGCTGCGGATTCATGATCTGCTCAGTGAGCTGGAGGACCAGATTGGTCCGCTGAAGGAGCAGTCCGAGAAGGCGATCCGGTATAAGGAGCTGCGGGAAGCGCTCAAACAGCAGGAAATATCGGTCTATGTTCATCAGATCGAAGGAATTCATACTGCCTGGAAGGAAGGCAATGCACGGCTTGAGGTACTGAATAAGGAACAGCTGGAGCTGTCTACCATTGTATCTGCGCATGATGCCAAGCTGGAAAGCGGACGGGCTGAGCTGCGGACATTAGAGGAGCAGGTAGAGAAGCTGCAGGAGCAGCTGCTCCGTTACAGTGAAGCTTATGAAAAGAGCGAAGGCTATGGCGAAGTGCTCAAGGAGCGTAAAAAGAACCTGGAAGCCAACCGTGAGCAGCTGCTGTCCACGCTCGGTTCCGTAGGTGAGCGTTCGGCAGACCGGCAGCGTGAGCTGGCTGAGCTGGAGCTGAAGCTGCAGCAGGCCCGTCAGGCGCTGGAGGACCTCCGGAGACAGATTGCCGAGGAAGAGAGCAGGCTGGAAGGCGTCGCCGGCGGCATCAGCCAAAGCAAGGAAGAGCAGCTCAAAAGCGCATTGCTTGAACTGATGAACCTGATGGCCCAGGCACGCAACGAGATCCGCTATGCGGATCAGCAGAAAGAAAGCCTGGAGCGGCGGATGAGCCGGAGCCGGGAAGAAAGCGGTAAATGGAGTGCACGTCTCGAGGAGCTGTCCCTTTCCCAAAAGACGCTGAAGGACAAAATTGCGCAGCTGGGCAATGAGATCTCCAAGCTGCGCAACAGCTATATTACCGAGAGCGAGCAGACCAACAAACGGCATAAGCTGATTGAAGAAACCCAGTCAGGTCTGCGCAAATGGGAGCAGAAGCGTGAAGCACAGGTGTCCAGGCATGAGACGATGAAGGAAATGCAGGACGACTACGACGGCTTCATGCTGGGCGTCAAGGAAGTGCTGAAGGGGGCCCGCAAAGGCCAGCTTAGCGGTGTTCACGGCGCTGTGGCGGAACTCATTTCCGTACCGGAGCGGCTGGAAATGGCAGTGGAAACTGCACTGGGTGCTTCGGTGCAGCATGTGGTTATGGAGAATGAAGCAGTGTCGCGCCAGGCAATAGCCTTCCTGAAGCAGCGTCAGCTGGGACGGGCCACCTTCCTTCCGCTGGATGTCATCCGGCCGCGCCAGATTACCGGCAGTGACCGCAGCATGATCGAAGGGGCGGATGGCTTTGTCGGCATCGGTGCCGAGCTGGTTGGCTTTGAGGAGAAATACAGCAGCATCGTAGGAAGCCTGCTGGGCAACGTAGTCATCGCTGAGAATCTGGAGCAGGCCAATAAGATTGCTGCCAGATGCCAGTACCGCTACCGGGTTGTAACGCTTGAAGGGGATGTCGTAAATGCCGGCGGTTCGATGACCGGGGGCAGCCAGCACAAGAAGAACAACAGCCTGCTGAGCCGCAAACGGCAGATGGATCAGTTATTCGAAGAGATTGAAGAGAGCGAGCGTCAGATCGCCAAGCTGAAGCAGGGCATCGGCCGGCTGAAGGATGAGCAGGAGAGTGCTTCACGCAAGCTGGAGCAGCTTCGCCATGACGGGGATGAGAAACGTCTGGAGGAGCAGCGTGTTGCCGGAGATCTGAAGCAGCTTGAGCAGGAGCTGCGCCACGTGCAGGAGCAGGTGGATGGAGCAGGTGCGGAGCGCAGCGGCTTTGAAGCTGAAGTGAAGGCGCTGGAGGAAAGCCGGGCACAGGCGGTAGCTGAGCTGGCCCGGCTGGAACAGGAAGAGCAGGCAGCCCATGAGGCGATCCGCAGTGCCGAGTCGGAACGCAAAGCGAGCGAATCGGTCAAGGAGGAGCTGCAGAGCAAACTGACCGGCATGAAGGTAACGGAAGGCAAGCTGGATCAGGAGATTTTTTCACTGGAAGAGCAGCTGCGCCGGATGCGCCAGGATGCCGGATCACAAGACAAAGAGCTGCGTCAGAGCCGCAGCCTCCTCATTACGATGGAGCAGGATCTGGAAGAGAACGTCCGCGAATCAGTCAAGCAGCAGGAGAACCTGAACAGCTACCGGCTGAAGCGGGATGAAAGCGCGGCAGCGCTTGATCTTGCCCGGGCAGACCGCGCTGCCCTGACACGCAGGCTTGAGCTGGCCGAAGGGGAAACCAAAGACCAGCGCCAGGCACTTCGCGCTGTTGAGGACAAGCTTCGTACAACCGAGGTGTCCGTCGGACGGCTTGATGTGGAGCTGGACAATATTTTGCGCAAGCTTAGTGAGGATTACGAGCTGAGCTATGAGCTGGCCAAACAGCGCTATCCGGTTCCGGAGGATGTTCCGGCAGCCCAAATGGAAGTTCAGCGGCTGAAACGCAGCATCTCCGCACTTGGTGAAGTCAGCCTGGGTGCCATTGAGGAATATCAGCGTGTGCATGAACGTTATACCTTCCTGAGCAGCCAGAAGGATGACCTGGTTGAAGCTAAAACAACCCTGTACCATGTCATACATGAGATGGAAGAAGAAATGTCCAAACGCTTCAAACAGACCTTTGATGCCATCCGCCGTGAATTCGGGACGGTGTTCTCGAAGCTGTTCGGCGGCGGCCGGGCCGATCTGCAGCTGCTTGATCCGGAGAATATGCTGGAGACAGGCATCGATATCGTTGCGCAGCCGCCGGGCAAAAAGCTGCAGAATCTGCAGCTGCTCTCCGGCGGGGAACGTGCTCTGACGGCCATGGCGCTGCTGTTTGCCATCCTGCAGGTGAAGCCTGTGCCGTTCTGCGTACTGGATGAGGTTGAGGCCGCGCTGGATGAAGCCAACGTTGTCCGGTTTGCCCAATACCTGCGCGAATTCTCGGAGCAGACCCAATTTATCGTCGTTACCCACCGCAAGGGCACGATGGAGGAAGCGGATGTGCTGTACGGCGTCACCATGGAGGAAGGCGGCGTATCCAAGCTCGTCTCCGTGAAGCTGGAGGATGAGGAAGCGATAATCGCATAGTATAGATTTTAACTTATAGGGGGACCATAATGAGCTTTTTCAAGAAACTAAAAGAAACCATTTCCGGCAAAACGGAAAGTGTAACCAAAAGCTTCCGCGACGGGCTGGAAAAAACGCGTAAAGGCTTCGTTGAAAAGGTCTCTGACCTGATTATCCGCCGCAAAAAGATCGATGAGGAATTCTATGAGGAGCTGGAAGAAATCCTGATCGGTGCTGACGTAGGCGTTAACACAGTCATGACGCTGGTCGAGGAGCTGCGCGCTGAAGTAAAGCAGAAGCGTATTGAGGACGCTTCGGAGCTGCAGCCGATTCTCTCCCGCAAGCTGATGGAGCTGCTGCGCGGCGATGATGACAACAGCCTGAAGGAGAACCCGGACGGCATAACCGTTATTCTGTTTGTCGGCGTCAACGGGGTCGGGAAGACTACGACAATCGGCAAGCTGGCTCACCGCTACAAGCAGGAAGGCAAAAAGGTTCTCCTTGCTGCAGGAGATACCTTCCGTGCCGGAGCGATCGAGCAGCTTGAGGTCTGGGGTCAGCGGGCCGGAGTGGACGTAATCAAGCAGCAGGCCGGCTCTGATCCTGCAGCGGTGATGTTCGATGCCGTACAGGCAGCGAAGCAGCGGAATGTGGATGTGCTGATCTGTGATACAGCAGGCCGACTGCAGAATAAGACCAACCTGATGGAAGAGCTGAATAAGATCTTCCGGGTCATTCAGCGTGAGATTCCAAGTGCGCCGCACGAAGTGCTGATGGTGCTTGATGCAACGACCGGGCAGAACGCGCTTAGCCAGGCCAAGCTGTTCGGTGAAAAAAGCGGTGTTACCGGACTTGTACTGACCAAGCTGGACGGTACAGCCAAGGGCGGTATCGTTGTGGCGATCCGCCAGGAAATGAATCTGCCGGTGAAGCTGGTCGGCCTCGGTGAAAAGATGGAGGATCTGCAGACCTTTGATTCCAGCCAGTTCGTCCATGCCCTGTTTGCCGGAATGATCAGCGAGGAAGCGGCTGAGTCCGGAGAAGAGCAGGAATAAGAATTTAGTAGATTTTGATCTGACAAAATCGGAAAGAACCCGTTTACCGGCAGAGGCTGGAGAACGGGTTCTTTTTTACGGACACTATATCTAAATAACAACATATGAAAAATTCATAATAGTACTGCTTGTCAGCGCTCCCGCATACAATTCATTGTATCCTTAACGTTACAGCACCGGGAAAATACACTCATGAGAAAGGAAGCGATTCCATTTATGCGGAATGGTTCATAAACTCCATTTTGCTGTTATATATATTGACATCAAGAATATCATTTACGTATTATGAGAGTAGAATCAAAGTTTTTCGTGATTAAATCTATAAATTTTAAATTTATTGTAAACAAACTTAACACATCTGAATATCCGAAAGGAGTCGGGCTCATGTCCAAATTAGATCCTTTGCCCGGTATTTCTCCGTATCCGCTGGAGCATTTTTACGATGAAATGTACGCTGATGAACGGAGTATCCGGCCTCATTACAGACATGTGAGCCGCATGTTTTCCGGGATGAGCCCCGAAGAGCTGCATGCCAAGCAGAAACTGATGCAGCGCAGGATGATGGAAGAAGGAATTACCTTTACACTGTATAATCCGGCCCAGGATCAGCCGATGGAGCGGACGATTCCCTTCGATATGATTCCGCGGATTATCCCGAAGGGAGAATGGGAGCGGCTGGAGGCCGGGATCATCCAGCGGATTACCGCACTGAACTTATTCATTCATGACATCTACCATGAACAATACATCGTAAAAGACGGGATCGTACCGCGGCGCATGATCATCAGCAATGTCTATTTCCGGCCGGAGATGTCCGGGCTCAGGGTGCCCGGCGGAGCTTACGTGACTACTTCAGGTATCGACCTGATCCGCCATCATGACGGGGAATATTATGTGCTGGAAGATAATCTGCGTACTCCCTCCGGTTTTTCGTACCTGTTCAAAGGCAGGTCACTGATGAACCAGCTGTTCCCTGAACTGGCCTTTGCCAGCCGGGTCCGGGATGTGGATCACAGCCTCAACCGGTTTCTTTCTGTACTGCGCAGCCTGTCTCCGTCCAGAACGAAAGATCCTGTTATAGCCCTGCTGACCCCCGGGCAATACAATTCTGCTTATTATGAACATGCTTTTCTGGCGCAGCAAATGGGCATTCATCTGGTTGAAGGACGGGATCTGGTAGCCCAGGACCATAAAATTTATTTGCGGGAAATGAACAGCCTGCGCAGGGTCGATGTGCTGTACCGCCGCCTGGACGATGATTATATTGATCCGCTCGCGTTTCAGCCGAATTCGCTGCTCGGAGTAGCCGGTCTGATGAATGCTTACCGGGCCGGCAATATCGCAATCGCTAATGCTCCCGGGACCGGAGTGGCTGATGACAAAGCCATGTATGTCTATGTTCCGGATATGATCCGTTATTACCTGAACGAAGAGCCGATCCTGGGCAATGTGCCGACCTATCTGCTGTCACGGCCGCAGGAACGCCAGTATGTGCTGGATCATTTACCGGAAATGGTAGTCAAGGAAACATCCCTCTCCGGCGGCTACGGGATGCTGATCGGTTGCGAAGCGACGAAGGAGGAATTGATGGACTTCAGGCTTAAGATTCTTGCCGACCCGGCCCGTTATATAGCCCAGCCGATCATGTCCCTGTCACGGGCGCCGGTATTATCCGGTGCAGAAATGGTACCGCGCCATATCGACCTGCGCGCATTTGTGCTGATGGGAGCGGACCGCAAGCCGCATGTTATTCCCGGCGGGTTGACCCGGGTAGCCATGAAAGAAAACTCACTGGTCGTAAATTCTTCACAGGGCGGCGGAGTTAAGGATACCTGGGTTATGGCCTGATGCGTAACAAGGCAGCAGGCAGTGGAAAGACAAAGTGCGGCATCAAAATGTTGGAGCGGAGGAGTGGTGACGATGCTGAATCGCAACGCGGAAGCTTTGTTTTGGATCGGACGGTATATTGAACGGGCGGAGAACCATGCACGGCTGATCGATGTCCATTATCATATTCAGCAAGAAGAGGATTTTCAGTCGGAAGGGCATAAATGGTCAAGGCTGATTGATGCATTAGGGGTCAGAAATGAGTATCTTAAGCAGTTTGAGAGCTTTTGCGAGCAGGATGTGCTGTCTTTTATCACACTGGATCTGGGCAATGCCAATTCTTTATTCTCTTGTGTGCACCAGGCGAGGAATAACCTGCGTACACTGCGCCAGCATCTGCCCAGCGAGCTGTGGGACATCGTTAACGGCTTTAATCTCTGGCTCGGGGAGCAGTCCGTAGCGGATATTATGAGCGGTCCGCATCAGTTCTACCAGCAGGTCAAAGAGCGTGCGGCAATGTTTCTCGGCGCGGAGCAGTCCGTAATGCTGCGGGGAAATGAATGGCATTTTATTGAAAGCGGACGGTTTCTGGAACGGGCCGAGAATACAACACGGATTCTGCAGGCCGTTACAGTATCATGCAAATCCAAAGAGAACAGCACCATCTATACCCAGCTGCAGGCTGTGCTGAAATCGGTAAGCGGCTATCAGGCCTTCCGCCGTTATTATGCCGATGATATGTCACCGGAGTGCATTCTGGAATTTCTGATCGTTAATGCACGTTTTCCGCGTTCGGTGCGCTTCTCGTTCCACAAGCTGGAGGAGCATCTGGCCAGACTGGAGCTGGATTCCTCAGAAAAGGGCTCAGGGCATGAGAAGGTGATCCGTCAGGCAGGCAAGATTAAGGCTGAGCTGGATTATATGGAAAAAGAGGAGATGTCAGGCGATCTCGCCCTTGATGTCCTGCATTCCCTGATGATCTCGTGCCAGCGGTTAGGGAAGACGATGGAGGGCGCCTTTTTTCGCCGTGAAGGAGCCCATGTATGAAAATTCAAATCAACCACACAACCACCTATTCATATCCGGAGCCGGTTACGGACAGTGTCAATGAAATCCGGCTGACCCCGCGCACCAATTACCGGCAGTCCTGCTACCATCATGAGGTGGAGGTGACTCCAGCGGCGCATCTTTTAACGTACGAGGATTTTTTCGGCAACCGGGTGCACGCTTATTCAGTGAATAAGCCGCATACAGAGATGGTGATTCATACCAAGGCGACTGTCGTGACACTTGATAAAGCACAGGGTGCCGACCTCCCGCATATCCCGCTCGCAGATCAGGTTAAGCTGCTGAATGACGAAAAGTTCCAGAACCGTTATATTGAATTCATTCTGCCAACCCGTTACACGGAGGTTACGCCGGAGCTGGTGGAGTTCGCGTCCCAGCACCCTTTTGATGAAGCGGATGATATGTATGCCTGGACCAAAAAGCTGTCCTCGACGATCTATGAGCAGTTTACCTACGATCCCGAAGCGACAAGCGTGAATACTACGGTCAAAAAAGCGCTCAAGCTCAAGCGCGGCGTCTGCCAGGATTATGCCCATCTGATGATCGCCGTCTGCCGGAGTGTCGGGCTTCCTTCACGGTATGTCAGCGGATACCATTTTGTCGGTGATCTGCAGGGCGGTAACGCCGATTTCGAGCAGGCCTCCCATGCCTGGGTCGAAACGCATATACCCGGAACGGGCTGGCTTGGCTTTGATCCGACCAATAATGCGGAAGTGAACTGGCGCTACATCAAGCTGGGCCATGGCCGGGATTACAAGGATATTGTACCGGTAAAGGGTGTTTACCGCGGCGGAGCCGGGACACTTAGCGTCAAGGTGGATGTGCGTAAGCTGGACAGCTGAGCGCAAGTAGTGCGGCAGGTACGGAAGACGCTGCTAATGTTAAGCCCCACGTTGTGGGGGCTTTTAAGTTTATACTATCGGGAGAAGGGATGGCTGAAATGAAGGGCAAAAATGCCTTTGATTTCGCCGAACTGGACGAAATGATTAGTAAGTAAAAGGGCATTAAGCCGGCATCGGGCGCCTGCTATGGCACGCTTGCACAAAGTTTGTGCAAAATTTGCACAAGGGTGATTATAATTGAGCCGCAATTGGGTAATCTTGAAACAGAATCACGAATATGGATGATGTGGAAGGAGAGTGTGCATATGAGCCCAAATATAGCTAAAAAACAGCGGTTTATCGGTAAAACAGCCATAATTACAGGTGCGGGCTCCGGGATCGGCAGAGCGGCAGCGATCCAGATGGCGCGCGAAGGCGCCAATGTAGCTCTTTTTGACCTGGTTAACGAACGCACATCGGTGCTGGAGCAGAAGCTGAACAAGCTGCGCAAGGATTGCGCACTGGCCATTGATGTCGATACCTCTGATGCTGAACGGATGGAGGAAGCGGTGCGCAGAACGATTGAGCATTTTGGCAGCCTGGATATTGTTTTTGCCAACGCGGGAATTAACGGTGTGGTCGGGCCGATCGAGGAGCTGAGCCTGACGGATTGGCAGCATACGATCAACGTGAACCTGACCGGAACGTTCCTGACACTCAAATATACGATTCCGCATCTCAAGGAAAAAGGCAAGGGCAGTATTATTATTACAAGCTCCATTAACGGAAATACACGGTTTACGAGCTTTGGCTGGTCACCATACAGCACGACCAAGGCGGGTCAGGTGGCTTTTGCCAAAATGGCTGCGCTGGAGCTGGCCAAATTCAAAATCCGCGTCAACGTTATCTGTCCGGGTGCGATCTCTACCAATATTGATGAATCAACTGAATTCAATGAAGAGGTAGAAGAAATCATCATCCCGATTGAATTCCCGGAAGGAGCCCAGCCGCTGGCTGACGGCCCAGGTAAGCCGGAGAATGTAGCCGATCTGGTCTCTTTCCTCGCTTCCGATGAATCCATTCATATTACCGGGGCGCAGATAGTCATTGATGGTGCAGAGTCACTGTTAAGCTAAGACAGTAAAGCAAGCTGCAAAATATAAGGTTTAAGCTGCAGCCATACTTCGGGAGATATAACCGGGGTAGGGCTGCTTGTGATGCGCAGGGTTGTAAAGTGAGCAGGGTATGGTAAAATCTGTGCATACTATGAATCTGAAGGAGGGTCCTATGAATCAGGAAGTTACTGATTTTATCAATAGTGTAAAACAGCCTTGGCAAATGGAGATCTGTAGCATGCTGCGTCAGCTCGTTCATGATTCTATTCCGGATGTGCAGGAACGTATACAGTACGGCAAGCCGCATTTTCTCAAAAACGGCAAGTATGCTGCGGTGATAACAACTGCGAAGGGATGGGTTACCTTTACTATTTTTAATGCAGCAGGACTTGAAGTGCCGGAAGGTGTGTTCGAGCCCGGAAAGCCGGAACGGTTAACAGCCAAGCTGCTGGAGGGGAAGCCGGTTGATTATAAGCTGTTTGCTGGCCTGCTGAAGCAGGCTTCTGCTGAACTGTAAGTATGCAATAGGAGAGGGGATGGGCCGATGCTGTCATGGCTGGCGGAGCAACGGATTCAGGAGGCAATGAGAAACGGGGAATTTGCAGATTTGCCGGGGCATGGCAAGCCGCTGGAGCTCGAAGATCTGTCAGGCGTTCCCGAAGAGCTGCGGATGTCGTTCAAGATTATGAAAAATGCCGGGATTCTGCCGGAAGAGCTGACTTTGCGGGCGGAATGCGTGACTTTGGAAGAATTATTGGCAGCCTGCCGCAACAGCGGAAATGCTAACTCATCTGAGCAGAGATCCCTTGAATCCAAGCTGTCTTTAAAAAGATTGCGCCTGGAGCAACTGCTGCGTGATCGCGGTCTGGAGAGTAGCAGCATTTTTACAGAGTACGGGGATCGGATCCGTCAGCGGCTGTCAGATCAGGAATAATAGCATTCAGTGCGCACGGTTCACAGGGCTGTGTGCACTTTTTATAGATTAAGGGTCAGAAATAATACGGAGGTGTCAGATGCAGGTCCGTAATTCTACTTATAATATCGGAATTGTAGCTACGCACGGAAAATTCATCGGGTACATAAGCAGGCGGCAAACTTGTTATTATTGATATCGATGACGGTATTTTTTGCGCGGTCAGTCCGGATTGCGTTACCCTGACAGGAGTGATCCGCAAGCTGGCGGCCCATCAGGCTGCCAAGGGAGGAAACCGTTATGTCGGTCGGACGATTCCGCGGCTTTTGGCAGAGTGCGGTTATACGGATGTTGATATGGATGCAATTCAGCATAGTGACCTGCACGGCAGGGAAGGCTTTAGGCGGCAGTTCGACATCAACCGGTATACGGTCTTTTTTTGAAAAAGGGATTATAAATGAAGAGGAATATAATCAGCTTAAACAGGCATGCGAGAATTTGAACAGTTCCCCGGATGCTTACGCGATGATGACCTTTGTTATGGCCTGCGGCAAAAAGCCGGAGGTTTCCTCAGGAACCGCTTGAAATCCCGGACCGTTTCGCCCATGCTATAAGAGGCGTCTGGTAATTCAACCAGAGTGCACATAAGACAGACAAAGTTATGGAGATACAGAATGAAACAGCTTCCGATTATGCAGGTGCTTCCTGACCTGAAGAAAATACTATCCGTCAGCACAGCTGCAGTACTTATCGCTGAACCCGGTGCAGGGAAGACGACGGGAACGCCGCCGGCTTTTCTGGATGAGCCGTGGATGGCGGGCAAAACGATATTAATGCTGGAGCCGAGAAGACTGGCTGCCCGTTCAGCAGCTGTATATATGGCAGCTTGCCTTGGAGAACAAGTAGGACAGACTGTGGGTTACCGGATGCGGATGGACAGCAAAGTAAGCAGACATACCCGTATAACAGTTGTTACCGAAGGCGTCCTGACACGGATGCTGCAAAGTGATCCCTCGCTTGGTGATGTGGGACTTGTCATATTTGACGAGTTCCATGAACGGAGCCTTCACGCTGATCTGGGCCTGGCGCTGGCGCTTGAGGCGCAGTCTGTGCTGCGCGAAGATCTGCGGATTCTCATCATGTCGGCTACCCTGGATGCTGAGCGGGTATCTGCTCTGCTCGGCGGAGCAGCCATCGTCGATTGTCCCGGACGGACGTTCCCGGTGGAGACAATCTATGCACCCGCCGGTAATGACGCAACGCTTGAACAATCTGCAGCTTCCGCAGTACGCCGCGCTTTGGCGGAACAGCCGGGCGATGTGCTGGTCTTCCTGCCCGGAGAGCGGGAGATCCGCCGGACTGAGCGCGAGCTTGCCGGCGGCAGCCTTCCTGCGGGCACGATTCTGCGGCCGCTGTACGGCCAGCTTCCGCAGGCCCAGCAGGATGCTGCTGTGGCTGCCGCTGTGCCCGGCCAGCGCAAGGTGGTGCTGGCGACCTCGATCGCCGAGACAAGCCTGACGATTGAAGGGGTACGCACGGTAATTGATACCGGCCTGCGGCGCACCCAGGTGTTTTCGCCGCGCACCGGAATGCCGCGGCTCACAACCGTGCCGGTATCCAAGGCATCGGCGGACCAGCGGCGCGGCCGGGCAGGCCGGACTGCACCCGGAGCCTGCTACAGGCTCTGGAGCAGGGAGGAGCATGCCCGGCTTCCGGAGGACAACGTGCCGGAAATGCTTGAGACCGACCTGGCCCAGCTCGCCCTGGAGCTGGCGCTGTGGGGCGTGCGCGATCCTGCCGCGCTGCCCTGGCTGGACCCGCCGCCCGCTGCGCCTTACGCGCAGGGTACGGCATTCTGCTGCGCCAGCTCGGCGC
>NZ_LRAC01000129.1 GCF_001517085.1 Paenibacillus sp. DMB5
GGTGTCGGTGTTGCTGTCGGCGTGCTGGTGTCGGTGCTGGTGTCGGTGATGATTCTGGTTCATCTGTAGGAACTGGAGTTGAAACCGGAAAGGGTTCTACTTTCTTATAGTAGAAGGTGATTTTTTTGGTATTGTTCAAATCACTTTTAACAATATCAGGAGTATAAGAGCCCAGGAAAACCCCGTTTTGATAAACTGATACATTCGCCTTGCCTGTCCCTACTGCCGACAAATACTTACGGCTCTCATCGAAAGCTAAAACTTCTGGATCGTTTGAAATCAAGGAATAGTTTGAGATGGAATCCTTTCGAGGTTTTGTTGCCCCCGCACTATTCAACAATACTTTATAGATATCCGGCTGACTATAGCTATTCAAAAACTCCACTGTCTGTTCCATAGGATCAACAACTTTATACCCCGATATTTCTTCTGGAAAATAAGTATTGGCTATTCCACTTTGAATATTGCTTATCATGTTAGAAGCAAGAAGTCTATCACTACCGGCTTCTCTATAATCTACTGTTACCGTATTTGAAGCAAGATTTTGCTTAAATTGAAACCCATTCTGAGGATAAACATAATCAGGTATAAATGACGTTACAGAAAAAGGTACAGTTAGTGGATCTGAAATATAATTACCAAAGTCTTTGAAATACTTACAAACCAGCGATTTGTCCAGTCCTTCTAAGCTTGTTAATTTGTTTGAACTCACATCCAATAAACTAGTCACCGATTGAAGATTGCTAAGTGCAGTTAAGTCCATCAAATTATTCGAATTCAAGTCTAACGTTCCAATTCGAGTTAATTGATTAATACCAGAAATGTCTGTCAGCCTATTCTGACTAAAATCAAAGGATCTAGAATAGATATCCTGGCCAAATTCAGATGTTCGTGATGGGTCAATGCCATCTAATCCGTCCAGACTTATTAAATTATTATTTTGCAGATATAATCTATCTCGAACATACTTCAGGTTTCTTAAACCTTGTACAGATGTAAGTTTATTTGTGTAGAGATACAATCCGACAACACTTTTCAAGTTTCTAAGACCGTCAACATTAATTAACATGTTTTGACTCAAGTCGAGACTAGAAGCATATTCAAACCCTTCTAGCCCTTCAACTGAAGTTAATAGATTGCCTGAGAAGTTTAAATTGGTAGGTATTCCGGTATATGTATTAAATACCTGCATACCAATCAAGCTCTTAATGCCTTTTCCGGATGCATCAAATGGATACCCCATATTCATGGTTTTTAATTCCTCCTTATTAAGGGCACTATCCATATCACCTGACCAGCCATTTTTCTTTAGCCATTGCACAAAATACTCTGCTAAGTTTTGATCCTCAAATAGGTATTTTATCACCACGGAATCACCTTTATTGAAGTTGTCCATTGCTTCTTGAGGTAAAGCAGTTAATGACTCGTAAACATTATCTGTTACGCTGCTTCGAGCGTAGACTGATTCCGATACGCTATTATTCTTGATATCAGAGCCTAAAATATTCTCTTCTCCTCCAGCTGCCAACACAGCTATTGGTGATGAGGTAAGCAGCAATGCTGTGACCAAAAGGATTGATACTATTCTCATTACATCCATCTCCTTTAACTCATTCGTTGATGAATATAATTTTTCTCGTAAGTAGACTCCGAAATACGATCCTCAGTGTCATTCCTTGTTTAGAGAAGGCTGGAAAAAGTGGTGTATAGAATAAAAAAAAATGCAGTTACCCCAGTAAGAATTAGGGAACTGCATTAGAAGGTTTTAATTATATGTCGAACCTGCATATGCAAAATCGATCAAAACAAACATAAGACGAGCAGTTTATCTTTCCTAATACTCGTTTGGTAACATGAAGGTAAAAAAGTTCCCCTCTCCATCTTCTCCGTATACTGCCCATACCTTTTCAGAAAATAGCCATTTATCAATAGTCAGCAATACTTCCTCATCATTACCGTCAGTAACTACCGTTTTCCCATTCATGCTTCTAAAAGAAAGGAATTCTTCATTGTTTTCGTGAAGCATAATGATAAGCGACTGGATCAGTTCCCAGTCGCTACAACCGATCCGCTCTACACCAATAGATAATAGCACTTTCATATTTATCACCTCTTAGACTATTCTGAAATAATATCTGATAAAAGTTAATCCTCAATTTTTTATATTTAGAATAGACTTAAGTGCCAAAGACATAAATACAACCTTCATTTCTTCTTCTGTATATCCTGCTAATTTCATTAATTCAAGCTCATCATATTTAGGCCATGTTTTAATCAGTGCAGTTGCTAAGGGGGTAATATCTATACCATTCTGGATATACGCACTAAAAATTAAATTGTACGCTTCAAGTGTAGGCTGACCAACCGGTTCTACACCATCATTCATAATGTAAGCTAGGGCAAATACCCCTTCTGAGTTAACTTCTATAAGTTGATCTGCATGTTCAGTCAGAGCTGCTACCTTGATCTTGAGGATTTCTTTTTGAAATAAGCCATTATTAACGAATTCAAATTCATCTAAGCGACGCTCATCTTCCTCAGAAATGGACCAGATAACTACAGGAACCTTGGATTCACTATTTCTCTTGATAGTCAGGAAGGTCCGAAACTCTAACTCAAATCCCTCAATAAAACCAAGCCCTACAATTACCCCCTTTGTTTTACGCTTCATTTCTTTACTGTTCATGTTAATTCCATAAGATGCAACTAATTTTCTCGAAGTCATACATAACCACCCTTTTTAGATATTTACGTTATAGCTAAAATCCATATTGAATAGAAATTACATGATTACAACAATCCTTAACTCATGCGTTCAATACACTGAACGTTACAAGACGTTTTATAAAAACAACGGTGTTTCTTATAATAATTTTGGTTGATTTTAACGTACTATTTAGTAAATGTGTAATGTTCTTTTTAAGTCAAATCAAGAAAGCAGACTATACCCAATTTTAAAGAAACCGTGGTGTCTTGCAGCCATTACCCTGCAAATAGGTGCCAATGTTCTTGTGTGTTTCTTATAGGTGGTTTAACCGGTTACATATAAAGCGCCATTCCAACATTAAATATTGTAAGTAGATTATACGCGTAAATCTTAATAGTCCATCTTAGATAGAAACCAAAATAAGGATTTACTTAAATAACCGCCTTTCCAAAGGCGGTTATTCTTATCTCAGCAACTATAATCTGATACTTTTCAGGCGAACATCTGCGGAAATTCTTTAAGAATCGCTTCGAAACAATGACTACATACAACGAAGTTCTTATTATTCCCCAAACCAATAAACTGCGCTTTAACCTCATATGTAACATCTGGTTTTACATCAAGAGGTAGCAGTGATTCCGAGCAAACCCCACATGAGCCAATCAGCTTCATGTAACAAACTAAGCAAAGTGAACCTATGTCATGCGTAGAGTGTCTGAACAGCATCTGATCCTCTTTAGAACAAAACATACAATTCCCCATATTATCCTCCGATTTGTTTGGAAATAAAAAAATACCGCAGACTTCGCCTATAAAGGCTGGTCTGCGGTACTTCCGCTTCCAAAGTTTTTATTCTCTTAAACCAAACATACTTCAGTCACCATAAAAGAGCAAGTATTTTTTGAAACTCACTCCACACAAGTTATGCACTTTTATATTTTACTTAAGATATAAAAATCTAACCACTATTCAGAAGCAAGGGATATCTTCCTCTTAGTAGGAAGGCTTATACAACACCACTACCAAGCTTCAAGATCCAAGCAATTAAACCACCAAGTTCTCCACTGATTAAATACAGTAAGCATATAGCGAGGATGATATATGTCAAAGCTCTTCGTTTCAGATATAACAAATAAGCGTTCTTATATGCACCCGAAGTACCAAGTGAAGCTTCTGTCTCTTTAACCACAGATAAGGCATCGTTGCTAACAAAACGAGGTTTCCCATTTTTCTCTGAGCGAGTATCCATACTTTCTCGCGCTATGGGTAATCCAATATAAACTAGATCCATTATTGATGAGCCTATTAATAATAATGAAATCAATATAGCACCCATACCAAAGATAACACGGACAACTGGTAAAATTGGATTTAACCACTTCATGGCGGTAAAAACATCCGCTGTGGTACTGTCCATTACGAGTGGTATTAATAATATGGACACTTGGCTGTTAACAGATGACATTGTATCTATGATAATTTGTTGGGTCTGTGCTGATACTGGTGACTTCTGCAACTCTTCAATAAAAATGCCTAGAGCATTTTTACGGGATTTATCCGTAGCTGCATTAAAGTTAGAATTATTAAAGACAACTGCGTTTTTACTATCATCATAGTTCAATAATCGAGTATCGGAGATTATATCTGCATTTGCCTTAAACTGCAACTTTAAGTATTCGCCGTCTGTTCCCATCTTTAACCAGACATCTTTCATATATTTCTTATCACCTTGAGGTATCATAATGCTTTTCAAATCTAAATTGCTTGTGTCTGCCGCAAATACCCCAACTGCTCCAATACATAAAGAAAATATCAGTATAAACAAAAATAATACTGGCACTCTACTTTTCATAATTTATCACCTCGTAAAAGTCTACTTACCTTCAAGTATCTTTCTTATTTTTTCTTCCGGTTTGTATTTCAATGATCGAAAATAAGCAATTCCACCTGAAAAAAATAGGCAGGAGATTACGATTATATTCCTTAGATTTTCAGATACATCAAGGACTAGATGTAGATCTGAAACATCTTGTAATATCAATGCGGAAATTACAAGCATCAGAAACACAACAAAGAAAACTATGGTTTCCACTAACCACTTCAACACTTTATGTACAGTCCAAGTGCTTGGACTGTACATTACATGAAGCATCATTCCCTTGAAAATTCTAGCCATAACTCAAACCTCCCATTTTTAGTTGTTCTGCGAAACATCCGATTTTAAATCTAGATGACTAATCCAAAATTACCTCCATCACTATAATTTTGCTCTTTATTCAACTCCCTAACTTTTTATTCTCAGAGTTATAAATGATATGATTAAGCAATCATCTATTCACTTTTTATGCGAATTAAAAAAAGTGCAGATTACCCCTTAGAGTAACTGCACTTTTTATAAAGTTAATGCACTGCTATATCGGTCTTATCCACTTATGAAGCTAATCATATTTCGTTGACATAATCGCTATATAGCGAATTGATTTCACCTCAACCAGCTATGATGAATTTTTACCTGACCCCTTCTTTAGAGCATAAGATAATATGGCTAATTAGACTTACCTTCAGAAAAAATAGTGGTATTCCTAAGTATTCAACAGGGCATACCCTCTACTAGTGTCACAGGCATCGAGAAATATATCCTAATCCAATTTCTCATCTAAACAATTATTCTACTAAAAACCTACTCACTAAGATGTAGATCCCTTTCAGGCTGCTGATACTTGAATAATGCCTCCTCGCTATACGAGGTGGGTATTTATAGATAGCGATTTTATATGGAGAGGCGGGCATGATAAGCTGGTTAGCATTGCGAAGTCCTTGTGCTTCGCGGCTTTCGCGAGTACTCATGCCCGCAGAGGCTCATGTCAAATCGCTCTATCACTCTATCAAACGTACCTTTAACCACGCAGTATAGCGAAGAGCCTGAATAATTAACGTTGTAAACTCTAAAATCTCTTCAAAGTTAGTTATATAGAATCTATGCTAGAACGGCATAATCCCGAATAATCAACATAATTAATCTACTTGAAGTGTTGTAAACTCCCTGCAACTTGAAATATTGACTTGAATTCTAAATGAGTTACTTCTTTTGGGTTCGCACCTCCCAGTATCATTCTTACAAACCTGTCCGGATCAAATACATGTATCATAGCAGTAACTGTATTATCCCTCTCACGCAAAAGATATGTTGGTATTTTAATTTGTACCAAGACCATTTTCCAACTACCATCAGGCTGGACAACCGCAATTGTTAATCCCCTAAATGGATTGCAAGATTCTAAACTATACTGTATGACTCGAGTTACTGCTCTTTGAATCATCTCCTCATTAAATCCCAGCTTCGAGTGTATTTTATAAATGCCAACTCCTCCGAAAAGATCTGTTCCCTGACAAAACTTCATTTCGCATGCATCATAAAGAGGTGATTGTACATTGGTATAGAAAATCAAGCATTTTATTAATGATTGAAATGATGCCGTGATTTCTTCAGAACTATCAGAAATAACTGGGGTTTTTTCTATCAGGTCCGAAAAGTAATCATCCGAATATATGAGAAGGGAATGATTTATAAGTGAGTAAACAAGCCTAGCCCAATTCTTATCACAATAAGGGGCATCAGCCAATTGAAGTAGGTCCTCATGATCTAAGGCCTCTAAATATACCCCTTCAAGGAAATAGGAATCATCCGGTGTTGGACGATGATACTCCTGATACGTAGAAAAGCGCATTCATAACGCCTCCTTCTAATCATTGTATGGATTTTGATCGTGCCACCATTGGAACATCTGGTTTACTTGTGTCATGGCTCTTCTAGTTTCACCTTCTGCTGTTTTACTGAAGTCACCCTTAAAAAGGCGAGATACCGCCTCTCGATCAACTACTGATCCATTTCTGCTACTTAATATTGAAAGCACATGTGCCAATTTGGAATTGTCACACTGACTTCCTAAAATCGCCTCTACAAATATCTTGCTAAATGGCAGTAATATCGCTATTTCTTTTCTACAGTCTAGTAAACTTATTTTCTGTTCATATTTTTGTTGTGGTAACATCGATGAAAATCCTTGTAAAAAATACTCCATAGGTCGTTCTTGTTTCGTCACAATACGAAAATGAGTAATCGCATCTGCAATAGTTACACTATCCGTTGATTGCATAATCCCATTCATTGGTTCTGCAATAAGAACACTCAACTTATCAGATACATATTTAACTGTTTGCTCTATTACGTTTGTATTCTCTATCCCTAATGCAGCTGCGGTTGTTCTGCAGTTTAAATGGGACATTTTTAGATAATAATCTAACCGCTTTTTCGTATCCCCATGCTTTACATATGACAACGACTTGGTGTAACGAGAGATCTCCTTTAGGGCATCCAATTTTTCTTGATTAAGCTCTACATCAAGCTTCACTTCAATTTGGCCTCTGATAATTTCAATACTATTTCTGATCTCACGAAAGATATTTGGTTTGTGTAGTTGTTTCATTATTTTTTACTCCCTCTACCAATAGGCCGCAGCAGCTCGACATTATCAAAGACATACACTTGATACCATTCAAGCACCTCTAAAACTTCATTTACCGAATTACTTTGAATTAAGGTAGTGATTTTTTCACTGTTAAATACCGAATCTTCAAGTAGCATCCTAAACTGACTTTTAGCGAACCGTAAAGACTCTGCTCTTGAGTAGCCTAATCTTATTGCTTGTGCATTTGTGCAATTTCCAAATCCTAAACATAGATCAAGAAAAACTTTATGCTTTTCGGACCTTAATCTTATACAGTCTATAAAATCACATATACACTTGATGGCGTCTAACTTGGCACTGATTAGCATTCTTTCCTCATTGGTCAAATTTGACGACTTCAACTTATCTAATACTTCCGCATAACCTGTGGTTAACGCTTGAAATTCCCTTTTCAGTGTTATCCGTTTCCCCATTTCACATCATCCTCTCGTTATGCAGTAGACGCGGGACAAATTCTGACAAAATCCAATCAAGTTAACTTAAAACAACATAATTCAGATGCCATTCTTACTACTTAGGAAAATCTTTGATTTGTACAGACATTAAACGATTTACCCTAGCATTAATGTTTTTCTAATTTAGAAATTCCCTAGAGTACCAAAGCAAAAAACGCCGGGTACATAACGGCGAGTAAACATTTAACGCTTATTGTAAGTTAGTGGCTTCAAAGTAATATAAATCGTGTTCCAAAAAATATGTCCTAAACGAAACCGTTTGCATGCTTTAGAAAGAATTTTTCTAAATGGAATCAGACATGCTTCAGTGAATAATAGCTTTTATGAAGACATAATTATAGGTTCGGGAAAAAACAAGGAAGTAGGACTAAATCAACATTATTGGGGAGATGGTTCGAGTGGTACTCCATTGAACAGTCTGTTTTTCAGGAATATAAGAAAATACAATAACTCGAAGAAAGGTGTTTAGCTTTTCTTAGCGAAATCGGATAAAAAAAGCATAATCAGAGGATTGATATATGCGGTAGAGTCATTAATATTACCGCGCTGTTAATACTAAGATCGAGCTACCCTGAGACAAGAAAAAAGTTCTTGTTTGTGATTCTCATGTTTTTTGAAGCATATAACTACCATATATTTATCACTTCACCGAATTATAAAAGAATCTTCGGTCATTCTTATGTACTCCATGATCTTATAAAAAAGACTTCGGTTGTTCTCATGTATTCCATGATCTTATAAAAAAGACTTCGGTTGTTCTTATGTACTCCATGTTCTTATAAAAGAGCCTTCGGTTGTTCTTATATATTCCATGTTCTTATAAAAGAGCCTTCGGTTGTTCTCATATATTCCATGATCTTATAAAAGAGCCTTCGATTTGTATTACAACTCTCAATTTTTTAATTGTCAGCCTATACGCTGCTAACTTCCCATTTACTTATTGATGAAGGTAAAAATATCAGGCCCGACAAAAGTAGATCTTAATTTTTCACAATGATTCCATATCTTCGTATCTAGGATTAAAACATAATGTCTCATTTTTATATTTGATTGACTTATCGGGTGTTTTGAGACACAAATGCTGAAAGGTTACCCCTGATAAACGAAAAATCACAACGATGCTTGAATACAATATGGCCGTAAGGACTACACTTTTCCCGTAATCCATTTAGTTGTTAGGCATTAGCCTCCAACTCTATATTGCTAATAAAATATATTAATCATTCCCATGAGTTTTTTCGTAATACAACCAACCTTCATAGAATCCGTAATTAGAAAACTAGTATCATTCCTACAAAGAAACAGAAACAGCAGCAGCCATGGACGGAAATAAAAGTCTTGGACTGCCGCTGTTTTAACTATCGTTTCCCGTTAGAGCTTAAGGTTGGTGGTTGGATAATGACTTATTGATGGATAGTCTAAATTATTTATAATCGCTAACTAAAAATTCAAAGTCAGCATACGGGTTCATATCATACAAGACCTCTCTAAGAAAGAACGCTAAATTTTCATTTAATTTGTTCAGTTCTTCAAGTTTAACAATAAGAGCATTAAAGTTCTCGTCATTTGACCCGTTCTCATATTGCCGTATATTCTCATTTACTGTAGTAATAAAAGTTTTAATTGTTGAATCCTTAATAAACCCATCTGCTTCACTAATACTCTTTCCTTTCGTGTAGGGATAGACAAATGTTGATTCTGCATCCAACCAGAGAAAAACAAATCTAAATTTCTCTAAAACAACTTTAGTTTCATCAAGGACAAACTGATCTCTCTGGCGATTTATTATCTCCGATGAATTTTCTTTCAAACGATTAGCAGAGTCTTTAAATGCCATCAATTTTTCTTTCAACGTACCTTGCTGCTTGCCAGCATTCTCTAGTACAGTGTGACTAACTGAATGGGACAGGTTTTCAAATAACTTATAATCATAATTACGAATAACTTCAACTATCTCTACAGGTACCTCTTTAATAGCTAGAGAGAATACAGACTTTTTATCAACATGTATATTCACAGTTTTCTGTTGCTGTAGCTCCCCGAGTCTCTCTGAGATCTGCTCATAAGGATAACACCAAAAAACACTCAGGCCGTCTATATCGACTACAAATAAAAAAGTGGGTTCTTTATGTAACAACCAGTAATTTATAGTTGATATCTTTATTGGGATAATAATGGTTTGCTCATCGATCTCTACTTCATCTTTACCTTTACACTGTCCATTAAAACAAAGTCCATTTGGTGTAGAGCCATTCAATAACTCAACATGTAAATCTATGCCGATATCTTTTTCTACAGGAATTGTATTAACGATAGAAAATCTTGATAATACACTTTCAAGAAGGGCGACTGCTACATTACCCTTCTTAGTGTTTTCATGTACTTTTGGTAATTGAGGTTCCATACAAGCTCCTTTCAACTTACTTGTTTTTTTAATCAAAGTCTAAATCAAGTTGATTTTACCAGTGTTACAATGTTTGCATCACATCGGATTAGCAAGCCTCATGAAGAGCAGGAGCTGTAGGTCGAGCTTCTCCGTTTGCAAACTGATGTATGACGGCAATACCCTTGCGCTGATGAGTCGCTTAAGGTGATAGTCTACCATTGATAAAGGGTACGACGAATTGTTCAGGTACTCGAATACCTTGCCTAGATCGTAGGATACTTCTTTGAATCTGCGAGAACTTGAATGCAGAAGATGGGAGTGTGCCAAATCCACTTCGCCAAACGTCATGTTCTGGAACGCTTCGTATAGCTCATCGACCAGCAGATGCAGGGAGTTCAAGTACGTAGCTACCTTTTCCCGTTCCTGCTCGGGAAAGTCCTGTGAAGCGGTAAACAGCTCGATCAGCGTCAGAATATCATGATGATACCCCTCACCGTCACCAATCCGAATACTGTTCTCCTTCAAGAGAATCTGAAGCTGCTCAACAATATCGGAGCTACGCCCGATCTCTCGTTGCCGCTGCTCTTCGACAAATTTACCTTTCTTTTCCTCAATTACGCTTACCACATTCGATAGGAGGGAGTATCGTTTAACCGTGTACTCCTGAATTTTGGCGAAACTCATTGAGAAGGGAATAGCAGCATCTCCTGGTTTATTACTGTAGAGATAAACTGTATAGTCTCCGCTACCCCCTGCATCACTAGACCAAGAAGCGAAGTATTTTTCATCACTTTCCGCATCGTTTTTAGCGTTGTTCTTGACCCCATCAGTACTATCAAGGTTTACCGAATGAGCTCCAAAACAAGCGCGAATTTGTTGGAAGTAAGTATCGTCAGGAACCGATTGCTTAAATACGGAATTATCCTTCCGTAACGGGTACTTCATTCCAAACACACGATAAAGCTGCTTTATCGATTGAACGACAAGATCGTAGGTCATTATCAACTGTAAGACGTTTAATGATCGAGCATCATCATTCGGATGATTTAATTGGATATGTGGCAAACCGCTCACGCTTACCGAAAGCCAGTCCTTGGTTGAACAGATAATACTCCAAAGGTTCTTGCCGTTGTAGTCGCCATATGTGTTAATCAAGAAATCATCATGATCGCTTACTGCTTGCGTGTACTCCTCGAGCAAGGAGTTATCGAGAATGTATGGGTTCATACTTTACCCCCGTTTGACAATGAATAAATCAATTCTAGTTTAAATATCCAGTCTCAGTGGATCGACCATCAGCTCTTGAAATCTGCTCAGGTCAACCCAGACCTAAACCTTCATTTTATCATCATTAGATTACATACTTATTAAGTCCCTTCAAGATCAGTCACTTAGTTATAGTCATAGACGATCCCTACACAGAACTTTGCTCTAGTTAATGCAACATACAGTTTTGAACGGCTTATAGAAGGCGAGGCAAGTTGAATTAAATCGCTGCATCAAAGCTAAAGTATGAATACTGTAAACTTGTAGCATTTTTCGAATATAAAGTGATCACAACTTAGTAGACACACTCACTACTTCTTCGTACTGTTTTTACGTCAGTCACATCAGGTGTCATATCATTGACGTTAGCGCAATGACTGCAACCAACCACATGCAATTATAATACTACATATTGGAACAAACTTGCCCGTTAGAATGACACATTACTATTCTAAGACTGTATTCTTCTAATCAAAAACTTTACTTTCTTTCATCATTAGTATGTGTTAACTACTTGAATTACATTTTCGTGCTGCTAGAGGTCAAATCGGGCTAAATCAACATAATAAATGCATAACAAAAATGACCCCTTCCTGTTAATACAGGTGGGGCCATCAATTATTCATTGTACCTGGATTCACTGATCAACTCTCCATCTTTAATTATTAGTAGCCTTAAAATTAATACCTGTTAGAACAATCATAATTCTTTATGCTAATATTATCTGATATAATTAAAGTTTCAATTTCAGATCTCTTCGGGTAACCAGACACCTTTTACTTTCTTACCAAAGACCTCCTGTATCATATTGTTTAGTAATCTATTCATAATCTTACTATGTTCCTTATTTTCCGATTTGCTGATTACCTCTAAGTTCTCAGGCCGGTTATCATATTTAGATAAATTCCGATGATTTATATCATAAGATCTATTTTCACCAACTGCATTCACTGCCTCAGATCCAAAATATAAAACCGCTATTAACTGGTGATCTTTGATGAAGAGCCTACCGGTTCTAAACCCTTTTTTTCTCCACTCAATTCCTAAACTACTCCTTGAACTCAACCAAGGATTACTTTTCATTAACTCCCCAGAGGCGGCATAAAATACCCCATCATACACTAAGTGCTTTTGATTCGAGAAAATATCAATCAGGTAGATTTTAACTCCATCCATAACCTCTTTATATTTACTATTGTCAAAATGGTATACTTTCCCGGTTTTGAAATCGATAAGTAATGTATATTCATCGTAGTAGGTGCTATACACCCTATCTAAGAGATGCTGCTTTCTTTTTCTCATTTCACCTAATGCCATCTGCTTGGGAATCCACCCAATTTCAATCTCAATTTCGTTTGATGCTTCATCCTCTACGGATGACCACTTTCTCCAATGCCCCTCTATTGTTGATTCTTCAATATGAAACTCCAAAATAGAATCCCCTGTCATGAATTTCCTCATAATTAATCATCCTCACATTGTTTAGTGATCTTAATTAAGACTTGAGAATTTACCTTCAGTATTTTCAAAAAACCTCCGGGGGTTCCTTATAGTTCAGAGCGTTACCTTCTCTGGCCTACTATACCCCTCCGCTAATTGTATAACCCCATAGCCTCTCCGAGCTTTTTATGCTTAAGTATATATTCAATAAAGCTATCTAAGGTATTATACTCTTGCAGTAAACAAGAGGCCTTTTGAATTGATGTGGCAATTGTGATTACATCGAATTTCATAATAAGTACATCATTGAGATTATTGTACTTTTTCACGAGTGTAGTCAGATTAGATATAACTCGCGGATTTCCTTCTAAAGCTTTTCTTATCATTGTTCGAAGATTAGGAAAAGATCGTTTTCCAGTTCTTGTTTCCCTTTCAAATATGTAATCCTCGATATAATTAAAGACTTCCTCCACTAGCTTTATATCTAAGTCACATTCTTCGATCCAATACTCATCGTTAGCAAATGATTCGGTAGCTAAAATGCTTTCAGCTATACCTTTTTGACCCAAATTTAATTCCTCAGAAATAAGTAAAGGCATCTCTCTTTTGCCAATTACCATTGTTGTATTACGTTCTATTTGATATCCAAAACCACCAACATTCTTGACTTTACTACAACCAATTTTCCCTCCACAGATTTTTACGAAAAATTCGCTGGCTCCGATAATATCAGACTGTGTTACAAGCTTTTTATTAAGTAATACTTCTGCAGCTTCTGATTTTATTTCGTAAGACGGATTATTAGAAAATGTCAGTACAGGTCTGCCTTTTGTACTCATTGATGATCCTATCTCAAATAAAGTACTCACTAGTTCATCCTCTCCTTCTTAGAACTCTAGTCTTTTTCTATAAGCTCCTTAAAGTTCAAACTCTCTAACGAGCTTATAGAAAGTGTTAATATTAATACCTAATTCTTCTGATGCTTGATGGCTGTTAATGCCAGTTCCTTCGTATTGTCTAAACTTGAGATAAACCTGCCAGAAGTTATCTGGATAAGACAACTGAGGTCGGCCTAACTTTTTCACCTTCACTTTATCCTTAGCTTGGACAAAGTCGGTAACAAATCTCAAAATTTCATACCCCTCATCGAGTAATAATCGTTCAGCTTCAACTTCGTCTCCCGAAGCCAGCAATAGCCCCTTTTCCTTACAAGTCTCTAAAAAAGAACATAATTCGGACGATGAATTGCAAGCGCTATCAAAACTTTTGATTACCAAGGTGTCACCCTTACTAGCTTCTGCGAATAACCTCTTCAACTCTCTATCCTTAGTCTTACCTTGAGAGTCAATCAGATCGACATACAATTTGTCATACTGTCCACTTGACTTAAATCCATCGATCTCTCTAAGATTTTTTGCTTTAATGTAACCACAACGCATAAGATCACTCCCTATTAGCAAAGTATTATTCCATTCCTGTAACTACCATCAGGCAAGCAAGTAAGGCAGCTAGGGCAAGCTCAGCATAACCAGCCAATTTCCGTTCGAACATTGAAACATCTTCATCGAAACCGATTAAAGCTAAACGAAACCCGAGCACTGTTACTGGAAGAAGTATCAGATTCATGAATGTAGCAAATAACATAGTGAACGTCCTCCTGATTATAGATAAATTAATAACTTATATATACTTATATGTAATTATTAGTTATTTTAACTGTTGTTAGTATACCTTCCCTTTTTATAAAATGCAACGTATTTTCATGAAAACATTAGACTTTTTATAATAATAACAACTTAAAATAAACCCCTAGTTTCGTACAGGGATGGATAGAAAGAGCAAGCACCGAGCTTGGGCAATTGTACGCCCGTGTGTGACGAGAGGTGAGAAAGGGGAGGGATATTCACCCCTAGGGGCATGGAGGGCGTTACGGAGCAATTATAAATTTTGAGAACGTGTCTAAGATGAAGGATAGTGGAAAAATAAGGTTGATAGATTTGCAACGGAATTAACACTCTGCTTTACCTATAACTACAGATAACAAGTTCATGTCCTATCTGTATCAAGATCATAGATCAGAAAAGTGGGTAGTCTGGTTGGAATGAATCATGTGAGAAAAAAAAATAAACTCAACACTGGGTAGGAGTTGAGTTGTAGTCGACTTATTGTTGATGATATAGTTTTTCTTATATTTGACCTCCCATTCAACTGTTAAAATAATCGCCGCTTCGATAATATTTATATAATCACTTTACGGTTTAGAAAAATCTTAATCTGATTCAATTGTATGAAGAGTTACTCAATGCGCAAAAAGAAGCTGGTGTTTTTCATACCAGCTTCATAACCCCATTATGCGTAATCCTTTGATAACTCGGTGTACTTATTAAAGATAGCGGCGATCTCTGAATGCGGGGTTAAACTCGAAATGTCGAGACGTCCAAAAACATCCTTCACTTCATAGATTACTATCTCCATAGGCAAGTTTCTCGACTTAAAGAAATTTTCGACCTCGGTGTACATCTGCTTTATTAGTTCAAGCACTGGTTCTGTAAATTGCCATGGCATGGGTTGAGCAAAATAAGGATCGGTTACATCTGGAACAACTGGAACTGCCCACGGATGAGCATTATATATGTTTAATTCAGATAGCTTAGTCATGTAAGCTCCCTCCCAAGAATAGTTGGTAGTATTCTAACTTGGAAGTCCAGCTTTGGGAAGTTTGTCAGAAACAAAAAAAAGAGAAGGCTCCAGTTAAGGCACCTTCTCTCAAGTTAGAAATCAAATTTTATTGAACTGATCCAAACGAATCCATAATCGAAACATTCGGAACTATGAACTGTGGCGATTTTTCGACCCCAATCTGCCCTATAGAGCTATCGGCTGTTAATTCTGCGTTGCCTGCTTCCAGGTGAAGCTTAGTGTATCCTAGTGCGCCAACACTGAAGAACTTATTCTTATCGATAGGTGCTACAAGATCAGGAGTCACTTCGAGCGGAAGTTTGTCTGAATAATGAAAACTAGGTATTCCAAACAGTGTTATATACTCTCTTACAACCAACAAGCTAGAATCCTCTGAATACCATCCTTTACCTACTGCGATATCATTCGATCCACGAACAGTACCTGCAAGTGATGCGAACTTAGTATCGGTAAGCTTGTCACCTCCACCAGATTCGAAGGTGTTGAAAACATTCTCATTGGTAGAGATATGCATACGTGCCAGAGCATCTTTTAACTCTTGAGAAACACTGCTTAGGTCACGAGTTCCGTTTACCCCAATCAATCTTCCACCGCGCACTTCCAAAGCATATTCCTTTACTGCAGTTGATTTCTGTTCAACTGTTACCTTGGATATTTGACCCCCGAAATCCTTACCATTGATGATGAACTTACCATCAACGTCGAAGCTCACTTGCCATTTACCAGTTCCTTGTTTTTTAGTTGCATACTCTGCTAAGTAGCCATCGTTAATGGCATCCGTGTTGTACTCCGCCTGAGTCCAACTATTCTTATAGGCAGAGCTTCCGATATCCAAAACGAATGTCTTAATTTCAAGATCACCTTTAACGTCGAAGCTATTAGTTGTAGCTGAGCCTTTAAAGATAACATCTTTATTAGTATTCAGTCGTGCAGCCAAAGCTTTGGCTGCAGAATCGGTCGCTGTACTCATACCCGTTACCACAGGATTGATATCAAGATCGATAAATTTTGCCTGATTGTAACTTACTGGCATAATAGACCTTACTTTTTCACCTGCTGTAAATGCAACACTGGTATTACCAGAAGCATCGTCATACCCCATTAAAACTTCAGGATATACTGAAATGGACTCTTCACTTTGCTTAGTCTGCCAGTAAAGACCGTTTTCCGACTCTGATGTTGGCTTAAATTTCTTTGTTGACAGGGTATCCTTAGGTATATAGTGCTTAAAGTTTACAGATATCTCGTAATCTGAACTATTGGTACTCTGAGAAGCCGTTCCTGACCATGAATATGGGAGTAAGTGGCTGCCTATGGCCTTTCCTTTAGCATCGTAGGTTGTTTCCGATTTATAACGGGTCTCGGAATATACATACTCAGATGCAGGAGATTTAACTCCATAAGCAAAGCTCGTACTCTTCTTTACGTTTGTCTTATTATCAACAGACCCCTTACTGGTAGAACCAATTTTGCCGTCAAATAGCTTGAAATTATTAACCCAGCTTGCCAGCCTCGTATTTAATACCGAACCATTATCCTTAACTGCCAATAAATCACCCGACTCATGAAACGAAGCCAAAGTGCTGAATGGCGAAATGTTCTTGTTCAGCGTATCATTGAACAGCTTGGCACGACTGATAGCCCAAGGCACATTCGATAAATCAGGATCGACCAAGCTGAACGTTTGACTACCTGATGGTGAAAGCTTCGGATCAGTGAAGCTTTGAATTGGTAAGCTTAAGGAGAATCTCGATGAATTCGTGACTTCAGGCGAGATGTTACCCCAATATTGAGACAGTCGCCATTGTGGAACTTCCATCTCGGTTTCTACTGGTTCAGTTGAGTCCTCTAATACTTTGACGTACAAGGTCAACTGAGCATTGGAGAATATATTTTTACCAGAATTCTCATATTTGTTATCGACGGAAGAAGAACCTCCAGTCTTACTATCACCGCCGAGATACTTATGCAAACTGAGCGGTTCTGGAGTGTCATACCCCAATTCAATAAACCAAGTTGCTGTTCCAGCCTTACTAGGAACTGAAACTACACCATCTTCTCCTTTGGAAGATACCTTTAATTCACTCTTGTTAAGATTATCAGTCAGATCTTTTTTATCAACCAATGTGAATTTAGCATTTTCATCAGGCAATATTTCGTACGTCTTATTATCATGTTCGACTGTCATACCTGCTGTAATAAACTTGTCACTATACTGAGTCAATTCGCTCAAAAATCTCTTATTATCCTCCGACCAGCCTCTCACAGGCTCAGTAAAATGTTCTCCAGTTGGATCACCATTCTTGTCCACTACAGTAACGTTCAACAATGCATCAATTGCAGGTTTCTTGGAATACTCCTCTCCATAGCCCCAAACCTGAAACCCCCAGCCACCAAAAGGGTTTTTCGATATGATATCTGACAATGGAACTGCCGAAGTCACAGGTTTTAGCGTTTTGCTGTAGTAATCACGGGCATAGGTTCGGAATGTGAATGGAAGATTACCATTTTCCTTGTAGGGAGAAAGCGATCCCTGATCTGCAGAAGACGCACCACCTTTCGCAACTGCCTCAGCTTCACGATTGGCGCTCAACCCTTTCAATGTAGCATCATTCGGGCGAGCTTGCTTTCTAATATTAAGATACCACTCCGTAGCATCATGCATTGGTATGAAAGCATAGTCTCGACTCAACGGGCTATTACCATCTTTAACGCTGATCCCTACCACCGTCTGAAAGAACAAAACTAGCTCTTTCTTACTGAATGCATCGCGCATCATTTGTTCGTATTGATTGTACGATTTATCTGTCATAATACCGCATTCCTTAATTAAGTTAAGGTAGTCGTTAAACATCAGGGCTCCAATTACCTGGGCATCAAAATCACTATTGTCTATTCTGTTTGAAATGTAGTCCTCAATAAGTGTTTTCAGTGCAGTTCCTACGGGCTTGTCTCCGTTGGTCCCAGTTAATGTGCGATTAGCATTACTCGGGTTGATGTTGACCAAAGCTTGAGCAATGATAGCTTCGAAGTAATTATTACTGTCTACAGCCTTATCAGCATAATTTAAAGTCTTCCTGCTTAAATTAGTTTTACTGTGAATTGAGGAACTGTTCGGATACAACGGGTTTTTTCCATATAGATTTTTAATACCCCCATCATAGACACTAAACCCTGAACCTTCCTTACGAAACAAGTAATCAGCTGTCTTGTTCGGTGCCATGTAAAACATGGTGTCTTCATAATTGAATTTAGAATCGTCCTGCAGAGCTCCAGTTTTCGAATCCCCCGATAATTCCCCCGCAGGGATGAAGCCGATCTGTAGAATGGCTGCTACTCCATCTGTGGTTTGAAATTGACCAGCTGCTGTAGATGAAGTAACACCTCCGGTAGCCGGCCCTGTTCCACCTACGTTTGTGCCTTCAGCTCTAACCAATGTGGAAGCGATACTTACAAAAGATGAAGCTACCAGTGTGGCAGATAATAAGACCTTCATTACGGAATTTATAAATGGCATTTTTGCTTCCTCCTTCTGTAGAATACAAAACTAATTACAGCCCCCATAACAGATAACACAAAGCCTAAACACAAATACGAGGGATTTCCACTAGTATCCGGTATGTCCACACCTGTGTGAGGTATCGATACACCACCACCTAAGACTATCCCCGTTCCAAGAATAAACTTGGCTTCTTCAGATTTTGGATCAATGAATACCGTTTCGACTTTTCCGGTGTCATTGTCTTTAATTAGGAAGGATTCTCCTGGGGTCACCCCGAAGACGAGGGATTCCTTGCCCTTATATTTCTTGTTTGCGACCGAATCAACATTAATGATCGAGAAATTATACCGCTTTCCATCATTGTTCACTTCTAATGTGTATCTCGCCTTTAACGAAATGTTTATAGAAGCTTTGCCCCTGATTATTTTTAGAGAGTCCGCGTCTATCTTTGCTGTGGCATACTTCCCTTTAACTGCTATCTTGTACGTCCCGTCTGGCAAACCTGAGATGGTGTTGTTCTCAAGATTAAGGCTGTAAGTGCTCGATACCCCTTTTAAGGATGTAATGACTATCTCCACATCTGACCATGCGGTTGACAGTTCCGTATTATCAACAGGGGAGAAATTAACCGTGATTTCCGAATTAGTAACTAGATTATCAAATACGACAGGGATCGTTACAGCTTGTTTTTGGCTACCTGTGATAACCGATTGTGGGAGCTCAATTTCGCCCTTGCCGTTCGCTCCGTCTTTAACGGACTTACCTTCGAAAGAGATCAAGAACTTCCACGTCAGCTTGCTGTTGTCTAACCAAACCATGCCGTTCTCATCTGAGATGGAGCTAAATGTCCCTTGCTTGTCCAATAGCTTGATTTCTACCAAAGTCTTCTTGAGTGGGGAACCATCCTCTGTTTGTAGAAATAGTCCAACCTTCTCACTATTAGTCTGTAAGTTCGCCTTGATAGGATGGAGTGAAGTTGCAGTTAAATCCTTGATTGTCGTCTCTTGCCCCTCCTCTCCATTGAAATAGTTAAAACTGTTGATTTTGAATTGATAACTGGTATTTACTTTCAAATCATAATAGTGTAGCTGACTCTTTTCGTCTGGTGTATCATCTTGGAATCTCAGGTGATTGATGATGCCATCTGCCTTCCTTAAGATTATGGCGAATTGATCACCGAGCTTATATCCCGAATGATTGAAAATCAGGTGATAAACGCCATCTGTTCTATCGTAGTTTTGGTTGTTGCCGCTAGCAGAACTTATTAGTTTATTGTCAGTGACTGACCAAAGCTCCATTTTGAAGTCTGGCACGAAAGTTTGAGCTGGATAAGTGATGTCTACATAAATTCCATCTGTTACTATTCTTGATGTATTATCCCTAATCGATGTAATTTGATCTTTTGGAACCTGTGGTGCCTGTGATACCCGTACTTCAACCTCTGCTTGAACTGGCTGAGTAGACTCTATTGGCTTGGGCAGCACATCGGCTGCAAACGCTGAAGCCGAGAAAAACGAAGTAGCCAGAGTCAAGATAGCCAATGTTATCAATTGCTTCCTCATATACCATTCCTCCTTTGAATAACTTTTGATTTTCGATTTTTATTGATCTATCAATGACTATCCTTAATTGAAATATTCTATCTGCCCTAAATTGTCTTTAAGTTGAAAACACCTTCATAAAAAAAAGTGTGGGGCAATGTCATTTCGACATCACCCCACACTTTTTAGTAAAATTATTTAATCATAGTTTCCCGAAAGTCGGTTCAGAAACAATTACTGAGCTATTTTCTAGAGCCTTAGCTACATCTACAAGCTTGAACGAACCAGCTGCCGTCTCATACCAAAAACCATTAATTTGTATTAATACTTCAGCATGACCAGAACCACCAATGATCATCGTATTATAGCCCATCAAATCGAATGTAGCAGAATAAGTCTCTGCATCACTATCGCAATCTGATATACCACGGATCAGTGTGTCAAAAATACTGGATGGTGAACCATCCATCGGATCTTTTTTACCTTTAATAAGTTCTCCTGCAACAATCATTATTTTGTAGACTTTAATAATCTCATCACTACTTACCCCAGCTTTGACGAAATCACCAATACTGTTTTCAGCTGACTTCAATCCTCTATTTTGATCTGAACGATCACGTGTATCTCCAGACCATCTTGCTCCATCTATAAATTGATAATAATATGGTGAGTAAAGGTCACCCCCAAAAATAACATCATTAACCCCCTTCAAAGCCTCAAGGACGATCTTCGTTGATTCGTCATACTCACTTTGATTTCGAACTCCGTAAGTATGTTTTCCGTATTTAACAGTAATCCCATTCACTTTTTGCGTCTTAGTTGAGTCTATCACTACGTTATCGCTACTCCCCGTTTTAATATAGGCAGTTTGGGTGTCATTGTCCCACTTAACAGTTCCGCCGAATGCTTCTGATACAAATCTCAATGGAACCATCGAACATCCATTTATTTTAGCAGATGGAGCCGACAATTTAACTTCACTCCCATTTACATAAGCAATATTGCTTCCCATTTTTAAAGTAACTTTAGTTGACCCTTTGTTTGCTGTGATCGTTTCTGTCTCCCTTGACCAAAGTACATTCACACCTAAAGACTCGAATACCCCTCTTAAGGGGACAAGGATGCTACCGCTCTTAGAAATTGGCGCCTGTGAATAGGACTGTTTTACTCCATCAATTACTATAGAGGGTGTAAGGTTAGCCACAGAAAGGGGCTTTAACTCATTCTTTTTACTAACTGAAGATTGATGAGCATAATTTGAGCTGTTCTCAGTTCCAATTTTCTGCTTAATACTTGCTAACTTGTCCTTAACTGTTTGAACGTTACCCCAAGTAGATGGTACATCTGAGCCATAAGTGATAACTAATTGCTCTGTCTCAGACAATACCGATTGTAACGTTTTAGCACTTATAAATCCTGCGGTCGTACTCGCTTTAGCATCGATTTCTTTTAATCTATTCATTAGGCTTAATAACGCATTTGCGCTAAAACCACTTTCTTGAATGACTTTATTAGCAAGGCTAAGATTAGAAATAAGTATTTCCTCATCTTGTGAATTCATATATTCTCCCTGCGCTACCATTACAGGTTGGGTGGTCGGGTGGGAAGTAGCCGCAGAAGCCGTGTTGCCTTGACAGGATATTATTGAACTAAGTAAAAATGAACTTATAAGCAGTCCGTGGATCACAAAATTGAATTTCCTTTTTACAGGTTTATCTCTTGAGTAGATTGCACTCATATGAATCTGTGTATTACCGTTTCTATCTTTTCCTTTACCAGTAAGACAACCCGAGGTGTTCTTCATTTCTTCATCCTCCAGGAAAAATAAATTGAACGAAAGTTGATTTTCGTTACTTACTATATTTCTGTTGCCTAAAAAACTGCTAAAGTAATTTGTACTCACTATCATTCAAATTCTTCTTTTTTCGTGTCAAATACAAACAGTGAGCGTCAAGTAGCCCCCATCTGACTGTTAGGTGGGGGCTACTTGACGCTCACTGTTATATGGACTTCCACATATGCTCCCCCTCATTAAGACTTGCTAACAGGGTTTCGACTTTTCCGTGAGAATACCGTGCTGTGGAAGAATTGATGTGTTCCTTTACGATATCATAGTTTACAGGCTACCCGAGATCAGGAGAGTTAGGAACCGATCTGTTACTGTTTTTTACAAAAGTAGACTCAGCTTTATCCTTTGCCAAAGCAACTTGTCTTTGAAAACCACCCTGACAAGCTCTATAAGGGAGTTTTGTTCCAAATAAAGAATTACATCATCGGTTAGTGTTGTACCGTCAGGCTCAACACTGATATCTGCAAAACAACCGGCATACTTCGTGACAAACTGATCAGCTATTTTTCGACTAGACTCAAATTTTTTCTCTACTCTCGGGTTTCGGATTTCCGTCTTGGTCTCAACCAATGTTGCATCGACTAACGGATCAATAACTTTGAACAGCGAAATCCCTAAATTATTTAGATGAGCTTCTACGATACCGAAAACTTTGAAGTGTATTTCACGACTTTCTTTAGCCGCAGTCACGTCTTCGATCGATACATTTTTGTCGGGCAATTCGATACCACGTCCAGATCTAGTGGGTGCATCTAGTCTTAAATCCGATACTTTTTGATCACCAATTTGCTTTCTCGACTTACCGATAACCTCGTCATTACTGAGTTTCTCTCCATATTTACTGTAGCTTTGGATATTGTCCTTCATCTCGCCATTTAAGCAGTCCATGACCAGATTACTTATGGCAACTCTTTTATAATCATCACAACGAGGGTCTTTAAGCTCTTTTAGCAGGTGAGCAATTTTCTTAAAATCTTCCTCATGAAACTTTCTCTCGTTAACGCTGAACGTAATCACTTTCCCACACTCCTTATTCTAATAATATCGGTCGGTGTGTTACAGATTTACAGGTGAATAGACATTCGGTTGGGTGTTGGTTACCTAAACGGCGAATCAAGAGTAAAATAAAGACAAAAAACCTTAGCCGGGGTTAGGGCGAGACTACCCGAACGATTTTGAAGGGCTTGTACGGGATTTTGAAAGGGCTTTGAGGCTCCCGAATACCCAAGGAAGCCCCGAGGAATTGAACGGGGCGTAGAGGGCGATTTCGAAGACGTTTTGTAGGGCTATACAACAGAGCGGTTAACCCTGACTAAAGGGGGCGATTAGTAACCCCACTCAAAGTGCATTTATAAGACTGAACTCCTCGGTAGGGTTAAACTCTAACAGATAGTCCACTTTCCCTCCCCTAATAACACCATCTTTAATGAATTGCTTTTTCAACTCTACCATAATTAATATTTCTCCTGCGCCATTGAGCCGGTTTATTTATGGTTAAGGGCTTTGATACCTCAATAAAGATACGCAGTGCGATTTATAGATCAATGATTTAGATACATCTCAAGTGAAAGCGTTGATTCTCGATGATCATGTGGGTCCTGGCTTCCCATCCGATACCCCATCCTGCATGAATTGTCTCTACTCGGTCGAGCAACTGCAGGATTGGGAACCAGATCGGGAAGGACTGTTCTGTCATTGCATGCGCCGCTATGTACGCTTCGATCTGTTCACTGAAGGATCGAATGCTGTTGCCGTTCTGTGTTACCAAATTGATGAAGCTGTAGGCTTGCTCGTAGCTGTGCTGATACATCGAATAGAGAGTTTCGACCATAGCTCTACCTTCCTCGGTCAATTTGGATGCTGCTTGCTCCGGGTCGAAGCCAAGTAAGTAAATCTCATTGTCTAGCACATATGCATGTCTGTAGTCTGGAGAAACCTTCAACATATGGAACACCTCCAAGTTTTTAGGTCGGGAACCCCTTTGCTAAGCTTTACAGGTAATACAGATAGTCATATGGGATCGGTGGAAGCAAATAACTCGGGATCTGGTAATTTGTGTAGATGAACTCAGGACGCTTTCGACCAGTTCCAGAGCTACTCACATGGACGAAGCCTACGAAGTAGCAGTATAGAAGCCCTTTCCTCACGTATTCATTATAAAGTTTGTTGAAATAGTTACTTATAATGACTTTTGCCTTGCATGGTTCGGATACGACTAGCTCTAACATTTCTATGTGGTGCGGCGACTTGAACTCATCAGGGTAACCTTCTGTCACTACAGTAATGCCACTCTTATCCTCAAGATACGGCGGGTCGAGGTAGATTAGGGCGTTCTCGCGGTGCATCAGACCTTTAAAAGGCTTGTCATACCCCTGATTGAGAAAGAGGACATCACGGTATATATTTGTGAGTGGATTCAACTTCCTCCGCAGGTTACTGATTTTGATCCCTTCGTCGACTTTCAGTTGACAGAAATCATCTCGATTGGCTGCGCGGCTGTATTTGCTTACCACGTAGGTTAGGATCGCTGCGTCTATTGCATCCGTACTCGGGTCGCGTCTCCACTTCTTGAAATCCTCGAAGTCCTCTTTGGTTACAAGTCCCGGTCTGCTCAAGGCTCCGATACCCCTAATCAGATAATCGAACTGGTCGGGATCTTGGATTGCCTTGTAGAAGCTGAGTAGACCACGGTCTAATTCGTTACCGATTCGGGCGATACGATAATTCTTGTAGTGAGTGTGAAACCTATTGCCTCCAAGAAAGAGATCGCCCATGAGTTTCAGGTCATACTCATATATGCAATGATCGAAGATTCGAATGAGTGTCTTCATCAAAGCACTCTTACCACCGAGGGTAGGAATGGGGTCTTGAACCCCATTCAGTAAATCTCGGACTCTTCCAGCTAACACCTGTCGGTTAAGTGGCGACATTGCTTAGCTACCTCCTCGAGAAGTTCTTGACTGAAGTGCACAATGTAGAACTTAACTCCGTTCTTATCTTCGGATACGACCCTTTGCTTGTCTAAACGATGACTTTTCTTCTTTTTTTTCACTGTTTTCCTCCCCTCATTCAAACTTATCCCTTTCTCTTGTAGTTTCTTCATAGCGTTAGCAGGGAGAGAATACCCATTGAGGGTGGCCTGTTCTTCAACCTCATATTCCTCAAATTCCTCTTCTTCATCTTCATATACTGGAACTTCAGCATCCAGTATCCCAATATAGACAAGACCTCCTAAGATTTCGCGACGATACTTCTGACTTTGTATTCGACCGAACGGATTGAGCACCGCTTGAAGGGCAGAACCCTTGAAGCCGACTGCAATTGTTCCCTCCGGAAGTCCTTGTTCTTGATCAAGAATTACCCCAAGATGTTTAGAACTGTCATAACTCTTACTAGATTGGGACACGAATCGAGACTGGTTGAGCAGGAAGTTCTTTAAAACCACCTTAGCATTCTTCATTGCTACTTGTTTGTCCCATTCAAGTGGCTGACCAATACTCTCTGAAAAGCCTCCTTTTTCGAACTCTTCATCATCAATCATGTCATAAACCTGATTGATAAGTTCATCTATTGTCCAAGAGTCGGCAACACCAATTCTGTTTAACTTGCTCATAACCTTGTCCCTATTTTTAGGGGATTCAAAAAAGTCTTTAGTAAAGTTGACTCGTTTGTTGGTAGATTTACTGATTACCTCAACTAAGAATATCTCATCTACCTCACTTTCATGAATGTCCCAGAACACTTTCACCTCGAATCGCTTCAAAGCTTTCTCACGTGCTTCGTCAGCTTTCCCTTTCATGAACTCTCTTAAATTATCTGTTTCCTTAGTTACATCTTTCGCTTTCTTGTTTTTAGTTGTCATGTTGGCGCCCTCCTGCGGCTGTTTTCGTTTTATTTGGTTAATCGTTTATACTCGTAGGTCTGCTACCTCTTGAACTTTTTTTCTTCAACTCCACCCGACCGGTGTTCAAGAACATATGAGTTGAATAGCTAGAGGGTGAAGTGGCTTTGTTTAGTTTTCAAGGAGCGTGGGGCTTCACTTGAATGTCTGGCACCTCTTGAATTTGAGCTTCAACTCCCTAAATTAAGGTTCAGATCCTCAAAGATCTTGAGTTTAGATGCTGTTTGATTTTCAAGGAGCGAGTTGTTCTGGCTTGATTACTTACACTGGAATGTCTGCTACCTCTTGAATTTATGTTTCAACTCCCCCTGCAGAGGTTCATGTCCATGATTTGGATGTTCATGTCTTGCTTAAGAAAGGGTAATTTCTGAATGTGGGGATGAATAAATACTGGTCGGGTGGATGGGTGGGAAGGGCGCGTCGAAATACGTAGAAGGAAAATAAAAAACTCAACTCTGAACGAGTTGAGTTGTGAGATAGTTGGTTGTTATTGAGCATTTGTTTGTTTTTGAGCAGTACTCTGCTTAAATCTATCTTTTAGATCAGCATGAGTGTGTTGAAATTGATTTTGGTTCACGGAACATATTCAAACTGCTCGGAAAGACTAATAAAAAAATCGGTGTTACCTTGCATCGAAGGATAAATGACTCAAGCAAAAATAAAGCTGGCAATTTTCACACCCAGCTTCATATCCCCCATTAATCGAAGTATTCTTTTGATAACTCGCTGTACTTATTGAAGATAGTGGTGACCTCCGAATGCGGGGTAAAACAATCATCCCTACCACAAACAAAGGTGATCCCTCTTGGAGATCACCTTTGTTCTTTAGTATTCAGCTTTACGGGGGCTAAGGTAATTCCCTTATCCATAATTAAAGTAAAGCGAATTTGGTCTCCTAGATCCGAGATAAAAGTTTTTGGTGTAGGTGTTCCCGATTATTTGTCAACACGGTATATTGACACTACCACTCAACATATGTCGAGTAAGTATTATTGACAACAACTAAACGATGTAGCAGTATTCACCGGTCTTCAGTTAATGAAAAAATAAGAACCCAGAGATGTACTCTGGGCTAGGCTAAAAAAACTACTGGATAAACTTTGCATCGAGCAATCCGAAGTTACTGGAATTGGTAAAACCATCATCTGTATCATAAAAAGTAATTTCTAGTTGCAAAACACCTGTTAAATCTACATCTATTTTAACTGGCTCAGTTACATAACTTGATATTTCTGTTTTAAATAATTCTTTACCATCTCCGACTATTTTCACTCCACCTATTTGTTCTTTCTTTGCTCTATTAGCCCAATAATTAGACGGTGCAATAAATGCCTCAAACTTTTTATAATCCCCATTAAGTATATACTCATTTGTCAAACTGAAATAATTATAATTAGAAGTTGTTTCAATACCATGATAAAACTTTAATCCAGTATTTGTCGTAAATTCAGAAATGTTTTTTACTTTATTGCTGGCTGAACTGGATAATGTTTTCATGTCCTCCAGGTAAGTAATAGTTCCATTTCCTTGCTTTCCTACATAAATAGAAGAAGTTTTCCCGTCCCAACTTACATCTTCTCCTAATGATTCACTAACAAATCTCAGAGGAACATAAGTTGTCCCCTTGTAGATAAAGCCCTGCTTATCAGCATCTGGTTTCTTCTCTACACCATCAAAATAGTACTTTAGGTTCTGTACAACTACATCAATTTTTGCTGTATTTGCTGCAAATACAGCAGTACCTCCAAATAAAGTTGCACCAACAAGAACTCCCGCAATAAATTGTCCTGATTTTTTTAGCATCGGTAGCTTTCCCCTATCTTTTGTCATGGTTCATTTTTCCTAAATTGTATATTAAACTCATACCCACATTGTGTCCAGTTAAAAATTGGGACTAGAACTTTCTATTATATCTAGATCCGAGATAAAAGTTTTTGGTTTAGGTGTTCCCGATTATTTGTCAACACGGTATATTGACACTACACACTCAACATGCACCGTATGCGGGCAACCATCCCGTTATTAGAGCTTCTGTTATAGTGGTGGGAAACCGCGTGGAATAAGGGCTTTTATGTATGGCATGCTCTGTGGTAGCAGCTTTTAGGGCGGTTTAACATCAAGTTTCACATCAAATTCACATCAATCATAATTATTACATTTCCAATTATAGACAAAATAATACATAGATAATAAAATAAAGAGGCAGAAATTACTAGACACACCTCAGCCGATGGGGCAATAGGAGGATAATAATGTTTAATGAACGGCACTATGTACCTATTCTTAAATGGAAAAGAGGTGAGCAAGTTGCATTAGAAAAGCTCCCCCTTCCACTAAAGGCAGCCCTGACCCCATTAATTGAAATTGTCCCAGTTACCTATGACTACAAAAATGATTGTCCTAAAGAAACAATTGACGAGCATCTTTCAGATTTTGGACAGCAGTTATCTAAATCCTGGGGAACTGAAAAACCTGTATTTATTGACCTCGCTTATCTTGACGAATCTGAAACAATGCACGATGGAAGTCATCCTTTAGAGTTTCTATTCGAACAAGTACGCACCGAGGGCTTAAGAGGTATACCTGTTACAGGAAATGGAAGAGGCTTAGAATATCAAGAAAATGTTAAAAAGTTGAACTCCATTGACAAAAATGGTGTTTGTATTCGTTTAGAGGATGAAGACTTTATTGGAACTGCTCAAATACTAGACGATCTACTTATTCAGCTAAATGTAATTGAAGAAGAAGTAGATATTATCATTGACCTCGGAAGCATCACTAAAGAAAATCAATCTTCTTCAGTTATCACCGCCACTGCTGTAATCAACTCAATAAATACAATAAATAAATATAGAAGCCTAACCGTAGTAGGATCAGGCTTCCCACAAAATTTATCAACTCAAGTGTCCACCGGGACCACAGGATCAGTGCCGAGATATGAATGGCTAGTTTGGAAGTCCATATATAAAATTAAAGATAAATTACTTAGAATCCCAACATTCGGAGATTATACGATTAATAGCCCTGATTTAATCGAGATGGATCCACGTAAAATGCAAATGGCTGCTGGAATTCGTTATACTTCAATAGATAATTATTATATATTTCGGGGTATTTCTATCAGAAAAGCCAATTCTGGTGGCTGGGGCCAAGCAAAAGCTTTATGCCAAGAGATTATAAAACACCCTTGTTACTGTGGGCCCACCTTTAGTTGGGGTGACGAGTATATTAATGATTGTGCCAAAGGTACCGCTTCAACCGGAACAGCAGAAACTTGGAGAAGAGTGGGAACTAATCACCATCTTACCTTCATAACTAATGAACTCGCCAATTTTCCCTGGACTTGAGAATTGCCCGAACCTCATCTTTTAATTCTATAATGGGAATATTTTCTGACAATACTCTCCATAAAATCTCTCGAGGTTTGCTAAGGTACCCCTTTTGCAAACCTTTTTTCTTTAGTAAATCAACAGCCTCATCTCTCCATAACAATTGAGCTAAAGAATATGCGTCAATTTTCCTGTTTTTTCTTGCTTTTCGAATATCAAATAACATCATACCGCCATCACAGTCCAGCTCAGCAATTTTTATTCCCCACCACTTTGGTATGATGTCATCTATCCCATCAACAAATTTCGAGGCGGTCACAATAGTGACCGTATCAAACACTTTACTATATATTTCCGATTGTTTTGGAAGTCGCTCAAGTGTATCGCTCTCACTCTTTATTTCATAGCCATTCATAGATCCATTTATTACTGCAACATCAATACGTGCTTCGCCCTGGCATAATCCCAATTCATCTAATACAATTGTGTCCGGGTCACTGTGTTCATATTTCAAGAGAGTATGGAGGTGTGTTCTAATGTCAATATCACGTGTCTTCATTCCTACCCTCCCTTAAGCATAATTAACTCTGATCATTTTAACACATCTTATCAATCAACAAAATATAGGTGATGTAAATTATTCTCAATTATAATACTATAATTTTTGAGACACAGATATCTGGCCGTTATCCCCACATTCACTGGAGTCTGATCGTCAGACAATCTCGAACCCAGCCTTTAAGAATTGTTCCCCTTAGGGGTGACTACTTGTGATATTTCCCCTCTATCATCGGTGCCTCATCCGTCTTAGATGAAATAAAAAAGCCGACCTCTTTCGAGATCGAACCTTCAAACTCTTAGTCTTGTTCTACTTTGAATTCTACTACTCTTAGATCAGGTTTTTCGTACTCGCCAAAATTTTTCATGAAAATGCGAACTTCCTCAATCTCACAGCCACTTTCTTCCACAAACTTAACGAGTGCTTTCTCTTCAAATCGATTCATATTTCACCCTCCTTCCTGTGCGTTTTGGCATAATTTTACTACGCCTAGCCTGTTGTACGTGAGACATTTATCTAAGTTGCATAATAGGCCTGGAAAAAAGTGAGCCTTTCGCAATGGAGGCCACGTTGATTTTGAGACTTATGGCACTGTAAGTTATGTGGCTTGTTGTACGGCAGTACATTACAATAAACACGCAACATGTGCGTTCTTCCAAGCGTTTTAACCGCCTGTCCGCGCGTCCTTGTATGAACTGCCTCCGCCAAGTGGCTGAACAATCTTGTTCAGAAGTGCCGCGACCTTTTCCGGCCGTCAAGTGGATGAATTGTTAGAACCTCATTCGTTTGCTCCTTTTTGAATGTATGGATACTTCTCATGGAAGAATGACACTGGAATCTTTCCACGTTCCACCGAATACCCTTTAGCCTGCAGTTCAGCATTCATTAACTGAATTCTGTTCAGTGCTGTTCTGGAAGTTCCGAGGCATAGCATCTCCTGCACTTCTTTGGTCGTATAAAAGTGTTTCATGGCCTGACTCCTTTCTGGGCGAGTATCAATTACTCATACTCCAGAAAACATCAACTTTTTAATCTTGCGGCGCTTGGCCTACATACCGCTCCAGAAGTTGTCTCCTACTTTCATTCGTTGGTTTGCTCGCGGCCACCTCTCATAGCGGTCTAACCTTCTAATTCAGAAGGTTAGAAAGTTCAGACATGGTGCATCGCCATGTTAGACACTCGGGCCTTCTGAATCGGAAGGTCCGAAACCGCAATTCTCCGTTCTTAGACCTGTCATCGCTCCGGACGATAGTTCCGCTCTTCCTCTTCTCTCATCCACCGGTTAAGGCTGGCCGAGCTGAACAAGTACCGAGGGTTCTTACTGCCTTCTGCACCTACGGTCCGGTGCGGAATACGCTTCGCTTTACAGAGATTGCGGAGCGTGTAGTCACTCATGCTGAGGTATGTGCAAGCTTCAGAAAGGGTAAGTGTCTGATTTGCCGAGAGCGAAAAACTTTCCATAATTCGCTTTTCTGCTTCTGCTACATGCACGGCTATGATGTCGGAGATTGCCTTTTCAAGTGCTGTCATTCTTAAACCTCGCTTTCTCATGTAGCACACAATTATCCGATTCCTAGTGCAGCCACGCTCCTAGGTTGACTCCCCAAAATTGGAGAGTGAGAATTCCTCACTGCATTCAAGGTTTAGAATATCGCGCAGTACTTTGTCATGCTCCTTTCTCACACAAGCTTGTGGTTGATACCTGTATCCAATTTGGCAACGACCAATTTGCAGCGATCTACTATATAAGGGATATCTTTAGGATTGTTGCTGATAACAACTCCATCGGCGTTAATAACGGTTTGGTTGACAATCCTCAGCTTGCCGCAGCTTTTCAAAGTTCCCACCTCATGACACTTCCACTTCTCTCTGAACTGTCGGTCTTTTTTGAACGATAGCTATAAATCATCCCTTCCCGATATATGGGTATTTCTCATGAAAGTAAGATACTGGGACCTTTCCGCGCTCCACCCAATACCCTTTTGCCTGCAGCTCAGCATTCATTGATTGGATTCTGTTAAGTGCTGTCCTGGAGGTTCCCAGGCATAACAATTCCTGAACTTCTTTGGTTGTATAAAAGTGATTCATAGCCCATCTCCTTTCTGGGTCCTGTCACCAGGCTCTCTTCAAGCTCGCAGGCACTGAATCTCCTCCGGCTTGCGGATGACGGCTTGTCCCTTGCTGTCATAGCCCCCTGTGGCGGCCTCCAGCACTGGCTGCGCCGGTCAGCCCCGCCAGGCTGCCAACCTTGCCGTACAGGGTGACGGGCACGCCCCGCAACCTCGATCGCCGCTTTCTCGCGCAGCCGGCGCTGCGTCGTATACAGCAGCGCGCAGCCCTGCGACACGTACGATTCCTGGTCGTTATACGCCGCAGCGATCTCCTCCGGTCGCCTTAAGCTCCTCCTGCTTCATATGCTGCTGCACCCGACTCTGCACAATGGTGAGCAGCGAATCCAGGCCGGCCAGAGCTTTCGACTGCACCGGCACTCCGATAACCAGCAGAACCGTCTTCGCAGCCACCATTCCCGGCAGATGCTCTGCTTCTATAACTATTCCGCCACCTACTGGCTGCTACAACAGGCTTTACCGTCCCCGGTGTACAACTTGTGCTCCGTGATAAGATTAGTTATGAGGTGGTTCCTTTCTGTTCCCGCTTGGCTACCCACCGATCCAGCGCGATCTGTCTGAAGAACATTTGTTTACACTGCCTGAAATGCGGGAGACCCTCGGGGTTACTCACACATTGGACGATTTAGGTGGATACCTTCAGATATGCAGCCGCTTCCCGGAGGCCAAAGATATTAGCCCGCAGCTGCCGCTGTATTTCAGGCTGGAGCTCGACCAATAACTCATTTCGAAGCTCTTGCTTGATGTCGGTACGGATAGCCTCAATTATATCCACCGTTTCTTAGGGCCTTGGAAATCTCGGGAAAGCGGCTCTTCCAGTCCAGACAGAAAAGCCGGAAACCCTCCCCCTATTAGTCCTATCAATACTAACATTCGCTAACAGCTTCGAGAATCAGAGGCCACGATCTTCTTTTGGGCTGCAGAAATTGCAGGAACCGCCAGCAGCAGCATCTTCCTGTTTGAAAATCCCATTAACGATGATCCGCGCCCATATATCTACCAACCGCTGCGGCTCCGGATGCGGGATCAGCTTAATTGTCGTTGTGATTTCAGCTTTCTTCATTTGGCCTTACTTCACCTCACACAACACCAAATTAAACAGCTCATATTATGTAATATTGGCAAAACAGATAGATTTCAGACCTGATTTAATCACCCTGTGGGTGCTGACACCAGGACTGAAGCTTTCTGAAGAACAGGTTTTGACAAGTTCTTTGCAGCAATATCGTGTTTTCAGCTATCAGGCACATCATAATTCAACCGCTCCTGCTCATCCATCCAGCGATCAAGCGAAGCCAGCCTGAAACGCATCTGGGGCTTTCGCGATCCCGGAGCACCAACAGGAAACCACGGAATGCTCCTCGCCTTAGCCATTGCGTATAGTAGCGTCTTTGATATACCGATATACTCTGCGGCTTCTTCGGCGGAGAGAGTCGCCCGCTTAATCCGATCCGCATATCTCTCGTTCATAATTTCCTGGGTAACCGGCAGTAGCTCAGCTATCATCCGATTCTTAACCTCATCAATAAACTCAGTTGTAGTCATGGTATCAAGCCCCTTTATGGTTGAATGAAAAGAGCCCTCCGAAGAGGGCCCATCAGCTTACATATTATTTACTTTCCAGCTCTGCCTTTTGTTTCTCCAGGTCAACCAATTTCTGTTCAGCTTCGGCGAGCTGCTTTTTATACGAATCAAGCATTTGCTGATTGTTCTCCTTGGCCTCTTCCGTCTTGGAGGCTGAGCGTTCAGCTCATAAAGTTGGATTGCTTCCTTGTATCGTTCGATTTTCTCTTGAGTTCTTGTAATAACAGTCGTTACATCCTCAAGAGTTCGAGGCTTATCCAAATTCTCGCTGGTTGTTTTCATCGTGTCTTTTACCTCCGATTTCAAAATGATCTTCTTCCCATCAACCGATACAGAGTAACCGGCAGCCTCGCCGATCACCCGGACCGGTGCATAGCTCTTTCCGTCAACGATTATAGCTGTGTCCAGCTGCTGGCCATCTACAATAACCGGCGCTTCTCCTTGGATAGCCTTTCCGACAAGGCTCTTAATATCATCTGCAAAGGCCGTGGTAGAAACAGTGAAAATAGCTCCGACAAGGAATCCGAAAATGTATTTTTTCAAAGCAATCCCCTTCTCATCCAATTTTCACCAATATACCACAGCATCAGCAATCCGTTAAGCTCCACCTTCCAAAGCTTCTAATCTATCGTATATCTCAGATAATTCTTCACCCAAGGTTCTATCCGTATTATCATTCAACAATTTGTACCATGTCGGCACGCTCACAAATCCAGTAGAGGCATTCAACTCTAAATTCCCACCATTGGCATACAGCAGCAGGCCGCCGTTACCTACCAGCTCCATAATTGATGAGATCGTATCCAGCTTTCCTTTAACTGCTCCATTCATGTAAAAGTCCAGCGCTGGAACGCCTGCATAATTGGGATCAATGGCGATTTTATTGTTAGCGTTGGTATACGCTGCAAAGACATTACCCGTGTTGGACATCTCACAGCGTGGGAACGCCCCATCACGAGTGGCAATGTATGAACCGAATATTTTTATCGACTCAATCAACCCTGCCGTTATGTGTCCAAGATCGGCCGAGATCGCTGACAATTCCCCCACAGTTATTTTTTCTGCCGTAACAGCTCCTGCCGCCAGCTTCTCTGTTTCAATACTGAGCGCGACCAGTTTTTCAGCATGGATCTCATTGATGTTCCTTGTATCCAAATTATTCAGTACAAAGAGCAGCTCTTTTGTCAATTTATTGTAGGCATTTAACAACTGGTTGACCAGGGATTTCAGGTCCGGCTCATTCTGGTTAATACTGCTTAAATTTAAACTTACCATGACGTCATCTCCTCTATCTTTAGCTTTTATCAATGGAAAATTTGAAGAGTGTGTTATTCACACCGATGTTTCGTTTTGAAATTTGTCCATTCAACTCAGACTGAATACGCTGTGCTTCAACTAAAGAAAGAGCACCTTTAGTATTCCTCAGCCTCTTTTGTAGGTTGTTAGCTGCTTCTTGATTACCAAGGACTGCGAAGCTAGTTTTCCCATTCACAGGTATGTTCTGGGTAAAATTTTTATTTTTGGAATCAATCGTATAGAACGATATCTGTCCCTGCGGATCAATTCCCCCAACAGCAAACAAGAGAGTAAAAGAAGACAATTCTGGGGTATGGAACAAAACATTAACGAATCCCGCTATTTCTGCAAGATTCCCTCTCTCCAGTATCCCTTCTTTTTCAAGTAATGAAATAATGATTTCCGCAGGCTGCTTCACCCCTGCATAAGTAATAAGTACATTAGAGAACTGTTTGCACTTTGGGTAATTCTCTCCTACTACCTCACCATTTCTCATTTCCCTTCCATCCGTTACCACGGAAAGGAAACGTTCGGTCGCTATAACCGTTACCAAGCTCATTTATGCACCACTTCCATTCTATTGTCGTATTCTCACATCAGATCCTCCAGTTTTTTGACTGTTAACTCGCCCTTCAGCTTCAGCTCATCCTTGTACATACCAAGTGCCGGGCAATCCGATCCCATGCCTGCTCCTGGTCATTCAACTTGATCTCCAGACCATTCGCTGTATATTTCGCACCGGCGTACAAAGCCCTTGCTCCCGGACTCAGATCCCGCGTATCCGCCACATGGAGCTGACCATGCCCCTCACCATGGCATTGCGGGCATTTCGGATACGGCCTTATGATTGGGTCAAAACCATAACCTCCAACATCAGAGGGTAACGCAGGCGACTTACCTTTCTTCGCTATGGCCTTGGCCGCATTCACCGCTCGCTCGTACTCCTCAGCATCTACCCATTGATATTCGTGATTCCTGCCAAAGCAGTGACGGCAACAGACGCGCCTGTGCTGGATAATCTCGTTGGGATCCGCTGTGGCTACTTCTCGCCAATGTTGAAGCACCATATCTGCTGTGATCTCCGTACGCTCGGAACGCTTATCCATAGCTTTCTTTATAGCGATTTTTATTTCAGGTTTTGTCAGGTTCTCCTGACCGACAGATCCGGCTGTTTTTGCACTATATCCGGCACGAATCGCAGCCTGAGTGGCGTTGAGATCGACCAAGTACTCTGTTGCAAAAAGCTTCTGTTTGGCCGTCAATGCCATAAATACCAACTCCCTTCATATAGCCGTTTGTCTCACTACATCAATCCAAGCCGCTCCGCGACATCCCGCCAGTCACGTTCCGCTTCATAATGCGGCCAGCGGTCATCAATGATGTTCTCAATCTGACGGCTCAGCAGGGAAGCATCCATACCACGCTCCCAAAGCTCATCAATCGTCTGCTTCACTTCCTGATTCAGTCGTTTGCTCATAATTTACTGCTCACCTCCCTCCCAGATTCACCTTACTTGCAGTAGCCCCGCCGTACTTAATCGAAATGTTCCCGGTTGTTCTCGTAGACTCACCTGGCTGTTCTCAGTGAAAACCCTTATGCCACAAGGTTTTTCGGATTTGTTCTCATGTTCTCAGTCTGAAAAACATACACCCCTATATGAAAAAAGAGAGATTAGGATAAGCTGATTTCTCTTATGTGCACATATTGTATTTATGCTGAGAACACTGAGAACACTGAGAACAAGATTTCAAATACCCTTTTGCAGCAAGAGTTTTCCTGTTCTCAGTGCCTTGCTGGGCAGTGGGAACACTGAGAACTATGAATCCCCAAATTCAGCGAATCTATCTTTTACATCAAAAGACCATTCAAGCTTGGTAAGATCAAAACAGTATGTCCAAGGATTCCCTCCCCCCAATCTGCGGCGTAGCTTTGTCCGCTGGAGCGCAGTCTTGGTCCATCCCTTACCCTTCCAAGCTTTGGCTATGGATTGGGGCTCATATCCGCGAGACTGCAAATGCTCATCAAGCAAATTATCAATTACAAAAAGTTCATCTTCCTTGATTTCACCGAACAGCCTACCTTGGAACGGCTGCCCGCCCCCATTAATGATGAACTGCCTATTATTTGTGGTCACCCAGCTCATTACAGACTCCAGGGCCTCCTCTGCCCGGTCCAGCTCTGGAGAGCCCTCGGTAACATCCATCCACGATTTCTCAAGATCAGTAGCCGCATATAGCCCCTGTCCAAAGCAGGCATCGAACATCTGGCCAGTCACATCAACCAGCGCCATGATCCGCGACAACCGCATGGCCACTTCTCCTGCAGTTCGACTGATCTGTAGATACCGTTCGCAAGCTGCGCTGAACTGCTTCTTCCAATGAGTCATATCAGATGCCTGCAAGAAGCGAATCCACGGCTCCGCCATATGGCCGTAGTTCTCGCCTACCAGCTTGTTCAGCTCCTGGACCAGCCGGGCGGCCTCAATATCCGCTGTAACAAATGGAGAGCCCTCCAGTGACAGCACACGGCCCACGCTGCCGCCGTCCTTGGCGAAGCTCGTAACTCTCTGCTCACCGGTTGAGAGCATCACCGTCTGCCAGCCAGCGCTTGCCTGAGTGCCTTTCAATGATCCTCTGCCCTTTCCCTGCCCGCTGCTGAACTGGTAGACAATTGGACGCGCTGTCCTCTCGTCCGTCTTCTTCGTGTCGTCCAGGAAGAGCGGTAAATTATTCATAGTGGACGCGTACCGCTCAATGGCTACCTTCGTCATGTTCCACTGCCTGAAGATTCCTGGCTTGGTTTCATCCGGACTTCCAAAGAGACTGGCTGCAATTCTCAGCGCAGTGGTCTTCCCTCTGGATGTGCTGCCTGCCAGCTCGAATATATAAGGGCTCTCGCCCCAAAGACTCAGCAGCGGCGCCGACAGCGCGGCATAGACTGCCATTTTAACCGCGGGGAAAGGCTTGATTCGCTCTAATGCCAGTAGCGTTCCTTTCAGCTCTCCCTTGATATGAAAACCTCGTGCTGTTTGGCCATCCCCCGCATCTTTCGGCATGAACTGAATATCCCCTTCGCCAATGAAGCGCTCACCAAGCAGGAACCCGCCACCGATCCACCCGAGCTGATTACTGACTTTTCTGGTAACCAACCGGTCTGCGTTCTCCGATTCAAAGCGGCTGATATAGGCCGCCAACTTCCGGGCGTTCTCCGAATGCACCGGCAGCCCATAGTCCGATAGATTAATGAGCTTCTTAGAATCGGCGAATGTGCTGCGGGTATCGGAAACAGATTTCGTCCCCCTATTGCTCACCCATGAGACCTCTAGCCCCTGCGTGTGATCTGTCAGATTCGTGTATCGCCCCGTGACGGCAACCAGACTCTCACAGACACCAACCTTCCTCACCTCGCCGCTTTTCAGAGTCTTGACTTCAAATAGCTTGCCATCTATGACCTCAAATCCTAGCGGAATCTTAATGCCAGCTAAATCTATTGCTGTCTCTACGCTCGGGTCTGCGCCAGTCTCAAAATCCGGATCATTACCGAAGGCTTCCTGAATCTCAGCTGTAGCTTCTTCCTGGATTAATCGCTGAACATCATCAAGGCTATGGGCAAACTTGACCATCTCTAAATAGCTGGGCTTCTGATCCACCTCCTGTCCCTCGGGGGCATCCTCGTCCAAGTGGCCGAAGAGATGAATCCGGACAAGATCAAAAGCATTGTGGCTATGACCATCGGCTACCGGATCACTGTCCTGGTGTGAATACGCCAACTCCTGATCCGGGAAAACCTCCAATCCATTCCCGCTGCTGCCCTGTGTGTAGGTAAAGCGGTTTGTCATGCTGCCCGTTACATATATTTCAGGCAGAAATTCGTTAATTGTAGCTTCGATGGAATAAACCCGGCAGAACTGCCCAACGATGTTCCGCTTGGCTCTGGGATCCTGCGGCTGCCGACCAGTGAAGCGGGAAGGCGTCTCGCCGGGGTGTTTTGGCCAGTTGGCAGGATCTGTCCAATCTGTTTTGTACATCCCCAGCACGTGATCCACTCCAAACGAAGCCCCCTCCGATTCCACGAATACGGGCTCTGCATCTTTGGAGCAAGACGGCAAGTACATCAGCCGATTGACATCAAATGTGGTTTTGTCGAAATGATTCATCCCAATAATAGACGCGATCATTCTTGAAGCTGCTGAGCATTCGTCCGGTGTCATTTCTCTATCCATTAGAATGATTAGGCGGTACTTCGGCTTCCCAGGACGTGACTGTGCGTGGAATAAACCACGTACGCATAGCCACCAATCATCAGATCCACCGTCAAAAGGAAATGTTCATCCGGAGCATCTACATCCAGAGTAATTAGGCTCCGCACATCTACGTTTTCCTTGCGGCGCCGGCCGCTTCGGACAAGGCCGCCCACGAAGGCGGGACCGTTTTTAACCGCCCCTTTCTCTTCGCGGCTCATCTTGTCGTACTGCTTCATCGTTTCATTCGTGCGCCGAGCGATTCGCAACCGATCTACAAAATCCGGCCATTTCAGATACTCCACTTTCCAGTTGGCATCTGTAGCATTTCTTCCAAAACTTATCGGTAGCTCCGCTTCATGAATGACTGGCTTGATACCTTGCCCGGCCGCGTCCCGCTTCTGCATTCGCCGCACCTTCCTTCTTCTGCTCCCGCAAGAAGCGATCAATATCAAACGTTCCCCGCTGGGTCATAAACGCTGCAATTGAGCAGCGAATATCGAAATTGCTTTTGGATCATGCGAATCAAATGCAAAATCTCGTGTCTTCCCGTTGTTGAAGACTGCCCAAAGCACTCCTGCATGCCCTTCTTCCTCCGCCCGGTCCATTGCCATATCAAGTGCAGCATGGCGGCGAGCATACGGAACAGACCAGTTATTTATGATTTTCCCTTGAAAGCTTATGAGTGAAAATTTAACCATCTTCAATCGCTTCAGCTCCTTTCAGTCCTTAATGATCTTTCACAATCCCGGCTTCAACCACAGCGGATAAGCAAGCCTGCTCACTGTCACCCATATCAGCTACGACTTCCAGCAGCTTCTGCGCTGCTTTTTCGCGCGCGTAGCATTGATCATTCAAAAGAGCGAGCGCCTCGTTTATGATTTGATGTTTCCAGCCAGACAATAGCGCCAGTTCACTCAATGACTTTCTCTGCTGCTCATTCATGCGGTCACCCCGCCGCTCCGCAGCCATTCTTCCAGAAGAGACCTGTGAAAGAGAATCCTTGCGCGGACTTTCGTGGCGGGAATCTGTCCCTGCCGTACCATTGCGTAAATGGTTGTGGTTGATACTCCAATCAGTTCCGCTGCTTCCTTCACAGTAAGAGTCTGGCGCTGTACTGGTGCCTGATGTGTTTCATGCATGGCTCACTTCTCCTTTCTGCTTGTATGCGTCCTCCCGGCCCCAATGAATCTGATCCAACGAGAAGCAGCGGTACAATTCACAAAAACTCTCTGCCAGATCGGAGCGGGTCTTACTACAGTCCAGTTCCAGCTCCCTCAGCCTCTTGGTTTTGATCCCCAATAGTTTGGCAGCTGCCACTTCGGTGTACCCCGCCCGTTCCCGGGCCATACGCAGCGTGATAGCAACTGGCGCTTTCCTCTTCGGCGCAAATGCAGCTAGACTGTTCAGCTGCCCCGGAACGTATCTAGGCTCTCTCTGCTCTTCCATATACAATGAGTAGCCACAATGGTTACAGCGAACCAGCAACGAATGATGACCCGTCTTACGGTCATATCCACCCCGGACCTCTTGTGGGAAGCCGCAGCAGCGGATCGAACGTTTGACAGCAATAGCCAAAGCTTGCTTCGTTTCACCCAATGTGGTATTCAGGACATATTTCTTCTGGCCAACGGAATCATAGTTGTCATCATCAAGAATGTACCGGCCTTCAGCCATAACAAGCTTGAACAGCGCAGGTAGCTTTCCATTTGCAATAATTCTTGTGAAGCTCGAAGCCAGGTACTCTATCTTCGATTCTGTTTTTGGTAAGATTGTTGACATGTTGATTCCTCCTGAGATCGGGCTCTCACTCTTGACCGCCTCATACCAAGAACGATATAATTGCAGCAAGAGCACCCATAGTTTTAATGTTGATCGTCTTAACGCGACCCGGCCAAGGATTCTGCGTTAGGGCGATTTGTATTTTCTACTGTCCACAAATCCACTGACAACCACCTCCTACAAGCTCTGGAACAGCTCAAGAATCGTGATATCCTCGCCCTTGAAATACTTCGCATAGGTTCTCTCAATCCAGCCAGCAGCCTGATCCCTGTTCATCTTCCGCACTTCCTGCTTAATTGCAGCTGCCGTTTTGCCATACCTGCGCGAGGCAAGCAACTTGTAATATTGTTCCATGAGCTGACCGCACTTTGGATTCTTATCATCTACCATTCCAAAATAGGCCATCTTCAGAGCGCCTCTTCCGTTAATCAGTTCGGTGCCATCCTCCGTTGCGCTGTAGTCGACCTGGCTATCACGGAGACGACGCATTGTAACATCGGGTGCATTGATCTGGGCTTCATAAGAGATCAGCCGCACTGCATCCGTATAATTGACTGCCAGCCCTCTTTTCTGGAGTTGTTCAAGAATGGTCTTCACACCAAGCGCTGCAAAGGAAATATCCTTCGCTTCCGGATAAACGTGGTAATGACCTGCAGCGTACACAACCACTGCATATGGAGAATGCGGGTTATCGTCATGAATTGGAAATCCAAAGATTGATCCGCCGAGCCGCTCCCGAAGGGTTGCCGCTTTACCCTTAATCTGCTGTTCGTTCAATTTATCTGCCAAACCGCCCACCGCCTTCAAACTGATTAATGATTACTGTCTGCTCTTGCCTTAGAACTTCGATGCGGGCTAATATAATTTCTCTGGCATCTGCATGCGGATACCTACCTGATTCCAGCACCCCGGGCGCAGGCTCCGGCGGCAATTCTCTTGCCAGTTGCAATTGCTCCCTGGCCAGCGCCAGAAGCTGGCTCCCATGCGGACCTGTAATGGCTTGGTGAATAGCTTGTTTTCTCGTATTCTGCAAGACTGTTACTCCTTCCTTAATATGCCGACCTACAATAGTGATCCGCCGCCTTTTCCAGAGTAATCATGTCGAAGCGGTTATGAAGTCTGTTCACCAATGCTTGAATCTGTCTTTCTGTGAATCCCGCACCCTCAGCCGCCATGATCGCATAACCAGCGGCTGACTGATTGCTCCACCCCTGCACTGATAACTGCTCTGACTCTTGCTGGCCTGCATGGTAGGCTTTAATCAGAAGCTGCTCTACCTCATCCAGCAATGCAATCATGCCAGGCTTCATCCCTTGTGGAAAATGCTTCTGTTCCAGTTCCCGGCGCCGCTGTGCGGCTGTGTACTCCAGTTCATTCAAAGCTATTGACCTCCTCTCTTGGTATAAATGATTTATTTCCTGTCAAAGCTACATAATGGATAAGTTCGGGCCAGTAACTCTAGTGCAATCAGATTGCCCCGCACCGTGCGGACCCAAAGCCGGCCATCCCGATAAGTTCCGAAGAATCTCATCACCTACGCCCCCTACTCAGATCTGTTGGCAGTCTCCAGCTCGAATAATTCCGAGAAATCTACGCCAAAGGCATCCGTTAACTTCTTGGCCACAGGAGGGCTCGGATTACGAGTACCGCTACAAATTTGCTGAGCGGTCACCTCACCTATCCCTGCATTTTTAGCCAGTTGTCTACGGGACCAACCGCGGCGAAACATTAATTCCGCCAACCTTTCCGTTTTAACAAAGGCTTTCATTTGGTAACCTCTCCTCAAAAAGTTTTCAAAAAGAAAATGTATTCCCCGTGAATACTTTATCATCAAGTATTCATTTAGGCAACTATTTTATTTATTTTTTATATTGTATTCCATATGAATACTCTGATAAGATGAGTTTAAAAAAAGTGAGGGATTTTAGTGGATTCAAATGACTTTGGAGAGTACCTACGAGCTAAAAGAGTATCAGCGGGGTATACTTTACAGCAACTTGGAAGGAAAATCGGATTATCTAAATCTTATTTATCTAATATAGAGAATGGACGAAGAGGAGTACTCGATCCGGAAGTATTGAAAAAAATCGCTGAGAGTTTAAACATTTCCTTTTCTGAATTAATGATTAAAGCGGGGCATAACGACGAAAACACGGTAAAAGGTGAAAAAGTATCTTTTGCTGCTCAAATGATTGTTGAGCAGATCTTAAACATTACAACAGCGGCGAAGAACCAAACAAATATCGAATCAGTAAAATCTTACATTAGGAATTTCGAGGAAATGTTAATTGCAGGAGCTAATGGTAATGACGTAACAATTTCTGAGCTTAAAACGATGCTTTGGTATCTTGAAGGTGATGGTGATTCATATAAATCAACTATTGGGAAACGTTCTGACTCGAGTCAAATTGAAACATTGCTTAATACGCTAGACAATGTTCTGAACACTGAATATAGGGGGTCCAGAAAAATCTACGCAGAAAAAAAGGAATCCAACAATACTGATATTGTTCAATATATTAAGTGCAACTTTGTAACGTATAACAACCACCCCCTCCTGGATCAGGACAAGCAGCGCATCCTGGACATGCTGAAAGCACTCTTCCCCGAATATCAACTCCCACCAGCAGATCCACAGGCTGAATAACATACTGTTTTAAAAAGCGCCGCTTTGGCAGCTTTATTATACATAACCTTTCAAACGAACATACATTCCCACTAAATTCAAGGATGTGAATGCCGATGCTTGATTTAACCGTGAACATAGACAAGGTCAAAATGGAGCAGATCTGCCGGCAGCAAATCGCCGAGAGAATTAAGGAGTTTGACGCTGATTTAGTTTTCTGGGATTCAGCTGAATTGCGAAGGCGAACCTGCATGAGCTGGAGCACTATTCAGGCTACATTCTTTTTCGATCCGCGCTTTCCGAAGCGCAAGGTCAGAGGAAAGTGGTATTACCCAGCTCAAGAGACACGGGCCTTCCTTGAGCAATGGCTGGCCGAATACTAAGGATGTGGGGCTAACCCACCCCCTTCATTTATCGAAAGGAGCACACCAACAATGGCAAACATTCAAAAACGCGGGGACAATAGCTGGTGCTTCACCGTCTATACCGGCGTCCAGGCCAACGGCAAATACGGCCGCCGGACCAAGACATTGACCATAACAGATGAAGCCCTACTGAAGACAAAGAAACGGCTACAGGATCACTTGGATATGGAGTATTCAAAGTTCCGGGAGGAGGTTCAGGCAGGGGAGTACATCGCTCCGCAGAAGATGACCATCTCGGATTTTGTTGAGGAGTGGCGGACGAAATACGCCGCGAAGCAGCTGGAGCATAAGACCCTCAAAGCGTATGAGTCCCACCTGAAGACACGGATCTTGCCGACCTTCGGCCACATGAAGCTAGAGGATGTGAAGCCGCTCCATATCGTGGACTTCCTTGAATCGCTCAGCCAGGATGGCGGCAGGGGGGATAAGAAAAGCGGCGGGCTAGCCTCTGGTACGGTCCAGATCAACCATCGGGTTCTGAAGAACATCTTCTCCCGTGCCGTTGAATGGAAGATCATCAAGAGTAACCCTGTGGCTGCCGTGCAAAAGCCGAAGGTCACCAGCAAGGAAATTGTCCCTTATGATGAGCAAGAGGTACAGCTGCTGCTTCAAGCGATTGAAAAGGAGCCTATCCACTGGCGTATGCTGGTTACGCTAGCCTTGACTACCGGTATGCGGCGCGGCGAACTGCTGGGACTGGAGTGGAGGCATGTAGACTGGAGAACCGGCACTATTGACGTAAGCCAGACGCTTGTTCAAGCTCTTAAAGGCGAAATCATCGTCAAGGAGCCGAAGACCAAGAACTCCAAACGTAAGGTTACGCTGCCGGCCTCTGTGCTGGAGGAGCTGCGAGACTATTATGCCCATAGGGTAAAGGAGCGGGACAAGCTGGGCGATGCCTGGAACGGCAGGGATCGTGAGGGCCGGGAATGGCATTTCATGTTCTGCCATGCGGACGGATCGCCGTTCCACCATGAGCGCCCTTATCTCTGGTTCCGGCAATTCATCCAGAAGAATAACCTGCGCTATATCCGCTTCCACGATCTGCGCCATACCTCGGCCACGCTGCTCATTAACCAGGGGGTTCACGCCAAGATCATTTCGGAGCGGCTGGGCCATGGGAATATCACTACAACGATGAATATTTACGGCCATGCGCTCCAGTCTGCGGACCAGGCTGCAGCTGATAAGCTAGACTCACTGTTTTCCAAAAAGGGGAACAGCCAAAAAATAAAGACGCTTCAGGAGTAATTCCCGAGCGCCTTCTTGCTTTCTTTTATGTCGAATTATATTTATTTACTGGCGATTATTTAGGTTTTTCACATCAAATTCACATCAGCTAGCGATTACACTCACTGTCCCACTAACTTCCACGCAGCTGTATCATCGTAAAAACCCTTGATACACAAGGCTTCCCACCACTGTACTATTTCAGCTCCAGTAAAGCGACTGATTCTATATGTGTCGTATGCGGGAACATATCCACCGGTGTAACCTCCACCGTCTTGTACCCGCCATCCTCCAGCACCCGCAAGTCCCTTGCCAGTGTCGACGGATTACACGACACATACACTACGCGTTCCGGCTGCATCTGCAGGATCGTATCCAGCAGACGCGGGTCGCAGCCCTTACGCGGCGGATCGACGACGATTACGTCCGGCGTGACGCCCTGTTCTTTCCAGTTGGGAATGACGTCCTCGGACGCCCCTACCTCGAACACTACATTGTTCATATTATTAAGCTTCGCGTTTCCACGCGCATCTTCAATCGCTTCCGGCACAATCTCTACGCCGTATACCTTAGCCGCATGCTGGGCCAGGAACAGGGAGATCGTCCCGATGCCGCAGTAGGCATCGATAACCGTCTCGTTTCCGGTCAGTCCCGCGTATTCTACGGTTTTGCCGTACAGCACCTCGGTCTGTGCCGGGTTCACCTGATAGAAGGAACGCGCTGAGATCGCGAATTGTACATCGCCGATGTAATCGTAGATCACGTCTCTGCCCCACAGGACACGGGTTTCGTTACCGAAGATAACGTTCGTACGCTGGGTATTCACATTCTGGCAGATGCTGACTACATCCGGCAGCTGCTCGCGGATGCTGCCGAGCCAGGCGTCAAGGTGCGGGATGTCGCGTCCATTGGTTACGAGGACGAGCATCATCTCACCGGTACGGAAGGCTTTCTTGACGACGACGTGGCGGAGCAGGCCGCGGCTGGTTTCTTCATTATACGCAGAGATACCGAGCTCTCTGCCGATGCCTTTGACCGCAGCTACGACGCTGTCGTTATGCTCATGCTGAATCAGGCATGTCTCCATATCGACGATCCGGTGGCTGCGCGGGCGTAGAAGCCGCCGACCAGGCCGCCTTCGGTGACGCCAATCGGCACCTGGGCCTTGTTGCGGTAGCGCCAAGGCTCGTCCATGCCCAGGGTTGGGCGGACGATGATGCCGTCAGCCTGCGCCTCCCCGGCACTTGCCTCTGCACTTTCACTCGCACCCGCTCCCTCAGCCCGCTTCGCCGCCTCTGCAGCTCCTTCCGCCCCGCCGCTTCCGGCTATAGCGCCTCTACCCGGCGCTCCCGCAACCTGCAGCTTCCCGATCCGCTGCAGGTTGTCCACCACTAGCTGGCGTTTCCAAGCCAGCTGGGCGGTGTAGTCCATGTGCTGCAGCTGGCAGCCGCCGCACTGGTCGTAGATATCGCAGGGCGGCGCGATGCGGTCGCTGCTCGCCTGTACGAGCTTGAGCAGCTTGGCATAGCCGTATTGCTTCTTGGTCTTAAGGACCTTGGCCTGCACCTTCTCACCGGGCAGGGCGCCCTGCACAAAGAGGGTAAAGCCATCCACCCGGCCTACCCCTTCGCCTTCATGGGTCATGCCGATGATATCGAGCATAACCTCGTCATTCTTGTTCACTGGCAGATCGGCGGCAGGCGCCGAAGCTTCCCGGCTGCCACCCCGGCGTCCGCTGCGGTGTTTACTCATTGTTATATACTCACTTCTTTCATGATCTTCACTATTAATGATGCTAATAATTAACCTTATATTTATCGTATCATCCACCGGTTCAAACCGTGTTATTCACATTACAAAAGCTCCAGCTGACCCGGCGGGCCACCGCACGAATCAAGTGGAGCTTTATCTTCTCTCGCTCTTTAACAATCCATTGCCTTAGTGATTCTGGGCAAAGATCCGCAGATGCTGCGGCAGAATCTCGAACCTGCCCGGCAGGGTGCCGCCAAGCTCACCATCCAGGTTCAGCTGGACGTAGCCCGGGGAGGTAACCTCCATTGCGTCGGTACGGAAGTACACGACTTTCTTGTCCTGCAGGTGCTCCCCGCGGATGGCCAGAGTGACCAGGCGGATGAACTCGGCAAGGTTACATTTCTTGACCGCAATAACGTCGAACAGGCCGTCGTCGATCCGGGCATCCGGAGCGAGCTTCTCGAAGCCGCCGACGGAGTTGGTGTTGGCGATCAGGAACAGCATGAACTCGTCATGGATCAGCTCCTGGCCGTTCGCGCGGATGTAGAGCTCCTGGGGCGACAGGCTGGCCATTTTCTCGATACCCTTCAGGTAGTAAGCAAGCTGGCCCATCATCGTCTTCAGTCTGCTTGGAACCTCGTATGTCAGCTCGGTCAGGCGTCCGCCGCCGGCTATATTAATGAAATAACGGTCGTTGGCTTTGCCGAGGTCAATTAGGCGCGACTCCTGGCGCAGAATCAGATCGCAGGAATCCTCCCAGTTCTTCGGAATGCCCATCGCCCGGGCAAAATCATTGGTCGTACCCAGCGGCATTACACCGAGCGGAGGCCGGTTAGGCTTCTCTGCCATCCCGTTGATGACCTCGTTTAAGGTTCCGTCGCCGCCGGCTGCTATGATCAGATCATAGGTACCGCGTTCAACGGCCTCAGCCGCTGCCGCCGTAGCATCGCCTTCCCCGGTTGTGGCATGGCAGGAGGCTTCGATGCCGCCAATATCCAGCCGCTCCAAAATGTCGGCGAGTCGTCTTTTCATTTCTTCCCGTCCAGAAGTGGGATTATAAATCAATCTCGCAGTTTTCATTACCGGAACGCCACCTGTGTATTAGAAATAGATAACCTTACTGATTATACCCAATTCCGCACCCTACAAGCAATGTTGGAGGCGAAGCAGCCAAACTTTTTTGCTATATCAATCATCTTCATCAGCAGGCTATCTAAATATATCTATGCGGCAGTACCAGGTTTCATTCCAAAAAAAGTGTCACTTTACTGCCCGCGCACCTGCTCCAGCATCACACTCACCTGCTGTTCGATCCAGTGCGGCAGCAGCGGATGCGGCAGCAGCGTCCTTCCGTTATAGGCATACGCAAGTCCTTCAAGCTGTCCCGGAAGAACTACCTTGGTGAAATACCCCTCACTCAAAAAGAGCGGAGCCACCAGCACATCGTAGCCCTGCCCTATCCAGTATTCCGCCCGCTCCCGCACCGTCCCGACGCTCAGCAGGCCGTAATCTGCCGCTGCTACACCGCTGACAGCCCGCACCCGCTCAGCAAGGGAGGAGATGCCCGCTTCCCAGCGCTGGCGGAAGCCGTCATGCTTGCTGCCGTGGCCGACGAGCAGGATCATCTCCCGCTCCGGGCGGACTGACAGCTCGCGCAGCTTGTCCCAGAGCATGACGGCAATATCCGGGTCGTCGTCAACCGGATAACCGAAGTGAATATTCGCCTGCACGGCGAACGGCTCAAGATCGGTCTCGCGCTCCGGCGCAGGCTTCGCACCCAGTGCATATGCTATTTCATCTATATGCGTACTGCCCGATGAAACAAACAAGGGGACCACAACAATGTCTGTGACCCCTGCATGTTCAAGCTCATTTATTCCGTCCTGAATCAGGCGGCCTTCCACCAGCTCCAGAAAAGACACTGCCACAGGCAGCGCCTCTCCAAGCGATAAATGGTTCACTGCTTCATCGACAATCTCCACCCAGGCTGTATCCCGGGAGCCGTGACTGATAATTAGGACGCCCGGCTTCATGATGTTAGCGCCCCAGACGTTCCAGCGTCATTTTGTAGCCGTCGTTGCCATAATTGAGGCAGCGCTTCACCCGGGAGATGGTGGCTGTGCTTGCTCCGGTCTCGGCTTCGATCTGATTGTATGTAGAACCCTTGCCCAGCATACGCGCGACCTCAAGACGCTGTGACAGCGACTGAATCTCGTTCACGGTGCACAGATCGTCGAAGAAGACATAGCATTCTTCCATATTTTTAAGTGTCAAAATGGCTTCGAATAGTTGGTCAATACTTTTATCGTTTAGCTTCTTAAGCTGCATCGTAAATCATCCCCTAAAAAGTTTGGTCAGCATCATCTTCACGGATTAAGCATTATCCAAAACTGGCTTTAAAGCATTAAAGCTGTAAAATTAACAAGACTATCTTGCCTCTACTATATTGCACTGGGGCAGTTTTTTCAAGCATTAACGATTTCACGCTGTAAAGAACGAAAATGACGGACATCTGTCCGCCCCAGGCGCACATCTTATATTCAATTTGGATTATACTCCATCTGCATCTGATAGGATTTACCGCCTTAACTATAGTACTACATAACCTCTGAAAATCAAGCATGGACACGGTTTCTTCACTTCCGCCCCATCCCTCTGGGCATCCGCCCTTTTCCGCTCTTATCCCGGTTATCCGGGCGTTTGACTATACCCTATGTTCGCCCATGACATACAGTATAGCAAACCAATAACGAAGGAATGTGATGTTATGCCTCATCATTACTATAATCATTCCCGCCGGGACGGGCGCTCATTAGCCGGTTCATATGCGCCGTCAGGCTATCCCGGCATCGGTTCCTACGTCCAGCCGCCTCCCCCGATTGAGAGCGGAATGCTGCCCGCACTCGGGACAGAGGCTGCGGATACGGCGCTTGCCGTGCCTGTTGCCGCCGCTGAAGCAGCTCCCAAAGCCGGCGGACTGCTGGGCAATCTCGGGAATCTCGGCAACCTGGCCAACATGGAGCAGATCAAGGGGATTATTGACCGGATGGGCGGGATCGACGGGATTGTAAGCTCCATGGGCAAGGTGCAGAAGGTGGTCGAGGGCTTTCAGCAGATGGCACCGATGGTGAAGCTGGTTATGGGCACTTTCGGCAAAAAGAAGGGCTCCGGCTCTTTAGCAGCCGAGGAGGATGCCGCCATGTATCAGCCCAAACGCAAAAAAAGACGCCCATCCAAGCAGCGCCGCAAAGCTCCGGCCAAACCCAAAAACCGCCGGAAGTCCTCTCCATCCTCTGCTAAACGCCGCCGCTCTTAGCGGAGGCGTTTAGCTTTTTTTCATTGTATAGGCCGGGTCGCCGCAAAGTAACTGAGTCAGCTTTCATGCAAAGACCCCGCATTGGGGTAAAGCTGCTACTTAAACCACCCGCTCCGCCGGAACCAGAGGATCATGCTTCCCCCAAGCGCCAGCATCACCAGCAGAATGACCGGATACCCGTACGTCCAGTCCAGCTCCGGCATGACCCGGAAGTTCATCCCGTAGATGCCGGCGATCAGCGTCAGCGGCATGAAGACAGTGGTGATAACAGTCAGCGTCTTCATAATCGAATTCATCCGGTTGGAGTTAAGCGAGATGTAGCTGTCCCGCAGATCGGCGGTCATTTCGCGGTCCACCTCGATCATGTCGGTCAGCTTCAGCAGATGGTCATGAATATCGCCGAAGTAGATCCGCTCCTCCCCGTTGCTCTGCACATGCTGGGAATTGACGATCCGGTACATCAGGTCGCGCATCGGTACAATGGTCCGCCGCAGCTTCAGCAGCCGTCCGCGCACCCGGAAGACCTGGCTCATCAGCTCCTCCACCGATTCTTTTTCACCCATGCTCTCCAGATCTGCCAGCTCGTCCTCCAGATTGTACAGGCTCGGGAAATAACGGTCGACCAGCTTGTCCATCACCGTATAGGCCGCAGCCACCGGGCCGCCCGACCAGCCTTTGCGGCTGTGGATTTCCGCCTGCACCAGTTCCCAGGCCTCGTCCATTTCCGGCTTCTGCTGGTGGTGGTAGGAGACGAGAAAGCTCGGGCTCAGGAACAGATCCACCTCCTCCGCCTCCAGCGTCTGCTCATTAAGTGCATGCAGCACAAAAAACTGCACGTCCTCATAATAATCCAGCTTTGGCCGCTGCAGGGTGTGCATGCAGTCCTCAATCGCCAGAGGATGAAAGTGAAAATAGCTGTCCAGCAGCCGTGTCTCCTCCGGCGTCGGTGCGTTGAAGTCTGCCCAGATCCAGGCATATTCAGCGATAACCATGTCCTGAAGCGGCAGCCCCGTCAGCACCTCCCCCTGTCGGGTTACCGCGAGTGTACGTATCATGAATGAGTCCTCCATTTGTTCCTGCTTCCAATTACTGCAGCGCTCTAATGCTACTATTGTACAGCATGAGAGGGCCTCCGCCCAAATTACAGCTTAATTTAAACTTATTCGCACAAAAAAATAACCCCCGGCCCGCTGTTCAGCGGTTCCGAGGGTGATCGACTAGCCTGTTGCATTGAAGGATAGCTGTGACACACGAACGCTTCGGAGAAGAGTTAATTGTAAGGCGAGCTGTTCCATTACTTTGTCGTATGCTTATGCAAGGCATCCCCAGCAGCTAGTTGGATTTTCGTCACTTAATTTCAGCATTCCTCGGACTTTACGTCAGTTAGGTGGAAAAACGCTAACTAATTCCGGCTGTTAACCGTTCTGGAGGCCATTTCGGAGAAATTAAGTGACGTTTTTCCAATTAGTTTCCTGATTACGGACTTCATCGGGAATTTAGATGGCAAATTTCCACTTAATTCGTTGGACGATCCACCCAGTCGCTCTAATTCAGCAATTTTACACACAACGGCTGCCCAACAAGCTGATCTCTGGCATATCCGCCGCCCAATATCAATACTTCTTTTACCGCCCCAAGCCCTCCAGCAGCTCCAGGTGCAGCACCTGCAGGAACTTCTTGATGTTGACCTTCACCTTGCCGGAATCCCGGCCCAGCTCGATCTCCTTCATCTTCAGCCGGACCTCCTCGAAGTCGAAATAGAGCGGCGCGTAGTGCTCGAACTTCGGATTGCCATAATCGGTCAGGCCGATCGAAGCCAGGTTGGCCAGCCCCGCGGACAGGGCGCGGCGCAGCCGCTGCTCAATTGCCTTCACTTCCTTGGCGGCCTCTGCCGGCGAGGATTTATAGGTGGCTGCGGCCATCTCGTACAGCTCTTTGAGCGGCGGAAGCGTGCGGTTATCCTCTCTGGCCGCCACCAGCTCCATCATCAGGATGATGTCACGGCTGCCGCCCTCGGAGATCATGCCCATATTCATCAGAATTGGCTGGACAATCTCCTTCACGGTCCGTTTGTTCAATGCCGTCTGCGCCATGCCGAACTGCAGTCCCTCCAGCTTGCCGAGGCTTGACTTGATCTCATCCAGATAGCGGTTGATCGCATAGCGCTCATTCACCTTATGCAGCACAGATTCGACCTCGATTTTGTTGATCGGCTTGCGGATGAAGAACTCGATGCCGCTGCGGTAAGCACGGCCGACCAAATCGCCGTTCTCGATCTGTGAGATCATCACGAACTTGGAGCGGCAGCCCTGGGCCTGCAGGGAATCGATCGTCTCAATGCCGTCCTGATCCGGCATAAGCAGATCCATCAGCACAATATCGGGACGCTCCTCCAGAATCAGGCGTACGCGTCCTGGCCGCCTTCAGCTGTGCCAACCACTTCACCAAGCCCGCTGTCTTCGATTATATGCTGCAGCATTCTTCTGGCCGTTGCATCGTCATCCACAATACAAAAAGATAATGGCATCCCCTACTCCTCCTTCCGCAGCCCGCCTGCCGGCAATTTAATCTGGAATCTGGCTCCTCCGAGCTCCGAGACTGGCTCAACAGTGATCTGCCCGGCGAATAAATCGACAATATCCTGCACATGCGACAGCCCGATTCCCGTAGCCGCCACGCCCTCCTGATCGAACTTGGTCGTAAAGCCCGGCTCGAACAGCAGCTCACGGTCACGTTCCTTAATGCCGCCGCCGCTGTCAGTCACAGTAAAGACGGTATAATCCCCTTCTTCATGCACATCCAGGTTGATGCTGCCTTTCCCTTTTATCACTTCAACCGCATTAGCTGTAAGATTACCAAGCAAAGTCAACAGGGGAGTATAGCTGGCGGTAGTATAGTCAGTGGTCATATTCAGCGTGAACTGAATCTGTTTGCCCAGCATTTCTGCGTATTTGGCATTGCTCTTCATCGTAAACTTCATGATGACAGACAGCGGGAGATCACCGGTCACCTCACGGTCCACCAGCTTCACCAGCCCCGCCAGAATGCGCTGCGAATCCTTCTTCACTTCATGGATCTGCTGCGTAATATCGAGCACCTGCCGGCTGTACGGCTGCAGCGCTTCCTCCGCTTTAAGGCTGCGGTACAGGTCGTAGCTGCTTAACGTAACACGCTCCAGGGTACCGATTGATTTTTCGAGATAAAAGACCTCGCCATACAGCCCGGAGCTGAAGCTCAGCATCTGCTCCATCCGCCGGTTCTGCTCGCGCTGCTTAATCCGCAGCTGGCTGACGGAGATACTGCTGTATACCCCGGTTGTAAAATAGGTACGAATGACGGCGATTGCCATCAGAAACGTCCATTCATTCAGCCTGAAGGAAGCCGAGTCCAGCACAATCAGCCGGGTGAGCAGCTCCATTTCGTTCGACAGAAGATCAATTACGGCGGCAGCCCCGCCCAATACGAGCGGATGAAACGTATCGATCCGGCTTTTGATCAGATTCATCAGCAAAGCAAATACCATATAATAGACCATGGCCGAGAAATGGATGGTCAGGCTCTCAATAGCCGAAGCTCCGCTGCTTCCTATAGCATCCATCCCGGTGCGGAACAGCAGGACCACTATTCCCGTGACAATCCCGGTCGTAATATAAGGCAGGCGCCTCATTAAAAGCAAAAACAGCAGAAACGCACTGCTGCCTAATGCAATCCGGAAAACATCGCCGTCAAACGGATTGATTTTGAATTCTCCGGCTATCGCTGTACCAAAAGCTGCCATGAATATCTGTACAGCTCTGTTTTTGAGTATAGATTGTCCCATCAACACTACTCCTGCTTATGATGTTGTCAACTATACTACCATAACCTTGATTTCTTTTATATGCCTGACATGCTTTTTCCGGAAATTATGCTGTTTTATGCTCCAGCCGTTTGGAAATCAGCGACAGCAGGTAATTGACAACGAAATACATCAGGGCCACCATGATCAGAATCGGAATGGTATAGCTCTCCTTCTGACCCATAACAATCTTCGCATTATGCATCAGCTCCGGCAGCGCGACGATCGTCGCCAGCGACGTATCCTTGAGCAGTGAGATGAACTGGCTGACCAGCGGCGGCACCATATGCCGCAGCCCCTGCGGAAGCACGATATGCCACAGGGTCTGGAAGCTGCTGAGACCGGACGAGCGTGCGGCTTCAATCTGGCCTTTATCAACTGCGTTCAATCCCCCGCGCACAATCTCGGCAATCATTGCAGCTTCGAAGACTGTAAGGGCGGCGATCGCGGCGGCGGTCAGCCCCATTTTGATTCCTACCTCCGGCAGCGCGAAGCGCACGAAGAATATGATCAGCAGCAGCGGCAGGTTACGGATCAGCTCCACCAGAAAGAACATGACCGGTGAGAGCACCGGAACCTCCGCATAGCGGATCACACCGACAACTACGCCGATGACAAAGCTCAGAATAATCGACACAAACGCCACAATCAGCGTGATATACAGGCCGTCCATCAAAAAGCCTAAATTAGCGGGCGAAAATGCACCGGCAAAATCCATACTATCCCTCCTCAGGTGCTTTCGTTCTAGTACTTACGCTGTAATCTGCGCTCCCATACCCGTACGCCATAGCTCAGCGGCACAGTGAGCACCAGATAGAATACCGCTACAAAAATATAAGTATCGAACGTGCGGTACGTCTCCGTGGAAATGCTGTCCGCGAAGTACATCAGGTCAAATCCGGCGACAATTGTCAGCACAGACGAGTTTTTAATCAGGTTAATGAACTGGTTGCCCAGCGGCGGTATGACCAGCTTGATGGCCTGGGGCAAAATCACATTCGTCATTGTCTGGATATAGCTCAGACCGGAAGAACGTGCCGCCTCCATCTGGCCCTTGGGGACAGCCATAATTCCGGCACGGATGGCTTCGGCAATGAAAGCCGAGGTGTATACCGCGAGCCCGATCGTCCCTGCCGTGAAGCCGTCGAGTGTAAAGCCGAGTGCCGATGGCCCATAATAGAACACGTACACTACGAGCAGCAGCGGAATATTGCGCACAAACTCAACATAACCTGTTCCGAACCAGCGCAGCCCCTTGACCGGGGTGATGCGGAAGACGGCGATAATCGCGCCCAGCACAAAGCTGCCGATCAACGCCAGCACACTGGACAGCACAGTTCCCCAGAAGCCCTCCAGATACAGGCTGAAATAATCCGTTAATATCGAAAAATCCATCACTCTCACCTACCCTTGCCTGCAAAATAATAGTTAGTGCTTATCCGTTCCGTACCTGATGCCTCTCCCTTTTTACAAGAAGAAACGGCAGAGCCGTCCTTGTTCAGGCCGGGTACCGTTTCGCTGATTGCTATAGGCAGAACGCTGTCAGACTTATTTCGCCGGAGCTTTACCGATCCACTTCGTATAAATGGCATCATATTCGCCGTTAGTCTTCAGTTCAGCCAATGTATCATTAATGGCCTGAACAACATCGGTGTTTCCTTTTTGTACGGCAATGCCGTATGGTTCATCGGTGAACGGCTCGCCTACAACCTCGTAGCCTTCATCCTGGGCTGCCATTCCGTAGAGGATCGCATCATCCGTAGTCAGCGCATCCCCCTGGCCTGCTTTCAGGGCTGCGAATGCATCCTGGTAGTTATCGAATTCCAGCACCGTTACGCCCGGAACCTTTTCTTTGATGTTCTTGATCGAAGTGGCGCCCTTGGAGCCGAGAATCTTCGTATCCTTCGTTACACTTTCAAGTCCGGTGATCGGGCTGCCCTTTTTGACCAGGAGGGACTGGCCGGCCTGGAAGTATACGTCGGAGAAGTCCACTTCCTTCTTGCGCTCTTCTGTGATGGTCATGGTGGCAACAACCATATCAATCTCGCCGTTGTTCAGCATCGGAATGCGCGTCTTGGACGTTACTTCCTTCAGCTCAATCGCATTTTCATCACCCAGGATATGCTTGGCAATCGCTTTGGAAATATCGATATCGAAGCCTTCCACATTGCCGGAAGCAGGGTCTTTAAGCCCGAACAGCCGGGTATCGTACTTCACACCGACCAGCAGCTTGCCGCGTTCCTTGATTTTGGCGATTGCTGCCGATTCTGTGGATCCCCCAGCAGCATTGCCGCCCGATGCAGCGGAATTTCCGGCGTTGTTGTTATTGCCGCAGCCGGCAATAACGAATAGTGCAGCAACCAGCAGCAGGCTTACCCATTTGATGCTCTTGATCTTGATCATTTCTCTTCCTCCCCGTAATCTGTATATTTGGTTAATGGCTTAACACACGGCTGAGAAACGTACGTGTCCGTTCTTCCTTGGGACTGGCGAAGAATTCCGCGGGTGCCGCTTCCTCCACAATCTGCCCCTGATCCATAAAGATCACCCGGTCAGCAACCTCTTTGGCAAAGCCCATCTCATGTGTCACGACCACCATCGTCATTCCCTCGCGGGCCAGCGTACGCATAACATCCAGCACCTCGCCGACCATTTCCGGATCAAGCGCCGAGGTCGGCTCATCGAACAGCATAATCTTCGGCTTCATTGCCAGCCCCCGGGCAATAGCGACACGCTGCTGCTGTCCGCCGGACAGCTGGGACGGATACGATTGTGCCTTATCGGCAATCCCGACCTTCTCCAGATAATACATGGCCGTTTTCTCAGCTTCAGCCTTGGATTGGCCAAGTACTTTTATTGGTGCCAGGGTAATGTTGTCGATGACCTTTTTGTGCGGATACAGATTGAAATGCTGGAACACCATCCCGATCTCCTTGCGCAGCTTGTTAATATCCGTCTTGCGCTCATTTACCGTTATTCCGTCAACAGTCAGCCCGCCGCTGGTAATCGTCTCCAGCCGGTTGATGCAGCGCAGCATCGTGCTTTTACCGGACCCGGAAGGGCCGACTACAACGACTACTTCCCCCTCACTAACATGCAGGTCAATATTCTTCAGCACATGGAAATGCCCGTAATGCTTCTCTACCTGATGAAAATCAATCAACGACAGTCCTCCTTTTCAAGCTTCTATAGTTACAAGATTCTGCAAGCCGCTCTTTGTCAGCTATGGTAACACTTAAAACACACCTTACTGCGAAGACTACTGAATCCTACATTATCCTACGATTTACTGTAAAATTTCATGTCATTTTCTTTTCTGAAAGTGAGATATTTCATTTTCTTTTTGCCCCAATTAATGTTTTTTATCGAAATGGTGTGACTTTTTGTGACCTTTTCTCTTGTAAAGCGAAAAAGACACCTCACGGTGTCTTCTCCCTTGCTTCCCATTTATCAAAAATCTGTATAACAAAAAAAGATGTCAGCAGCCGTTCGTGGCCTCCATGACATCTTAAGTACCGTTCTTTTTAGAAGAAAATTTTGCAGATAACTCCGGCCAGCACTGCGCTGATCGGGATGGTAATAAACCAGGTAACGATGATCCGTCCGGCAACTCCCCATTTAACGGCAGAGAAACGTTTGGCCGAACCTACGCCGAGAATTGCCGAGGTAATGGCATGCGTCGAACTTACCGGCAAATGCAGCATAGTGGCTGTGAAAATAACGGAGGCGGCAGACATGTCCGCAGCGAAGCCGTTAATCGGCTCGATTTTGAAAATCTTCGTCCCCATCGTCTTGATAATCTTCCAGCCGCCGATTGAGGTTCCAAGAGCCATCGAGGTTGCAGCTGCAATTTTTACCCACAGCGGCACTTCCATTGTATCCAGACGTCCCGAGGTAACCAGCGCAAACGTTATAATCCCCATGGCTTTCTGGGCATCATTCGTACCGTGTGTAAAGGATTGGAGTGCAGCCGTAATGACCTGCATTGAGCGGAAGCCTTTGTTGACGGTATGCGGGCTGCGCTTGGCAAATATCCATTTAAGAATTGTCATTACAATATAACCGATCACAAATGCAATCAGCGGGGAGAAAATAAGCCCCTCTACAATCTCAATGAAGCCGTTCCATTTAATATGATCCGAGCCGGCTCCGACATATACCGCACCGGCCAAAGCGCCGATCAGGGCATGGGAGGAGGAGGACGGAATCCCGAACCACCAGGTGACCAGATTCCAGATAATGGCCGCGATCAGGGTCGCAGCTACAATATCTATCCCGTTATCCAGCAGGGTCGGATCGGTAATGCTTCCGCCGATCTTTTTGGCTACTCCTGTAAACATCAGCGCCCCGACAAAGTTCATGAGTGCTGCAAGGATGATAGCGGTACGCGGTTTAAGCGCGCGGGTCGAGACGGAAGTGGCGATTGCGTTCGCTGTATCATGGAAGCCGTTGATAAAGTCAAAGGCCAGTGCAAGAAAGATAACAAAACCCAGCATGAATAATGATGTTTCCATATCCTAGAGCCCCTTATGAGTTGCGCATGATGATCGATTCCAGCATGTTGGCTACGTCCTCGCATTTATCCGTAGTCGTCTCCAGCCGCTCATAGAGCTCTTTGCGCTTGATCAGCTCGATAGGGTCCTTGACCGTTTCAAAAAGATGTTTGGTGCAGATCCGCAGTACTTCATCACCCTGGTTCTCCAGGTCGTTCAGGCGGATGGTATATTCGCGGATCGCCAGCAGCTTCTTCTGGGAAAGCAAATGAACCGCTTTTTGAATCTCATAGGCAGACTGGCGGAGAATTTCGGCAAACTGCACGATATATTCATCAGCATCCAGCAGGTTGTACATATAGAAACGTGAAGCAGAAGCCTCCAGACCGTCCATTACATCATCCATGCTGGTGATCAAATCCATAATATCGTCACGCTCAAGCGGAGTGATGAACGTCTTGTTCAGCTCCTTGATGACAGTGTGCGTGTAGGAGTCGCACTGGGATTCGTATTTCTTCATCACCGAAGCAAACGTATCGATATTTTCCCGGAGACTGCTGATGTTCTGAGCGAAGTAATCAGCTGACTGAACGATCGTATCCGCCATATTTTCCAATGTCTCAAAGAAAATATCCTTCTTTTTCAACTTCATTTCCCTTAAACCCCTTTACATAAAATTGCCGTGAGAGTCCGGAATGCCATCCAAAATGTAAGCAGCATGAAAATGGATGACAACCCTTGTTATCTTATCATATCCGAACTGGGGATAGAAGAAAAAAAGCGAACTTTTTTACGCTATATTAACATTTTCCTCGAACTTAGATGACATTTCCTTGAACCGTCATTTTTCGTTCACATTCATTCCGGAGTTGCTGATGCCGTATATTCTACATGACTTGCAAAAGACGGGCTGTTCGGCACGATCAGGACATGGGTGATTCCCGGATACATCAAGGCTTCGGTTCCATCGGTTTTCACAAAACGGATCATATCGTCCGGCTTCCGCGCCCACTTACCTGAAATGACGGTTCCGCGCTGAAACAGCAGCGCCTCTCCGCCCAGCTCAACATCAATCTGCAGCCGGCCGGCATCGTCCAATACTTTATGGTCTGCCCCAATTACCATAATATTAGCCGCTTCCACCGGATTATTATTGTTCAGATCCAGATGCGCCTTACCGTTGACCAGGCGCGCGTAGGTCCGGCGCTCTGTGTCGTATTTATACCCTACCGTATAGCTCTGAAGCAGATAATGGATCTTCAGCTCTGCTGCAGCCGTCCCCTCCGTCGGCAGATAGTCCGGATCAGTGAATACATAGGAAGGAACCTCTATGCTGTCCGAATATCCCAGCTTCTCCGCCCCTTCCAGGAGCTTAGCTGTATTGCTGTACAGATTGTGCGGTGCCTTGCGCTCCTTGTCACGCCAGAAATAAGCGCCGGCGTTACCGATCTCGTCCATATCCGCCTTCTTCTGCCGCTGGAGAATCGCATACGCCGCGGGACTGCCTCCGGCATGCACCGTTACTGCGCCGTAGCTCTCGCCGAGATCGATCAGATACGGGCGGATGCTGCGGACCGGGCCGATTTTGACTACGCCGGTGTGGCTCTGAAAAATCCCGATCAGCCGAGTAATCCCGCCCTCCGCGAGCACCTCATAGAGGACATCCGCTTCACTGATGCCCGACTGCGGCCGGGCGGCCGGCGCGTTGTTGATCATCACCGCGAGCGGCCGCGTCAGGCTGCCTTCCTGCACCGGCAGCCCGGTTAATCCGGACAGCTGACGCACCGGGGGAGCCGTAGTCGGCGAAGGCTCAGGCTGTTCACTTGCCTGCGGCGACACCGTCGCCACTGCCGTCGGTGCCGCCTCCGGCGCTGCATTTCCGCCTCCGCAGGCGGAGAGCAGCATGGAAGCAAGCGTAAGCCCGGTGAGTAGCCGGGTTGAGTTGCGGTTTATTTTCATATACTTCTTACCTCCTAAGGTTTGGGCTGCATTTTTCAAACTTATACTGGATAATTATAGGGAGATGGGCGGAGGGTAATTTTGGATATCTTCTTCCATTTAAGCACAGCCCGTCCCCTTTGTCTTGAAGGAGACACAAAAAAGGATACAGCCTCTATATCGGCTGTATCCTAAGCTAATTTTATTTAACATTAATCAACCATCCAGCAATTCAGGCTTAAGGTTCCGTACTGATAGGCCTGAATCATCAGCTGCGCCTGCCTGCCGGTATCAGCCGTCCCCATAATATAGAACAGCGGGACGAAATGCTCCTTGCCATAGGACGGAACGGCGGCCCGCACATGCGGCGCCTTCTTCTCATAGGCGAACAGTGAAGGCAGATCCCAACTCTGCAGCCCTTCAGCCAGCCAGGCGTCAAACTCCAGTGCCCACGGCTCAGGCTGGTCATCCTCCTTTAGCATCCGCAGATTATGGACGAGTCGCCGCTGCCCAGCAGCAGAATCCCTTCCTCGCGCAGCGGAGCAAGCATTTGTCCGATCTTATATTGCTCCTTGGGTGAACGCAGAGAATCAACGGATAAGGCCACAACCGGAATATCGGCCTGCGGGAACATTTTGCTGAGGATGACCCATACGCCATGGTCGAGCCCCCGGCCCAGAACCGGCTGGTGCGGAAGATTCCCTTTACTGAAAAGCTCAGCAATCCGGCTGCTTAGTGCAGGATCACCAGGTGCCGGATAGGCCAGCGAATACATCTCTTCCGGAAATCCATAGAAATCATGCTGCGCTTCATGCTGTGCATCTACTGTAATCAGTTGTTCGGGACTATCCCAATGTGCAGAGAAAACTACGATGCCCCGGGGCTTCCCCAGATCCTGGCCAAGGCGCTCCAGAAAACGGGTGTATTCGTTATCCTCCAGTGCAAGGAGCGGTGAGCCGTGCGCAATGAAAAATGCCGGTAATTTCATAGGAGCCTACCTCCATAACCCAGTATATGGTCTGCCCCTTTATTCTACCGCTAATTGGCGCGGAATGCGAACAGCATACTAGATCATCCAGTTCTGCCATTCCTGCTGCAAATGCTCCTGCTGATTCATCCATTCCTTGGTCCGCTTTAGCACCTGCTCCTGCGCCGGTCCGGACGAGAAGGTATGGTCAGCCTGGAAAATAATCTCCTTGTCGCAGCGCCCCTCCGGACGGGTCCAGAACAGCTTCTGGTATAGGAATGCGTAATCCACAGGAATGACATCATCAGAGGTTCCGTGGATAACCAGCACATCCCCGCTGAATTTACCCGCCTCCTGGAACGGCTGGAAGGCCGCCAGGGAATTGAAATACACCGGAGTAAAGGAATAGCCGGCATAATCAGCAGCGCCTTCCTTGACAGAGCGGTCATAGGCATCCCTGCCTACGATCTTCACAATATCATTGAACGGATAGCCGACCGCAGCCCATAACACCAGATTCTTCACCCGGCGGTCACGGACAGCCGTCAGCAGCGCTACTGCCCCGCCCAGGCTGTGGCCGATCAGCGTAACGCGCTGCGGGTCAATATCTGCAGACGCGATCCCGTAATCCAGTACTGCACGGGTCTGGGCAATCAGCGACTCGATGTCCTGGCTGCCGTAATTCCCGCTGCTCTCGCCGCAGCCCGCATAGTCAAAGCGGATGACCATATATCCGTCCCGGGCCAGCTCACGCGCTGCCTTAACAAAGATCCGGTCCACACCGATCCGGTTACCTACGAACCCGTGGCAGATAACGGCCAGCGGTACCCGGTCCTTGCAGCGCCCGGTGGCTCCCTTTTCCCGTGATGGATAATGTATGCTGGCTGTAAGCTCTTCCTGTTCATACCGGATTACAATATTCCGCTCCATTGCTGTATCCTCCTCTTAAAGAAACGCCGTTCCAATGTATTATTATTCCGATTAACTTAGTGTGATTAATATCTTTATTATACTTTCACTAGTCCTTTTGTCAACAGTATTACACTAATGCAGCCGCCAGACAAGAATATATTCAATGAAGCAAGGAGGCGCAGGCCTACAATAAAAAAACCTCTTCCGCTCTATTGAGCACAAAGAGGCTGAAGCTTTACGCTGCTATACTCACTCGTAGCTGCTGTGAAACATATCGTGGGTCTCCTGGCGTCCTTCCCAGTCCTCGAAGCCTGTCACCGTATCCTGACCTGCCGCATCCCACAAGCTATAACCGTCAGATGCTCCCCAATCGCCGACTCCGCTGTTCTCTGCAGGCGCGAAGCCGTCACCGATAAATGTCCCTGACTGTTTTTTGTCCTCATAACCCATAACGTTACCTGCCCCTTCCTTATAACCCGATTTGTGAAGCTAATCACAAGTTTAGTGTTTACTCTTCCAAAATAGATTATTCACACCAGGCAGAGGGTTGTCCTTGCACACAGCAGCCGGGCAAACGTATACTCTAGGTTGAAGGCTTTTGTGCTTACCCGATACCTGGAGGTTTATAATACGGCTATGAAAGTTAAAGCTATGATGAAGGAAAATAATGCCTTACGCGAGCAGATGACACCATTTAACCGCTCTTATTTTGAGGATATGATTCTGGCCATGCGGGCCAGCCGCGTGGAGCGGGTGCGGGCGGAGGAGCTGCTGCTTGAAGCTGCCCGTCTGCTGCTTCAGGGCCAGAGTAAAGGCAGAAATGCCAAACAGATCTTCGGGGAGAGCCCGGAGGATTATTTCAAAGACATTATGGACAGCGTTCCTGCTCGGCCTGAACGCAGCAAACTGAACTATTATCTGATGATTGCCTGGACGGCATTAACCCTGATGTTCTCCGTGCTGGCCGTCGGCGGGCTTATTGTGAAATGGAGCGGAAGCTCTGCGGATCTGTTCAGCAAGGTCAGTGTATTTACGCTGATTCTCGTAGGCCTGGGATCTATTGTGATGATGGAGCTGCTGGTTCGCTGGATGTCTTCCCTGTCCGAGAATGACGCACCGGGGCCGAAAACGTTTAATATCAAGGCACTTGGCACCTACATTGCTATAGCCGTTGTCGTCATCTTTGCCGGCGCCTTCCTCGATAATCTGTTTCCTGTCATTACAGTCTCGCCCTGGGTAAGCCTGGCTTTAGGCGCAGCCGGAGGGCTTGGGCTGAAATTCATATTTCTCAGATCATAGACATCTTATTCCACTCCGACAATTACAGGGGGTTCTTCCATGAAGAAGCATAACATTCTACTGACAGCACTGGCTTTCATTATCGGACTCCAGGGAGCAACCTTATCCGCTTATGCTTCAGGTGCACCGGCTGCTGCCTCTAATACAGCAGCCACAGGCATCAGCCATGCCCAGGCAGTCTACCAGGCTGCCCTGCCGCTGCTGGCTGACTCCGCCAAGCTGCCCCAGGCGATTAAATATTTGAACAGCAGCATCTATGCAGTTACCCCTTATCAGGCTACTGTTCTGGTTCTGAAGCTGGAAAATGTCCACAAGGCCGGGCTGAAGGTATGGGAGAGCCGGTTCAGCAACAGCACTGTACAGCGCAAGCTTGGCGCCATATACACAACCGGCGCCAGCATGGCTAAACTGGCCGAGAGCACGAATGACAGCACTCTCCGCGCCCTGCTCAAGAGTGCCGGGCAGAGCGGGTATAAACTGGAGACAGCAGAGGGCACTTATTTTCCTGTAATCGATTATGCCGCCTACCGCAAATATAAGCTGTACGTTACAAGCGATATCCGGGAGTATATAACGATTATGGCTACCGAATCCGATCTGCCTTCCTCCAAGGATAACGGACTGGTCATCGGCTGGTCTGAGGTAGCCGGACGGGCGCTGAGCCAGGAGCAATTCATTAGGAACCACCCCAAGTCCAACCGGACAGGTGCGGTCAAACAGCTGTATGCCATGTATGAAACCGACACCTTCTACGGCCAGAATAACACCCCGCTGTTCCACTATGACAATCAGGAGATGGATCTGGAGGCCCAGAAGGCCTACAGCAGTTTCCTCACCCGGAACACCGGCAGCAGCCCCTTCCTGGAGAAGCTTGAGGGCTTTATGAAGCTGCTGAAGGAGAACGGCTATAAGCTGAATGACGCCGTCGAGAACTACCGGAAGGCAGAGGTTCCGCTGTCTTAGACCTGCAGAATTACAAGATTCATAGAGTGATCGCATAAATCCGTGAGCGCTTAAGGGCTGCGACAAGCATAGCGCTCCTGCAAATTCCAATTAAAAAGGCCCGCACTGCGAAGAGTTCTCCGCAGGCAGGCCTTTTTAGCTTGGTTCCAACTAAACGCTAGATTAGCATATTGAACAGATTCGGCTCTTTGTTGATCTCTGTATAATCGACGCCCTTCTGCTTCATCCGCTCAATCAGCGGATCATAATCCTCCCGCTGGAACAGCTCAATGCCGACAAGGGCAGGTCCGTTTTCCTTATCATTCTTCTTGGTATATTCGAAGCGGGTGATATCATCATCGGGACCGAGCACCTCGGCCAGGAATTCCTTCAGTGCACCGGCACGCTGCGGGAAGTTAATCATGAAGTAATGCTTCAGCCCCTCATAGATCAGCGACCGCTCCTTGATCTCCTGCATCCGGTCGATGTCGTTGTTACCACCGCTGACGATGCATACCACCGTCTTGCCGCGGATCTGATCCCGGTACATGTCGAGTGCCGCAATCGGCAGCGAGCCGGCCGGCTCAACCACAATCGCGTTCTCGTTGTATAGCTCCAGTATAGTCGTACATGCCTTGCCCTCAGGCACCTTGACCACATCATCCAGATGGCGGGCACAGATATCATAGGTCAGGCCGCCGACACGCTTGACGGCAGCGCCGTCCACAAATTTGTTAATCTCATTAAGCGTAACCACTTCACCGCGCTGTATAGCTTCACTCATGGAAGCGGCTCCTGAAGGCTCCACCCCGATAACCTTGGTTGAAGGACTTACGGTTTTGATATAAGTAGCTACACCTGCAGCAAGACCGCCTCCGCCGATAGTAACAAACACAAAGTCCGCCGGCTTGTCCAGGTTCTCCATAACCTCCATGGCAATCGTGCCGTTGCCGGCAATAATCCGCGGCTCATCAAACGGGTGTATCAGCGTCATGCTATGATCAATACAGGCCTGCAGCGCTTCGTCATAGGCATCATCAAAAGTGTCCCCTTTGAGAATAACCTCAACAAATTCGCCGCCAAAGCGCCGGACCTGCTTAATCTTCTGATTGGGAGTCGTGCTTGGCATATAGACTTTGCCTTTGATGCCGAGCGCTTTGCAGGAATAAGCCACACCCTGCGCATGGTTGCCTGCACTCGCACAGACAATGCCTTTGGCCCGGTCCTCGGCGGACAGGCTGCGGATCATATTATAGGCTCCCCGAATCTTGAAGGAGCGGACAATCTGTAAATCCTCACGTTTCAAATATACATTACAGCCGTATTTGGCCGACAGCACCGCATCCAGCTGAAGCGGTGTACGGACGATTACCTCCCGCAGCACATGGTGGGCCCGCACAATATCTTCCATTCCTACGATCCGGTCTTCGCCGTCTCTCATCAAGTTCCTCGCCTCACTGTTTCTATCTAAAATTTATGCTTCTTGTAACATACTCTTCAAATGCCATTTTATCAAGTACAGTCTCCTCCGGGCAATACTCCGTTATTAAAGCATATAATTTCATATCTCTCACACAAAAAAACCAGCCTTGCGCCACCGGCAGCAAAGCTGGTTACAACTATTCCTAAGCCTTAAACCGGGACACGGCCTCCTGCAGCCGTGCCGAGCTATTCTTGATATCTTCCATCTCGGCGACAATGCCGCCTGATTTACTGATAATCTGCTCCGCCTGGACAGCAATGCTGCCCGCTCCTGCAGCTCCTTCATTCGTTGCGATGCTGGTCTCCCCAACGGCCGTCAATATACTCTGGATGGAGGCAAGCAGCTGTTCGGAGGTTGCGCTGAAATCAGTCACCAGCTCCTCAATATACCGGGCATCCTCGCTGTACCGCTGACCTGTCTCCTGCATGGAGTCGTAGTCCCTGAGAACCTGGTTATCCATGAAGCGCAGCATATTCTCAGCGCCTTCCACAAGCCCTTCGACAGATCCGACTACCAATTCTGTAACATTCTGAATCTCTGAAACCGTCTCACGCGAGGTATCCGCCAGCTTGCGGATTTCCTCGGCGACCACAGCGAATCCGCGTCCTGCCTCTCCCGCTCTCGCTGCCTCAATCGAAGCATTCAGCGACAGCAGATTGGTCTGTGCTGCAATTTCCAGAATAGCTCCCGACAGGAGCCGGATCTGCTGAATGGACCCGGATTGCTCGATTGCACTGCGCAGCTTCTCTTCACTCTCCCCGTATACCCTGTCTGCCTGCATCCGTGAAGCGACAGCAGCCTGCTTCAGCCTGTCAGCGCGTTCATTTATCCGGCTGGCCGCCTCGGCGCCTTCCTGGGCTTTGCGGGCAATCCCGTTCACCGCGTGCTCGATTTCATTCGTACTGGCATTCATCTCCTGCATGGAAGCGGCTGTCTGCTGCAAACCGGCTGACAATTCCTCCGTAATCGCCGAAACCTCTGAAATGCCGCCGTCGAGCGCAAATATATTTTTCTCTGTATTGTCGAGAGCCTTGGAGATGCTGCCGGAGCTCACCTTAATATCCTGAATCAGCTTCTGCTGGGATGAAATCATCTCATTGAAGCCATCAGCCAGCACACCAATCTCCCCTCTTGCCGTTACTCTGGCCCGTACCGACATATCACCGGCCATCGCCGTCCTGAACGCCGCAGTCAGAACAGGAATCTGCTTCAGAATACTATTGGAGACAAAATAGAGCAGCACGGACATTACAGCAATTGCAGCCATAACCGAGAGAAAAAAGATCAGCTTGAACGTCTGCAGAACCTTTTCCGCATCCGCCCGGGGAACAATCAGCGCAACCGACCACTGGTTCTGCACGGCAGGGGCATAAGAGACATAGCTGTCAGCACCCCCAATCTCAGTTGTAATCACGTTAGCGCCCCATTGGATCATTTGGTCACCGACCGTTTTCCAATCCGGACCCAGATCACTCATTTTCTTCAGCAAAATATTGTCAGCATCCGGATGATAGATGAATGTTCCTGTCTTATCAATCAGAATGGCAAACCCGCTACCCTTGTAATTAAAAGCGCTCAGCGCCTGTGTGATTTGCTCTGTCGAAATATCCACGCCTGCAACCCCGATCAGCTGGCCGGAGTCGTTCTGAATCGGCGCTGTCACACTTACGACCATTTTGCCGGAGCCAGCATCAATATAAGGATCGGTTACCGTCACCCGGTTGTTGCGGGCTGTAGAGGTATACCAGGTGCGCTCCTTCATATTAAAGTCCGCCGGGGGTTCAAACTCAGCCTGTGTAATGACCTTATTCACCGCATCCAGCCCGATATATACGTTAAGCAGATTCTTGTTGCTGTCCTTAATGAGGTTAAGGGTTTTGATAAGCTCAGTGTAGCCCTCGGTAGTTTTAACCGTGTCAGCCGATTTCACCATACCGATAAAATTCCGGATGTAGCTGTTGGCATTCAGCAGCTCAACACTGGCAGACGCCGGCTGGAGCAGATCATTAACCTTAACATTGATCTCCTCCTTCTCGTACGACAATGCACTGCTCAAATCCTCTACGATGATCTGCTTGGCATTGCTATAGATAACTAGAGCCACAGCAACAATAATGGCAACAACAGACACGATAACGGACAAAAACAGCTTGCCCCGTATGCCCATATTGCGGACCGGTTCCATCCATGCCTGAAACACGGAGATTGGCTTCGCTGCCTTTTTTAACTGCTCTGCGGTGAAGTCCCCCTGCTCCTCCACAGCCTTTAGTACCGGCCTATGCCCGTCCCCGCTCATTTCTTCTTTCTTTTTTCTTAGTGCCATAGGGCTCCCCACCTTTAATCAATATGAGCCGACAGTACTCTCTTCTGAAAGATCCAGCTGTTTTCGACTTATTTCTGCTTATTTCTGCAAAAAAACTCTTTATCCCTTTACCGTTTTACATCGAGCTGTGAAATAACTGTGTCCATGTCAGGTTTTTTCAGGAATACACAGCATTAAATAAACAATTCCATGTAGAAAATGTCCAGAATTAGCTAAATTATCGGCAAAAACGGGTATTACAGCGAACCTCATGTGAGGTTTGGTGTCAGCAGAGTATTAGTGTTATAGCACTGAGGATCATTGATTAATCGGATTGGGGAGTGAAACGCAGAACAGGAGACAGGAGGATGCAGCTGCGGCAGTGGCTAATCTAAAGGTTGTACATGACATTTTGCCGCAACTAACCAAAAAAATCTAAAATCCTGGATATGCCGCTTAGCTGTAGCTCAACTGCCTTGGCTGTTCCGCCCAGCTGCTTTCGCTGGTATGGGATTTGCTGCGCAAAGCTTCCATCGCCCGTCTGAAGCAGTAGCGGTTATATTCATTTATAAGTTCATCGAGTACCATCGACTGATGGAGCACCACGGGATGTAAGAGATCAAATTGCTGTTCTAGCTTATTCAGCTTATAACGGGCTTGCTCAATGCTGAGTTTCATACACTCTGAATCCTTCACCTTTTATCCCTCCTTTTGATAGTATTGTAAAATAATATGCGCTACTCTATGTGAAATTTTTTTCAGATAAATTATATAATTTTCAGACAAAAAAAAGACCAGCCGGCGGCTGGTCCTTTGGCAACTCCAATTACAAACAGCCATGGATATTGTTCGGAGTTATTGGGCTTGCCTGAGATATACCGGGAACGACTACTGCCAGTAACAAACTACTTACTACTAATAACCCTGCTAATTTTCTTTTCATCCTGATCAAACCCCTTTGTCATTGAATTTTGGTATTGCTGCTGTATATCAAATGATGCGTAATCCCGGAATTGTTCAAACAACCGCACAAATGATAGTATACGGGCTTCGTTATTGATAAACTTCGCCTTTTCCAAACCAGCCAGCACATAACGGAAACCCTCACAATATAGCTCATTCCATAGATAATAATAGGCTAATTGATAGCAGCACTCTGCAGATTCTTCATCTATAATTTGTGGTGTATATATGCCTGCAGAATCCGACTCCAGCGAAAAATAGGACGTGAGCCGGGACTTAAACTTCTCCAGAATAATACTGATATCAAAATCAAATCTATTTGCAGCCTTGGTGATATTCAGAATTCCTATCAGTAGTTCTTCTTCATCAAGTTCAATGAATTCTGCATATTCTTGTACGACACTCTCATTTCCGATCATAAGCTTGCATGCGAATATATTAGCTTTAGCCCAACCCTCGAATAGCTGAACCCACTTCTCTGTTTCTTCATCCTTGTCTTTCACCCAGCTTAAATCGGCATATCTATAGGCGTATTCAAGTGCCTCTTCATAAGCTCCCCTTGCATCACAGACACCGCCACGCAGCAGGTCTGAAAACGCCAAATATGCAAACAAGGGCCGCTTGAGCTTCTTATAATATACCTCTCTCTTAACCTCTGGTTGAGAGGCTAACCTAAGCTGTATCTTGGCCTTAGTGCCAAGCTTTGCAGCAATTTCATCAACCTTATCCCAGCGTTGTAACGACTTGTATGTATTTGCTAAATCCCTGAGGGCATCCAGCTGATCCAGCTCATCGAGCCTTTCAACAAAAGGCTCAAATTGAATCGCCGCCTGAAGATTGTTCTCCTGATTATCTCCCAGCCGGAGTATATACAACCGGTACTGGCAGAAGGCCAGACGTTCCGAATGCTGCCTCCGTTCACTTGCGGCAACACTCTCATAGAGAATAGCAGCGGCCTTAAACTTACCGGTAGTATAGAATTCTTCTGCAACCTCAAACAAAAGCGGTGAATATGTCAGGTTGTCCAATAACAGCTGTACTGACTGGCGAATGCAATTCAGGCAGTCCAGCTCTGCACACCTGAACAGAAAAGGTCTGATTCTGCGCCAGTTCGGCACCGTCTCTATGATACATTCCTGAATATAATGCTCGTAGTAATACCCTTCCGGCAAGCCCAGCACCCTGGTTATCCTGTCCAGCTGGTCAACCGCGAGTACCCTGCTCCCCTTCATTAAGGAGCTGACCGTTCCCGCATTAAGGCCCGCTCTTCTGCCCAATTGGCTGAGATTCAAGCCCTCCCGTTCGATATAGTCTTCCAGCTCGCTGCGAATCGTGGTTGTATAGATCAAATAACCACCTCCTGAAGGAACATCGGCAATGCCTGAATTATCCTCAACTTCACCGCTGAAAACTGATAACTTTTTCTAATATATTACAAATATAGCCAATACATCATCATTGGTCAACCCTTTTTTTTCTTGATTTCTACATTTTTTTGCAGGAGATTATATAATGAAATTTTCGTGTTATCTTCGCCATCAAACCCGGTACTTTTCATTCTTCTGCAATGGCCAGTTACAAATAAAAAAGCCGCCGGAATCGTTCCGGCAGCCTTATTGATACAGCAATCATATTCTTTTCTATTGTTGCTTCAGCATCCATTTCAGCAAGTCCGGCAGGCTTGCCCATAAACGGGAATGCATAATGACGTATTCGACTGCTTCATTGGAATCGCCCATGCCGACGAAATCCGGAAGATTATTCGGCAGACGCTTCACGCCCAGCAAATAATCAGGCACATGCTTGTTCACACCGCGCGCTACACGGTACAGCATTTTGAGCTGGGAGGTAATGCCGTTCTTCTTATATTCCAGGACGATCCGGTCATAGGCAAAAGCAGCAGCCGCATCATCCTCCCCGTATTTCTTCAAGAACTGCTCCGCTTCTTTCAGCTGGTTGCTGTACAGATAGACAGCGGCCAGGAGATACCGGGCACCCGTATTGTCGTCCGGATTAAGCTCCAGAATGTGCTCCAGAATCTCTGCGGCTTCTTCCGCTTTGCCGCCGAACCAGCAGGACTCCGCATAGCTCTTGCAGATCCGGATATAGGGACGGGTCTCCGTCAGCCCCCAGAAGTGACCTTTGTGCTCGGCAAAAAACGCTTCTCCCAGCTCCCGTTCACCGGCAGCGATACCCGCCTTTAGAAAAGCACGGGCATCCTGCTCATTCTCCGACTCCTCAGCAAGCACCAGGTAAGCGTCAGAGCTGTCCTGATAGATCTCCAAAGCAGCCTCTGCCAGCTGAATACGGCGCTTTCCGGAAGTGGACTCCATAGCTTTATGTAACAGCAGCTGCGCCTTCTCTCTGGCAGTTCCGGCACCGTTCAGCACAAGCAGCTCGTCTGAGTCGCCTTCTCTGCCGTATTCCTCGATATAATTCAGCATTTCCTTCACTTTGCGTGAAATCGTTGCCGTTGTAACCTCATATTTATCGGCCAGCTCAGCCTGGGATAGATTAAACCCGTATTCTTCAGACAAAATATACTCGATTGCCGCGCAGAATGATCCTGCTTTCTTGACTGCAGGCTTGGTCTGGCCAGAGAAGCCGTTCCAGAGCACCACTGCCTCAAAAATCAGCTCCCGCTCATACTGGCTCCGCATGCTCTCAATCAGCTGCATGGCAAGCTGCTCATGAGCCGGATGCTCCCATCTCAGTTCTCGCGCCACCATCTTCTTCAGCTTGGTCAGTGTAAGCTTGCCTTCAGGTCGGACACCCGTTTCAGGAGAAGCAGCGGCTTGTGCTGCAGCTGCATCCGCCTCCTCAGTTGTGACGAGCCGCAGGATCGACTCTACTGCAGAGGTTTCTTTTCCCAGACAGCATTTTTTATATTTTTTACCGCTTCCGCATGGACACAAGTCATTTCTTCCAACCTTACTCAAAGCTAATTCCTCCTATACTTAAAAAACGATTTCAAATGACCCCACAAAGTGAGGCCTTTACATGGATGCTGACTCAGATACTTTGCGGGGACCCCGAAAACTTATAAACTCTTTATGATTAAAAAAGGCCTTTCCATGAAAGGAAAGACCCTTTATCTGTATATATCCGAACATTTTCCCCCGTACGAGTTGTATTATAGCACTTCTTCTATCACTTGTCAGTCCTTTTTTGGGACTTTCTACGAGAAAATTAGGAATAAAGTAGCTGTTTCATACCTTTAGACCAGCGCCTTCATGGCTATGTCACTGCGGTTTTGCTTGCCTTCAAAATGAATCTTCTCCGCACTGGCATAGGCTGCTGCGCGCGCTTCGGCAATATCCGCACCTTTCCCTACTACCCCCAGCACACGTCCGCCGTTTGTAAGCCAGCTTCCGTCCTCTCCCCGCGCAGTTCCCGCATGGAAGACCAATCCGTCCCCTGCTTCCTCCAGCCCGGTAATCGGCACGCCTTTCGGATAATTACCCGGATATCCCTGAGACGCCAGCACTACACATACAGCCGCCTCGTCGCTCCACTCAATAGAGGTATCAGCCAGTCGGCCCTCTGCCACAGCCAGGAAGATTTCCAAGAGATCACTCTTCAGCCTTGGCAGTACCACCTGGGTCTCCGGATCACCGAACCGGGCATTGAATTCGATCGTCTTGGGCTTACCATCCGGCGAAATCATCAGACCGGCGAACAGCACGCCGCTGAAGGAACGGCCTTCAGATACCATAGCTTTGGCCGTAGGCTCAATAATGGTCTTAACCGCCTCATGGATAATAGATTCGTCAATATGCGGCAGAGGGGAGTATGTGCCCATCCCGCCGGTATTAGGCCCCTTGTCTCCGTCGAATACCGGCTTGTGATCCTGCGCAGCCGCCATCGGGCGTACGGTCTCCCCGTCGACAAAAGCGAGAATCGACATCTCCTGCCCGGCCAGGAACTCCTCAATGACAACCTGGGCGCCGGCTTCACCGAACACCTTGGCCACCATGATGTCACGCAGCGCCAGCTCAGCTTCCTCGCGCGAATACGCAACCGTTACCCCTTTGCCTGCAGCCAGCCCATCAGCCTTGATTACAATCGGCAGCCCCTGCCCGCGCAAATACGCAAGTGCTGCTTCATAATCGCTGAACTTCTCATAGGCTGCTGTCGGAATATTGTATTTATGCAGCAGGTCCTTCATAAAGGTTTTGCTGCCTTCGATTTCCGCCGCATTTTTACGAGGTCCGAATACCGGAATGTCCTGTGCTTCAAAAGCATCAACAATGCCCGCTGCCAGCGGATCATCGGGACCGATAACGACAAGGCCTACCTCTTTCTCCTTGGCGAACGCCGTCAGCTTATCGAACTCAAACACGCCGATCGGCACACACTCCGCCAGCTGGGCGATCCCGGCGTTACCGGGTGCACAGTAGATTTTACCGGCTGACGGGCTCTGGGACAGCTTCCAGATAATCGCATGCTCCCGGCCCCCGCCTCCGACCACTAAAATATCCATTGAACTGAAATCCTCCCCAGGTAGTCTAGTGTTTGAAATGGCGGACGCCGGTGAAGACCATAGCGATTCCGTATTCATTGGCAACCTTGATCGATTCCTCGTCCTTGATCGATCCGCCCGGCTGGATAACCGCGGTGATGCCTGCCTTTGCCGCCATTTCCAGGGTATCGCCCATCGGGAAGAACGCGTCAGAAGCCAGAATGGAGCCCTTGGCTTTCTCTCCGGCCTGCTCAATGGCAATCTTCGCTGCGCCAACCCGGTTCATCTGGCCTGCGCCGACACCAACGGTCATATCATCCGCTGCCAGCACGATCGCATTGGACTTCACATGCTTAACCACTTTCCAGCCGAACAAGAGCTGCTTCAGTTCTTCCTCGGTAGGCTTGCGGTCCGTCACCACCTGCAGTTCATCCGCATTTACGGAGTGCACATCGCTCTCCTGCACAACCATTCCGCCCTCAATCGAAGTCACGACAAAGCTGCTCTTGCGTGCCGCTGCAGCACTAAGATTGCCGATCTTGAGCAGACGGATATTTTTCTTCTTCGTCAGAATCTCCAGCGCTTCCTCAGTGAAGCCCGGAGCCAGGATAATTTCCAGGAAGATATCCTTCAGCAGATTTGCGGTATCTGCATCAATAATCCGGTTAGCGGCAACAATTCCGCCGAAGATGGAGGTCGGATCGGCATTGTACGCTTTTTGATAAGCTTCATACACACTGGTTCCTACGCCTACTCCGCAAGGATTCATATGCTTAACAGCTACGACAGCCGGCTCTTCAAACTCCTTGACGATCTGCAGCGCCGCGTTGGCGTCGTTGATGTTGTTGTAGGACAATTCCTTGCCGTGCAGCTGCTCGGCTGCAGTCAGCGTATCCTGTGCCGCCAGCGGCTTGCGGTAAAATGCGGCCTTCTGGTGCGGGTTCTCCCCGTAGCGGAGATCCTGGATTTTCTCATAAGTAACAGTATAGCGCTCCGGCAGCGGTTCACCGGTAACATTGGCCAAATAATCAGCGATCAGGGCGTCGTAAGCCGCCGTATGGCGGAACACTTTTGCCGCAAGACGTTTGCGGGTTTCAAGGGTCGTATCTCCGCCTGCACGCACCTCTTCAAGCACATTGGCATAATCGGCCGCATCCACAACCACACTGACAAAAGCATGGTTCTTCGCCGCAGAACGCAGCATCGTCGGTCCGCCGATATCGATATTCTCGATCGCTTCCTCGTAGGACACATCCGGCTTGGCAATCGTCTCCGCGAACGGATACAGATTCACCACCACCAGGTCGATGTAACCGAGGCCCAGCTCCGTCATCTGACGCGTATGTTCCTCGTTGTCACGAACGGCCAGCAGGCCGCTGTGTACAGCAGGATGCAGGGTTTTGACCCGTCCGTCCATAATTTCCGGGAAGCCCGTTACATCGGAGATGCCGATAACCGGTACGCCTTCTTTAGCCAAAAGTGTGCTAGTGCCGCCTGTGGAGATAATTTCTACACCCAATGCAGACAACTCGCGGCAAAAATCCACGATGCCCTGTTTGTCCGATACGCTGACCAGCGCTCTTTTGATACTCACTTGAATAGTCCTCCTCCGGATGATGCAAGATTAGTGTTGTTAACTTAATAGTTACAGCGAAGCTTCGATGAGAATTAATTGCTGAAATCTGGGTAAAAGAGGATCTATTGTACTTTGTACAACAGATGACAGGTATATCCGTCTGAAAACAGAATCTGTTGCATTATGTGCAGCAGATTCTCAGCTTTATGCTGCTTTGGCCTCATCTTCTTAAAATCAATTGTACGGAATACAATAGAATTGTATAAAATACACCCAGGTCTTCACCTGTGAACCCTGTCGCTTTAAGCGGGCTGCATTCGTCAAGAAAACGGCGGTACAGCCGCAAAACGACACCCTCTAAACTTTGTGCAATATTTCCCGAGAAATATCAGAACCTGCAGATGGTGATGGTAAGCAGAATGTCGAATGGCAGCTTACTAGCGGACAACAACATGCCTGCCGTTCAGCTCAACTTTTCCGGCTGCAAAAGCACGGACAACCTCCGGATACAGCTCATATTCAATCTGGTGAATCCTCTGTGCCAGTGACTCAGCCGTGTCCCCTGCTTCCACCGTAACGCTGCGCTGGGCAATAACCGGCCCGGTATCCATCCCACCATCGACGAAGTGCACCGTTACTCCGGTCAGCTTCACGCCGTAATCCAGCGCTTGTCCAATCGCGTCCTTTCCGGCAAAAGCAGGCAGCAGCGAAGGATGGATATTGATAATCCTCCCCGCAAAAGGCTCCAGCAGCACCGGACTGATCAGCCGCATGTAACCGGCAAGTACAATCAGCCCGATGTCCCTGCGCTTCAGCTCTGCCACAATCTCTGCCTCATACAGCTCGCGGCTGGCGAAATCCTTCGGCCGCAGCAGGAGGGCGGGTATACCCGCAGCCTCCGCCCGCTGTGCTACAGGCGCTTCCGGCCGGTCAGAGACCAGCAGCTCAATGCTTCCCTCACCAAGCTGCCCGGCTCTCTGCGCTTCAACAAGTGCGGCAAAATTGCTGCCCTGCCCGGAAGCAAATACAGCGATCCGGCTGCTGCTCATCAGACCTCAGCTCCTGTAAAGGTAACGATGCGCTCCCCTTCGGTCACCGTTCCGATCAGATAAGCCTCTTCTCCGCTTGCTTTCAGCAGCTCGAGCGCACGCTCGCTGTCTCCAGCAGGTACTACCAGCACCAGACCGATTCCCATGTTAAAGGTGGTGAACATATCTCGGTTCGTTACACTGCCCTTCTCCTGCATCAGGCCGAAGACCGGCTGGATCGGCCAGGAGCCGTAGTTAATCTCTACATTTACATTATCCGGCAGCATCCGCGGAATATTCTCGATAAAGCCTCCGCCGGTAATATGCGCCATGCCTTTAACGGTCAGCTGCTCAAGCAGGGCCAGCAGCGGTTTTACATAGATTTTGGTCGGCGCGAGCAGCACGTCCACAAGCGGAGCGCCCAGCTCAGGAACGACATCGTTCAGGTCATAACCCGCCTGCTCCAGTAAAAGCTTGCGCACCAGCGAGAAGCCGTTACTGTGAATACCGCTGGAGGCAAGGCCGATTACAGCATCTCCAGGAGCAATGTCTGCACCGGTAACCAGCTTGGCCTTATCCGCTACGCCCACTGTGAAACCGGCAATATCGTATTCGCCGGCAGCGTACATGCCCGGCATTTCAGCCGTTTCGCCGCCGATCAGCGCGCAGCCTGCCTGGTGGCAGCCTTCGGCGATTCCGGCTACGATGGCCTCGATCTTCTCGGGCACCACTTTATCGCAGGCGAGATAATCCAGGAAGAACAGCGGCTCAGCGCCCTGCACCACGATGTCGTTGACACACATAGCAACCGCATCAATACCGATCGTATCGTGGCGGTCCGCCGCGAACGCGAGCTTGAGCTTTGTGCCTACGCCATCCGTGCCCGATACAAGCACAGGCTCGTCGTATTTATCTTTGTTGAGACCAAACAATGCGCCGAATCCGCCAAGCTCTGTCATGACCTCCGGGCGGTAAGTGCGCTTCACATGCTTCTTCATGCGTTCTACCGCTTCATTACCGGCTGCAATATCCACTCCGGCGTTTTTATAAGCTTCCGACACTTTTGGACACCTCATTTAAATTAGTTTAGAGCGCTGTTTCGGGGCGGCCTGGTTCAGGCGTGTGTGGTCATAGTCATCATTACGGGGAATGTTTGGACTTCCCCTCCATGACTCAGACCACCCGGGTAAACCCGGCCGCAAGCCGATGTTTGCGCCTTGCACAGGGGCAGAAGGCCGACGCCCTGAGCTGCGCGGGCGTCTCTTTGGCAAGTGAACCCTCGCTTTTGCGGAGCAAATAGCCGGGGTCACAAGCCTGGGCTCTTGCAGGCGGGGCGAAGCCGCGCTCATCCTCAGGCGAGAGCCACCCCGCTTTTGCGAAGCAAACAGGCGGGGGCGCGAGCCTCGTGCGCGGGGCAAAGCCGCGCGCACACAAGTGCGAGTGAACCCCCCGCTTTTGCGGAGCAAACAGCCGGGGTTACGAGCCCATGGCCCGGCGGGGCCGCAGGCCGCCAGGGCGCGGAGCGCCGTAGAGCGTGTCCGCAGGACAAAGCGGGCACCCGCACCCATGCCATCTTAGCAAGTTTAGAGCAAACTCCTACCGCCGAGCTTTCGGGTGGCCGGAGGGCCGAGCCCTCCGGAATCCCCCTTCGCAAGGGGGACTTAGGGGGATGTCAACAAGAGCACCCGTCCTTCTCTTCCCCGCCGAAATCCACCTGCGTCGGGTAATCATTATCGAAGCAGGAGAGGCAGAGGCCTCCCTTGTATTCATTGCTGCTGTAGCCGCCGATGGACTGGATCAGCCCATCCGGCGACAGGAACGCCAGCGAATCGGCGTTGATCTCCTCGCACATTTCCTGAATAGTCTTGTACGACGCGATCAGCTCGCGTCGGTCCGGCGTATCAATCCCGTAGAAGCACGGGTTCTTGAACGGCGGCGAGGTAATCCGCACATGCACTTCAAGCGCTCCGGCCTCGCGCAGCAGATTGACGATCCGGCGCGAGGTCGTGCCGCGCACGATCGAGTCGTCGATCATGACGACGCGCTGGCCTTCAACAACGCGGCGCACGGCGCTAAGCTTCATCTTCACGCCCTGTTCGCGCAGCTCCTGGCTCGGTTGGATGAAGGTCCGGCCGGTGTATTTGTTCTTGATCAGCCCAAGCTCATACGGGATGCCGGTCTGCTCGGCATAGCCGATGGCTGCCGAGATGCTGGAATCCGGTACGCCGGTGACGATGTCCGCATCGACGAAGGACTCAAGCGCCATCCGGCTGCCCATCCGCTTGCGGGCGGAGTGCAGGTTGGAGCCGTTCAAGTCACTGTCCGGACGGGCAAAATAGATATACTCCATCGCACACAGCGCTTTGCGTTTCGGTTCAGTGAATCTGTCTTCCAGGAATCCATTCTTGTCCAGCACCAGCAGCTCGCCCGGCTCGATGTCACGGACCAGGGTGGCTCCGATGACTTCAAGGGCACAGGACTCGGAAGCGAAGACATAAGCTTCACCGAGCCGGCCCATCACCAGCGGGCGCAGCCCGTGCGGGTCCGAGGCGACGATCAGCTTGTCGTTGGTCATCAGCAGGAAGGCGAAGCCGCCGACCAGCTGACGCAGCGCTTCCTTGGCCGCTTCGACAAAATCCTTCGGCGAGCGCGCAATCAGATGCGCCAGCACCTCAGTATCGCTCGTCGTCTGGAAGATCGACCCGCTCATCTCCAGCTGCTTGCGGATCAGCGGCTCGTTGACGATGTTGCCGTTGGTGGCAATCGCCAGGTCGCCGTCACGGTACTTGAAGACCAGCGGCTGCGCATTGGTCAGCCGGCTGTCCCCGCTGGTGGAGTAGCGCACATGTCCGATGGACATGTCGCCGACCAGCGAGGCGATTTTGTCCTTGTCGAAGACTTCTTTGACAAGGCCCATGCCGCGGTGGTAGTTGAAGTCACGGCCGTCTGCTACGCAGATGCCTGCGCTCTCTTCTCCCCGGTGCTGCAAGGCATGCAGCCCGTAATAGGACATGGAGGCGGCCTCCGGGTGTCCGAAGACCCCGAAGACGCCGCATTCCTCTTTTAACGTATCAAAAATATCTCCCGAGCCCGTTCCTTCATTGTAAAAGTCGCCGGTCCACAGGATGGGGGTCTCCTGCTTGTTCCCGGTCTTTATTTCATAAGACATGGAATAGCATCCTCCCACACGGATTTAAGTTCGGATACGGCCTCATCCAGTGCAGATGCACCGTCCAGGGATACGCGCAGTCTGTCACCGCCGACCGTTCCGATGATTTCAACCGGTACACCATAAGCAGCAACCGCTGCTTTGAGCTCTTCTGCACGGTCAGGTGCCGAAGTCAGCACAATACGGGACTGGGTTTCGCTGAACAGTGCCACATCATGGCGCAGTCCGCCAGCCGACAGCTCAATGTTCGCACCGATTCCGCCGCTGATACAGCTCTCAGCCAGTGCAGCTGCAAGGCCGCCTTCGGACAAGTCATGCGCCGAGCGGACCAGACCGCTGCGGATCGCAGACAGCACAGCATCCAGCAATTTTTGCTCTGTAGCCAGATCAAGCGCCGGCGGACGGCCTTCAGTCAAGCCGTGAACAGCATACTGGAACTCACTGCCGCCAAGCTCAGCTTTTGTTACGCCGAGCAGCAGAATCGCATCGCCTTCCTCTTTGAAGGCTTGAGTTGTAATGTGATCTGTATCTTCAACCAGGCCCACCATGCCGACAACCGGGGTCGGGTAGATGGCTCCGGCAGCATTTTCGTTGTACAAGCTGACGTTACCGCCGATAACCGGCGTATCCAGCACACGGCAGGCTTCAGCCATACCGTCAACAGCACGCTCCATCTGCCAGAAAATCTCAGGCTTCTCCGGGCTGCCAAAGTTCAGGTTGTCCGTAATCGCCAGCGGCTTCGCGCCGGAGCAGACAATGTTGCGGGCCGCTTCACTTACCGCAATACGTCCGCCCACTTCAGGGTCGAGATAGACATAACGGCCGTTGCAGTCTGTAGTCATTGCCAGGCCTTTACGTGTACCGTTAATGGTAACCACTGCCGCATCGGAACCCGGACGAACCGCTGTGCTGGTGCGGACCATATAATCGTATTGGTTATACACCCATGCTTTGCTCGCTACTGTCGGCGAAGCCAGTACAGTACGCAGTGCGCCGCCGAGATCGGTAAGTTCTTCATACCGCAAAGTATCTACATTGGCATTCTCTTCGTAATAAGCGGGAACTGAGGATGGCTTTTTATAAATTGGACACTCGTCCACCAACGCTGTTACAGGCATATCACCGACAACCTCACCGTGATGGAACAGCTTCAGGCGGCCGTCATCCGTTACCTTGCCCACTTTACGGCAGATCACGCCCCAGCGGTCAAAAATCTCCTGTGCCTGCGCCTCATCCTTAGGCTCAACCACGAACAGCATGCGCTCCTGGGATTCGGACAGCATCATTTCATAAGGCGTCATGCCTTCTTCACGCTGCGGCACCTGATCCAGATACAGCTCCAGGCCGTTGCCCGCTTTGCTGGCCATTTCGGCGCTGGAGCAGGTAAGGCCTGCTGCACCCATATCCTGAATACCGAGCACGATGCCGCTGTCGATCAGCTCAAGGCAGGATTCCATAACCAGCTTTTCCATGAACGGATCGCCGACCTGTACGGCAGTCTTCTTGGCTTCGGACTCCTCGCTCAGCTCAACGGAAGCAAAGGTTGCCCCGTGAATACCGTCACGGCCTGTAGGAGGACCTACGTAGAACACGGGATTGCCTACACCTTTGGCGACACCGCGCTGGATTTTGTCATGATCGATCAGTCCGACACACATTGCGTTAACCAGCGGATTGCCGTCATAGCTGTTGTCGAACATAATTTCGCCGCCGACAGTCGGAATGCCGATACAGTTACCGTAGCCTGCGATCCCGGACACGACATGCTCGAACAGATATTTTACCCGGTCGCTCTCAAGCTTTCCGAAACGCAGGGAGTTAAGCAGCGCCACCGGTCTTGCACCCATGGAGAAAATATCGCGGATAATCCCGCCCACCCCGGTTGCCGCGCCCTGATAAGGTTCAACAGCCGACGGATGGTTGTGACTTTCGATTTTGAACACAACGGCCTGGTTGTCACCGATGTCTACAATCCCTGCGCCCTCGCCCGGTCCCATCAGGACACGCGGTCCGCTTGTCGGGAAACGTCCGAGGAGCGGCTTGGAGTTTTTGTAGGCACAGTGCTCAGACCACATAACGCTGAATACACCGATTTCGGTATAGTTAGGCTTGCGGCCCATAAAAGAGGTGATCAGCTCATATTCGCTGTCCGACACACCGAACTGGCTGTAGATTTTCTGCTCCGCAATCTGTTCTGCGGTCGGCTCCTTAGCGGATACTTGCTGCGTCATAACGTTCCCTCCATGTCTTGAGAATGGATGTAAACATCCGTTTGCCGTCTTCCGAACCAAGCAGACTGCTTACTGCACGTTCCGGATGGGGCATCATACCAACTACATTGCCTGCCACGTTGCTGATCCCCGCAATATCGGCTACCGAGCCGTTCGGGTTATCGCTGTATGTGAACACGATCTGATTGTTCGCCTGCAAAGAAGCAAGCGTCTCTTCATCACAATAATAATTGCCTTCGCCATGTGCGATCGGAATGACAATCTCCTCATCCTTCGCATAATCAACCGTAAACGGAGTAGTGTTGTTAACGACCTTAAGCACCGTGTCATGACAGCGGAACTTCATCGACATGTTGCGGCGCAGCGCTCCCGGCAGGAGGCCCGCTTCGGTCAGAATCTGGAACCCGTTGCAGATGCCGAGCACGAATTTGCCCTGCTCCGCGGCTTTGGCTACCTCAGCCATCACCGGAGCGAACCGGGAAATCGCGCCGCAGCGCAGATAGTCACCATAAGAGAACCCGCCCGGCACGAGAATGCAGTCATACGCCGACAGGTCGGTTGCCGTATGCCACACATAATCGACCGGTTGGCCGAGGCTTTCTTCTACAGCCTTATAGCAGTCAATGTCACAATTGGAGCCCGGAAAGACAAGTACAGCAAATTTCATGACTTTTAGTCCTCCAATTCGTAGCGGTAATCCTCGATCACCGTGTTGGCCAGCAGCTTTTCACACATTTCCTTGAGGCGTCCTTCCGCTTCAGCACGGTTGTCCGTGTCGAGCGTCAGCTCCATATATTTGCCGATACGCAAACTTTCAACTTCCTGAAAACCTACCGAATGAAGAGCTCCCTGCACGGCAACACCTTGGGGATCGAGCACGCTTTTCTTGATGGTGACATAGACTGTCGCTTTTAACATACGCTTGTAGTTCCTCCTAAATTTTAATGAGCTGATTTATCTTGATCATAAAAAAGAGAGTTGTCTTACAAATCCTTGCCGGTAAGCCGGTGATAGATATCCCGGTAGCGGCGGCTGGTCTCCTCTACCACTTCCTGCGGCAGCGGGTCAGGCGTGCTGTTCTTGTCCCAGGAGGATGCGGAAAGATATGTCCGGACCGGCTCCTTGTCCATGCTGTCAATCTCGATATCAAGCGCATATTTATCTTTAGCCCAGAAGCGGGAGGCATCCGGTGTGAAAATCTCATCGATAAGAATCACCTTGCCGTCCAGCAGCCCGAACTCGAACTTGCAGTCTGCGAGAATGATCCCGCGTTCCTCACAATACGCTCTGGCAAAAGCGAACAGCTTCAGGCTTTTCTCCTTCAGCTCCAGTGCCAGCTCGGCGCCGATTTGCTCCTGCATCTGCTCAAAAGGAATGTCCTCATCGTGACCGACATCATTCTTAGCGGCAGGCGTAAAAATCGGCTGAGCCAGCACGGCGTTCTTGCGCAGACCCTGCGGAAGCTCAATCCCGTTGACCTTGCCGGTCTCCTGATACTGCCTCCAGCCTCCGCCGGTAATGCAGCCGCGTACGACACATTCAATATCGATTCGCTCGGCTTTGCGCACGACCATGATGCGGTTTTTGAGCGCTTCCCGGTCCTTTACAACGCCGCCGAGCTGATCGACATCAATGTGGACGACGTGATTTTCGATCAGGTTCTTCGTCAGCCCGAACCAGAAGGCGCTCAGGCGGTTTAGCACATTGCCTTTGTCCGGCACAGCCGGATCGAGCACATAATCAAATGCGGAGATCCGGTCCGTAACAACGATCAGTACCTCTTCCCCCAAATCGTACAATTCGCGGACCTTTCCTTTATAGAGCAGCGGTGCATTTACGAGCTCCACAGCCGTGGATACGGCAGGGTGTGTCATGACCTTTCCTCCCTCAACTTTTTATTGCTTCGTTTCTCCTAAATCAGCTCCAGCTTGCGGAAAATCGTATCCACATGCTTCAGGTGCCAGGAAGGGTTGAAGGCATCCTCGATCTCTTCCGGGCTGAGCACGGCAGTGATCTCAGGAGTAGCCTCGACGATATCACGGAACTGCGTCTGCTCTTCCCAGGCCTGCATTGCACGCGGCTGAACGGTGTCGTATGCCTGCTCGCGGCTGAAGCCCTTGTCGATCAGCTTGGTCAGGATACGGCCGGAGAACGGTACGCCGAAGGTGCGGTTCATGTTGCGCTTCATGTTTTCCGGGAACACAGTCAGGTTCTTCACGATGTTGCCGAAGCGGTTCAGCATGTAGTTCAGCAGCATGGTTGCATCCGGCAGGATAATCCGTTCTACGGAAGAGTGCGAGATATCGCGCTCATGCCAGAGCGGCACATTCTCGTACGCTGTAACCATGTGGCCGCGGATCACGCGGGACAGGCCGGAAATATTTTCGCAGCCGATCGGGTTGCGTTTGTGCGGCATGGCGGAGGAACCTTTTTGACCTTTGGCAAAAGCTTCTTCCACCTCGCGGATTTCGCTCTTTTGCAGTGCACGGATTTCAGTAGCGAACTTGTCGAGCGATGTGGCTACCAGCGCCAGTGCAGCCATGTATTCCGCGTGGCGGTCACGCTGCAGGGTCTGGGTGGAGATTGGTGCAGGGCTCGTACCCAGCTTTTTGCAGACGAATTCTTCTACGAACGGGTCAATGTTGGCATAGGTGCCGACTGCTCCGGAGATTTTGCCGAACTGAACGCCTTTAGCGGCATGACGGAAGCGCTCCAGGTTACGTTTCATTTCCTCGTACCACAGCGCCATCTTGAGGCCAAAGGTTGTAGGCTCGGCATGTACTCCGTGCGTGCGGCCCATCATCGGGGTGTCTTTATAAGCAATTGCCTTATCTTTAAGAATCTCGATGAAGTTGATAATGTCCTTCTCCAGAATTTCGTTCGCCTGACGAAGCAGGTAACCCAGCGCTGTATCTACAACGTCTGTGGAGGTTAATCCGTAGTGCACCCATTTGCGTTCTGCACCCAGGCTCTCGGATACGGCACGCGTAAAAGCAATAACGTCATGGCGGGTTTCGAGCTCAATTTCATTGATCCGGTCAATGTCGAATTTCGCATCCTTTCGCAGCTTGGCGGCATCTTCCTGCGGAATGACTCCCAGCTCGGCCCAGGCCTCACATGCACAAATTTCTACTTCAAGCCAGGCGTTGAATTTATTTTCTTCGGTCCAGATGGCCCGCATTTCAGGTCTGCTGTAACGTTCGATCATATCTTTGAGTTCCTCCAAAAGTTAGTTTGCTCTACCCAGGACAGCCCGTCGCGGGTATCCTTGCAGAGCAGGTTGATATGGCCCATCTTGCGGCCGGTTTTACTCTCGGTCTTGCCGTATATGTGAAGCTTGGGGGCAACCCCCAGCTTACCTGCTGCTTCATCAGCCTGTCCCGTCCGTTCGATCACTCCGTCCAGATGCTGTCCCAGCACATTCACCATAACCACCGGTGTCAACAGTGAGGTATCGCCCAGAGGGAGATTGCAGATTGCGCGGATATGCTGTTCGAACTGAGAAGTTGCGCATGCGTCCATCGTGTAGTGCCCCGAATTATGCGGCCGCGGCGCCAATTCGTTGACGAAAATTTCCCCGTCCTCCGTAACGAACATCTCTACAGCCAGCAGTCCGACAGCATTAAGTCCGGCTACCAGGCATTCTGCCAGCTCACAGGCACGCTGCTGAAGCTCCTCAGAGACCCGGGCAGGCACGATCGACAGGTGCAAAATGTTGTTTACATGGATGTTCTCCGCCGGCGGGAAGCTCTTCACTTCCCCCGAGGTGCTGCGTGCGGCGATGACGGAAATTTCGCACTGGAATTTCACGAATTTCTCCAGCACCAGCTCCGGTGCTGCAGCTCCTTCAGAAGCGCCCGGTGCTACCTGCCGGAAGGCTGGCTCCAGCTCATCCGGCTGGCGGATGACGGCTTGCCCCTTGCCGTCATACCCCCCTGTGGCTGTCTTCAGCACACAGGGCAGGCCCAGCTCGGCAGCCGCGGCGGTAAGCTCCGCCAGGCTGCGACCTTGCGGTACGGGGCGACGGGTACGCCCGCCGCCTCGATCGCCGCCTTCTCGCGCAGCCGGCGCTGCGTCGTATACAGCAGCGCGCTGCCCTGCGGCACGTACGATTCTTCTGTCAGCAAGGCGGCTACGCCGGCATCGACATTCTCGAACTCGTACGTGATCACGTCCGCGCGCTGCGCCAGCTCCCGCGCCGCGTCCCGGTCATTGTACGCCGCGGTAATCTGCGGCGTTACCTGCCCGCACGGCGCATCAGTCGCCGGATCCAGCGTTACGAAACGGTAGCCCATGGCGATGCCGTCCAACGCCATCATCCGGCCGAGCTGGCCGCCGCCGAGCACGCCGATCGTCGTCTGCCCCGGCAGCAGCGTGCGGGGCGTCCCAAGGCTCTTGTCCTCACCGGCTTGAACCTGTGCCCCGCCGCTCATCTGTCCTGCCGCCTTCAGTTCTTCGTGCCTCATAAGCTCTCGCTGCTTTCCAGCACTTCACGCTCGATTCTCTCGCGGCGCTCCTGCACCCGGCCCTGTACCTTAGGGTCAAACGCGCCGATGATCTGAGCCGCCAGCAGTCCCGCATTGGTTGCGCCAGCCCGGCCGATCGCTACCGTTGCCACCGGAATGCCGCCCGGCATCTGCACGATCGACAGCAGCGAATCCAGCCCGTTCAGCGCTTTGGTCTGCACCGGCACGCCTATTACAGGCAGGATCGTCTTCGCAGCCACCATCCCTGGCAGATGCGCCGCTCCGCCCGCTCCGGCAATAATGACCTTCAGTCCGCGGCCCGCCGCCTCTTCCGCATAACGGAACATCAGATCCGGCGTACGGTGCGCAGAGACTACCTTTTTCTCATACGGTACGTTCAGCTCCTCAAGCACGGCACAGGCATGCTCCATCGTCTCCCAGTCTGACTTGCTGCCCATGATAACTCCAACCTGCACTGACATGTTTCAACCTTCCCCTCCGCTCGATATAGAAGCTCTTTGTCGTATGCTCTCTAAGTTTGTCCTATTTCAGACCCGTTTTCCATAATTCCGAAAAAAAAAGCCCGGATTCCAGACGCATGATGCTGCGGGTGGACCCAGACTACTGGAGGAAGCAGGGGAAGACTCCTCCGGCACGGAGGCATTACGAACAGCTCAGCCGCAAAAGCCCGCCACTCCGGTACGGAGCAGTGCTGAGGGCTGTCCCAGTCATCCTATTTCCTCGTAGTCCGGCAATTTACGGTTACCGGGTAGAAACTTCCGGGCCCTATTCCCGGTTTTATACGAGCTCTTCATAGGTTCAGTTTAACAATGCCCTACACTTCGTGTCAACTTAAACACGAACATTAATATATTGACACATGAAATTGTTCGCTTTTGGCTACAAAAAAAGGGAGGGACACCGAAATGCCCGCCCTTTATTCATCTATTATTTTACAACCAGCACCGGAATCCGGGCGCTCTGCACCACATTGTGGCTGACACTGCCCAGGACAAATTCACGTATTCCGCCGAGTCCGCGGCTGCCGATTACAATAACGTCCATTCCCTGCTCCTTGGCATAATTCAGAATCACTTCAGCCGGGGAACCCTGCAGCAGCTCAACCGTCGCATTCAGGCCTTCGGCTTCCAGACGCCCTCTGACCTCATCGGTAGTCTGCACCGCCAAATCATAATAATCCTTGTTCACTGAAGCCGGCAGAGGCGCGAGAGCTTCCCCAATGAAGAACCGGGGGAATTCGAATGCGTGTACGACGTAAATGGAAGATCCGGGAGTTACCTTAGCCAGTTCGATCGCCCGCTCAAGCGCTTGATTGGAAGCTTTGGAACCGTCATAGGCGAGCAAAATTTTAGAGAATAACATGTACGCCACCTCTTTTTCATTTTGATTAACCAGCAGTCCAAGTACAAACCGCTATCTTAAAAAATACCCGTACAGCAAAATATTAAGCAGCAGCAGCAGCGGAATGCCGATCCGGAAGGAAGTATGTCTGGTTTTATGCCGTTTGCGGTACATGGCAATGAGTATGCCAAGCGCGCCGCCCATGAACGCCAGCAGAAACAGCGTCTTCTCCGGCACTCGGTCCCGTCTTGCCCGGGCTTTGTTCTTGTCCTCGGACATCACCACATAGGCGATAATATTAATCAGCACAAACCACACCAGTACCCCTTTGACCATCGTTCCGGCCCCTCCTCCTTGCATCCTGCCTATCTTCTATTATATTCCCCTTGCTTCAAAAAACCAATAACCTCACATAAGCTGCCAAGGTGCTAACCTGCTCTGTTAATCTTTTTGGCAGAGACACCGGACTCCCGGAGCCATACCCACGACAATACAGCAGCCAAAGCAGCAGCAATACCGCCCAGCCAAAAGCCGCCTCTTAGCCCGTAAGCAGCACTCATCCAGCCCGCTACAAACGGACCGCCCGACATCCCTACCGCATAGACAGCCTGATAAAAGCCCATTGCAGTCGCCCGTTTAAACGCGCCACATCCGAGACGGATTTACCCAGCAGCAGCGGAAAAATCAGCCCTTGCATAAACCCGTTCCCCACCTGGGTTGCACAAAGCGCAGCCAGCGTCGGCATGGACGGGATCAGCAAAGTGAACACAGCGCTTCCCGCAAAGCCCAGCAGCAATGTCCCCCTGTCACCCAGCAGCCTGCCGAACAGCCGTGATCCGTACAGTGTAGCTGCAGCATGCGGTACCATAAAGGCCAGTGTCAGCCAGCCCAGGCTCTCCTTGCTTGCCCCGATATCCAGCGCCTGATTCGGCGTATAGCCGAACATCGTAATGAACAGCACACAATGCGCCAGCACCGATAAAAGCGAGACCTTAACCAGCAGCGGCTCCTTCATAACACCTGCAAGATCTTTCAGCCGGATTCCGCCTTCGCGTTTCTCCTGCCGCTGTTCGGGCAGGCGCAGAACGAGAAGCATAGCGAGCACAGCTACAATGCTGCCGACGATAAAAGGCATATTCCAGCCCCAGTGCTCCACCATATAACCGCTGATCATCATGCTCGACAGCTGGGCAATTACCGTAGTGAACTGCAGCATACCCATCGCTTTTTTGGCTTCCTCTTTTGGAAAATATCCCGCGAACATCACCGAGTATACGACCCATGCGGATGCCGCAATCCCCGAAACTGCGCGTGCCACCAAAGCCCATACCGGGTCTGCCCCTGCCATAAAAATCAGGCAGCTTGCTCCGCTTGCGATCAGCCCCAGATAAATGAAAGGCCGCCGCCGGTTCAGATAATCCGACCCGATTCCGATCGGCAGCCGGAACAGAATCTGCATCAGCCCGTATACGCCAAGCACTGCACCGACCATAACATAGGATGCCCCCAGGTGCTCCACATACGGTGAGAGTACAGGCACATAAATATAAGAGGAAAACCAGAACATAAAGACGATTACCAAAAAGAAAATCCGGCTGCTCCCCCTCCCGGCCGGAGATTGTGCCCCTTGTACCTGCTTCTGTTGCCTTTCTGCCAGTGCCATTTCTGTTATCCGCTCCATTCCTGTGCATATCTCGATATAGATGTAACATTAACATTATGCAAACTTTTCTGCTATCGCGTAAGTAAAAATAACAGGATCATCCCGCAGCTATGAACGGTATTATCATCCTAATCAAAACAAGACTGCAGAGTATCTCCGCAGTCTTGTTCCATTCGTAGCAGCAGCGATACTGCCTGACTTAAATCGTCCTCTGCAGATCAATTCTCCTAACACAGATAATTACACACTATGTTATTTCCCCTTCGCCTTTGCCTCCATGGCCGCTTTCAGCAGATCGCCAAGGTTCGAGCCGGCACTTTCCTGTTTGCTGTACTGCTGAACCAGCTTCTGCTGCTCGCGCTTGTTGATATGCTTGTGGTCTTTATCCATTGTCTCCGTTATCCCGCAGCCGAGACACTGCACATACAGGCCGGCTTTACCCTCTTTAAGCTCCATTTTCTTGTGGCATTGCGGGCAGCGGCGGTTAGACAGCCGCTTCTCGCCTGCCCGGGTATAACCGCAATCGTCTGCCGGACAGACCAGCAGCTTGCCGCGCTTCGTCTTCTTCTCCAGCATTCTGGTTCCGCATTCCGGACAATGGCTGGCCGAGACATTATGCGGCTTGTATTCCGCTCCGCTGCTCTTGACGCCGGAGACCAGCTCCTGCGCCATGCTGCGGATGCCCTGCAGGAATGGTTCCGGCTTGCCCTGTCCGCGGGCGATCCGCTCGAGCTCACCTTCCCAGCGTGCAGTCAGCTCAGGCGTGCGCAGTTCCGCTGACACCAGTCCAATCAGCTGCTTGCCTTTGCCCGTCGGATGCAGCAAATTGCCTTGACGCTCGATTGTATCCGAGCTGACCAGCTTCTCAATGATATCCGCGCGGGTTGCCGGCGTACCAAGCCCGTGCTTCTCCATCTGGGTCAGCAGCGATGCTTCATTATAACGCTTGGGCGGCTGTGTCCGGCCTGGACGCACAATGCAGCGCTGGACCTTAACGGTTTCCCCCTCGCGCAGCTCCGGCAGCTTCACACTGCCGGCTGCTGGTTCATCCGTCGAGTTCTCTTCTTCGTCATCACTGCTCATATCTCCGCCATAGACCTCACGCCAGCCGGCATCCTTTACTGTCGTGCCTTTGACATGGAAGCTCTCGCCTTCAACGCTAACTGTCACTGCTACAGCATCATAACGCGCCGGCGGATAGAACAGGCTGATAAAGCGGCGGACAATCAGATCATAGAGCTTCCGTTCCTCCGCACTAAGCTGGTTCAGCAGCACCGTCTGCTCCGTTGGAATAATCGCATGGTGATCGCTCACCTTGCTGTCATCCACAATCCGTTTGGTAATCGGCAGCGGCTTACGCAGCAACGGACGCGCCAGAGCAGCATATGGCCCTACAGCAACGCTATCCAGACGCTCCTTCAGTGTCCCCGTCATATCTGAGGTCAAATAACGGCTGTCCGTACGCGGATAAGTGACCAGCTTATGCTGCTCGTATAGCTTTTGCAGCACACTTGAGGTTTGCTTAGCCGAGAATCCAAACTTCCGGTTTGCATCCCGCTGCAGCTCCGTAAGATCATAGGCCAGCGGATGCGGCTCGCTTTTCTCGCTTTTTTGCACCTTGGCTATCCGGCCTGATCGTCCGGTCAGCTTATCCTTAAGTGCAGCCGTCTTCTCCTTATCAAAAATCCGCCCGTCCCCGCCCTGGGCACGCCACCCTGCCTGAAAGCTGCCAAAATCAGCAGTAAGCAGCTCATACTCCTGGGAACGGAACCCCGTAATCTCGTTTTCCCGGTCCATGATCATCCCAAGTGAAGGCGTCTGTACACGGCCCGCCGACAGCGGTGCACCGAACTTACACGTCAGCGCCCGGGTTACATTCAGCCCAATCATCCAGTCTGCCTCGGCACGGCAGCGCGCCGACTCATAGAGCCGGTCGAAATCCCGCCCGGGACGTAAGGAGGCGAAGCCTTCCTTGATCGCTTTATCGGTCTGCGAGGAGATCCACAGCCGCTTAAACGGCTTTTTCCAGCCTGCCATATTCATAATCCACCGCGCCAAAAGCTCTCCCTCACGCGCAGCATCCGTAGCCACAATCAGCTCTTCAATATCCTGCCGCTTCATTAGCTGCTGTACCGCTTTATACTGCTGGCTGGTCTCCCGCAACACCTTCAGCTTCGCCTTCTCCGGCAGGATCGGCAGATCCTCCAGGGCCCAATTCGCAAACTTACTATTATAATCCTCCGGCTCCGCCAGGCCGACTAAATGCCCTAGCGCCCAGGTTACGACATATTTAGGACCTTCAATATAGCTTTTCTGTTTATTTCCACAGCCCATTACGCGTGCAATCTCACGCGCTACCGAGGGCTTTTCTGCAAGCACCAGTGTCTTCATATTTCTCTCCTTTCCCTTTCAACAACTCATTATACCATTATTCAAAAGAGCGCAAATATCGTCAGGCGAAAATCCCTTCATCTAATATAAACTGAAAATAACCGTCAGCCGAAAGGAGTCACAGCAATGTCTGATTCAGAAATGTATAATATAGTTCCCGTAGGTGTAGTATCCGGAACCCAGGGTAACCTGCAGATTGAGATAAAGCCCCACTACAGAGCAGCACTCAAGGGATTAGAGGAGTTCAGCCACTGTCAGATTCTCTGGTGGATTCATGAGTTTGCCGATGATGTTTTCCGGGCCACCACACAGATCGAGCCTCCTTATGATGCGCCGGTAACAGGTGTATTTGCTTCCCGTTCCCCCGTACGTCCAAACCCTATAGGTCTTAGTGTGGCAGAGATTATCTCTGTTGATGCGGTTGAAGGGATTATTGAGGTTGGCGGACTGGATGCTTATCCGGGGACGCCAGTATTAGACATTAAAGCTTATTTTCCGACTACAGACCGTGTCCGTCATGTGAAGGTTCCAGCTTGGGCATCCTCATGGGGCGAGTGGGTGGGGGAATAGAATTAGGCCAGGGGGAGAATGAATGGATAACCGGCAGCTAATTATGACAGCAATTGATCATATCGAGGATAATCTCCATCAGCCGCTTTCCGTCCGCTCACTCTCCCTGTTCACTGGCTATTCCATATATCATTTTATTAGGCTGTTTCAAGGGGTAACCGGCCTTACACCAGGCGATTATATCGCCAGACGCAAGATTACCGAAGCAGTACGGGATATCCTCGGCAAGCCCTGCCGATCCTTGCTCGATATTTCGCTCGATTACTCATTCAGAGACTATGAAACCTTTGTCCGCACCTTCAAAAGACTGCTGCACACTACCCCCTCCCGGATTCGCCAGAAAAATAATTCCGAGCTGCCTCTGTTGCTTCACCGTCTATGCAGTCATGACCTGCAGCAATGGACAACTCAGTATACCAGCCCGCCGCAGACAGTTGAGCTCGGCGAAATTAAGCTACAGGGAATACAAGTCACTCTTAATGATGATCCCTCCATTATCAACACTGCCTGGAGGCAGTTGGAAGGTAACATGATGTCTATTCCTGATCGGGTGCTTCCGGAGAAATTCTACCAGCTGGGCTACTGGCCTGATGATTATGAGGATAACAGAATCGTCTTTTTATGCGGTTGTGAGCTTAAGGATTCTATTTTTACGCCTATTTCTTCCCCTTTCCTGCCAAACTCTTCGCAATCCCTTTTGAACATGACTATTCATACCTTGCCTCCTGCAAGTTATCTAAAGTTTCTACACAAGGGGCGTTCTGCTGAAATCTCAGCTACATACAAATATATTTACGGTGTGTTTCTGCCAAAGACAGATCACCGGCTTACACTCCCCTATGAATTCGAGTTTTACGGAAAAGACTATCTTGGACCGGACAATCCCCTGTCCATTAGCGAGATCTATATTCCTATATCCCTGCTCTAATTTATAAAGAATAAAAAAAGCCCGCATCTGCACAGCAGACCCAGACTTTATCGCTACAAACCAAACATTTACCGCGCAAACTTCAGGCAAGCTTCAAAAAATATTTTATCCTCACCCTGGCCCCGTACATAGATCTTATCATCTCTGAGAGAGGATCTAAAAATGCTGAACTCCTCACCATGCTTGGCTTCCTGTGCATAAGTAATCTGCAGGCCGGTGAGCTTTAGTTCTGTCCACTCCCCAAGTGTCAGTGCATCACAGCAAATATCCACATACCGCGCATTATTCAGATGGCCGTTGTTATCCAGACCGCTATACCTTACCTGATAACGATAAGCCTCCTGCAAAAGAACATCCGCTGGTATAGTTACCTTCTGGGGTATTGGCCCTACTGAATCCTCAAGATAATGCTCCACAGCGACCGGCAAAGCCGACGGGCGGAGAATCTTGCGTTTATCGATATCTACTAAAGCCCAAATAGAGCGTGCTGAGGCAATTTCCAGCTTGTTCTGGTCAAAAATTCTGTAATCCCGCTGCCAAAGCGCCCCTTTAGTCCCTTTACTCCACGTATGTACAGTAAGTATCTCATTCGGTGAAGGTAAGCGATTAATGTCCAGATCCATCGTAATGACCATCCATCCCATTCCCGCTTCCAGCATTTTATCCATACTTAACCCCAAATTATGCACAGCCGAGTCAGCAGCCCGCTGCATGATATCAAGTATAAAGGACAATTTACCTCTTGAACGGAAATCTGTATCACTTGCCTGTACAAAAAAATCTTCTATCCACAATAATTTGTCCGACTGCTTCATATTTTGCGCTCCTTTGCAATTTCATGCACATTATTTACTGCTGTATCCACAAAAGTTAACATTATATCCACATAAACTGGGGAGAATTCTTTATCATTGCTCTTCTCCAAATCAGCTATCCACATGTGTATAAGTTTTCTTTTTACGCGGCTTCTCCACTGGATATCCACATGATTTAGAATAACAGTCTATTCCCCGCTACTTTAAACTTTTTTATCCCATAATACCATCAGACAACAAAAAGCCATTGTCGATTACTCAACAATGGCTTCGTGTGCTTGGCGGCGTCCTACTCTCCCGGGACCCTTCGGTCCAAGTACCATCGGCGCTGGAAGGCTTAACGGTCGTGTTCGGGATGGGTACGCGTGGAACCCTTCCGCTATCGCCACCAAACATGCGTCTGTCAAACAGACGCTGCCGCTAGACATTTAGTTCATCACCCGAAGTGCGAATAAATGTCGTTGCGTTACAGGCTTGATCACCTGAAAACTGAATCCGAAACGAATCTGCGAATTAATTATTGGATAAGCCCTCGA
>NZ_LRAC01000130.1 GCF_001517085.1 Paenibacillus sp. DMB5
CTCCGGTAGAATACCGGAAGCAGCTTATAGCCTAGGGTCTTTTTTCAGTGTCTATAAAACAGGGGCTTGACCAATCTGCCAGACGGGTCTTATTTCGGTTACTGCTAGAATAGCGACGCCGGGATCATCTTTCTGCCGCCTTTTACCAAAGTAGACTCCAGCATTTCTCCCTTATCACCGCCAAAATAGAGCTGCCAGTAGACGCCGAACCGCACACTGACATCATTCTTCACCAGCTCCGGCGGTGTCACGATCAGCCACTGGAACCTTAACGCCTTGGAAATCTCAAAGACGGGATCAAGCACGTTGTTGGAGACCATCTCGCCGAACGGGTTGTCGTACAGGAAAACGGTCCAGCCCTTGTTCTCACGGTTGACCCGCTTATGGGTCATGATCATCATCGCCACCAGCAACTGCACTGACTGGCGCTGGCCGCCGCTGCCGACTGCTTCGTCAAGTGCACCGCGGTTGATGACCTCCCAATCAGAGTAGTGGAATTCCTCCGGTGCCGCATACAGGAAGTAATTCTCTGTAACCGGCTTGTATACCTGAAGCACAGGGAAGCGGTTCTGCATGGCTGCGTAGACGAGTTTTCCGTCATTGATCAGCTCCTTAACCGCAGCCGCCGGAACCTGCTCGATCTTCGGATATTTCTCCAGAAGGCTGCTGATGCAGCGGTTGAAATAGTCGCTGACCAGCGGCTCGATGTCATCGGTTGTCTTGGGCACGGTGATATGCTTATAATTCAGCCGCACCAGCGGAAAAGCGTGGCCGTTCTCGTTGTGAATAATCATCCGCCGCTCCATGCGCTTCAGGATATCTGTAATCTGTACGACCCGCTTGGCCGCGCGTCCGACCCACAGCTTGCGCGAGAGCTCCATGCTCTCTTTATCGCTGCGGATGCTCTCAATCTGGTCGCGTGAGCTCTGCAGCATCGAATCCAGCACCTGCCCGGCAATATAGAAGTCCTCCCAGTGGACTGTGTTCAGCCGCTCCTGGATTTTGGTCTCCAGCTCACTGTTCCAGCCGCACTTGGCCAGCTTGGCACTCAAGTCATTTTTCTCTTCCTTCACTTTACGGGTAAGCTCTGTCCGCTGTGCACGGCTCTCTTTACTCTGAAGCAGCCAGTCAGCGACCGTACGTTCACAGCTTTCCCTCACCTGAAGCTGTACTTCCTCCGGTACATCACGGAGCTGAACTCGGCCCTCAACATGCGTGTCCAGAATCTGTCTCTGATTGCCCAGAGTCTGCAGCCATTGATCCACAGCAGAGAGCCGTTGTTTGCATAAATTTAACTGCCGTTCATTCTCACGGGTATCCTCCGTAATCTCCTGCTCCTTGACAGAGAGCGTGTCAGTCCATATTTCAACGGGCCGTTCATGCTTCTCTTTAATCGTCTTTTCCGTTTTGCGCAGTTCCTTCTGCAGGTTCTCAAGGATCGTCTGGCAGCGGATGTAGGATTCGCGGACGCTCTGGTAATCCTCCTCCAGATAAACCGTCTCATTCTTTTGCCGCGCACGCGCTGCAGCTATTGCTTCTGGTGAATCCTGCGGCTCAGGTGCTTGTTGCCAGTCGCGGTCCACCTGATAGACAGCAGCTTCAAGCTCACTAAGCTGTTCGCCTGCACGCTTGATGTTCCCCTGCCGCGTACGGATTTCCAGCTCATTGTGGGTCAGGGATTGCTGAAGGCTCTCCACTGTACTTAGCAGCTGCAGCATTTTATTCTGTGCATCGGGGTTAAGCTCAGCCTCAGCCCAGTCCGTTTCAGCCTTGCGGTCATTAGGGAAAACAAGCTCCGGGAACCAGCTCTGCAGCCTTGGAAACAGCGAATAACGGGTATCCCCAATCCATTGCTCCCGCTGCTCTACGGTGCTGTCCATTTCTGCTTTCAGCTGAACTAGCCCCTGGTCTTTAACGGAGATTTCCTTATTCAGCGTCTGCCTGCGTTCTACTGCTCTCTGCTTGTCCTTGTAATCCTGCTCCTGCTTACGGGTCCGTTCTTCCCACTGCTGCAAGGCCTGGGCTCTTTGCTCCAGTCCGGTCTTTTCCAGTTCGTATTCATTAAGCTCCTTCTGAATGGAAGCAAGCAGTTCTTCATTCTCACTGATCTCTGTCTTTAGACCGGCCACCGCTGTATCCAGCTCATTCACGACCAGCTCCAGCTCACGGAGCTTGGCTTTTAAGCTTACCGTATGCTCACCCTGGAATAGCCGCTCGAACTCCTGCCGGGCTGTCTTCAGCTTCGACAAATAATTCTCCGCGTCCTGAAGCTCTACTTCCCGCTCTTTCAGCCGGGAGGCAATACCGCGCTTCCAGTCCTGAAACTGCTCCGGCTGCAGAACCATCTGCGGTCCCTGATTCGCCAGCAGCAGGAACGGTTCCGCAGCAGCTACGCCCATTTCTTCGCGGATAAAGACCGGCACGGCCGATTTGAGGATGACATTCCTTAATGCATCCGGTGGTATTTTATCTGCTTCACGCTGAGTAACAATTAGCCCGTAAGGGAGCAGCGGATGACGCCCGAGCTCTTCTTCACGGTGCAGATAACTCAGGTCATTCAGGTAAGAGCTGCCGGGCATGGAGCTGATTTTGAGTGCATCCAGTCTGTCCTTGACTGTAAGCACATCTGCATTAGGCAGCCAATAAGCTTCCTGCTGCAGCTCTACGTCCAGCTGCTGGTGATAGAACTCCCTGCGCAGCCGCTTGGTCTGCTGCTCTGTATCTTCCAGCCTGCGGATGAACCGCTCCTGAATCAAGGCTTTTGCTTCAAACAGAGCTGTTGCCCCCAGCACCTGATGCTCTTCGTACAGCTCAAGCAGTACAACAAGCTGGGACCACAGCTGCGATTCCCGGCCCATCTGCGCTTCCAGCTGATTGTGCAGCCCGTCCGTTTGGCGCTGTTCAGCGGCAAGCTTAGCCTGAAGCTCCGCCAGGTTTGTGCGCAGACTGAGCTTGCGGGCTTCAGCCAGCAGACGCTGGCCGCTGCGTTCAGCAATCGAATCAGCTATAGCAGTTGTAGCCATAAGCGTACGCTGCAACGCCGGCCCAGGCGCGCTGGCCGCTTCCTGGCCATGCCGCGAGGCAACTACACCCGCTTCCTCGCTATACTGCCGGATGTAACCCGTAAGCTCATTAATCCGGCTTTCCAGTCCCCCCAGCTCCAGAACATAGCTCTCCCGCTCTTTACGCAGCCCGGCTTCTTCAGCCGAAAGCGCCTGCTGACGGCTTGCGAAGCCGCAAAGCTGCTGCTGCCACAGCCGGAAGACCTGATCCCACTGCAGGCGCAGCTCTTCCTTGGCATTCTGGATAACCTCCTGGCGTTCCTTCATTTCAAGTGAGCCTTCAATGGCTTCAATTTCCTTCTGCCACTGGCCGATTTCCCGCTTATGCACCTGGCGTTTAGCCAGATATTGCGCTACTTCCAGACGTTTTTCCTGCTCTTTTGACTCATCAAGCCGCGAGCGCGCCCGCCCCTGATTATCGATGATGGCCTTGAACTCTTCCTGCTTCGTGTCATGCTCCTCTTTGCTGCGCAGGTAGCTCAGATTATCCGCCTCAAAGCGCAGCTGCCGTCCCTCAGACTGCAGCCGGACCAGCTCGTCGGCCTGTCTGCCCCGGTTGTCCTCGGCTGATCTCAGCTCGTCATAAATGACCGTGTAAATCTGCCGTCCAAGCAGCTCTGTCTCCTGAAAGCTTCGCTCCGCTTCAGCGCCCTGCTTGACCAGCTCATGCAGCGGCGCAGCCAGCGCCGTGAACTCGGCGAAAGCCTTCTCCCGCTGCTCCAGCATCGGAAGCCGCTGCGCAACCGTTGCTGTGTCGGTGAACATCCGCTGAAGCGATCCGTCCTCCTCACGCGCCCCGTCATTCAGGCTGGAGCCGATCTCAGGAATAATGAGCTTTTCGAACAGATTGTGGTTCGTGAAGGCATCATTTTTCTGAAAATAACCCTTGATCCCGCCCTCTTCACCGTTAATCTTCTTCATATTGCGCCATTCCCCGATGTGGATATCCCGTCCGGCCAGGAAAGCGTAATATTTCTTCAGCTCTGATTGGCTGCTGCCGTAGTAGATGATCTCGCTGCGCCGTTCCCTTACGAACTGCTGAATCGTCTCAAAGCTTGCAGGGCCGCCTTCATCTGCATTGTAAAGCGGCAAGGTGGATAGCGTAAGGTCAGCATGCTCATCGTATTCCGTCAGCGTGTACAGCAGGTAATCGACCTTAATCTCAAGCTGGTCTGCCGAGCTATTGGCGGTCATGGCGATCCCGGTGGTAATGTATTCATTACGGTCGCCGGAATCCAGCTTCCATTCAATGGCGACGTGGAAGGTGTAAGGCTTCAGCTGTTTTTTATGGTTATGGAAAAAGGCTTCAACCTGATTCTCATTGTCCTTCCCCCACGAAGTCTTTGGAATCAGCAGCTGAAAAATCGACTGCAGCAGCACCCCTTTTCCGCCGCCGTTCATAAGGGTAATCAGTGTATTGGCCGGGCCTTCCTCGTTGCACAGGTCAAGCACCATATCGTCGTATTTCTTGAGCATTTTCTCATATTTAAGTCCGGCGATCCGGATCCGTTCAATGCGCGGCATGGGCGTCACCCTCCTTCTCCGCCAGTGTGCTGCCAATAAGCGCCTTCAGTTCCTTGTAACGGTCTACATCATGGTACAGATAGCGCATCCGTTCGTACAATTCCTCCCGCGGGAAAATCCGTTTTTCACTCTCGGAAATGAATACCAGATGCTCGTCCTCCAGCAGCTTCATCCCTTCATGGATTAAGCCGATCCGTGAACCGGAGCCTCTGGAGAGTGTGTCGGCATCCTCCTGGCTTTTGGTCTGCATATACAGGCTGGCCCATACCTTGTACATCGCCTGAATATCGAGCCGCCACTGCTTGCTGAACTTGCCTTCCTCATCCATTTCATACCAGGCCTTCAGAACGGCGGATACCTGATCAGCCAGCTGGATATAAGACATACTGTCCTGTCCGGGTTTAAAATGCTGCTCGTCCTGATCCATTTCTGCCAAAAAAACTAGAATGATGACGTTGATAATATGTAAATGTGTCTTGCGCTCAATCCGTGAATATTTATTGCGCAGCTGCGTGAAGTTAGTCGCAAAGCCCGATCCCAGCGGATTAACCAGCAGATGCAGGCGGTGCCCGGAGTTCATGATCCGGCAGCCACCCTCTTTAGCCAGATATTGCAAAGCATCATAAGCGCCGTTATCCTGCAGGCACTCGGCCGCAGCCGGATCATCAAGCGAAATGACTTTCCGCCGCAGCAGGTCAAAAAACAGCCGTGACGCCTGCTGCAGTTGTTCCAATGTATAACTCATGTTCGGACCACTCATCTTTCTTCTATAATAATAGTGTATGGACTCATCTCTAGCCCCGGCCACTTGACCGCCGGCTGCTGCCCCGTACCGGTAATTTTAGTTCTTAATACTTTACCCCGCATAACCTCCAGTTCAGGGTGACTGTCCAGCAGGTATTGAATAAGCCTCTGACATTCGTCCGTTCCGGCCGGGCTCTCCGCACCAGACTCTTGTACCTTCACTTCAGCATGAAAAAACTGTGCCCACAAGTCCACCGCATTCTGGTTATTCGCCCAGCCAAGCTTTTCTTCTTCGGTAAAAGCTTCTGCAGCAAAGGTGAACCTGCCGTCCGCCGCAAGCCCCGTAAATACGGGAAGCCACAGCCGGGCAACCTCTGCCCAGGGTATCGTCTTGGGAATATAGGATACTTCCGGTTCTTCCCCGGTATCCTCCGGCTCATCCAGCCATTCTTCAGGCATAAATCCGGTTTCCTGCTCTTCCCATGCCCAGGCGAGCGGATATATGAAATCCTGCTGCGGTGCGAACAATCCGCCTACCAGCAGTTCAAGACTGTCACCGGCCGGCAGTCCGTCGCTTTTGACCCATTCCTCCCATACATTGGTCCGGAAGTTAAAGCCGGAAGCCCCCCAGAACAGCTCAGGGAAGTTCAGGCGCAGATTGGTTTCCGCCTCAAAAATGCCCAGGACCACCTCAGCCAGCTCATCATGAACTTTCCGCGACAGCTCCACCCGCTCAGACAGCAGCCGCAGCTCGTTGAAATCAATGAGATCCTTCTCATCATTGGCCAGGCGCGCCAGCGAGCGGTGAATATTATCAAAGTGTCTGCGTTCCTCGTCAAACTGCTGGTGAATCTCCTCCAGCCGCTGGTGGCGCATTACGCCGTATTCACTGAACATATGCTTCGGATTACGGCGCAGCGCGTTCCGGTATTCCTGCTGCTGCTGGGTCATTTTACGTACCCGGGAGATCAGCTCGTTCACATCCTGCAGCGCCCGCGTTACCCGGCCATGTTTGATATGCATCTGAATCTCCAGCAGCTTGATGCTGATCTGGAACTCCTCGATGATCTCATGGCTCATGAAGATCAGCTCCATCGCATACTCGGAGAGCCGGTAGACCGTCGTGCCGCTCTCTTCCCAGCTGCTGCGTGTGGCATCCTCATCCACGGTAAAATATTTATATTTCTGCATCGTCATCTGCCGCGTGTGATCATCATAATATACCGCCTCAAAATCACCGCCGTTGCCGCTCCAGAGCAGCCCGTCCACCAGCCGTTCCACCGATTCGGCAGTTCCCAGCCCGGTAATTCTGAAGCGTTCCAGCGAGCTCCATGCCAGACCGATAATATCCTCCTTGGACCGCTGCTCATTTGACTCCAGCTCCAGGTAATACACCTGAAGCAGCACACTCAGCGCAATCATTTCCTTATACGGCTGAAGCTCACCGAGATTCATCCCCGCGCCAAGGCTCCACAGCGGATTAAGCCGCTTGTTCCGTTCCCCAAAATCAGACCAGTTCATAATGTTTAAGCCAACCCCGCCATCACTTCGTAATTGGTGACAAAAAAACATAACCCATATCAGCCCCGGATAGGGAAATATGGGTTAGCAATCACAGATAACTAACATTTTCCTTGCGAATATATGTTTCTATTATAGCAATGAAATAAAGAGTTGGCTATGATCCTTACGGAGGATTCCCCGTTATGACAATAAGGCTACCACTTATAATATCTTTTTTTGTTATTGCATTACATAAAGAATTTTTATCTCATTAACAAGACCTTCTTTTACTTCAAATAGCAGGTACTCAACTTGTTCATTATTCAGTACATATGCACAATTATAAGGGTCATTTCTACCATCAAGAGCTAACTCTAAATCAGGATAAGAATTCTTTACTTCTTCAATTTTATCTCCAATTCTAACTCCCTTAGATGTTTTATAGTCTTTTTTGTTAACGACCATTTCCATGATCCAAAAATCTTTACCATTTTCTTTAGGAGAAAAAAGTTTGATTTGAAGTCCATCATATTCCAATGTTTTAATATAAGACCCTTTGAGTGTATCCGCCTCATTACCGAGTTCTTCAATATTCTGCGAAAGTGGTTCGCCTAATTTTTTTTGCAAATCAACTTTATTATCCCAGTCTTTAAGACTGATCATTGAATTATTAATAATTAATGAATAGTCATTAGTATCATTATCTTCAATTGATTGTTCTGTATTGTCCTCATTTGTCTCTTTAGGTGTCTCCTCTGATATATTATCGCTGGTACTGATTGCATTTTGATTGGGATTAGGTTCAGATACCGTACATCCTGTAAAAGCAGATGTGAGAATGATGAAAATCAAAGTTATCAAAATTCTTCTCATCATTATCCTCCTCGTAGTTAATGTATAGTTCTATACGCATTATCTACTTTTTTTGTTGCGTCAAACTGCTTGATAGCTGTTCCCGTTCTGAATGTGATAAATGTTAAGACATCGACGACATTAAAAAGGACACCGCTGGTAGCGGAGCCCGTTGTAGTCCATACTAGATTGACGGCTTTATTTATATTTCTCCTGCAAAAGATACTGCAAATTATCCTTTACCCCCGGCCATTCCTCATCAATAATGCTGTACAGCACATTGTCCACTGGAGTACCTTCTGAGGTAATCCGGTGTTTACGCAGAAGACCTTCTTTTGTGGCACCTATGCGTTCAATAGCTTTTTGTGATCTCAGGTTGCCGTGAGCAATCGTAAAATTCACCCGGATCAGGCCAAGCTCCTCGAAGCAGTGCTGCAGCAGCAAGGCTTTGCCTTCTGTATTCACCGGTGTTCTCCAGTATTCAGGCGCAATCCAGGTGCAGCCGATTTCTGCATTACGATGGGTATGGTCAATATGCATAATCCGCGAGGTCCCGGCTATCCGTCCGGTTGAACGGTCCAGAATGACAAACGGCAGATCATGACCCTTTTCTTTGTTCGTTAGCGCTGTATCAATGAGCTGCTCTACCTGTGCGGCGGAGGTGATTTTTCTCCAGGTAAATTCCCAGATTAACGGGTTGCTAAGAATTGCTGTGAGTTCCGCCCTATGCGCTGCTTCCATGGGAACCAGTTGAATGTACGTGCCGTTTAATGGTCTGATGTTCTCCGAGATCACACAATTGCCTCCTAAAATGCGGATAGGTTCAAAGCACGCTGCACAACTAAACACCGATCTCCTGTTAAGACCAGCTTCCTCTAAATTGTAAACGATCTGCCCGTCCTCGGTCTGTATGGTTTTGATAAAAAAAGAGCCCCGTTTATGTAAAAACGGAGCTCTTTTCTGGTCTGTCTCTTGTGACTGTATATTAATGAAGAAACTTTTATTTCCGCTCTGCAATTTCTGCGGCGATCTGCTGCACCAGCTCATCTATACTCATCAGACCGGCATCTCCGCCGTCCCGCTTCCTTACTGTAATTGTGCCGGAATTGCGCTCATTGTCACCGAGCACAAGCATGTAGGGAACCTTTTCCAGCTGGGCTTCACGGATCTTCAGTCCAAGCTTCTCATTCCGCACATCAGCCTCTACCCGGATTCCGGCAGCTGCCAGCGCCTGCTTCACCTCAAAGGCATAATCTGCATGATTCACTGATACCGGCAGCAGCTTCACCTGAACCGGAGACAGCCACACCGGAAAAGCACCGCTGAAATGCTCAGTGAGAATCCCGATGAATCTGTCGATCGAGCCGTATACTGCGCGGTGAATAACTACCGGACGGTGCTTCTGGCCGTCTTCGCCGACGTAAGTCAGATCGAATTTCTGCGGCATCTGGAAGTCCAGCTGCACTGTACCGCACTGCCAGCTCCGTTTCAGCGCGTCAAGGATGTGGAAGTCAATCTTCGGCCCGTAAAAGGCACCGTCTCCTGCATTGATGCGGTACGGCAGGCCGCGGTTTTGCAGCACCTTTTCCAGTGCAGCTTCCGCCTGGTCCCAGAGTGACTCCTCTCCCATGTAATCCGCCGGACGAGTGGACAGCTCCACCTTGTATTCGAAGCCGAACACATTGTAGATATGGTCGATCAGATCCAGCACCTGGCCGATCTCAGCTTCAATCTGCTCCGGCAGCACGAACAGGTGGGCATCATCCTGGCAAAAAGTGCGGACACGCATCATCCCGTTCAGCGAGCCGGAGGATTCATTGCGGTGAACCTGCCCGAATTCAGCAAGCCGGATCGGCAGCTCACGGTAGGAATGTAGGTTATTTTTAAAAATCAGCATATGCCCAGGACAGTTCATCGGCTTCAGCGCAAATTTTGCCTCATCCGCCTGAGTGAAATACATATCGTCCTTATAGTGGTCATAGTGACCGGATTGCTCCCACAGCCGGTTGTTCATCATCAGCGGTGTACGAACCTCACTGTAATCCCGCTCGCGCTGCAGCCCCCGGCTGAAATCCTCCAGCTCTGTGCGGATAATCATCCCTTTAGGCAGATAGAACGGCATGCCCGGTGATTCCTCGGAGAACATGAACAGCTCCAGCTCCTTGCCGAGCTTACGGTGATCCCGTTTCTTTGCTTCCTCCAGCATGTGCAGATGCTCATCGAGCTGGGCTTTTTTCAGAAAGGCTACGCCATAAATCCGTTGCAGCATCTTGTTGTTCGAATCTCCGCGCCAGTAGGCTCCGGCCACACTCATGAGCTTAAACACCTTGATTTGGCCAGTTGAAGCCAGATGCGGCCCACGGCACAGATCGGAGAATTCACCCTGGTCATAAATGCTGATGACAGCATCCTCCGGCAGATCACGGATCAGCTCCAGCTTGAGCGGCTCATCCAGGTGTGTGAATAGGTTAACGGCCTCATCGCGGCTGACTTCCCGGCGGACGATCGGCAGATTTTCCTTAACAATGGCATTCATCTCCTGCTCGATTGCCGCCAGATCCTCGCTCGACAACGGCTGCTCGATATCAACGTCGTAGTAGAAGCCGTCTTCAATGACCGGACCGATGCCCAGCTTCACCTTTTTGCCGCCGTAGATCCGTTTAATGGCCTGGGCCATCAGATGTGCAGTGCTGTGCCGGTGTACGTCCTGGCCTTCCTTGCTGTCCAGTGTCACAATTTCAACCCGGCTGTCCTGTGACAGCGTATAATGCAGATCCACAAGCCGTCCGTCTACTTTTCCTGCTACCGCATTTTTCTTCAGGCTGGAGCTTATGGATTCAGCAACAGTGCTAATGTCAGTGTTACACGAATACCCTTTTATTTGTCCATCCGGTAAAGTTACTTTAATCTCCATGATTACGGCCTCCGTCTCATTAAGGTAATTGAACAATTGAACGCAAAAAAACGCATCTCTCCCGAAAAGGGACGAGTGCGTTCAGCTCGTGGTTCCACCCTAATTTGACCTGCGCTGTAACAACCCTCTGCTGTCAGACGGAAGCTAAGTCGCATGATCCTCATGGTATCCGGTATCGGGGATAAGACGGTGGCATTTACAGCCGCCCTGACAGCAGGGAGGGTTCAGTGCCACGGCTGCAAAGGGGTAACATCCTGCCGGTCTCTGTAAGAAGCTCTCACCACTCACTTCTCTCTCTGGTCAGTCCTTGGAGGATATCATGTCTTTGGTCATTGCCTTGGTTATGATATTGCTTGGTGTTGCTGGTTACATATTACTCAATGACAATCTTAAAAGTCAATAGCCAATGTAAAAATAATTCAAACGCCCGGTAAGTTTAACCGGCAGCCGCTACACTTATCCGTGTAATAATCCCGCCGATTTCCTCAACGGTGGAAGCGATGTAATCCGCGCCGCTCGCGGATAATTCCGTTTCAGAGCCATAGCCGATCAGTACACCGATTGAGGCTACGCCGCAGGCTTTTGCCCCGATAATATCATGTTCCCTGTCACCGATCATTACGGATTCCTCAGGCGTAATTCCACCCTGCTCCAGCACATGCCGGATTACCTCAGCTTTTTTGGAGCGGGTGCCATCCAGATTGCTGCCGCCTATATACCGGAAATACCCGTCCAGCCCGTAATGCTTGAGAATTTGTTCTGCGAACACGGTAGGCTTGGACGTAGCCACATATAAGGAAAATCCCCTGGCTTGCAGAGCCTCCAGCAGCCCGGGAATCCCGGGAATGACAGCATTTTCGAACATCCCCACTGTACTGTAACGTTCACGGTAATGCACCACGGCCTGAGCTGCATGCTCCTCCGGTAATCCCTGAATCTGCACAAAAGAATCATACAGCGGAGGCCCGATATAGGGCAGCAGCAGGTCCGGATGCTCCACCGTTATTCCGAACTTGTTCAGTGCATATTCCACACACCGGGTAATACCCTCTTTCGGATCGGTCAGTGTGCCGTCCAGGTCAAACAAAATATGTTTTAGCTCTCCATTCATCTCTCTCTGCTCCTCCCGCAATATGTATTAACCAGTGCTTAACCGCACAACTTGTTCCATCATACCCCTGTTTCTACATACTTTCCACACACTTATCTATTAATATTTCAGTGTAAGTTAATTTGCTATTGGAGGAAGTAACATGACAATGACACACTACATGTCTCTGCTAGCGGACAATCAGCCATGGAACCTGATACTTTTTATGGCAATTCCCGTTATTTTTGCAGAGACGATTACGGTCACCGAGTTTTTTATTCTGTTTACCAAAAACCTGAAGGGCCCGCTCAGAACATTTAACCGCATATGCAGCATCCTTGCAGGTCTTTATTTTACAGGTATCTTCCTGTACTTGTTCCCCACTGCGTTTGTACCGCTCACTGTGAACGGTGAATGGCATACCTGGGTTGACGTCGTTGCTGTAGGCTTTTACCTGAGCGGAGTACTGTTCCTGCTGCCGCTGGCACTGCTTGACCTTGGCCTGATTGCACGCAAACGTTCGGAAGAGGAGAAGCTGAAGCTGCATTTCCTGCTGGTCAGCGGCTTTCTGGTCGTCGCACATATCGCCATGATCTTCGGTATGATCAATCCGGAAATTGTGAGCGGCATGGCTGGAATGAATCATTGATTTTATAAAAAAGAGCAGTCCGATCTGAAAGATCCGGACTGCCCTTTTTATTCTTGGCTAAGCAGAAATAATACGGTCTGCATGTTCAGTTTCTCCCGGTACCTACTTCTGCACCAGCACCGACAGCTCGCCCTCAAACACCTTAATCTCCGCCTGATTAAACGTTGACAGCTTTACCGTCACAAGACCCGTTTCATTTTTCTTCTCGGCCAAATCTATTACTTCCACAATGCAATATAATTCATCTCCCGGTAACACGGGCTTAATAAACCTGATGTTATTCATCGCGGTTCCGGCGATTATATCCTCACCGTAACTGCCGGTTTCAACCCAGAGCTTAAAGGAAACGGCCAAGGTCTGAATCCCCGATGCGATGATTCCGCCGAATCTCCCCTGCTTTGCTCTTTCTTCGTCCAGATGCATATACTGCGGATCAAATTCAGCAGCAAAGCTTTTAACATTCTCGGGAGTTATGCTTAATGATTTCGTTCTAAAGGTCTGGCCTATACTAAATTCATGAAACTTCATTCTTCCACCTCTTGGTTGTCTGTGTATGTAAATAGTTTAGATCAAGGTGATAGAATGAATCAATAGAGACACAAATTTACCAGGCTACACGGATAATCAGGCCTTTCGGATTGCCGACCTCCAGATAAGCCGCCTGGCCGTTGACATCATCGTACGGGAAGCCGTAAGCCAGCCCGTTAATGCTGTGGTCATGCCAGAATTTTGCGTAATAGTTGGCCGGAGCGGCATTATAGTAATTCGCCACGTTATTCCAGTTGCTGGTAGTATAGACATGGCGGTTGATCGCAGCAGCAGTAGCCGCATCAGTGAGCGCACCGTCACAGCGGAGAATATCCTGGGTGCTGTAGCTGGAATATCCGGCAAAATAATTGGCGTTCGCACCCCCGGCTGCAAAGGAACCGTAAATCGGTGCGACAATCCGGTATGGAGCCTGCAAGGTGGCAAGCGGTTTAAAGGCCGCCGGTACTTCATTTTGATACTTCGTGAAGATTCCAGCCCGTGTCTCTGACTCCAGTTCACCGACAGTCTGGTCGAAAGAACCGGTAGTATTGACCAACCGGTGCTGAATCGGAAATCCGAAGGCATCCACACGGGTAGTGTTACCGTGATATCCGGTAGCATCAACAGTAAATTCTATGAAATCAAAGTAGATGTTGCGGTTCGGATCAGTAGGATTGTTAATATCCGGTCCGGCGAAGCCATCGTCATAGGTTTTAATGTAGAGCGGTGTGCCGACGCTGAGGAACATCCGCCCGGAGGTGATTTTTGGAAGATTGACCCAGGAGGCCTGGCTGACGGTATGATAAATATTGGCATAGTTAACCCCGTTTTTGGTCAGGTGCCCGGAAGCATCATTAAGAGCATTAGAAATGGGTAGCAGATTGCCGCTAAGATCGAGATAGCTCCACTTGCCATTGGCCGGATTGATTCCGATAACTCCCCAGTAAATCTGGCTGTCGGGATAAGCGCCGCCCGTTCCGTTCATCACTTTGAGTGACATGGAACCGTTCGGAGCAGTGGGTATGGAGGATGCCGCTATGGAGTAAATGGAGTTAGAAGAATTGGGCGGTGTGGTTGGTGTGGTACCTGAGGCCGTGTAGCTAAACCAGCCTGTATCGTATGCCGGAGTGCCGTTGTTGTATGTGAAAAAATAGCTGATCGCTGTACCGGCGGACACACCGGTTACAGCCTGCTCATAGCGGGCGGAGCTGCTGTTGTACGTCATCCGGTAATTTAGCTGAGTACCGTTGTTGACTTTGTAGTGCACATCCACCCACGAGGTACTGACAGTTGATTTGAACCAGATCGTTGCCGTTGTTCCCGAAAGGCTGACTCCTTGGGTGTAATCGGCAGCAGCAGCTTTGGAACCGAACATTGGCAGGCAGGAGAGCAGGAGCACAAGCGCGAGCGTAAGCATTGACCATTTTTTCCTCATCGCAATTCCCTCCATTTAATGGGTTAAAATCAATCACGCACCAGTTATGGTTGCGTTTTCAACACTGATTATAGTCTTGGTCAGGCCTGTTTAGTAGGCACGGAATTTCGGATTTCACACCCAAAATTTGGGGTGAAACGTTTTTATTCCGGATGCTCTCTGCCTGTTTGCTGCAAAAAAATCAAAAAGCCCTATTTCTCCAGAAGGCAGGAGGAATAAGGCTTCGGAGATTTATTAAATTACCAGTGCTTTGAAATAAACGTATCACGCCCGGATTGCTCGCGGTCCTCTTTATAATGCTTTGGATTCTTTTTGTGATAATCCTGATGATATTCTTCAGCACGGTAGAATACCGGAGCCGGAAGAATCTCGGTTACCACAGGGCCTTCAAATCTGCCGCTAAGCGCAACCTGCTCCCTCGAGGCTTCTGCCGCCTGCCGCTGATTGTCGTTATAGTAGAATATGGCTGTCCGGTACTGGCTCCCGCGGTCTTGAAACTGTCCGCCGTCATCGGTCGGATCGATCTGCGGCCAGAACAGCTCGAGCAGCCGCTCATAAGGGAAAACCTCCGGATCAAAGGTAATCTGTACGACCTCGTAATGTCCGGTTGTTCCTGTCTTGACCTGTTCGTATGTCGGATTCTCCACATTCCCTCCGGCATACCCGGATACGATTCCGTGAATTCCCGGCAGCTCCTCAAACGGGGTTACCATACACCAGAAGCAGCCTCCTGCAAACATTGCCTGTTCCATAAGTCTATTCTCTCTCCCTATCTCACTCATCTGCAGATCTTAATTGCACATGTTATGAAGATAAGGCCAAATAAAAGGAAAGTCAATTCAGGTGATTCCCGCTGGCGGTTACAAGCGCGCTCCGGCGGTCTGATGAACGGTAGATGCCGGCAATGATCTCAAGAGCCTTTATTCCTTCCCGGCCGTCCAGCCAGAACCTCCGGCCCTCCCGGAGATGAGTATAAAAATCATGGATAAGCCACTGGTGTCCGCTTCCCCAATAGGACTTGCCACCATTCGTAACCGTACCCGGCTCACACAGCAGCTGTTCGCGGCCATCTTGCCACAGATACAGGCAGTCACGCCGCTGCAGCAGTGTGCCCTGCTCAAATACCAGCTCCAGCTCAACGGGGGAATTGACCGGATATGCATTTGTCCCGTAGAACAAGCCTCTGGCCTTATTGGTAAAAGTGATGCAGGCATGGGCGCTGTCCTCCACCTCAATAACGCCGTCCAGCACATCTGTACTTACAGAGCCGCTTACAGCAGAGATTTCTCCGCCGAACCACTGCAGCAGATCAAGAGTATGAATGGTCTGATTAATCAGCACGCCTCCGCCTTCGGTGGCCCATTTGCCCCGCCACTCGCTCTCCGAGTAATATTGTTCACTGCGGTGCCAGGTTACAACACCCTTCAAGCACACTAGCTGCCCCAGCAGGCCGCTGTCAATCACCTGTCTGATCCTCCGCGAAGGTTCATTATAACGGTTCTGGAACACTATACCGAGCTGTCCCTTGCTGCGGTCAGCCATATCTATCATCCGCCGGGCAGAGGGAACATCGGCGGCCAGCGGCTTTTCAGTTAAGACATGTTTGCCTGCATTCAGGAAATCGATGGCCATCTGGGCATGCAGATAGTGGGGGGTGCACAAATGAACCACATCAATATCCTTCCTTTCCAGAAGCTCCCGGTAATCCTGTACAATATCACATCCATATTGGCTGCCAAAAGCGGCTGCCTGCCCCGGATGAATATCTGCAGCCGCCAGCAGCTGTGCTCCTTCCATTGTTGCAATTGCCCGGGCATGCAGCGGAGCAATGGCTCCGCAGCCGATGATTGCTGCTCCGAGAGAAGTCATGTTAACACCTTCCGTTCCTTATCCGCTTATATTCCATTAGCTATTTCAGGCTATCCGGTGTAAGATTCAGCGCTGAAGCCTGGGCTATCAGGCATAGCTCCGCTGCTTTGAACACATGCTCCTGGGTCATTGCATGTTCTGTCCGCTGAATGCAGTCCAGAATCAGTTCACCGAAGAAGGGATATCCGACCTTGCCGGCAACATGCTCGTAATGCTCTCCCTCACTGTCTACCCAATAGACATGATCTGATTCCGTGGAGCGGCCGATATCAATGTATTTCCGCAGCTCGATGTATCCTTCGGTTCCCAGGATAACAGTACGGCCATCCCCCCAGGTTCCCAGTCCTTCAGGAGTAAACCAGTCTACACGGAAATATTGCGTAGCACCGTTATCACCGGCCAGGGTAACATCCCCGAAATCCTCAAGCTCGGGATACTCCGGATTGTTATAGTTAGCGACCTTGCTGTGCAGCACCTTGGCATCACGGCAGTCTGCGTAATAAAGAAACTGTTCAATCTGATGGCTGCCGATATCACAGATAATTCCGCCGTATTTATCGCGCTGGAAGAACCAGTCCGGCCGGCTTGGCGCATTCAGACGGTGCGGCCCGGTACCCATTACCTGGATGACACGGCCAATCGCCCCCTGTTTAACCAGCTGTCCGGCGTATACTGCGCTCTCTACATGCAGCCGTTCGCTGAAGTAGGTCATATACTTGCGCCGTGTCTTCTCAACCTGTTCCCTTGCAGCGGCAAGCTGATCGAGGGAGGTGAACGGAGCCTTATCAGTAAAATAATCTTTGCCGTGCTCCATGACTTTGATTCCCAGCCCTGCCCGTTCGGAAGGAACCGCAGCCGCTGCCACAAGCTTGACCTCCGGGTCCCCGAGAATCTCCTCTGCACTGGCTGCTACTCTGACTCCCGGATACACACTGGTGAACGCTTTAACCTTGGCTTCATCCGGATCATATACCCACTTCAGCTCTGCTCCTGCCTCAATCAGCCCGTTGCACATGCCATAGATATGTCCGTGATCCAGCGCGATAGCGGCAAAGGTGAATTCTCCCGGCCGGACTACCGGACGTGCTTCATATTTGGGTGCGTACATCATTCCGTCTTTGCGGTTCATCTTCTGTTCTCCCCTCAGGCTACAAGAGCTTTTTTAAATAGTTGAAGCTGATGGCCAAGCTTTCAAACGGATCACGCCGGCAGATATCCTGTTCAACCACATACCATTCCACCCCGGTCTCACGGCAGGCTTCAATAATATCCGGATAGTTCATGTTCCCTTCGCCAATCTCAGCAAAAGCCGCCTTTCGTTCAACAATTGCCATATCCTTGAGATGTACAACCTGCATTCTTCCCTCTACCTTGCGTACCCAGCTGACCGGACTGCCTCCACCTGCCTGGACCCAGTAGAGATCAAGCTCGAAGCCAACAGCATCTGCATCACTTTCACTCAATAGCACATCCATTCCGGTTACGCCGTCAAAGCGCTCAAATTCAAAATCATGATTATGATAAATGAACTGCAGCCCGTGCTGCTCCTTCAGTTTGCGGGCTATTTCCGAAGCCTGAACGGCAAAGCTGCGGTAGCCCTCCTGGCTGGTCTGATACTCTGCCGGAAGGGATCCCAGCCCGATGTACTTGCAGTTCCACAGCTTATGTTCAGCGGCAAGCGCATCCAGATCGTTTACCATCCGGTTCCAGGGAACATGTGTCGCACAGATCACAAGCCCTGCTTCATCTGCGTATTCTTTGACCAGTTGCGGATCTATGGGACCGATACCTGATATCTGTACAGCCTTATAGCCTATTTCTTTCAGCTTCTGAAAGGATTCTCTCAAGCCCTCCGGTGTTTTGGTAAATTCACGGAGAGTGTACATTTGCGCAGCAATGGCAGATAAGTTCATATTACAGGATCGCTCCTTATTGTAGTTTAGTGGGTTCCTGTTACATCCAGCGCTTTTCCCTGGCTTGCTTCCTTCTTGAATGTAGAGTTGCGGACCTTCTCCATCAGGTGTTCATGGAATAGATCAGCATCAATCGGCAGCTCTACCCAGTTATCGGTCCAGGCGGATAAATACATCGCGTTAGACAGCGTCAATCCGCGTATTCCCTCTTCACCCGGAGCAATCAAAGGCTCGTCATTCAGAATAGCGTTCGTAAAGTTACGCAGAATTCCCTGATGACTGCCTCCGTTACTCTTATCAACAGGGATTTCACATTTCCAGCATTCCGGCTGGCCGAATCCTCCGGTATAGGTGGCATTAAACTCAGGCTCCGGTGTGCGCAGCCGCCAGAACGTCAGGCTGCCGTCTTCCACAACGATTTTGCCGTTGTCTCCGGTAATTTCAAAACGGTTGGTTCCCGGCGCTTCACCCGTAGTTGTTATGAACAGGCCGGTCGCACCGTTCTCGTACTCTACATAAGCCGTTACATCATCCTCTACCTCAATGTCGCGGTACTTGCCGAATTGGCAAAAGGCCCGTACCCTCTTCGGCATCATGCCGGTTGTCCACTGCCACAGATCAAGCTGATGCGGGTCTTGATTCAGCAGAACCCCTCCGCCTTCACCTGCCCAGGTAGCCCGCCAGCCGCCGGAGTTGTAATAGCTCTGGGAACGGTACCAGTCTGTAATAATCCAGTTGGTGCGGCGGATCTCGCCAAGCTCGCCCGAAGCAATAAGCTCCTTCAGCTTCTTGTAGAGCGGATTCGTCCGCTGGTTGTACATAATGCCGAATTTGCGGTCACTCTGCGCGGCGGCATCGTTCATTTCCTGTACGGCCTTGGTGAATACACCTGCCGGCTTTTCGATCAGCACATGCAGGCCGTGCTTCAGGGCTTCAATAGCCAGCGGCGGATGGTCATAATGCGGCGTTGCAATCAGGACAGCGTCAATGCTCCCCGATGTAAACAGCTCTTCTGCAGTGCTGAACCGCAATACGTGCTCAGGCAGCTGCTCCGCTGCCCATTCCAGCCGCTCAGGGCTGATATCGCAGACTGCAGTTAATTCAGCGCCCTTCACTTCATTCAACAGACTGAATGCATGGGCCCGACCCATATTGCCGACTCCGATAATGCCAAAGCGAACCTTATTCATCTGGAAAATCACTCCTGTATTTGTTTATGAACTGAGAATAACCTTAATCCCGGCGGAATGACATGAGCGGAATTAAGGTGTTTTTGTATATAATTAAGATGTAATGAACAAATGAAAGCGGTATAATGGTTAAATAACGCTAGCCTTCAAAAATTGTACACTAACCTGCGAAGAACGCACTCCAGAGAATATTTGGACTTCCGGCCACTGTTAGGTTTGGATTTCCTGATTTTGGACCGCAGATTGCGGTAGAAATCCAAACCTAAAGGCGGACGCTGCCGCTCCTCCAGTTCCAAAATTCTCCTCCGCTGCTTCCGCCTATAGTGGATAATCTTTTCTGGCAAAACAAGTTAACCATTAAGGAGAGGAAGAAAGGAATGCACACTTCCGGCGAAGTGAACGGAAAGCTGAGAGGTAAAACAAAAGATAAGCACAACAGCGCTGTCCCTAAATTGAGCGGAAACATGAACAGCCGGCTGAGCGGAACCCAGACAGGCAATCTGACCGGAAGGCTTCTGCAGAATCTGACGGTGCGGGTGACGCACGCCCAGCTAAGCAGCAAATATCCGGGCTGGGACCGCAGCAATGAGACCCCCTCATTCAACCGGCTGTATTTCATAGACAGCGGAGAAGGCAAGGTTATCATTAACGGCGAGACCCATTATCCTCATGCAGGTCATTTGATGATTATGCCTGCGGGGACAACGCAAACCTCCATGACCTATCCGCACAATTCGTACGTCCGCTATTATTGCCATTTTGATGCACAAATCGGGGAATGGCCTTTGTTTCACAATGCGGGCAAGCTCTATATCTGTGAAGCGGCTGACCCTGATGCAGTCCGGGCAATTTTTACAGAATTGATCGCTTTATTTCAGGATGACAGCTTCCTGTCTACGCTGCGCAGGCAGGCCAGTTTACTGCAGCTGCTGGCCATCTGTCTGGAGGGGGGCGGTTATGCCAATTTTCTGGACGATGTGTCGCATACCGGGGATCACGGCAAGCTCGCCAGTGTGCTGGGCTATATTGAAGAGCATCTTCATGAGCCTATGGAGGTGGAGGAGCTGGCCGGACTGGTGCATCTTCATCCGAACTATTTTATTCCCTACTTCAAGAAGTTCATGGGGATGCCTCCGATGCATTATGTGCAGTACAAACGGATGGAGCAAGCCAAGCGCCAGCTGTCAGGCACCAAATCCAGCATAGGCGATATTGCCGAGCAGGTGGGCATGGACCTGGCTCATTTTTCCAAGGTATTCAAAAAACAACAGGCGTATCGCCGTCAGCCTACCGCAGCAGTACGCGGTAACGGATATATCTGCTGGAACTGATTCATCTGCACTTACTGATACCAATTACGATTATTTCAATCCCATTACATGAACAAGCACATATCCAAGCAGGGACAGCAGTATTGATCCTGCCAATCCGGCTGCAAAGGGCTTGCGGCCTAACCGGCCGAAGGTTGTAAGGTCAATGCCCAGTCCGAGACCCGCCATCGCCATGGCAAGCAGCAAATAAGCCAGCACCAGCAAATCAGCTGTTAGCTTATCGGGAAGCAATCCCAGGGTGTTCACTCCGCTCATCACCAGAAATCCGCCGATGAACCACGGTACGGGAAAGTTGCGCGGTGTGTTCTCTGCGTCGCTGCTCTGGCCGTCTTTACAGTGCTCCGCAGCGGACTGTTTACGCAGCCTGCGGTTTTCCCATAACCCTAATCCCAGCGCTACTGGTGCAAGCAGCGCTACCCTCGTCAGCTTGACAATAACCGCCAGATCAGCCGCCTGCTGCCCTACTGGAGCCGAAGCGGCGAGTACATGCGCGACCTCATGAAGCGTTGCTCCGGCAAATATGCCATATCCTGCTTCACTGAGTCCGAGCAGCGGATAGGCGGCAATGTAGACCAGTGTAAAAATAGTGCCAAGAACAGCAACCGTCGCAGCACTTACCGCTATTTCGTTATCGTCTGCCTTGATCTGCGGGGCAACCGCCGCTACGGCAGCCGCTCCGCATATGGCGGTTCCGCAGGCTGTCAGGATACCGAGCCTCCGGTCTATATTCATTGCTCTGCCCAGCAGATACACCGTGATCAGCGTGAATACAATATGAATTACAGCAATCGCCAGCACTTTAGGTCCGGCTTGTATGATGTCCGTTATATCAAGTCTCAAGCCCAGCAGGATAATACCGGCTCTGAGCAGCTTTTTCGATGAAAATTGGATACCAGGTGCCGCTCCCTCCGGTACACCGGCTGCTGCACGCAGTATAATCCCAAGCAGAATAGCAAGCACCAGCTGGCCCATCACGCCCAGTAAGGGCAGCATCGCCAAATATTTCGCTCCAATTGCAAGGGCAAGTGTAAGCAGCAGCCCTTCAGCCCCGCGGAATCCTGCATTCTTCCATCCCTGCTTCCTTCCCTGCTCATGCTTCCTTCCCTGCTCATGCTTGCTTAGCTGCTGAAATAAATGAATATGCATAGCTTTCACTCCCTATCCGCCTTATCACTGAGCGGCTTCTCTGCCCCAACTATACGTCCGGACAGCAGAAAAGGGAAATACCGGTTTGCTATCTCAATCATTACAAATCCTTATGATTGGATGGAATCTCTATGTTATTATTGAGATACTTCATCTTGATGAGCGGGGGGATAATCATGATTGTCGATGCATTGCGGGTATTTGTAACGGTCGCGGAGCAGCGGCATTTCTCCAGAGCCGGAGAGTTGCTGAACCTCTCACAGCCCGGCGTCAGCCTGCATATCCGTAACCTGGAGAATGAGCTGGGCAGCAAGCTGCTGCACCGTTCTCCCAAGGCAGTTCGGCTCACTGAAGCCGGTGCCGTGCTCTATAAACACGCCAAGCAGATTCTTGCCCATTACGAGGAGGCTGCTCAGGAAATCCGGCTGCTGCGGGATGAGGTTACAGGCAGTCTTATCCTTGGGGCCAGCTTTACAATCGGGGAGTATCTTTTACCTGGCAGACTGGCTGATTTCGCCAGGCAGTATCCGCAAGTGAACCTGCAGGTTACGATTGGTAATACCGAGGAGATTATTGCCGCCGTCAAAGGCAATCAGCTGGATATCGGTTTCATCGAAGGTGAAACCAGTGACACGGAGCTGGACATTATCCCCTATATGAAGGATGAGATGATCATTACTGCTGCAGCGGGCCATCCGCTTGCCGGGGAATTGATTGTGGATACCGGGATGCTGCAGAATCAGATCTGGGTGCTGCGGGAGACAGGTTCCGGCACGCGGGCATACAGCGATCATTTTCTGCAGGAAGGGCGGCTTACCGTTAAACGCTCTTATGTGTTTAACAGCAGCCAGGGAGTCAAGGAAGCGGTGGCCGCCGGTCTGGGACTTTCCCTGTTATCACGCTGGATTGTGCGCAAAGAGCTGGCCAGCGGGGAAATGGTCGAGCTCCGGACCAGACAGAAGCTGCCGGAAAGGGATTTCCTGATCATCCGCCGCAAAGAACACCAGACCGCAATGGCAATCCGCGTCTTTCTGGAAAAGCTGCTGACAGCGGAAAAAGCCTGATCCCGGCGTATCAAGGGATCAGGCTTATCATCAGATTTACTTATGCTCCACTAGAGCACCGTTCTCCAGAAGCAGCACACGGGTGCACCATTCCAGCATCCGTTCGTCGTGGGTGACCATGACTGCGGCTTTGCCTTCGCTCTGCACCTCATCCGCGATCATCCGTACGACCTCCCGGCCGCGCTCGAAGTCCAGACTCGCCGTCGGCTCGTCCGCGAACAGGATCGCCGGCTTGTTCATCCAGGCTCTGGCAATCGCCACACGCTGCTTCTCACCCCCGGACAGCTTCTCAGGATAGTGGCTGCGGCGATCCCAGATACCAAGCCGCTGCATCAGATGGGCTGCCCGCGCCTTTGCCTCCTTCGCCTCCAGCTTCGCCAGCCTGGCAACATACAGAAGCTGTTCCTCAACTTTCAGGTAAGGCAGCAGCTGCGCGCTCTGGAACATAAAGCCGATTTTTTGCAGCCTGAGCGCTGTCAGCTCCTTTTTATCCTTATTGTTAAGGGACTCTCCGTCAATGTAGATTTCACCGCTGGTTGGCGTCAAAAGTGCTCCCGCTGCAGAGAGGAAGGTGCTTTTGCCGGAGCCGGAAGGTCCCAGAACTGCCACGAACTCCCCTTCGTGAACCGTAAGATCAAGATTGTCCAGTACAGACATCGTCTGTCCGCCGTCCCCGTAAGTCTGGGTAACCTGCTTCATCATCAACATGGTACTCATGCTCCAGCCCTCCCTATCGCTTCCAAGGCATCTACCTTTGCTACTCTCGCTACCGAAATAAGCGCTCCAAGCAGTGACATCCCTACAAACAAAACGCTGGTCAGCAGAATGGTCGAACCTTCCAGCTGGAACGGCATCGAATCCGGAAGCCCCATATTCATCCCGAAGGTCAGCAGCAGGCTGACAGTCAGACTCGCTACGGAGAGGATCAGCACTTGGCCGACGACACTCCAGGCAAGATAGGACATTTTGGTCCCCATCGCCTTAAGAATACCGAACTGGCTCGTCTTTTGGATAGTGATAACATAAAAGAACACAGCGAGTACAAAAGCCGCGATGACAAACAGGAAGGCAATCATCATTTGCAGGGAATTCTGTTCTGCGGCATAGCCCGGAATACTCTTAATCGCCTGATTTTGCGTAATTGTCTCAACATGATCCAGCTTGCCCGCAATCTCGGCCGCCTGTGCCGAAGTTGCTTTTAGCGCTATAACATTATATGGAGCTGACTGCTGATCAGAGCCCGGCGGTACATTACCGCTCTTCATCGACTGCCAATCTGCCGTTGTAATATAGACGACTGGCATGTGGCTGTAGGAGCTGTCATCTACAACCCCTTGTACTTTGAAGCTCATTCCTGATGCCTGATCTGTTATCGTACTGCCGACGGTAATTCCCGACTCTGTAAGCTTCGAATCAACAACAGCGCCGCCCTGCGAAGAATTGGTTAAGGAGCTTCCTTCCACGACCTCAGGCGCGAGCATCCCGTCCATATCTACCGCAAAAAAAGTGATATCCGCCTTCGTATCAGCAGCCTCTGCTGTAACGGTGCTTGTCTGAACGGCAAGCGCAGCGGCATTTTGTGTGCCGGTAATAGACTGTGCTGTACTCAGATCTGTCCCGCTTAACTGGGAACGTCTGAAGGTATGCTCAGCATCGTCTTGTAACGCAAAGTAGTTGGCCGGCATATTTTCGACAGCAGAAATATTGGCATAGGCAAGTCCGCGGGCCAGTCCGGTTACGAACAGCACCAGAAACGAAACCAGCAGCATGATTACCATAATGAGACTGTATCTTGCCTTGGAGTGCCTCATCTCCCTCAAAGCCAAAAACATAGTACCACTCCCTCATCTCTGTATGACAACAGTGTAGAGGGCGAAAATGAACGGAGTATGAATAAACCATTACAGATGCGGCAGTGTCACCGTAAAAGCAGTACCTGCGCCAACGGTACTTTCCACCTCGATGGTGCCGTTATGCGCCATGACAATCTTTTGGGCGATCGAAAGACCGAGGCCGGTGCTGCTAGTACCCGCGGTGCGCGCCTTATCCCTTTTATAGAACCGGTCAAAAATCATCGGCAGCTCGGCAGGGGGAATCCCCTCTCCTGTGTCCGCTACTTTTACTGTACAAACCCCGTTAGCCGCCGATGCAGAAATGGTAATGGTCCCGCCCGCCGGCGTATATTTGACCGCATTGGATACGAGGTTCATCCACACCTGGTATAGCAGATTGGAATCGGCCGTAAGGGTAATCTCCTCCACATGCAGTCGTACTGCCAGTTCCTGTTCGGTCAGCCGCCATTCCATAATCTGAATGACCTGGCGCAGCTGTGCCCGGAGATCGACCTTCTGCTTCTGCAGCGCATTTTCGTCATAGTCCAAGGAGGAGAGGGTCAGCAGCTGTTTGCTCAGCACGGACAGGCGGCGGCTCTCCTGGTCAATAATATCCAGATACTCCATTCGCTGCTCCCCGGACAAACCGGTATCTTTAAGTGCATGGGCGAAGCCCTGAATCGAGGTCAGCGGGGATTCAATCTCATGTGAGACGTTGGCGACGAATTCCTGCCGTGCCCGGTTGGTCCGCTCCAGCTCCCTGCTCATGATCATAAAATGGGAAGCCAGCTGCCCGATCTCATCGCGCCGTCTTGTATTCAGCCGGATGTCATATCTGCCTTTGGAGATTCGTTGAGTGGCCGCGGTAAGCCGGGTAATCGGTTTAACGACATGCAGCACGGCTACAACAACAAACCATAAACTGAACAGAATGCTGAACCCGATCAGCATGGCAAAAAACATCCGCAGCTCGCCAAACTGCACCTGCGCATCCGGACGCATGAACAGCGCATAGGTCAGCCCGTTCAATTGGACCGGAACGCCGATGGTATTGGTAAGCTGATTATCGAAAAATCCGGTAATAAACGCGCTGCCCGGAAACTCAGCGACTCCATGATAGACACCGCCGCCCAGCACCAGCTCCAGCTTCTCCTCCGGCAGATCCTTTTCCCGGAAAGGCAGACCATAGAAGCGCTCATCGCCTTCCCCGTTGGTCAGGTACAGCTTATAGCCGAGCGAAGCCGTACTAAGCAGGTACTCCCCGGCACTGTCCGGATGATCCTGGATGAACTGCTGGAGACCGATGGCCATTTTGGTAAGCTTGGCATCGTTCTGCGGCTTGATCCGGGCCTGATAATACAGATTGGAAACAAGGAAGCCAAGCACACTGCTCATTACGATCATGGAACAGAACAGCAGGCACATTCTTATATAAAGGGATTTCATCCGTTCACCATATCCACTTTGTAGCCGATTCCGCGCACGGTCCGGATCACAAAGTCATTCTGGTAATCCGCAAACCGCTGGCGCAGCCGCTTGATGTGCACATCCACTGTCCGCTCATCCCCCTCGTAATCCGCTCCCCAGACCAGCTCAATCAGCTCACTGCGCGAAAACAACCGCCCCGGATACTGCGCAAGCTGTGCGAGCAGCTCGAACTCTTTTACCGGCAGCAGCAGTACCTCGTTTCCGTCACTGATCTCGTAATTTTTACGGTCAATCAGGATGGAGTTGAGGCGGATTTTATCATCCGAAGCGATCGAATACCGGCGGAACAGTGCCTTGATGCGGAACAGCAGCTCCTCCGGCTCAAATGGCTTGGTCACATAATCATCTGTCCCCCGCAGATACCCCTGCTCCTTGTCGCTTAGCTGCTGGCGAGCAGTGAGCAGAATAATGGGAATATCATAAGTTTCCCGTATGTACTGGCACAGCTCCAGTCCGTCCATCTGCGGCATCATCACATCCACAACCGCCAGATCCACGGTGCTTGCTTTCATCAGTTCCGCCGCCTGAAGCCCGTTTTCTGCCTCTGCAACAGCATAGCCCTCCCGCAGCAGTACATGCCGCAGCAGTGTGCGGATATTCATATCGTCGTCGGCAACCAGTATCCTTTTCATCGGCAATCCACTCCTGTATCCAAATCTAGCTGTCCTATATCGTAGCAACAATGCTTACGGATGACAACCGGACATCCTCTCTCTGTTAAATATGACTATCTCTATTCCGCTAAAATAAAATCCGCTATGCTCTTATTGAGCGGAGTAACGGGCTTTCCAATCCACCTCTCCAGATCGCCTGTTGTAGAGGCGGTGTTTATGCCGGCGAGATAGTTATAAATCCAGTGGCGAATTCCGGGGTCTTCACGGTGAACAACCGTTTTGCCAGCCCATTCGCTGAGCGCCTCAGCCAGATCATGAAAGGTCCAGGCCTGCGGTGCTGTTAATTCATAACTTGGATGATCATGCTGATTACTGAGAAGAACCTCTGCAGTTGCCTGTGCCAGATCACGGCGCGTAACCGAGTTGAAACGCCATTCTCCGGGGGGTGTGACCAGGACACCGCTGTTGATTGCCTCCTGTAAGCCGAGCACATTCACGAAATCCAAATACAATGCATTACGCAAAAAAGTGTATCTTAGTCCGCTATCCGCAATTGCCTGCTCTGTGAGGGTATGAACATTGTCCGGGCTTCCCTGATGTGAAAAAGCAAAGCCGGTATAAAAGATATGCTCCACACCGGCTCTGCGGGCGGCATCAATTACGCGCTTATGCTGGACAAGCCGGACAGCATCTTCCTGATGCGGGCTGGAGATTAACAGCAGCCGTGAGATATTGCGGAAAGCCGAATCAAGCGATTCCGGAACGTCATAATCCGCCATTCGTATTTCCACACCGGACTGCTGCAGCTCAGCAGCTTTATCCGGAGTGCGCACACCTGCAATGAGCTGTCCTGCCGGTATCTTTTGCAGCAGCTCCGTTATAATCATCCTTCCAAGCTGACCTGTTGCCCCGGTAATCATTATTGTCATTCATTCTCTTTCCCTTCTACAAAAAATAATAGTTATTTTAATTAACCCCTTAACTATCTGCACAAAAAGACAGGGAAACCATTAGCGGCTTAATAACCGCCTGGTCTATGCCCGGTTCAGCTTGCCCAGCAGCAGCAGCAGCTGACGAAGCTCCTGCTCTTCGAGCCGGCTCATCCGCTCTGCAACCGCAAGCCGGTTGTCCGGCAAATGCTCCAGCAGCAGCGCTTCTCCTTGCTCCGTAATCGTAATAACCGTCTTACGGCCGTCCTCGGCATGACCGGTACGGACGATATAGCTTTCCTTCTCTAAGGGTGCGAGCAGTAAGGTAATATTGGCTTTGCTGACGCCGATCTTCTCAGCCAATTCGGAAGGCAGCATACTCCCGCCATGCTTCGCAATCTCCACCAGAATCCGGACCCTGGCTCCGTTCAGTCCATGAGCCTGCCAGTATTTTTCCGATACAGCTACTGCACTCGCAGTCGTTTCTACCAGTGCAAAAAAAGCCTCAGTCGTGAACGGCTGCTCCAGCACAAGCTTGTGTAATTCATCCTTCACCGAAACCAGCTCCATTTAGTTAATACCTTAACTACTTTAATATACGTTCAACTGCCTCCCTTGTCAAAAGAAAAGTGTTAATTCATATAACTGCTGATGCCGAAGATGAGCTTGAATGCCTTCCGGCTTTTCCGGGTTCTTTTGAAACCTGATCTTACATCAAAAATAAATACCGTTCTACCCGCCCAGCATCTTATGTAAACGGAATGCAGCTTTACCGGCCCAATGATTCCCCGCTCCTCAAATTCAGTACCATCGGCAAGCTCCGTCTCAGTACGGATCAGCCAGCGGTTTCCGAGGCCAAACTCAATGTACTTCAATCTATCCACTCCCTGAACATGGTTAACCCCCCGCTCTCCCGTAAGATTGCAGGGGGTCTGTTTAAAATGAACCCTACACCAGCACTGTCTTCGCCGACAGCGGCTCTTCCTGATAGCTCTTGCTGCCTTCAAGCAGCACCTCCAGCCTGATCAGCTCCGAGCGGCTGGCCAGCCGGATTGGAGGTCCCCAGGTACCATAGCCGGATGACACGATAACATGCAGCTTATCTTTGAGCAGATAGCCCCAATCCAGTTCGAACAGGCGTCTCGTAATCCAGTGGTTCGGCGCGATCTGGCCTCGGTGGGTATGACCGGATAACAGCACATCCACACCCGTCTTCGCGGCAATGTCAAAACCGGTCGGCTGATGATCCATCATCAGTATCGGACGCGTATGATCAAGCCCCTCAAGCAGTGCCTGAACGCTCATTCTGCCGCCTTGCATCGACTCTGCTGTTTTGTCTTTTCGTCCGGCAATGTATACACCGCCTGCTTCAGCCACTTCATCCTGCAGCACCCTGATACCGATGCCTGCCATCACTTCCGTGTACTGGGCTATTGAACCGCCGTAATACTCGTGATTACCAAGAACGGCGTATACACCATAACGTGCCTTGAGCTGCTTCAGTTGCAGACTCATACCGTTTCGGATAAACGGCTCGATGCTGTCGTCCAGCACGTCACCGGCCAGCAGGATAATATCCGGCTCCATCCGGTTGATCTCAGCCACCATTTTGCGCAGATGGCGGTTACCGACGATGTTGCCCAGATGAAGATCGGATGCCACAGCAACAGTGAGCGGTGCACTGGTCCCGATGGACTTATCGATCCGGACCGGATGGGTCCGTACGACTGTACTCCAGGCATTGCGCGAGCCCCAGATCAGGAACACAGCCAGCAGCAGCACCAGCGTTATCCCGGCTTCGGCTGTAAATGCACTACGGTCAAAGCCCATCAGACCCAGCACCCAGTAGAGCAGATCGGTCAGCGGCAGCACAATAACAGCGAATTCCATGCAGGCCAGATAATAAGAGCCGATTACCTTAAACAACCTGGCGGCAGGCTTTACTGCCTTAGGCCAAGGAACCATTCCGATCATGTAAGCAAAGGCTATAAGCATAAACACCGTCCAGTACACACCTGCCAGGATACCCGGCACTACATCCTTCAGCCAAATCCAGAGATGATAGCCAATGTAGAAATTAACCAGTCCCAACACCAGCAGCATTACGGCACCAGACAGCAGCATACGCAAATTTTTCATTATTTCACTCCTTTAGCGTACAGCTTTTCTATACGTTACGTTCTAATTCAAATCATAACACAGAATATTTGCCAGGTATAAATTCTGCCCGCTGACTCTGATAAAATGCTTTCCAGACATCTGCTGCATATAAAAAAAGAAAATGCCTCACGGCATCTTCAAGTTCAATTATGTATTTATACCGCTTTGCCCTTGGCGGCAATACAGTCGCCGATCAACTGATCGCATTTGCTGATGTGGTTAAGCAGCCAGTCTGTCAATGTGCGGTTCAACTTGATTGTTGAGAGGACAGATACGCCCTTCGTCTTCACCGTCTCCTCAAGCTCCAGAACAGTCTGCACAAACTCTGCATGTGTCTTCTGGTGCTCCGCCAGCTCAGGGAAGTCAATGTCCACCATTAGCTGCTCTTCACTGCTGAAGTGCTCCAGCGTATACTCTTTAAGGAATCTCAGTGTCTCTTCGATTTGTTCTTTGCCCTTCTGATTGGTGCATGCCTCAAAAAATTCATTAAGCTTCTTCAGCAGCTGTCTGTGCTGGCAATCGATTGTCTCCACACCGATGTCGTACGATTCCTTCCAGTCGATCATAACTCACCTTGCCCTTTTCCAAATTTTCCAAGTAGACAAATACACCCCTTATTTTCTACTTTTCCGGACAAAGGTTCTGTGAACAACATCACAACTTTCAGACACGGATTTACATTTTCATACAAAAAAGCGCAAGAGCTGCTCTTGCGCTTGACCTATCTGATATTCTTCAGGTAGCTGTTTCAAGACCTCCGTTAACCTTATAGCAGCTTAAGCCGGAAAGCATTAATAGCCGCCTGGTCCGGTGACAGGTCAAGAATTGCAAATACGATGTGTTTAAAAAGCGTCCGGTAGCCTTCCTCCACCAGCACCTGCCGGAAGTATCCGGCAACCTCAGCCGGGTCATTGCGGAACACGCCGCAGCCAAATGCCCCGAGTACTATCTCACGGTGACCCTGATCTGCCGCAACAGCCAGAATATAGCGGATCCGCTCCAGCATCACCCCGGCAATCAGCGGTATTTCCTGCGGGTCCCGTTCCTTGACCACTCCTGCGTTAACAGCAGGTGCAGTAATCATGGACACGGTATAAGGCTTATCCAGCAGCAGATCACGGCTGTCGCGGAATACGGGAACACCCGGAGAATGGATCATATAGTGGGAATATAAGCAAGATTTGCGGCTGCGGTTATAATCGTACATTTCCTTCATTTGAGAGATCGCCGGATAGAGGGCGGATGCACGTGCAAGGCTCTCCTCCTGGGCTTGGCTGCCCCCAAGGAAGCCGCCGCCCGGATTTTTGGCAGAAGCAAAATTCAGGCATACGATGTGTTCATGATCTTCCCGTTCCACCAGACGCTGCGCTGCTTCCAGCGTGGACTCGGCCGTTACTGAGATGTTCGGCTTATCCGCAGGGTGATTACGGAGCTGCTGTGCTGTGCGTTCATTCAGCATCTTGAGCTCCGCGGGCCTATATAACTGTGAACCGGAAATGGCCGCGCTGACTGCTTCGGCAATATCTGCCTGCTGTCCGGATCTGTTGATATAATGGCCTGCAGCAATAATATCTAAAGTTTCTTGAGCAACTAATGCACGTTTATTTCTTCCGTTATTGGAGTTATTCATCACTCTCAGCCCCGATCGGTTATTCTTTATTTACGTTATACCGGTACAGCCTGGAGGGCCGGTGACCGGCATCTTTGGTATATTCATCCGTCTCCGTCACACTGTCGGCGATCTTCCTGCGGAAGGCTGCGGCCAGCAGCTCTTTGCCAAGGATAATTTCGTAGACCCGCTGCAGCTCTGACAGAGTAAACAACGGCGGCATCAGATTAAAAATAATGTCCGTATACTCCACCTTGCCGCGCAGCCGTTCGATAGCATACTGCACCATCAGCAGATGATCAAAAGCGAGCCCTTCACTCTCGATAATCCGGCTGTGTGCTTTACGGACATGCCCTTGGACAGTCTCGGTATGGCTGACAGTACCTGTAAGTGTGGTTTGCTCATTTTGCAGCGTTATCCGGAATCTTTTCTCCAGCTCATATCCCTGTTCCAGTTCAGTACGGTTTGTTGCCATTAATTGATGTGTTACCTCGAACCAGGCGGCATCAGCCGCATCATCGCCTGCCTGCACATTCAGCGTTGTCCGGTCAACCAGCGCCATATAGGAGCAGCTGATCACACGCATGCGCGGATCACGCTCCACATCACCCCAAGTGTATAGCTGCTCCATGTAGATGTTGTCGATATTCGTCTCTGTATACAGCTCTCTTCTGGCCGCGTCCTCAATGCTCTCGTTAATGGAAACGAAGCCTCCCGGCAGTGCCCACTGCCCCAGATAAGGGTGCTGTCCCCGCTTGATCAGCAGAAGCTGAAGTGACTTCTCGGACAGCTTCCGGTAGTTATTCTGCTCCTGTTCCATCACGGTAAAAATCAGCATATCCACGGTCACGGACGGGCGCTCATACACCCCCGCATCATAGTTTTGCAGAAACTGTTCCTCTGTTTGCCCCTGGGCATCAGTTATGGGTTGCTTGTTCATATAACGCTCCTTCATCTATTTTAGACGTACGGATAACTTATTGTTTAATTGTTATTAACATAATGATATTATATGCACAAGCGTAATGGTAAAGTCAAGCTTCTAATGTTTATTTTTGGCAAACAAAAAAACCTGATTGCTCAGGCTTTCCGCTTAAACCATTCTATAACTCACACCGGTTCGATATGTACCAGCACATCAGAAACCCGGTGCCGGCCTTTCAGCTGATCCTCGATCTCTTCCGTGATATCGTGGCTCTGTATGACATTGAGACTGGATTTTACAAGTACCGTTGTATCAACCAGCACGTTGTTGCCGTGTACTCTCGCTTTAATGTCTTTGATGGATTCCACACCGGCAATCCCCGCCACCGTCTGCTTCATCAGCTCCAGTTGCCCTGCATCGAAGCCGTCAGTCAGGTCATGGGTAGCTTTACGGAAGATGTCCCAGGCCGTTTTGCAGATCAGCAGGCCGACGATAACTGCAGTTACAGGATCGAGCCAGGGCAGGCCGAATTGCGATCCGATGATCCCGATAAAAGCGCCCATGCTGACAAGCGCATCCGAACGGTTATCCTGAGCCACTGCCTGCATGGCATTACTGTTAAGTCTGCGGGCCAGCTTGATGTTATACAGATATACAACCATCATGACCACGGCACACGCGGCTGCGGTCCAGGCGGCAATCAGGTCAGGCGTCTCCAGCACCGGCTGGATGAACTTGTTCACGCCCTGGTACAGAACTTGAAACCCTACAGCAATCATGATGAAGGAAGCAATCAGTGCGGCAACCGTCTCCGCTCTGAAATGCCCGTAGCTGTGATTGGAATCCGGGGGTCTTCTCGAAATTTTGAGACCGATCAAAATGGCAATGGATGCAATAATATCGGTGCTGTTGTTAAGCCCGTCGGCAAGCAGCGCCTGTGAGCCCGAGAAGGTCCCGATCAGCAGTTTGACAGCAGATAACACTATGTATGCCAGCAGACTGAGCCAGGCCCCTTTTTCACTTTGTTTGATGTCGCTGTAGTTTTTCAAAACAAAAGAACCTCCAAAACAATAGTATTGTTCCATACTACACGCTGGCATCCGGGTGGGTCTAGAGAAACAGTGTTGCCGGCCGGCGCAAGAGTTAACCTCTCTAAATAGAGTTGGATACCCGGAAGTGTGTTGCTGTATGCAACAACCTTTGCATTAGTTCAACTTTTAAAGATTAGTCTGGCTTGCGATTACGATAATCAAGGGTGTACTGTAACTTTTTCATCTTTACTGAGTCTATTACATATGTAAAAAACGGGACGTATTCTGTTAAAGAATACATCCCGCATTTGGCTATAGTATGGCGATGATCTGGTCCTGCAGCTTATTCCGCAGGCGGCGTAAAGGAACGGGCGGCAAATTCCGCATCCAGCATGTAGAAGGCGTTGCTGTCCGTCTCAATCCGTTTGAGCTTGGCGATAATATTGCTGAACAGCGCTTCTTCCTCCACCTGCTCATCAATGAACCACTTCAGGAAATAGATGGTTGCATGCTCGCGCGCATCCAGCGCCAGGTCAGCCAGATGATAGAATTTCTTGGTATTCTGCTGTTCATGGGCATAGGCATGCTCAAAAGCATCCAGCATGGAGGTGTAGTTGTTGTTAGGCTCCGGCATTGCTGCCAGTGTGGCGCGGTAATCACGGTCATTGAGGAATTTGTAGATCTTCATGGCATGGAACCGTTCCTCCTCTGCCTGTACCAGGAAAAAATTAGCGAAGCCGTCCAGGCTCTCACCGGAACAATATGCAGCCATTGCCAGATAGACATGAGCGGAATAGAACTCAAAATTCATCTGTTCATTAAGTGTCTTCATCAAATCTTCCTTCATGAACACGTCACCTCATCCTTGTAAAATGAATTGCTTGTTAAGCCTATGTACTGCTTATTCCCATACATCTTATCATCCCGGGATGTGAATCTGCAAACGAAAGGAAGGCCCCTTATATGATTAATACCGGCCGATACACCTCGATAATTACAGCTATAACCTTGATGCTGCTAACCGGCTGCAGTACGGGTAACAGCGCAGCGGACGGCCCTCCGCCGTCACAAGCGTCTGCCGCTCCTGTCTCACCCGGAGCAGCTGCCGGCGGCGGGTCAGCGCCTGCCAAGTCCCCTACACCGCAGCCTGCCGCCCCTGAGCCCTCTGTAACACCGTCAGCAGCTCCTTCACTTTCTCCGCCCGCGTATGACAGCGGCAATGACAATCTTGTAACGCAGATTGCCGGAATGACGCTGGAGCAAAAAATCGGACAAATGCTTCTGGCCGGTATTGATGGTACCAGGCTGGACAGTGAAGCCAAGCGGATGATTGCGGAAGACGAGATCGGCGGAATCATCCTCTATAAAGACAATATCAGCAGCCTTAAAAGCATGATCTCCCTGATCAACGCACTGAAGCAGAGCAATAGCGCAAACAAAGTGCCGCTGTTCATGAGCGTCGATCAGGAAGGCGGCAAGGTGAGCCGGATGCCTGAAGAATATGCTGCTATTCCGGCTAACAGCAAGGTCGGAGCCGTAAACAAAACGGAAAGTGCCGCGGAGATGGGCAGTCTGCTGGCAAGGGAAGTCCTGTCATCCGGCTTTAATATGAATTTTGCCCCTGTGCTGGACATCAACAGCAATCCTGATAATCCGGTCATCGGTGAGCGTTCCTTCGGGAATAATGCCGAGCTTGTCTCACGGCTTGGCATTGCCGAGATGAAGGGTCTTGCATCTGAAGGCGCCATTCCTGTTATTAAGCATTTTCCAGGTCATGGCGATACCTCTGTGGACTCTCACCTTGAGCTGCCCGTCGTGAACAAAAGCGTCGCAGGGCTAGCCAAGCTGGAATGGCTGCCGTTTCAGGCTGCGGTCAAGGAAGGAGCGGATGCCGTAATGGTAGCCCATATTCTTTATCCGCAGCTTGATCCGGACAAGCCAGCCTCCCTCTCTGCTGAGATTATCGGCGGCCTGCTCCGGGAGCAGATGGGCTTCGGCGGGGTTGTCATTACGGACGATCTGACAATGGGCGCCATTACGGATCACTATACGCTGCCTGCGGCAGCAGTAGATACTGTCCTTGCCGGCAGTGACATCCTGCTGATTGCACACGAATATTCCAATGAACGGAAGGTGCGGGCCGCACTGCTGGAGAGTGTCCGCAGCGGAGTGATCCCGGAATCACGGATCGACGAAAGCGTGTACCGTATTCTGGCGCTCAAAGAAAAATATAAGCTGACTGATAAGCCAGTTGCCGTCCCCGATCTGACTGAACTGAACAGTGATATCAAGGCATGGCGCAAGACGTTGGCAAAGTAAGTCCGGTAAAGCATAAGCAAATAACAACAAAGGGAGCTGCGGCATCAACAGCCGCAGCTCCCTTTTGTATTGGAATCTATTGCAGAACGACCGTATCTCCGGCCTTCAGCCCGCTTAGAACCTCCGTTTTATCCGAAGTCTCCAGCCCGATCTTGATCTCCTGGCGTTCATAAACCCCGTCACCTTTATCCAGCATAACAAAGCTCTGTTCGCCTTCATGTATTACTGCCATGCTGGATACCACCACCGCATTCTCCCGGCGCGAGGTCTCGATATCTCCGCTCAGGCTTAACCCGCCGATCAGATGCTCGTCAGGCTGCAGCGATATGACCACATCAAATTGCGGAACCTGTCCGGCCGAATTCTGTCCGGTCGTGTTGGTCGCAAACTTGGAGACCTCCGTCACTTCTCCGCTCAGAATCAGATCCTTCATCGCCGTCATTTTCACATTAACTTTCATACCCTGCTTGATCTTGAAAATGTCCTGCTCCCCGACTGAAGCAATGAACTCCAGCTTGTTCAGATCGACGATTTTGCCGATATACTGGTTGTCTGTCACCGTCTGCGGCCGTTCAGTGCTGCTGTCATACAGGAAAATCCCTGTAGCCGGCGCATGATAAACGGCAGTGTTCAGCTTAGCCTTCTTATCCTTGAGCTCCTGCTGCTGGATTTCTGCGTTGACCTGATTCAGCTCGTCATTCAGCCGGGCCGCCTCCTCGGCAGCCAGTGCCTTGAGACGTTCTGCCTCCGTACCGATTGGAGCTGCACTCTCATCCTCCTGCTGGCTGACAAAAGCGTTTAGCTCCGCCTCAAGCTCAGCCTTGCGGATCGCCGCCTCCGTCTGGGCAATTTCATTCTTGAGTGTAGACTGGTCCAGAGTAAACAGCACATCCCCCTTCTTGACCTGCCCGCCGTTCTCCACCTTCCACCCGGTTACCTTGGAGGCAAACGGTGCATAAACCAGCGTCTCCTCCTGGTACTGGGATTTCCCCTTGACCTGAACAGAGCTGGTCATTGTTTCCTGGGTCACCGGGAAGCTGATCACCTGCGGCGGCTCCATCACGATTTCCGCTTCCTCGGCCTTAAACATTTTGCCGTACAGCATATATCCTGCGCCTATAATGATTACTGCGATAATAATCCATTTCAGGCTCCGCTTGATTATTCTTTTCATTGTGGGCTTCCTTTCAGCTTGAAATACATTAACTATAGCTTATGCTAACCGCTAATCCCGTTTAATCGCTGTAAGCGCGTCGGTTCTGGATGCACTGATTGCCGGGTAAATCCCTGACAGTACGCCCGTCATTATTGCAAAGGCCAGTCCTACCGGAATGGTCGTTAACGGGATAAAGAAGTTCAGGCTGTCACCTGCTGTACCAACCAGCTTATTAAGCCCCATGATAATCAGATACGAGAACAGCACACCCAGCAGTCCCCCGAGAAGTCCGAGCAGTGCCGCTTCCGTAATGAACATGTTGCGGATTTGCCCCATGTTGGCGCCCAGCACCTTCATAATGCCGATCTGCCGTCTGCGCTGATGCGTGGACATCGTCATGGCTACAATGATGGAGATTGACGCGATCACCAGAATGAATACACCGATGCCGAGAGCAGCCATTTTTATCATATCGAACTGCTCCTTGAGCATCTCCTGCTGATACAGATTATCCATGGCATTCAGATTCAGCTTCTGGATCATGGCTTCCACTGATTTGATGTTGTCTGTACTGTCCACCTTTACCGTAACGGTTTTGTAGCTGTTCTCTTCTACATTCGGTGTCATGCCGTTATTATTGCCGAAAGACAATTGCTCGGTCAGCTGGGCAGCTGTTTCAAGCGATACGTACATGATCTTTTCGTAAGAGGCCCGCAGGTCATCTGTTCCTTCCGCCGTAGCCAGGATACCGCCTACCTGAAGCGCCGAACTGAGCTTGACTTTACCTTCAGTGGTTGAATAATCTGTGGCCTGAAGCTGAACCTGCTGCCTGTACATCTCTGAAGGAAGCACAGACAAGCTGTTGTACTGGTTCATGAGGTCCGAATTGAACGGGTCAGCCCCCATCTGCTCATACAGCTTCTGCCGGGTCTCGTTGTCGATAAGACCGAGTGTCGCGCCATAATTAAGCACTACCATGCCTGGAAGATCAGTAACACCGCCCTGCTTGAACTTAAAGCCGAACTCCTTAAGCGTCCGCAGGTCTGTTGCTTTAACTTGAACATCGGCAATTTTATTATCAACCGTCAGCATCTGCATATAGCCTGCGTCTTCAAAGGGGGCGGCTGCCACAACATGATTCAGGCTCTTTATAATTTCGAGCTTTTGGGCCGTGAGCTTGCCGGGGTCAAGGTTTTCATTGTTCTGTGTAGCCCCTCCGCTGCCACCGCCCTGGGAGGGAATACCGCCGCCCGGAGTAACGGTGATTTCATCCATTTTGAAATTCCGGTTCACTTCATCTGTTACATAAGTCTGGGCGGACTGGCCGATGCTGAGCGCCACAATGATGGCTGCACAGCCGATGGAGATCCCTGTCATGCACAGACCGGTGACCACCTTGCGCCGTTTGACCTGATCCCAGGCCATCCGTGAAATATCCCTGATCTTCATCCCGTACCTCCTTCTGCGGACTCCGCATCTGCTGCTGCCGGAGGATTGTTGATCAGATAGCCGTCACGCAGGGAGAAAGTGCGCTGCATCTGCTCTGCAACCTCCAGTTCATGTGTGACAACAATAAAGGTTGTCTTCAGGGACTGGTTCAGCTTCAGCAGAATGGCAATAATCTCTTCCTCCGTCCGGGTATCCAGATTCCCGGTCGGCTCATCCGCGAAGATAACGGAGGGCTCGGTAATCAGCGAACGGGCGATACTGACCCGCTGCTGCTGGCCGCCGGAGAGCTGAGAAGGGAACAAGTCCGCTTTGTCCGGGATGCCGACCTGCTCCAGCAGCGCCAGCGCCTTTTGCTTGCGGACCGAGGGGGATACGGACTGGAAGACGAGCGGCAGCTCAACATTTTCACGCACCGTAAGGCTTGTAATCAGCTCGTAAGCCTGAAAGATAAAGCCGATATGCTTGCGGCGGAATTCAGCCAGCTTGTTCTCGCCCATCTGGACGATATCATGGCCGGCAATGTAAATATGGCCTTCCGTCGGCTTCATCAGCCCGGCCATAAGGTTCAGCATGGTGGATTTGCCCGAGCCGGAGCTGCCGAGCAGCGCGACCATCTCACCTTTGTTGACTGTAAAATTGATGTCGTGCAGAACCGTTGTCCATTCATTGCCGGTTTTAAACGAATGCTTGATATTTTCAACTCGCAACATGGAAGCTGCTCCTTTAGTGGACTTGGAATAGATCCTTATTTCTCTGTCTCTTTATCGTCATCTGCAGGCTTCGGCAGCGGTTCAAACCGCATTGTGAAGAGCTGGCTGCCCAGCTCCTGCCGCTCGCCCTGGAACTCATCATAGACGGTCAGCCTGTACGATCCGCCTGTGATCTGCTTATAGAGATTTTTAGTGAAGGACAGAGAATAGGTATGGTTGTTCCCTTCGAGCAGCTCTGTACCAATTGCCAGCACTTTGTCCTGGGATTGGCCGAACGGATCTGTGATCCGCAGTACCAGCTTATGCTCGGACTCTCCGGCATCATAGCTGTTTTCCCGCGTCAGGTTATAGGTGATGTTCAGATTAACCGTATCGCTGGCTTCCACATGGCGTCCATCGGAGCTGAGCACATTTAATGTATAAGGATAAAGGACAATATTCTGCAGATTGGCTGCCGGTACAACCGCCTTTGGAGTAAGCGGAAGCGAAGCTACATTGATAAATCCGGTCGGCTGTTCCCCGCTTTCACTCAGCTTGCTGCCAGTCACGCCTGATCCGAGATAAGCTGAAACTTCTGTTGTGGCCACTGTTTTGGGCAGCTTGGCCCACAGTGTGATCAGCTGCTTGCCGCCCGGTGTCGCCAGGTTGTCTGACTGGTTCACCTTGGCTTCGTAGAATTGTCCGTCAGCTGTTTTGAAATACGCCTGCAGGCGGGCCATCTTGCTCTGCCGTTTCTCGGCGCTGCTCATCAGAACCTCGGTGTACAGGATGTTGAAATTGCTGCCTTCATAGACTGTCGTTTTGTTTTCCTGAACGGCGGCATTTTTGCCTTTACCTGTAATAACATAGCTGTCTCCGCGTTTAAGCTGGTTCACACTGCTTATGAAGCTGGTTGTGCTGAAGTCCAGGAACGGAATACTCTCCGTTTCCGATTTGACAGACAGATTAACACGCACGTTGTTGAACTCATCCGTATACGGAATTTTGGTCAGCAAGGAGATGTCTGTATACTGGCCCGGTGCAAGCACCGCCGCTTCCTTATCCATCAGCAGGTCGGTTGTTGCCGCCAGATTATCGGTATCCAGCTTCAGGGCGCCCTTGAGATCAGGAATCGTAAGATTAACGGACTGGTTATTGGTAATTCTTACTTTGGCCAGGACAATATCATCATCCTTCCACGGGTAACGCTGCAGCGACTGCAGGCTGTAGGAGAATGTTCCGTACTGGTTCGTAATCCCGTACTCCTGACCGCTGCGCACATCGGCCCGCAGGGTATACGGAATGGTGAAATAGGCAACCGGAAAAACAAGCTTTGCAGACGTATCGACGGCAGCCTCACCTGCTCCTGAACCTGAGCCTCCGGCATCTGTACCGGCAGAGGTTGTAACGGCCTCTATCATCTGCAGCTGCAGTGAGGACTGCTCCACCTGAAGCGGAATTTCAGCAGTCAGCGGAACGACCTTAGTCTCAAGCGGCTTCAGGGTAAGACCGCTGAGGCCCTTGGCATTAACCGGGAACGCTGTGCCCTTGGCCGATTTGACTGACAATTCATAAGCAGGCATTGTTACCGCCTTGTTGCCGGTATTTTTAAGCTGCAGATGGAATGACCATACTGCCTTGTCATCCTCTGCATAAACAGCGGCTCCGGTAAGCTTGGTATCTACTGTATTGCTGTTTACAACCATTTTTTTGACAGCCCCGCTTGCCACTACAAGATCCGGAGTGGTTGCCGCCGGCAGTTTGAAGGAAGATTTGGCCAGTTCAAGCTTGAGTGTTTCATCCTTCTGGGTAAACTGCAGCTTCATATTCGCCGTATTCAGATAAGCAGGAATTTCGGTCAGATAAAAGATAGTCCTTTTCTCCTGCGGCTGTATCTTATAACCAGTCTGGGAGCTGCTCAGGGCAAGCTCAAAGGAGGTTCCGCTTGCTGTAACCAGATAGGCCGAGTAGCCTGTATCACCTAGTACTTTGCTGCCTTTATTGGTAATGCTGATACCAACCTTGGCGTATACTTTGCCTCCGTACTTATAGAGCTGCAGGGAGTCGGCGCTGGCCGAGACCGGGATGTCATTCATCTTTGTATTGATGCTTTTGCCCAATCCCGCTGTTGTAGTATACGCTGCCGGAATAGCGAAGGAACCGGTATGCTTGAGGTATCCCTTGCTTTTGGTGTCCCACACATACATGGCGATCTTGACACCTGAGAGGGACTTGGTTTGGCCGATATTCACATAGTATGTAATACTCATGCTGTTCTTCGCAGCAATCTTTTTCTTCGTCGCATCTGCGGTTACCGGATTGCCAGGAATAATGGAACCGCCCGGTGTGACGACACGTGAAAAGTAACGCTGCAGATTCACAGTCGAGCTGCTGTTATTGGTAATCTTCAGGGTGTAGGTCAATATATTACCGCCGACTGCGTCCAAATATTAACATCTTCAACTGTTGCGGTTACTCCCGCCGACATTGTAACCGGACTTATCTTGACTGCTGCTGTAGCTGACGCTTGCGTACCAGCAGCCTGAACAGCAGGCACCGCCAGGCTTCCTGCCAGCTGGGCGACGGTCAAGGTACCCAAGAGAAGGGCAACCGATCTTTTTCTGAACTGTCTCATTGATTTCCTCCCAGAAATATTTGCTAGAGTTATTATAGTTGCTAACACACAGGGATTTGTATCCAATTTGTAACTCTTCCAGTCACGTTGTAACCTTTTATACGCAAATATGCCCTTAAACAGCGCGGTCAGCGCTGTTTATTGAACAAGGTTTGTTAACATTTCCCTTCGCTCCTGCCAAATCTATGAACGGAAAGAACGGCGGTATTGGCTGGGAGGCAGTCCTTCTGCTTCTTTGAATACTTTGATAAAATAGCTGGACTGCTGGAAGCCGCTCTGGAGCGCGATTCTCTCAACAGGAAATTCCGTAGAGACCAGCAGCAGCTTGGCTCTGGCCAGCCGGCATTCGCTTAAATAGCGGTTAGGCGTCTTCCCCATGGTGGAGCGGAACAGCCGCAGAAAATGATAGCTGCTGTAACCTGCAAGCCGTGACATGCTTTCCAGTGTCCACGGCCGCTCACATTCATTATGGATAATGTCAGCCGTGCGGCGTATCGAATGGCGGATTTCAAGCGGAACCGATCCGTGCAGAGGCTCGGAGTTCTGCAGCAGGGTGACAAGAATTTCATACAGCACAGCTGACAAGCGGGGCTCGTTCTGTGTCTCGTAGGCTGCACTGAGGCGGTACATCTCCTCAAACAGATGTTCAAGTCCGGCGTTCAGGTCGAATGTGAAAAAGTATCCCTGCGATTGGTCAGCTTCCTCCAATAATGGCAGTGAAAGCGAAGTGCTGAAGTGAACCCAGCGCACTTCCCATGGCAGCACGGGATCTGAGCCATACTGCTGATAAGCACCCCGGGGGTAGAGAAAACCTCTGCCTATACCCATAGGTATCCTAATTCCATTCTGAAACACATACCCCGAACCGTCAAAAACCAGATGCAGATTGTAGCTGTTCAGCATCCCTTCGCTCCTGCGCTCCGCATGCTGCGGGAAATCGCTATAATGCCCGATAAATTCCGGATAACAGACATAATGGGCATAAGCCGGAGCCGGTAGCACCCGTTGTTTCATCATTGCCTTTCTCCTTTTTGCTTTGGATCTTCACCACGCAATATAATCATATAATAGCAAGATTATGTTATATAAGACAGCTCAGTGCGGCTATTACAATAGATTTATAGATTGTATAAAGCATCTTTTTACATTTGGAGGTTATGATGAAGAAACCTGTTGCTGACCAGAAGTTCGAGCTTGGCGTTTGTTATTATCCGGAGCACTGGCCGGAGGAGATGTGGGATGACGATTACCGACGCATGGTAGAGACAGGCTTTACCATTGTCCGCATGGGCGAGTTTGCCTGGTCCATCTTCGAACCGGAGGAAGGCCGCTTTCAATTCGGGCTGTTTGACAGAGCCATTGATCTGGCGCATAGCCATGGACTCAAGGTGATCCTTGGAACACCTACGGCTACACCTCCTGCCTGGCTGACAGAAAAATATCCTGAAGTGCTTAACGTAACTCAAGAAGGTGTAACCCTGCAGCATGGCATGCGCCGGCATTATAATTACAGCAGTCCGAAGTACCGTGAGCTGTGTGCCCGGATCGTGACTCAAATGGCCGAGCGTTACAGCAGCCACCCCGGTGTTGCCGGCTGGCAGATTGACAATGAACTGAATTGTGAGATTAACGTATTCTACTCTGAAAGCGATCACACTGCTTTCCGTGAATGGCTGCAGCAGAAATATGGCACGCTGAATAAGCTGAACGAAGCCTGGGGCGCGGTTTTCTGGAACCAAAGCTATACCAGCTGGTCCCAGGTATTCCTGCCGCGTCCTACACCTGTTCACGGGCAGCCTAATCCGCATCAGGCACTGGACGAAAAACGTTTTATCTCCGACAATGCCATTTCGTTTGCCAAGGTACAGGCCGACATCCTCCGGGAGAAGGCTCCTGGACAATGGGTGACAACCAACGGCTTGTTTGGTCATCTCGACAGCCATGAGCTGAGCGATGAAATGCTCGACTTTTTCAGCTATGATTCCTACCCGCAGTTCTCCAGCATCTCCAATGATCTGAATGAGCGGAATCCGCTTGCTGACCGCAGCTGGAGCTTATCATTATCGGTAGTCCGTTCGATCAGCCCTAACTATTGCATCATGGAGCAACAGTCCGGTCCGGGCGGCTGGGTTAACCGGATGGATATGCCATCCCCTAAACCCGGGCAGATGCGGCTTTGGACATACCAGTCCATTGCCCACGGCGCCGATATGGTACTCTATTTCCGCTGGCGCACAGCCACTATGGGCAATGAGATTTACTGGCACGGCATCAACGATTATCATAATCTGCCGAACCGCAGAGTTCGGGAAGCTGCAGAGATCGGCAAGGAGCTTGGCGCTGCGGGCAAGAGCATTATCGGCACAACGGCCAAGGCATCCATTGCCATATTGCGCGATTACGATAATGAGTGGGACGGCGAATATGACATCTGGCACGGGCCGTTCATGTGGCAGAGCAACAAAGAGTGGTTCAAGGCGCTGCAGCATAAGCACATTCCTACAGACATAGTGTATATACGAAGCAAGACAACCGCTGAGGAATTGTCCCGCTATGAAGTGCTGGTCTATCCGCATCCTGCCATCATGACTGATGAAACGGCAGCTCTGCTGGATGCGTACGTGCAGCAGGGCGGCAAGCTGATCTTCGGCTGCCGGACCGGCTATAAGGATTCCCGGGGCCAATGCTATATGCGTGCATTCCCGGGAGCAGCCAAGGAGCTGTGCGGGATTACCGTTGAAGAATTCACTATGGTCAAAGGCAGACGCCTTCCGACAACAATAAAGTGGGCCCATGGAAGTGATGAGCTGACCGGCGCTGATTCCTTCAATGATATTCTGCATGTGGAAGCCGATACGGTAGAGGTGATGGGTACCTATGCCAGCGATTATTATGCCGGCAAGCCTGCGGTTACACGGAACAAACGTGGCCGCGGCGAGGTATGGTATTACGGGGCTGTATTCAATGAGGAAGCAGCTGTTAGAATTATAGACAGCCTGGAGCTTGCCTCTCCTGCTGCCGGATGGCTGGAGCTGCCGACCGAGGTGGAGCTGCAGGTCCGCAGCAGCGAGTCAGCCAGCCTGACCTTCCTGCTCAACTATAACGAGCTGCCTGTGGAAATTCTGCTCAAGGAGGCCCGTACAGATTTACTGACCGGCCGAACGCTGGAAGGTAAGTTCATTATGGACGGATTTGGCGTCCTGGTGCTGCAATAAACGGATCTCCAGACTGGACAGCTGTAACTTAGAGCCAATCAACTGCAACATTAGAACAAAATAATGAACCGCTCAGCACAGTACCCTTTACTTTAAATCGCACTGTGGCTGAGAGGCCTTCACATTTAGGCTTCACAGTGTCTTCCTCATTTACGCTGGACAGTTATTCCCACATTTAGGCTCCAACATTTAGTTGGATTTTCAACACCTAAATTCATCAAATCTCAGCGTTTCAAATGTTTAGTTGGAAAATCAGCACTTAGTTAGCCCGAAATGTCCCCTTAGGTTCGAAAATAGCTAAAATAAGTGTCGTTTTTCCAATTAGCCCTTCCTTCCCGGTCATTTTTCAAGGAAATAGATGACGAATTACCACTTATATAAATTGAACTAATGATTTTTTTGTTTTGGGATTAACCGTGACTCCAGAGAATGTTTGGACTTCCGGCCGCTGCCCGCCTGCAGATTTCTTGATTTATACCGCTGTTCGCGGTGGAAATCCGCAGACAAAGGCGGACGCTACCGCTCCTCCAGTTCCAAAATTCCCCTCCGCCACTCTTCCCCTAACTTTAATTTTCCAGTTCAATCTATATAGATTATATTTAGAAAGCCACGTATCCCCCGAATAGCACTTCCCATCCTTGAGCAGATCAGTATATTGTATCCGGTGCAGCTAAACAGGCGAATTTACAGTTAGCTACAGATCCCATGATAGCTGCAGACTCCATAAGCTGCAGATCCAGCGAATATACAAAAGGTCCCGTCCGCATGATACTTTGCGGCGGGACCTTTTTATACTTATAGTAAATCGCCCATGAAGATTCCCCTTGCCAATCAGCGAAATTTATAAGATATTAAGATAATGCGTTTTTCCTGCAATGCGTTAAATAAAGACAGGATGAAAGGAGGCCGCTCTCATGAAAACCGAACCCGCACAGGCGGAACTTGCTGTAGCTCCTGACGACAACGAAGAAAGCTTCCTCCAGGGAGTCAAAGATTGTATCCCTACTCTGCTGGGTTATCTGAGCATCGGCTTTGCCGCCGGTGTTGTCGAGAAAACCGCCGGACTCTCTCTGGCCGAAATCGCCTTGATTTCCATTATCCTGTACGCCGGGTCCGCCCAGTTTATCGCTGCCGGAATGATTGCTGCCGGCAGCACGGCGACCAGCATTATTATTACCATCCTGCTGGTCAATCTCCGGCATCTGCTGCTCAGTGCAGCCCTCTCGCCTTACTTCCGCCATCTGACACCGCTGCGCAATCTGCTGATCGGCACACTGCTGACGGATGAAACCTTTGGTGTAGCAATTCAGAGAAGTGCACGCAAGAAGGCCATCAGTGAGAAATGGATGCACGGCCTGAATATTACCGCTTATCTGAACTGGATCCTTGCCAATCTGGCTGGTGCAGTGCTTGGGCAATGGATTTCGAGTCCGGAGGAATGGGGCCTGGACTTTGCCCTCCCGGCTATGTTCATCGGACTGCTGGTGCTTACGCTTATCAGCAGAAGCAAATATGCCCTTGATATTACGGTCGGCCTCATTGCCATGATTATTGCAGTCGGCCTGTCCATCCTCTGGTCCCCCAGTATCGGGGTCATTGCCGCAGCGGTTATAGCCTCAACGATAGGAGCTGTGATGGAAAAATGGAAGTAAGACCTGATATATTCCTCATTATACTGGGGGCGGCGCTGGTTACTTTTATACCGCGGGTGCTCCCGCTGATGCTGCTCAGCCGGATAAGCATCCCCGAATGGGGAATGCGCTGGCTGAATTACATGCCTATCGCCGTCATGTCCGCACTGGTTGCCCAGGAGCTGTTCATCGACGGCGGAAAGTTCTCGGCTCTGAACACGAATGTGGAGCTGATCGCCGCCCTGCCGGCTTTCTGGGTTGCCATCAAAACCCGCAGCCTGCTGGGCACCGTCCTAACCGGTGTATTGGCGCTGATGCTGCTCAGGCTGCTGTTCTGATCCCGGTTTAATCGAAAGCCCTCTGCCCCGGAAGCGCTCAATGCCTCTCCGGGGCTTTTAGAGCTTCAGCTGCTTTTTGAGCTGGTCCAGCTGCCCGGACTCCTTGCCGGAAACCGAAGCCGGAGATTGTCCGTATCTGGCCTCATTATACAATTGCAGCAATTCTGCAGCCTGTACTTCACTATCGCTGCGTTCCCCCTTACGGGCCTGCTTCCGGTCCCCGGACCATTCCGCCACATCCGCTCCCGTCTCCCGGGGGGTCAGATGGCTCTTGATCCTGTAGCCTTCGGCCGCTCTGGCATTCAGCCAGTGGCGGTAGAGCCAGCGTACACGCTCATTACTGCCGTCCATAGCCTCCCAGCGGTCGCTCCTCCCCCCCAGCTTCAGCCGGTTTTTTACAAACTTCCGGAGGCTGTCCATGGTCTGCTCCCAGGCAAATATGCTCTCCTCTTCATCCTTGAACCCGGTCTGTTCCCGGGCGTTCTCCCTCCGCAGTATAGACAGGATAGAATCAACTGCACGGCGGAAGATGCCGCTGCTGTTTCTGTACAGCCATCGCGCGCCAAAATAGAGTACTGCAAGCGCAATAACCGCCGCAAGTCCATAAAACACCACATCAAGAATCGCAGACAACAGTCCCGGCTCTTTAATTTCGGTCTGAAGGAATTCCTGGGTTGCCGGCATGTCCTGCCTTCTGATGGGTACTTCTTCTGATTTCGAGAACAGCCTGGACAGTAAACCGAATATCAGGTAGAACACGCCCATTAGCAGGGTTGCAATGACCTTGAGCGCACCTGATGCAAGTAAGGCTGCTGCGGCAACAAACAGCACCAGGGACAGCCGGTTATACCGCTTCATCCCGAAGGGCAGCCGTTCAGTTCCGGCTGCGAAGGAATTGTAGCGCATAAAATTGAGGTTGGAATTCAGCAGAGCAAGGATAAGACACCCGCAGCCGCACCAGGTCAGCAGAGTCAGGCTATGCTGAAGCTCGGGAACCCTTGCATATATAATAACCGCTGCGAAATACATCATAAGACCAATGGCATAAGTCTTTATTCCAAGTCCGCGGTCTGCCGCATTCATTCCCAGATAGGCGAACAAGGCGCAGACCAGCATAATCGGTAATGTATTAAATTCTGCTCCCCCCAGAATAAATCCGGCAGCAGCTCCAAGCGGCAGTGAAGCAAGAATCTGCATCCACCTGCGATTGACCATATGCCGCAATAACACCCCTGACAGGGATAATACAGGCAGAATCAAATACCACGGAAACGGAGCCTGCCCTGGCTGCAGATAAACTTCAAGGAAAATCCATAGCGGGAGAAACAGTAACCCCTCAATTAGACACGCCATCCACAACCCAAGAGAAAACTTCAGCCGCTTGCCGAATCCGCTGCTCATGCGCTGTCCCTTCCTTCTCCGGGAATATCCAGCCAGGCCACACCATTGCCGAGCAGCCGCAGTTCCTCAGCCGCATGCATAAGCTCGGCTCCGCGGTGGCAGCTGATAATCAGGTAATCGTTATCAGTCGGGCTGTTCTCGGCCTCAAGCTCCAAGAGCCGCGACATTGGCAGGGTGCGGTCCAGCTGCAGGCGTGCAAGCAGGCCAAGCACCTCCAGTAGGCTTCCCGCCTTGGCGGCGTTCACGGCATCCGGCTCACCATCCAGTCTTCCATTGGACATTAATCCGATTTCAAGGCCGTGTCCGTCTGCATACTCCGCCACTGTTGCCGCGTAACGGATCCCCAGCTCAATCCGCTCCGTATCTGTAATATTGCGCCACATGTTATCACTGTTCTCCACGTTCAAGCAAATGATCAGTCTGACATCGGCAGTGTGATCCTTTTGATGCACCTGCATCATTCCGGTCCGGGCGGTGGCTTTCCAGTTCATGGCGCCGAGCGAGTCGCCCGGCCTGTATTCCCGGGTGCCTGCGGTCAGGAACGGGTCCTCCACAATCCAGCGTTTGACAGGAAGCTCTCCAAGCCAGCTGTGGACAGGCAGCGGCAGCTCGTAGATATCCATCATCAGAGGATAGACAAGCAGCTCCAGCTGCAGCGGGAACTGCTTGCTGTTCCGGCTCATTCCGAACAGATCACCGGTCGTCATCGTTACCGATTCCAGGCGGAACAGGCCCCGCTGCGTACAGCGGATCTGATGCCGGCGCTGATGTGCCGGTATGACCGCAGATAGAACAGGCTGATATGGTTCTGGTAAATCTCGCCGCTGCTGACACCAAGATTGTCCTGGCTGCCGAATTCAAGCCCCCGGGCAATGCTGGATTCCAGCCTCAGCCAGGGGAGCGGCAGCAGCTTGCGGTTGACAATCTCCTCTACCATCTCTATCTGCTCACCCTGATAGACGGCAGAAACAGAGAAATAACGGGAATAGCTGAGTTTTTTTAGCGCATTACGCTGGTAAATCACAGAGACAATCACCAGCAGCGAAAGTGTGCTGATAATAAACCAGGGAAGGGACATGGGCTACGCTCCCCTTCCGCCTCTTGCCGCCGGGACCGGTTCAGCCGGAACCTCCACTTCGCGCAGGATTTGCTGCACCGTTTCAGCAGCCTGACCCTCCCGCGCGCCCGGGCCGCGCTGAAGTACCAGCCGGTGTGCAAGCACCGGCCCGGCCACTGCCTTAATATCATCAGGGATTACATAATCCCTGCCCTGGATCAAGGCATAGCCCTGGGATGCACGCAGCAGAGCGAAGCCTGCACGCGGGCTGGCACCGAGCTTGACGGCCGGCGCCTTGCGGGTTGCTTCCACAATCTGCATCAGGTAGGCCAGCAGATCGTCGCTGATGTTCACTGCTGCCGCCAGACGCTGTGCCTCCTGAATCTGCTTCGCATCCGCTACTGCAGCCGTGTCATCCAGCGGGTTGTCCAGGCGGAAACGCTGCAGAATCTTTACCCCTTCCTCAAAAGCCGGATATCCGGTCGTTATCCGCAGCAGGAACCGGTCCAGCTGGGCTTCCGGAAGCGGGAAGGTTCCCTGGCTGTCAACCGGGTTCTGTGTTGCAATTACCAGAAAGGGCGCTTCCAGCCCATGGGTCACACCGTCGATGGTAATCTGGCGCTCCTCCATGCATTCCAGCAGGCTGGACTGTGTCCGCGGGGTAGCACGGTTGATCTCGTCCGCCAGAAGAATGCTGGCAAATACCGGACCCGGACGGAATTCGAACTCACCGGTCTTCTGATTATAATAATTGATGCCGCTCAGATCGGAGGGCAATAAATCCGGGGTGAACTGGATCCGTTTGAACGGGCAGTCCAGGGAACGGGCCAGAGTTTTGGCCAGCAGGGTTTTCCCCGTACCGGGCACATCCTCCAGCAGCACGTGGCCGTTGGCCAGCAGCGCTGTGAGCAGCAGGTCAACTCCGGCCTCTTTTCCGACTATAACCTTTGAGAGATTGTTACGGATTGAGCCGATGAGCTCGCCAGCCTCTTGAATATTCATGAAGCATTCCACCATCCTATCGTCTATAAGGTATGTACTAAAGCTTAATCATACCAGAAAGCGCATCCAAATTATAATAAATAAGTCGCAGCATTCAGCCTGCAGGCTTATTTATCTTCGATTTCAGGAAGGCTGTCATAGCGTAGTAGACGGGAATACATTCAACAGCCAGCCAGATGGCCGCCACAACGTATGAGTTGAAATCCTCGTGGTATCTGGTGATGTTGCGGGAATAGAGATAGGCGATGAGGACCGAACACAGGGTAAGGCCCGGAACCATCAGCTTCTTCCCCTTCTGCTTGGTCAGATACAGGGCACATTTGCTGGCCGCATAAATTAGAAAGGAGCTGTGAATGAACATGGAAGCGGACCAGATACCGATCAGGATAGGGTCCAGATTTCCCAGAATATCGTCATGGGAAGAACTGCGCACCATATCGAGGTAAGGATACTGCAGATCTTTTCCCAGATGCGGCCCGAAATTAAGCATGGTGAGTGCCCACCCGGCCACCACAAGTACAGTCAGTACCAGTTCAGCAAGGAGAACCTTTTTCAGCATATTATTGTTAATTTTCAGCTCAGGCGCTACAAACAGGAACACCACCCATTCTGCAAACCATGAGGTTACAGCATATGCATCCCTTATTGTGATCCCTGGATCAAAGTAGTGGATAAACGCAGGCAGCATCTGAAAATTGGCATTCGGCAGAAAAAGATATAGAGAAAAGAATGTGGTGACAATAAGGAGCAGGAAAACACCGTCAGCCATATAAACGATCGTAGCCAATCCTTTGGCGGCCGTGTAAGCAATGACTATCCCCAGCACAAGCTGAATTAAGAGCGGAGGGGTTCCCCGCATATAATTCGATCCGAAGAACAGCACAAAATTTTCAATGTCCAGAGAAGCATAATAGACGGACCAGCATAACAATATGAACACCATCAATCGATGACCCCACTTCCCCATGTACTGGTCACCGAACTGGACCCAGCCTTGGCCCGCCTTCAGCTTACCTACCTTTATCATAAAAAATAGCAGGATTACCGACAGCGCGCTGCCGATCAGCACCGATATCCAGCCCTGATATCCTGAACCGGTAATGATAATGGGTATCAGAAAAATGGACGTTTGGGAGTTGAAATAGACCAGGCTGAAACGGAACATTTGCCAGTTTGTTGTACGCATAAGCCCTCCTTCTCCCGACCCTTTATTTGCTTGCCCCAAAATCAACAATGCTTATATCTGTCGTCACAATGATCTCTGCGCGGGTATAGTATTCATTCCAGCGTTCTTTTAGCTTCTTCCATTCCCTAGGGTGGTTCCACTCAAGCAGCATCCCAAGCTGTAGAACATCTGCTCCCGCTTCCTGAGTATGCTCTATTGCTTTCTTCACTTCTGAAGTAATCCGCTCCTCTAACTTGCGCCGGATCAGACTGCTGTGATCAATGGCCTCGTCCGTATTATTATCATCAAAAAGAGTGACACTGGCCTTTCCCTTCAATTTGATGTAGAAAACAGGCCCGTCTGCTGTAATCCGTACCTTTCTGGATACAGTATTATTATAGAAAAGAGCGCTCGCCTTTCCTTTGCTTTCCTGCTCGTTCCACATTACAGTGTACATAGGAAGTGTTACATGCCCGGACAGGTCTCCGGCGGCCCAGGAAAGCGCCCTGCTCTCATCGCTGTTTAAGGTTCCTGTCATTTTCATACCGCTGAAGAGCATCACCCCCTGCACCCCTGCCCACTTCACCGGCTCACCCTGATCTTTCTCCTCCTTCTCGCCAAACGACAGAAAGTTCATGGCATATCCCATATTGTTGGACTCCGCGAGCAGACAATCCCGTATGGTTGTAGCGTAAGTCAGGTTCAGCTCCGAAAAGTTTCTCAGCACCTGGGACGGCAGCTGCTCAAAGATTGCGGATAATCCGGCGATCTCCTTGGCCTTACCCGGAGCTGCCATGATGTAGGTACCTATCGGAATCTCCGGCTGCCGCTTACACCATTCAAGCAGTTCATGGATACCGTTTGCCGCATACTCTTTGCCGATGACAATCGCTTTGATATGTGAGATTTCCAGACGGCGGGAGAGATCCTTTTGAATCATGATTATGGCATCCGTAATTGAGTGCGCCGTTTTGGTTACTGTTGAATAGCTTTTTCCCTGGGCAGTTCCGGATTGTGTACCGGATACCAGACGGTTAGGCAGCGGCGAGCTGATGGATAGTTCAACCGTTCCGGGCTCCGCTCCGGCGTCTATATAGATTCCGAAAATAAACGTCAGCTGATCCAGCTCAATCTTGGAGCAGCCGGTCAGGTTGAGCAGCAGCAGCAGAGCCAGTCCCAGCTTGAGCAGCTTCATTTCGGTCTCTGCCTCCTGTCATTTGTACTGCCGGTAAAGGAGGTGCTCCGCTTGGTCATGAACGGGTTAGGAACACGCAGCAGAGTATCCTTCCAGTCCTCCAGAATCAGCGGCGCTAACGGCTGCAGGTACGGCGTTCCAAATGATTTTAGATGCGCCAGATGCCCGTAAATAATAAAGACAGCAACGATAACCCCCAGCAGTCCCATAGTGCCTCCAAACATCAGCAGCACGAACCGCAGCAGCCTGAAGGTTAGCCCCAGCTCCAGATGCGGAATAATGTACGACGCAATCCCGGTTATCGAGACGACAATGACCATCGGTGCAGACACGATACCCGCCTGCACCGCTGCCTGGCCGATGACAATACCGCCGATAATGGAAACGGTCTGTCCGACAGGCTTCGGAATCCGGGTGCCGGCTTCTCTGAGCGCTTCAAAGGTCAGCTCCATAATAAGGGCTTCCGTAAGCGCAGAGAAGGGAATGTTTTCGCGTGCAGCCGCAATGGTCAGCAGCAGGTCAGACGGAATAATCTGCGAATGAAACGTAGTGATCGCAACATATAAAGCCGGGAGCACCATGGAAATCAGCGAAAAGAAAAAGCGGATAAGCCTGATCCAGCTACCGGCGTAAAAGCTCTGATAGTAATCTTCCGACGACTGCAGCAGCGATAAAAGGGTCACCGGCGTCAGTATGGCGGAAGGCGTACCGTCCTGCATTATGCCGACACGGCCTTCCATCAGCGAAGCAGCCACGGAATCGGGACGCTCCGTATACTGGAAGACCGGAAAAGGCGAGAATTTGCCCTGCTTCACATGCTCGGCGATGGAGCTGATGCCAAGTACGCCGTCAATATTCAGATTAACCAGAACATCCTCAATCTCAGCAAGGATTTCCGGCTTGTAGAGGCCTTCAATATAGACTACATACACATCGGTCTTTGTGTATTTTCCGATAGAAAAGTGCTTGGTCTTCAGGTCAGCATGCTTGATCTTGTGGCGCAGCAGCGACAGATTGGTGGCCACATCCTCGATGAAGGCCTCCTGGGGCCCGATTACGACCAGCTCATTCTGCGACTCGGAGACCGCTCTTTTCTGATAATGGGTAATCTCGAAGTAGTACAGAAACGGCAACCCTTCTATGCAGAGCACCGCATTGCCGCTGACAGCCAGCTCCACCGCCCTGTCTATCTCATATACCTTGATATAGGGAATGGCAAAGGCTGATCCGTGATCCAGACGCTTTAGGAAGCCGGACCAGTCCGGCTCTGCATTGGCCTCGGACTTCAGCGGGGAAGCGACGAATTCCTGCAGGCTGAGGGTATCCACGATGGACGGGATATAGATCAGCATGCAGGAATGCCCGTGAATATTAATAGACTGGTATACAGCATCGCTGCAGCCTCGCAGCTGGTCCTGTATGGCATCCAGAACACTTTCCGCCATTTCTTCCCGCCTCCTCCGGATATATGGTGAATCTGACTTAGTTTGCCTGAATATAGGGCTTTAATTCCTGAAGCAGCTTCTGCAGTCTGACCGAACTCTCTCCGTACATCTGCTTCGCTTCCTCATTGCTGGTGGACAGGCTGAACAGCTCCAGATCCGCTTCGCATTTTTTGAGAAGGGCATAGAGCTGGGGCTTGTCCTGGGGCTGCGGCACCCGCACCTTATCGGCATACAGATCAACCGTAAGCTCCCCGTAGGAATCCACCTGCCCGAGAAAAACATTTTCCACAGTAAGACCCTGTTTTTCCAGCTCCCCCTTCAGCCAGCTGCGCGACAAGTTCAGCGTATCAAGGGGTTCATCCAGTATTTTGCCGTCCATGATGACAGCCTGCGACTCCTTTTCGGGTGCCACCTTAATCCCAAGATCCTTGGGCGTCAGCGGCTGATTTTCCTTTTTGAGCAGAACATTAATAGCACCGTCCGACTCCATAATGGCAAACTCAACATCGGCCACCGTAAAAACATCCTTTTTGCGCAGCTCTTCCAGCAGTTCATCTGTAGTCAGCTTTTCTTTACGCAGCTTATCCTCCATAATCTTGCCGTCCTTGATCAGTACGGTTGATTTGAAATCAATGAAATCTCGGGCTTTCTTGCTTTTAATCTGCAGATATTCAATTCCCAGAGAAAAAGCTACCCAGACAACTAGCGCAATCAGGCCCAGATGCCATGTTTTGTCTGTATCCAGCGAGATGTATGCTGCCAGACTCCCCACTGTAATTCCTGTAATATACTCAAAAAAAGAAAGCTGTGAAACCTGTCTTTTGCCAAGCAGCTTGGTCAAAAAGAACAAGACTACAACAGCAAATATGGTTCGTACAACAACCTCAAGCCATTCCGGCATGTTGATCCCCCCGTAAATTACAGTTATGTTCGTGCTTATGCCATATTCATTATTTGTCAAAAGAGGGGGGATTTACTCGCTGCTCTTCGAACTTCTGATATTTCTAATCAGAGCGTCTGCTTGAATTTTCCAGCATTACCCCCGGCTATACAGTCAATACTAGATGATAGCTGTTACTTATGAATGTGGAGGGATAACAAGTCATGACTGTTGCTTCGCAAGTAAAAACCTGCCTGTCTTCGCTAAAAAGCGCCCAGGCCAGCCTCGAGCAGTTCGCATTGGAAACCCAGAATGAGGAAGCCAAAACCCTGTTTACCAGTGCAGCTGAACAGACCCAGCAAATTGTTGTGCAGGTTGAAGGCCGGGTAGCCCAGCTGGAGAAGGAAGAGCCGCAGTACAGAGGTTTCTAACATTTTTCGGGGTGTAAAAAAGAGGCCGTTCCCTCCTGCAGCATCTGCAGAACGCGGGACAGCCTCTTTGTCATTATCATTTTCGGTTAAATTCCGGCTTCCTGCTGAAGCGCTTGACCGGAAGGGTTCAACAAGCTGGCGATTTCCAGCTTGCGGCCCGTCCTGGCGCTCTCCAGTGCACCGAAGACCATAGCCATACTGTAAATATTGTCACGGCAGTCTGTTTCAGCCGGGCGCTGCTCAATGAGCGACTGGAACATTTCGCGGAGGCAGCCGTGATGGAAGGTTTCTTCCATCGGTACCTGAGCTCCTTCGAGCCGCTCGTATTCACGCAGAAACTGTTCATTGGTTCCTTTGTCCCGGATCACCTCGGCATAAGGCATTCCCGTACCATCCCACAGGATTGCACCCCGCTCACCTTGAACCCGCCAAGAGGCCTCCCAGGAGGTAGGTGCACCTTCCGCACACCACGAGCCCTGATAGCAGAATACGGAGCCGTCCGACATCTCAAAGATACAGACAGCGGCGGCATTGCCGGCATACCAGGAGCCCGGAGGGTTGAATTCCTGGCAGTACACGGTAACCGGGTCTGCTCCGCTGATGAACCGTGCCTGGTCAAAGGTATGAATCGCCATATCCAGCAGCAGCGGGCTGTCCATGGCATCCCGGAAGCCGCCAAAATGCGGCGCCAGGAAAAAGCTTGCACCCACATAGCCAATCCTGCCAACCGTACCCGCTTCAATCAGCCGTCTAAGCGAGCGGATGCGCGGGTCATAGCGCCGGTTCTGCATAACCGCATGTGAGCGGCCGGTTCGTCCGGCAACTGCTACAATCTCGCTGCACTGCTCCAGCGATTCCGCCAGGGGCTTCTCACTGAACACGTTGCAGCCCAGCTCAAGCGCAGAAGAAGCAATGTGATAATGACTTGAGGGAAAGGTCACATCAAATACCAGATTCGCCCCAGTCTCCTTGATTGCCTGCTTAATATCCGTAAATGCAGCCGCGGCAAGGCCGTGCTTGCCGGCCATTGCTTCAGCTGCCTCCAGCCGGATATCGACCAGAGCTACAATTTCTGTATCCGGCCGCTTTAGGGCATAACTGATCCATTCATTAGACATTGCGCCGCAGCCGGCCACAGCCACCCGATATTGTACCGTCATGTTAAGCCTCCTTTAGACCGGATTGGGGACAAAGCTGCCTCCCCGGCAAGATTTCAGATAGTTCAGCGCATGAACCTGTCCGGTCATTTCCAGATGATCGCGGTAAACCGGGTCATGCCAGCCTTCAATGTCAATGGTGCCCTTGTATCCGGCCTGGCGAAGGATGCTGATCACATCGGTCCAGTTAGTATCCCCGAAGCCCGGAGTGCGGTGCCACACATAGTCCTTGGGTCCGTGGATGCCATATTCCTTCACGATGTCCCAGGCAATCGTTGCGTCTTTGCCGTGTACATGGAATATCTTATCCGTCCATTTGCGCAGCTGCGGAATGGGATCAATCAGCTGTACCATCTGATGGCAGGGCTCCCACTCCAGTCCGATATTGTCAGCCGGTACAGCATTGAACATCTTCTCCCAGGCAGTAGGGTTATGCGCTATGTTCCAGTCACCGGTCTTCCAGCTGCCGTCCATGGAGCAATTTTCAAAAGCGATTCTGACTCCTTTATCTGCAGCTCTTTTGGACAGCTCTCCGAATACTTCCGCAAATTTGGGCAGGGATTCATCAATGGACAGGCCGGTCAGCCGTCCGGTGAAACCGTTTACGATATCGGTCCCGAATAAATGGGCGTGATCAATCAGCCGTTCCCAGCTTGCCAGTGTATCTGCATTATCGCCGGTTCCGGTTAGCGGATTGCCGAACACCCCGATCGCTGAAATGACAAACTGGTGCTCCTCGGCCAGCTCCCGCACCCGCGCTGCCGTGTCTGCCAGATCCGTCTTGCCTGTAGTCTGCCAGAAGGTCAGGCTGTAGGATTCAAAGCCGTGGCGTGCAATCTGAGGAATCACTCTTACTGCGTCCCCTCCTCCGACCAGTGTACCGATTCTCAATGTATCTTCCATCTTGTTTACCACTCCAATATTGGTTTATAGTTAACTGAATAAACCAAGTATAAGGCTCATTATAAGCAAAATCTCTCCTTATCTTGTGCTAATATAGCTGAATCTTGTGGGAGTTGAACCCGGCATGTCCTATCCGAAAGAGCTCAAGGAATACCCCCAGCTTGAAGAGAAAACCTATCCCTTCCGCGTATTCTTCAACGGATGCAGGGATGCCCGGCCTGAGCAGAATATACTGTTCCTGCACTGGCATGAGCATTTTGAAATTATTGTTATGCAAAAGGGCAGCGCTATCTTTCATGTAGACAGCAAGCCTTATCATGCATCGGCGGGAGACGTCATTATTGTGCCTTCCGGCGGACTGCACGTCGGTTATAGTCTCTCTGGCGGAGATATTGAGTTTGTATCCATCGTGTTCCATGCCTCGCTGTTCAAGGACAGGAACCAGGACTCCCAGCATGAGCAGTTTGTGGCTCCTTACTTGAATAACCGTTACCAGTTCCCGGTAAAGCCGGCGGACAATCTTTCTGCCTGCTCTGCCTACTATACGCTGCTGGAATCGGTGATTCATGAAGTGCAGCATAAGGGTCCGGCTTTTCAACTGGTGGTAAAGAACCAGCTTCATTTGTTCTTTACCCTGCTGGCCCGCTCCTTTCCCCCGCAGCAGGTGGAGGGCAGGCAGCAGAGTGAACGCTATTCGGTCAACCGGGAGCGCTTCAAGCCGCTGCTGGAGTATCTGGACAGCCATTATGACGAGAAAATCAGCATCGATTTTGCAGCAAAGTTCGTAAATCTCAACCCCTATCATTTCTGCAAAACATTCAAAAAACTGACCGGCCGCACCTTCATTGACTACGTGAACCTGTGCAGGGTTAATGAGGCTGAACGCCTGCTGCTGGAGACAGATGATACCATTACTGAAATTGCCGGAAAAGTAGGCTGTGACAACCCCAATTACTTCACTAAGCTGTATAAGCAATACAAAGGAACAACTCCTTCTGCGATGAGAAAATAATGGACTTTTCCAGTGCAGAAAGAGCACCATTCAGCAGTTGTGAAGGGTGCTCTTTCTTATTTGCATATTTGCGGTTACTCCATTAGTTCAATTCTCCGGACGGTGGCCTGGGCAGGCAGCGAATCCAGAACGGTTCCCGTCCCCCAGATATGCACCTGCTGTCCCTTTTTCAATCCGGTGGACTCTATTTTCTGCCCGTCAGCATCATAAAGCTCCGAGCGGTCATTGAAGGAGAACCAGTAGGTCGGGTCCTCTTTTCCCGGTTCCAGGATCAGAATACTGCCTACAGTCCCTGACTTCACTTCAACAATGGTTCCGGTTACGCTTGGCTCACCCAGCTCCTGCACCTCAAAGCGCAGCATTCCGGGATCAATCAGCTTATTGAGAGTCTGTTCGGCAGCCTCCAGGTAATCGTCGGGTACGGTAATGCCAAGCTTGTTCTGTTTGACATCAATCCATGAACCGTAGAGATTAAGCTGATTATGCAAATCCTTGTCTGCCAGCAATTTCTGTGCTGCTTCAAGCTCACCGGCAGAATATTTCACATCGTGCAGAATATAGCTGCCGGAGGTGAATTTTTCGGCAAAACGCTGCTCAAGACCGCTGTCGAGCCCCACAATATTTATATGGACCAGATTGTCCTCCAGATATATATCCCCGTTGATTATGCTTTCCTCTGTCAGGAAGAGTTGTACCTTCTCGGGATCTGCCGCAATCTGTCCGGCGGATGGAGACACGGCCTTAGAAGAGCTTGCTGCAGGTGAAGCCTTACCGGTCACATCCCCTGGATCTGCGCAGCCTGCAAGCAGCAGGCTGATCAAACCAAAGCCGATTCCTGTTATTTTCAATCTGGACATATTCAGCCGCCTTTCCATGATTTCTACTTCTCTAAACGCGCTGTACCATGGAAAGGTTGCTGTTGGCCAATAAACGCTGAACTGTTCGGCAGTCTGCTACCTACATCTCAGATACCTGAACCCAGCGCCGTTCCTCGATGGAACGCTCTACTGCTTCCAGCACTGCCTGACATTTCACGCCGTCATTAAAATTCGGCTCCGGCTGACGGTCTTCGGCAATAGCCGAGGACAGCTCCAGCATTTCATGGATGAACGTATGCTCGAAGCCGATCGTATGGCCGGGCGGCCACCAGGCCTCCGCATAATCATGCGCCGGATCCGTAGCGAGCACACGACGGAAGCCCTGTACATCTTCGGCGTCGGAAGTAAGGTAAACCTCCAGCTCATTCATCCGCTCGAAGTCGAATTTCACGCTGCCCAGGCTGCCGTTGATTTCAAAAGCATTCGTCGAACGGTGCCCTGCAGCAAACCGCGTTGCTTCAAAGCTCCCGATAGCTCCGCCGGTGAAGCGGGCAAGGAACAGTGTCGCATCATCTACAGTGACAGGGCCTCTCGGCGCGTCCTTGCCGGCTCTCGCGCTGAGTCCGGTCATCTCTGAGGCCAACGGGCGCTCCTTGACGAACGTTTCGCTCATTCCAATTACCTCCTGAACATCGCCAACCAGGAAATGCGCCAGATCAATCAGATGGGCGCCCAGATCTCCGTGTGAACCGGAGCCGGCTACCTCCTTCTGCAGCCTCCAGACGAGCGGAAATTCCGGATCAAGAATCCAGTCCTGCAAAAACCAGGCGCGGAAATGATAGATTTGCCCGAGCCGTCCGCTCTCGATCAGCCTTTTCGCCAGCCTTACTGCAGGTGAGAAGCGGTAGTTGAAGCCAATCATATGTTTTACACCGGCAGCATCAGCTGCTTCCAGCATCTCACGTGAATCTGCCAGATTCAGCGCCAGCGGTTTTTCACAGAAAATATGCTTGCCCGCCTTAGCCGCTGCCAGAGCAATTTCCTTATGAGCGTTGCTTGGCGCATTGATATCAATAAGGTCGATATCCTCTCTCGCGACCAGCTCTTTCCAGTCTGTCACACTCTCGGACCAGCCCAGCTGGCCGGCTGCCGCGGACACTGCCTCTTCATTGCGTCCGCAAATGACTGCCATCTCAGGCTTCAGCGCCTGCGGAAAAAACATCGGCAGACTGCGGTATGCGTTACTGTGCGCCTTACCCATAAACTTGTAACCGATCATTCCAATGCGAAGCTGTTTCATCTAACTCCTCCTTGAATGAATTCGCTTTCATATGAAACTTTTAATATTGTACCATAACCAGTCTGTCACAATGAAATTTGTATTTTTTATGCAAATAATCAAGTATAATATAGTACGCATCCATAGAATTCCATTTTATCCCATATACAGTTTATAGAGGAGCTGCAGTCAATGCGAAATGTATTAAAAATAATGTTCTCATCATTGATCACAATGCTTTTTATTTCCACGGCCAGCCGTGAAGGTGTTTTTGCAAGCAATGACATAAAAGTGGTTTTGCATGGTGAAAGCCTGCACTCTGCACACTCTCCAATAATGAAAAACAATGCCGTTCTGGTTCCTTTTACCGATATTTTTGCTACATTAGGCTTCAAAGTTAGCTATGATCCGGCGGCAAAATCCATAACCGGGGTAAATACAAATACGGATACTGTAGTCAATCTGACAGTCAATCAAAAGACAGCCCGGATCAATAACATGCCTTATAGCCTTCCATCAGCACCGGAAATAATAAATGGAGTTACCTATGTTCCTCTCCGTTTTATAGGTGAAGCGGGGAATCATCAAGTGAGATGGTACAGCGGTCCCAAAATTGTTGCTTTATACGCCAATGAGAATCTGTTTCCGGTGTCAATCGGGGGAAAATTCGGTTACATCAACAGCCAGGGGAAAGTGATCATTGATTATCAGACCAGGTTTACAGATGCCTATCATTTTAATGAAGGGCTGGCCATTGTATATTCCGGAGGGAAGTTCACAGGTTTCATAAATCAAAAAGGAAAAATTGTTATTCCAAAAGATAATTACTATGATGCAAAGGCCTTCTCAGAGGGACTGGCGGCATACCGGACGCTCAGTACTGTATCAAAATACGGCTATATGGATTTAACCGGGACCAGCATTATACCGCCGCAATTTAACAAGGCTAATCCATTTTCCGAAGGTCTCGCAGCCGTGCAGATAGGGACAAAATACGGGTACATTAATGCTGATGGTAAAGTCGTAATTAAGGCCTTATACGATAGTGCCGCCGACTTTTCAGAAGGGCTGGCCCTCGTATCATTTCAGGGAAAATATCTTTATCTCGATAAAAAAGGAACTGTTGTTGTTAATACAAATTATTCACAGGCAAGTCCCTTCCATTCTGGTCTGGCAGCAGTACAAAAGGGATCTAAATTTGGATTTATTGATAAAAGCGGCCAGTTAACTATACCAGCAGTGTACGATGCTGTTCATTCCTTTGCAGAAGGATTAGCCGCAGTTAAAGTAGACGGAAAAGCAGGTTACATTGATCCCACAGGCAAACAGGTAATACCTTTTACATTTGAAGCAGCCAGCGATTTTCATGACGGGCTGGCCGCAGCTGAATCGCTGGAGAAAACGGGTTTTATTAACAAGGCAGGTGAATGGGTTATAGCGCCGACTCTTTCATGGGCCGAACCATTCCATAACGGATTATCCTATGCTTATAGCGACGATAGCGAAGTATATATCAACCAGCTTGGAAAGATTGTCTGGAGACAGCATTAACCGTTCTATTCATCCAAGTCCTGATGACATCACCCCGGCTCTTGCCTCAGCCAATCCTGCGCATGCTTAAGAAATCTGCGTGTGGCAGGCGAAGCATATTTTAGTGAATGAACAGCTATTCCCAGCGATCGAAAGCTGCGCTCCTCCAGCTCCAGCATGGCTACATTATGGTTCTGGCGGGTGATGATCATTTCCGGCAGAATGCTGATGCCCAGCCCGTTCTCCACCATGGCAATAATCGCCGAATCGTCGCCAACGGTAAATTTAATATTGGGCTTAATTCCCGCCTTGTCCAGCACCCGTCTCGCATCATAGTCTGAGCCCGGCTTCTGGATGATAAAGTCCTCATGAGCGATCTGCGCAAGCGGCATATAGGGAGCATTCGACAGCGGGTGCTCCCTGGAGAGAACGGCGAGCATGCGGTCCTGCTTCAGCGGAAACACCTCGAATTTGTCACGCGTCGGCAAAGAGATGAATCCGCAGTCAATCATTCCTGACTCGATCCATTGTTCAATTTCGTAGTACCCTCCTTCCATCAGCTTGAACTCAATATACGGATATTCCTTGCGGAATTCCTTAATCATACCCGGCAGCCAATATACAGACACGCTGGTGAAGGTGCCGATCGTAATCGTCCCGGTCTCAAGGCCGTGAATATCGGCAACCTGCTGCTTAAGCTGCTCATTCCACTTGAGGATTTCCCGCATCGCCGGAACCACCTGCTCCCCACCCCCCGTCAGCTTTACACCGGAACGGCTTCTAAGCAGCAATGGGAAACCAAACTCATTTTCCAGGCTGCTGATGGTGTGGCTGATTCCCGACTGCGTAAAACCCAGCACTTCAGCCGCTCTTGTTAAACTCCCCAGCTCCACTACGCTCAAGAACACCTCATATTTGCTAAGACTCATAAAATCAGCTCCTGTACTATCTATGAATTTTTCTCATGCATACCATGATAAACATTCAGTTAACTTATGTATTTGGCAGTATTATACTATACTCACACGATAAGAAAAAGGATGCTGATGATACGAATGAAGCCGCTTAAGGCCGAGCTGCTGCTCATAATGGTAACGCTGTTCTGGGGTTCCTCCTACATTTTTATGAAAATGGGCCTTGATTCTATGGGAGAGTTTAATCTGATCGCTCTGCGTTTCGGTCTCGCCTTTATACTGGCGGCAATTCTGTTTCATAAACGGCTGCGAAGCATCAATATGCAGACGTTAAAATACGGGGCATTATTAGGGTTTCTGCTGCTCGGCGTGTTTACCTGCATCACCTTCGGCCTCCAGACAACCACAACCTCCAATGCCGGTTTCCTGGTTGCGCTGACCGTAGTGTTTGTGCCGCTGTTAGAAGTCCTTGTCTTCCGCAAAAAAGTCGCCCCGCCGCAGATTTTCGGCGCTGTTCTTGCAATCGCAGGCATCGGGCTGCTCACGCTGAACGGCTCACTGCATATCCGGCCCGGCGATTTCCTCTGCATTCTGGCCGCCCTGTTCTATGCCGTGCAGATTCTGGTCACGTCCAAAGCCGTCAAGCGCTGTGACTCCCTGAATATCGGTATCCTCCAGTTAGGGTTCGCAGGCGGCTATGCGCTTGTATTATCCACTATATTTGAAACGCCTGCTCTGCCGTCCTCCATGCCCGGCTGGATTGCTATTCTGGCTCTGGGTATTCTCTGCAGCGCCTGCGGGTTCATCCTGCAGCCTGTTGCCCAGCAGTACACGACTCCGACACGCACCGGATTGATCTTCTCACTGGAGCCGGTATTCGCCGCTTTCTTCGGTTACTGGTTCGCCGGGGAGCAGCTATCGATGCAGGGCTATGCCGGAGCTGCCCTGGTAATGCTTGGTATAGTCGCTTCCGAGCTGCTAGGCAAAATGCCTGCAGCACCTCATCCGCTGCGCAGCTTCAGGAAGCGCAGGGCAGATTTATAGAATGTTACACGAACAGCCCCGGTACGAAGCCTCCGGGGCTGTTTTTAATATCCAATTCGATCAGGGAATCTGCACTTACTGCTGACCTGCTACTGCCTTCTCAGCCGTCGCCTGCGCAAGCTTCAGACCGGTCAATTTACCGGTACTGTCTACAATCAGCGTCAATACAGCCTCTGACGCAGAAAAGGTCAATGTGCTCTTAATAATGAATGTACCCTCTTTCCACTCACTGACAGCAGATTTAACCCCGAGATAGTTCCCCGCAACGCCAGCAACCTGCTCCCAGTTCTGCCGGATCACCGGCAGGGCAAGAGCCTGACTGCTGCCTCCGATATACCTTTTTTGCAGCTCCTCATACTGTCCTGTTGCAAGCAAAGTAGTTACTGCTCCAGCTGTAACTTCAGGTGAATAAATCTCTGTCCGATTATCTGCCGGATTGTATCCTGCTATCAGTCCGATTGAGGTCAGAAAAGACAGCGGCACATACAACCGTCCCTGTCTGGTTTCAATAGAGCCTTCATAACTTACCTTTTGCTTGTCGGCCAGTAAGATATCCCGGCTGCTTAGCTTAAATTCAATCACTTCGTTTACCCGGCTTAATTTTACCGTTCCTGTACTTCCTTCATAAATGATTTTGTACTTCAGCGCCTCAGCGACTTCCCGCAAGGGAACCAATACATTAGCACCGTTCCTGTAAGTAGACGAATCTGTCAGCTGCAGGGCTTGTCCGTTAACAACAACACTCAGGCTTGCGGCTGCTTTTGCCTCATTTGCCGTCCATATCCCTGTTCCTGCTGCCAATAACAGAATACTAAGGATAACGGCTGCGACTCTGCTCTTCATCCCGTTCACACCTCTCCTGTATTAGAATTATTATGCACGCTGCCTGCAGGGAATAGTCTTATAGTTAACAATAACCGATTCCCCGGCAGTAGTAACCTGATTCGTGTAAAACAAGCTCAGGTAGAGTATTAAAATTGTATTCTTTAAGGACGAGTGTATTGTGCATAAGAGATAGATATGATAAATTCTTCCTAAGTGATAATGATTATCATTATTAAAAAAGAAAGGGGTTCATCATGTCTACTTTGAAAAGATACAGTTCATTGCTGTGCACCGCGATCCTCATAGTATTGCTTCTGGCCGCCTGCGGCAGCAACACCAATAACAGCCTGGAGGCTGCTAATGCATCAGCTACAGCAAATCCGGCACAAACCGCTGAACCTGCACAGACTGCCGGCACCGGCGAAACCCGGAGCTTTACAGATGCCAAGGACCGCCAAATTGAAATTCCAGCCGAGCCGCAGCGGATTGTCTATATCGGCAGTGATCCCGGCGATCTGCTTGCCTTGGATGTGAAACCGGCCGGAGCCAGTCTCAGCGTTATCGGGACACAGGTCGCCTATCCGGATCTGCTCGAAGGGATCGAGGATGTCGGTTATCCCCCGTCACTTGAGAAGATAGTGGCTTTGAATCCTGACCTGATCCTTTTTAATGACTGGGATGAATCGGCTATAGAATCGGTTTCTGCTATTGCTCCGACGGTCGTTATCGGTGAAGGCGGCACTTATGAACGGCTGCGGCAGATTGCGGATGCACTGGGCAGACAGGAGCTGGCTGAGCAGAAAATAACGGAATATGAAACTAAGGCAGCGGCGGTCAAGGATCAGCTGAAGCTCGATCTCGGCTCCGGAGACACGGCTACAATCTATCTGCAGCTCGGCAAGACGCTCTATGTTATGGGTCATCAGGGAATTTCAGTGTCGCTGTATGACATGCTGGGGTTCAAGCCGTCCCTTAAAGTTCAGGGGTTGATTGACAAAGACGAACGGTTTGCGGAAATATCGGCTGAGGTTCTGGCTGAATATGCCGGAGACGAGGTGTTTGTACTTGGTGATGAGACGGCGGAAACTTCCGCCGCCCTAAAGGAATTAATGGATGGTCCGATCTGGAAGACCATTCCGGCGGTGAAGAAAGGACATGTGTACGTTACAGACAGCAAATGGAACTTTGATGATCTGATAACCCGGACACGCCTGCTTGAGGAGCTGCCCGTGTTGATGGCTAAGCAATAATCCTGCCGGGATATAATGAGTTCTATTACTCCACATTAAAATCAAAATAGGTTGCCGGATAAGGCTCATTAATCAGTGTAAAATGCCACCATTCCTTGGCATAAGGCTTAAATCCCTGCCTGACCATAGCATCCTTCAGGATTTTACGGTTCTGATGCTGGGCGGTATTGACCAATGAGGTATTATAATAAGAAATATCTCCGAAAAAATCATACGGGCTGCCCATATCCACCAGGGTGCCCGTTTTTTGGTAGGCCAGCGTCAGATCGATGGTACTGCCCCTCGAATGCCCCGATTTCCTGGAAATGAACCCCAGCTTGAACAGATTACGCTTATCGAGCTCAGGATAATACAGGGCCTTATTCTTAATATCTGAAGGATCAAGGGACCAGGCAACAAAGCGGTTGACCGCCTTTTGCGGACGGTAGGCATCATAGATTCTTAGAATGTAACCTTTCGCGGAAAGAGCATCACTCACCTTTTTCAGAGCATTTGCCGCTTTGGAGGTAGTAATAGCTAGTGGTGCCTTATATCCGCTGACCGGTGAGCCGGTAAAATTATATTTGCCGTAATAGCGGATTTGATATTGCGCTTCCGGAATAACCTCATCAAGATACACAAATCCGGATGGCAGCTTGTCCTTCTTGACGACATTGTTGATTGCCGGTTTCCACGCTGTATCCTGTCCGGTAGCGGCCTGTGCCGATGCCTGATTCGTAGTCCCGACTGACAGCAAGGCTGCAAAGACAATCGGACTTAACAATCCAAGCTTCTTCCTGTAGCAAGTCTGCTTCATGCCTCATGCTGCCCCTTCCTTTATTCCATTTCTAAATAACGGTCAATATATGATTGTACTCCCTCTGTTAACTGGTCACCGTTGTTATCAAGCAGCTTTAGGAGCTGCTCAATCATTTGGAGGAGACTGCTGCTTCCTGTACCATTGGCTACAGCATCTTCATATGCTTGTCTAAGCTCAGAATCCAGAACGGCCTGACCGCCATACTCGGTATTGTCATAGGCCGGCGTATTGCTGGAACCATATAACAATCTGGCTTTTGCGCCCCATAATTTGAGCTTAACAGCTTCACGCCTGTTGGATACTTGATAACTATCCATAAACTTCTCCATTTCCAGTGCTCTGCTTAGCAGTTCCTTCCAGCTTATCGCAAGCGCTGCATCAGTAATAGTGCCTTTGTTGGATTCGGTAGCCATGATGTCGATATAAGCTGCAATGTCATTGCTAACATAAGGTTTGAACAGCTTGAAGCCCTCATAATGTATTACCGGGTAATAAACTCCTTCACTGGTTCTGATTGCAAATCCCTCATCCCCGTATGTTACCAGTTGAGTGTAAAGCTTTTTGTTGGTTATATTTTTTAATAATGCTGTATAGGTCAGTCCGCCTTTAAGGTATGCAGCGTCCATTGCCTGACGGAATTCCTCCGTATACAGCCGCTCCCTGCTTCTATCCAGTTCCGCCTTTAGAGCATTCTCCAGCTGCAGGACCATCACCGTAGCGTGCCAGCGTCCGGCTTCATCAATATGGTTAATTAGGTATTTGCGGGCTTGCCCAAGAGTTGAAGGCTTCCGGATCAGGCTTTGAAAGTGATTGTAAACATTAGTTTGCTTCTCTGCTTGCAGGGCATAGGCCTGTTGCGGCACTTCTATGGCTAATCCCGTACCTGAAACAAGCATGATGGAGCAGCCAAGAACTATAAACCGTTTCGTCTGCTTAATCGTTCTTTTACTAACATTCATAAATCTCATTTTCATCCTCCCGGCTGATTAGTATACGATTTCATTATAAAGTTGGGCATTAAAAAAAGACATATCCATTTACGGATACGTCTTTAAAACTTGATTATTTTGGGTTATTTGCAAAAAGACTATTAGTGCATCGGTGCCTGAGTCTTATGCTGTACAACGACACGTTTAATGAAGAATGCTACGATCAGGCCGATAACGGCCATTACCATTCCGAATACAAAAGCATTTTGCACCCCATGGGTGAAAGCAGCCAGCGCATTCAGCGGATTCGTAGTGTCTGTTACTGTCTCCATGTAGCTCTTTGTACCGGAAGTCATGATGCTGACAGCGAGCGCAGTACCGATAGCACCGGCTACCTGCTGCAGCGTGTTCATGATTGCCGTGCCGTCAGGATAATACTGCAGCGGCAACTGATTGATTCCGTTGGTCTGCGCAGGCATCATAATCATCGAAATACCGATCATCAGCGCGCTGTGCAGCACGATTACGAAAATCACAGTGGATGTAGCTGTAATGCTGGAGAAGAACCACAGTGTTACTGCAACAACGACCAGCCCCGGAATGACAAGCCATTTCGGACCGTATTTATCGAACAGGCGGCCCATAATCGGAGACATCAGACCGTTAATGATTCCACCCGGCAAAAGCAAAAGACCTGCCTTGAAGGCCGAGTAGCCCTGGCCCTGCTGAAGATACATCGGAAGAATCAGCATGGAGGACAGAATAATCATCATGCAGATAAAGATCATTAGTACAGCTACGGTAAACATCGGGAATTTAAAAGCACGCAGGTTGATCATCGGCTGTTTCATCGTCATCTGGCGGATAACGAACAGTACAAGCGCAATCACACCTACAGCAATTGCCGCAATAACCTTGGTACTGCCCCAGCCGCCTTCTTCACCGGCGCTGCTGAATCCGAATACGATACCGCCAAATCCGGCAGAGGACAGGATAATCGACAGTACATCAATCTTCGGCTTGGTAACTTCGGATACATTTTGCATGAAGAAAATACCGCAGATCAGGGAAATGACCAGGAACGGCAGGGACAGCCAGAAAATCCAGTGCCAGGTCAGGTTGGAGATCAGCAGACCGGCAATAGTCGGTCCGATCGCAGGCGCAACCATAATTACAAGACCGATAAGTCCCATCGCTCCGCCTCTTTTTTCAGGCGGAATAATAACCAGTATGGTGTTGAACATCAGCGGCAGCAGCAGAGCTGTACCCATTGCCTGCACCACGCGTGCAAGCAGCAGAACCTCAAAGGTCGGTGCCATTGCGGCAATAAAGGTTCCTGCGATCGAGAAGCATAGCGCGGCTACAAACAGCTGTCTGGTTGTGAACCATTGGAGCAGCAGGCCCGAAATCGGAACGAGAATTCCCAGGGTCAGCAGGTAAGCGGTAGTCAGCCATTGTGCAGTCGACGGGGTAATTTGCAGTATAGTCATTAAATCCGATAGTGCAACATTCAACGCTGTTTCACTGAACATCCCGATAAAGCCGGCGAGCAGCAGAGAAACGAGAATCGGAATGGTTTTAAATTTCTTAACCTCAGGTTGTTGCTTGCCATGCATTGTTGCTTCCACTCTTGTATCCTCCTGATTTAAATAATTTTCTCTCTGTCTTTCTTTCTCTTAACCCAGTATGGCCGGTATAACCTGTACCGCCGCAAGCAGCGGTTGTGTACTCTTGTATGTTAGTGCCTGAAGCAGCGCACCTTCATACAGTGAAACGACAACAGAAGCCTTATCCGAGGCGATCTGCTCATCAATGCCTTCTTCCAGCAGACGATGCATGATAACATCCCGCCAGTCCTTGAAGACAGATTGGCAGGCTGAGCGCAGCTCGTCACTGACACAGGAGGTTTCAACGGCGACCCAGAAGCTGAATGGAACAAAGCCTTCGAATGAGGTTTCCTCAGCCTTCCTGGCTACTTCCAGTATAAAATCCTGTATCATGGCGGTTGTGCTCGACTGTTTCTCAGCATAATGCCGGAGCAGCTCTGCAACAAATTCACTTGTCCGGCTGATACACGTTAATGCCAGCTCCTCTTTGCCGCGGGGAAAGTAATAATATAGCGATCCCTTCGGTGAGTCACTGTCCTTAATAATCTGATTCAGTCCGGTCGCGTGATAGCCCTGTGTAAAAAACAATCTTGAAGCGGTGTCCACAATCGCCTCACGCGTATTGTGCTTGTTCGACAAGCTCAACACTTCCTTTACCTTTTATAACAATCGGTCTATATAATAAAACCATAAATTTAAACAATCTGTCAACCGCAAAAACCTTCAAAATTTAAATTTAACCTTACGTTTACATACTTTGCAGAGGTCATAACAGGAATTACATTGCCAGCTGAAGATGGATCAAGTATAATTTTATTATTCCTATAAGAAAGGTGTGTATTAGCATGACAGGATCAGCTAAGCCTAATGGAATTCCTCGGCCTTCAGTCAAAACCAATCAGGCTTTTATCATTCTTTCTGTCGTAATGACATGCCTAACAGGTGCTCACTGGATTCTCGCATTGCCGCTGGCCGCCGGCCTGTCCGGTCTGTTGTTCGGCTATAACCCGGTCATTAAACTGGCAGGATATTTTCTCCGCAAAGAACGCACCTCTTATCTTCAAGAGGACTGGGATCAGCAGCAGTTCAACCAGAGCATCGCGGTTTTCTGCCTGGCTGGCGGATTGATCAGTTACCTGGCTGGCTGGACGCTTGCAGCTTCTATTTTCACTGCCATGGTCGCAATTGCTGCAACAGTCGCCCTTCTTGGCTTTTGTATCGGCTGCTTCATCCATTATCAATGGAAAATGTATTCGTACAAACGTAAACAGGCAGCATCGCACAAATGAATCCGTGCACATGCTGCCTGTCTTTTTTATTCAACCGTATAATCTGCCAGAATCTTCGCCACAGATGAAGCGAAGCTTTTACCTGCGCCAAAGTCCATCTTGAAAATCATACTATTGGAGCTCCCCGCTGAAACAAGCCGGATATTGCATACTCCCTGCAGATTATCCGCAATAATCACCATGGCCGCCTGATTGCCGGAGCGGAGAAAGTAACGTTCGTATACAAGCGTTCCGATCATCCGTCCACCACCAAGGTCGTTCAGCTCTTCGTGCAGCAGCTCGGCGCCTGGACCCATTCCATCCTTAATCAGCGCCATTGCCACATCCGGATTTACTTTCACATTCAAGGTATACTTTTCAGCCAATTCTGATCACTCTCCCCAAAGTAATCTGTTTATGGATGGTCTTAGCAGGCTACTCTTCCCGGACGGCGCCGGCCACATCCCAGCGGTGGCTGAACTTCACAAGACGCGGGTGAAGCTGCTGCGGCTCAGCCGACAGAATTAGGCGCAGCTTGACAATCCACTCCTCAAAAGAAGAATACGAAGCAAACAGATTCGCTGTTTCAGGTGTCAGGTACAAAAAGTACGGCGGCGGATATACATCGCTGATATGGCGCAGCGCCGTATCAAGCGGGGTATATTTCTTCCGTTTGCCTTCGAGGGTCTCGATGGTGATAAAGGATCTGCCCTGGTCTCTTTTCCACTCATGCAGCCGGTCTTCACGTTTATAATAGGATCGGACCGGTTCTTTGCTCATCCGTCTCACCGTTTCCTCATGCAGCGGGTACAGAACCAGCTTGGTGAACTTGCGTTCTGCCGCTGTATTGGCTGCTGCTTCAAGCTCATAATCGGTAATATGCTCAAACGAATCGTAGAAAATCAAAGTTCCTTTACGTTCCTTGGCCGGCGGCTCATAGCCGTAAGGCACATGCTGAATGTCCCGTTTCATGGTTACCCTCCTGCATATTCGTTACCTACAGCATACCATGCCGGGCGGCTGAATCAAAAACAGGCATCCGCTGTTGCGCATACGCCGCAGCACCCAAAGTACCCGCCCGGCTGCCCAGCTCAGCCTGAACAATGTCGCAGCTCCCGCCGGACAGTTTTAGGGCATGAGCATTCACGGTTTCCCTAACCGTGGTAAGCAGCCGGTCACCCGCCGCCGACATTCCACCCCCGATAATTATCCGCTGCGGGTTAAGCAGATTGATAACGTTAGACAGCCCAAAGCCCAGCAGCTCTCCCGTCTCGTGCATAACCTCCACTGCCAGCGGATCATGAAGGTCATAAGCTTCCGATATCATTTTAGCCGTAATAGCCGCTTCGTCACCGCCTGTCCATTCCTGAAGGATACTCCCTCTTCCGGCCTCCAGCTTTTCCTTGAGTGTATTCACCATGCCCACAGCGGAGACGTAACGGCCCAGACAGCCGGAGCTGCCGCAGCGGCACGGCCGCCCTTGCCTGTACATATTCATATGCCCGATTTCACCGGCGCTAAAGGTGGTTCCGTACAGGACTTTGCCGTCATGCACAATACCGGAGCCAAGCCCTGTTCCGAGTGTAAGAAGCACCAGATTACTGCAGCCCCGTCCGGCTCCATGCAGCCATTCCCCGTACAAATTGACCCGTACATCATTGTCGATAAAGACCGGTAAGCTGTAGTGCTGCTTCATTTCGTTTATTATATGTACCTGCTCCCAGCCCGGAAAGTTCGGGGAGAAGACTGACAGACCTTCATACGGGTCCAGCAGTCCCGGTATTCCCATGCCCATACAGGCAATCTCCTGGAGTGGAATGCCTTTCTCGATTATCAACATATTCACCGCCAGCCTAATCCTTTCAAGCACATGTGCCGGCCCTTGCGCCGCTTCTGTGAGTATAGATAATTCCTTGACTGGTGCAAATTCAGTATCATACAACCCAGCCTTGATATTTGTTCCGCCCAAATCAACACCTATGATATAACTGTTCATCTTAGCTCAGCCCGTCCTTTTTTACGATTAATGATTAATGTCATAATTATGTATTACAACCTTTATTATGGGCTTTAACTTTTTGTCCGGTTAGTATTTTTATCGCATCCCGGTAGTATGATCTGATGAATTTAATTTGGTGGATTTTGTGCATACAAAAAAAAGCAGACGGATGATTTCTCATCCGCCTGCCTCAAAGAAGATATTGTATTAGGAGCCTGCTCCCTTATACCGCTTAACCCCGTAATTCCAGCATACAAGTCCGATGCACAGGAATACGGCGCCGACAACCGGTGTCAGTATAGCCATCCCCCTCATCTCATCACGCTGCAGGAACAGGGCTGCCGGATAGATCCCGACAAAAGCAAAAGGAATAATCCAGGTAAGCAGCACCTGAATCGCCCGGTTGTAGATGGTCACCGGATAACGTCCGTAGTTCTGAATGTTATACATCAGCGGCAGAATGCCGGTTGGGGCATCGGAATAGAACGACAACGAAGTCAGTGCCGTATAAATCCCGGTATAGATCGCCACTGCACTCAGCGTGAGCAGCAGAAGTACTGGAACAGTCCACCATTCAAAAGGCAAACCAAGATTAGCACCGCTTATAGCCATAATGACCAGTCCGATGAAGGAGCCGATCAGAGACGGCGGGTCTACATTTTCCAGCAGAATCTGAAACAGGTTATGTGCCGGACGGGTCAGCACGCGGTCCATTTCACCTTTGACGATGTAGCGCTCACTGAAATTCCACATGTTCACAAAGCAGCTGAAAACGCCGAAAGGAACCATGAAGAAGCCATAGACGAAGACTACTTCATTCTGATTCCAGCCGCCCAGACTTTCCGTATGCATAAATATAACCATGATAAAGATAAAGTTCGTCGCCTGGAACAGCAGATCTGAGATAACCTCCACCCAAAAATCAGCGCGGTAGGTTAACCGGGTTTTCATATAATTTTTGAGATATTCCCATAATAAGCCTAGATGATACATCTGCTTAGCCCCCCTGCACGAACAGCCGCTTGCGCGCCGCATAATAAAGCCAGACAATCGGAATCAGCAGCACCAGGAACCAGAAGACCTGAATACCGAGCACATTCCAGATGCCCACCCCTTGTACGCGTCCTGTAAAAACAGAGCCCGGAAGGTATGTAATCGCCTGAAACGGCAATACATCCAGTACAGAGGACAACCAGCCCGGAAACAGGCTGATCGGAACGATCAGACCGGAGAAGAGGTCGACAATGACCCGCTTCATCCGCATCACACCCTCATTATTTTCCACAAAAAAAGCGCTTAGCCCAGTGATCACATTAATCTGTGAACTGATCAGGAAGCTGAAGAAGAGCATAACCAGAAACCCAATCCAAGCGGCTGGATCTGTCGGGAGCTCAACCGGAAAGAGCAGAATCGCCACAACCATTCCCGGAATCATCAGCATCAGAAAGCGGAACAGGCCTTCCCCGAGACCCTGCATCATTTTGACGAGGACATAGTTATACGGACGGATGAACTGGATCGCGATGCTTCCGTCACGGATATCTGATGAAATCTCCCGGTCAAGGTTATTGAAATAAAAGGCTCTCGCCATCCAGGAGACGGCAACATAGGTGGTCATCTGCGCGCTGGTAAAGCCGCCCAAGGATTCACCCCCGCCGTAAATGGCCTTCCAGGTGAAGTAATTGACTCCGATATTTAGCGTATAGATCAGGATACCCGAATAATAATTAACACGGTAAGCAAGCATGGTCAAAAAACGGATGCGGATAAAATCAAAATAAGCACCGAGCAGCAGCAGTTTCCCGTTCTCCTGCGAACTGCCGGCCTCAAGAGATTTAGACATGTGCCGCCTCTTTCTCATCCTGCAGTGCCGCGATTTTGTCCTCCGGTTTGTCTGCAGAGCCGGACTGATAGATACTGCGTACAATCTCATCCGTATTGGTCTCGATAATTTTGATGTCGGTAATATCCGCCGCTCCGACCACACGGGCCAGTACATCCGAAACGTTAAGCTCAAGCGGAATCCATACCTTGGCACCCAGATCGTTCTCCGCAGTCCAGGTGACAGGCATTCCCTCTGTCCATTGTACGAGCTGAGCCAGCCTGGTAGCCGCACCGAACTGGAACTGCACCTCACGCCCGGTTCCCCAGCGCTGTTTCAGCTCCTCAAGGCCGCCGTCATAAATAATCCGTCCGTCATCCAGCATAATGACCCGTGAGCAAAGGGCTTCTATATCCTGCAGATCATGGGTGGTCAGCAGAATTGTGGTGCCGTGCTCGCGATTCATATCCTTGAGGAAATCGCGGATTTCTGACTTCACGACGATATCCAGGCCAATGGTCGGCTCGTCCAGAAACAGAATGGACGGGTTATGCAAAAGCGCAGCGACCAGCTCGCAGCGCATCCGCTGGCCAAGACTCAGCTTGCGGACCGGCCGGTTGAGCAGCTCCTGGAGCTCCAGCCGCTCGACAAGCTCATCCAGCCGCTTTTTAAAATCGTGCTCCGATACTCTGTATACTTTACGCAGCAGCTGAAAGGATTCAATAACGCCAATGTCCCACCAAAGCTGGCTGCGCTGGCCAAATACAACGCCGATATTCTGAACGAACTTCTCTCGCTCCATATAAGGAACAAATCCGCCTACTGACACTTGGCCTGAAGTCGGGACAAGAATGCCCGTGAGCATCTTGATCGTCGTCGACTTGCCTGCCCCGTTCTCCCCGATGTAGCCGCAGATTTCGCCCTCGGGAATCTTGAACGAAATATCTTTAACAGCGGTAACCTCGGAATACTGCCGTTTAAACAAATCAGCGAAGGCCCCCTTGAGGCCCTCGCGGTTTTTTTGGACTTTAAAGGTTTTGCGCAGTCCTGCACTTCAATTGCGTTCATAGAGTACCTCGCTTACTATAAGTTGGGTTCAGTTCTCCATTATAATGGACAGAGCCGAAAAGCACTACCCCTCATTATTTAGCGACTCTTCCTTCAAAAAAATCAGCCGTCTTCACAGCCTCCAGATGCCCGGAACGGGTAACCTTGGTCCGCAGGTACTTTTCGTTAAAAACGGACACATCTCCCCACAGCGGAATCCGTTTACCGGTATTCATTCCGGCCGCCTTCAAAGCTTCAAGCTTCTTCGGATTGTTCGTAATCAAAGTGACCGGTTTGCTGCGAAGCTGCTGAAGAACGCTGATCGCGTCGCTGTAATCTCGAGAATCATCGGCAAAGCCCAATTCCAGGTTAGCTTCTACTGTATCATAGCCTTCCTCCTGAAGAATGTAGGCCATTGCTTTGCTGAACAGCCCGATGCCTCTGCCTTCATGGTTAGCCAAATAGAACAGCGCCCCGGAGCCGTGCTGTGCGATCATCTTCATCGACTGGCGCAGCTGGAATCCGCAGTCGCAGCGCTTGCTTCCGAAAATATCCCCTGTATGGCAGATGCTGTGCATCCGGATCAGGGCCTCGTCCGAATGTTCAAAATCACCGTACACCAGTACACTCGACTGCTGCGCATCGGCAAGCTTCAGCGAAGACAGCCGGGAGATCAGCAGCTCTGTTGCTTCCTTCGTATCACCCTGCTGGAGATCTTCATCAGCTGTATTAAGCCAGCTGTACCATTTGAAAGTAACCGTCTCTCCGTCCAGATTGACAGGCAAGGTGATTGGTCCGACCAGAATGTTTGTATTGTCATTGTTAGTAATCCACTTGATTTTATTCTGCAATATAGAAATGATATCCGGTTTAATCATAATTGCACCGTCCTAAAATTTAATTATTAAAATTCGCTATAGTAACTATTTGTAAGTTAGTTTATCATTGTAATATAACTTCGTCAAGTTATAATATATATTTAAATATTTATAATTACTTATTGTAAGTTTGTGATATAATGAATGCAGAGGTGAGTTAAATGAATGAGTTCGAGATGTGTCCCCGCTTTGAGAAGGCGGTAGATGTTCTAAGCAAACGCTGGGTCGCACTGATCGTATTTGTATTAATGCAGGGCCCCCGCCGGTTTGGTGAAATCGAGGGCTGCCTGTCTAATCTCAGCGGTAAGGTATTATCTGACCGACTAAAGGAAATGGAGAATGAAGGAATCATTCAGCGTACAGTGTATCCCGAAATGCCGGTGCGCATTGAATATTCCCTGACTGCCAAAGGCAATGCCCTGGCTCCGATTCTTGGAGAGATCAACAGCTGGTCCTCTGAATGGATTGAGCTTGGAGTCAAGCAGTGAGCCCCGCTTTTGAAGCAGATAAGCGCCCTTTTTGAACCGGATCCGGCTCAAAAGGGCGCTTATTTTTGTAATTATGCGAGTTAACCTGGACATCTTTATAAATCTCTTCGCTGAAACCGAAGTAGTCCAATAAGCAGTGCGACAAGGGTATACCCTATAGCATAGATAATAAAGGTATCCGATGGACCAGTTCCCCCGCTAAGCATACTAAAGCTGCCGCTTGTTATATCTACTATGCCACTGAGCTCCTTAATGCTAAGCAGTTCTGTTATCATTCTGCGCTGCAGGCTGTCTGCAGGCATAGCCATAGAGATGAGCCCGGTGAGATTATGGAGCATCACCAATCCGTCAGGCTCAAGCCGCAGTGATCCGCTCAGCTTATCCAGCATGCCTCCAAGCCAGCCTGCACCATAGAGCATCGTCATAAAGACACCGTTGCCGAGTGCAGAGAAAATGCCTGAGCCCAGCATTGCAAGGCTCACCAGTAACGGAACAGCGGACACAAACAGCAGAAAGGCTCTGAGCAACGCTACAGGATTCTGCGGAATTGCCGCGTGGTACCGGGTAATAAGCAGGATAGAAGCAAACAGTATACCCGCATAGATAACCCCTAGCGAGACATATCCAAGCCAGCGGCCAAAGTACCACTTCCAGCGCGGTAACGGACGAGGCAGCATTGCCTGCATGATTCCTTGCTCTGCCTCCCCTGATACAGCCGAAAAGGAACTGAATATTGCCAGAAAAGCAATGACAAAGGAACCGAAGAAAAAGCCAAGCATCAGAATAAAAGCACCGTTTGTGAACCGGGCAATCATGGTGCTGAAGCTGATCATCCCGTTTCCGTCAAAGACATCATTTTTACCAATTGTCTGTGCAACAAACCAGAAAGCCAGCAGGAAAACAACAGTCAGCAGCAGGGTAAGCAGCATTACTTTTTTGCGGAGCAATTCCTTCCAGGTCATGCCGGCAATGATCCTCATTCCTTCTCCCCCCTGTGACTGAGGCCTGATACGGCATCCATAAACCAGCCCTCGAGACGTTCCTTTTTGCGTGTTGCTTCATATAAAATCATTCCCTGCTCAATAATCAGCGCATTCACCCAGCCGGCCTGCTCCTCATTATCCAGCTCTGCTTCCAGCCAGACAACACTTTCGTCCTCCGGTGCAGCCTCGTGATTCACTGTTTCATGGAGCTGAAAGCCCGTCTGCTCATTCAGCCAGGATAACAAAAAGGGCGAACAGCCTCCGACTTTAAAAAGCCAGGTGCTTCGCTTACTGAGCAATTCCGATGCTGTGCCATGCCGCAGGATTACACCGTCATTCAGTAGCGCCATTCTGTCACAGAGTGCCTCTACATCGCCAAGAAGGTGTGAGTTGAGAAAAATGGTAACTCCCTTCGCCTTCAGCCGCTCCAGAATACTGCGTACCTCTGCCCTGCCAACCGGATCAAGTGCTGAAGACGGCTCATCCAAAAAAACAAGCTGCGGCTTATTTATCAGCGCACAGGCTAAGCCAAGCCGCTGCTGCATTCCCTTGGAGTAATGCTTGACGCGGTCTTTGCCGCGCTGTCCAAGCCCGACCTCCTCCAGCAGCTCGGGTATTCTCCGCTGGGCAGCTGTTTTATCCATCCTGCATAATCGAGCGTGCAGCTGCAGAACCTCTAAACCAGTCAGCCATTCCTGATAACGGTACAGCTCCGGCAAATAACCGATGCATGCGTTTGCCTCCATAGACCCGATTCTGTGCCCGAAGATACTCGCTTGCCCGCTTGAAGGAGCTATGAGCCCTACCAGCATTTTCACAAAGGTACTTTTACCGGCCCCGTTGGGACCGAGGAAGCCGAAGGCTTCCCCTTTTCCCACCGTTATCGTTACATCGCGGCAGCCGCGTCCATTCCCGTATTCTTTGGACAATAACTGTGTTTCTATTGCCGCTTCTCTCATTCAGTAATCAGCTCCTGCAGCTTAGCGATAAATTCATCTTTATCCGGATACCGGCTGCCGCCGGATAATTCAAACATCTGTCCCTTATGAATCCAAGTTGCAATAAAAACGGGATCCTGGCTGTAATCGAACTCCTGGAGGATTACTGGTGTACCGGCTACCGTTATTTCCTTGGCCGAATCCCCTTTAATCAGTGGCATTGGTAATTCACCGGCGAGTACCCGGCTCTGCTGCAGGCTTTTTTTCCAATGCTCCGGCAGAATCGGTAAGTTTAGTACAGCCTGCAGCGCTTCGTCCACCTCGATCGACGAGTCCATAATAATAGTTGGTGTATCCATTTGTGTCAGGCTGGCCCATTGGCCGTCTGCCGTGGACAGATCATAAATCACGGTCTCCGGCAGATGAAGGGTGATCGGCTTCCCGTCAACCGATTCTGGCAACAATTGCTTCGCACCCAGCCGTTTGAGCGCCTCATTGACTGCGTCAACCTTGAGCGTCATTGTAGCATCACGGGATTCTGTCACTTGAACGGAATGAATGTCTTCCAGTATAGCTGCGCTCATAGCAGGGTACCCGACAACGGACTGCAGCTGATCTATTAAGAGCGTGTCATAATAAGTTCCGTAAGAAGTCGTAAAGCTGCCGAACTTGTTCTCGGCTTCGCTAACTGCTTCACCTTCATTTATCTGATTGAACAGCTCGCGAATTTCACTTTCATTCACAACAGTAACATCCTGCATCCTGAACTGGTTGAGGATCGCCGCCATTGCCGTATTCCCGACTGGTGTAGCCAGAACTACAGCAGTGAGAGCAGCTGCAGTAGCGGCTGCAGCCCATTTACGGCTGCGGGTCATCCGCGTTTTGCGGCGTGATGAGGCTTTTGACGGCTTGACGGCTTCTGTAGCCGGAGCCTCACGTTCCGGCGATATGCCGGCATTATGAAAGACAGAGCTGGTTATTCTACGGCCGGCTTCTTGCTCTTCAGCGTTGTAAGCCTCGGCCTGGCCCCAGCTGTCCCATACCGGATTCACCGGCTCATCAGCCAGCAGCTTCTGCATTTTCAACCAAGCCGCATCTGTAGGTTCTGATCCGGATTTATTGGAAGATTTGATCTCAGGGTTCGTCATTATTTTATTCCTCCTATATAATAGCTTGTTTACACTTATTCCGTCTGGGGCAGAGCCTCCGCCGCCTGCTGCTTCAGCTTTTGGGTGGCCCGGCTCAATAGAGTTCCCACGACCGGCGGCCTCACTCCCAGCTTCCCGGCAATTTCCGCATAGCTATAGCCTGAGTAGCGCAGTAGTAATGCCTGACGGTCCCTGTCCGGCAGCTCGTCAAGCCACTGGCGGACATCCTCCTGCTCCAGCTTGCTGAGCACCGCCTCTTCGCCCGACGGCGGAGCGGCCCCTGCATCATAGAAAATCTCCTGCCTTTCCTGCAGCAGCCTCTCTCTTGCTTTTTTGTTCAGATAATCGTAGCCGGTCCGGGTAAGCACACGGTGCAGCCACGCACCAACCGCCTGCGGATCATCCGGTGGGTTACGGTACAGCTTGAGAAAAACCTCCTGTGCCAGATCGTCTGCCGCCGATTCATCACGAACCAGAGCAGCCAGCTTTCGCCGTACTACGGTATAATACTCATAGAACAATTCTTTAAACTTATCAGTTGATTCCGGAATATCCATTGTTTTATTTCCTCCTTATCAGCTGCAGCTATAAGTAAGACGGTCGCCGGGACTGTTTTATATCACTCATCTCAAAGTTATTTTATCAGCCTTGATCAACAACACAAAAAGCAGCCCCCTAAATACAAGGAAGCCGCTTCAAGCATAATAAGAAAACAAGACCTTTGGGGAGCTGCCTTTTTGATTCCTCCTATCGCATCCCGGTGTTCCTCATCATAGTGTAATCCGAGACATGTTTTTAGGAGGAATGCCAGGTGCCCAGAGTTTCAGTAATTATGCCTGTCTATAATAATGCTATATATTTACAGGATGCCGTTAATTCAATCTTGCTACAAACGTTGAGTGATCTTGAGCTGATCATTATTGATGACGGATCAACTGACGGATCAGCGGGTATCATTCATGAAATAAAAGATGCCAGAGTAAAAAAAATTTTTCATTCTGTAAATATGGGAATTGTCACTTCGCTGAATCAAGGGCTCGATCTGGCCCGGGGAGAATACATTGCCCGTATGGACAGCGATGATGTTGCAGCCCTAAACCGCTTGGAGGTTCAGGCTTACTTCATGGACCAGAATCCCCACATCGATATTTGCGGAACCGGATACACGACCAATTACACCGGGCCAGTTAAATTAAATCCTCAGCGCCACGATGAGATTAAGGTCTGGCTGCTATTTCATTCCTGCCTGCTTCACCCTTCCGTAATGATGCGGCAAAGCTCAATAGACCGTCTCGGAATCCGTTATGATCATGATTATCCTCATGCAGAGGATTATGAGTTGTGGAACAGGCTTTCCTCAACCGCACAGCTCGCTAATGTTCCTCATAATTTAATGTTCTATCGGCCGCATGAAGGACAAATATCCAATAAACACCGACTGGTACAAGATATTTCTGCACGGAGAATACGTGTGAAGCAACTTTCTCAGCTGGGTATTCAATTATCGGATGAGGAATATGAGCAATTGGCCAAACTGGCTGAGTTTAGAGTGAATACTGAAGACTATCAGGAGTATCAGGCAGCAGCAGGATTTGCAAACTGGCTGATTGATCAAAATCGGCAGTACCGGGTATTCGACCAGGAGTTATTTCAAATGGCTCTATCCAAATGTATATCAAGAGTTCCATACTAAAAACATCAGATCTGATAATAATAACCCGCCGGGCTTTAGGCCTGACGGGTTATTATATGGCCCCGGAAACAGCCGGGCCGGTATTCATTTATCTTCCATACTGTACTTCTATTACATCAGCTTTTTAATATCATCCTTAATCTGCTCGGATTGCGGACCGAATACAATCTGTACCGCACCCTGGCCGAGCCGCATAACCCCTGAAGCTCCCAGCTGTTTCAGGGCTGCATCTTTTACCGCCTTGTCATCATTAACATTCAGCCGCAGCCGGGTAATACAGGCATCAATTGTACGAATGTTGGATGGTCCGCCGATATTCTCCAGGATCTTTGCTGCTCTGGATGATGACGATACAGTGCCTCTTCCGCTTCCGACAGCAACCTCCTGCAGATCATCTTCTAGATCATCTTCGCGTCCAGGTGTCTTGAGATTAAACTTCACGATAATGAAGCGGAACAGCACATAATAGAGCACGAAGAAGGCAAGCCCTACCGGAATCAGAATCCAGGCGTTAGTAGACTGCTTCATATTCACGAGGTAATCGATCAGACCGGCCGAGAAGCCGAAGCCGAGCTTAACGTCGAGCACATACATCAGAAGTCCCGCGAGACCGGTCAGAAAGGCATGCACTACATACAATACCGGTGCAACGAACATGAATGAAAATTCAAGCGGCTCCGTAATCCCTGTCAGGAAGGACGCGATCGCCGAACCGATAAAGATGGAAGCAACTACCTTGCGTTTTTCAGGTTTGGCTGTATGAATGAAGGCTAATGCCGCACCCGGAAGGGCGAACATCATAATCGGGAAAAAGCCTGTCATGAACATTCCGGCGGTTTTGTCTCCGGCAAAGAAGCGGGTAAGGTCACCATGCACGATTTCACCGGCTGCATTGGTGAAGTCACCAATCTGGAACCAGGCAATTGTGTTAATGACATGATGCAGTCCGATAGGAATCAGCAGCCGGTTCGCCGTACCGAAGACGAATGCGCCAATTGCCCCCAGGCTGACTACCCAGTTCCCGAAATCACTGATTATATCCTGAACCGGGCTCCAGATCATTCCGATGAACACAGCAAGCACCATCGTGGAGGCCGCAGTGATGATCGGTACAAACCGCTTGCCGGCGAAGAAGCCGAGCCAGTCAGGCATTTTTACATTATGATATCTCTTGTACAGGAAGGCAGCCCAGGCACCGGCAAAAATCCCGCCCAGCACACCCATATTCAATACGACATCATCATTAATGAAGGAGAACTGCAAAGGCACAATTTCCAGCACATTTTTGAGCACCATATAGGCAATAAGTGCTGACAGTGCAGCAACGGCATCTCCGGCAAAGCCGATTGCCACCCCGATAGCGAAGATTAACGCCAGATTTCCGAAGATCGCGCCGGCGCCTGCATTCAGGAAAGGCGCTACGTACTGGTTCAAAAACCCTCCGACCACACTGCCAAACGGCAAATCCTTTTCATAATCAATCAATCCGAACCCCTGCAGTATTGCTGCCGCCGGCATTGTGGCAACCGGAAGCATCAGAGACTTGCCTAACTTCTGTAGAAAAGCCAACATAATACAATCATCCCCTTAGATCATAGTTGGTACTGCTCTATATGTCGTTACTGTGCTGCTACTTTCAAAATAAGGTCTTTCCCCGCTCTAACCTGTCCGTGCAGGCACTCTACTGCCGGCGGTGTCTCCTCCATGCTGGTGACAATCACCGGAGAAATCGTAGCAAGGCCGGCTGCACGGATTGCTTCAAGATCAAACTCGATTAATAATTGTCCGGCCTTTACATGGTCGCCTGTAGCAGTATGACTCTGAAAACCGCTGCCCTTAAGGCTGACCGTATCAATTCCGATATGTAGCAGCAGCTGCAGACCGGAAGCGTGTTCAATAATCAGCGCATGCCCTGATTTCACGATATGAGCAATTTTTCCGTCAAAAGGTGCATACAGCTTGCCTTCTGCAGGCTCAATCGCAATCCCTCTGCCCATATGTCCGCCTGCAAAGGTATCATCAGGTACCTGACTCAGCTCAACCGCCTGCCCGCTCAGCGGGGCATTAATTTCTATGAATTGCACAGTACGCGGCTCTTCTTTTTTGGATCTCCATCTGGAAAACATCCGCACCACTCCTCTCATGTTGTTATTTATTTTTCTCTATAGTCTGGAACAGCCGGTGCAGGTGCATCGCCAGGAAGCATAGCTCCTCTTCAGGAACCTGTACCTCCAGCCTGCTCTGGATAACTTTCCCCAGCTTCTGCGCCAGCTTGTATTCCGTTTTGTATTCTTTCTTAATATGCTTGACGAACGGATTGTCAATTAACGAGCCCTGCAGGATCCGTTCCAGCGAGAACCGCAGATGGATCATCAGCCTAACATGATTCATACTGCCGTGTTCAAACGTGATTTTTTGTTCGGTCCTGATCTGCTCCAGCAGCTCATTGACCATATTCGATACCTTTACCAACTGTCCGACCGGTACATTGCTGACCGCTGAATAGACATGATAAGTCAGGAAGCCGACTTCATCCTCCGGAATCTGTACATTGAACTCGGCACTGATTTTATCCGCTGCTTTGAAAGCGATCTCAAATTCCTTGGGGAACGTCATTTTGGTTTCCTGCAAGAAGGGATTGATGATATCCATACCGCTGCGCAGACGGTAGATGGTGAACTGGATATGGCTCGGGAGCGCCAAATAAATCTTGTCGTTTAACTTGCCGGGAAACTGACTGGTGATATCTCCGATAATCTCATCGGTAATCTTCATTACTTTCGGATCGATATCTTCCAGCAAAATCTGATACTGGCTCCATTCCTCCCGGTCTTCCAGGCGGAACAGCTTCTCAATCCGCTGATCATTAACCTCAATCACACCGGTATCCTTGACTGCGAAACCGATGCCTTTGCCGATAATGACATATTCCTTGCCGTTCTTGCTTCCCTGTACCATAACAACATTGTTCCCGATTACCCGCTGCACTTGAAAGGTTTCGATTTCCCGCGACAAGTTCTCCCTCCTTCCCCTAATCTTCAGAAATTTGGCAACAAAAAAAGCCAAGAACCGCCTCATATACAATGAAGACAATCCTTGGCTCATGCCCTTAACAGGTAACACGCCGTTTGTTATAAATGATCATTTATGAGCTTATCATAAATCATAGTCCATATTCCGTCAATGGTAATTTTAGAAAAGTCAAGCCGGGCTGCCGGGCTGTACATCCCTGGGCTTAATCAGCCTGCACATCCGTGTGACAACATCCTGTATCAAAACAGGTTTGCTTATGAAATCGGATGCTCCTGCTGCAAGGCATCTCTCCCGGTCTTCCTTCATGGTCCTGGCCGAGACCGCTATGATTGGAAGCTCCCTGAGCAGCAGCTCCTCACGGATAATGGACAGCGTATCATAGCCATCGAGGTTCGGCATCATAATATCCAGCAGGACCATATCGACCTCAGGCTGTTCCCTGACGATCTGCAGGCATTCATAGCCGTTCTGTGCTGTCAGGATATTCATATCGTATGGAAGCAAGCCATTCTTAAGGGCATAAATATTACGCAGATCATCATCGACAATCAGCACCGTCCGGCCATGCAGCTTCTCATATTCTCTTTCAAATAACATGCTGTCATTCAGCACCTGCTCCTGTTCACGGGAACCGGCTGCATTCTCCTCACTCGCGGCTGCGGCGGGATACCATGCTCCAAGCGGTATTGGCACAATATCAGACTCCTCCTGAAGGTATGGAAGATACAGGGTAAATGTGCTGCCCTTCCCTTCCTCACTCTGCAGAGTAATATATCCGCCAAGCAGCTTAGCCAACTGAAGGGATATGGATAAGCCCAGTCCCGTACCGCCGAATTTTCGTGCAGTAGTGCCGTCTGCCTGCCTGAATGCTTCAAAGATAAGCTCCCGGTTAGCTTCCGATATTCCGATCCCGCTGTCGGTAACCGCAAAGGCCAGCATCTCCACCGGAGCACTGTCCGGTTCATCAGGCCGGTATTCGGTACAGCTGATTTCTACCCTGACAAACCCCTGCTCTGTGAATTTGAAGGCGTTGGATAGCAAATTGCGCAGAATCTGATGCATGCGCATTTCATCCGTAAAGAACAGATCGGGCACATTGTCGTCCAGGTGCACCGCAAACTCCAGCTGATGCTGGGCAGCCGTTTTTTCAAAATAACCGGTAAGGAGTGCTGGCAATTCGGTGAGATTAACGGCATCCATTTCGACCATCATTTTACCTGCCTCCACTTTGGAGAGGTCAAGAATATCGTTGATCATGGCCAGCAGATCACTGCCGGAGGAATGGATAACCGAAGCATACTCCAGTTCCTCTTCCGTTAAAGAATTATTGCGGTTCTCCACGAGCAGCTGGGAGAGGATCAGCATACTGTTAAGCGGCGTGCGAAGCTCGTGGGACATATTGGCCAGAAATTCACTTTTGTAACGCGAACTGAGCTCCAGCTGCTTGGTGTATTTTTCCAGCTCAACGGCAGCATTCTCGGCTACAGATTTCTGGTTTTCCAGCTCTCTGTTGAGATCCATCAGTTCACTGGTGTGATTCTGCAATTCTTCCGTCTGCACCTGAAGCTCCTCAGACTGCACCTGCAGCTCCTCGGACTGCACTTGCAGCTCCTCATTCATACTCTGGGAATCCTGATATAGTGACTGGATTTCCATTCGGGTCATAACGGAATTCAGCGATACACCCAGGGCACTCAGCAGCTCATACAACAGCTCCACATGATGGGAAGCCCATTTGGTTAAGGAAGCGAACTCAACCACAGCAAGAGTCTTATTCTCAAAAACAACCGGAGCAATTACTGCAAACCTTGGTGCAATCCGGCCCAGCCCGGAGTTTATGCTGATATAATCCTCAGGAAGATCCCCAATGAACATAACCTTCCTGTCTACAGCGCACTGTCCTATAAGTCCTTCACCGGCCTGAATCTGCGCAGCTCCGTAAGGGATGTCAGCATCTGCCCTTCCCGCATAGGAGTACATCCGTTTGTAAACGGCCCTCTTGTTATCTTTCTCATTATTCAGGACATAAATGGCCCCGTACTGAATCTCAAAGGTCGTTGCCAGTTTATTGACAAAAGTTCTGCTCATAACGGAAAGGTCCGTTGTTTCCTGCAGAATGATAGAGGTTGAAGCGATCTGCTCCGTACACCATTGGTCAACCTGTACTTTGTCGAGCAGCCTGTTCGTAGCTTCGCCAAGGTCATATACTTCATCCATAGTTTTGACTTTGAGCCTCTCGGACATATTGCCTCCGTCAGCGATGCTGTTGATAGCCTGAATGACATGCTGCAGCGGCTTCACGATACTCACAGAGAGCAAGTAGGTAATAAGTAAGGCCAGCAGTGCCACAAGTGCCCATAAAATATACATTGTGGTAATCAGCTTGTGGTTGCTGTCTTTAAGCATATCAATCCGCTCATTGGTCAGCTTGCGCTCATTATCACGAAAATAATCCGATTGGATGCGGATAGAGTCAATCACCGACTTGCCGGAATCATTCTGAAAATACTCTGCAACTTCATCATCCCGGCCAAGCTGCTTCAGATGTACCACATACTGCCCGGCTTCCTGGATCCATTTTTCAATATCGCGTTTAATGTTTTCGAGGTTGTCTATCTGGTTCGGGTTATCGGTTATAAGAGCTTTAAGCCTTGCATAATTTACAGTCCATTGTGACAGCCCGCTGTTAAAAGGCTCCAGATAGCTGGAGTTCCCTGTGAGTGCAAAGCCCCTTTGTCCCGTTTCCATATCCAGTACATTTTTTTCAATCCGGTATGTAAGCTCGTGTACTTCAATATCATGGTCACTTAAATAAACGGTCTCCTGCTCCAGATCGGTAATCCGGCTGGAAACAATCACAAGGAACAGACCCAGCATAACAAGAATCACAGTATAACCGAGGGCTATTTTACCGCGGATATTTAAACTCCTAGTCTGCTTGGTAAGCAAGAGTTCAACCTCCATCTGGCAGGATATAAATCTCTCTACCTAATAGTATAAGCCGAAGCAGCGTCAAACAAGCTAACGCCTGCTGACGCCGGTATTTCATGTAAGGATGGTATGTGAAAACACGCGGCTACAAGTATTTCTCTGTACGGGGGAGCTTGTCCTTTAACAGGCGGAGGTTGCCCTCAAGTCTGGCCACAATATCTTCGAGATCCTGCGGATCAATTCCCCGGATGACAGGCGGCGTTGCTGCTGCAGCCTTGCTCTGCTCCTTCAATTCACGCAGCTCCAGCTGCTGCTCCTGCCATTTATCCATCAAATCAGCGATGGTTGCATAAAACCGTTCGTAGTCCTTGATCACACTATCTAAAAAAGTGTCCACCTCTTCAGCATCGTAACCGCGCAGCTTCATGCTGAATTCCTTTTCATGTATGGTGAGTGCATCGAGCGTAATACCTAGCTGGCTGAACAGCTTTCTTTGTTTGTCCAGTCTGCGTTTCATATGTTCGTCCATTGCTGTGACCTCCATGCTTTGTCTATGTTCTTTTAGCAGTATTATTATATCAGGCTGAAAGCGGTATGAAAATATCACTAAAGTTGCAGTTTCTGCTCTATTTCTCCAGCTGATTGCCTCTCCGGTGAATAGGGTAAGGAAGATTACACAATAACACTACTCTAAACGCCGAAAGGAAGATGGGACCATGAGTCACTTAACAGATCAGCAGCTTGCCGCACTCAAGAATGCGCTGGATGAGCGCAGACAGGAGCTGGAGCAGCATTTCAAAGATAATGATGAAGAAAACAGCCTGCTCGGCGACTCGCTCCGGGTATCAACCGGAGAATTGTCAACTGTAGACAATCATCCTGCGGATGCAGGCACCGAAACCTTTGAACGAAGCCGTGATCTCGGCATTAATAATGCGCTCAGAGATGAGCTGGAAGATATCGAAGCTGCCCTGCAGCGCATGGAAGAAGGCACATACGGAATCTGTGTCATCAGTAAAGAGGAAATCCCGTTTGAACGCCTTGAGGCCATTCCTTATACACCTTATGCAGTAGAGCATGTGCCTGGCCGGGAATCTGCGGACGAACGCCCTGTTGAAGAACAGGTGATGACCCCGCCTCCTTCCGGAGCAGGCCAGAGCCGCCAGGAGCATAGCGGCAGATTCGATGATGCCGACGCCTGGGATTCTGTAGAGGATTACGGGAGCGCAAGCTCACCAGTACCGCTTCCCGGCCATGATTCGGATGATCAGGATTCCTGAAGTTAATAATTATCTGAGACTGCTTTGTTAAGGATACCCAGGCAGCGGTCCAGATCTGTTTTTACCTGTTTCTTGTACAGCCGGGCTTTCTCCTCCCCGTCAGCCGTGAAATGATAAAGGACGATTTCCTGAAAATCGACCTTGGGATCATTCCCCTTCAGCTGCTTGGTGCGGTACAGTATTCCTTGCTGCACCAGCTCGTGCAGGGCGCGGTATACCTCACTCTGGGGAGGCGAATAGCCATAGGCTTTGAAATCCCTCCGCAAATCCTCCAGCATCTGATAACCGTATCCCTTATGCTGCTCAACCATCGTAATCAGATACACCTTGATAAATGCCCGCTGGGCAATCATAAAAGCCATGTTATCCCTCCTGTTCATCTTCCGCCAGCCGATAACCGTCAGCGGAAAATATTAACTCTAGTATATCGCCTATTTATCTAATTTCATAATTTGAAAGAATCAATGTGCCGGGTGGAGTGACAAGGTAATAAATGCGGCATTTACACCCACTCAAGAATGTGTGATATACCATTTGGGTGATACGGGTTCACTTTTTCTGTGTCTATTTGTTTCTAAGGTGAGGTGAAAGAATTGGATAAGTTCGCAGGTGTGAGGTTTAGTTTTTTTGATCTTACTATTTTGAATTTTTCATATGTTGTAATATTGACAATAATAATAAAAATGTATAGGTTTATACCTTTAAAATAGCATAGCGTTATACTCTTTAATCCGAGATCCATCATTTAATTAGCAAAATCCCTCAATATGATTCTTTTGACAGCTTCTTTCCCTTTTAGCACCTAAATCTGGTTGGAATCTTATGTCGTTTGATTTTCTCCTTCCTAATGACTGTTTTGTGTACCTAGTACGCATAGTGTGACTAGTATGATTAGTATGATTAGTGTGACTAATGAGACTAATCATACTAGTGTGAATTTTTCATATGTTTAAATTGTAGAAGTTAGAATATATAATTTCCCTGCCGGTTTATCTTTTGAGCGGGGCATCGGGAATTTCTGAAAATAAAAAGACTGCACTCCCGGATAAAATCCGAAAGATGCAGTCCTGGTTATCTTTTATTCATTTTGCCGGAATGGTTACTCCGGTCTGGTCACACCATTTAGGCAGATCCAGGTTACATCCGGTTACGGTTGTAGAGATCCGGGTCGCTTCCGGCATTCATTGAACCTCTGTTGCCCAGCGTATTCCCTACTGTGGTATCATCCGGAGTAAGGTCAGGGTTGGTAGCCCCTCTGTCCGCCAGTGTATCTGAGGCAGTATTTGTATTGTAAATAGAGTCATACCGGCTGGCGTTCAATGAACGGTTACCGCGGAAGACATCATGGATTGCATTCCCTCTTCCGTTGTCATCGACAAGAACGAGGATTTTCCCGCTGTCGACATAACCTTCATATTCACGCGCTTCGTCCTCCGGAATGCCCAGGCCAATCAGGCCGCCAACAAGTCCGCCCGCGCCTGCACCGATAGCTGCACCTGTCAGTGTAGCCACAATCGGTCCGGCTGCGAGAATTGGTCCGATGCCCGGTATGGCAAGCGCCCCGATTCCGGCAAGCAGTCCGGCAACCCCGCCGACTACACCGCCTGTAGCAGCACCGGTTGCTACACCTTCCGGCGCCATGGTGCCTGTATCTTCAGAAATACTTTGTAATTCATCACGGTCTCTGGTAATGATAGATATTTCATCGTTTCTGATGCCCTTGCTCTGCAGATCTTCAATTGCTCTGGTTGCTTCTTGTTCCGTATCAAAGATGCCTACGATTTTTTTGGTAGTCACTTGAAGCCCTCCTTCGTAATTGTCGTTCGCTACATTATTACCCTATAATCGTTCAGTCAAACAGTGTACAGGGATGGGATGACAATTTGAAAGAGGAACAGACATCAAGTGCAATCTGTTTAGTTGAATGAACCCTACTTAATTGCGGTGTTAATCCACTTCTGCGGACAATAGTCTATTGCTAAGGAATCTATACAGATCATTTATTGCCTGGCCGGGTCCGGCTGGTAGCTACTGCCTGCAGCGGATCATCCGGCCAGTAGTGCTTGGGATACCTCCCCTTCAGATCCTTCTTCACCTCAAAGTAAGTACTGCGCCAAAAGCTCCCCAGATCAGCGGTTACCTGCATGGGGCGCCTTGCCGGCGATAGCAGGTGCAGCAGTACCGGAACCTGCCCCATCCCGATCCGCGGCGTATCCACCTGGCCGAACATTTCCTGCAGCCTAACAGCCAAAACAGGAGCTTCCGGGTTGCTGTAATCAAGCGGCACACGTGATCCGCTGGGTACCGTTATGTGAGTAGGGGCTTCCCGGTCAAGCATCTGCCGGCTGTTCCAGTCCAGCATCCCTTCAAGCGCTTTGGACAGCGGCAGACGCTGCAGATCCCGCAAATTGCGCATCCCCTGCAGATAGGGGCGAAGCCAGTCCCCTAATGTATTTAGCAAAGCTTCATCCGAGACATCCGGCCAGTCTTTTCTGACCTTATGCATAAAAGCCATCCGTTGACGCAGCTGAGCCGTACCTTTATCCCACGGCAGCATATCCAGGCCCTCTTCAGCAATAACGGACAGCAGTACCTCCTCTATCTCCTCTGCTTCCGGGCGCTCATGCGTCGTTTCCTTTAATACCAGTGCGCCGAACATCGTCCGCCGGTGCGCCTTCACGCTGCCGCTCTCTTTGTCCCAGAAGACAGCCCGTTCCTCGGTCAGGCTGTCTGCATGATGCAGGAGCAGCTCCGCTTCGGGCAGCTCCGCAGCCAGCAGTATCCGTCCCTGCCCGGCGCGGTCATCCACGCCAGCGGCAACGATGAAGGCCGAGCGGGCCAGCGGCTGCCCTCGCGCATCGCCGCCCCCCGGCCGCCGGACAGCAGAAACGCGCCGTCCCCGCGTTTCTGGCCTACCCGGTCGGGGTAGGCGAACGACAACAGCAGGCCTATGCGGCTGAGGTCGCCGGGCATTGTCTCCGGCGCAACCTTCAGCTGCGCCAGAAGACCCTGGCTCTCGCGCTGCACCGCGCGCAGAGCCGCCGGGTCCGCGCTCCCGCTTGCGCCGGAGCGCTCAAAAGCAAAGCGAGCGCCTCCACGCGGAGCGTGATGTCGCTGCCCTGATCCGCGGGACCCTTGAACAGGTCCCGCTCCTGCAGCAGCGCCGCCAGCCGGCAGGCGAGCGGCGCTTCGCCAAGCAGAGCCGCGCGCAGCAGCATATGCGCGGCGCGCGGGTGTGCGCCGAG
>NZ_LRAC01000131.1 GCF_001517085.1 Paenibacillus sp. DMB5
CGGCGATGGCTTCGGCGGCGCGCAGCCTGGCGGCGCGGGCCCAGACCATCGCCGCCGGCCGATTTACGCTGGCGCTGTTCGGAGCGTTCAGCGCCGGCAAGTCCTCCTTCGCCAACGCCCTGCTGGGCGAAGACGTGCTGCCGGTGTCTCCGCATCCCGCCACAGCCGCCGTCGGCGCATTCTTGCGCCGGAGGGTGAATACCGACACGGGGATGCCCTCATTACAATGAAGTCGCAGCAGGAATTCTGGGACGATATTGTCCATTCGTTTAATGTGCTGCAGCTGCCGGTGCCGCAGCGGGAGACCTGGATCTCCGTCGCAGCCAATCTGCAGGCTGGCGGCCTGCACCCGTCGGCGCTGCCGCATATCGGCTTTCTGCGGGCTGCAGCGGCAGGCTGGCAGAAGGCAGAAGCGCTGCTCGGTATAGTGCGGACGGTGGATCTGCAGGAATACCGCAGTCTGGTCGCAGACGAGACACAGGCCTGCTTCATTCAGGAGACGGATCTGTACTATGACTGCCCGCTTACCGCAAGCGGCATCGTGCTGGTCGATACACCGGGGGCAGATTCCCTGCATGCCCGCCATACCGGGGTAACCTTCAGCTATATGAAGAATGCAGATGCCATCTGCTTCGTGACTTATTACAATCACGCCTTCTCCAAGGCGGACCGGGGGCTGCTGGCCCAGCTTGGCAGAATTAAAGACAGCTTCGCCCTGGATAAAATGTTCTTTATCATTAATGCCTCTGACCTGGCCGGAAGTGAGGAAGAGCTGGAGGAGGTCAAGGCGCATGTGGCCGGCAACCTGCGTGCTGGCGGCCTGACCAAGCCGCGGATTTATGCCTTATCCAGCCTGCTGGCTCTAGAAGGCAAAACAGGACTCGACCGTAACCGGTATGAAGCATCCCGCTTCCGCAGCTTTGAGGACGCGCTGGCCCGGTTCGCCGGCGGGGAGCTGCCGCAGCTGTCGCTGCACGCCGCCAGGGACAGCATAGCTTCGGTGCGGCAGCAGGCCGAGGAATGGCGGGAGCTGGCAGCTGCCGAGGCAGGCAGACGGGAAGCAGGGCTGCAGGAGCTGCAGGCCCGTAAAGAAGCAGCCGGCAGGCGGCTTGCCCTGCTGGCGGCGGAAGAACGGCCGGCCAGTGATCTGCGGCGCGAAGGTGCAGAGCTGATCTATGATGTCGGCCAGCGGATTAGCTTCGCGCTGGGACGGTTCTTTCAGGAATCCTTTCATCCTTCCCTGCTGCGTGAGGATGCGCGTAATTTGAAGGAGATCTTTACTGCCTGCGGGCGGGAGCTGGAACGTACACTGCAGCGGGAGCTGGAGCAGGAGCTATGGGCCACGACCTTGCGGCTGGAGGCAGCCGGGAGGCGGCTTGCCGGCCAGGCTGCCCAGGCAGCGGCAGAAGAACTGGCTTTATCCGGCCGGGAGCTGCTGGAGAACGGGCAGGAGCACTGGGCTGGGCCGGAGAAGCTGGAGACCCGGCTGAGCCCGCTGGACTGGCCGGCCTTCTGGAGCCGATTCAAATCGCCGCGCCATTTCTTCGAAGGCACAGGCCGTTCAGAGCTGCGTGCGGAAGCGGAGCCGCTGCTCAAAGAGGCTGTCACCAAGGCGGCTGAAGCGGAACAGAAGCTGCTGCTGGACTTCTATGCCGATGCCCTGAACACGGCATTAGGCCGTGCTGCATCCAGGCTGCAGGAAGCTTTGCAGGAACGGGAGGAAGCGATGTCAGAACTGCTGAGAGGAGGTGATTCGGCGGAGCACTGGAGTGGTATTGCCGCACAGCTGCAACGGCTGGAACAGTCTTTCGGAGAACTTCTCAACAACGATCTGTGAAGTTTGTAGGAAAATGTCGAAGAACACTTGCAAATTAACCGCTGATGGAAGAAAATAAAGAAGCCTGGAAATTTACAATGAAACTGCTGTCCGTTTACAGAAACCTTGAAAATCAGCAGTTAAATTTGCGAAAGAGGTTGGAATCGACAATGTGGGGAGCTCCTTTTTCAGCCCAAAGCCGTAAGCTGCTGCTCCTGGGCAGCGGAGAATTGGGTAAAGAAGTCATTATCGAAGCTCAGCGCCTTGGCGTAGAGACCGTAGCAGTAGACCGTTATCCGGATGCCCCTGCGATGGGCGTTGCTCATCGTTCTTATGTCATTGATATGCTCGACGCAGAGGCACTCCAAGCATTGATCCGTAAGGAGAAGCCCGACCTTATTGTGCCGGAGATTGAAGCGATTGCCACACATGCACTGCTGGAGCTGGAGGCGGAAGGCTTTAATGTCGTCCCTACAGCCCGTGCAGCCCGGCTGACGATGGACCGTGAAGGCATCCGCCGGCTGGCAGCAGAGGAGCTTGGCCTGCCGACCGCACCGTACCGGTTCGCAGACAGTCTGGAAGAGCTGCGCGCAGCGCTTGAAGAGCTTGGCACACCTTGTGTGATTAAGCCGATCATGAGCTCGTCCGGCAAAGGGCAGAGCATTTGCAGACAGCCTGAGGATGCCGAGAGCAGCTGGAATATTGCACTTGAAGGCGCCCGTGCTAAAGGGACACGAGTCATCGTCGAAGGGTTCGTTACGTTTGAGAGTGAAATTACCCTGCTGACGGTCCGGACGGTAAGCGGCACTGTATTCTGCCCGCCGATCGGTCATATCCAGAAGGACGGGGATTATGTTGAATCCTGGCAGCCGCATCAGATGAGCCCTGATCAGCTGGCAGAGGCACAGTCCATTGCCCGTGCAGTTACCGATCAGCTTGGCGGACTGGGGATTTTTGGAGTTGAGCTGTTTCTTACGGAGCAGGGGGTATTGTTCAGCGAAGTATCACCAAGACCGCATGATACCGGCATGGTTACAATGATTACACAGGATTTATCGGAATTTGCTCTGCATGTCAGAGCCATTCTTGGATTTCCGCTGGACTCGGTGACGTTAATGACACCGGGGGCATCGGCTACCCTGAAGGCGGAGGCTGAAGGACAAGCCTTCACAATCTCCGGCATCGGTGAGGCGCTGGCACTGCCGCGCACACAGGTAAGGGTATTCGGCAAACCTGAAATCCGTCCTGGTCGGCGGATGGCAGTAGCCTTAAGTGCGGCGGAAGATGTGAATATCGCGCGGACGGCAGCTAATAGGGCGGCGTCTATGCTAAAAGTGGAGGTATATGAGGATGAACAGTAGTACTCAGGAGCAGGTACTGCAAATTCGCAAATGGGGTGCAAGTGATCTGGAGAGAGTTACAGCCCTTTTGCGTGAATTCGGCTATCCGACAACGCTTAGCGTGATGAAAGAGAGAATGGAAGGCATGGAGCATGATCCGTTCCATTGCACAATGGTTGCTGAGCTGGACAATGAGGTTGTGGGAATGATTGATCTTCATCAGGTTAAATCCTATTATAAGCAGGCAGACTGCATTACGGAAATTACCGCGCTGATCGTATCAGAGGAGCTCAGAGGACATGGTCTTGGCAAAAGACTGGTCGCTGCAGCTGAAGAATGGGCCCGCCAGAAAGGCTGCTGCCAGCTGTTCCTGAGAAGCGGCAACCGTGTAGAGCGCGCACCGGCGCACGCTTTTTACCGTCATATCGGATTTGAGAAAAGCGCAGGCTACCGCTTCAGCAAAGCCCTGCTGTAAATCTTATACGTGCAATCATCCCCATCCCGGAGCTAACGGGATGGTTTTTTTTGTTCCATTATCAAAGAACGTTCAGACTTTATCCGGAAGCCGGCATTAGCCGTTACATTGCCCTTAAGTTCACATAGTCCAGTTGTATTATGTACTGTCTTTTTTACGTTCTTTCAGCATCGCCCTGATAAATTGCCGCCCCCGCGAAAAATTCTTCATGTTGACCCTTGCCAAACGGGCAGACTAATATTATAGTGAAATGCCCGCCAGTTTTGCAGACTTATTTGTTATAAACAAAAACAGAGGGAAGTGAAACAGCCGGGGCATTTTTTTACCCTTAGAGAGATCCGGACAGCCCTGGACTCATTTCCGCTATTTCATAGAAATATATTATTAATTCAAAGAGGGATGAAGCATGTATAAACTGATTCTTGCCGAAGACGAAGAAGATGTGCGGGAAGGAATAATTGCCCAGATTGACTGGGCGCAATACGGCTTTGAAGTGGTGGACCAGGCGGAGAACGGGCGGGAAGCGGCAGACGCCATTGACCGGCTGCTGCCGGATGTAGTTGTAACAGATATCCAGATGCCGTTCATGAACGGCCTGCAGCTGGCCGAATGGATTCGCAGCCGCCATCCTAATACAAAGATCATCATCCTGACCGGTTATGATGAGTTTGAGTACGCCCAGAAGGCAATTAAGCTGCAGATTGATGAGTACATTTTGAAACCGTTCTCATCACAGGAGCTGATTGATGTACTTCTTAAGGTAAGGGCTGCTATTGAAGCAGAGATCGCGGAGAAGGAGAATGTGTATGTACTGACCGAGCATTACCGCAAGAGCCTGCCGGTGCTCCGGGAGCAGTTCCTCTCCTCGCTGGTGTCCCGCCGTCTGCCGCTGAAGGAGATCAGTGACAAAAGCATGGAATACAGCATAGACCTTGCCGGCAGGCAATTTCAGGCTTCGGTTATCAGCATTGACTATATTCATACCGGAGAAGATCAGGGGACTGGGGTAAGCAGACATGTGTCGCTACGCGATACGGGCGATCATAACCTGCAGCTGTTTGCCATTCTGAATATTGCCGAGGAGATATGCCAGAAGCATGAATTCGGCAAAGTATTTATTCACCGTGATGATGTCGTGCTGCTGTCTGTCAGTCAAGCGGCAGAAGAAGCGGAGATTACCGGCAATACGTTGACGGTTCTTGAAGAGATCCGCCAGAATGTGCAGCGCTTTCTCAAGCTGACGGTGACTGCCGGGGCCGGAACGGTCTGCCAGTCGGCAGGCATGCTGTTCAATTCCTTTGCTGATGCAATGCAGGCACTGGATTACAGGCTCATTCTTGGAAACAATAGAGTGATCTGGATCGAGGATGTCGAGTCCAGGTCCAATCAGCTGCTGGCGTTTGATGAACTGACCCAGCAGTCCCTGATCCGTACGATCAAACTGGGAACGGTGCAGGAGTTGAAGGAAGTTGTGGACGAACTGTTCGGCGGGCTGGATACTGCGCATGTGTCCACACAGGATTATCAGATTTTTCTGCTGGAGATTATAACATCTATCCTTCGTGTAGCCAAAGAGTCGGGCACGGAAGCTGCGGATTTCATCGGTTCCGGCATTTCCACGCTGTCCGAAATCAATAAATTCAATAATATGGGTGAAGCGAAGCAGTGGATTATCAGTATCTGCACCAGGCTGATGGACACGATCGCCTCTGAACGCCAGTCCAGCTATAAACAGCTGATTGATCAGGCCAAGGAGTATATCCGCAGCCACTATGAGGAGTCCGACATCTCCATCGGGCGGGTCTGCCAGCATCTGCATATCAGCACAGGTTATTTCAGCAGTATTTTTAAAAAAGAGATGAAGATGACCTTTGTCAGCTATCTGCTGCAGATCCGCCTGGAAGCGGCCAAGGAGCTGCTCCGTTCCACAGAGCTGAAGGCGTTTGAAATAGCGGAAAAGATCGGCTTCTCCGATCCGAATTATTTCAGCTTCTGTTTCCGCAAAAAATACGGGCAGTCGCCCAAAGAGTATAAGAACAGCTCCCGGGGAGGATAAGTGATGAACAAAAGCAAGGGGGATTTCTTCCCGCTGCGTCCGCAGTCCGGCCAGCGCGGCCGGATGCGCCTCTCTGCCAAGCTGCGGAGCATCCAGCTGATTATTACCCTTTCCTTTACGGCAGTGGCTGTTCTTGTAGCAGTCATTGTCGCTTTTATGCTGTACAACAAATTTGCCAAGACGGCGGAGGAGAACGCCAACCTGAATATGCAGCAGATTATTGAACAGGTTAATTACAACCTGGAGCTGTATGTAAAGGGAATGAGCAATATTTTTGATACGGCGGAGAAGCAGATTACATCAAGTGCATCCATAGACTCGCCGCTGCTCTATGAACGGATGGATACCTTGATGAGCAGCCGCGAGGACCTGGTTTCTGTAGCCGTTTTTACCCCTCAGGGGCAGTATGTCGTCGGTACACCGGGTCAAAGCATGCGGCTTAATACACAGCTGCATAGCCAGAGCTGGTTCACCAGCGCCCTGAAAACGCCGGACATTTCATACTCCGCACCGCATATCCAGAATTTGTTCAAGGGAAAATATACCTGGGTCGTGTCCATCAGCAAAATGATCCAGTACAAGCAGGACGGGGAACTGAAGTCAGGCATTCTGCTGATTGATTTTAACTTCCGGACCATTGATCAGCTCAGCCGCCAGGTCAAGCTGGGCAAGCGCGGATATGCTTATATCCTGGACCCGCTGGGGAATATCGTCTACCATCCGCAGCAGCAGCTGATATACGCCGGCCTGAAGTATGAGAATGTGGAGCCGGTGCTTGAGTATGCTTACCGGAGCTACCTCGATGAATCAACCGGGGAAAAGCGGTTTATTACCGTCCGGACAGTGAAAGAGACGGGCTGGAAAATCGTCGGCGTCGCCTATTACGATGAGATTGTAACGACAAAACGCGACCTGAACCAGTTCCTGATCTGGTTTCTGGCCGCGGTTATCCTGTGTGTTATCGCGGTTTCCGTCTTCCTCTCCTGGCTGATTGCCAGCCCTATCCGCAAGCTGGAGCGGACGGTTAAGCAGGTTGGTGACGGGGATCTTAATACGCCGATCAATGTGAGCGGCGCATATGAGGTAGAGCAGCTGTCCAGGCGGTTCAACCTGATGCTGCAGCGGATCCGCCAGCTGATGGACCAGATCATCTACGAGCAGGAGACGAAGCGCAAGGGTGAGCTGGAGGTGCTGCAGTCGCAGATTAACCCTCATTTTCTGTACAATACGCTGAATTCTGTCGTCCGTCTGGCTGAACGCGGCAAAAATGATGAGGTCATCACAATGATCCAGTCGCTATCGAAGTTCTTCCGGATCAGTCTCAGTAAAGGAAACAACATCATTACCGTTCAGGAGGAGCTCGATCATATCCGCCATTATCTGGTGATTCAGAGCTTCCGGTTCAAAAATAAATTCCGGTTCGAAATCAGGGCGCAGGAGGAAGTACTGCCGCTTCAGACGATTAAGCTGATTCTGCAGCCAATTGTAGAGAACGCGCTGTACCACGGCATTGAAATGTCGCCCGATGAGGGGCTGGTGCTGATTACTGCGGAGCTGCAGGATGATCTTATTATTATCAAAATCAGCGATAACGGGATCGGCATGTCCAGAGAGACGCTGAATACGATCCTGAGCGGCGGCGCAAAAAGCGGCAGCGGCTCAGGTGTCGGGGTACGCAATGTCAACGAAAGAATCGGACTCTATTACGGCCGCGAATTCGGGCTTGCTTTTGAAAGTGAGCTGGAAGAGGGGACAACGGTAACGATTGTTTTTCCGGCGGTTAGCAGCAGTGCAAAACCAGAGAGTATAGAGGGGGAGGAGCCTGTATGAAGATCATACGACTAATGCTGACGCTGCTGATGTGCGGGCTTGTCTGGGTGTCGGTTACCTCCTGCTTTAATACGTCGCCTGTCTACATCAATACTAAGAACACACGTAACATCCATATGATCGTTAAGATGAACAAGGGGGATTACTGGAATACGGTCAAGCTCGGTGCAGAAGCGGCTGCCAAGGAGTTCAATGTCAATCTTACGTTCAAAGCGCCGGAATCTGAGAGCATGATTGATGAGCAGGTGGCCATGGTAGAGGATTCGATCAGCAAGCACGCAGATGCTATTATACTGGCGGCCAGCAGCTATATGGGGCTCGCTCAGGTGGTCGATCAGGCGGCTTATTCCAAAATCCCGGTTATTTCGGTTGATGCCGAGGTCGGCTCTGCAAAGGTACGGTCCTATGTCGGCTCCAACGGCTATGAGGCCGGCCAGAAATCTGCCGAGCGTCTGATTAACTTGCTGAACGGGACCGGGGAAATCGGCATTCTTAACTTTACCAGCGCCCCCCTGAACGGGGAGCATGAGAGCAGCTCAATTGATTACGGCGCCCGGGATGCCGATGAACGGGAAAAGGGTTTTCTGAACTACGCCGCCCGTTATCCCAACATTCATGTGGTGCAGATTTCATATACCACCTCGAGTACCGCCGAAGCTGAGGAATTGACCCGGCAGATGCTGAAGAACCATCCGGCGCTGCGGGGAATCGCGACACTGAACGAGACGGCCTCGCAGGGAGCAGGCAAGGTGATTCAGAGCATGGGACTTGATAATATTATCAGAATGGTCGCTTTTGACAGCTCTCCATCCATGCTGGAGCTGCTGCAGAACGGCACCGTTCAGGCGACTGTCATCCAGAATCCGTTCAGCAACGGCTATCTGGCAGTGAAATATGCGGTGGAAGCGGTGCAGGGGATGGACGTGCCGGAGCGTGTGGATACCGGGACTAAGCTGATTGATCTGGACAATATGCTGTATCCGGAGAACCAGAAGCTGCTGTTTCCATTCGTAAAATAGGATTTTTATGATATTAGAATTTTTATAAAAGACAGTAGTATTTTATATTCGCAACCGTTTTCATGTGGGGCATAATAAGGATGTGCCTGAGACACGGACACACTAATAAAGAAACATCACCAGGAGGTCATTAAATTATGAAAAAACTCACTTCCGTTTTACTTGCTAGTGCATTACTGGGTGCAGCTCTGGCAGGCTGCGGCGGCAATAACAACAACTCTGCTAATACAGCTGCAACAAATGCTCCGGCCGGCAACGCGGCAGCGGACACAGCGAATTCCGGCAGCGGCGAAACGCCTAAAGTCGGTGTAGCGATTTACAAATTTGATGATACCTTCATGACTGGCGTTCGTAACGCAATCGATGCAGCAGCTAAAGGCATTGCAACTGTAGACATCGTAGACAGCCAAAACTCGCAGCCAACCCAGAACGACAAGGTTGACCTGTTCGTTACCAAAAAATATGACGGCATGCTGATCAACCCGGTTGACCGCACGGCTGCCGGCGTGATCATTGACAAAGCTAAAGCGGCTGACATTCCGGTAGTCTTCCTGAACCGCGAACCGCTTCCGGAAGATATGAAGAAATGGGATAAAGTCTACTATGTAGGTGCAAAAGCAGAAGAGTCCGGCACCATGTCCGGCCAGCTGATCGTTGACTACTGGAAGGCAAATCCTGAAGCTGACAAAAACGGCGACGGCGTGCTCCAATACGTAATGCTCAAAGGCGAACCGGGACACCAGGATGCCGAGCTGCGCACGACTTACTCCATCCAGGCTATCGAAGATGCCGGCATCAAGGTTGAAAAGCTGGCTGAAGATACAGCAATGTGGGATCGCGTAAAAGGTCAGGAAAAAATGGCTGCCTTCCTTGGTTCCCACGGCGACAAGATCGAAGCAGTTCTGGCTAACAATGATGACATGGCACTGGGCGCAATTGAAGCTCTGAAAGCGCAAGGCTACTTCACTGGCGACAAATACATGCCGGTAGTAGGTGTTGACGCTACAGCACCAGCTGTTCAGGCTCTGCAGGACGGAACCATGCTCGGAACCGTACTGAACGATGCGAACAACCAGGGTAAGGCGGCAATCACGGTTGCAGCACTGCTGGCTAAAGGTGAAACTCCGACTAAAGACAACGTTGGCTTTGATATCACTGACAACCAATATGTATGGATCTCCTACAAAAAGATTACCAAAGACAACGTAGCTGACGTTCAATAAGAGCTCCTGGCATAAACGGAACAGGCAGAGAAAAATGATAACCGGGGAGCGGGTCCGCCCGCTCCCCGGATTCCTTAAGGGTAGGGAACAGGATAGAACCGCTGTGCCTCTCATGGAAAAAGAAAAAAGCGTAGGGGGCGTAACAACATGGCTAATGCTGAGTTTTTGCTGGAAATGAACAATATTACGAAAGAATTCCCCGGCGTTAAGGCGCTGGATGGAGTTAGCCTCAAGGTTAGACCGGGTTCGGTTCATGCACTCATGGGCGAAAACGGGGCAGGAAAGTCCACACTGATGAAATGTCTCTTTGGAATTTATTCACCGGACGCCGGTGAGATCTTTCTGGATGGCGAAAAAGCCAATATTACCAACTCCAATGATGCCCTCGGGCACGGGATTTCAATGATTCACCAGGAGCTTCATCCGGTACCGTTCCGGAGCGTGATGGAGAACATCTGGCTGGGACGTTTTCCGACCAAGGGAATCGGGCCGATTCAATTCATTGACCACAAAAAAATGTATGCGGATACGGAAAGTCTGTTCAAGGATCTGGACATTGATCTGAATCCCGAAACCTTGGTAGGCAAGCTGTCTGTATCCAAAATCCAATCCATTGAAATCGCGAAGGCCGTTTCTTTTCATTCCCGCGTTATCGTAATGGATGAGCCGACCTCTTCCCTGACAAGCGTGGAAGTAGAGCATTTGTTCCGGATTATCCGGGACCTGCAAAAAAGAGGCGTAGCTATTATCTATATATCCCACAAGATGGAAGAAATTCTTGAAATCTCTGATGAAGTAACCATTATGCGTGACGGTAAAAAGATCGGTACCTGGCCATCTGCTGAACTTACAACGGACCTGATTATCTCCCGGATGGTTGGACGCGACCTGACGAACCGCTTCCCGGAACGCAGCAATGTACCTGGTGAGGTCTACCTGAAGGTGGAAGGGCTGACTTCCCCGGAGCCAAGATCATTCAAGGATGTCTCGTTCACGCTCCGGCGTGGTGAGATTCTCGGTGTAGGCGGACTTGTAGGTGCACAGCGTACAGAGGTTATTGAAGCCCTGTTCGGGCTCAGAGCCATCCAGTCCGGCAGCATCTCCATCGACGGGAAAAAGGTCAACATCAATTCACCGCAGGATGCCAAAAAGCATGGCTTGGCCCTGCTGACGGAAGAACGCCGAGTAACCGGTATTTTCCCTGTGCTGTCTGTCCATGAGAACGGGGCGATTGCCAATCTGGACCGTTACCAGAAGCCATATCTCCTGCTTGACGGCAAGAAGAAAAAAGTCGAAGTCGACCGGATGATCGAGAAACTCCGCACGAAGACACCAACCACCAAGGTACAGATTATGAACCTTTCGGGCGGTAACCAGCAGAAGGTGCTGCTGGCCAGATGGCTGCTGACCGAGCCCGAAATTCTGCTGCTCGATGAGCCCACCCGTGGGATTGATGTCGGAGCCAAATTTGAAATTTATTCAATCATTGCCGACCTTGCGAAGCAGGGGAAGAGCATCATTATGATCTCCTCCGAAATGCCTGAGCTGCTGGGCATGTCAGACCGTGTAATGGTCATGTCCGAAGGACGGCTTACAGGAATACTAGAAGGCGACCAGGCTACGGAAACCGAAGTTATGCGTCTCGCCGCACAGCACTAGGATAGGAGCAGTACTAACAGCAGCGAAGTCGGATATGCTTCCTGTACAGCTGGTTCAGCTCACATTAGAATCGCTTAACTTCGCGTAACACTTAAGGAGGAACACTACTCATGGACGTAAAAAAAGCACAATCCTTTATCACCCAGAATGCGATCTATATCGTACTGGTCATTCTAATCCTGGGGATTATCGTATACGAACCAAGCTTTATGTCGGTTAACACCCTGCGTGACGTGCTGATTCAATCTTCGACCCGTGTCATTATTGCTCTCGGGGTTGCCTTTATCCTGATTACTGCGGGTACCGACTTGTCGGCAGGTCGCGTAGTCGGCTTCACCGCTGTTATCTCGGCATCGATGCTGCAAATTCCGGATTATTCCCGCCGGTTCTTCCCGGATCTGCCGCAGGTGCATGTACTGCTTCCTATCGCAATCGCAATCCTGGCCGGTCTTATCTGCGGTCTGGTCAACGGTCTTGTCGTTTCCAAGCTGAATGTACCGCCGTTCATTGCCACACTGGGTACGATGCTGATCGTATACGGCGTAAACTCCCTGTATTTCGATATGGACCCGAACCAGTCACAGCCAATCGGCGGACTGCGTGAGGACTTCACCAAGATTGGCTCCGGCTTTATCGGTAGCGGCCAGTATTCCATACCTTACATCGTCATTATAGCGATAGTCGTCGCCGCCATTGTCTGGGTGCTGTTCAACAAAACCAAGCTCGGCAAAAACATGTACGCCATCGGCGGCAACATGCAGGCTGCCAAGGTTTCCGGTATCAACGTATCCAAGAACCTGATCTACATCTACGCGATCGCAGGCGCCCTGTACGGTCTGGCTGGTGTTCTCGAAGCAGCAAGAACAGGCGGCGCTACCAATAACTACGGTAACATGTACGAGCTTGACGCCATCGCAGCCTGCGTAGTCGGCGGCGTATCCACTACAGGCGGTATCGGTACGGTTCCGGGTGTACTCGTCGGGGTTATCATCTTCACCCTCATTAACTACGGTCTGACCTTCATCGGCATCAGCCCTTATTATCAATTGATCATCAAAGGTCTTATTATCATCGCTGCGGTATCGTTTGATATGCGGAAGTATTCATCGAAGAAATAATGCTTTGCTCGGTGATTGGGCGTAACTCCGGGAAAGCTTTGGGCTCCAGCTTCTCCAGCTCCAAACCTTCCCTCCGTTCCTCCCATCACCTCGCCAAGGTGGGGAAAGGCAGCAAAAAGCGTTTGCTAGCACTGCATAGCAAACGCTTTTTTTGTGTTTCGATTGCTTCGCTCCGAAACAAAACTCCCCAAAAAACAAAAAGCCAAAAAGCCAAAAGCTAAAAAGTTAAACGGGTAGGAGAAGAGCATACGAAGTGGACGCGAAGGGGTTGTGAAGGACAGGGCATGCGAAAGACAGGCGAAAGGCCAGAAAAGGATACACGTTGACAAGGGGGGCGACTATGTTCTCTGAGCCATTTCCTGCAGCCAAGCAGCAACAAAAAAAAGCAGCCGCTCGACTTTAATCGATGGGCTGCTGCGTATGGCTATTTTTACAAAGACCTTATTCAACATCATAGCAGAACGGAAAGAAACAGTCTATATTTTTTCCAGGGATTATTATACAGTGAGGTGGCCGGCAATACAGATGATCAGGAGTGTTGTTCAATGAATGTTAACGTCAGCTGCCACCTCGACCCCCTTGCGCTGCAGGAATATATCGGCCAGGTTTTTGGAAGCTCCTACGTAGTTTCAGGTGTGTCCAGAATGCATGGCGGTGCCCAAAAGGTAGTCTATAAAGTAGACTGCACGAACGGCTTCAGCAGTGTGCTTTATGTGTGGGATCTGTCCATGAATTTTTTCCAGCAGGAAATCGAACAAAATACGATCAATGCAGGTTCTTACGGCAGCGGCCTGTTTGCATCCAGCAACAGGTTTTTGAAGGAACATTCCATCCGCACGCCGGCGCTTTACGACCTGAATAATGACAGAACGGACTATACGTTTGATTACGCGCTGGTTGAGTATATAGACGGGCAAAAAGCTGAAGCCTATTTCAGCCATCCTGATCCGGAGGTTAAGGAGCATGTTTTGCAGCAGGTAGGGACTCTAGTTACTGCAATGCATAACATTAAGAGAAATACCTTCGGGGCACCTGAGCAGCATCGCAACGTACGTAAAACAGGCCAATGTCATCTGATGCTGCAGGATAATGCGAAGCTGCAGTTAGCTTACGCTGTGCAGTATATCGACCTCATTAACACTAATAAAGAAAAGCTGCTGGATAAACTGGATGAGCTTGCAGCCAGGATTGGGCCAAGGACAGAATACGGGCTGATCCATGATGAACTCGGCCCCGACCATCTGCTGGTAAATGAGAGGCTGGAGCCTTATCTGATTGACATTGAGGGCGTGCGTTTTTTTGATATCGAGCATGAGCACAGCTTTCTGGAATTCAGATTCGGAGAGTATTACCGCTATTTGCAGAACGATTCTCTTGATCCTGACAGAATGCGGTTTTACCGGTTCCATCATCATATCGCCTTAATCTCGGCCGGGCTGAAGCTGCTGCACCGCGGATATCCGGACCAGCAATTTTCAAGGAATCTGTCGAGGTATCATACAGAGCTGGCCATGCGGTATATTGAGTGATCAGGCAGCGCATACGGCAGCAGTTGTATCAGAATACAGCGGATCTTCCGGCGAACGGAAATCAATAGGTATCTAGTAATCGTTGACGGCGGCATTTGCGATAAAATAATACGCTGACCGTTTGGCGGCATCCAGATACTCCTGCTTTAGGGTATACCGGTAAGAAAGCGCCATGCCATAGACGGCACAGTACTGGCTGCGGGTCCAGTCCTGGGCCGTCTCATACCCTTGCCCGCCCGGATTATCCAGGTACTCACCGGTTTCCGTATCAATTTCCACCTATCGGATAAAATGGCAGCTGTTATATCGGCAATATGCACAAAGTGGTTGGCAGCGGAGACAACTCCGGGATTTTCAAACGTGTAAAGAATAATGCAATAGGAGCGTGGCGATAATGGCCGATATTTTTAATAACATAGAAGTGGTGCTGGGGCAGAGTCTTTTTTGTAAAGTTGAACATCACATTATCGTTATAGACGGCATTCCTCTCGATGCATTACTACATAATCACTACCCCTCGCGCAATCTTGCAGGGTTAATTCCGGTGATGCCGGACTGGCTGGATGATCCGGGGGAAAGAGCGTTTATTTTATCAAGGTACAATTGCAATAGTAATGAGTTTGTAATGCCGGTACTGATGTGCCCGGATGATTGTGATTTGAGTTGTACGGTGGTGGTTGCACATGTAGTGCGGACGGGAATCAGGGTGGCCTGGAAAAAGCTTGGTATCAATATGAACAGCAGGGTGGATCTGTTGTTAGGCTATGACCATATAGGAACTACTGTGGACTGGCTGGATAAAATTCCGGAATTAACTTTTACAGAGCCCGACTATACCTCGCAATTCAGCAAAATATATCGGTTAAACGGATGCGGCTCAGATAAGCGTGAGTAAAGTAAATTATGGTAGAATTTTACCGAACTTTCAGGGTATAGTGGAGGAGGAATAGTGCATTCCATATTGCAGTGGGGGGAGAAATCAGCAGATGAATCAAACGTACCGCAAGCGTAACACGACTGCCTTCACCTTGGCCTCTTATTTTGCCTTGGCAGCAGGCCTGTTCTTATTCTGCCTGGGTGTCTACAATGACAATTGGGAGCTGAATGTGAAGGGGTATTATATTCTGTGCATGGTGCTGATTACGATCAGTTGTATCGTCATGCAGAAGGTCGTCCGGGACAATACGGAAGATAGAGAAATCCGCCTGGAAAATCCGAAGCACCGGATGAGAAATACAGCGGCTTTCACAGGGATGGCCATAGCCGGGCTGGTTATCGGTTACGGCATGTTCTTTATTGGCCTGTACAACGCTCCGTTTCAGTTAAATGTAAAAGGGTACTACATCGCTGTTATCCTGCTAATTTCGTATAGTGCGATCGGCGTACAGAAGGTGACCCGGGACAACGCAGAAGATAAAGATATTCTGGCCGAGCTGGAATCCAAAAGGGATTATCAGGGCTAGCAAGAGCATTTAAACAAGACAAGAAAGGTCCATCCTTGGATGGGCCTTTGTGAATTTATATATTTGAAATAACGCCTTATATGAGAGAGCTTATAGTACAGTTAAATCTGTAGCTAGTATGTCGCTTGCGGAGAGAACCCGCCAATTCCCTTCAACGTATAATCAAAAAACTGCAGCACCAGCTGATTCATGCTCTCGATGCAGTAGTATTTATCAATGTCCGCTTTTCCGCCCTGCAGCAGGTAGGCAAGGAAGGGAGAGTACAGCGGCAGATCGGTCAGGCTCAAATGCTTGGCGCCTTTGAAATGAACATTGTACACTTCAGCGAAAATTTGTCCGGCTGTCTGATTAGCAGCATACGCAGAGTTCTTCCCGAGTTGCCTCCAGACATCGTCGGAGTAAATATTAAGTAGCGGGATATTATAGGCTTCATTAGCCGCGGTAAAATCATCAGCCTCTCCGTCATAACGAAGCTCGCTGAACAGCGGGGCGTCCAGATTGATGACGGCACCGATGTCATCGCGCTGACGCCCAAGCCAGACACTGGCTGCGCCGCCCATCGAGTGGCCGAACACTCCGATTTTAGCCGGATCAATTAGCCTGTAAACAGCAGGGCCGTTGCCTTTAGTAGCTATCTCCATAACCGAATCTATCACCAAATTCATATCATCGGTTCGCAGCTTCATCCACTTCTGAATAATCCTGTAAAGCTCCTCTGCCGTATAGATTCCGTCTTTGTTAGTATTATTGAATTCCCGAAAATAATCCGGGCTGATCATCGTCAGCTTTCTATCCTCGGATTCCGTATAAAAAGAATGATAGGGGTGGCCGATGGAAGCAACGACATAGCCATGGCTGGCAAGTTCGGTAAACGTAGAGGTATTGCTTGAGCTGATTCCGTAAGCCCCATGGGAAAAGACCAGCAGCGGATAAGTCCCTTCAGTCTGCTCCGGATACCAAAATTCCACATTTACATGTCTGTGCTCACCGGTATCCGTAAACTCCTCAATTCGGCTCTTGTCCGTGTAGGTATACACAGCTGTTGCAACAGGATATTCACCGGTAACCTCAGGCAATCGATATTGCGGAAAAAGCAGCACAGGTGCAAAAGCCAACGTAAGTACAATGAGCATCAGGATTGCTTTTGCCACAAGGGCTGAGCGCTTGAACACACGGGGATCTGCTTTGGGCTGCCGGATGAGCGGCAACATGCCTGTCACAGCCAAAAGAAACAGCATACCTGCGCAAAAAATCCAGCTGTAGCTCCATTCAATCCCAGGCAACAGAGTGAGTATTACAAACACGATAAACACAGTTACTCTAACCAGGCTCTTTACTTTTCTATGCCGCTGCTTCGTAACCAGACAATATACAGCCAAAGCAATCTCAACAATAAGCACAACTGTGAACAATACGAATTCCATCTTTTGTTTGTCCCCTTCCGGTGTTTATCATAATGATGGCTTCATCTTATGAAACTGCCGGAGGGAAGTATATAGAAAACGAATAAGCTGTAGCTACAGGCTAATAAGCTGCAAAAACAACCTTAATATCCTATCCGTCCTGCCGGTCATCCATCTTCAGCTGACGGAGTTTTTCGTTAATCTGCTCCGCTTCTTTTTTATCCTCCTGCCAGGATAACAGCCGGACGATCCCGTAGACTGCGGCAATCTGCACAGCGAAAATGGCTGTAGGCAGGAAGCCTCTCACCGTCCCGGTCACAAACGCCAGGGCGATCAGAATCACCTCAAGAGCGGCAAAATGAAGGATCACCCTTGTCCGCATATTCCGCTCGCTCACCCCGTCAGGAGTGTACAGGATAATCCCCGTTAGTGTGCCGACCAGTGAGAAGCCCATTATGATATAAATGGTAAGCAGATCAAAGGCCTCGTCAGGATCAAAGATGGATCTTAACACAGTAATAATGATGATAATGGATGCGAAAATAATCAAAAAGTCCCGCAGCAGCTCTTTTACAATTTGCAGTGGCTTCATCCCGTTCCCCCCTTATAAACCCAGCATGTTTTTGAGTACAGGCACGTACTGTCTGGAGATCACAACATGTTCCCCGTTATCCAGCACTGCTTCGAACCGGCCGCTGAACGCCGGACGAACCATAGAAATTTTGGCTATGTTCAGCACGGTAGATTTGGATGCGCGAAAACAGCTCAACCTGCTGCACAAGGCCTCCAGCTCGTAGAGCTTTTGCTTGACTTCATACACGCTGCTCCTGCAGTAAATGAACACCTTTCCGTCAACGGCTTCAAAATAATAAATGTCCCTGAGCTTGATCCGGTGGACGCGTTCATTCTGGTAACCAAGCAGTACGAGACTGTCGGTCTGAAGCCTATGTACCATACCCCATATTTCCTCATCTTCCTCATGGCACCGGATGATGATCTCTTCTTCCTGTTCTCTGGGAATTAACACATTCTTTAAACAGAAGTCTATAATTTCCAGCAATTACTCTAGGAAATGTCCGTTCTTTTCTTATAATAGAGAAATAAAGAACGCTTGAGCACATCTGAGAGGACGTTAAATCTTTGTTTGAAACCTTACTGTTGAATTTTCTGTTTATTCTGTTTCCGGTGTTGATTGTTGTAATATTTTTTGAAAATAGAGCCAACCGTTACAATAACAAAATCCTGGTGTTTATGTCTGCAGTCACGATGATCCTGTGCATTGCCAAGCCGATTAAGCTGGAGATGGGCTTTATTTATGATTTGCGCTATGTGCCGTTTATTCTTGTGGCGTTGTTCGGCGGGTACAGGAACGTGCTTCCGCTATATTTGATTCTAAATGTATACCGGTTGTATATCGGCGGGGCGGGTATTATTCCGTCCTTCCTGTTTTCCACAGCGGTGCTGCTCATCGTGCCGTTTTTAAGCAAATGGTTTATCCGGCAGAGTGCCAACCGGCGGATTGTGTCGGCAACCTTTATAGCGGCGCTGACGATGGGCATCTATCTGATTATCCTCGGGGTGATGAAAGGAACGCTGGACAGGCAGTTCTGGACCCTGACATTCTATGCCTTGACGACACATGTTGGAGTAATGAGCATTATTATGATTCTGATCGAGCAGATCATTACCAATATCCGAAACCGTGACCGGATTCTCCAGTCGGAGCGCCTGAATGTTGTCAGTGAGCTGGCGGCCAGTGTATCACATGAAATCAGGAATCCGCTTACGGTGACGAGCGGCTTCCTGCAGCTGCTCAACAAATCCGGGAATATTACGCCCGAGGAGAAAGGCTATGTGGAGCTGTCCCTGCAGGAGCTGAACCGGGCGGAGAAGATTGTCAGTGATTATCTTTCTTTTGCCAAGCCGCAATCCGGTAATATGGTGTTCTCCAATATGCTGACAGAAGCAGAGTATACCAAGAATATCATCATGCCCTTTGCCTCCATACACAAGGTTGATGTACAGTTCCATTTCAGCAATACACTGAATACCAGCTATGACAAAAATCAGATTCAGCAGTGCCTGATCAACCTTTACAAAAATGGCATAGAAGCTATGAAAGAGAAGGAAGGCGGGGCGCTGACCATTCAGATCTCAGAGAATAAGCAGAATATTATTATTAGCATCCGGGACACCGGGGTTGGCATGACCAAAGAGGAAATATCACGGCTCGGCAAGCCGTATTACTCCACCAAGGAGGAAGGAACCGGCCTGGGAATGCTTATGGTATACAGCACTGTGGACAAGCTCAAAGGGGATATAGAGGTTCAGAGTGAAAAGGGCAGGGGAACCACCTTCCTGATTACGATTCCCGCCGGTGGCCCTTCTCCGGACTAATGACCCCTAAAGTGACAGAAACGTCACTTTGCCCGCTGCTGCTTCGATGGCTGCCGCTGAAGATTGTGGCTATATTGAGTAGTAGAAAGGGGAGGAGATTAAGAATGGGAGCTGTAATTGAAACAAGAAACGTGTCCAAAAGCTACGGCCCGGCCGCCGTGCTCAAGAATATCGACCTGGTCATAGAAGCCGGGGAGCTGACCGCGGTGATGGGCCCGTCGGGGTCAGGGAAGTCAACGCTGATGAATGTGCTGTCCACGATTGACCAGTTCTCCGGCGGTGAGGTGTGGCTTGAAGGGAAGTCCCTACTGGATATGAATAAAAGAGCGCTGCGGGAGTTCAGACAGGAGCGGATGGGTTTTATTTTTCAGGACTATAACCTGCTTGACGCCTTAACCGTTAAAGAAAATATTCTGCTGCCGCTATCCCTGCGCAAATTTACAGCCCGGGAGATGGAGGAACGGCTGCTGCCGGTTGTGCAGGCACTGAATATTGAAGGCATTCTGGACAAGTATCCGAATGAAATCTCCGGCGGGCAGAAGCAGCGGGCGGCATCGGCCAGGGCAATCATTACTAATCCGGCAATTGTTTTTGCCGATGAGCCTACAGGTGCGCTGGATTCAAGATCAGCCACGCAATTGCTGGAGCAGCTGGCCGGGCTGAATGAACGGTTTAATACGACACTGCTGATGGTGACTCATGATATTTATGCGGCGAGCTACTGCAGGAGAGTCATTTTTTTGCGTGACGGGATGATTGTGAATGAGCTGTATGCCGGGGACCAGCCGCAAAAGGTGTTTTATGACCGCATTCTGGAAACGCAGAGCCTTATGGGAGGCAAAGCGCGATGAGTCTCTTTGATCTGACGGTCCGCAATGTCAAACGCAACTTCCGGCTGTACTCCATTTATCTGTTTTCCATGATTATCGGGGTAATCATTCAGTTTACGTTCTCCTCCCTGATGTATAACGGGGATATTATGAACGCGCTGCAGAACCGTGACAATTTCCGGATGGGCGTGGCGATTGCTTCTGTGGTTGTGTTTGTCTTTATTATTTTTTTCATCCTGTATGCGAATTCGTTTTTTATGAGGCAGCGTAAAAAAGAGTTCGGCATGTACCTGCTCTACGGGCTAAGCGAACGCCAGATCACGCTGATGGTATTCTATGAAACCCTGATTCTGAGTGCGATTTCCCTGGTAACCGGGGTGCTGCTCGGCGGTATACTGTCCAAGCTGTTCGGGATGCTGCTGCTGAGGCTGATGCAGTATGAGCAGGTGATCTCGCTGTCCTTTCCGCTCCAGTCCATTCTGTCGACCGCCGGACTGTTCCTGCTGCTGGCGGTAATTATCAGTGTGCAGAGCTACATTATGGTGAACCGGGTGCAGCTTATGGAGCTGTTCCATGCCAAGCAGAAGTCAGAGCGGCCTGTGCGGGTCTCCGCTGTGCTGGCGCTGCTCTCCGTGCTGCTGCTGGTCGGCTCGTTTGCTGTGATCAGCAGCGGTAAAGGATCGGTCTTCTGGCAGGAGTATGCCTCATGGAGCCTGATCGGGGTAACGGTTGGTATTATCGGGGGAACGTATCTGTTTTTCCGGCAGTTTGCGGGCTGGCTGCTGCAACGCCTCAGCCGCAGCCGCAAATATCATGAAGGCAATACGGTGCTGTGGACCTCGTCGCTGCGTTTCCAGATCAGGGGCAACACCTTGAATCTGACTTTTATCTCCCTGTTCAGCGCAGCGATTATGATGCTGATGTGCTTCATGACCATTAATTATAAAGTGCAGTTTGATGCTGTAGGCCGGAATCTGCCGAATGATATTGCCTACCAGTCGCTGGACCAGCAGACCAACACGATAATCGACGGGATAATTAGAGATTCGGAGCATGAGATCCTTTTCCACTTTACACATGAGGGGCTGGAAGTTTCTCCTGTAACGGATATGCACGCCATCGTGGAGAATCCGGAATATTATACTCCCGATGTGCTGCTTGTGCCGGAGCATTCTTACAATGAGCTGATTACACAGCGCGGCGACGGGGAACAGGTGGAGCTGCAGGGGAATGAAGCAGTGGGGCTAGCCCAGGGGTCTGATTTTCCAAGGGTATATGAACCTGGGGAGATGCCGGACTTTACAGTCCGGGGACCTGCGCAGACCGTCTTCAAGCTGGCTGCAATCAAGGATTACGCCTATTTGGGCTGGGCTTCGGACCCGGTGCGCTCCATGCTGTACAAGCCGGCCGTGCTGGTGATATCCGATGAGGCTTACAGCCGGCTGGCTGCTGAAGGGACAGCAGTCCGGAAGTCTTATGAAATCTACGGACTCAGCAATGCCCGGAATGCAGAGGCGCTCTCACGGGAAATTCACGATATGGTTACGCAGACGCCTGGCGCCTACTATTCATCGTTTGCCGATGTTTATTCGAAGCAGATCGAGAGCTCCTCACTGATGCTGTTTTCCAGCGGCTTTCTGGCGCTGATCGCCATTTTTGCCCTGGCCAGCATTATTTATTTCAAGCAACTGCGTGAAGCGACGGATGAACGGCTGCAATACTCCATTCTGCGCAAAATCGGTATAGACAGCCGCCAGATCAAAAGTGTGATCCGCAAGCAGCTGGTATTCGTATTCCTGCCCCCGCTTGTGCTGGGTGTAACCTATAGCTGGTTCATCATTAAATATTACATTCTCGATTCCGTTGCCGGCTATTCCGGCCTTACAGGCATGACCTGGGGTATTATGGGGGTGTACTTCCTGATCTATCTGCTGCTGTATTTGTCGTCTACGAATTTGTATTACAAGATAGTAAGCGAGAATCCTTAACCTATGCAATATACAACGCAAGCGGCCCTTAGAGCCCTTGCGTTTTTTTGTTGTTTTGCTGAACAATGCCCGGAAAAGGATCATGATTCTTCGGGAAGTGCACAGTGAATTCGCTGAAGCTTCCGGCGGCGGATTCGCAGGTAATGTAGTGGCCAAGCTTTTTGGACAGCTCCTGGGCCAGATATAAGCCCATGCCGGTAGATTTTACAAAGGTCCTTCCGTTGGTCCCGGTAAAACCCCGCTCGAAGATCCGCGGCAGATCCCTGCGGTCAATCCCGACGCCACTGTCACGGATGACAAGCAGCTTTTCCTGCGGGGTAACCCGGCTTGTAATGGAGATGAGCCCCTGAGCCGGAGTGTACTTCAGGCTGTTCGAGACAAGCTGGTTGAGAATAAACAGCAGCCATTTCGAATCACTCTGCACAGTTGTATCATCCACCTCCAGACGGACGGTGATTTTTTTCGAGATGAAGGTTTTGGAATGGTGCTTTACGGCTTCTTTAGCCAGCTGCCTCAGATTGCAGTTCACGATCTCGTAATCTTTGTTGAAGCTGTCCAGTCTGGCGTGGTATAAGGCCTGATCCACATAGTGTTCGATGCGTGATAACTCCTCCTCCAGGCTGGCCGGGCTGATCTCGGTCTGCTGCATCAGGCGCAGGACAGCGATCGGTGTTTTGATCTCATGGAACCAGGAGACGATGAAGTCATAGGTTTCTTTTTGCTTATCCTGAATCTGGTTGAGAGACCGGATATGGCTGATCCGCTGCAGGCGCAGCGCCTCACGGCATGCCTCCGCTTCGAGGGACAGCGGCCCGGTGTCCTCATCGTCCATCCGCCGGATTGCCTGAACCATTCCCAAATAACGGTGCAGGAGAAAGCCGGCCATCATCAGCAGAATAAGCATTAAGGCATACAGGAAGTTCTCCCGGTCCCATGTGTTGTGCGGCCCGATGCTGAAAACTGCGGCGGTCAGCAGGAAGCAAGCCCCGCAGAGAAGCAGATACGGGCGTTCATATTTTAAAAAGCGCAAAAATCTCATTCGATAATATACCCCATTCCTTTGCGGGTTGCGATAAAATCTTCTGGGCCGAGCAGGGCGATTTTGCGGCGCAGGCGGTTGACGTTCACAGTTAAGGTATTGTCGTCCACGAACTGGTCATCATTCCAGAGCACCTGCATCAGCTCATCCCTGGAGACTATTTTTCCGGTGCTGCGCATGAGGGTCTGCAAAATAATAAACTCGTTCCTCGAAAGCTCGGCCGTCCCGTCACCGTACCGGATAGAGGAGGCCGCCAGGTTAAAAATCAGCTGACGGTGGACAAGCTGCAGATTGTCGTCCTGGTAAGTATAATTGCGCCGCAGCATCGCACTGATTTTGGCAACCAGCATACTCAGGTCAAACGGCTTCTGGATATAATCATCCGCCCCCATGTTAATGGCCATAATGACATCCATATTTTGCGTGCGCGAGGACAGAAAGATTACCGGTACTTTGGAGACGGAGCGGATCTGCTGGCACCAGTAAAAGCCGTCATACAGCGGCAGATTCACATCCAGCAGCACCAGATGAGGCTCGGCATCTCTGAATTCCTCCAAAATCTGCTCATATTGCGTAACTTCCGTGACCTCGTATTTCCATTTGCGCAGCGTATCTGCGACGATTTGTCTGATTTTGACGTCATCTTCTATAATCATGATCCGAAACACAAGGATTCCTCCAGGCTTATGGGAAATAAAAATACTGTTATAGTTATTAATTATAACGGATGATAGATCATTAGTAGAACAGTACTGCTGAGCAGATATGCTATAGTAGCTGTACTAATTGAACTGATGAGGAGATTAACCGATGAGCACTCAGACTGAAGCCTTGAAACGTACCGTAACTCCATTCCGATATGATATTGTAGGCAGCTTCCTGCGTCCCGCCGCTTTGAAGGAGGCCCGGTTAAAATACAAAAACGGTGAGATTACCGCCGCCCGGCTGAAGGAAGTTGAAGACACCGAAATCGTCAAGCTCGTAGCGAAGCAAAAGGAAGTCGGCCTCCAGGCCGTAACTGACGGCGAATTCCGCCGCTCCTGGTGGCATCTTGATTTCTTTTGGGGCTTTGACGGAGTCGAGCAGACCATTATTGACCAGGGCTATCAGTTCAACGGAGCCCAGTCGAGACCGGAAACCGCCCGCCTGAGCGGCAAAATCAGTTACAGCAGTCATCCATTTGTTGCCCACTATACCTTCCTTAAAGGGATTGCCGGCGATGACGTAGTTGCCCGCCAATCCGTTCCGGCGGCTGCCCAGTTCCTGTTCGAGCTGGACCGTGCGGAAAATAAGGAAAGCACAAACGCGCTGTACCCGAACCGCGAAGAGCTGCTGGCTGATACTGTTAAAGCTTACAAAGGTGCAGTACTTGATCTGTACAATGCAGGCTGCCGCAGCATCCAGTTCGACGATTGCACCTGGGGCGCGCTATGCGACGAGCAGTTCGTGGCTATCATGGAACAAATCGGCGTAAATGTGGCTGACTATGCGAACGAGCTGGCCCAGGTGAATGCTGCCGTTGTAGCCGGCCTGCCGGAAGATCTTATTGTAACGACCCATGTATGCCGCGGCAACTATGTATCGACTTATGCCGGTGTAGGCGGAGGCTATGAGCCGATCGTGCAGACACTTCTCGGCATCGACAATTACTCCGGTTACTACCTGGAGTTCGATACCGACCGTGCCGGAGACTTCAAGCCGCTGCGCTTCCTGAAAGAGAACCAGCAGGTAGTGCTGGGCTTGTTCTCCTCCAAGTTCGGCGAGCTTGAGAACAAGGAAGATATTCTGAAGCGGATTGAGGAAGCCAAGCAGTATGTCGACCTGAACCGGATCTGCCTGAGCCCGCAATGCGGCTTCGCTTCCACCGAAGAAGGCAACCACCTGACCGAAGAGCAGCAGTGGAGCAAACTCGCCTACATCAAGGAAATTGCGGATGACATCTGGAAGTAACATAAGCGTCTTGATTAAGCTACGGAATATTCCGTACGGCTTAGGTGTGTTTGGGGGAGCCGAAACAGCGCTATTTCCGCATACCGTAATAAGCGTACAACGGGGAACCCGTTGCGGGGGATGTCCGGCTGAAGTTTGTAATGGAGAAAGTCGGGGCAGAGATTTCAGCAGAGTTAAATTCTTAGAGGTTTCAGCAGGTGGAAAAGGCTGGAACCGAGAAATAGTATTGGGGCAATACGGGCTGTACGCAAGCAGTCTGTGAGGTGGCGATTCTGGTGCAGCGAGTGCTGCCGGGCTAGATCAAATTGGTTGGCCGCATCCTTCTGGGTGGCTATCTACTAACTGATCCCGGTTCCAATTGAATGGCGAGATGATCCGGTTTGAAGAGAGGCTGGAGTTTATGGGGAATTTGAAAGCCGCACAAAGGTTAGTTTTTATTTTTATTGCTTGTGTTGTTGCTGCATCTTGCAGTGAGCGGGAGGTACTGCCGGTAAATACAAAGACTGATCTTGCTACGTTAGATGTTAGGACTGATTCAGCGCAAGAACCTGTAGTACAACCGACAGAACAACCTATTGTAACGCAGGGTGCTGAACCAGTTACAGTCTCAACACCAGGGCAACGCCAGGGGGCGTGGGAGGACTACCTGAACTCGGTCGTCGAGCGGAGGGAGGAGCATCTCTTTTTTGCTGAACAGAGCTTTGAGATTAATCTGCGGGACCGTGTAAAGCAGGGTGAAATCACTTTAGTGAATGATTCTGAGGGATTCTCCTCCATTGAAGATTCATATGTTTCTGCCTACCTGATAGATATTGATAAGGATGGCTTAGATGAACTTTATGTCACTACTATGGAGGGTTCAATAAGGCAGTATTACGGGCATATTTATAGACAGAACGGTGAGGAGTATACCTGGGTTGACACTTTTGAAGGTGATATTATCCCTTATGAATACAACAACGACATTCATTTTTTGGACGTAGTAGCTGACTTTGAAACGAAATTTACAAGTGCTGTCATTGAATATGAAGCTGACGGGCTGGCATTCAAACCGGTAAAAACGCTGAGGGTTCAATATACCTATGACGTATCAGAGCTTCCGGAACCTTGGTCAAAAGTGATCAGCAGCGCTGAGTTGAACACATTGCACGAATATGAACTGCTCCGCTCACCGGACGCTACAGTTACCAAGCTGACCGAACAACCCGCTTACGATATCCAAGTAACGGATGATAAGAACAGCAATACATTCAGGTTTACTGTTCAACTCTGGTTGACCACTGTAGGGTATACACCAAATTACTGGGAAATCCTAGCGGCTGATGAGAGTACGCAGCATTTTATAGGTATGGAACAGATAGACTCCGATCAAGCCAGGAGCACAAACGGTGCAGTTAATTATGGTCTGAAATTCTATAAGGACGCTGCTTCTGGCCAGCTGTTTCTGCTCAAAATATCCTATCCGTTCTTCACTATGGAAACCCGCAAAGACGGAGATCTGATTCTGGAGATCTTCCGGTTTAACGAGAAGGATGCAGATAAGATCGACGAGGTGCTGCTGGAGCCAAAGATTGAAATTATAGCAGAGTAACAAAGCGTCTGTGATTATATCGAAGGGTGGTAATATTAATGAATCTGGGTGCGCTTAACGTCAATGTAATTACACTGTTTGTGGAGGATCTGCACAAGACCAGGATGTTCTATCAGGATGTATTCCGGTTGTCGGCTGTATACGAAGACGAAGTATCGGCAGTATATAATTTCGGTAACATGAGCATTAATCTGCTGAATATTTCCGAGGCAGCAGGATTGATTCAGCCGGCCAAGCCGGCCCGTCCGGAATCGGGCTCACGGTTTCAGTTTACCATTCAGGTGGAGGATGCAGATGCAGCAGCCCGGGAACTGGCACAGCAGGGAGTTGAACTGCTGAACGGTCCGATGGACAGGCCTTGGGGCGTGCGCACCCTGGCTTTTGCAGATCCGGCAGGCCATATCTGGGAGCTCGCGCAGCCGCTGTCTTGAAATGACAGAAGCCTCTAACGGACACAGATGCCGTTATTTGCTGACATTTAGCTTTTCTCCCGGTCTAACGGACACAGATGCCGTTATTCAGGCCCTTGAGTCCCCTTTTTGGGCAAAAGTGTGCCAAATAACGTCGCTGGTGTCCGTTAGATTGTGACTATGCCAATTATTCCGCAGATAAGGTCATCTGAGTCCATTAGCAGAGTTGCGTGCAGAGGTGAGATGCAGATTCCCTTTCTGCAGTAATCTTGATTATTCGAGTTGCTGATTCATGCTCCCGTGCTCATTGACGTTCCATATTCAAGTCCTATTCTAGTCGCCTGTTCTAGTTATCCTTCAAGTTGTTCATTTTTACAAGGGCAGTGCAAAGCTGCCCTTGTTCTTCCGGCCAACACCCTTCCAAAGGGTGTTTTTGTGCTGCTTTTGATCTTCCCGACGAAGAGGATTGAAGGGACGGAGCGGATTTTGGAACTGGAGGAGCGGGAGCGTCCGCCTGAAAGCTTTCCGCAGGAAAGCTCGCTACGGAGGCAATACTGTCTTCGGATTTCTCCCGCTGACAGCGGTATAAATAAAGGAAATCCGAAGACAACAGCGGCCGGAAGTCCAAAAACCGCGGAAGTCCCGCAGTATCCTCGCAGTCCGTAGTCCCGTAGTATCCCCGCAGCCCCGCATCCACAGCTCAACATCCCACAATATCCCCGCACTCTTTTAAACCAACCAGGCACAGAAACACCCTTTCCCCCTCCAATTCATACGCTATAGGCAAAAGCCTTTATAAAGGAGCGACGGGAATGCTGAGGATTAAGCTGAATGAGCTGGCAAAAGGAACGGACAACGGGCTGCTGCAGACGGAAGTGTGGAAATGGGACGGGATCGGCTGGAATGAATATGTGGCCCAGCAGGAGGAGGATTTCATCCGTGCGGATGATGAGCTGTTCGTAACGCTTCCCGCAGAGGCCGGGCTCTACCGGGTAGATTACTACATCAAGCCACTGGAGCTGCTGGAACCTCTTGATGTACTGAGTACAGAGGCTGCAGGCGGTCTGAGGGCAGAAGTGCTGCATCCGGCCCCGTTTAAGACCAAGGAAGGTACGCTGTGGGGTTACATCAACAATGAAGGGCGGACCGCAATTGAACCCAGATACGAGTACGCCGAGGATTTTCAGGAGAACGGCCTGGCAATTGTACAGCGCAAGAACAGCAGCGGGCTGATTGACAGCAGCGGACGCGAAAAGGTCAAACCCTACTATTCTTATATCGCTCCGTTTGCGGAAGGCCGGGCGGTCGTGTCGGATGCCAAAGGCTATACGCTGATTGATGAAAAAGGCAGGGAAGTCACCGCGGCGCGTTATGATTATCTGAATTCGCTGCATGAGGGGCGGGCGCTTTTTTCCAGACAAAGTACTACAGCTGGCGGTTCACGCTACGGATACATTGATGCGCAGGGTAAGGAGGTGCTGCCTGCCGTATATCTGGATGCAGGTGATTTCATGAATGAAACCGCGCTGGTAAAAACCGCCGAAGGCGAATATGCGCTGATTGATAAGGACGGCAAGGTGCTGCATGTGTATAAACACGCTTACGTAGGGAATCCGGGCGATGGGCTGCTGGCTTATCAGGAGACGGATAACGGCAAGTACGGTTATCTGAACCTGGACGGCAGTGTTGCGATCAAGCCGCAATTTACGGCTGCACTGCCTTTTTCGGAGGGGAGGGCGGTGATCAACACAGCGGAGAATTACGGTAACGCCTACGGGCTGATCGACAAGCAGGGCAAGCAGATCATCCCGGCCACCTATTACGAGGTGCAGCAGCTGGGCGAAAACCGTGTCGCGCTGGGAACCCCGGTCTATGCCGACCAGCCGTACCGCGGGTCCCGCTATGTCATTGCAGATGCTGTTACCGGAAGAATACTCAGCAATCATCCGCTGCTCGGGGTGAACAATTACCAGCACGGGCTGGCTTCGGTTTATGATGCCAAGGATACTTACTTTATCGATAAAAGCGGAAAAAGAGCATCGCAGCCGCCCGTCATCGCCGGTTCCGGTACCTTATCCTTCAGCGGCAGCCTGATCCGTGCGGATGTTGATCAGCGCACTGCGTATTATGACCGCAAAGGCAAGCAGGTATGGCGGCAGAACGGCGTCATTCCGCTCCGGCCCCCTTACTCTGTACTGGAGAAAAAATATAAGCCGAACAGAGACTATCTTGTCTACTACCCGGTCATTGAGGGCATTGCGGACATTGAAGTATCCAAGGCCGTCAACAGCAGGCTGCGCAGCCTATCCAAGGCTGAAGGGGTTTCAAGTGATGCCTCAGGTCAGGATTTCAGCTACACCGGGGATTTTGCCGTGGAATTTTTCCGTAAAAACCTGCTTGTGCTGGAGCTAAGCGGCTACAATTACCCGTTCGGTGCAGCGCATGGCATGCCTACTATGCTGTATGAGCATGTCAATCTGCGCAGCGGCAGATTTTATACGCTCAGTGATTTGTTTAAACCCGGCAGCAGATATGTTGAAAAGCTCAGTGAAATCGTCGGCAAGCAGATTGCGAATGACCCGCAGTATTCTTATGTTTTTCCGGATACGTATAAGGGTATTACGGCAGATCAGCCGTTTTACGTGGATGAGGAGGCGCTATATCTGTATTTTGCACCCTATGAGATCGCTCCATACGCTGCCGGCTTTCCTACTTTCCGGATTCCGTATGCAGAGATTATGGGCCTGATTTCGACCGAAGGCGATTTCTGGCAGTCCTTTCATTAAACAATATAAACAGCAGGGCCGATAAATAGAATAGCAAGCTATAAAAGCAACGAAGACTGCTTCCCGTGATCCGGGAGGCGGTCTTTTGAAGATATAATGGACATGCTTTCCTCTAAATCTTGCAGTGTAAATATTTAGCAGCGCACAGCTGATAGTTTTGTGCTACAATGACTGAGGAAGAAATGACAACTTTGTAATAATTGGTGCCCACACACTTGCAGCACTGCAAATACTACAACAAGAACAAGGAGATGGCATAATGAAGAGCAAAACGGTAAAAGCAATGATCGGTGGAAGTATAGCAGCGGTGATGGCGCTGAGCATTTCACTTCCGTCACAGGCTGACGCAGCCAGCGGGACTATTACGGTAGAGAACAATCCAAGCTTTGCCCAATTCGTTCAATACTTCGCTCAATATAGCAACAAGGCCTTTTACTTTAACGGGAATACAGTAACGGTAACGAAGTTCAAGCCGCCGGTTGTGCCGCAGAAGACTGCAGCACCGGCAGCTACCGCTACACCTGCTCCAACCGCTAAGCCTGCGGCAACTGCTGCACCGGCAGCAACGGCCAAGCCGGCGGCTACCGCTAAGCCAGCGGCTACTGCCAAGCCAGCAGCAACACCGGCAGCGACAGCTGCACCGGCTGCAACTGCGTCCACACAGTCATCTTATGTGAAGCAGGTAGTAGACCTGGTGAATAAAGAACGCGCTGCAGCCGGACTGTCTCCGGTGGCTGCCCTGGACAGCCTGAACAAGGTAGCTGCTGCCAAAGCGGCGGATATGCGTGTTAACAATTATTTCTCCCACACTTCGCCTACGTACGGGTCGCCTTTTGACATGATGAAGTCCTTTGGTATAACGTACCGGGCAGCCGGTGAGAACATCGCCATGGGCCAGAAAACACCGCAGGAAGTGATGACGGCGTGGATGAACAGTGCGGGTCACCGTGCCAACATTCTCAGCGCTAACTTCAACTACATCGGTGTAGGGTACGATAACAACTACTGGGTGCAGGAATTCATCGGTAAATAAGTCTTATAACGACACACACTATTAGACAGAAACTCATACAAAAGGACTGCCTGGACAAGCCGCCTTAACGGCTCACTCCAGTGCAGTCCTTTTTTTGACGGAATTCCGGGGGTTCAGGAAATGCCTGCCTCCCAGATCGGCTCGGCATACTGGTTTTTCAGCCGGCTGCTGCATTCCTTGCCTGTGTCGTAGGAGCGGTCACCCAGCAGATGCACGAAATACTCCATAGCCCGGGCCTTATCCGCTGCTGACGTACTATTCAGCCATGAGGCAAGCGCCCTCAGGACGGTCCGCCCTTCTGCCAGCGCTTGCTCCCACAAGTCCCAGACACTTTCGGTGCGCACCTCGGAATAAAGGGCGGAATGCCGCCACTCGCCGTGTCTTTCGTTTAAGTAATCAAGCTGCTCTTCAGCAGGGGACAGCGGCCGGGAGAAGAGCCGGAGGGCTTTGCCGCGCAGCAGCGATTTCTTCCAGCCTCTGGGATCGTACAGGAACTTATGGGCCAGCAGCATATCCAGGTAGGCTTCGTCCCACATCTCGCGTGGAATTCTGCCGGTCTCGGGATACCAGCGGGAAGCCGTGTCGTGAAGAATGCCGTGCACGCTGAAGGGCAGATGTGAGCCTACATTGATTTGCTTCCAGGCTGCGTGCTGCCAGTTATCCATCTGCTTCAGCGACTTCATAAACAAAGTGTCCAGCACAATCTCAAAACGCTGGTGATTCCGGTGCTGATAGCCTGCCTTCCAGTTGATATAAGGATGAAGATTGCGGTCAAGCAGATGATGGGTGATGAACCCGAGAAAGTACTGCTGGGCTTCCCGCCGCTCACCGGCGGGCAGGGCCAAGGTCCGCTCCCAGAACTCGACCAGCACCGGGCCGCAGTGCTCTGTATGCATGACATCGCCGAGCCGGAGCGCCCGGGTTTCTTTTTTCCAGGGAAAAAAGCTGTGATACAGCAGAAAATCAGGCCCCTGGCAGCCCAGCTGAAACAGCTCGGGATGTATTTTGAAGTCATCGAGAAAAGCAAATTCCCCTTGAAGCTCTGCTGCAAGCTGTTTTCCGTACTCCAGATGCATCCAAATGTTAGGCATTCTCCCACCCCTCAGACTCGTTAGTTTTCTCCAGCATACAGCCCGAATATTAAAAGAAAGTGAAAATGGGTTACCTGCATTGTAATGCCTCCTGCTTATTTGCAAATTGTGTATAGAAGAATTATGTTTATTTACATACGTTAAGAAGTTTGTAAAATGTGGAACAATGGAGAATAGAGGCATACGGAGGGATTGCTTTGAAGGATTCAAAATGGACCTGGCGCAGTGTAAGCCTGATTTCTGTCGCGGCTACACTTCTTTTAATTGTGGGCTTTGTATATGCAATAGGCGATATTATCAACCCCCAAGGGGAGGCGCTGACCGGCTCACTGCCGCAGGAGACCGTAGCGCCGGTACCGGCCGCAGCAGGTGAAGTGAAGATTCTGGCACTGGGCGACTCACTGGCCAAAGGCACAGGCGACAACAGCGGCAGCGGTTTTGTCAGACGAACGCTGGACGGGCTGACGAAGGACGGAGGCCAGGCACAGCTGCTCGGCAATATGGGAATTAACGGTCTGACTACTGCCGGGCTGCAGACGAAGCTGCAGGAGGAAGGCGTCCAGTACGCGCTTCGTCAGGCGAGCGTAGTGCTGGTGTCCATCGGCGGCAACGACCTGTTCCGCGGCTCGGATATTCTGGGCAACGGAACCGAGGGTGAGGCAGGCACGGCGGGTGCAGACCAGGCTCCGGCTGTAGATGCTGAGGGCAGCACAAGCGCAGTTCAGCCTGGCGGCGTTCTTGACGGGAAGCCAAGTGCGCTTGTTACCTCTACGCCGAAGCCGAATGAAGAGGAGCTGACACCGGAAGCACTGCTGGCTGCCCTCCCGGATGCGGCAAAGCGGCTGGGAGAGATTCTGGAGACCATTGCCGAGATTAATCCGCAAGCGCAGGTCTATTATGTGGGATTGTATAATCCCTTTGGCGATATCGAGGATCTGCTGGTGCCGGGCAATCAGGCGGTGACGGCCTGGAACAGCGCGGCGATGGACATCATCAACACGCACAGCAATATGACGCTTGTTCCGACCTTTGATTTGTTTAACCGCCACTTGGACAAGTATCTCTCAAGTGATCATTTTCACCCGAACGGCGACGGCTATCAGCGGATCAGCGAGCGGATTGTGCAGGCTATACGGTAATAACGGAATGGAATCCAATAAGACCAGAATGAACGTCAGCAAGGAGCTGTGTATATGGCAAAAGAGAGAGGCGCAGAGCCCGCAGATATTGTGTTGTCCGTAAAAGGCGTCCGCAAAAAAATCAGCCGCAAATGGATCATAGATGATGTCACTTTTGACGTGAAGGAAGGGGAAATCTTCGGGTTTCTGGGACCGAACGGCGCCGGCAAAACGACTACCATCCGGATGCTCGTCGATTTGATCCGTCCGACAGAGGGCACTATTACCGTCTGCGGCTATAACGTTAACCGTAATCCTGAAAAAGCGCTCCAATTCGTAGGGTCGATCGTGGAAAATCCGGAGGTCTACACCTATCTGACCGGCTGGGAAAATCTGCAGCATTTTGCCCGGATGCAGCCGGGAGTAGATGAGCAGCGGATTGCAGAGGTAGTGGAGATCGTCCGTCTTGACCAGCGGATTCATGACAAGGTCAGCACCTATTCACTCGGGATGCGGCAGCGGCTCGGTATTGCCCAGGCGCTGCTCGGACGTCCGCGGCTGCTCATTCTGGATGAGCCGACAAACGGGCTTGACCCCAAAGGAATCAAGGAGCTGCGTGAATTTATCCGTAAGCTGGCTGAAGGCGGCCTGGCCGTATTTGTCTCCAGCCATCTGCTGAGCGAAATTCAGCTGCTGTGCGACCGGGTAGCCATTATCAGCAAGGGGCGGGTGCTGGCTGTCGGCGGTGTGGATGAGCTTGTCGCCCGCAACTCCCCTTATGTTCTCTGGGATCTGGCGCCGGTTCCGGCGGCCAGGGCCATCCTGGAAGAGCATGCCGGCATCCGGCTGCTCGGGCTCGATGAAGTTACCCTGGACGACTCGGTTATTGCCGGTATGGGCGGGGGCTCGGTCATCACAGCCATGGACGAAGCCCTCATTCCGGAGACTGTGGCCGCAATGGTGGCGGCAGGCGTGGAGGTAAATGCCGTGCATAAAATCAATCCTACACTGGAACAGCTATTCTTGAAGCTAACGGAAGGTGAATCTATTGACTAATCTGCTTCCGCTCATCCGCAATGAGTGTACCAAAATAATAAAAAAGAAGCGCTTCTATGTTATCCTGCTGATTCTGCTTGTGCTGGTGCCGATGTTTACCTATGCGCAGATGCGGATTGCCGAGCGCAGCCGGGACAAGTTCAACTCGGACTGGCGGCTGGAGATCCAGCAGCGGATCACCGATAACCAGAATTCACTCAGCAGCGACCGCATTCCGGAAGAATGGAAATCGTACCGGAGGATTTTTATCCAGCAGCTGCAGTATTATCTGGACCATGATGTCAATCCCAATGAGCCGAGCGGGGTTACCTTTACCCGTGAGTTTCTCGATAATTCGGTTTCCCTGTTCATTCCGCTGCTGATTATGGCGGTTGCTTCGGATCTGGTATCCGGTGAACGGACGACGGGCACCATCAAAATGCTGCTGACCCGCCCGGTCAGACGCTGGAAGGTGCTCTTCAGCAAAATGGCCGCACTGCTCATGTTCGTGTCCCTGATCGTGCTTTCGGTTTTTGTGATCAGCTATCTGATATCCGGGCTTGCTTTTGGCTATAAGGGCTTTAATATTCCGGTGTTCACCGGCTTTCAGCTGAGCGGGGATACCGTTGATATGAGCGGCGTGCATTCGGTGCCCCAGTGGAAGTACCTGCTAATGCAGGGCGGGCTGATCTGGTTCGTAAGCGTAGTTGTTGCCCTGCTGGCCTTCATGGTTTCGGTTCTGGTGCGCAGCACGGCGGCGAGCATAGTAGTGATGATGGCAGCGCTGATTGCCGGAACGATCCTGACGAACATGGCTGCAGCCTGGTCAACCGCAAAGTATTTGTTCATGGTCAATCTGGGTCTCACCGGTTATTTGGCAGGCACACCCGCTCCGATTGAGGGAATGACACTGCCCTTTTCACTCGCGGTATTGTCAGTTTGGGGGCTTGCCGCAATAATCATTTCATTCGCCGTCTTTACGAAAAGGGATATTTTGAATTAGAATGTACAAAGTGAACGAAAACGTTTGTTTGCATTTCAGAGTAAGTGAGATAAAGAAGGAGGAGCATGAATGCTCGAACAGATCGATATGTTTGCAAAAGTCTCCAAGGACGGCGAAGCAGGCCGTACCGGATACGATGCTGACGACATTCAGGTGCTCGAAGGTCTGGTTGCGGTCCGCAAACGGCCCGGCATGTATATCGGCAGTACGAGTTCTTCGGGACTGCACCATCTTGTATGGGAAATCGTGGATAACGCCGTTGATGAGCATTTAGCCAAATTTTGTTCCAAAATTGATATTACATTGCGTAAGGACGGTTCGGTTACCGTCATTGATAATGGGCGGGGAATCCCGACTGGAATGCACAAAACGGGAGTGCCGACGCCGCAGGTTGTATTTACGATTCTGCATGCAGGCGGTAAATTCGGCGGCTCCGGCTACAAAAAATCGGGCGGACTGCACGGCGTAGGCGCTTCTGTTACCAACGCCCTGTCCGAGTGGCTGGAGGTGGAGATTTACCGTGACGGTAAAACCCACCGCCAGCGGTTCGAATACTGGGTGGACAAGAGCGGTAAGGAGCATGTAGGCGAGCCTGTAACCGGCCTCGAGATTCTCGGCAATACGAACAAGACCGGTACGAAGATCACCTTCAAGCCGGATATTCGCGTCTTCGCAAACGGCATTGCCCTGAGCTACGACACGCTTGCGGAACGGGTGCAGGAGATTGCCTTCCTGAACTCGGGTCTGCGGATCACGCTGAATGACGAGCGCAGCGGACGCCAGGATGAATATTTCTATGAAGGTGGCGCCAGCCAGTTTGTGCAGTTCCTGAACGAAGGCAAGGATACGCTGCATGACGTCATCCACTTCAGTTCAGAGAAGGATGAGATCGAAGTTGAAGTAGCGCTGCAGTATAACGCAGGTTATACAGAAACGCTGGCTTCATTCGTCAACTCTATTCCAACCCGCAGCGGGGGAACTCACGAAACCGGGTTCAAGACAGCCTATACGCGCGTAATGAATGAGTACGCCCGCCGAACGCAGCTGCTGAAGGAAAAGGACAAGAATCTTGAAGGCAACGATCTGCGTGAAGGCATGATGGCCGTCATCAGCGTCAAGATGGCTGAGGTTGAATTCGTCGGCCAGACCAAGGATCAGCTAGGCAGTGCCTCTGCCCGCAGCGCTGTGGATTATATTGTGGCCGAGAATATGGCCCGGTTTCTTGAGGAGAACCCGCAGGTAGCCCAGAGTCTGCTGAAGAAGTCGATTCAGGCCTCCAAGGCCCGTGAAGCGGCGCGCAAGGCGAGAGACGAGATCCGCAGCGGCAAGAAACGCAGCGAGAGCTCCAATCTCGGCGGCAAGCTGTCACCGGCCCAGTCGAAGGATGTTACACGCACTGAGCTGTTCATCGTCGAAGGGGATTCCGCCGGCGGCTCAGCCAAGCAGGGCCGTGATTCCAAAATTCAGGCGATTCTGCCGCTGAAGGGCAAGCCGATGAATCCGGAGAAGGCCAAGCTGCTTGATATTCTGAAGAATGATGAATACAAGGCGATTATTTCGGCAATTGGTGCCGGGATCGGCCCGGATTTTGCCGTTGAGGACAGCAATTATTCCAAGATCATTATCATGACTGACGCCGACACGGACGGCGCACATATCCAGGTGCTGCTGCTGACCTTCTTCTACCGTTACATGAAGCCGCTGATTGATGCCGGCAAGGTCTTCATCGCCCAGCCGCCGCTGTACAAGCTGACCCGCAAATCGGGCAAGCTGGAAACCGTGCGCTATGCCTGGAGTGATGAAGAGCTGCAGAACTACCTGAAGGAGTTCGGCAAGAATTTCGAGCTCCAGCGCTATAAGGGACTCGGCGAGATGAACCCTGAGCAGCTGTGGGAGACAACGATGAACCAGGACACCCGGAACCTGCTCCAGGTGCAGATCGAGGATGCCGCCAAGGCGGAGCGCCGCGTCTCCACCCTGATGGGGGACAAGGTCGACCCGCGCAAGCGCTGGATCGTTGAGAATGTTGATTTTACGGAGATAATCGAGTAGAAGTAGCCGGTCAGCGGCTGCTCTGCTCTGCAGTTTACGGCGGGATGCACGTTTAACCCGTCTTTGCTTTACACCTGCCGCAGATTCTTTGCGGCATGGATTTTAGCGGAAGTGACGATTGCTTCCGGTTTCTAAAAGCTTGATGATTAGAGGAATGGAGCAGAGTTAAAGCCTGCAAGGCGGCAACGTTCGCCTTTATTCTTGAATTTCAACCTTGCTATAAAGATTCAACTTTTATACTTTTATTAGGAGAAGTGGCGGAAGGGAATTTTGGAACTGTAGGAGCGAATGCGACCGCCTGAAGGCTTTTCGCAGAAAAGCTCGCTACGAAAGCATATGCAGTCTGCGGATTTCAACCGCGAACAGCGGATTAAATCAGGAAATCTGCAGACAACAGCCGCCGGAAGTCCAAACATTCACTGGAGTCACGGCAAAGCCCAAATAAGAAATCTATAAGTTAATCTGTATAGCGGACAATAATGTAGATTCGAGAATAACAGCGGTTGCAAGTCCAGACTTTCTGCGGAATGACGATAATCATCAGACTTTTTTTAACGGGATAGATTGAGGAACAGAAGGTGAGCCAAGTGAGCAGTTTATCAGAACAATTTTCGCCGGCTTTTCTGGAAGAGGTCGTCGGTGACCGCTTTGGCCGGTATTCCAAATATATTATTCAGGACCGGGCGATTCCCGATGTACGGGACGGGCTGAAGCCTGTGCAGCGCCGGATTCTGTATGCCATGTACGACTCGGGGAATACCCCGGACAAGCCGTACCGCAAATCCGCAAAAACCGTCGGTGACGTTATGGGTAACTACCATCCCCATGGTGACTCCTCCATCTATGAGGGCATGGTCCGGATGGCCCAGCCATGGAAAATGGGGCATGTCCTGGTAGACGGACACGGTAACTGGGGCTCGATGGATGATGACCCGGCGGCTGCAATGCGTTATACCGAGGCCCGCCTGTCGCCGATTGCGATGGAGATGATGCGCGATATTGAGAAGCGCACGGTCCTGTTCAAGGATAACTTTGATAATACAGCGAAGGAACCGGTAGTGGTGCCGTCGCGTTTTCCGAACCTGCTGGTTAATGGAACAAGCGGGATTTCTGCCGGCTTTGCGACTGAGATTCCGCCGCATAACCTGCGTGAAGTGATCGACGCCTGTATTGCCGTTATGCAGAAGCCGGACATTTCGCTGGAGGACATCATGACCTTTATCAAAGGCCCCGATTTCCCGACCGGTGGTACGATTATGGGCGGCGACGGAATTATGGATGCTTACCGCACCGGCAAAGGGCGGATTTATCTGCGCTCCAAGACCGAGATCGAAAACTTACGCGGCGGCAAGCAGCAGATTGTCATTACCGAGGTGCCGTTCCAGATCGTGAAATCGCGGCTGGTTACTTCAATGGAGAATATCCGGCTGGAGAAGAAGATCGACGGCATCGCGGAAGTCCGCGATGAGAGCGGCCGGGAAGGCCTGCGCATTGTAGTCGAGCTGAAGAAGGATGCCGATGCCCAGGGCGTTCTGGCATACTTGCTCAAAAAGACCGATCTGCAGGTTACGTATAACTTCAACATGGTAGCCATTGTGAACAAAGCGCCGCAGCAGCTTGGCCTCAAAGCGATTCTGGAGGCTTATATCGCCCACCAGCGCGAGGTGGTAACACGCCGCACCCAGTTTGACCTGGAACGGGCAGAGGACCGTGCGCATGTGCTGGAGGGACTGGTCAAGGCGCTTAACATCCTGGACGAGGTCATTGCGGCAATCAAGGCTTCCAAGAACCGCCAGGATGCCCAGAACAACCTGGTCTGGATGTTCGGCTTCAGTGAGCGCCAGGCGGATTCGATTCTTACCCTGCAGCTGTACCGCCTGACAAATCTGGAGATTCATTCATTGCAGAAAGAACTCGATGAAATGATGGCCCGGATCAACACATTGAACGGTATTCTGAACAGCGACAAGAAGCTGATTGCCGTTATCCGCAAGGAACTGCTGGAAATCCGTGATAAATACGGCATTGACCGCCGCTCGCTGATTCAAGGCGAAGTTGAAGAATTAAAGGTCAGCCTTGAAGTGCTGGTTAACGCAGAAGATGTGCTAGTAGCGCTCTCTGCCGACGGCTATATTAAGCGGACCGGCATGCTGTCCTTTACCCGCTCCGGCGGTGAACGTAATGCTTCCGGAGTCAAGGACGGCGATCATATCGTCAGGCTGCTCGACCTCAATACCCGGGACAGCCTGCTTGTCTTCACCCGCAAAGGCCAGTACTTCCTGCTTCCGGTTCACCAGATACCGGAATTTAAGTGGAAGGAGCCGGGAACGGCAATTGTCAACGTCATAAGCCTCGCCAAGGGTGACAGCGTTGTAAGCATGCTGCCGGTGGGCAATCTGGACGATCCGCAGTCCAGCCTTGTATTTGTTACGCGCAAGGGCCAGGTGAAGCGTACGGAGCTCAAGGAGTATTCTACCAGCCGCTCAGGGGCTGTAGCCGCCTGCAAGGTTGCTGAAGGCGATGAGATCATTACAGTAGCGCTCAGCAGCGGGGACAAGGACATTGTGCTGGTGAGCCGTGATGGAATGTGCATCCGTTTCAAGGAAAGCGAAGTGAACCCGATGGGCCGTGTGGCCAGCGGGGTTAGAGGCATTCAGCTGCGCGAGGGTGACGAGGTGGTCTCCTGCTTCTGGGTGAGTGAGGATGAGGGAGAGATCCTTGCTGTTACAGATATCGGTTACGCCAAGCGAAGCCTGCTAGTGGATTACCCTTCCCAGAGCCGCGGCGGCAAGGGGATGCCGACCTTTGAGTTCAAGGAAGGCAAGCGTGTTAAACCGAACGGCAGCCGGATCGCCGGCGCGTTCCACTGCAGGGAGCCGCTGGAGCTGGTGGCCATTACCCGTGACGGGCAGGTACACACCTTCTCATCCGAATCGGCACCGCTTGGCGAACGGCGTTCCATAGGCAAGGCAATGGTTACATTGGAGAAGAAGGATGAGATTATTACGCTTTTCCCGGCTATTAAATAACGGAATAAAGCCGGTAAAGAGGATCTAAATGATAACGCGCATGTACAGCTTTTTTGAAAGCTGAGACATGCGCCGTTTTATTTTTCCAAATGCTGCAGGCAGGTCTTCGGGGCTGTTTCAGAATTATTTTTTTGTTTAGCAGGAAATGGTATTTATTTCTCGAAAATGTAGATATACCGGATTGAGATCCGCAGGGAAAGGAAGGAATAAGTGTGCACTCCTCTGAATTCAGTAAAATCTGGCACAAAATCTTAAAGGACTACAAATTACATATGGACAGCAACCTTGCCCCTACACTGACTGATGCCCAGCTCACCGTATTGGAACTGCTGCAGGAAAGAGATGCGATGAAGCCTTCTGATCTGGCGCCTCATCTGGCGACCAGCCCGGCGGCAGTAACGATGCTGCTTGACCGGATGGAGAAGAACGGACTGATCGTGCGTGAACGCGATGCGGCAGACCGGCGGATTGTCTGGGTGAGCATTACCGAGGTAGGCCGGAAGGAAGCAGCGCGCGGATTAAAAGTGCGAAGTGATTTTTTCGCCGAAGCGCTCGACCCGATTTCATCGCATAACCAGCAGCTTCTGCTGTATCTGATGGGGAAGATGGCGGTAGCCCCGGCGCCTGAAAGTATGACACCTTAAACATTGGTTTAATACAGAGCATCTGCTTTAGGAACCGATGATCGTGCGCGTTAACGAATTAGATGACAAATTTCCACTTATACAGAGCTTAAGCAGTATTCCCATTGTAACGGGTGCCACGTACAGCAAAGTAATTGCGCCGGATTGATAGCGCCAAGCCCTTAAATCAAACAGGCCATCCTCAGCGGATGGCCTGTTTCTGCACCTGCTGCGGCCACAGATCCCAGGGATGGGCCTGCGGGGGCAGCGAGATGAGTTCAATCTCTTCTTTGGTAACCGGGTGCGGGAAGCCGACAACAGCCGACCAGAGGGCGATCTGCTGTCCCGGACGGTTAACGGCAGCACCGTATTTCTGGTCGCCGAACAGCGGGCAGCCGATTCCGCTAAGCTGCACACGGATCTGGTGCGAGCGTCCGGTAAGCAGATCGATCTTCAGCAGGCTGTAGCCTTCTGCGGTGCCCAGCACGGTATAGTCAAGAATAGCTTCCTTGCCGCCGGGCGTGCCTTTGCGGACAATAGAGACGGTGTTGCTCTTCGCGTCCTTAAGCAAAGTGTTGATCAGCCGGCCCTGGGAAGCGGGCGGCTTGCCGTGGACGACGGTCAGGTACACCTTGCGGAAGGCATGGGTACGGACGCTGTCCGACAGCCGCGAGGCTGCCTTGGAGGTCTTGGCGAAGATCATGGCACCGCCAACCGGGCGGTCAAGCCGGTGCACAAGCCCCATGAAGACATTGCCGGGCTTGTTATACCGTTCCTTGATATCCTCCTTGAGCAGGCTCAGGAGATCAGGGTCGCCGGTGGCGTCTTCCTGTACAGGTATATTCACCGGCTTCACAATGCCAAGCAGATGATTGTCCTCGAACAAAATCTCAAAACGAGACTGTCCGCCGGACGGTCCTTCTCCCGCACCGTTATGCTGCATATTCATGGCTTACGCCTCCCAGCGGCCCAGAATTCCGCAAGGCAGGTTCATGCCGGAGGCTGTGATCGGCAGACCGATCTCACCCGAGGTCAGTTTGCCGCCGTAACGCTTGCCCATGGTCATAGAGAGCATATTGCGCAGAACGGTCGGCGAAATGCCGGTGGTGTAGGAATTGATCAGCATGAACAGCGGTCTGTCGCTCATGATCTCCATACAGCTTTCGAGGAACGGGTAGAGGCTGGACTCCAGCTTCCACATTTCGCCCCCGGGTCCGCGGCCGTAGGACGGAGGGTCCATGATGATCGCATCGTATTTGCTGCCGCGGCGCTGTTCACGCTGAACGAATTTGAATACGTCGTCAGTAATGAAGCGGACCGGACGCTCGCCGAGACCGGACAGCTGGATATTTTCTTTTGCCCACTGAACCATGCCCTTGGCTGCATCTACATGAACAACCGATGCACCTGCACTGGCTGCAGCGACAGTAGCTCCGCCGGTATAAGCGAACAGGTTAAGCACAGAAATCGGACGGTTCGCACCGGCGATCTTGTCCATCATCCAGCTCCAGTTCGCTGCCTGCTCAGGGAAAAGGCCGGTATGCTTGAAATTAGTCGGACGCAGGTGGAACTTCAGCTTGCCGTAGCTGATCTTCCAGTCATCCGGAATACTCTTTTTCATTTCCCATTGTCCGCCCCCGGAGGAGCTGCGGTGATAATGTCCGTGCACATCACGCCATTTGGCTGTTTCCTGGGCCAGCGGCCAGATAATCTGCGGGTCCGGACGGCGCAGGATAATGTCGCCCCAGCGCTCCAGCTTTTCGCCGCCTCCGGTATCAATAACTTCGTAGTCTTTCCAATCGCCTGCAATATACATCATTAATCCATCCTTCAAAAATTCATTTAGATTTTATTGTACAACATTTAACAGGGCGGCTACAAACAAAAAGGTTACGAAGCAGCGGCTATTCTCAGCTTACCCATCCTGTCTGCTTGCCATAATGCCCTAAACCAATAATAGTCAGGCTTTATATGCAGTTATTGATTGTGTATGATCATAAGAAACGGGAAGCGGAAACAGTGGACTATTACCGTGAGAACGGAGGAAATGTGGTGTACAATCTGGGAGAGCTGTATTATCCGATCACCGCCAGACCGGGCGGGGCTGGGGAGTTCAGCCCGAGCAAGGCGCTGAGGCCATATATCCGCTGCTATTGGGGCACTGTACCAGCACCGGAAGCTGATCTTGCCGGATGCTCAGTGCTGACGGACAAGCCGGACAGCCGGAAGGCGGCACGGGAAATAATCATCCCAGATACCTGTATGGACATTATCTGGGAATGGGATACGGCCACAGGTGCTGCCGGCGGCGTATTTTGCGGAATCAATGATACTCCGTTTGAAGTGGACGGAGACGGACAGACTGCGGGCAGGCAACGTTTTGCCATCCGGTTTCATTTCTGGTCTGTGCATCTGTTTGCGGATGAGCATCTCCGGGATGTAAAAAATTTTTACGGCGAGGTTGACTGGTATTTCAGCTCCTTCCGCAAAGAGCTTGGGGAAAGACTGGCAGCAGCCCGGACACTGACAGAGCGGATCGCCTGGGCTGAAGAGTACCTGCTGCGCCGTCTGGATAATGCGGGCAATATCAACAACGGGCTAATGAACGCGGTACATGCCCTTTTACAGGCAAAAGGAGTGAAGACGGTATCCGGACTCTCTGCCGAATCGGTCCTCAGCAGCCGGCAGCTTGAGCGGCTTTTCCGCGATTATATCGGTATATCACCGAAACAGACAGCCGATCTGGTCAGATTTCAGAATGTGTGGCGGAATCTGTACTGTCCGACGCCGCAGTTCCGCAATATTCAGGATCTGGTCCATAGCTTCGGTTACAGCGATCAGTCCCATTTTAACAACAGCTTTAAGCGGTTTGCCGGCCAGACTCCGCGGGAAGCACTGGTGTATGCTGGTAAATGAATGTCGCATTTTTACAATACGGGGACTGGACGGAGGGTTAGAATGGATACAATAGCCGGACAAGGCTGACAAAACATATGAAGAGAGGGAGCTTTCCATGATCTCAGCTTTTGAAGGTATTAATCTGTATACGAAGGACACCGCTGCTCTCGCAGCTTTCTATTCAGAGATTCTCGGAATTCCCGTTCCCTTCGAAGGATTCGGCAACAGCGACGGGGCGAAGATCGGCTTTGAGGGCGGACTGCCGGGAATTATAATCTGGGACGAGCATAAGTGGGGCAAGCATACGACAGGCGTTGTCAATCTGGTGTTCTCCTGCAGCAGCCTGGATGAGACCTACGCAGAGCTTAAAGCCCGCGGTCTTGATTGCGAGCCGCCTGTTACGATGGAATACGGGGGCAGGGAGATGAATTTCCGGGACCCGGACGGCAACGGAATTACTCTGCTTGAAGGCGCATATTAAGCATATGATGATTCTCCGAATATAGGATCTAAAAGAGGTAACCGGACAATGGCCAGACTGCAGGGCTGCTGTCCGGTTTTTTATATGTTGACAATGAGAATCATTATCAAATAGAATAAGGGTAATTAATCCTGGCTTCGGGGCACGTTCACGGGCCGTTATATACTTCATGCATAACTGGGGAGGACAGAATCATGGCTAAGGTGCTTGTGGCATATGCCAGCTTGACCGGTAACACGGAAGAGATCGCAGAACTGATCGCAGAGGGGATACGCCAGGCAGGCGGAGAGGCCGTTTTGAAATCGGTAACCGACTGTAATGCGGATGAGATAAATAACTATGAGGCTGTAGTGCTGGGAGCTTATACCTGGGGTGACGGCGAGCTGCCTGACGAGTTCCTTGATTTCTATGAGGAGATGGATGAGCTTGATCTGGCCGGCTTCAAGGCAGCCGCATTTGGCAGCGGAGATACCGGTTATTCCATTTATTGCGGTGCTGTTGACCTAATTGAAGAAAAACTGAAGGAGCGCGGGGCAAAAATCGTTCAGGAGAGCCTGAAGATTGAATACGGCCCGAATGCGGCGGAAAAGGACAGCTGCCGGAACTTCGGACGCCAGTTTCTTGAGACCTGCGCGGCGGTTTCTTAACCATGGGCGGCGCGGCAGGAACTATAGAGACGATAAAAGCGGATACGCCGGCGGTACGGTACGCCAGGCTGAATGATTTCCGCATGGAGCATATCATGCTGGGAGGTGCTGAATCGCTTGCCGGCGGAGCTGCTTCGACCGGGCTTCCCCGCTGGAGGCAGCAGGTACAATACGCAATCGGCCACACGCTGAACGATTTCTACAGCCTGCAGCCTGCGGTGCGCCGGGAGACGCCGATTCAGTTCCTGCTGGAGCGGCGCTGGCCGCCAAAGAGCAGCGCTTTTCCGTCGCTGATGCATTATTGGGATGTAAAAACGGCGGTAGGCGATGAGCTGATGCGTCTTGCACCGGTCAATCATACACAGGAGATTCCTGTCATGCTATATGAGCAGTGGCACACGCCCGTTCCGGAGCTTGCGGTCGAGCTGGCAATGATCTTTCAGCTTGCCTGGAATTCGCAGCGCAGCGGCCGCTGTCTGAACATTCAGAAATTTATGGTGTCAGGCAATGAGGATGTAATTACGGGTTTCCTGCACATGGCCAATGTGTTCTGTCATAAGGCTTACGGGCAGCCGGCGGATACGATTGAAATCTACTCGCTGCTGGACAGCCGGAGGCATATTTTTGACGGGGCAGGCGTGCCGCTTGCGGAATCACTGGATTATGTACGGCTCCTGTCCGTATTTCTGGAGCAGGAGAGAACAGCGGACCGGAATGTCAATGTGGAGGAAGGCAGAAATGAGAAGAACGAGGTAGCCCTGGGCGGGTTCGGACTGATGTAATCTATACAGGCAGAGACTGATCTGAAAAGAAAGCCCCATTCTCGCAAATCTGCCGGAGGAATGGGGCTTTGACCTGTTTAGATGGAGCCGGTGTACCGGTAATAATCCTGCCTGTTCAGAACGACAAAGCCGCAGCTTTCGTACAGCTTCAGCGCATTCGGATTGTCCAGGGCCACTTCGAGGTTCACCCCGTTATAATTGCGGCTCTCCCGTTCTATCGTCTGCTGCAGAGCACTCCGTCCGATCCCGAGGCCGCGCAGCTTCTGATCAACGGTGAAGCCGTAAATCCAGGTCTCGTTGTCCTCTGTCCAGAGCCGCATTTTGCCGGCCGGGCGGCCGTTCAGCTCGATGATGATATGCTCCTGAAGCGCTTCATGCCGCTGCTCCTCGAACATTTCCGCGGCATCTTCCTCAGTAATATCAAATCCTGCGCTGTCCAGCTGGATGAGAACAGAGGATTCATCCTCACGGGCCGGGCGCAGTGTAACCGTTCCGGCAGCAGAGCTGGTTTCCCCGGTCCCCTGCAGGGCTGCCGTAGAGTCCCATTTCATCTGGTATTCGGCATGATTGAACTCCAGAGGCAGAGTCTTCAGGAAGCCGGCGGCAGATGCCGAGGCCGCCGGGGCATTCAGCAGCAAGGTAGAAATATTGCGCTTACGGATGTTATCCTGCGCAAGCTGCCATAGAGAGGTGAAGACGCCCCTGCGCCGGAAACCCGGCCGGACCATACCACACACCTCCATTTCGCCGCCGAAGCCGTACAGGCCGATGAAGCCGACCAGCTGCCCCTCCTCGTAGGTTACGAGGTATTCTGTTCCTCCAGTGCCGGGAGTATGGCGAAGCATATCCCAGTTCAGCTTCAGGGAGATTCCCTCATATTGCTCGCAGCGCTGCTGGAGCTCTTCAATATCCTTTAATGTGTCTGCAGAATTCAAATCCGTTTCCTCCTCAAGTTGAGCTTCAATACGCTTGCTGCTGTGCGTGCTCCCCAAGGAAACGGCCCGCTTTATGATGCGCTTCCGTCCCCGCTGAGCACGTCCGAATATTCCTTGTGCCGTTCGAACTGCTTGGCGGCATAAGGGCATTCCGGAATGATTTTTACACCCGCTTCACGGGCTTTTTCGACTACTTCCCGGACCAGCTTCTCGGCAGTACCTTGCCCGCGCAGCTCTTCCGAGACAAAGGTATGATCAACAATCCAGTTACCTGTAGCCTCTTCGAGTCTGTATGTAATCTCGGCAAGATCCTTACCTTCACCGGCAATATACAAACGGCCTTCACCTTGTTCAATTTGTCCCATATTCTTCACTCCTGCCTTGTAAGATGGCTTTATTTTACTATTTCAAATGACAAAAAGCGAGGTCTGGCAGCAAAAGGATGTTTACCCGGCCGCCAAACGGGGTTAATAAGAGACTAATCAGGCCTGCAGCTCTGGAGGCCTTGTTTCTACCCGCAAGCTTGATAACCAGAAGCACTATGCGACGCAGCTAAGCCGGCAGCATGGACATTCATGCTTTCCGGCGGCCCACTAAACTTGGCGTTTGCTTTCGAAGCGAGTTTCGTCCGAAGAAACTCACGGAAGCTGATGCTAAACAAACTACTAGGAGGAAATATCATGAATACTACAATTCGTCTGACTGAAAGATCCGGCTCGGCTTCCGCAACGCGGAACAAAGGCTTTGTACCGGTTGTCGTCTACGGTGCAGGTTCAGATACACAATCCTTTTCGGCAGATGCCAAGGCCATTACTGAAATTGTCGGCAAAAACCCCCGGGCGATCCTCAAGGTCGAGCTCCCGGATTCCGGCACCAAAAATGCTGTAATTGCAGAAATTCAGCGCCAGCCGCTCTCCCGCAAGCTGCTGCATGTTGATCTGCATCAGATTGATATGAAATCGGAGCTGGATACCAAGGTAGCCTTCCAGTTCACAGGCGATCCTGCCGGTGTAAAAGCTGGCGGCATCCAGCAGATCGAGCTGTACGAGCTGGACATCAGAACATTGCCGGATAAGCTGACTCCGACCTTTGAAGTGGACATCAGCAATCTTGAAATCGGTGACCAGCTGCTGGTATCTGACCTGCCGAAGCATGAAGGCTGGGAAGTACTGACACCGGAAGACACGCTGATTGTGCGGATTTCTCCGCCGATTGTGCATGAAGATCCGGCAGAAGGCGAAACTGCGGAGGAGCCGGCAGCTGTGGAGACTGCTGCAGACGAGGGCACAACAGAGGAGTAATACCCGGCTAAACGGCAGGGTGACTATAGAGAGGAATTTTATTAAAGGAGCAGACAGTTTCTTTTGGGAGCTGTCGGCTCCTTTTTAGCTTGCTATGAGTGAAATATAAAGCTAAGGTTACTGTGGGAAAATGTGATACAGTAGTTTTCGTTCTATTTTGACAAGTTATAAGGAGGCATGTAATGGAGCTGTACAGATTTGATAAAGAGTGCGGCAAAAAAATCTCACATTTCAATTCTGATTTTATTATGTCACGGATTATCCGGCTCAATGGGACTGCTCATATCGGGTGCATGTACCTGGAGGCTGACGGTGTTGTTGGATATCATCAGGCGGTAACCCCTCAAGTTCTCCTTATAATTGCGGGTGAAGGCAAGGTACGAGGTGAGAATAACGAATACATAAAGGTGCAGGCAGGAGATGCTGTATTCTGGCAGAAGGGGGAGTGGCACGAAACCATTACATCCCATGGCCTAACTGCAATGGTAATTGAAAGTGAAGATATATCGCCGTCCTTATTTATGGCTACTAAGTAACAGGCTGGCGTAAATTGGATTCCCTGGGTGAACACAAGTAAAATAAACGGGTGTGTACTATGAATTTCATTATGCGCGTATGGGAGGATAAATCAGATGGCTGATCAGGCTGAACTGGTATTAGACGCACGGGCGGTGCTGGGCGAAGGTCCGCACTGGAATGAGGAAGACAACAAACTGTATTGGGTGGATATAGAGGGCAGGCAGCTGCGCAGCTATGACCCGGTGAGCGGTAAGGAGCAGGCGGTTACATTTGCCCAGAGAATCGGCGCCGCTGTTCCTGATGCCGCAGGCGGCTGGATTCTGGCGCTTCAGCTAGGGATCTACCGGTATGACGGCAGCAACCCGGACCAGCTTGAGCTGCTGGCCGAAGTCGAGCCGGAGCTGCCGGGTAACCGGCTGAATGATGCCAAATGCGACAGCGCCGGCAGACTGTGGTTCGGTTCGATGAGCATGGGTTCGGAACGGTCGGCTGGGAGCCTGTATGTGATGGAGCGGGACGGGAAGGTGCGGCAGGTACTGAGCAGAATCAGCATCTCTAACGGTCTGGCCTGGGATGACCGGCTTGGCCGCATGTACTATATTGACTCCGTAACCAGAGCGGTGGATGCGCTGGATTATGATCCGGAGTCCGGAAAGGCGGATAACCGCCGGGCGATTATTCATCTGCCGGAGGGTAACGACGTTCCGGACGGGATGACGATTGACCGTGAAGGTATGCTCTGGGTCGCACAGTGGGGCGGCAGCTGCGTGTCGCGCTGGAATCCGCATACCGGTGAGCAGATCGGCAGGATTGAAGTGCCCGCGCTGAATGTAACCTCATGCACCTTCGGCGGTGAAGCGCTGGATGAGCTGTACATCACAACCGCACGCAACGGGATGAGCGAAGAAGAGCTGGAGCGCTGGCCGCTAACAGGCGGGCTGTTCCGGTTCAAGCCGGGAGTGCAGGGGAGTGCGGCTAATATTTTCCGGAGCCTAAGATGATACTCCGTTTAACGGGCGGGAATTGGAACAAATGTATATGGGAGGCAAACTTCACAGCACAAAGCCCGCGACCTAACGGACACCAGCGTCCTTATTTTGCGGTAAACCTGCTGATTCTGTTTCTAACGGACCCAGATGACGTTATTCGCGTCTGTTGAGGCCGGATACGGGCATTCCTCTCATAATAGCGGCGCTGGAGTCCGTTAGGCTTGAGAACTGCCAGTTTTAGTTACATCAAGGCCTGCTGTGTCCGTTAGAGTACCTATAATGACAAATTTAGTTGAGCAGGGGAGAAAGGGACTGCGGGAGCAGGACAGATGGCATTTTACCAACTCCTCAATCTGCGCCAAGCTGCCCTTCCGTAACTGCCCCGCCGTAGCTGCCCCTCCGTAACTGCCCCTCCGTAACTGCCCTCCATACCTGCAATTCCAGAGCTGCCTCTCTTCAGAGCAGCTCCAATCAGAAAAGGCCGGAATCCCCTGAATAGGAGATCCCGGCCTTTTTTCTAGTTTTGCTAAGCACCTCGCAACACTATGCGGCAGGCGCATCACTCCCGGCTGCTGCGGAGGCTCTGCCTCTGGTCGAGACATAGCTGAACCAGGCTCCGGCCAGAGCCATCACGGCCAGGACTGCGGACAGCCAGGGGATTGACGTTAAGCCGAAGGAGTTGATCGCAGCTCCGCCTAGATAGGCCCCCGCCGCATTACCCAGATTGAGCGCAGAGTGGCTTGAGGTTGTGGCTAATAGCGGTGCTTTGTGTGCCAGATTCATAATCCGCAGCTGGATGCCCGGCATAATACCGAACGCGGCAATGCCCCAGAGGAAGATGTTAACGACTGCCAGCACAGGATGCTGCATCGTTACAGTCAGCAGGGAGATAACCACCGCCAGCACAGCAAAGTTGACCATCAGTGAAGGCATCAGCTTCCAGTCCGCCAGCTTGCCCCCTACAATGTTGCCCAGCGTGACGCCCACCCCGAACAATACCAGAATCCAGGTCACACTCTGCTCGGCAAAGCCCGCAATACCCTGCAGCATTGGCGTAATGTACGTGAACAGCGAGAACAGGCTTCCGCACCCGAGGGCTCCGGTGAGCAGGATCAGCAGCACCTGCGGATTGAAGAGGCCCCGCACCTGTTCACGCAGGTTCGCAGTTTCCTGCTGGACAATAACCGGAATGAACCGGATGATGCCGAATAATGAAATGATTCCAAGCACAGTAATGGCCCCGAAGGAAGCCCGCCAGCCGAGCTGCTGGCCGATAAAGGTTCCGAACGGTACACCGATAATGTTCGCAACCGTCAGTCCGGCGAGCACAACCGATACGGCTCCAGCACGCTTGTCCGGCTGCACCAGTCTGGCGGCAATAATGGTTCCGACACCCAGAAATGTGCCGTGTGCAAAAGCAGTAAATACACGTGCAGTAATCAGGAGCGTATAGGTAGGCGCAATCACGGACACCGCATTGCCTGCGATGAAGATGCACATCAGGATAACCAGCAGCTTTTTCTGCGGCAGCTTGTGTGTGAACACGGTGAGGATAGGCGCACCGATGGCAACTCCAAGCGCATAGCTGGTGATCAGCTGGCCGGCTTGCGGTATGCTCACCCCGAGATCACTGGCGACATTGGGGAGCAGCCCCATTATGATGAACTCGGTCATGCCAATTGCAAAAGCGCCAAGGGTTAGGCAGAGGAGGGACAGCGGAAAACGGTTCTTCGCCTGCTTGGAACCGTTACGGTCTTTGACTTTGTTAATATTCATGAGGCTTGCCCATCCCCGGCTCCGGCAGCGTTATCGGACCAGTCTTTGCATACATCAACCCATTCTTTTGCGCCTGAATACTGGGCAAGCTCCCCGCAGGTCAGCTCAATGGCTGAATTTGTGCTGCCGCAGGCAGGGAATATAGTGGTGAACCGCTTCATGGACACATCCAGGTAAACTTCCAGCTCCCGGGCCAGACCAAACGGGCAGACACCGCCGATTTCATGACCGGTTTGCTCCAGAACCTCCTCGGGAGTGAGCATCCGCGGTTTAAAGGCAAAGGTCTCCCTGAACTTTTTGTTATCTACCCTGGCGTCTCCGGCGGCTACAATTAAAATGGCGTTTTCGCCGGAACCGCGGAAGGATAAGGTTTTGGCGATCCGGGCCGGAATGACACCGATGGTGGCGGCAGCCATATCCACGGTAGCGCTGGAAGTGGTGAATTCCAGTACATCCTGCTCCCGTTCAAAGGCGCGGAAATGTTCTTTTACTCTGGCAATAGACATAGCTGACACTCCTTTTTATGAATATTCATGAATTACAACGATATTTCATACATTTTCACGCTGCATTTCATTTTAACGGTTTTCAGCGGTTTGGGCAAAAGAAACCTGATGGATCATCCAATCCGTCCATCCTGCAGTAGCATTTAATATGGATAAAACAGCTAACGGGGTGGGACAGATGGATATTAGTGAAATCAAAGGGGCGTATGACTGTATTGTCAGTCTGGGAAGCTCCTGTGAACCGGCGGCTCATTTGCGCAGAAAGGGGCTCAGAACGTTTTCTTCACCGCTTGATTGGGTAGTTTCATTATCGCTTACGGATGTGAATAGGCTGCTCAGCAGCCGGTTTGCGGGTTATATGGAGCTAGAGAATATGTCGCTGGTCGAGGGAAATGATGTATTTGTGGAGAATGAAGTGGTCATGCCGGTCAAATCCTATTTTATTAAGGATTTTTATTACAATGTAATATCGGTTCATGATTTCCCGGTACTTGACGGGCAGGAGTGGAGTGCGGCCTATCCCGGTTTCAAAAGCAAAATCGAGATGCGAAGCCAGCGTCTGCTGGACCAGCTGGCCGTCAGCCGCAGAACCTTATTCATCCGCTGGGGCAGCACCTATGAGGAAGCAGGCGCGCTTCAGCAGGTACTTGGACCTTTGACGGGCGGAGCTTTTGTGATCCTGATTGTGAACGGGGTCGACGGGCTGGAAAGCGTGGTCAATAACGGGTGGGGCTACCCTGGCATCTGCTCGCTCAGCATCCCGAACCGGGCTGGAGATAACGAGACCTGGGATTATTTACTGGACGGCATCAGCCTGATGTGAGCAGGAGCTGAATTTAGAGGCAAAAATGCCCCTGATTCCGTCCCACATGGCCGGCCGGCTGGTCAAATAGAGGCATAATCCGCTACAGCAGCTTTTCGGTGCTCCGGATGACCTTTTGGAGCAGAGCAACAAGTGTATCAGCCTCTTCGCCGGTCAGCTCGGCGGTCATTCTGGCATTATGCTCGTCCAATATCGACTGGAATTCAGGGGCAAACGCCAGTGCCTTGGCGGTCGGGTACAGGTGGGACGAACGCCGGTCCTTCGGATCGGGCTGCCGTTCAATGTATCCCAGCTGCTCCAGGTGCTTGACCGAACGGGCTGTAGTCGCCTTATCGAATTTCATTTCATTTGTCATCTGGTCCTGGGTAATGCCGGGATTGCCGAGAATCAGCTTGAGGAAGCTGTGCTGTCCGCCGCTGCCAAGCCCGTAAGGCTGCAATTCTCTGCTTAATATTTTGGTATTCTGGCGCTGAAGATAGGCGATCAGCTTGCCGACCGGTTCTTTTTTCACTACGGACACCTCTTTGAATTAATGCGGCAGAACATTCCTGACAGAATCCCCGCCCTTGCCAAAAGTTTACCGCAAACTTGTTGCGTGCGCAACTAAATTGCTGTACACTGGGTAATGCGGATCAGATTGTTGCGGACGCAACTAAATCTGAAAATTAAGGCAAGAGGGTGTTCGTTCATGAGTTCAATTCCTGCAACCTATCAGGAGGATGAGGTGATTCAGAAGAAACGCTGGGTCATTCTGATCGTTCTTAATCTGTTTACATTTATGTCCACACTGGACGGGAGCATTGTCAATATTGCACTGCCAGTGCTGGTTAAGCAGCTCAATCTGCCTGTAGCCCAGGTCGAATGGGTCACAACCGGTTATTTAATGGCTATCTGCGCCGTCATTCTGTTCTTTGGCAAGCTGGGCGATATGGCCGGCAAGATCAGGATTTTCAGAATCGGAACGGTCGTGTTTATCGTCGGCTCCTTACTCTGCGGCTTGAGTACCAATCTCCCGTTCCTGATTGTCTCCCGGGTCATCCAGGCGGTTGGCGCTTCAATGACGATGGCGAACAGCCAGGGGATTGTTACCGATATTTTTCCGGCTAATGAACGCGGCAAAGCGCTGGGCCTGATCGGTACCTTTGTGTCGCTGGGCAGCATCGCCGGACCGAGTCTGGGCGGCATTATTGTGTCTACGCTGGGCTGGGAATATATTTTCTGGGTCAACGTGCCGATTGGCCTGATTGCGATTGTGCTGGGAACCAAGGTGCTGCCGAAGGATCTGATCCGGGTAAAATCCAAAATCGATCTCCCGGGCAGCCTGCTGTTCTCCTTTTTTATCATCACGCTGTTCGCCGGCCTGCTGCTGGGTCAGCAGCTCGGGTACAGCGACGGCCGCATTATTGCGGCTCTTGCCGCCGCTGCCGTTTCCTTTGCTGTTTTTCTGATGGTCGAGCTGCGCAGCTCGGCTCCTCTGCTGCAGCTGTCGCTTTTCAAGAACACTTTGTTTTCACTAAGTATCCTGTGTGCCTTTCTGGTCTTTGTCGCTAATTTCTGCTTCAATATCATCTCGCCGTTCTATGCGCAGAATATGCTGGGCCTGTCGCCGTTCTATGCCGGGTTCCTGCTGATGCTCTTCCCGATTTCGATGGTGATCATTGCGCCGCTCAGCGGGGCGCTCTCCGACAGGATCGGCTCCGAATTCCTGACCTTTGCCGGCCTGATTGTAATGGTGATCGCCCAGTTTGGACTGGCCCGGCTGCATGAAGGAAGCTCCGTGATCCTGGTCGGCCTGTGGATTGCCATGCTCGGGGTCGGCAGCGGGCTGTTCCAGTCGCCGAACAACTCGCTGATCATGAGCAAGGTGCCGCGTACCCAGCTCGGCTCGGCGGGCAGTGTCAATTCGCTGGTCCGCAACGTCGGGATGGTGGTCGGGATTACAATTGCCACCTCGATCCTGTTCAACGTGATGAGCAGCAAGGCCGGATACCGGGTAACCGGGCTGGTTGCCGGCCGGCCGGATATTTTCCTCTCGGGAATGCATGTTGTGTTCATGACCTCCTCGGCAATTTGTCTTGTATCGGCGCTGCTGACAGGCTGGCGGATGGTCACGATCCGCAAGAGTAAGCAGGCCCGGGCTTGAGGCAGAAGCTTTTTACAGCAAGAATCTGCTGCAGCACAATGGTGCAGTAAATCTTTTTTAGCCGGAATTGTCACACATCTGCTGTCTGCTTTGTCTCCATTATTGAACATCACTTTTGGAGGCGATCGAAAATGAGCTTGAAATTCAATTACAGACAGGTTAACGCACCCGCATTCCGGGCCATGATGACTATGGAGCAGCATACGGGCGGACGCGGACTGGACAAGGTGCTCACCGAGCTGGTCAAAATTAGAGTGTCACAGATTAACGGCTGTGCCTTCTGCCTGGATATGCATGCCAAGGATCTGCTGAAGCTGGGAGATTATCAGGATAGGCTGGTTCTGGTCAGCGTGTGGCGCGAGGCGCCCATTTTTACGGAGAAGGAAAGAGCAGTGCTGGAGCTTGCCGAGGCCGTTACCCATATCAGCCACGGCGGAGTTCCGCAGGCAGTTTATGACAGGGTGCGCGAATTCGTCAGCGAAGAGGAGTACGTCGACTGGATCATGAGCATCAACATGATTAACAGCTGGAACCGGATTGCTATTTCAACAGGCATGTATCCGGGCTTGTTCTAAATAGAAGGAGCGGAGGGACAGCACGTGTTAAATGCACGCGACAGCAGGACGGGAGGGCCAGAGCAGGGAATTTCGACACAAACGGAGGAACGGAAGGATTTGGAGAATCCGGCTGATTTCGGGGAGCTGTATGTTAACTATAATAAATATGCCTTCTCGATCGCCTACCGTATGCTGGGGACAGTGGCGGATGCGGAGGACGTGGTCCAGGACTGCTTCGCAGACCTCCAGCATCGTGAACGGAGCGGTATTGATAACATCAAGGCGTATATCGCCAAAAGCATCACCAACCGCTGCCTGAACCTGCTGAATTCCGCTCATGCCCGCAGGGAGACTTACATCGGAGAATGGCTGCCTGAGCCGGTAAGCGAGCTCTACGACGGGCCGGAGGAGGCGGCTGAGCGGAAGGATACGCTCTCCTTTGCTTTCCTTGTTCTGCTGGAGAAGCTGTCGCCGGTTGAAAGAGCCGTATTTGTTCTCCGCGAAGCGTATCAATACGATTATGAGGCGATTGCCACGATGACCGGCAAAACCGGGAGCAACTGCCGGCAGATCTTCAGCCGTGTGAAGCGTACGCTGCAGGCGTCACCGGCGGCAGAGGCGCTCACGCCTGCACCGGAGCAGGCCCGCAGGGGGCTGCTTCAACGGTTCACGTCCGCCTTCACCGCGCATGATGTGAGCGGGATGCTGGCGCTGCTGACCGAGCAGCCTGTCCTTGTGGCTGACGGCGGCGGGCGGGAGGTTCATACCATCCTCCGGCCGATGATTGGGCGCAAGGGCGTGCTCGCGCTGCTTACCTCGCGCAGAGTGCTTAACCGGATGAGAAGCTGGGAGGCTGCGATCGAAAGCATTAACGGTGAGCCCAACCTTGTCTATAGACAAGAGGGAGAGGTCAAAGCTGTGCTCTGCCTGGCCCTGAACCGCAGCGGTGAACAGATTCAGAGCCTGTATCTGATTATGGGACCGGAGAAGCTGGGCCATATTCTGCCCTCGCCCCTCGGGTGACCCGAACGCTGTTCCCTTTGACAGGATTGCAGGCAGCCTGCAACCCGCTTAACGCACGCATCATAAAAGCGCCGCTCCCAATACTTGGGGCGGCGCTTTTTGGCCTGAGCTTTAGTTCTTGAAGCTGTGAATCGGTGCAGGAATCCGGCCGCCGCGGTTAACGAACTCGGCACAGTTGAACGGATTGACGGCCATAACCGGAGCGTAGCCGAGCAGGCCGCCGAATTCGACCATTTCGCCGACTTCCTTGCCGATTACCGGAATCACGCGGACAGCGGTCGTCTTATTGTTGACCATGCCGATTGCCGCTTCATCAGCGATAATGCCGGAGATGGTTTCCTTGCTGGTGCTGCCCGGAATGGCAATCATATCAAGACCGACCGAGCAGACGCAGGTCATCGCTTCCAGCTTCTCCAGCGTCAGCGCCCCGCGCTGTACGGCCTGGATCATCCCGTGGTCCTCGCTGACCGGGATGAAGGCGCCGCTTAACCCGCCGACATAGGAGGAGGCCATTACGCCGCCTTTTTTGACATTGTCGTTGAGAATGGCAAGCGCCGCTGTAGTGCCCGGAGCCCCGGCTTCCTCCAGGCCCATGACCTGGAAGATCTCGGCGATGGAATCCCCGATCAGCGGGGTAGGCGCCAGCGACAGGTCGATGATGCCAAATGGTACGCCGAGGCGCTTGGAAGCCTCCTGGGCCACAAGCTGGCCGACCCGGGTTACCTTGAAGGCCGTCCGCTTGATCGTCTCGCAGAGCGTTTCAAAATCCTGGCCCTTTACTTCCTCCAGCGCACGCTTGATTACACCGGGTCCGCTGACACCTACGTTAATGACACATTCGCGCTCCCCGACCCCGTGGAAGGCACCGGCCATGAACGGGTTATCCTCGACCGCGTTGCAGAACACAACCAGCTTAGCACAGCCGATCGAGTCGCGGTCCTTGGTACGCTCTGCAGTCTGCAGAATGATGTCGCCCATCAGCTTGACGGCATCCATGTTGATCCCGCTCCGTGACGAGCCCACGTTGACCGAGGAGCAGACCCGTTCGGTTACAGCCAGCGCTTCGGGAATGCTGTCAATCAGAATACGGTCGCCTTTGGTGCAGCCCTTCTGCACGAGTGCGGAGAATCCGCCGATAAAGTTAACACCGACCTCTTTGGCGGCCTTGTCCAGAATTTCTGCAACCGGCACATAGGAATCTGTATGTACAGCGCCTGCTGCAATGGAGATCGGAGTTACGGAAATGCGTTTATTGACGATCGGCACGCCGAACTGCCGCTCCAGATCCTCACCGGTCTTGACCAGCTTCTCGGCGGAGCGGGTGATTTTATCATATACATTCTGGTTGAACACGCGCATATCGGTATGCGAGCAGTCCATCAGGCTGATTCCCATCGTAATGGTGCGGACATCCAGATTCATTTCCCGGATCATCTGATTCGTTTCCTGTACTTCAACACGTGATATCATTGTCTTCGTCTCCTTTGGCTGCTAGATGCGGTGCATAATGTTGAAGATATCTTCATGCTGGAGCTTGATCTCAACACCGATATCCTCACCAACCTGCTGCAGGTCCAGGACGATCTCCTCAAAAGACTTGCTCGGCGCGGAAATGTCGACAATCATCATCATGTTAAAATAGTCCTGAACAATCGTCTGTGAGATGTCCAGAATGTTCAGATTGTGTTCAGCAAGGTATGTACAGACTCTGGCGATAATTCCTACTTTGTCTTTTCCCAGTACAGTAATAATTCCCTTCAATGAAAAAGCCTCCTATTTTATACTAGTCTATTCATCGCCGCTTTAACGGGATGAACCGTTTTAATTATTATCACAAATGCCGGCACACTCATCAACCAAAGGTTTTTTGTCGGTTTGATTATATTTTTGATCTTGACGCTGATATTCTTTAGAATAGTGTTGACAGTATATGAAAAAAATGATGAAGTGATATGTTGACAGTTTGATAGTACGTTCAAAGGAGTAATCATGACAACGAGAAAATATAAAGAGCTTGTGGAGCAGCGGACGAGGCAGACTCTGGAAACGTGGTCGGGGCAGCAGTCAGTCGGAGAGCGGGAGATTTACCGTTTTTTGCATAATCTGAAGGGAACCGCGGGCACGGTCGGTCTGGACCGGGTAGAGCGGTTTGCGGGCAGCGCGCTGCTGTATTTCTCGGATCGCAGTGATAAAGTCTGGCTGGAGGCGGAATGGCGCGAGGTTTTATATCCTTTGCTCGGGCTGTTTGGCGGAGATGAGTCATCCGGTGCAGTGCCCGATCCCGTTAATGATATAAGCCTTCTTAACGGCGCAAGCCAGCAGAAGTATGAAATTCTGCTTATTGATGACGATGTGGAGCTTGTTGCCTTTTTAAGAGAATCCCTGGAACGTCATTCTTATTATGTGAATATAGCGATGTCTGCCGAGCGCGGGCTTAAGCTGTTCTACGAGAGCCGGCCGGATATGATTCTGCTGGACATTCTGCTGCCGGACCAGAGCGGAATAGATGTGCTGCACCAGATTATCGGCAAGGCTACACAAGAACGGATTCCGATCCTTATTATCAGCGGCGAGAATTCCAAGGACATTCAGCTGTACGCGTATTCATTAGGTGTTATGGATTATATATCCAAGCCGGTGGACATCGACCTGTTCCTGATGCTGATCAAGAACCGTTTTGAGCTAAAGAAGGAGTGGCAGAAGTCCATTATTATCGATGAGCTGACCGGTGCCTATAACCGCAGGTTCTTTAACCAGACGATGAAGCAGCTGATCTCTGACTTCAGGCGGACGGAGCGGACCTTTTCCCTGGCCCTGCTTGATCTGGATCACTTCAAGCAGATTAATGATACGTACGGCCATCTGACAGGGGACGAGGTGCTTCAGACTTTTTCCGAGCTGGTTCGGGGCTCTATCCGTGTGGAGGACACCTTCTGCCGCTACGGCGGGGAGGAGTTTGCACTGTTTATGCCTAATACACCGGCAGCTTCCGCACGTACAGTAATTGAACGGATCCAGAGGCAGTTCGCTGACATGGCGTTTCAGGCCAAGCATGAACTGTTCCATGTAACCTTTTCGGGCGGAATTACAGAGATCCGGGCTTCCCGGGATACCCCTGAAGGGCTGATCGAGGATGCCGACCAGGCTCTGTATGCCAGCAAGCATGCGGGAAGAAACCAGACCACCCTGTACGATGATTACCTCCCGGCGGGCAAGGCGGAGAAAGTACTGAAGGTTATTATGGTTGATGATGATGCGCTGATCCGGAAAATTGTTGTCAAACAGTTCATGGACTGGAAACCCGCGAATATCTCCAGGGTAGAGGTGAGCAGCTACGAAAGCGGAGTGAAATTCCTACAATCCGGCTGGTATTCTGCCGATGATAAATATATCGTCCTGCTGGACGGCATTATGCCGGAGATGGACGGGCTGGAGGTGCTGGAGCAGCTCCGCAGCAGCTATCCGGAGGTAAACCTCCTCGTGGTCATGCTTACAGGCCGTAATGATCAGCAGGATATTATCCATGCGCTGCAGATGGGGGCGGATGATTATATCATCAAGCCGTTCCACCTGCCGGAGCTGCTGATGCGGGTCGAGCGGCTGGCACACAGATTTTTATTTTAAGCAAAGCAGCGGCTGTGCAAACTGAAAGGTGAGAGAAAGATGCAAAAGGTACTAATTGTCGATGATGAAGATGTTTTGCGCATGCTGATTGAGGACACGCTTGAGGATCTTGAGGAGGTTGAGCTTCACACAGCAGAGAACGGGCGTGAAGCGATGACCAAGCTGTCAATGAACGAATTCGATCTGGTCATCCTGGATTACATGATGCCGGAGCTGACAGGGATCGAGGTGCTGGGCCTGCTAAGTGACAAGGTGAAGGCGGCTACCCCGATCCTGATGCTTACTGCCAAGGCGCAGGAGGGTGACCGGAATATTGCCAGAGAAGCGGGCGCCCGCTATTTCATGCCTAAACCGTTCAGCCCGATGGAGCTTCTGCAGATTGTGGAGGGGATTCTGGGTGATCAGAAGAAGAATCAGTAATATGAGTATCAAAAAGAAATATTTCCACATCATTGCCGGTCTGATTACAGTGGTTCTACTGACGGGAATTGGCCTTTTTATATATATAAATGCCGAACAGACACGCCTGAACCATAACCAGGAGGTACTGCAGAACAAGGCGGATACCATTAATGAGATGGCGGTTACGCTGAACGATGTATTTTTCCGGGTCAGAGGTTATAGTCTGCTTAAGAGCAGCAACGAGCTTCAGCAGGCTTACGATTCGCTGGAGAAGCTCAGAGGCGTGCTTGAGGATTATTCCGCGCTGAAGCTTTCCCCTGAGGAAGCCACCTTCAAGGAACATCTGGCCACGTTTGTTGACCAGTACCAGAATGTGACCCTGCCTAAGGCAATCGGCTTCGTCGAGCAGGATGATTATACAAGCCTGCGTGCACTGGCAGCTGAAGGCAATACTCAGGCGGTGAATGAATTTCTGGCGTATACCAAGCAGTACAACACGCGCTCTGACAAGCTGCTGAGTGATATGGTCGACCATTCCCTGAAGCGGGCTAACGAATTCACGTTGCTCGCCTTCGGCCTCAGCACGCTGCTGCTGCTGCTCTTCACACTGATGATCTGGCGGATTCTCAAAATCCTCATTGATCCGATTGTCAGGCTGGAGGAGGCTACCAATTCGCTTGCTGCCGGAGAAGCGGTAATGATCGGCAAGCTTCATAAGCAGGATGAGATCGGCCGGCTCTATGAGGCCTTCCTTAATATGGCTCACAGCATTCAGGATAAAGAGGAAGAGCTGATGATGCAGAATGAGGAGCTCCATGCCCAGCAGGATGAGCTTCAGGACCAGCAGTTCAGGCTGGAACGCTCGCTCGGCGAGATCGAGAGCATGATGAAGGCGCTGGACCAGTCGTCCGCTGTGGCCATCCTCTCACCTAAAGGGATTTTTACGTATGCCAATGCGAATATGAGTGAATATACAGGCTACAAAAACCCTGAGCTGATCGGTTTTACCTTCCGGCTGCTTGATCTGAGGAATATGGAAGCTGCCCGGATGCAGCAGATTGTCGGCAAGCTGAGCACAGGCGGCGTATGGAGCGATGAGGTTCAGCTGGGCATGAAGAACGGTACACCGGTCTGGCTGCACATGACCATTATGCCTTATCTGAATGATGAGGGGCAGGTCTACCAGTACATTCTGATAGCCAACAATATTACCTCCATGAAAAATGTGCAGCAGAAGCTGGCGGAGACGCTCAAAAATACGGAGCAGACCAAGATCATGCTGGAACGCAGCAATCAGCTGAATCATGACATTACCTATACACTCGATAAACAGGAGTTTGCCGAGAAATTTATCGAGTTCATGAACCGCCAGTATGCCTTTGATTCCAGTGTGTTTTTCCTGGTTAAGGACCAGATTACGGTGGTCCGGGGAGTTCCCCAGGAGAATGTTGACCGTTATCTGGGCAGTGAGAGCGGCAATATGCTCTACCGGATGCAGACGGAGAAATCTTATATAACCAGACGGCCGGCTACGCTGCGTGAACAGGGAATTGCCCCTGAGCCGGTTCTCTCCTACGATTATTACTCTACTGTTGTAAATGCCCAGGACGAGGTGCTTGCCGTATTCTGCGGTACCCGGATCGGACATTCCTTCAACGAGGAAGAAATTAACGAAATCCAGGGCATGATGAACCGGGTGGGCCTGGCCATCGAGCGGCTGTTCATGTATGAGGAAATTGAGCACGGCCGCAGGCTGAACCGCGACATTGTCAATAATGTCAACGAGGGTATCCAGTTTGTCCAGATGGACGGCGGCATGCTGCAGATGAACCAGGCACTTGCGCTGATGTTTGACTATCATGAATGGTTCGAAGGCGACCTGATCCCGCTGGAACGCTGGAGCGGGCATTTCACACGGATGGCCAATGAATCGGAAGAGCTGGAGCAGTTCTACCAAAAGGCAATGTCCGAGCATTTTATTGAATCCAGCTCCATGAAGTATTCCATCGGTAAAGATACGCTGAAGCATGTGGATATGTATGCCATACCGGTATTCCGCCGGGAGACGCGCTTCGGGACACTGTTCGTCCACCGTGACATCACCCGCGAATACGAGCTTGATCTGATGAAGTCTGAGCTGGTCAGCACAGTCAGCCATGAGCTGCGGACCCCGCTGTCGAGCGTACTGGGCTTCACCGAACTGCTGCTGTCCAAGACAATGAAGCCTGAGAAGCAGCTGAAATATCTGGAGACCATTCACCGGGAAGCCCAGCGGCTGACAGATCTGATCAATGATTTTCTTGACCTGCAGCGGATGGAGTCAGGCACCCAGCAGTATAACCAGCAGCCGCTTAATCTCAGCGAGCTTGTCATGGGCGTCATTGACCAATACAAGGTCGGCGGCACTCATAATTTCCTGTTTGAGGACGAGGCCCACAACGCCGAGGTTGAGGTGGACCGGGATAAAATCGTTCAGGTGATGACCAATCTGCTCAGCAATGCGATCAAGTTCTCCCCAGGTGCAAGTGAGATCAAGGTGTCCCTGCACAACGAGGCGGAGCGGATTATCGTGCAGATTCAGGATCACGGTCTGGGCATTCCCAAGAACCAGATCGGACAGCTGTTCCAGAAATTCAGACGCGTTGACAACAGCGCCTCCAAACGGATCGGCGGAACCGGTCTGGGCCTTGCGATCTGCAAGGAAATTATCGAGAAGCAGAAAGGCTCCATCGGCATCGAGTCGGAGGAAGGCGAAGGCTCGACTGTATGGTTCAGCCTTCCGGTCCTGCATTCACCGGGAAGCCGTCATGAAGACGAGCCGGTGAAGTCAAGTCCCGAGAAGGATCAGAAGCCTAACGTAATGATTGTAGAGGATGATTACAGCCTGTCCCTGCTGCTGTCTGAGGAGCTGAAGGGCAAGGGCTTCCGCGTAACCCACCATTATCATCCGCAGCAGGCTTTTGAACAGGCGCTCAAGACACCTTTCGTAGCCATCGTTGTGGATCTGATGCTGGGAGAGGAGCTGGACGGCTGGGATTTGATCCGGATGCTGAAGAACGACGAACGTACTGAGCATGTCCCGATTGTCATTTCTTCCGCGCTGGATAAGACGGACAAGAACATGATGGACAACGTGGAGAAATATCTGACCAAGCCATACCCGCCGAATGAGCTGACCGGCACCCTGCAGGAGATTGTGAACATAAGGCAGGGAACCGGGGAAGTGCTGTTTCCGGACAGCGGACATACAGGTGAAGAGGAGTAACAAATGAATGCCGGCAGGCCCCGGATTCCATTTTCCTGCAGAACGACGTTATCTTATACCTTGGATAACGTCCGTTTTTTATGTTTTCGGATCACCGCAAAATACCTATGTCAGCATCCATGAAAGACCCCGCTTTGTTGGCTTAATAAAAAGCTTGCCTTATAGTGGACTCTAAGGGGTATAGTGGAAAATGTATTGCGGACAACCATTAAGGGATTAAAGGGAGGAAATACGAGTGAAGTACAGTTATTTGGGTAAATCAGGCCTTAAGGTCAGCCAGCTCTGTCTCGGCACGATGAATTTTGGCCCGGAAACCGAAGAGAAGGATGCTTTCCGGATTATGGATGCCGCGCTGGATGCGGGAATTAACTTTTTTGATACGGCCAACGTTTACGGGGGCCAGGAACGCCGCGGCTGGACGGAAGAAATTATCGGCCGATGGTTCAAGCAGGGAGGCGGACGGCGCGAGAAGGTCGTGCTGGCGACCAAAGTGTACGGCGACATGTTCGATGAGCTTGACGGGCCTAATTCCGGCGCAGGCTTGTCAGCCTATAAAATCAGACGTCATCTGGACGGCTCGCTAAAGCGTCTGCAGACCGATCATATTGAGCTGTACCAAATGCATCACGTGGACCGGAATGTATCCTGGGATGAGCTGTGGGGCGCATTCGAGAATGCCATTGGCCAGGGGAAAATTGATTATATCGGTTCCAGCAACTTCGCCGGCTGGCATATTGCCGCTGCCCAGGCCCAGGCCAAAGCGCGCAATTTCCTCGGCCTTGTCTCGGAGCAGCACCTGTACAATCTGCTGGAACGGACGCCGGAGCTTGAGGTTCTGCCTGCTTCGCAGGAGCTTGGCCTTGGCGTTATTCCGTGGAGTCCGCTGGCCGGAGGGCTGCTGGGCCGCAACGCGCTGGCTAAGAGCGGCGTACGCAGCGCCCGTTCAGCCAAGCTGGAGCAGAACCGCACCAAGCTGGAGCAGTTCTCCGCGCTCTGCAAAGAGCTGGGCGAGCACGAGGATCAGGTTGCCCTGGCCTGGGTGCTGGCTAATCCGGCGGTTACGGCCCCGATTATTGGACCGAGAACGATCCAGCAGTTTGAGGACTCTCTGCGTGTTACCGAAATCGAGCTGGATGAGGACACTCTGAAGAAGCTGGATGAGATTTTCCCGGGTCCGGGCCGTCCGGCGCCTGAGGCTTACGCGTGGTAAATAGTTGTAAACAGCAGAACAGCGGCTTCCCTTTAAGGGGGCCGCTGTTTTGTGTTTATGTCGTGCAGGTGTCTAGCCGGCACGCTGGGCAGTTTCCATAGCGTGCGGGATGCACCAAATGCCTCTGAATTCGCCTAAAGCCCGGCCTTTTCGCCCGTAAGCTTAGTGTGAGACCGAGGAGATGACAGCCAGCTCGCCTTCTTCCGTAATTTCAGCATAAACGACCGTCTGTGGTCCGCTATATCCCAGCTTGCGGAGCTCCTTGGCCAGCCATTCTTCGTCATGCCCGAGACTGCGAGAGTGTCCCGCTGTATGATCCCGTCCTCGATGATGCTCACCGGCAGGACGGATTCCGGGACGGGAACGAGCAGATCCTCGCGGGTCGCCGGTTCATATTGCGCTTTCTTGAGGATGCTCAGAGAGCCGTTTGTCTCATAGATTGCATACGCGACCTCGCTGACAGAGAAGGTATCCTTTGCCCGCAGCATCATCCGCAGCTGCTCGAAATCCAGATTGTTTTTTCGCAGCTTGCCCATATCAATTTTTCCGTCACGGATCAGAATCTCCGGCTCTCCTTCCAGCGGCTTGCGCAGCTTCGGGAGGTGAAGTGTAATTTTTTCAAAGGTAATTGACAGCAAGGTCCAGATTGCCAGTGTAAACAGCAGCATCGGGATGGTATGTTCTTTTTCATAAATGGTGTCCCCGACAAGATCGCCAAGAATAACCGCCGAAATGAAGTCGAACGGGGTCAGGGCGGAGATTTCCTTTTTCCCGAGCAGCCGGGTCATTGCCCATAGTCCCATAAAGCCCGCAATCAGTTTTATGAGTATCAGTCCGTATTCTTCCATGTGGTGCCCGCCTCCAGTCGGTCAATCTATCTAAGAGTGTTTAACCAATACAGATTTCCTCGTAACAGCTGCTTGCTCCGCCGGGCCCGGGAACCGCATGCTAAACATGGCAAAGATGAAAACAGCAGCCGGCATGTGTTAAGCTGAACAGGAAGAAAAACGGTGCAGATGAACCATAAGGCAGAGAAAAAGGAGGCGCTGGTTTTTGCTCTTTTATGTGATTGCAATACTGGTATTCGCGGCAGACCAGGCTGCCAAGTGGATCGTACGGACGAACATGCAGCTAGGGGAAATTGTACCGTTCTGGGAAGGGCATCTGACGTTTTCTTATTACGAGAACAGCGGCGCTGCCTTTAGCTCATTTCAGGGATACGGCAAATATTTTGCCATTGTGGCCGTAATTTTTGTGGCGGCAGTATTCTATTACCGGCGTAAAGGAGAATTGCAGGGGCCGCTTCTCGAGGCTGCCAGCGGTTTTCTGGTCGGCGGGGCTGCAGGTAACGGGATTGACCGGATTCTGTACCATCAGGTTACTGATTTTCTTATTTTCGGTGATGGCGGAGGGATCCTGAATCTGGCCGATCTAGCCATTAATGCCGGAACACTGCTGTTTATCCTTCACCTTATTGTGGAGCAAGTGAAAAGCAGCTTGCATAAGCGGAAACAGATGAACGAGAGCTAGGGGTATTCAAAATAAAAAGGCTGTCTGTTAAGTCATGAGATGACTTAACGGACAGCCTTTTTTGGGATTACAGTCTGGCGGTCCTTGACCTACCCCGCCGGCGGCGGACTGCTCCGCTCCAGCTCACCGATGGCCCACTCGCAGAACTCTATTGAGGATTTCATGGCCATCACCCGCTTCTGCAGCAGCAGGTAACGCCCGAAGGTGGTTGCCTTCAGCTCACGGGTCTCCCCGCGCTCATCGCGGAGTGCCTCATTGGCCTTGATCAGCAGATTGTACCGCTGGAGCTCACTGCGGTTAAACTCCATACGCTGCAGCAGCAGAGCCTTGGCTTCGTCCGGCTCGGTGAGCCAGAGGCTGTACAGCTTGAAATGCAGCTCATCCCGCAGGACGGCCGGTTCTGCAGGCATCCTGACCCATTCCTGCAGCACTGAGATGCCTTCTTCCGTAATCGTATATATTTTTTTATCCGGCTTGTCGGACTGCTCAATCCGCTCATGACGGATGAAGCCCTTTTCCTCCATGCTTTGCAGCAGGGGATAGATCTGGCTGTGGCCCGCCCTCCACAGGGGTTTGATGCCCTGTGTCAGTTCATAGCCCGTAAGCGGATTTGCCGTAAGCAGCGCAAGCAGCCCGTAAGACAGTGTATTCATGGCTGTAGTGTCCTCCAGTCTTTGATAATCCGATATTACTGCAAATAGCTCCTATATGTCAGTATTGACATAACTATTCTGTGATTATAACATTAATAAAGTCAAGTTACATATGTAAAAGTAGACATATAGGTAAGGAGGGGAACATTCTTGGAAGCTGCAGTTAAAGGTAAAATCCATTTCTGGCCGGTTATGACCGCCATTTTTTTCGGGAATTTTCTCTCTGTGCTAAGCACTACAACCATAAATATAGCCGTCCCGATCCTCATGGATCATTTCCAGACCGGACTGCACACGATGCAATGGATGGTTACCGGCTTCATGCTCGCTACTGGCGTTACAGCCCCGCTCGCCGGCTACTTGGGCGGCCGGTTCAGTTATAAACGCCTGTATACGTTCGCGTTATCGGGCTTTACCGTATTTTCACTGCTGTGTGCACTTGCCTGGAATCCTGCAGTTCTGATCGTGTTCCGCATGCTGCAGGGCTCCTGCAGCGGACTGATTATGGCCTGTACGATGACCATCATCTTTCAGGTCATTCCGCAGGAGCGCCGGCCTTTTGCTGTCAGTCTGTGGTCGCTGTCAGCCATGGTGGCTCCGGCCATCGGTCCTACCTTCAGCGGCTGGCTGCTCCAGTTCGCCAGCTGGCACTGGCTGTTCCTGATCAACCTGCCTGTCGGTGTGGCGGCTGTCATTCTGACGCAGCTGCTGATTCCTTATTACCGGATGAATGTTCCCAAGTCCTTTGATGTACCGGGACTGTTTACGGTGGTATTGGGCAGCTTGTCCCTGCTGGGAGCATTCAGCCAGGGCGGCAGCTGGGGATGGACCTCCTGGAAGACCCTTTCCATGATCGCGCTTGGAATTGTACTGCTCATTCTGTTTGTTCTGCGGGAGCTGAAGACGGAGGTGCCGCTGCTTAACCTGCGTGTGCTGAAAAATCGCAGGTTTACGGTGATGCTTAGCATTTACAGCATTGTTACTGTAGCCATGTATGCCGGAACCTATCTGACACCGCTGTTTTTGCAGACGGCCGAAGGGGCCAGCACGCTCAAGACAGGTCTGATTCTGCTCCCCTCGTCAGTCCTGCTGGCCCTTCTCAGCCCGGTGGTCGGTAAGCTCTACCCGCGTTTCGGGCCGGTAAAGCTGATTTCTGCCGGCATCGCCTGCATCTTTGCCGGACTGTTTCTGATGAGCAGGCTCCATGTGGGGATCGCCCATAACTTCATTTTGTGGGCGATGGTCGTGCGGAACCTGGGAATCGGACTGGCGAATGTTCCGAGCAGCACGGCATCTATGGAAGAAATTCCGGCAGAATGGTCGGGACATGCAACCTCGATTAACAACTGGATCCGCAATGTGCTCAGCTCACTCGCGATTGCAGTCTTTACCTCGCTGCTGTCGAACAGGCAGGCTGTACATGCGGCGGAGCTGGCCATGCCCGGTGTGACGGCAGGCAGCGGAGATATCGGGCTTCAGTCGTTTACAATGGGCGTCAATGATGTATTTGTGGTTGCCGCACTTCTGGTGCTGGCAGGTTTCCCGCTGATGCTGCTTGTCCGCCGTAAAAAGGAGAATATCCTAGCTGAAGGGCTTCATGAAGGCTCAGGAACACTCAAAAGTGAATCTGCAGCAAAATTGTAATATCAGATTATCTAATGCAAGTTATCATTAATAATAATGAAGCGGCCGAAATCGGAGTGTTTTACTCTGATTTAAGCCGCTTTTCGTCATTATATTGGACGAAATGACAATAATGCCAAATTTAGGTCATGATCAGACTCGTTGATCGTTTCTGATAATTATGATAGCCTGAGTTCAAGATGTTAGAAGAGAAGAAGATTTTACGCTAAGGAGAGGTCCATATTGGTGCAACTACAAGTTACGAACAGCCCGTTTAACGAGAGTCAGACCGAGCTTCTGAACCGGCTGCTGCCGACATTGACAGAGTCGCAGCAAATCTGGCTCGGCGGATATTTGTCCGCCATGTCCCTGCGGGGAGCCGGAGCTGCTCCGGCAGCCGGTGAGCAGCCGGCGCCTGCTGCAGCCGTCCAGGGCGCATTGCCTGCCGCAGCTGCAGCTGCACCACCATTATCCCGTGAGGTGACCGTGCTCTTCGGCTCGCAGACCGGCAACTGCCAGCGGCTGGCGGCAAGCCTGTCCCGCAAGCTTGAGGAGCAGGGCTTCAAGGTGACTGTATCTGCGATGAACGCCTTCAAGCCGAATACGCTTAAGAAGGTCGAGAACCTGCTGATCCTGGTCAGCACACACGGGGAAGGCGAACCGCCGGACAACGCCCGGGCTTTCCATGAATTCCTGCACAGCAAAAGAGCGCCGCAGCTGGAGTCGCTGCGCTTCTCGGTTCTGGCACTGGGAGATACTTCGTACGAGTTCTTCTGCCAGACCGGCAAAGACTTTGACCAGCGGCTGGAGCAGCTCGGCGGCCAGCGCCTGAGCCCGCGGATCGATTGTGATCTCGATTATGATGAGCCGGTGGCAGACTGGTTCGAGCGGGTGCTTGGCGCCTTGAACGGCCCGCAGAATGCACCGCAGCTCGCTGACCAGGCAGTAGCGGCAGCCGAGAAGGCTGACGAGCCGCAATCCCCTTATTCTCGCAATCATCCTTATAATGCGGAAGTACTGGAGAATCTGAATTTGAACGGACGCGGCTCGGACCGCGAGACCCGGCATCTGGAGCTGTCGCTTGCCGGCTCCGGCCTGACCTTTGAGCCCGGGGATTCCCTCGGGGTCTATCCGGAGAATCATCCTCAGCTGGTAGCGGATATTATTGCTGCAGCAGGCTGGAATCCGGACGAAACCGTTCCTTTTAATAAGAAGGGTGAGGAAGGCACGCTGCGCGAAGCGCTACTGCGCCATTACGAAATTACTGTACTGACCAAACCGCTGCTGGAACAGGCGACTAAGCTGTCTGCCGCACCGGGCCTGCAGGCACTGCTGGCACCGGAAGCGCAGCAGGAGCTGAAGTCCTATATCCAGGGCCGCGATCTGCTGGATCTGATTACGGATTTCGGACCCTGGAATGTTCCGGCCAGCAGCTTTGTATCCATACTGCGCAAGCTGCCGGCAAGATTGTATTCAATCTCCAGCAGCTATAACGCGAATCCGGAAGAGGTTCACTTTACCGTACGCGCGGTGCGCTATGAATCGCACGGGCGTGAGCGCTACGGCGTCTGCTCGGTGCATTGCGCCGAACGGGTCCAGCCGGGAGATACGCTGCCGGTGTATATCCAGAGCAATCCGAATTTCAAGCTCCCGGCGAATCCGGATGTGCCTGTAATCATGATCGGGCCGGGCACAGGCGTTGCGCCGTTCCGTTCCTTCCTTGAAGAACGCGGTGAGCAGGGTGCGGGCGGCAAGACCTGGCTGTTCTACGGCGACCGCCATTTCGTGACCGACTTCCTCTACCAGACAGACTGGCAGCGAATGCTGAAGGAAGGCGTATTGAACAAGCTGGATGTAGCCTTTTCGCGTGATACGGAGGAGAAGGTATATGTGCAGCACCGTATTCTTGAGCACAGCAAAGAACTGTATGCTTGGCTGCAGGAAGGCGCGCATGTGTATGTATGCGGCGACGAGAAGCACATGGCGCATGATGTTCATGCGGCACTCCTGACTGTTATCCAGGAAGAAGCCGGCCTCAGCCCTGAAGGTGCGGCAGCATATCTGGAGAACCTGCAGCAGGAACAGCGCTATCAGCGCGATGTATATTAAGGACAGCGGATGGCCCCGGAAGGAGAAGATCAATAGTGGCAAACAATGAATCAGCGGTGAAGCCGATCGGCGGACCGCCTAGCGATGTTGAACATATTAAGCTGGAGAGTAACTATCTGCGCGGCGCCCTGGAATCGACGCTGCAGAACCCGATTACCGGAGGACTGCCGGAGGATGATAACCGGCTGCTGAAATTCCACGGCAGCTACATGCAGGATGACCGGGATTTGCGTGCAGAACGCGAGCGCTCCAAGCTTGAGCCGGCCTTTCAGTTCATGCTGCGGGTAGTAGCACCTGGGGGCGTGGCTTCGGCAGCGCAGTGGCTGGTAATGGATAAGCTGGCCCACCAGTACGGCAATGGTACACTGCGTCTCACGACCCGGCAGGCTTTTCAGATGCACGGCGTGCTGAAATGGAACCTCAAAAAGACAATCAGAACCATTAACGATACACTCATGACTACTCTGGCGGCCTGCGGAGATGTCAACCGCAACGTAATGAGCAGCCCGAACCCGTACCAGTCCGAGGTGCATTCCGAGGTCTACGAATGGGCACGCAAACTCAGCGATCACCTTGCACCTCGGACTCCGGCCTACCACGAAATCTGGCTGGACGGGGAAAAGGTAGTGGACAGCAAGGCGGATGTGGAAGTTGAGCCTATTTACGGACCGGTCTATCTGCCGCGCAAATTCAAGATCGGCCTGGCGGTTCCGCCATCCAATGATGTCGATGTTTTCTCCCAGGACCTGGGCTTCATCGCGATTCTTGAAGACGGCAAGCTGGCCGGATTCAATGTTACTGTCGGCGGCGGAATGGGGATGACGCACGGGGATACGAATACCTATCCGCAGCTTGGCCGGGTAATCGGCTTCGTCCGTCCGGAGCAGATCATTGAGGTTGCCGAGAAGACCGTTACGATTCAGCGCGATTACGGGAACCGTTCTGTCCGTAAAAATGCCCGGTTCAAATATACGATTGACCGCCACGGGCTGGAATGGTTCAGAGGAGAGCTTCACCACAGGCTGGGCTGGGAGCTGGAAGCGGCCCGGACCTACCATTTCGATCATAACGGCGACCGTTACGGCTGGGTAAAAGGCTACGACGGCAAATGGAACCTGACCCTCTATATCCAGAGCGGACGGATTCAGGATCAGGAAGGCTATCCGCTGATGACCGGACTGCGCGAGATTGCCAAGATTCACACCGGCGATTTCCGGCTTACCCCGAACCAGAATCTGATTATCGGCGGCGTCAGCAGCGCGAAGAAGCGCAGGATCGCCGAGCTGGCCAAGCAATACGGCCTGACCGACGGTGCACATCATTCCGCCCTGCGGCGCAGCGCAATGTCCTGTGTGGCGCTGCCGACCTGCGGTCTCGCAATGGCCGAGGCAGAGCGCTATCTTCCGCATCTGCTCGACAAGCTGGAGCCGATTATCGACAAAGCCGGCCTGCGTGACGAGGAAATTGTCATCCGGATGACGGGCTGCCCTAACGGCTGTGCCCGTCCGGCACTCGGAGAGATTTCCTTTATCGGCAAATCGCCGGGTAAATACAACATGTATCTGGGAGCCGGCTTCAGCGGCGACCGTCTGAACAAGCTCTATAAGGAAAATATCGGCGAGCAGGAAATTCTGGAGACGCTGGAGCCGATGATTCACCGCTATGCCAATGAACGGATCAGCGGCGAGCACTTCGGTGACTTTGTCATCCGCAGCGGATACGTATCTGCTGTAACCTCCGGACTTAACTTTCATGACTGATCCGGAGCAATAGAGTTAACCTGTTCTAACTATGGCACCTAAAAAGAACCTGTCTTCCCAAGCTGAATTTTTGGCGGGAGGGCAGGTTCTTTATTTTTGCAGCTGTCTTTACTCTGTTAAATATCAAAATTTGTATGGTTGTACTATATCCATCTTCTATAAGCTACATACAATATAGTAATACAAATGAAAGGAATGATAGCCGTGCCTACTTTTGACAACGTGCTTGTTACCGGCAACCAGACTATACAGCAGGACCTCCATGTGAACGGAAATGAAACAGTGCAGGTTAATCTGAACGTCAATGGCAATCAAACGATACAGGGCCATTTGCAGGTTAACGGTAATCAATCTATAGTTAATAGTCTTGTAACCGGAGCCGATGTAGACGCCGGCGGCAGTCTCTGGTCCAATTACCGGGTGGGGGTGAGCAATCAGCCTGTACTCCCCGCTGGCGGAGCAAGTCTGCAGCAGATCAGATTCTACGCTACGGGTGCAGCATCCCAGGCGGGACTGATGCTGAAGGGAACAGACGGGCTGGATTATGTGCTGTTTATTGATGTCAGCAGCGGTACACCAAGCCTGGCTATACAACCTGCTTAAGCATACAATAAGTCACGGTTCACCACTTGGAATCTGCCATTGGAAAAGCACCCGTGTGCTCCAGCGCCTTCTTAACTTCCTCCAGATAGCGGAACTGATGCTGCAGGTCAGGCTCTAGAAAAGCGCCCTCAGCCCACTCGTTCCAGGCATTGATAAACAGAAATTCGCTTCTGTACAGCTTCATAGCGCGTTCAATCTGCCTAGTCAGGTACCAGCCGAATTTACGCGGGGAGGCTCCGATGGCGCTCTGTCCCCGTATGCCCAGCCGCGGTGTATTATCCCAGTTGACGTATGCGCCAGGGAAAATCGTTTCGCCGTTACGGTGATGGGAGCGGTTCAGGATCGACAGCCAGGCCTGGTCGTAATCGAATACGAGATGCTCTTGGCCGCTAATATTCATGTAATGCCACAGACGCTGTGTCTCCCCATGGGCAAAAGTGTAATGAGGCTCGAACTCGACGCTTGCCTGGAATCCGCTCTGGCTGGGAATTTCAAAGCCGCCTAGTGTCCTGACAAAATAAATGCCGTCAAGCCCGTTTTTTACCGCCAGCTCGTTCCACAGCTTCAGCATTTCTTCACACCGGGGAATTTTCCCCGGTCTGTAAATGATAAATACAGGTTTATTATCAACACGGATATACCGCGCGTCCCGGAAGGCGTTTAATAGCTCATAAAAATGGATTTCCCAGTCTGCCTCCTCTCCGTATTCCTGATGAATCAATACATCATGTTCTCCCCCGTCCCATTTACGTGTCCAGGATTCGTTTGCCCAGGATAAGCAGAATGGAAACTGCGGCTCGCCAGATTTCAGGACCTCCTTAAACGGGCGTTCGAGCAGTGTCTTACCCTTGAACCAGTAATGATAATAGCAGAACCCGTAAATTCCGTAAGATCTGGCTACCTTGGCCTGCCAGTTTCTCACAGCAGGATCTGTCAGATCATAGTAATAATGATCAAACGGTTCTTTGGGCTGCTGGTGGCCGGCATAGAGCGGAACCGCCTTTCTGGTGTTGGTCCACTCCGTGAATCCATTGCCCCACCACCGGTCATTCTCGGGAATACGGTGAAATTGGGGCAGTAAATAAGCGATCAGCTTCAAGTTACCTACCTCCTGCAGCACGCCGTGAATGTTTTTGGATCAGCGGTTAAATATGATATGAAGCAGCTTAGTAGTCATCTGGAGAAAAGAGTAATCGTAGGTGCTCTTCCATAAAGAGCGGGTTGCAACTGCCCTCTTGGCATCCGCATGAATACTGTAATAATGCAGCTTTTCCAGCAGTTCTTTGGCAGTATGAAAAGTGACAAGGTCCTCGTCCGGCTTCATATATTCGTATATATTGGGATGCGCCTCGGCAAGCTGGAATGCTCCGCAAGCCGCAATGTCAAACATGCGGTTCGGCGGACTGCCCCAATGGATGATTATTTCTGCGCCATTGTAATACGGTAGAAGCTCGGTATCCGGCCGCAGCACCGTCAGCTCGGGATAATCCTCCCAGCCGTTTCCGCAAGCAAACACTTTTCTGAAAGGGAATACATGCTTAATGGTTTCGGCATAGTTTTTACCGGATGTGCTGACATCACCAAGCAGCAAAAGATCTGATCTGTACGCTTCATCTACAGGACTGGGATTAAACTGGCTCCGGTTGGAGGCAAAGGGTAAATAAAATACCGACCTGCAGCCGGATTGCTGATAAAAGGGAATATGAAGGCTGTTCTGTGTAAATACATAATCAAACAACAGGGCGAGTTCTGCGGTAGCAACGCTGGTGGACGAGCCATCGGATAGCCAGATGGCTTTTTTGACAGAGGCAGCCCGGATGGCATCAAGGTCACTGCCGGAGAGTGGCTCTTCATTTCCCACAACCAGAAGCAGGTCGGGGTTCAGCTGGTGCAGCGCTGAGGAGAAGCTCTGGAACGCCTTGATGGCAACGAGCTCCTTGGCCAGCAGCCTTAGCTGCTCGGCAATCATTTGTTCAATTTGCCACAAGGAATCTCCTGTCATGAAGGAAACCATCAGGATACGAATTTGCTTATGTTCAACGAAGCCTGAAATCTGAGGATGATCGCTGTTGGCTTCAACTAACCGGTAGTTTTCCAGAGGTATCATTTTTATCGCTTGGACAACTGTATTTGTGATAAATTTTCTGGTTGTAAGATCCAAGCGCACGGTTTTGGGTGGGTGCTTGATCCGGCGTCTACTTTTTTTGTTCATGAGGTTCTTACAATCCTTTCTGCAGAAGCTGTACTGTCTTATGATATGAAAAAACACGAAGTTCGTAACTACTCTAAGATTAAATTTGGATTTTCGGCGGTTTTCTTACATAATATATAGAGAGAAGTGTCAAAAACATATTCAAGAGCCATTATAGTGAGTAATGCGTTCTGTACAGAAGAGGCGATTCAGATGATTATTATGAAGACAATGGAAGAAATCCAAAAAATGTTGGCAGCCGGTCAAATTCTGGCCGAATGCCACCGGCAGATTGCCGGAATGATACAGCCCGGTATTACGACGTGGGAAATTGACGAATTTGCCGAGAAGTTCATCCTGTCACAGGGAGCCACTCCGGAGCAAAAAGGCTACCACGGCTATCCTTATGCAACCTGTGCTTCTGTGAACGATGTGATCTGCCACGGCTTCCCCAAGAAGGAGCCGCTCAAGGACGGAGATATTGTTACGATTGATATGGTCGTTAACCTGAACGGCTGGCTGGCGGATTCGGCCTGGTCCTATGGCGTAGGCAACATTAGCGTGGAGGCGCAGAAGCTTCTGGATACGACCAAGGAATCGCTGTTCAAAGGCATTGAGCAGGCGGTGGCCGGCAACCGTGTCGGTGATGTGGCCCACGCCATCCAGTCCTATGCCGAGTCGAACGGATTCTCGGTAGTCCGTGATTTCATCGGCCACGGTATCGGCTCAGAGATGCACGAAAAGCCCGATGTGCCTTCCTACGGTCCGGCCGGCAAAGGCCCGCGTTTGAAAGAAGGAATGGTATTTACCATAGAGCCGATGCTTAATACCGGAAGCTACCGGACCAGGGTTGATGCTGACGGGTGGACTGCCCGGACCATTGACGGCGGACTTTCTGCTCAATATGAGCATACCCTGGCCATTACGCCGCAGGGAACAATCATTCTTACCCAGCTGTGATATAGAACGGTTAATAACCCGGCCAGCTCGTCATGATGATATGACGCTGGCCGGGTTTGTTGTGAAATATAAGAATTTATATGTTCTATCCTATCAATAATCCTTATATTTCCCGCAGAAACGGTTGTCCCTTCCCTGAGAACGGCGCAACCGTTTCTACTTGTTTTCATGACTAAATGTGTCGAAATTCACGGCGGTCAGGCGGGAAAATGAATATAATAGGATGAATTTAAGGCAAACGGGAATAGAGGATCACTTTTATGGCAGCAGACAAGCAGTGCAAAAATCAGCTGGCAGCGCCCAGCGCAGCCCAGTGTATGGATCATTACGGGTGTATTTATGAGAACAACCATCTGATTACGCTGATGGTGGATCCGGCTGACGGCAGTATCGTGGATGCGAACCGGGCAGCCTGTGCTTTTTACGGCTACAGGCTGCGTGATTTCAGGAAGCTGCTCATCACAGATCTGAGTGTGGAGCACGAAGCGGGCATTGATACCGGCAAATTTATGGCCAGTGCACTGCCCGGAGGGGAATATCAAGGGAATCAGGTCTTTCATGACCAACACCGGCTGGCCTCCGGTCAGCACATTGATGTAGAGATTCACACCGGAACTATGCGGATGCTCGGGAGGGACTGTATTTATACAGTTATCCATGATATCAGCGAAAGGGTTCGCTCGGAGAAGCGCCTGCGTGAGAGTGAAGAGCGCTACCGGGATCTGGTTGAGCTGTGCCCGGAGGCGATTCTGGTATACAGCGGCGGCACTATTCTGTTCGCCAACCAGCGGACAGAGAAGTTGTTCGGTATACAGAAGGACGAGCTGCTTGGCAGGAGTATTGATGATTTTTTTATCGAGGAGCCCCTGAGCAGTTCAGAATACAACAAGCTGAAGGCGATGACAGGCATCAAGGACAGCTTCCGGATCGAGCAGCGCTTTATTAGGCGGCATGACCGCCGGGTATACGACCTGGATATTTCCGGGGTGCCTGTAATATACAACGAGACTGCAGCCCTGCAGCTGGTATGCCGTGATATTACGCAGAAGAAAAGGGAGATTGAGCGGGCTGTCCGGCTTCAGGAGCAGCGGCATGCGGTAGGTTTTCCCCTCGAAAGGAAGGCTGTTCTGGAAAAGCTGTATGTACCGGCGAATACGCTCAGCGGAGACTTTTTTCTTTTTCACAAAATCAATGAGTCTGAGGTGCTTGGCATCATCGGTGATGTAGCCGGCAAAGGGATATCTGCAGCGCTCAGCATTTCCGCCCTGCGTGTAATGTTTATGGACAGCCTTCACAGCGGGCTTGCGCCAGTGGACATTCTGCAGGATTTGAACCGCAAAGCAATGGAGCACATGGGTGAGGATTACATTGCCGGCTGCTGCTTCCATCTTGATTTTGGCAGAGGGATTCTGAAGGCGGCCGCGGCAGGGATCAATGAGTTCATGTACGTGCCTTGCGGCGCAGACGGAATAAAAATTACTGTGAAGGGCACCCCTCTGGGAATGTTCGGGAGCAGTGAATTTGAACAGACGGCCATTGCTTTTCAGGCAGGCGACCGCTTTTGCTTCTATAGCGACGGCATGGAGCTGCTGTTTGACGGCGAAGAGCTCTGCCGGGAATACGACTATCTAAAGGGTAAGATTACAGGATCGGTGCTGCAGGATGACTGCACATGGCTAAATCTGCATATTACGTAAGCCAAGGAAGTGAAATATGGAAACTGTACAAAAGGAAGTCATGTTCTGCGGTTTGGGAAATCATCAGGTCATCATTGAGGACATTATTCAGGAGCTTGAGCTGGAGCCATATGCGTTTGATATCCGTCTGATTCTGATGGAAGCAGTCACCAACGCCTACTATCATGGCAACCTCAGCGACTGTACAAAACCGATCACCATCCGTTATCTTCTGTGCGGCGGGCTGCTCAACCTTCAGGTTGAGGACTCCGGGGACGGGGAGCGCAATCTGCTGATTCCGCAGGAAATCGGCGACGGGGAGATGCTGGAGGATGGGGGGAGAGGGCTATATCTGATCCGCTGCTTCTCGGACAGTGTGGAGATGATCCGTAATACGATGTTTATCAGCAAAAACGTATGTGCTCACTAAAAAGGAGAGAGTGTAGTGAAATTAAGTATCAAGGTTAAAATGAGCATCCTTTTATTCCTCATCATCAGCATCCCTCTAGGTATATCCGGCGCGGTTTCATACAATCTGGCATCAGCCGCGCTGCAGAAGACGATTGAAGAGGAGTTGAAAGGGACAACAAGTTCAGCCGCCAAGGCGGTTGAAACGGAGCTGACGGCTGCGGGGAACCTGCTGGATGTGGCCAGCCGCAACGAAGCTCTGGCGGTATTCGCCGGTGATTCTTCAGGGCAGAATGCCAAGCAGACGGCCTATTCCTACATATCGGGTATTCAGCAGGATAATGCCATGCTGATGGAATCTCTCATTATTGCTGATGTGAACGGCAAGGTGCTGATCACCAGCAGTTCGCAGTCACCGGAGCTAAATGTGAAGGACCGTGCGTATTTCGCACAGGCACTGGCGGGTGAAAAAGCAATAAGCGAAGTTCTCGTTTCCAAGGACAGCAATAAAAATATTGTAGCAGTAGCCCGGCCACTGCGCCAGAACGGCAGTGTTACCGGTGTGCTGATCGGGACGATCCTGTTCGACACGATTGCAGCTCCGGTCGCTGAGACCCGCGTCGGCGAGAGCGGATACGGGTATATGCTGGACCGGACCGGCCTGATCGTCTATCACCCTGACGGAAGCAAGGTGCTGAAGGAGAATCTGGACGGCAACAGTAATGCGGAACTGAACGCACTTGTGCAGCAGATGAAGAACGGGGATACCGCGCATGGTTTCTATACATATGAAGGCGTGTATAAGTATGTCTCCTTCGAGCCGGCAGGGAGCTGGATCGTAGCGACGACCGCCAATTACAGTGAATACATGAAGCCGGCAACTGAAATCCGCACTACGACTTTGATTGTGGTTGTTTCATTCATCCTGGTGGCCTTGCTGCTTGGGTACTTCTTCACCACCCGCAATATCATAAATCCGGTCAAGAAGCTTCAGGCGGCCATGTCACTCGCCGGAAACGGGGATCTGACTGTACATACTGCAATACATACACGGGACGAGCTGCAGTCCCTCAGTGATTCATTTAATGCAATGATCGACAAGCAGGAAGCCATTATTGAAAAGGTAAGACATGGCTCGGCAGTCCTCACCTCAATGTCAGAAGAAATGGCAGCCTCCTCCGAGGAAATCAGCGCCTCGATTCAAGAGATCAGCTCAAGCACCCAGGAGATTGCTGCAGGGGCGGAGAACAACAACCATTCTGTAGTGAATGCCTCCCAGGTGCTGGTTCAGCTCTCCAGTCTGGTCCAGCTTGCCCAGAGCAAGGCTTCAGCCACTTCACAGAATGCAAATAACACGAACGAGGCAGCACAGGCTGGCAGAGCAGGGGTAATGAATACTGTTGTTGCCATGGATTCCATCAGCAGCAGCACCCGGGAAACCGAGGAGCAGCTGCTTACTGTAAGCGGACTGTCGGACAAGGTGGCTGCTATTATCGGTACCATTAACGCTATTGCCAGGCAGACCAACCTGCTGGCGCTGAATGCGGCGATTGAGGCAGCGAGGGCAGGGGAGCACGGCCGAGGCTTCAGTGTTGTGGCCGGAGAAGTCAGAAAGCTGTCGGATGAAACACATCTGCAGGCGGAAGAGATCAGCAGCCTCGTGTCTGATATGGTAACCAGAATAGGCCAGGCCGTGGAATCGATGCGTGGAGCCTCCATTGCTGTGGAGAGCGGTGTAAGGATCGTCAAGGAGACGGACCACGCTTTTATTCATATTATTGAGTCGGTTGAGCTGATAACGGCAAGTGTACAGGAGATATTGGAAATAACGAGGGATGAAGTAGCTACTTCTGACCAGATTATCAAGCTGATTGACTCTATGGGGACGATATCAGAAATGTCTGTACAGAATACGGAGAGTGTCTCCAGCGCCACTGAGGAGCAGGCGGCAACAGTTAATAATTTTGTATCTACAGCCGAAGAGATCAGTGCTATGGCGGGTGAGCTGGAGCTTCTGGTCGAAAAATTCATAATAAGGGGTGAGTAGTTTGAACGAGATAACGATCGATATGCCGGCGATGTTTTCGGTGGAGGAGGCCAGCGCTTTCCGGGATACAGTCAAAACCTGCATAAGCAGCGGCCAGACAAGCTTTCTGCTGGATTTCAAGGATTGCACCTTTATTGACAGTACCGGTCTTGGCGTTATTGTCAGCCTGTACAAAAAATGTGCGGAGAACGGCGGAACGATCCGTCTGCGGTCCCTTCAGCCGAATGTATTCAAAATTTTTGAGCTGACCCGGCTGACGAATGTGTTTGAGATTATCTAGCATCGGGTTCTGTACCTGATACAGCAGGGGCGCTCCATCAGACGGTATACCGTCTGGATGGGCAGCCCCTGTTTCCCTTTAGTTCAGCTAGTCTGTTATATTCCTGGTGTAGTACTCAATAATATCCTTACGACGGATAATGCCGAGAAAAACGCCTTCACTGTCAACGACCGGTACAAAGTTCTGGTCTGCAGCAAGCGTAAGCATATCCTCCATTTGCGCTTTGATGTAGACACTCTCATTATGCACATGCCGCTGAATGTCGCTGACCTTAACCTCACGCATGTTGTCGAAGCTGAGTCCTGCCGTATTTTTCAGCTTCCAGAGCAGGTCTCCTTCAGCCAGGGTTCCAACGTATTTCCCCTCGTGGTCAATGATCGGTATGGCGGAATAATAGTGCTGCTCCAATTGCTCCATTGCTTCAAGCATAGAGATTGAGGAGGTAATGTAAGCGACCTGATCCTTGGGCAGCAGAAAGGCAGAGATTTCCATGGCTAGTCTCCTTTACATTAGAATGAGTGCTAGGCAGTATAATCATTAAACCACACATTCTATTGTAAGCGAATTATTATTTCTGAGGCAGGGCTGGAAAATATGCAGCGGCTGTCATTCAACAAAAAAGGATACGCCACACTAAGGCGACGGTCTTGCCGCTGCCAAGTATGTCATATCCCTGTTATTCTTAATTATGAAGCTGGCCCGGTATAGCCTATTGGGCTGCCGCTTCCGTGCTTTCAAGGCTAACCTGCCATTCAATGCCGAATTTATCCTTCAGGCTGCCATAGAGCTTGCTCCAAAAGGTCTGCTGCAGCTCCATCGTCACGCTTCCGCCTTCCTTCAGCTGATTGAACCAGGATTTCACATCCTCCTCGTTCCGTGTAACCAGCGCAAGACTGATGTTATTGCCTTGTGTAAAGGGCATTCCCGGGAACACATCGGAGAACATGACGTTGCTGCCGTCCACGTTCAGCCGTGCATGCATAACCAGGGCTTTTGCTTCTTCCGGCAACGGATAGTCGGGGTTCGGCGGTGCTTCGCCAAAGGTCATAATCTGCGGATCACTGTTACCAAATACCTTAGCGTAAAATTCAACAGCTTCACGGCAGTTTCCATTGAAATTCAAATACACATCAACTGACACTGGCTTCACTCCCTGGTTGATAAATTAAGGCAAGCACTTTATTTCCACATTGTAGCATGACCTTGTCCAAAGAGAAATATACTTTGCGGCCTGCAGCTGCTTTGGCAGCAGCCGGATGTATGCTTAGTATGATTATGAAGGGGGGGGACAACATGATTATTTACGGCTGTGATTTCAGCGGAGCGAAGAACCCGGAAGGCAAAATATTCGTAGCCTCGGGCCGGCTTGACGGTGATAGCTTAACCGTGGAAGAGGTATCCAGCTGTGAGGACAGACTGGACTTATACTATCTTATCAGGAACAGCAGAGCCCCGTGGGGCGTAGATTTTCCATTCTCCATTCCGGAGTATTATCTCGGGCAGCAATATGATTCCTCATGGGACAAGTTCATCCAGGGAGCTTATGAGGATAGCAGAGAACAGTTCAAGCAGCGGTTCGGCCAGATTCACAGCGGCAAAAACAGCCGGGATCTCCGGGTGACAGACATCGCTGTGGATGCCAAAAGCCCGGTATCCTCTACACCTATTGCAATGCATGCCATGCTCTATGGGGCGCGGCGGCTGCTGCACAATCTGCAGGGAGAAGCAGCGGTCTACCCGTTTCAGCCGTACCGGGCCGAGGTTCCACGGTTGTATGAAATTTATCCCGGCCACGGCTGGAAGGCATTAAAGCTCAAGAGCAGCGCACCGGATGTGCTCCGCGATCTTTCAGCCAGCTTCAAAGCGCAGGTGGACAGCGGATTTGAGGTTACCATCAGCCCGGCAGCTGCTGCTGCAGCAGTGGATGCCCGCGGACAAGCCAATCTGCATGCCAGAGATGCCGTGATGGCCTGTATTCAGATGGCTTATTGTCTGCGTCAATACAAGCTGGAGAGCAATGAAGAAGAGTGCAGGCCGGCATTCGCCTCCCAGGAAGAATGGGAGATGCGCATGCTTGAAGGACTGGTTGTGCGGATGTTTCCCTGAAAGACTCTGATACAATATACTCTTCATAAGACAGGAGTACTGAATCTGCACTACAGTAAAGGAGATGCTTGTTTGCCGGACATTACTCAGCTCGTTCCCGGTGAGGAATCCGAAATTATTACCTTAATCCGGGAGACCTTTGATACTCATATCTCGCAGTACTATTCGGCAGAGGGTATTAACACGTTTTATAGAATCATCACACCCCAGGCCATCAGGGAACGCTTGAACAGCGGCAGTGTCATTTATCTTGCCAGAACCAGTGGTACACCGGCTGGCGTAATCGAAGTGTATAATAACAGTCATATTTTCCTGTTGTTCATAAGTAATGAAGCGAAAGGTACCGGCGTCGGGAAAATACTGCTTGGTTATGTAAAAGACAGGCTTGCACAGCTGGGAGCAGAGAGGCTTACCGTGAATTCATCGCCTAACTCTGTAGGCTTCTATCAGTCCCAGGGCTTCCTCCCGCTTGCAGGAGAAGAAGAAGTTCACGGAATCAGGTCTGTAAAAATGCAACTTTTGTTCTAGGTCTCGGGGGAAATAAGCAGGAATAATCTGGAGCCGTAGCGAATAGATAGCGGGTCAACAAAATTCGACTTTTAGACTACATATATTAGAGGGGTATGGTCGTGAAAAAAGGGCAGAAAACACTTTTCTTGATTGCAACGTTTATTATGATTTTTTTGCTGCCGCTGCTTGGCAGTCTGGCCAAGTGGAAGGGCTTGCCTCCCGGTTACGGGGAATTTCCTGCGCAAAAAGTAGAAGCTGATCCCGGGTTCAGCCTGCTGTATTTCACCCTCGCCTGTATCGTAGCCGTTGTTATAACGCTGGTGCTTGTGTTTCCCCGGATGTTCGGCTTCAAAAAAGTCCCGCCGGCACCGCAGCCCCGGGCAGGCAGCACCGCTTATCCCGTGTGGTTCTGGTGGAGTTTACCCGTGCTTGCGCTCAGCTGGTTCCTTATGTGGGCGCGTCTGGACCTGCTTGAGCCGCTCGAGAATTACACCTTTGTCCCGTTGTGGTGGTCCTTCATTCTGATCCTGGACGGAGTTGTATATAAGCGGACGGGCGGTCATTCAATCCTCTCCCGCAAGCCTCATCTGATGCAGCTGCTGGCCGTAGTTTCCTGCTTCAGCTGGTTTGCGTTTGAATATCTGAACTTTTTTGTTGCAGAGAACTGGTATTACCCCAATGAGGACGTATTCTCCAACTTCGGCAATGTCTTCTGGTTTTCTTTATCGTATACAACTGTGCTTCCGGCGATAGTGGAATGGTATCTGCTGCTGTGCACCTTCAAAGGATTCAAGGAGCGTTACAGCAACGGGCCTAAATTTAACGTATCCCGAACTTTTTTGATCCTTTATTTTGTGATCGGGTTATTTCTGGCGTTCGGTATGGGTTATTATCCTTATCTGCTCTTTTGGGTGCTGTGGGTCGCCCTTGTGCCGATGCTTTCGGCTGCAATGGCGCTCTGCGGCTACTGGACGCCGTTCAGCCCGGTTAAGAACGGTGACTGGTCACAAATTATCCTGATTGCGCTTGCCACCTTGTGCAACGGGTTCTTCTGGGAGTTTTGGAATTTTGGCAGTGAATGGTTCCATGATTCCGTGCCAACCAATCCGAATTATTGGAAGTATTCCGTCCCGTATCTGGACAAAATTCATATTTTTTCTGAGATGCCGATTCTTGGCTATTACGGATATCTCTTCTTTGGGGTAAACTGCTGGATTGTGTGGCTGATTGCTGCCTACGTATTCAAATTTGATGCTGATTTCGAATTAAAGGGAAAGAATCGCTAAAGGTGGAGTGGGCATGATTGCGTTGGACAACTATCAGGTTCTGGAAACCATTTCAGATCAGTATGCGAAAGCGGTATACAGATGCAGGGATGCGTTAACCGGGGATACAGTCATTTTAAAAGTATTAAAATCCGAATTTACCGGCCCCGAAGCCGTAATGCGGTTCAAACAGGAGTACAGGCTGCTCAAGGAGCTCAGCGCACAGATTGAAGGGGTAATAAAGCCCCATAAGCTTGAAGAGAAGAACGGTTATTATACGATGGTGCTGGAGGATATCCGCGGACGCTCCCTGAAAGAGATCACGGAGTCCGATCCTCTTGATACGGCAACCATTTTGAGGCTGGCTATCAAGATTGTGGATATTCTCGGTGCCGTGCATGAGCATAACGTTATTCACAAGGACATTAAGCCCTCCAATATAATCTGGAACAGGGAGCGGGACGTGGTGCAGCTGATCGACTTCGATCTGGCCGTCAAGCTGCCAAAGGAGAAGCAGGAGTTCCAGAACAGCGGGGTGCTCGAAGGCAGCATCCAGTATATTTCGCCCGAACAGACCGGACGGATGAACCGTAATATCGATTACCGGAGTGATTTTTATTCACTGGGTGTGGTGCTCTATGAGCTTATGACCGGAAGCAGACCATATGCTGCGCAGGAAATGCTCGAACAGATTTACTCCATTATCGCCAAGGAAGCCGTCCCGCCCAGCCAGCTGGCCGGAGGCAGGGTATCATCCGAGCTGTCGGATATTATCATGAAGCTGATGGAGAAGTCTTCTGAGCAGAGATACCGGAGTGCTTACGGGATAAAATCAGATTTAAAAAAAGTGCTGGCCGGCGAGGCCGGCTTTGCCATTGGAGCGGATGACCGGCATAACGTGTTCCGGATTCCGCAAAAAATATACGGCCGCGATGCAGAGCTGGCCCGGTTGACGGCGGCCTTCCGCCAGAGCGTTAGCGGGCAGCCGCAGCTGATGCTGGTCACCGGGGAAGCCGGTGTGGGGAAGACGGCGCTGGTACATGAGCTGCACCAGCCGATCAGTCAGGAAAAGGGCCTGTTCGCCGAAGGTAAGTTTGACCAGTATAACCGGAATATCCCGTACAGCGCGATTATTCAGGCTTTCCGCCGGCTGATCAGCCAGCTGCTGGATACTCCTGACGGGGAATACAAGCGCCGGATAGCACAGTCCCTGAACGATAAGCTGGACGGCAACGGCAGCCTGATCACCGGACTGATTCCGGAGCTGGGCGAGTGGATAGGGATACAGACTGAAATGGAGCCGCTAAATCCCGCTGAGGAGACGAACCGGTTCTTTTTAACCTTTGCCAAGTTTATAGAAGGCATTACCTTCAATGAACAGCCGCTGGTGCTGTTCCTGGACGATCTGCAATGGGCGGATTTCTCCAGCCTGCAGCTTGTCGAGCGGCTGCTGCTGGATCATCAGCTGCGCAGACTGTTCATTGTCTGCTCCTACAGGTCAAATGAGATCCATGAAGGTCACCCTTTGTTTGCTTCTGTTGCCAAGATTGAAAAAAGCCGGGAGGTCGGCATAATCAGGCTGGAGCCATTGACGGTCCTTGATGTGAACCAGCTCATTTCGGATACCCTGTACAGTCCCCGCGAGCGCGTGGATATGCTGGCCGAAGTGATCTATAAACGGACCAAGGGCAATTCATTTTTTGTCAGTGAACTGCTCAAGGATTTGTACCGCAGCGGTTATTTATATTTCGATGAGCTGCAGGGAAGCTGGAGCTGGCGGCTGGAGCAGATCCTGAGCATGCCGGTCAATGAGAATATTGTTGAGTTCCTGATGATCAAGCTGAACAGTCTGCCGGAGGAGACCCGCACAACGCTGATGCTGTGCGCGGCAGCAGGCAGCAGGTTCGACCTTAGCGTGCTGAAGCTGATCAGCGGGGAGCCGCGAAGCCGGATTGTCAGAGCAATTGCCGCAGCCGTTGACGATGAACTGATTGTACCGTCCGATGCCGGTTATGCCATGTTTTCCGGTTATCTGGACGAGACCGAAACCGATACGGAACCGCTGCAGGATATCAAAATTTCATTCCGGTTTGCCCATGACCGGATTCAGCAGGCCTTTTACCAGATGATTGATGAGCGGGAGAGTAAAGAGTTGCACCTAAGAATCGGGCGGGTGCTGCTTGCTAATCTGCCTCCGGAGGAAGCTGAGGAGCTGATCGTCGATATTGCCGCCCATATGAACAAAGGGATGGAGCTCATCAGCAGCCGGGCGGAAATGAACGAGGTGATCCGGCTTAATCTGCGGGCAGCCCGCAAGGCAAAGGCAGCCTTCGGTTACGACTCCGCATATGCACTGCTGGAAGCGGCTTTGCCGCAGCTGCCGGACAACGCCTGGGAGGATAACGAGCTTCCGGCAGCGGAGATTTACCGGCTGCTGGCCCAATGCGGGTATCTTACTCATCATATTAATGAAGCGGATGCTGCATGCGCGGTATTGCTGAAGTATACAGCCGGAAAAATGGACCGCGCCGGGATTTACGAGCTGCAGGCTGACCATTATATGTATCTCGGGATGATGAAGGAAGCAATCGCTGCCGGGAGACAGGGCCTGCACCAGATGGGCATCCACATCCCTCAGCGTGTGGGGATGGCTTCCGTGCTCAAAGAGCTGGTAAAGGTCAAGGCCGCACTCCGGGGCAGAACAGCCGATGATATCCTTGCCTCCGGCGAAATGAAGGACCCGGAAATGCTGCTGGTCATGAGACTGCTGATTAATTTCATCCCGCCGGCCTTCATCTCCGGCGAGACTTCGCTATTTGGCCTGGCAGTACTCAAGAAGGTCGGGCTGACGCTGAAATACGGCAATTCCCCTGAATCGGCATTAGCCTTTATAGGTTATTCCATGCTGCTGTCCGGTTTCGGTGATGTGAAGGGAGCGTTCGAATTCGGCCGGCTTGGCATCAGAATCAATGACAAGTTCAATGACCTGCAGTGGCGGGGCGCGGCGCATGTCCTGTACACACTGTTCAGCCACGCCTGGACAGAGCCCTGGGACACTCTGCAGGACTGGTTCACCACCTCGATTGAAGCCAGTCTGCGGACTGGAGATCTGCTCTACCTGGCCCATTCCTGCTTCTATGTAAATCTGTGGAATCCGGAGATGGATCTGGCTACGAACCTGCAGGAGAGCAGCCGGATGATTGCCATGATTGAGAGCACCAAATATAAGGAGTCGCTGGCGACCGCACTGCTGGTCAGGCAGTATTACCGCAATCTGCTGGGGGAAATGGGCGATAACCGTTCGTTAAGCGACGCCTCTTTTGATGAAGAGAGCATGCTGAGGGATCTGGAACAGGCTAAATACAATTCCGGTATTGCGATTTATTATATCTACAAAATGAAGCTTTTGTTCACCTATGAAAGCCACCAGGAAGCTTTAGTGTACATCGACAAAGCTTATAATATTATCGGGGCGCTTTCCGGCTCTGCTTTTATGGAGGAATTCTCCCTTTATACCTTTTTGAATCTGTCTTACAGCTATCCTAACCTGCGCGGAGGGGAGCGGAGTAAAGCAAGAAGAAGAATGAAGAAGGAGCTGGGCAGGGTCCGTAAATGGGCCAGGCATGCACCCGGTACCTTCAGGCAGCATGAAATGCTGATGAAGGCGGAATGGGCCCGGATCTCGGGCCGGGATGATGAAGCAGGGAAGTATTATGATCTGGCGATTGAGGCCAGTGAGCAGGGGACGTTCGTCAGGTATAAGGCGCTTGCCTATGAGCTTGCGGCTAAATTTTATTACACCAAGCAATTTAACGAGTTTGCCGCTTATCTGCTCAGACAATCCGTTTATTATTATTCAGTGTGGGGTGCCAAGGCCAAAATTCAGTTCCTCAAGGAGCGGTATCCTGATATCATCCGCAAAATTAACACCAAAGAGTTTCTGCATGGACGGACGTTGTCGGATTATACTGAAAGCATCGATCTTGATTCTATGATCATGGCTTCCCAAGCAATATCCAAGGAAATTGAGCTGGACAACCTGCTGGAGGCGCTAATGCAGATCGTCATCAAGAATGCCGGGGCACAACGCGGCTGCATCCGAATGACCGGCGGCTCAGTTCTGCTGGTAGAGGGCGAATATCTGGCGGATGAGGATAGAATTTCTGTCGGAATCCAAAACCGGAAGAGCTTTAACAATCTGCCCGATTCCATCCTGCGCCAGGTTGAGGAGAGCGGCGAGACGCTGATTTACAATGACGCTTTTTCAGAAACGCAGTTCGTTAATGATCCGTATATCGTGAGGCACCGCCCCAAATCTATGGTCTGTATGCCGCTTATCAACCAGAACAAGACGGTTGCCGTCATTTATCTGGAGAATAATCTGCTTACCGGCGCATTCACCAAGGAACGGATGAAGATCATCAACCTGCTGTCCCGGGAAATGGTGTTCTCACTGGAGAATGCCAGCCTATACTCAGAGCTGGAGCGTTCAGAGGAAAAATACCGCGAGCTGGTTAACAATATGCAGGACGGAATCTTCATTACACAGAACTTCATATGTAAATACGTCAATGATGCGCTAGCCGGGATGCTCGGCTATGAGGTGGAGGAGATGCTGGAGCAGCCGTTTGAGAACTTCCTCAGTCCGCCGGAGCGGGAAAAGGTTATGCATTATTATAACCGGAGGGTGGAGGGCAAACCTGCGCCCTTCGAGTATGAGACCCGGCTGTTGCATAAAGACGGGGTTCGGGAAGTTATCGTCATTCACAAGGTTACATTGATCAATTATATGAATAACATGGCGATTCAGGGAACGGTAAAAGATATCACCCAGCGCAAACAGGCGGAGGAAGAGCTGCTGCGGCACAAGGAGCATCTGGAGGAGCTGGTTGCCGAACGGACAAAAGAGCTGGAGCTGAACAACGAGGAGCTCAACCGGTATATCGGGATGATCGAGCAAATTTCCAATACGGACGAGCTGACCGGCCTGTATAACCGCAGATATTTCAACAAGGTTTTTGCAGAGGAAGTTGAAAAGGCAACGGTTACGCAAAAATATCTGACCTACCTGATGCTCGACATCGATTATTTCAAAAAATATAACGATACCTACGGCCATTATGAAGGCGATAAGGTGCTGCGTAGAGTGGGCGGTTTGCTCCTGCAGCTTGCGCAGCGGGCTGACGGCTTTGCTATCCGGCTTGGGGGTGAAGAGTTCGGTATTATACTCACCGGCTTCACTCCTGTGCAGTCCCGGGAATATGCGGAGACCATCCGCCGCAGCATCACCGATTTAAAAATACCGCACGCCTTGAGTCCGCAGTTCGGCATTGTGACCGTTTCGATCGGTATCGCGTGTGTCCAGGTAGGCGATGCCGGGGAAGAGGATATTTACAAGCTGGCTGACGATGCCCTGTACCAGTCCAAGGCCGAAGGCCGAAACCGCGTAACGCTGTTCCAGTAATATACCGAACCCTCCGGTGCTTTTATGCCGGAGGGTTTGCTGTGCCGGCAGCCCTGTGTGTAAAATTCCCGGTCTTTGTAAATACTTTCCCTAAAAGACCGGGAGGCTTACATTATGAAACAAGGGGAAAAGGGGTTATCGGTATGGCATCTGACGATGCTTGCACTCGGGACGGTGGTCGGGGGTTCCTTTTTCCTCGGCACATCGGTGGCCATTCGTGCTGCAGGGCCGTCTGTTATACTGGCCTATGTCATTGGCGGGATTCTGGTTTACTTCATTCTCTCGGCCTTATCGGAAATGACGGTAGCGAGTCCAGCAGCCGGCTCGTTCCGGACATATACTGAACAAGCATTTGGCAAGGGCGCAGGATTTACCGTAGGCTGGGTATACTGGACAGGCCTCGTACTGGCGATGTCCAGTGAAGCGACAGCAGCATCTATTCTCCTGCGCGGCTGGTTACCGCGTCTTCCTCTGGGACTGCTCGGTGCTGCAATTATTATTGCTGTTACCCTGTTGAATCTGCTGGGGGCAGCTCGGCTAAGCAAGCTTGAGAGCGGGCTTGCAGCTTTTAAGCTGCTGGCCATTGCCGGCTTTATCCTGATTGCTGTGAGCATTGCAGCAGGGTTATGGTCAGGGGGCCAGCAGAACGCAGGTTTACAGGTTCTGCAAAGCCAGACCTGGATGCCTGGGGGCCTTGCCGGGATCGCCGGGAGTATGCTGATGGTTATGTTCACCTATGCCGGATTTGAAGTACTCGGGCTTGCAGCTTCGGAAGCAGGCAATCCGGGCGTGACGATTCCCAAGGCGATCCGCTACACCCTTGTGCTGCTGGTCGGCTTGTACATCTCAGCCATAGTAGCCCTGTTTCTGCTGCTGCCTGCAGCCGCTGTCTCCGAGCAGGTCAGCCCGTTCGTGACAGCACTGAGCCGCTTCGGTCTAGGCTGGGCAGGCAATGTAATGAATGTTGTCCTGGTATCCGCTATCCTGTCTACCATGCTGGCTTCGGTCTTTGGCCTGGGCCGGATGCTGCGGTCACTGGCAGAGGAGGGACACACTCCGGCCTGGATGCGTGACCGGACGGATATCCCTTACCGCGGTATTCTGATCTCCGGCGGAGCGATGCTCGCCGGCCTTGCGCTGGGGATGCTGCTCCCGCAGGGCGTCTACCTGTTTCTCGTCAGCTCAGGGGGATTCTCCCTGCTGTTCTCTTATCTTATCATTATGGCCAGCCATTACCGGCTGCGCAGACGCCATGGCAGTCCGCTTACCGCGCGGCACGGCTTACGCGGCTATCCGTACACGTCATGGCTTGCGATCGCAGGTCTGCTTGCCATCCTGGCAAGCATGCCTCTGATCCCCGGTCAAGGCGGCGGTCTGGCAGCCGGCTTCACACTGGTTGTGTTCTTCGCTGCGGTTTATGCTGCAGGCAGGCTGCGCCGCAGGGCCGGCGGGCACGGCGAGGTTCTCAGTGGAGCCGGCCGGCATGGTAAGGTGCAAGGGCCGCAGCTGCTTGTGCCCGCTGGCCGGGCACAGATGGAGGCCGGGGAGGAGCCCGGGAGGAGCAGCGGGGACGGCGAGTGAGCGGGGGCTGGACTGGAGCCAAGCGGCCAAGCGGCCCAATGAGCGAAATGAAGGGCAAAAATGCCCTAGATTTCGGGCCGAGCGGCCTAACGAGCGAAATGAAGGGCAAAAATGCCCTAGATTTCGGGCCCAAGCGGCCCAATGAGCCAAATCAAGGGCAAAAATGCCCTTGATTTCAGGCCGAGCGGCCCAAT
>NZ_LRAC01000132.1 GCF_001517085.1 Paenibacillus sp. DMB5
GGCGAAGCCGCCGCCCTTGCCCGGCCGGCCGCCGTAGCTGCGGTGCTCGCCCGCCGCACGCGGCTTCATGTCGACCAGCTCGAAGTCGATCGTATGGTCGTCCATATTCACCTTGGCGACTCGGATCTTCACCTCGTCGCCGATGCGGAACACCTTGGAGGTGCGCTCGCCGATCAGCGCCATATGGGCTTCGTCGAAGTGGTAGTAATCATCCGTCAGGGCGCTGAGACGGATCAGGCCTTCGACTGTATTTTCAAGCTCGATGAACATCCCGAAGCTGGTCACACTGCTGACCATCGCCTCGAACTCCTCACCGACCTTATCCTGCATATACTCAGCCTTCTTCAGCTGTTCGGTATCACGTTCAGCTTCAACGGCCACGCGCTCACGCTCGGAGGACTGCTGGGCAATATCCGGCATCCTGCTGGCCAGATACTCATGCCGTTTCTCGGTCAGCGCCCCGCCGTTTTCAAGCACCTCACGCATCACGCGGTGAATGACCAGGTCAGGATAACGGCGGATTGGTGAAGTGAAATGGGAATAGTATTCGGCAGCCAGTCCAAAGTGGCCTGTGCTTTCGGCATCATATTTCGCCTGTTTCATCGAGCGCAGCATCATCGTGCTGATCACCGTCTGCTCCTTCGTCCCTTCGATCTGCTCCAGCAGATCCTGCAGGGCACGCGGGTGAATGGAATTCCCCCGGCCTTTGACATGGTAACCGAAGTTAGCGGCAAAAGCCATAAAGTTCTGCAGCTTCTCCTGGTCCGGGTCCTCATGAATCCGGTACAGGAACGGCACTTTCAGCCAATGGAAATGCTCGGCCACTGTCTCGTTAGCCGCCAGCATAAACTCCTCAATAATCTGCTCAGCCACGGAACGCTCACGTTTTACGATATCAATTGCCTTGCCGGTCTCATCGACGATGATCTTGCTTTCTTCAAAGTCAAAATCAACCGCCCCGCGCCGCATCCGGGCCGCCCGCAGCTTCATCGCCAGCTCTTTCATCAGACGGAAATCCTCAATCAGCGGGCTGTAGCGCTCCAGCAGCTCCGGATCTTCATCCTCCACAATTTTGCGGACGTCGGAATAGGTCATTCTTTCTTTGGTCCGGATAACGCTCGTAAAGACATCATGCTTCACGACCTTCATATGCTCGTTGAATTCCATCTCACAGGACATGGTGAGCCGGTCCACCTTGGGGTTAAGACTGCAGATCCCGTTCGAGAGCCGGTGCGGCAGCATCGGAATAACCCGGTCTACCAGGTAGACGCTGCATCCCCGGTCATAAGCTTCCTTATCCAGCTCCGAGCCTTCACGCACGTAATAACCGACGTCAGCAATATGAACGCCCAGCTTGTAGTTTCCATTCTCCAGGCGCTGCACGTTAACCGCATCATCAAGATCCTTGGCATCAGCGCCGTCGATGGTAACAATGTTCAGTCCGCGCAGATCGCGCCGGCCCTGCTGTACAATCTCCTCTTCCGTAATGGAATCCGGAGCCTGCTCCGCCTCCCGCATTACCTCAGCAGGAAAAGCCTCCGGCAGCTGATGCTTGCGGATAACGGACAGAATATCAACACCCGGGTCATCCTTATGCCCGAGAATCTCGATGATTTCGCCCTCTGCCGCTGCCCGGCCCTCCGGATAATTAACGATGCGCACGACAACCTTTTCGCCGTCAACCGCACCGCCAAACGACTGCTTCGGAATAAAAATGTCCCGGTTGATCCGCTTATCATCCGGCAGCACAAATCCGTAAGTCTCCAGGCTCTGAAACACTCCTACAGTCTGCAATACGCCGCGCTTGACGATCCGCACCACTTCACCTTCCATCCGCCCGCCGGACGGGCTTTTGGAGGTAATCCGGATCAGCACAATATCGCCGTTCATTGCACCTTTGAGATCATTGGCATGAATGTAGACATCAGGATGGTCGCGGTCATCAGGAATCAGGAAAGCGAAGCCTTTAGCATGCGCCTGCAGCCGCCCGCGCAAAAGATCCATCCGTTCCGGCACACCATAACGGTTATTCCGGGTCAGTACGATCCGGCCGTCCTGCTCCAGCTCTGAGAGCAAATCCTCAAACGCCTTGAACGCAGCGCTGTCCTCTATTGCAAAATGGCTGACCAGCTCATCGTATGTCAGCGGCTTATAAGCGGTTTCCCGCATAAAATCAAGTAATATTTCCTGTGTTATCAAATAAGTCACCTCGGCCCTTTCGCAGCATCGTATGCTGCGGCAAATATGTACGTCTTGTCCTCTTTGGTTTTTCGCGCTTCAAGTAAATTTTACCTCTATATACTTCATACCCTAGTATACACGAAATCAATCCCGCCCATCCCTGTTATGATTATCCCAAGGTTAACGCAGGCTCAAAAATCCAAAAATAAAAAGCCCCCGCCCCATTCCATTCAGAACAGAGCGAAGGCTTAGTGTATGCAGTTTAGTCAACAAAAATGGCAACAACGATTGACATGATAAAGAATCCGGCTGCCAATGCAACTGTTACACGCTGCAGTACGAGTTCCATACCGCGGGCTTTGGTTTTACCGAAGAGATGCTCAGCACCGCCGGAGATGGCACCGGAAAGACCTGCGCTTTTCCCTTTTTGCAGAAGAACGACCGCAATCAGACCGACGGAAAAAATCAGGAGCACAATTTTCAAAAAGATATCCATTCACTTCCACCTCCTACGTCCAAGCATCACTATCTATGGTAATTTAGATTTCACGAATTCATAAACAGCATTTTTATTTTATCATAGCGTTAAAGCGAATACAACCTTCAACCAGCCAACAACTCATAAAAAAGCCTGCCGGAAACCGGCAGGCCCTGTAAAGCTATATCAAAAGAAATTATCTTTTGAGGTTGTAGAAGGATTTGAGGCCGTTGTATTGAGCCAATTCACCCAGTTCGTCTTCGATGCGAAGCAATTGGTTGTACTTGGCAACGCGGTCAGTACGGGAAGGAGCACCTGTTTTGATCTGGCCAGCATTGGTAGCAACAGCGATGTCAGCGATTGTGCTGTCTTCGGACTCACCGGAACGGTGGGAGATAACAGCAGTGTAACCAGCGCGTTTAGCCATTTCGATAGCATCGAAAGTTTCAGTCAGTGTACCAATCTGGTTAACCTTAACCAGGATGGAGTTACCGATACCTTTTTCGATACCTGTAGCAAGACGCTCAGTGTTAGTAACGAACAGGTCGTCACCAACCAATTGAACTTTGTCGCCCAATTTTTCAGTGAGCAATTTCCAGCCTTCCCAGTCGTCTTCGGACATACCGTCTTCGATTGTGATGATTGGGTACTTCTCAACCCAGGAAGCCAGCAGGTCAACATACTCAGCGGAAGTGTAGGATTTGCCTTCGCCAGCAAGTGTGTACTTGCCATCTTTGTAGAACTCAGTGGAAGCAACGTCCATACCCAGGAATACGTCAACACCTGGTTTGTAACCGGCTTTTTCGATTGCTTCGATGATTGTAGTGATTGCTTCTTCGTTGGAACCAAGGTTAGGAGCGAAGCCGCCTTCGTCACCTACAGCTGTGTTCAGGCCTTTGGACTGCAGTACGGATTTCAGGTTGTGGAAGATTTCAGCACCTGTACGCAGAGCTTCTTTGAAGCTAGGAGCGCCTACTGGCAGAACCATGAACTCTTGAACGTCGATGTTGTTGTCAGCATGCTCACCACCGTTGATGATATTCATCATTGGTACTGGCAGTGCTTTAGCGTTGAATCCGCCCAGGTATACGTACAAAGGAATATCCAGAGCTGCTGCAGCTGCGCGGGCTACTGCCATGGATACAGCCAGGATTGCGTTAGCGCCCAGCTTACCTTTGTTAGGAGTTCCGTCCAGAGTGATCATCAGCTTGTCGATGCCCACTTGGTCAAGAGCGTCCATACCGATTACTTCTGGAGCGATGATTTCGTTTACGTTCTCAACAGCCTTCAGAACGCCTTTGCCCATGTAACGGGATTTGTCGCCGTCACGAAGCTCTACAGCTTCATGAGCGCCAGTGGAAGCGCCGGAAGGAACGATAGCGCGGCCTTTAGCGCCGGATTCCAGGTAAACGTCAACCTCTACAGTAGGGTTACCGCGGGAGTCAAGGACTTCGCGTGCATATACATCAGAAATAATAGTCATGTAAGTTAATCTCCTTTTAACTATGGTTTTGGTTATTGCAAAGCATTCGTTGGGCTCCTGCTTATTTGCGGCTGGCAATCATGGATTGTCCGGTCATTTCCGCAGGCTGCGGAAGTCCCATCAGATCCAGAATTGTCGGTGCTACATCGGCAAGGATACCGGATTCGCGCAGAACAACATTCTCAGTGGTTACAATGAACGGAACCGGATTGGTGGTGTGAGCGGTGAACGGACGTCCCTGCTCGTCAAATACCATATCGGCATTACCGTGGTCGGCAATGATGATCGCAACGCCGCCCTTGGCAACAACTGCATCTACGACTTTACCCACACATTCATCCGTTACTTCAACCGCCTTGATCGTAGGCTCCAGCATGCCGGAGTGTCCTACCATATCAGGGTTCGCAAAGTTCAGGATAATGGCATCCTGTCTGTCCGCTTCGATTTCCGCTACGCAGGCCGCCGCCACTTCGTATGCGCTCATCTCAGGCTTCAGATCATAGGTTGCCACTTTTGGCGAGTTAATCAGGATGCGGGTTTCGCCTGGAAGCTCTTCGTCGCGTCCGCCGCTGAAGAAGAAGGTTACGTGCGGGTACTTTTCAGTTTCCGCAATACGCAGCTGCTTCTTGTTGTTCTGTACAAGCACTTCACCCAGGGTATTGTCCAGGTTCTTCGGCGAGTAGGCTACATAGCCCTGTACCGTTTCACTGAACGTAGTCAGGCACACGAAGTGCAGATCCTGCGGGAACAAAGGACCACGGTCGAACCCGCGGAAATCGGAGTTCGTGAATACCTGCGACAGCTGAATCGCACGGTCAGGACGGAAGTTCAGGAATACGACGGAATCGCCGCTTTCCACTACTCCTACCGGCTGGTCGTTGCTGTCAACGATTACGCTAGGCTCTACGAATTCATCATACACGGAATTCTGGTAGGATGCAGTGATGGCCTGCAGCGCATCGGTATATTTAGGGCCTTCGCCATATACCATTGCCCGGTAAGCCTTCTCTACACGCTCCCAGCGCTTGTCACGGTCCATCGCGTAGTAACGTCCGGATACCGTAGCAATTGTACCTACACCAACTTCTTCGATCTTCGCGATCAGATCCTGAACGAACTTTTGTCCGCTGTCAGGCGCAACGTCGCGTCCGTCCATGAAAGCATGGATATACACTTCGTGCATATCTTCCTTCTTGGCCAGATCGAGCATGGCGAACAGATGATTGATGTGACTGTGCACGCCGCCGTCGGATACGAGCGCATACAGGTGAAGCTTTTTGCCGGTGGACTTGGCGCTTCTTACAGCTGCAACCAGCGTTTCGTTCTCAAAGAACTCACCGTCACGGATCGACTTGTCAATACGGGTCAGATCCTGGTATACGATCCGGCCTGCGCCGATGTTAAGGTGTCCTACTTCCGAGTTGCCCATTTGTCCTTCAGGCAGACCTACAGCTTCGCCGCAGGCGGTAAGCGTAGTGTTCGGATATTGCTTCAGGTAACGGTCATAATTGGGTTTATTGGCTTGGGCAACCGCGTTGCCTTCATCCGTATTCCGCAATCCGAATCCGTCCATGATGATTAATGCTACAGGTCTTGGAGCTGACATCCTTACTTCGCCCCCTCAACGAGTGAAACGAAGGAAGCAGGCTGCAGGCTGGCACCGCCGACGAGAGCGCCGTCGATGTCGCTTTGACTCATATACTCCGTTACATTCTCAGGCTTCACGCTGCCGCCGTATTGGATACGGACAGCTTCAGCTGTTGCTTCATCGTACAGGTCTTTTACAAGAGTACGGATGTAAGCAATAACTTCGTTAGCGTCTTGGGAAGTGGAGGATTTACCAGTACCGATCGCCCAGATTGGCTCATAAGCGATAACAACCTGAGCTGCCTGTTCAGCGCTCAGACCGGCAAAAGCACCTTCAGTTTGAACCTTGCAAACTTCCTTGGTCTGGTCAGCTTCGCGCTCTTCAAGCTTTTCGCCGACACATACGATTGGAGTAATGCCGTGACGGAATGCCGCGTGCATTTTTTTGTTTACAATTTCATCCGTTTCGCCGAAATAAGCGCGGCGCTCGGAGTGGCCGATGATAACGTAGTCTACACCCAGATCTTTCAGCATAACGCCGCTGATTTCACCTGTGTAAGCACCGTTGTCTTCGAAGTGCAGGTTCTGTGCACCGATTTTGATGGATGTACCTTTAACCGCTGCTACCAGTGCAGGCAGGTTGGTGAAAGGAGCGCAAATTACAGTTTCCACGCCTTCTACTTCTGCCTGGCCTTTAACTTCAGCGATAAAGCCTTCTGCTTCCGGAACGGTTTTGAACATTTTCCAGTTGCCGGCGATAATAGGTGTTCTGCTCATAATCTTGTATTGCCTCCTTCTTTGCCTCTTACTTGTCGTTCAGTGCTTCTACGCCAGGAAGTGCCTTACCTTCCATGAACTCCAGGGATGCGCCGCCGCCAGTAGAGATGTGATCCATTTGGTCAGCCAGCTGGAATTTTTCTGCTGCAGCTGCGGAATCGCCGCCGCCGATGACAGTGTAACCTTCAGTTGTTGCGCAAGCCTGCGCTACAGCCTTGGTTCCTTCAGCAAAGATATCGATTTCGAATACGCCCATAGGTCCGTTCCAAACAACCAGCTTGGAATCTTTGATGATATTGGCGTAGATTTCACGGGTTTTAGGACCGATGTCCAGACCTTCCCAGTCAGCAGGAATTTCAGTAACATCTACAATTTTGGTGTTGGCATCTGCACCGAACTTGTCAGCGACAACAACGTCAACCGGAAGTACGAAGTTTTTGCCCAGTTTTTTAGCCTTCTCGATGAATCCCAGCGCAGCGTCGATTTTATCGTTGTCTACCAGCGATTTGCCGATTTCATAGCCTTGAGCTTTGGTGAATGTATAAGAAAGGCCGCCGCCGATCAGAACATTGTCAGCCAGGTTCAAGAGGTTGTCGATAACGTCGATTTTGTCCTTAACCTTGGAACCGCCGATGATGGCAGTGAAAGGACGCTCAGGGTTCGAAAGAGCTTTGCCCAGTACGGACAATTCCTTCTCCATCAGAAGACCGGATACAGCCGGCAGGAAGTGAGCGATACCTTCAGTAGAAGCATGAGCACGGTGAGCCGCGCCGAACGCGTCATTTACGAACAGGTCAGCCAGTTCAGCGAACTGCTTAGCCAGTTCAGGATCGTTCTTTTCTTCGCCCGGATAGAAACGGACATTCTCAAGCACAAGCACGTCGCCGTCATTCAGCTCAGCGATTTGCGCTTTAACAGCCTCGCCGACAGCTTCATCAGCTTTGGCTACCGGTTTGCCGAGCAGCTCGGACAGGCGCTCTGCAGCAACGGTAAGACGCATGGAATCAACGAATTGGCCCTTAGGACGGCCCATGTGGCTGGCCAGAATGACCTTAGCACCGTTTTCGATCAGGTACTTAATCGTTGGAAGGGTTTCGCGGATACGGGTATCATCAGTGATCTTGCCGTCTTCCACCGGAACGTTAAAATCGACGCGCACGAATACGCGTTTGCCTGCTACTTCTACATCACGGACGCTTTTTTTGTTCATGATTAGTCTTCCTCCACACCCAAATTTAGAAAGAGCGGAAACAAGGAACTTCTGTTTCCGCTCTATAGATGCTGCTTATGTTAAGCCGGTCTTACTTAGCCAGTTTTGCGAAGTGTTCCAAAGTGCGAACCAGCTGTGCAGTGTAGGACATTTCGTTGTCGTACCAAGCAACAGTTTTAACCAGTTGTTTGTCGCCAACAGTCAGGACTTTGGTTTGTGTTGCATCGTACAGGGAACCGAAAGTCATGCCCTTGATGTCGGAAGATACGATTTCATCTTCAGTGTAGCCGTAAGTTTCCGGATCGGAAGCTTCCTTCATTGCTGCGTTGATTTCTTCAACAGTTACGTTCTTCTCAAGAACAGTAACCAGCTCAGTCAGGGAACCTGTAGCAACAGGCACGCGTTGTGCTGCTCCGTCAAGTTTGCCTTTCAGTTCTGGAATTACCAGACCGATTGCTTTTGCAGCACCGGTAGTGTTAGGGATGATGTTCTCAGCAGCTGCACGAGCGCGTCTGAAGTCACCTTTAGCGTGTGGAGCATCAAGAGTGTTCTGGTCGCCAGTGTAAGCGTGGATTGTAGTCATCAGGCCTTCAACCACACCGAACTTGTCGTTCAGGACTTTTGCCATTGGAGCCAGGCAGTTGGTTGTGCAAGATGCGCCGGAGATAACTGTTTCGGAACCATCAAGGATGTCATGGTTAACGTTGTAAACAACAGTTTTCATGTCGCCTGTAGCTGGAGCAGAGATAACTACTTTTTTAGCTCCGCCTTTAAGGTGCTTTTCAGCAGCTTCTTTAGTTGTGAAGAAGCCTGTGCACTCCAGAACGATGTCTACGCCGAGGTCGCCCCAAGGCAGTTCTTCTGGGTTACGGTTCGCAAGAACCTTAACTTCTTTACCGTTTACTTTGAAGAATCCGTCATGAACTTCAACGTCTCCCTGGAATTTACCTTGAGTTGTATCATATTTAAGCAAATGAGCAAGCATCTTAGCGTCAGTCAAGTCGTTGATTGCTACCACTTCGATACCTTCTACATTTTGAATACGGCGGAATGCAAGGCGTCCAATACGTCCAAAACCGTTAATACCAACTTTTACACTCATTGAATAGTTCCTCCTAGATTTCGTTTTATTTATTCAAGACAAGCCGTGAAGCTCGTCAAGACAACAATGTTAAGTATAATGCAAAATAACTGCGAAAGCTCCCCATATCCTGGAATCTATAGCACATGCTGCAACTGTGCGTCGATTTCTTTGCCGATTTCGACAGCAGCCGCCTCATCAATAACCAGAATATCCTCTTGCCCGAAGCGCAGCATTGCGTGGATCGCTTTGGCTTTGCGTTTGCCCCCTGCGATACCGATAACGACCTCTGTACGAAGGATATCCTCTAAACGGAGCCCGATCGTACGCATGGTATGGACAACCTCGCCGGCTTCATTAAAATAGTAGCCGAACGATTCGGCAACCGCACCTTCGGCCTGAATCTCCGAGACCGTAGCCTCATCCAGCCTGCGACGGCGGGTCATTTCCAGGGCATCACCGATCCCATGAACAATGATACGCGATCTGCGGATGATTTGTACAATCTCCCCGATGTTCGAGTCATGCCCCAGCGACTGGTAAGCTTCCTCGCTGAGCAGATCCGGCACATGCAGCAGACGGTAATTTGCTCCGATCCGCTTAGCCATGGTAGAAGCAATCGTATTGGCCTGAATCTCCATGCTCTCTCCAAGCCCTCCGCGTGCAGGGACAACCCATGCATTCTTATAGGAGGCGGATAATGGCAGGGTCAGCTGATCGGCCATCTCAGCCAGTGTAGAGCCGCCTGTCACGGCAATGGTATCGTCACCGCGCAGTACACCGAGAAAGGCCTTGGCGCCTGCACGTCCCAGCTCACGCTTGGTGAACGGAGATGATTCACAATCCCCGGGCACGATAATAACTTTGCTAAGATCATACGTTGAGCGGATCTTCTCTTCCAGATCATCCAGGCCGAACAGGCTCTTGGCGATCGGCTCCAGCAGGTCAAGCGTTCTGCGTCCGGCATCGCTAATGCGCATACCGACACTCTCGATCTCAATGAGCCCTTGCGATTTCAGAAGATCCGTCTCGGCGCGCAGTACCCGCTCGGTCATATCAAGCGACGCGGCCAGTGTTCTGCGTCCAATAATATCGGACAGCATGATCTGATGTAGAATCGTGTAACGTCTCTTAAGGGTTTCCATGAGATCCGGCAGAAGCTGCTTTTGGATTTCCAATAAATTGCGCATGCTTTCACTCCTGCAACTTCGTCTTTCTCTATTCCCTTGTTCGTGGTCTCAAAATGTCCCGGGTTAACTTTTTAAGTCCCACACATATTCTAACCAAATATTACGCGGAGTGCAAGTCATCCGAAAGTATAATTCTCAACCGCTTTTCATCTTATACATCTGTCACAGGGTGTAAGAGAATTGAATTCCCCTTAGCACAGCCGAAACAACCTGTGTTCCCTCTGGTGAACGAGCGGAAAACGGGGATTTTTAAAAGCATATAAAGTTATTTTTAAGGTCACCTTTAATGTTTATTGCAATTTCTGACTTCATGTATTATAATAAATTCTGTTGCGCCCGTGGTCCAATGGATATGACGTAGGCCTCCGAAGCCTGAGATCCAAGTTCGATTCTTGGCGGGCGCGCCATTATTTTGATATTTGTACATAATTTAGCAGTAGTCCTACTGTTAATTAACCAAAGAGCCGATTGATGGCTCTTTTTTTTAAAACTAAGTTTGACTTTCTTTGACTTTTTGTTTGATTTTGTTTATCATGTGGTTAATACGGTAACAGTAAAAAATGAACACATTCCGAAGAACCCATTCAAGGAGGTTTTACACGTGAGTTATATTCCAATGGTAGTAGAACAGAGCAACCGCGGCGAACGCGCTTATGACATCTATTCCCGCCTGCTGAAGGACCGCATTATTTTCCTTGGAACGGATGTTAATGACGTGGTAGCCAATTCCATCATCGCACAAATGCTGTTCCTGGCTGCCGAAGACCCGGATAAGGACATTCACCTGTATATCAACAGCCCGGGCGGTTCGATCACAGCCGGTATGGCTATCTTTGATACAATGCAATACATCAAACCGGATGTATCCACGATCTGCGTGGGTATGGCTGCTTCCATGGGAGCATTCCTGCTGAACGCCGGTGCCAAGGGCAAGCGCTTTGCGCTGCCGAACAGTGAAATCATGATTCACCAGCCGCTGGGCGGGGCTCAGGGCCAGGCAACGGATATTGAAATCCGCGCCCGCCGCATCCTGAAGCTGCGCGACAAGCTGAACCGCATCCTCTCCGAGCGTACCGGCCAGCCGCTGGAACGCATCGAGAAGGATACAGACCGCGATTACTTCATGAGTGCTGCTGATGCAGCCGAGTACGGTATCGTCGATAAAGTTATCGAGAAGACACTGCCAGCCGGCGTGTAAGCTGAATAACAGTACAGAAGGCTGCCGGGACCCTCAAGGGTCCCGGCAGCCTTTTTTACATTCTTATATATTCTGTTCCGAATCCTTATACACCTTAACCCAGCCGCCCGTACCCCAGACCGTCCAGCTTGCCGGCAATAACCCGGTAGCCCCTGCCGTTAGGATGGATATGGTCAAGGAACAATAAGCCGCGCTCATTGCCGGCAAATTCATTGTAAATAGAGGCAAATCCGCAGACCCGGCTGCTGTAGCCGGCAGTATACCGGTTGAACTGCCGGACCCATTCCGTAGCTTCATCTATCTGCGGATAGGGATTGTACAATCGACAATCCGGATGATGTATGGCTTACTCATGCCGGCCTTGAGCTGTGACAGCGTACCCATGATATCACTGATATTCCTTTTGCAGCCGCGCAGAGCCTTCTGCAGCAGCGGTGACAGATCACCGGGACGGCCGCCGGCCGCCTTGGCTGCTTTGATCAGGTCATTGCCGCCAATGGAGATTGTTATCAGGTCAGCCTCCTGTACGGCCAGACGGAAATTATAATCGCCCTTCAGCCGTTGCTCCAGACCGTCCGTAGTCAGTCCGTTAACACCAAGGTTCGTCAGCCGGATTGGCGTTCTCAGGCGGGCCTCCGCCATTCTCCGGTAGACCGGTACGAACCCGTTCCCGGGCAGTGCCCCGAAGCCTGTAGTCAGGGAATCTCCGATCGCGGTGTACTGATAGCTCATCCTTTTCTTCCCCCTTCCTGTTAAACGGTACTTTCTACAGCTTATGAACAGGAGAGGCGCCCCGTAACGGCAGGGCATCCTTATATGTACTTGCGGAGGAATCAGGCGGCAAAAAGCCCTCCGGCTCCCTATAGGGGCAGCAGAAGGGCTCTTTACAATGCACGGAGGCGCAGACTAAGCCTTTATTTAAAAGCCGCGAACGGGCTGCTTCCATCCGGCAGCAATTCCTTGAAGGTAAAGTCAAACTGCGGGAATCCTGAAGCGTATGCGGTGTATTCATACAGCTGGAAGAACACGACAAGCTTGCCTTCTTTTAAATAAAAGTATTTCTCTGTATTCAGTCCGGTAAATCCGCCGAGGTAGCCGCCCTCAGCCTTAATCCGCTTAGACAGCTTGGTATTGAGCTCTTTTTTATAATTCGGGTTGGCCTTCAGCAGATCACCGATCAGCAGGCGTTTACCGTCCTTCAGCGAGAAAGTAAAGGCATTGCGGTAGGTCATTCCGTGCGCTCCGCCTGTGTATCCGTACTGTTCTGTAACCAGACTGAGTACCCCGTCCTTATTGTACGTAACCACATATCCGCCTTGGAACTCATAAGGCCGGTCATCCTCCGACCTGTTAGCGATCTGTTTCTCAGCATCTGCCGCATAATTAAGGACCAGCTTCTTGATCGTATCATTGATCGACTTCTGTGCCGCAGCATTAGCCAGCCCGCTCACCTGCGGGTAATCCAGCTTGATCGGTGCGTTCTCTGACTCCTTGATGAAGCTCTCGGTAGTAATTGTAATGGCATTTTGCTTCTGCTTCATTACGTTCAGACGGCCGGTAGCTGCACTCCAGTCCCCCTGAAAGCCCAGATAATCCGTCATCAGGTCAAATGGTATATACAGCCGGTTATTTATATTTTTCGCTTCATAGTCACCCAGAAAATAATTGTTCACAGAAATCGCTATACTGTAATCCGAAACCATCAGCTTGGTCAGCGTGTTTCCTTTGCCGATGGAATAGGTCTTATCCGCTTTATCATAGGTCACGGGCATACCCAGTGTATCCCGCAGGAAGCTGACAGGTACCCAGACCTTGCCCCCGCTGAAAATGCCGGTCTGCTGCGTAATGCTGCCGTTCCATTTCAGTACTACCGTTGACTGGGCCGTCTTAGCCTGTACTGCAGCCGGTGCTGCCTGAGCTTCTCCTGCTGACAGCATTCCACCTCCAAGCAGCAGGCTTGCCGCCATGATGCCCGTTCCCCATTTGCGCGCTTGTTCCTTAAGTATAATATTCATGCCGATTTCTCCTTCCGCAGGTACGATGATTGACTTGATGTTCCCCCTAAGACCCGGAAAGCCTGGCCCCCTGGTCCACTTCTCTTATTATAGAGAGTACGGCTGCCATGATTGTTACAAATTCCCTTACAGTTTCTTAAGCTTTTACAGCATATTTAAAGGGTCTTGTTACTTTTCCTTAAACAAAATGAGAGAATTTCTACCGCGAAGCATCTGATTGCTGAAAAAAGACCCCGCTGTGCCATTAACGGCAGAAGCAGGGTCCCATAATTTCAATCCTATTTCAATTCATATACTACGCTGAGCTGGGTAGTAACCTTAACCTGGCCCGGTTCAACCGAAGTGCCTCCGGCAGTATCTGCAGCAGCCTTGCTCATTGCCGCATTTTCCATGTAGTACACAGGGTTATTGCCTACATCATTCTGGGTTACGGTAACAACCTGGCCCAGGCTGCGTTTTGCCGCCTTGGCGATAGCTGCTGCTTTTACATCCGCGTTAGCCATAGCCTTTTCGATAACCTGGGCTTCAAAAGCGGAAGGATCTTCAATTGCAAACTGCGCGCTACCGATGTTGTTCGCGCCTGCAGCCGAAGCAGCATCGAGCAGTGCTCCAACCTTGGCCAGGTCACGGTAAGCCACCTGCAGTGTGTGCTGTGCGATGTAGCCTTTAACCTGCTGTCCGTCCTTTTCGCTGTAAGTGTAATTAGGCTGAACACTGAACTGGGTGCTCTGGATGTCCTTATCGGCGATTCCCCAGGTTGTTTTGAGCTGTTCAGTCACTTTGGCAATTTTGGCTGCATTGGCTTTCTGCGCTTCCTGCGCCGTTGCCGCAGATGAATTCGCTCCAATCGACAGATAGACGATATCCGGCTTGATCGACAACTCGCCCTTACCTGTTACGCTGACAATATTGCGGGTAATTTCCTCTGCGGCGTAAGCCTTTTCAGGTCCTTTGAACACACTGCTCAGCCCCATTCCTCCAACAATCAAACTTCCTGCCAGCAGTACCGCTCCGAGTGATTTGCCCCATTTCTTCATGCTTAACTTCCCCTTTCAGATCCTTTATTTGTTTGGTATCCTCTAGACGGGCCTCTTTGGTAAAAGTTGCATTCAGGTGCGCATTTCAAAAACATTTTTTCTTAAATTAAAAAAAGCCCCGTTAGGGGCTTTTTGTAACTACATCGTAAGCAAGGCGGAGACCTATTGGTTCTCCAGCTCTTCCTTGCTGACAAGACTTGTCAAAGCGGTTACAGCCTGATCCGCATCGGCGCCATCCGCGCTGATATAAATCTCCGTGCCGGAACTGATCGCCAGGCTCATAATGCCCATGATGCTTTTGGCGTTAACTTTTTTATCGTCTTTTTCCACGAAAATCTCCGACGAAAACTTGTTGGCTTCTTGCACGAACAATGCTGCCGGCCGAGCGTGGAGCCCCGTCTTCAACCGTACAACTACCGGGTGCTTTGTCATGAAACGCTTACCCCCTATTTGAGATCTGCCCAAAAATTTCACATTAATTTTATAATATTATATCATTATAACCGCATCCACACTAGAAAAAAAATAATTAGCCGCCGCGGACTTTCTCCGCCAGCTCATCAATTTTGCGTAAACGGTGGTTTACACCTGATTTACTGACGTTCCCCTTCAGCATCTCACCGACTTCCTTCAGGTTGATGTCCGGGTGTGCCAGCCTGATTTCCGCGACCTCGCGCAGCTTATCCGGAAGGCTCTCCAGCCCCACCTCACGCTGCAGCAGCTTGATGTTCTCAATCTGCCGGACAGCCGCACTGATCGTTTTGTTCAGGTTGGCCGTTTCGCAGTTGACGATGCGGTTTACGGAGTTGCGCATGTCACGCATAATCCGCACATCCTCAAATTTGAACAGCGCCTGGTGCGCACCGATCAGGTTCAGGAACTCGATGATCTTCTCGCCTTCCTTAATGTATAGGATAAAGCCTTTTTTACGCTCTATGCAGCGGGCGTTCAGGTGAAATTCACCAGCCAGATCCACCAGCGCTTTACAGTGCTCCTCATACATGGAAGCGATTTCCAAATGATAGGACGAGCCCTCGGGATTGTTTACCGACCCGCCGGCCATGAAGGCTCCGCGGAGATAAGCCCGCTTGCAGCAGTTTTTTCTGACGATTTCCTCGTCAATTCCGTCATTGAAGATGAAGCCCTCGGATACAATCCGCAGGTCCTTCAGGATCTCCTGCACCCGGCTGGGGATTCGGACAATATAGACGTTATTTTTCTTCAAACGCATTTTTTTACGCACGAGCAGCTCGATATGGACCTGGTAATATTTCTTAAGCAAAGAATATACCCGCCTTGCAATCGCGGCGTTCTCCGTCGAGATGTCCAGAACCACCTTTTTGCTTGAAAGCTGCACGGATCCGTTCATCCGGATCAGCGCTGACATCTCCGCCTTCTCGCAGCAGGGCGGGCTCTCCACCATCGTCAGCTCTTTTTTGGTAAGTGCCGCAAAAGACAAGGGGCTCACCTCTTTCATGTTCATTGAAGCTTGTTTATCTGGAAATCCAATCCTTGACCAGCTGGTAAATATGGTGGCTTAGCTTATCCGTATCATGCCTCAAATAGGTCTTGAACAATACCAGCTTATCAGCAATTACCTTATACCCGTTGCCGTCAAGCACATCCCGGTCAAGAAGCACGGGGCGAGCGCCCTTCTCGGCATATTTGACCTGCACCTGCTCCGGGATCTCCCCGTCGTTGACAATCACATAATCGAACAAATGCAGCCCGATGTGATCGTATACGGCCTGGAGATGGTCGCTGACTGTGTAGTTGTCCGTCTCGCCCGGCTGGGTCATTACATTGCAGACAAAGATTTTGATCGCATCCGATTCTACAACAGCCTCCGCCAGCTTAGGCACCAGCAGGTTGGGCAGGATACTGGTGTACAGGCTGCCCGGACCGCATAGAATGGCGTCAGCACCACGGATCGCCTCCAGCGCCTCCGGAAGCGGCTCCACATCTGCGGGCTCCAGAAACACCCGTTTGATCCGGCCGCCGGCCTCGGGTATTTTGGACTCTCCCGTAACAATGGTACCGTCAGCCATCTCGGCATGCAGCACCACCGCATCACCGGCAGCGGGCAATACTCGTCCGCGGACAGCGAACAACCGGCTCAGCTCCCGCACAGCAGTTACAAAATCACCCGAGATATCGGTAAGCGCCGCGAGAATGAGATTGCCGAGACTATGGCCGGCAAGTCCTTCTCCACTGCTGAAGCGGTATCTCATAATCTGCGCCATAAGCGGCTCTACATCCGCCATGGCTGTCAGCACATTGCGGATATCGCCGGGAGGCGGCATCTGCAGCTCACTGCGCAGAATACCGGAGCTGCCTCCGTCATCTGCCACTGTTACAATTGCTGTAATATCAAGCGGCTTCTCTTTCAAACCGCGAAGCATAACAGAAAGCCCTGTGCCGCCGCCCATAACGACGATCCGCGGACGTTTCTCTTGTTCTTCGGACACTTAGACCCCTTCTCTCGTTAATGCCGGTCACGCTCGGAATCCCGGTGGCTGACCGCTACCGTCTCCGTCTCGCTGACTCCCAGCATTTTACCCAGATACTCGGATATGGCGACTGAACGGTGTTTGCCGCCGGTACAGCCGATGCCGATAATTATCTGGGACTTGCCCTCTTTGCGGTACTGGGGAATCAGGAAGTGGAGCATATCCAGCAGCTTGGTCAGAAAAGCCTGCGTTTCGGGCCATTTCATTACATAGTCATATACATCGCTGTCCTGGCCGGTCTTGGGCCGCAGTTGATCCACATAATGCGGATTCGGCAAAAAGCGGACATCAAACACGAGGTCTGCATCAATCGGAATACCATACTTGAATCCAAACGAAGTAATATTAACGGAGAGTGTGCTTTTGCCAAGGTGAGAAAACCTGGAGACAATCTTCTCCTTCAGCTGGGCCGGCTTCATGCTGCTTGTGTCAAGACACAGGGTAGCCGAATTCTTCAGCTCATCCAGCATCTGGCGCTCCAGCCGGATGCCGTCAAGCGGCATCCCCTTGGGGGCCAGCGGATGATGCCGGCGGCTCTCCTTATAACGCTGCACAAGCACGGAGTCCGTAGCATCGAGGAAGAGAATTTCGCAGCCGATCGTTGACTCATTTTTGATGTAGGTCAGCGATTCAGAAAGCGCCGTAAAAAATTCCCGTCCCCGCAAATCAATAACGAGTGCCACTTTGGCGATCTTGCCTTTGGACTGCTCAATCAGTTCAGCAAATTTCGGTATCAGCACCGGCGGCAGATTATCCACACAGAAAAAACCAAGGTCTTCCAAACTCTGAACAGCAATTGTTTTGCCTGCGCCTGACATGCCTGTAATAATGATCAGGGTGGCGCCGGCCGTTTCGGAGTGCTCCAATTCGGTCATGAGAGCGTTCCCTCCCTAAGATTAGTATATGAATAAGTCCCGCTTATTAAGAACGCAGCAAGAGACCCGCCGCACCAATAATGCCGGCATCATTTCCAAGCTCCGCAGGCACGATGGTAACGCCCTTCTGCAGCGGCTCTGGAGCCAGCTTGGCAAACACACGGCGCACCTCATCAAACAGAATGTCGCCTGCCTTGGATACTCCGCCGCCGACAATAAAGACTTCAGGGTTCAGCACGGCAGCAACTGCCGCCATGGACTTGCCCAGGTAAAATGCGGCCCGGTTAACAATGCGCAGCGCGACTTCGTCGCCGGCTTTTGCAGCATCGAATACTTCCTTCGCTGCAATCTTCTCCACAGCAGTAAGCGAAGTACGGTCTCCGCGTGCTACAGCGTCGTTAGCCATACGGATAATGCCGGTGGCCGAGGATACGGTCTCCAGGCAGCCCATATTGCCGCAGCCGCATTGAATGGCTTCCAGGTCAGGCACAACCGAGATATGGCCCAGCTCTCCGGCCAGACCGCCGAAGCCCTGGTATACCTTGCCGTTAATGATAATACCGCCGCCGACACCGGTTCCCAGCGTATAGCAGACACAGTTCTCAATGCCGCGTCCCGCGCCGCTCCAGGCTTCACCCAGCGCAGCCACATTGGCATCATTGTCTATTTTGACAGGCTTGTTAAGGCGTCCTTCCAGGATGGAACGGATCGGCACATCTCTAAATCCTATGTTAGGCGCAAGAATGATGATTCCTTCACGAATATTCGTAAATCCGGCCAGGCCTGCTCCCACACCGGCAAGCTGCTCCCAGGAGTACGGGGATTCTTCCACAATCAGGCGCACATACTTCTCGATGTTATCGATAACGGCATCGACGCCATCCGCAGTCCCCGTAGGTCCCTCATAAGTGTGCAGCAGGGTTCCCTCGGCATTGCAGATTCCAACCTTAATCGTGGTTCCACCTAAATCCACGCCAACGTAGATATTCTCAGACATGTAACAAGCCACCTTTTTCTATGCTAAAATAGTTAATCCTACGTACCCACTATAATAGAAGCCTCCCCTGCGGTCAAGGAAAGGCGGCACACCCGGCTATATACCCTACTCTAAAAACTAGGCTGGATAAAAGGGGGCTGGCTGAGCCGACGACAGGGGGTTCCTTTTTCAGGCATATTAACGTTGTATGCGTTATCACTATAATCTATGACTTGTACACTATTACGGGTATCCCCGCAGTCGGCCACACTCTTTAAGCAGCAAAAAAAAGGCACAGGCCTTAAGGCCTGCACCTTATGAAGAATTAACTCTATTCCGACAAAATCCGTTTCTGACCTTCCAGCGCGCGGATCGGGGCAATATTCTGGGTGAACTCCAGCGTCCCCATGTAACGGCCGGCTTCATCCCGGACTGCGAAGTAACGGATATAGATGAACTTATCCTTTATGTTAATCCAGAAATCCTCGGCATCCTTGCGTCCTGCCTTGAAGTCTTCCAGCAGCTTCTCCACGACATGCACACTTTGCGGCGGGTGGCAGTTCTGGACGGTACGGCCGATGACCGCCTTGGTCCGTGCAAAGATGCGCTCCTTACCGTGGGAGAAATAACGGACAACATCATTCTCATCGATAAAGGTCAGGTCAACCGGCAGATGGTTCATGATGGTCTCCAGCTGGTGCAGTGACAGCAGGCCGGTTTCAAACCGGATAAAGCCCTGCGGGCTTTCGCCTGCCTGCTGCTCCTCAGCAGAGACAGCTGCGCCTTCCGGTTCAGGTGAGCGTTCCGGTATCCATTCCTGCTCCGGCGCCGTCAGACAGAAGCCGATCTCGTCGCTTTCACGGGCAATTTTGACCCACTCGTCCTCAGTCAGCTTGTCGAGCGCCATCGGCAGCAGAATATTTTCTTCCTTAAAGATCATTTCGTTAACTTCCTGAATAATCTGGGTCAGCTGTTCACCGATCTCTTCCTTATTGCCTTTGTATGAGCTTAGCTCTGCCTTGGCTGCTTTGATCATCGCCCGGATGCCGTCATCCACGCCCCACATTACTTTGGTCGGCCCGTAGATGCCGTACTTCTCCAGATAAGGGAACAGCAGATTCTCTTTGCGGCTGTAGTGCTTGTCAAGATCAAGCAGCAGACTCAGATCCTCCAGCAGCTTGAAAATAATTTCGTCGCTGTCATTCTTCAGGAACTTGCCGGCATGCAGCTCCAGACGGAAGTTAACCAGCCGCTCAATTTCGCGGTTCTCCAGCTTGAAGGTGTGAACAGGATGACCAGGCTGCTCCTCCGGCTTCGAGGAACGGTGAATCTGCTCTATCGAGCCTTTAAAAATTGCGGTATGGACCGAACACAGCCGCTGGACTTCTTCTACCGGAATACCTTCCTCCGTCATCAGCGAGTGCTCCATTGCAGAAATTTCGGCTACTGTCACATCGCCAACCGCTTCAGCAAAACGGGCTTTGACCTCATCTACACTTTTACCGGCATGCAGCTCTTTAATAATTTCCTTGAGCATCGCCTGGCGGCGGGTCTGCTCGGGTACATCCACTTCACGGTTGTTAATTAATTCACTCATTATACTCTCTCCTTTATATGCGGAATGCTTCTATTCAACAATCTCGAAACCATGACGGACAAATGTCTGCCTTACTGTTTCAGGATCCATTTTTTTCAGTTTGATTCCCTTCGACAGGGTCATGAACCGGCCTGCGGTCTGCAGCATCCCCGGTTTGGCAATATCCTGAAACCCCAGCTCCACCATAATGCCGGTTACCTCGGGATGCCGGCTCACCAGCTCGAATATGGACTCATCCATCTTCAGCACTTTGTTCATGGACACCATTCCTTTAATCCACTTATTGAGAACTCTTCTCAACATCAGCTTAGCATAGCCCATATACACACATTGTGATTGCAATCACTAAGTTGAAGCTGATATGTACTTTATTTTTTAAATAAATCGGTTGCCGCCTGCGTCTTGCTGCTGCGCGGGTTAGCGCCCGGGGTAATCAGCCGTTCCCTGCACAAAAAAACCGGCATCCCGCATAAGCGGAATTACCGGCTTGATTCTGTAGAATACTTCAAACTTTACTTGTCGAGGCTTTCGCTCCAGTCATGCACCATTGTGCCTTCCAGATACTTCTCGGCATCCATAGCGGCCATACAGCCAGTTCCGGCTGCAGAAATCGCCTGCCGGTAACGGGTGTCCTGAACGTCGCCGCAGGCAAATACGCCCGGAATGTTCGTCTCCGTCGTACCAGGGTTCACTACAATATACCCGTTAGCATCTGTAGTAATCTGGCCTCCCAGGAAGCCGGTGTTAGGAGTATGGCCGATTGCCACGAAAACACCGTCTGCCTCAATCAGCTCTTCCTGGCCTGTCTCATTATTGCGCACGGTTAATCCTTTGACTGCGCCTGTATCTCCGACTGTTACGGCCAGCGGGGTGCGGTTCAGCGCCCAGGTCACCTTGCTGTTCTCACGAGCCCGGTCCTGCATGATCTTGGAAGCGCGCAGCTCCTCACGGCGGTGAACCAGCGTTACGTTAGAGGCAAAGCGGGTCAGGAAGCTGGCTTCCTCCATGGCGGAGTCTCCGCCCCCGACAACGATAATCTTTTCCCGCGGAAAAAAATCCGTCACAGGTGGCGCATGTGCTTACCCCGCGCCCTACATTCTCCTGCTCGCCCGGAATTCCCAGATACCGTGCGGAAGCGCCGGTTGAAATGATGACCGATTCCGCCTCAAGCACACCCAGCCCATCCACCTTCACTTTGAACGGACGTTGTGAGAAATCGACCGATTCCACCCAGCCGTTCTTGAACTGTGCACCGAAGCGCTCAGCCTGCTTGCGCATATTCTCCATCAGATCAGGGCCGAGAATTCCCTCAGGAAAGCCAGGAAAGTTCTCCACTTCTGTCGTCGTTGTCAGTTGTCCGCCCGGCTGCAAGCCTTCAATTACGAGCGGGCTGAGATTGGCGCGGGCTAAATAAATAGCGGCAGTCAGCCCTGCCGGGCCTGTTCCGATTACAATCGTTTTGTACATCACTATGGCCTCCTTACGAGTAGGTAATGATTTATAAGAAGAAACAGCGGCGGAGCTTCAGAAGAAGCCCTCTCACTGTTTCGGGTAAACAATATAAGGATGCAGAATCCCGCTTCATTTATACCTGCTTGCTTATATTACCTTGCCGGGGTTATACCTTCTCCGTTGAAGAAGGCAAATCCCCCTGCGCCAGTTCCTGCTCTTCTGCCGAAATAGGATTTTCCTTCAGGCTGCTTCCGATCAGCCGCTGCAGGCTGATCAGCGCCGCTTCCTGCAGCTTCTCCTCCTGGAGCGGTTCCTGCTGCAGCAATTCGCCCAGCACCTCGGACATCTCTTCGTCCTCAATCCAGCGGAGCGCCTCGGTAACCTGCATTCTGGTCCCGGAATCGCCGTAGCGCAGCGCCCAGAAGAAGGAGGCCCGCAGCAGCGGATTGCTGCGTACTTCAGCTGTGAAGCTGCTGGCATTGTTCTTCCACTGCTTCAGCTGCTCCTGAAAAGGCAGCTGATAATTATAGCTGACCGGCGACATTGGCCGGCCCTCTGCCAGCGCCTGCTGCAGCTGGGCGAGGAAGAAAGCCGGTACAGGCGATGCCGGGTCAAGCTTGGCGGCCTGCCGCCAGCAGCGCAAGGCGTCGCTGTGCAATCCGCTGTTGCTCGCAGCAGCAGCGCAATAATGGAACAGGCTGGCGTCTGCGCCAACCTCTTCATCCCTCAGCAGGCGGCGGAAATGACTATAGGCCGTCTTGTGCCGGCCCAGAATGCCCATCGTAGTGGCCATTTTGAACACATGCTCCTTATGGAAGGGCACGGTGGCCTCAAGCCTTACAAGAAGCGTATCCAGCTGGTCACGGTCCCCGGCATACTGCAGAAAGATAGCCATATTGCACAGGGCATGCAGATTGCCTGCGTCCTGCTCCAGCACAGCGCCCAGGCATTCCTTCGCTCTTGCAAAACGGCCCATATAGAAATAGGCAAGTGCCAGATTATTATGGGCTGCCAGAAAATCGGGAGTTGCCTTGACGATCTCCTCCAGCAGATCTACCGCCTGGGGAAACTTCCCTTCCTCCAGCAGTGCACGGGCACGGTCGTGCTCCACAACCCCTTCACGGCTGCGGATTTTGATCAGCGGAGCCGGACGGTCCAGCTCATACTGCAGCAGCTCCATCAGCTCCTCGGACTCCGCCAGATATTCACCGGCGGCATCCTGCTCCAGATACGTCATGAGCGAGCGCTCTGCCTCCTCGAAGCTCTCCATATTGGCATAATTGTTAGCCATGTAGAAGTGGCATTCGGTCATCGCCGGGTCGATCTTTTCCAGTACATGGGTCAGAATATCATTGGATGCTTTATAATTACCCATCTCCGATAAGATGCCTGCCATGTTACAGTGATTTACCGGATTCTCCGGCTCATATTCAACAGCTTTGCGAAAATTCTTTAATGCCTTATCATATTGAAAGCGGTCCAGCGACCGAACGGCTCTTTCAAAGAAAAAATTGGCATCCAGAGTCACCGGAATGACATTGCTTAACTCCGTCTCATCTGAAGTTCTCTCAATCATGGAAGCAAGGCACCTCCCTTTGTAAGCTTCCTTATCCTCACGCAAAAATAGGAGGGTTGTGCCGTAAGGGCACTCCGGGCTCCTATCCTAAAGCAGTCTATCGTTTCCATCTCTGGGCTTAGCTGCTTCACACAGTATAACACAAGTGAGCGGGGGATTCTCAAGCTAAGGGAAGGTCGCACCTCAGGAAAATAGATGAAGCGGCTCCTGCACCGCAGCTGCACAGCAAAGACGCGGGAATCAAATTCCCGCGTCTCTGAACAATTTATCGATGGATCCGCCTTCAATAATAATGCGTGTGGCTTCTGCCAGCATCGGTGCAACGGACAGCACCTTATAACGGGTAGAGTGGTCGTCAGGCAGCGCAATTGAGTCAGTGACAACAATTTCATCAATATTGTCATGATCCATACGTGTCAGCGCATCACCGGAGAACAGCCCGTGTGTTGCACAGACAATACTGTTGCCGGCTCCCCGCTCCTTAAGGCCCTCAACCACATTCACAATTGTCGTGCCGGTATCGATCAGGTCCTCGATAATGATTGGCGTTCTTCCCTCAACATCTCCTATCACATGCGTGATAACGGATTCGTTATGTGCCGGACGTTTCTTGATCATAATCGCAAAAGGTGAATCCAGCCGGCTGGCCAGCTTCTCGGCCATGGAGGCACGTCCTGCATCCGGCGAAACCACCACAGGGTTGGAGATATTCTTAACCTTCAGGTAACCGCTGATCAGATCAAGCGCAGTCAGATGATCCACCGGAATGTTGAAGAAGCCCTGAATGGCGGCCGCGTGCAGATCAATGGTAATGACCCGGGTTGCCCCTGCAGTGGTCAGCACATCGGCAACCATTTTGGCCGAGATCGGCTCGCGGGGTGCAGATTTGCGCTCCTGCCGGGCATAGCCGTAGTAAGGAACGATAATGTTCACTGTCCTTGCCGAGGCACGTTTGGCGGCATCAATCATCACAAGCAGCTCTACGAACAGCTCATTAATAGGATGAGCGAGGGATTGCACCAAAAATACGTCGCAGTTCCGGATGCTCTCCTCATAATGCACATAAATCTCACCGCTCTTGAAACGGGTCAGCTTAATCGGGCTGAGGGGTGCACCGAGACGTTCCGCAATGTCTGCGGCCAGCTTCGGATTTGACGAACCGGAAAAAATACGCAATTGATGATGCTGCATAATACCCTCCTGGGATCATAATTTAGATCATAATTTAAGCTCAAACGGTACCAATGAACGGCGACGGCCTTCAAACACCGCCAGTTCGCGGAAGCCGGTATTCCATAGCAGACTGCGGGCTTCCTGCAGCCCGTCGCCCAGCTTGGCCGGGTCGTGGGCGTCAGAGCCGAGTGTAAGCGGAATGCCCAGCGTATGCGCCTGCTGCAATACATGCTCCGCCGGGAACATTTCGGCACAGGGCTTGGTCAGGCCGGAAGCATTCAGCTCCATGGCAATCCCGCTTGAGGCGATCGCCTTCAGCGCGCTAAGCTCCAGTTCCCTGGATTCAGCCTTCTCCTCCGGAGTCTGCGGGCCGTAGCCGAACCGTTTGATCACATCTATATGTCCTATAATATCATATAATCCCGATAACGCCGACTTCCTTACAGCATCATAATAACGGCGGTATACCTCCATTACATCTTTGCCTTCCCAGCCGCCGGTCTGCCGGTGATCCGTAATATCCCACTCTCCGAGAAAATGCACAGAGCCGATCAGATAATCCCATGGATAGGGCGACAAAAGCTCGCGGATCTGCTCCTCATAGCCTTCAATATAATCCGCCTCCAGCCCCACACGCAGATCAATGATTCCGCGGTAGCGCTCCTTCAGTGTCAGGCATTCCTCGACGTACCGCGGAAGCTCGGCCAGCGGCATGGCCATTTCAGGGTAGTAGCTATCCGGATCCACATGAATCAGCGGCAGATGATCGGACAGGCCCAGCTGCTGCAGGCCCAGCTCAATTCCGCGCTGCACATACTCCTCCAGCTTCCCTACTGCATGACCGCAGCGCTCATGATGGGTATGATAGTCGATATGCATCCCTCTACCCCCTCCTAGTCGCGGCGCGGACGTTCGTGTCGGGCGCTCAGCTCGTCCAGAATCTCATCCAGCGGCAGCTTGCGCTCCTGCAGCAGCACCAGCAGGTGATAGATCAGATCGCTCACTTCGAGGCGGAGCTCGGCATTGTCTTTATTTTTGGCGGCGATAATCGTTTCGGAGGCTTCCTCGCCCACCTTCTTCAGAATCTTGTCTACGCCCTTATCGAACAGATAGGTAGTATAAGCACCCTCCGGACGCTCGGTTTCCCGCTCGGCAATCACCCGCTCCAGCTCGCCCAGTACGGCAAAACGCCCTTCATCTGCACTTGCGGTACGCAGAGGCCCCGCTGCTGCCTGACCAGTAAGCGGGATTTCGCGGTAAAAGCATGTATTTTCACCTGTATGGCAGGCAGGTCCCTCTGGAACCACCTTCACCAGCAGTGTATCACTGTCACAGTCATAGTGAATCGAAGTAATGGCCTGTGTGTTGCCCGAGGTTCCGCCTTTATGCCACAGTTCACTGCGGGAACGGCTCCAGAACCAGGTCTGGCCGCTCTCAAGCGAGAGCCGCAGCGACTCCGGATTCATGTAGGCGAACATCAGCACCTCGAGCGTGCGTGCATCCTGCACAACGGCAGGCAGCAGCCCGGATTCATTCCAGCGGATATTTTCAATAATGGCTTCTTGTTCTTGGCTCATCGGATTTCTACCCCTTTAGACTTCAAATCTGCCTTCAGATCATGTATTGCAATTTCTTTATAGTGAAAAATAGTCGCGGCAAGCCCGGCATCGGCCTTACCTTCAGTAAATACATCGTAGAAGTCGCCGATCTTCCCGGCGCCGCCGGAAGCGATGACAGGAATGCCTACCAGGCTGCTCACCGCTGCTGTCAGCTTCAGATCGAATCCGTCCTTGGTTCCGTCAGCATCCATGCTGGTTAGCAAAATCTCGCCGGCGCCCATCTGTTCAGCCTCTTTCGCCCAGGCCAGTGCCCGGATTCCGGTCGGCTTGCGCCCGCCGTGCGTATACACTTCCCATTCGCCCCAAGCCTCATTATATTTGGCATCCATTGCCACTACAATACACTGGGAGCCAAAGCGGCGCGCCCCTTCAAGAATAAGCCGTGGATTGTTGACTGCGGCCGTGTTGATGCCGATCTTATCTGCCCCGGCGCGCAGAATCCGCTTCATATCGTCCGGAGTCGAGATGCCGCCGCCGACTGTAAAAGGAATCGCGATCTCCCCGGCGGTCTGGCGGACAACCTCCACCATGGTCGCCCGCCCTTCCACCGAGGCGGAAATGTCCAGGAACACCAGCTCGTCAGCACCTTCGCGGTCATAAATCGCCGCCAGCTCCACCGGATCCCCGGCATCGCGAAGATTAACAAAATTCACACCCTTGACTACCCGCCCGTCCTTTACGTCCAGGCAGGGAATGATACGTTTGGCTAACATGCGGCATCCCTCCAAAAGTAAAACCTTACCGTGTAAAATTTTATGAAAAAATACTACAATCCCAGGGCTTATTGAGCAAAAGCCAAACCTTAAGGCATTTTCGATCCCCCTAAATCCCCCTTAGCCAAGGGGGACCCCAAGGGCCCCGGCCCTCTGGACACCCGGAAAGTTGTCTAGCTCCGGGACAGAGGCGGTATGGTTGTTAATTTGGTTGTAATCCGCGCTTACCGCCGCAAGCGGCCCGCTTTACCTCAGGCACGCTAGCCGCGCCGCCCGCTTGCCCTTGCTTTTGTGGCCCTTGCTCTTGTGGGGCACCCGCCCCGCGATCCCGTTAGGGCAGCGCTGGGCGGACGCCTTGCCCTTGACCTTAGGTGAAGGCCCCGCAGGCGTCCCCGCCAGGGGAGCCTAAGAAGGGCCGCTTCCCCCGCCGTAATAATCCTTCTCGTCCGCCACAGCCAATCTCTCCCCGGAGCACTTGTTGCGGGTGTCCAGAGGGCGGCCAGCCCTTGGGGTCCCCCTTCGGAAGGGGGATTTAGGGGGATCGCCACACAACAAAAGGAGCGTCCCCCCGCCCCCAAAGGGGCGAGACGACGCTCGCGATACCACCCTAATTCTGTGCCTGACGCACATCCTTAAGGGGAGTGAATACAGCACAATCTCAGTTCCGCACATACTGCTGCTATGCGGGTCCGGGATAACGTCCGGCAGACGGCATAAACCTACGCACGACGAAGTCGCTTCAGCTCAGCTTCTAGGGGAAGATCTTCCGGTAAGGCCTGAACAATCGGCTCGCAGCACCGCCGACTCTCTGGAGAACATAACCTTATCGTACTTTGTCCCGTCATCGAATACGTATAAACTTTACACAGATATGTTCTAGTTATAGACGTTTTCAGAAAAAATGTCAACACTGCAGCCGCCGAGCTGCCTTAAAATCCAATCCGGCATCAGCCTACGCGACACCGGCCATCACCATCAGAGCAGGTTGTCGCTGGTCTCCCGGCTCTCAAGCGCATTCCAGTCATCCTGCGAGAGCAGTTCAAGCTGTGCTTCCACCAGCGTCCGGAACCGGGTGCGGTAGATAGAAGCCTGCTTGCGGAGCTCTTCCGTCTCAATGGCGATCTTGCGGGATTTGGACAAAGCCTCATTGATGATCCGGTCGGCATTTTTTTCTGCTTCCTTGATGATCAGCTGAGATTCCTTCTTGGAATTGTTCTTTACATCATCGGCCGCTTCCTGGGCGACAATGATGGTTTTGGATAAGCTTTCCTCAATGTTCACAAAATGATCGAGACGCTCCTGAATGGACAGAAGCTGGTTCTGCAGCTCCTTATTTTCGCGAATGACGCTTTCGTAATCCTTGATGACCTGATCAAGGAATTCATTGACCTCGTCCTCATCATAACCACGGATTCTCCGGGAGAACTCCTTGTTATGTATATCGAGCGGCGTTAATGGCATGCTGTGCACCTCCTAGAAATTTCGGACCTTGTGCGCTTCTCCGACGTTGTGGTATCCGGATGGCACACAAGAAAGACTATACTGCAAAAAGAATCGAATGCTTCGTCCCGTTTTGAAGGAGGCAGCCGGTAGTGCTGCCAGAATTTCATTCCGGATGAAGCTCTAGGAGCACCTTACTTACACTTATCGGCGTCCGGCTTTCAAATCATTTGCTTCCTTAGGAGTAATGAATTTCGACAAGCGCCTGCAGATTCCTGCTGGAGATTCAGACAAATTTACCGACCTTGACCCGGTAACGGCCTTTTTTGGTCAGACTGCGACCTCCAGAACCTTAAACCGGCCAAATCCTTGAATGGACACCATATCCCCGTCTTTTAATCCGCAGGAAGGATCTTCCTCCACTTTCCAGTTGACCCGCACGCGCCCCGCTTTAATAGGAACCAGTATCTTGCTCCGGCTAAGCCGCGTCACATCCGCAGCAATTCCATCGAGCCGTAAGGAAGCGACTGTCAGCTCCACCGTTTCCAGCTTGACCGCTGCTGTGCGCAAGCCGGAAATTGGCAGGACCTCAGTAGTAACATTAATCCGGTGCACACCGGTCAGATTCATCGCCAGATAGTCGGCTATGTCTGATGCTACTACTACATGGCATCCGTCCTCCAGCACGTGAATGTCGCCGATCTTTCCTCTTTTGACCCCGAGTCCGAGAATAGCGCCCATGTAGTCGCCATGCTCCAGGGTGAGAAATTTCTGCTCACCTGAGGAGATACTGAGCACCTTCAGCTCCATATCTTCTTCAGAAAGATCACGGTAATCGGGTGCAACCAGCGCCCGCCTCCGTTCAGCGTTCTCAAAGCCGCCCTCCCAGCGAGCTTCCACATCGGGATGACGGTTCACCAGCGTCTGCAGAATATAGCCCTGGCGGGGATCAAGGAACTCAGTCAGCTTCATTTCATGATAATCCCCGGCATGGCTGACCCATTCCCAGGCTTTATCCACAAACTGCCGTTCGTCAGGATGAAAATGCCCGTAAATTTCATTTCTCATCATGCTAGCCGAAGAGCATTGCCACGATGGAATGAAGACCGACTACTGCAAAGCGCAAAACGAACAGTGCAATGATCGGGGAAATATCCAGTGTCCCGAACAGCGGTGGAATGATCCGCCGGAAAGGGCTCAGGTAAGGTTCAACAAGCTTGCCCAGCAGCTCGCCGATGAAATTTTCGCGCAGGTTCGGCAGCCAGGACATGAGAATGTATATAATAATCATGTAATAGTAAATCTGAAATAGAATGTTAATAATGGAAGATATTTCGTTCAAAACCTGTTCACCTCATTCTGTTGTAATCTTGTTCGTCTCCCAGGATTTCTGTAATCGACCCCTGAATCTCAACGGTGTCCGGTGTGCACATAAATATATTGCCCCCAATCTTGGATATTCCTCCACCCAGGGCATAAACGGTTCCGCTGAGAAAATCAATGATCCGCATCGCCTGGTCGTTGCGCACACGCTGCAGATTAATGACAACAGTACGGTGGGAACGCAGGTGATCGGCAATTTCCTGGGCCTCTTCATAAGAGCGAGGCTCATACAGTACAACCTTCACATTTTTTTGCGAATGAATACTGACGACGTTAGCCCGCTGGTTCTTGCGGGTTTCTACAGGGGCAGGCTCATACTCCTCTTCATCACGGGTGATTTGTTCCCGCTCAACAACTTCCTCTTCCTCCTGCAAGCCCAAAAAGTTCATAAACCGGTTCATCACGCCCATCAAGCTCCCTCCTCGTGACCTACTAATACCGTACCCAGGCGCACCCGGGTGGCTCCTTCCTCTATCGCCACTTCAAAATCATTCGACATTCCCATCGACAGCTCTTGTATAGGCTCAGGTGTCAAAGCCAGCAGATTCAGCTCATCACGCAGCTCGCGCAGTCCGCGGAACACCGGACGGGTAAGCTCCGGATCCTCTTCATGTGGGGCCATCGTCATCAGTCCTACTACTTTAATCCGGTGCAGCGGAGCGATTTCCCTGAGGAAATCCGGCACAGCCTCCGGCGGCAGTCCAAACTTCGTATCTTCTCCGGAGATATTCACCTGGATAAATACCTTCACATCAATGCCGGCGGCTTCGGCTTTTTTCTGCAATTCCCGTGCCAGCGACAGCCGGTCTAATGAATGTATATATTCAAATTTGCCGATAACGTCCTTAACCTTATTGGTCTGGAGATGACCGATAAAATGCCAGGTCCCTTTGTCTCCAAGCAGGTTCCATTTATGCTCGGCATCCTGCCAGCGGCTCTCGGCAATTTCCTCAAGGCCTGCCTCCAAAACCTCCGCCACCGTCTTCAGCGATACATATTTCGTCACTGCGATAACCTTGACGTCATGTACATCCCGGCCGCTTGCCGCACAGGCCCGTGCTACACGTTCCTCGACAGCAACTATTCTTTCCTGCAGTGTCAAAGCCAACTTCAACTCTCCTTTATTCCGATCCAGCTCGTCATTCTTCCTGTTACTCCCTGTTCCTTACGGTATGAAAAGAATACATCAGGATTACAGCTTGTACACCATGTTGTACATTCGATATGAGTCGGCAAAATTCCTGCTTTAATCATAATGCGTCGGTTCATTTCTTTCAAGTTCAGCATACTTTTGTCCTTATCACTCTGCGAAGCGCTGTACAGCGGCGGTGCAGCCTCTAATGAAGCCGGCTCAGGCAATGTCGGCTCAAGCGCGCGCACATGATTCATGACATAATCATCAACCTCATAGCAGCAGTCTCCGATTGACGGGCCTATAGCCGTTATTATCTCCTCAGGCCTGCTTCCGTACATCCCGGACATTGCTGCAACCATCGCCCCGGCAATTTCCGCTACGGTTCCCTTCCATCCGGCATGAGCCAGTCCAACCACACGCTGCACAGGATCATAAAAGTACAAAGGCACACAATCGGCATAAAAAGAAGTAAGCAGCACACCCGGCACATTGGTCATAAGTCCGTCCGTAGACGGAAATGCCGACTCCCTGTCCGTGCTGCCGCGTCCGCGGTCTTCAGCAGTCACAGCAGCTATATGTTTTCCGTGGGTCTGCTCTCCGCAGGTCCAATCGGCCAGGCTAAATCCCAGACTCTCCGCAAGCATTCTCCGGTTACTCAGCACATCTTCCGGATCATCGCCAACATGAAAAGCACAGTTAAAGCCGTCATACGGCGGCTTTCCGGCCCCGCCCGCTCTTCCTGTGAACCCGGCAGTAATCTCTGTATGCACCTGCCATGGCTCCAGCTCAAGCCGCACAGGCAGCCCTTTGATTTGAATAAACGGCTCCATTCTCTCACCTCTGCTTAAGTGTACCCTACAATGTGAGGCCAGGTCTACGAGGCTTGCTCAAACACTCGCGTGTTGCATCCTTTCCAAAGCTCTTACCCACAAACGGTTAAAAAAGACGCACCCGATTAATAAGTGCGCCGTTCGTTGCGGTCACCCCGCTCCAGATACATCGTTTCACGCTCTTCCTGGCCCTGCGGCAGCCTGGCCTCTTCTATTTTGACAAGCACGACGTCCGCACCGATCTTGACGATATTCCGCCAGGGGATAATCAGATCACTGCCGCCTCCAAACAGCCCCATAAAGCGGCTGAAGCCCGGCACAATTACCGCATCGATCACACCCCGGCGCAGGTCCAGCTCCAGATCGCTGATCTGCCCCAGCCGTTTTCCATCCACGATATTGATAACATCCTTCGTCTGAAAATCGGAAATTTTCATTTTTTTGCCTGAATTAAAGGAATCCTCGTTCATCCCACCACTCCTGTACAATCAGACCTATAGCTGATTATATGTCCTTCAGGCTTGGCAACATGCAGAATTAATTGCAGGAGCTGCTGCATAACATACAAAAGGGTATCCGCCGGCTTGAACACGCCTTATGGATACCCCTGCTTTTTTATCGTCAGCTTAAGACTTCACATGCTTCTGCATCTGCTGGATGGCCGACTTTTCAAGCCTAGAGACCTGGGCCTGTGAAATGCCGATTTCATCCGCCACTTCCATCTGGGTTTTCCCTTCGAAGAAACGCATGGACAGAATCCGCTTCTCGCGCTGGCCCAGCTTCCGCATCGCTTCACGCAGGGCAATTTCCTCAATCCACGAGACATCCTTGTTTTTGTCGTCGCTGATCTGGTCCATCACATAGATTGGATCTCCGCCGTCATGGTAGATTGGCTCAAACAAAGAAACAGGGTCCTGGATGGCATCCAGTGCGAAAACAACATCCTCTTTCGGTACGCCAAGCGCCTGGGAGATTTCAAAAATCGTCGGCTCCCGCGAATTCTGGTTGGTCAGGCTGTCACGGACCTGAAGGGCTTTGTAGGCGATATCCCGCAGCGAACGCGAGACTCTGATCGGATTGTTGTCTCTGAGGTACCTGCGGATTTCTCCGATAATCATCGGTACCGCGTAGGTGGAGAACTTCACATTTTGCGATAAATCAAAATTATCGATGGCTTTCATCAGACCGATGCAGCCTACCTGGAACAGATCGTCTACGAACTCTCCCCGATTGTTGAACCTTTGAATAACGCTAAGAACGAGTCTAAGGTTACCGTTAACCAATTTCTCTCTGGCGGATCGCTCGCCCTGCTGCTGCAGCGAAGTGAACAGCTCCCGCATTTCCACGTTCGTCAGAACGGGCAGCTTGGAAGTGTCCACTCCGCAAATCTCGACTTTGTTTCGGGTCATGATGATTTACCTCCCAAGGAGAAACATTACTGTACATTATCTCCCCGGTCCGGCATTTTATTCCTTGGTTTTTTGCTCACACCATCTTGTTGAATTCCTTGCGCAGCCGCTTAATGATTCTCTTTTCCAGCCGCGAGATATAAGATTGCGAGATTCCCAGCAGGTCGGCAACATCCTTCTGTGTTTTTTCCTCTCCGCCGCGCAGCCCGAACCGCAGCTCCATTATCAGCCTCTCCCGCTCGCTCAGCTTTTCCAGCGCCTTCTGCAGCAGCTTGCGGTCCACCTGCTCCTCTATATTGCGGTAAATGGTGTCATTTTCCGTTCCCAGCACATCTGACAGAAGCAGCTCATTTCCGTCCCAGTCAATATTCAGCGGCTCATCAAAGGATACCTCACTGCGTGTCTTGCTGTTACGCCGCAGATACATCAGAATCTCATTCTCGATGCAGCGAGAGGCATAAGTGGCCAGCTTGATCTTCTTGTCGGGATCGAACGTGTTAACGGCCTTGATCAGGCCAATGGCGCCAATGGAGACCAGATCCTCAATGTTGATGCCTGTATTCTCAAATTTGCGGGCGATGTAGACAACCAGCCGAAGGTTGCGTTCAATCAGCATAGCCCTCACCGCGGCGTCACCTGTCGACAGCCTCTGCAGCAGGTATTCCTCTTCTTCCCTTGTCAAAGGCGGAGGCAGAGCTTCGCTTCCCCCGATATAATAAATTTCCTGGCTTTTCAGCCCCAGCAGAAACAGCATCCGATAGTACTGCAGCTGCAGTGCAAGCTTCCATTTGACCATTATTGTTCCTCCTCCAAGAAGTGCTTGGTTACCCCGGATGTCTTTAACCATCCTCTTGGGGTGATCCAAGTAGAAACGGCTATGCCGTCCTTCAAAGAAGGCGGTAACCGTTTCTGCGAGAAATATAAGGATGATTGATAGCGTAAAACAAATCAATTCTTATATTTCAAGTAGACACGGCTTCGCCATCCTGAACAGGACGGTATCCGGTTCTGCGAGAAAGATAAGAATCAGTGTATCATCAAACATACACGTTCTTATCTTTTCATCAAAGCACTGCAGCTTCAGCCGTGTGCTCTCTTTGGGCCAGGTCAGGATGTATGACCGCCCGGTATGCGCCGTCTCCCGACAGTGTCCCGCCATCCAGCCCGATGAGCACTCTTTTACTGCAGAAGATCTCCTCACCAAGCTTTATCTTCACCAGGTCCGGCTTCAGTGCGAGCATGAATGCCGCCCCGCGGTTAATGCCCCGGTACGGCACCAGCCTCATCCGGTCCTGCCATGCAAAAGACTGCCCGTCCGTTTCCAGCAGAAGCTGGTCTGCGCCCATTTGTGTCAGCTTTCCTTTCCAGGAGTCTGGCAGATGTCCTTCCCACAGTGATGCCTCCATCACCATGACCGGAATCCGGGTCAGAGGATCATTCAGCCGGTTGCCTGTATCAAGCAGTCCCGGACAGCTCACGCTGACACCCTCAATTTCCACAGTGACTTCACCGATGTAGGAGTCCAACTGCTCCCTGCGCACCCGTGAGGAATGGATTAGCTTAAAGAGCAGCAGCACCACCGGCAGCATTCCAAGCACGAACCAGAAGCCGATTTTGAGCCGGTGGGCTTGGCCCCCTGTACTTGTAAACAGAATACCGTTCCAGATGTCCCCCGAGCTCTGCAGCAGGTAGTGGATGCCCAGTATCCCGCCGGCCGCCGCGAAATTGATGACATAAAACGCTCCGAGTGCACGCAGAAAGCGCTGCAGGCTGTTATACCCGAAGGCTATCAGCAGCATCAGCACGGACAATCCGAACTTAATCATAAAGGTGTAAAGAAAAGACAGCTCCGGCACAAACATCATCACTACATATAACGCGCCGACGAGAGCGGAGAGGGCCAGCCTCCACCAGGACACCTTGACTTTGATCTGCCACGCGGTCAGCCATATAAGCACTCCGTCGATCAGCAGATTGGCGGCGAAAATCAAATCAATATAAACTACCAGTACTTTCACCTGCCTAAGAGCTGCTGTCCTGCGGACTGAAGCAGGCTCTCTTTTTTGACGATAAGATTAGTATAGAAACTCCCGCTTTCAAAGTCTGTCTAAACATGGGGGACACTCCAAAGGTTTTTTTGTCGAGTTATAGGTGCGGGGGCAATGCATAGATATAAAAAGAAAAACCAGCCTGAATAGGCTGGTCTCTAAAATACGGTCATTATCACAATTATTCAATGCAAAGACCTGATTTCCTCTTCCGTAAGTCCGGTTGCGGCTTGGACGGCCTGCTGATCCATTCCCATCCGTAGTAAATTATTGGCAATTTCCAGCTTGGCCTGCTCCATGCCTTCTTTCCTTCCTTCTGACTTACCTTTGGCAAAGCCTTCCCTTTGCGCGCCGTCCCTTTGGGAGGCCTCATCATGCAGAACTTCTGACGGTCTTCATATCTGCGCCGGGCTTCGGGATTCTGACTCAGGTATTCCAGCGTTTCAATCGCTTTTTGCAGTGCCGGTTCATTCATCTTCAGTACCTCCCAGTTATCAGTATCTCCCTTTAAAAACAGCAGCCAGTTAACCAGTCCTTCTTCACCGGGAACAGCAGCCTTCTTCAGCTTCGGCAATTCAAGAAAATGAATTTCTATATCATCTATGAGCGGCGCACCGCTGCTGTCCTCCAGCAGATGAAATACACTATGAGTGTGTGCATTCGGCAGCACATTATAATTTAATATATTAATCGTTATACATTTCTTGAGCTCTATATACCGGCCGCCGGTTTGCAGCTGGCTTGAATAACGTTTACTCCAGTAGTACAGCGTCCGCTTCTCCATGTCATACTGGTTGAACAGCTGCATTTCAATGTTAATCAGCCTGCCATCGACCGTCCTCGCCCAGATATCAAAGATAGACTGCTTATCCTCGGGATCATCCTTATCCGTGTAGGGGTTCAGCAGCACGACTTCCTCAAGCGGCGGTGCACCAGCATCCTGCAGTACATGGTTCAGAAAAGCCAGCAGAACATCCTTGTTGCCTTCACTTGCAAAAATTCGTTTGAACACAAAATCCACCCGGGGATCAAGCAGCTCCATTGGTTCATCCGCTCCCGTTATCCGCATTATATCAGCTGAAAAAGCAAAAAAACACCGCATCCTTCCCGGCTTTCCAGCCGGGGGATACGGTGCTTCCGTATGAAATATTTACAGTTGTCTAATCGTTACTGCCGCGTGTGCGGTTGCGCAGAAAGGTCGGAATATCAAGCTGGTCAGAGGCTGTCTGATTACCGAACGGACGCAGATTGTTGCTGTTGTTCTTATCGGCAGCAGGAGCAGGTTCACTGCTGACCGCCGGACGGCGGGTCTGTGAAACCGGTGAAGGCTTGTGTTCGAACCCGGTAGCGATAACCGTTACCTTGATTTCGTCCTTCATGCTTTCCTCAATAATGGCACCAAAAATCATATTAACTTCAGGGTCGGAAGCAGCGGTAACGATCTCAGCCGCTTCATTTACCTCATACAATGAGAGGTTGGAGCCGCCTGTAATATTCATAATTACACCGCGCGCACCTTCGATTGAAGTCTCAAGCAGCGGGCTCATAATGGCTTTGCGGGCTGCTTCAGAAGCACGGTTCTCGCCGGTGGCAATACCGATTCCCATAAGCGCAGAACCACGTTCGGTCATGATCGTCTTCACATCAGCAAAGTCAAGGTTAATCAGGCCGGGAACCTGAATAAGGTCAGAGATCCCCTGTACAGCCTGGCGGAGCACATTATCCGCTTCACGGAATGCCTCCAGCATCGGAGTTTTCTTGTCTACAATTTCCAGGAGCCGGTCATTCGGAATAACAATCAGTGTATCGACCTTTTCCTTGAGCGCTTCAATTCCAAGTTCTGCCTGATTAGCACGTTTTCTGCCTTCAAAAGTGAACGGGCGGGTCACGACGCCTACGGTCAATGCTCCGCATTCTCTGGCGATCTCGGCAATCACAGGCGCTGCGCCGGTACCTGTACCGCCGCCCATTCCTGCGGTAACGAAGACCATATCTGCACCCTTAAGCGTATTTGAAATCAGATCGCGGGACTCCTCGGCCGCTTTCTTGCCTACTTCAGGATTGGCGCCTGCGCCAAGTCCCCGGGTAAGCTTGTCCCCGATTTGCAGTTTATGCTCCGATTTGGCCATATGCAGCGCTTGGGCATCTGTATTAACTGTGATGAACTCAACACCCTGAACGCCGTTTTCAATCATCCGGTTGACAGCATTGCTTCCGCCGCCGCCTACGCCGATGACCTTAATTTGCGCCAAGCTCTCCATTTCAAAATCAAATTCCAACATATTGATTCCATCTCCCCCTTGAATAGTGCTTGGATGGCCGGTCCAAGTATATCTGGACTTACACTTATATGAATTCGCTAAACATGTTCTTAATACGCTCCATCAGCCCCGGCTTCTTGTCGATCTCCTGGGTTGGAGCAGCGCTTTGCTTGCTTCGGTTGACCGTTTTCTTATTCGCGCTTCCGCCGGTATTGCCGCGAACGCGGAAACGGCGGACGACATTATGCAGAATACCTACACCCCCGGTGAAGCCCGGGTCGCGCACTCCGATATAGTCAGGAACAGCAATACGTACCGAAGCCGCTAACTCAGACTGGGCCGCCTTCAGGACACCCGGCATCGATACAGTACCACCCGTAAGTATATAACCTCCGGGGAGCTCATTGTAACCCAGCCGCTTAACTTCCTGGCGGATCAGTTGAAATATTTCCTGGACTCTCGGCTCGATAATCGCTGCCAGATCCTCCTGGTTAAATTCCTTTTCCACATTGCTGCCGATACGGAGCACTTTGAACACGACATCTGAGGCGGCATCATCGATCCAGGCACAGCCGTACTTCAGCTTAACCTTCTCCGCCTGATCCGTAAGTGTACGGAGTCCGTAGGCAATATCATTCGTTACAAATTCTCCGCCGATGGGGATCGTGGAAGTGGCACAAAGGGAACCTTCTTCATATACGGCTATCGTCGTGGAGCCTGCACCGATATCGACCAGTACCGAACCCATCGACTTCTCATCTTTGGACAGCGCCAATCCGCCGGCTCCAAGAGACATCAGTACAAGATCCTTCACCTTCAGCCCTGATTTCTCTACACAACGAAGCAGATTATGTATCGGCGTTTTCGCCCCGGTTATAATCGTCGCCTCAACCTCCAGGCGCACACCGATCATGCCGCGGGGGTCCTGGATTCCTTCCAGACCGTCAACGATATACTGCTTGGCGACAACATCGATCACTTCACGCTCAGGCGGCATTGCAATAACCTCTGCCGCTTTGATCACACGATCGATGTCCTCTTCGCCAATCTCCCGGTCTTCATTCTGGACGGCCACGACGCCGTGGCTGGATTGCAGACCGATATGGTTGCCGGAAATCCCGACATAGACCTCGGATATTTGAATACCGACCATCTGCTCCGCGTGCTCCACGGCGCTTCTGATCGATTGCACAGTCTGATCGATATCTACAATCGCACCCTTGCGTATCCCTTCCGAATCAGCAGATCCAACGCCAATAATATTAAAGGTTCCATTAGTAACTTCCCCGATTATTGCCCGCACTTTGGATGTACCGATGTCCAAACTAACAATGATGTCATTGTTGCTCAAGCCCTATGGCACCTCCTGTTATAATCATAATAAAAGTTGATGCTGAAGAAACACACGGTTTCCCTAGCCGGGAAGCTTCTCTGTACATATTCAACATCACGATTCCTTTCCCTCTTTTTTCTACAATTTTTTTGAATGGGATAATATGGTGGAATGCCGGGTTTTATAGTGAGTATCTTTTTAATAGTCCGGCGCTGCTCTTCCTCCCGCAAGAAATATAAGGATAAAAAGAAAAAAGCAACCATTTCCAGGCCTTATTCTCAAAAAATCCGCAGAAAAAAGAGGGATACACCTTATTGCCCGTAACTCCGATTGTAGCATTTTTTCCGTATCATTAGTAGGGACTATTTACTCTTGTATGTCACTTGTGTCCTGGGTATCTGCCACGAAAGGCACATACGTATCAGCTTCCAGCATCTTGATCAGTCCGGGCTCCTCGGTCTCAATCACCTGGTTCAGGTATTCCACCTTATCCTTCAGCAGCGAGATTGCTGTAATCACCTCGAAATGCGAACGGGTGTACAGCTTGATGCGGTCCGGAAAAGATAGAGTCGGTGAAGGGACGATCTCGGAGATGTCACTGGTCAATTCATTTGGAATACCGGCTAAAGCCTGGGAGAGCTTGGACTTATTGGGATCTTCTTCCTTCCAGCCGGTCAGAATCGGCTTCTCTACCGCTATCCCGGTGTCATTCACCTTAACGGCAGCTCCACTGGACAGTATGGCTTCAAGAATCCCCTGCTGATCAAGCTCGTAGGCTACAGCCGGGAACTCTTCAATGGTAATGTTGACAACCCCCGGGAAATTCTTAACCACGGTGGCCTCCTTGATGGTTTTAAGCCCCTTCAACGAATCTTCCACAGAATCAGCTGAGGCTGCGAAAAACTGTCCGCCGATTACCAGGCCGCTTCTCTCCAGCAATTCCTCACGGGTAGTGTATTTATTACCCTGAAAATTGATTTCCGTGATGCGGCTGACCGAGGACCGGAAAAAGATTACGGCCAGCAGCGCTATGAAAAGCAGCAGCAGAATGACAGTTATTTTGCGGCTCATTTTTTTTACAGGCTTGTCCTCTTTTAGACGAGGCAGTCGGGTTTTAGGCATTCTCATTTCTCCGTAATAAGGCCCTGTCTCCTTCCCTGGCCGAAGCCGAAGGAGACAGGGAGCTTTAATTGGCCAAATCAAGGGGACCCGGTACAGGTACTTTGCGACTGATGCGTGCACCCAGCTTCTGAAACAGCAGCTCGATGCCGTCATACCCGCGGTCGATGTGGTGCGCCTGCTCAACAATAGTAGTTCCCTGTGCTGCGAGACCGGCGATCACCAGGGCGGCTCCGGCCCGCAGGTCCGTTGCTTCCACTGTTGCCCCGTATAATCTCTGGACACCGCGGATAAATGCGCGGTTCAGGTCTGTGGAGATATCCGCACCCATCCGGGCCATCTCCTCCACATGCTTGAAGCGGCCCTCGAATACCGTCTCTTTAATGACACTGAAACCGTCGGCCAGCGACAGCAGTACCATCACCTGAGACTGCAGATCCGTCGGAAAGGAGGGATACGGCGATGTCACAATCCGCTCTACCGCACGCGGACGCCCCATACAGCTGACATTAATTATATCATTGCAGACTGTAATTTGAACACCTGCCCGCCTCAGCACATGAATGAGCGAGGTCAAATGTCCTGCATTGGTGTGGGTCAGTGTGACACTTCCGCGTGTTGCAGCAGCGGCAATCATGACCGTGCCGGCAACGATCCGGTCAGGGATGACCTCATACGTACAGGGATAGAGCTTCTCGACACCCCGGATAGTGATGGTATCGGTGCCAGCGCCGATTATCTGGGCGCCCATCGCATTCAGGAAATTCTGCAAATCCTGGATTTCCGGCTCTCTGGCCGCACCTGATATCGTAGTCGTGCCCTCAGCCATTGCCGCCGCCATCATAATATTCTCTGTGGCACCGACACTGGGATAATCAAGATGAATGTCGCTCCCTGTCAGCCTGCCGGCCCGGCAGGAAATCCTCCCGCTAGTCTCCTCAATCTCAGCCCCCAGCAGCTTGAGGCCCTGCAGGTGAAGGTCAATCTTGCGCTCCCCGATCGCACAGCCGCCCGGCTGATAGATCGTCACCTCACCAAATCTGGCCAATAAGGGTCCCATTAAAAAAATGGAAGACCGCATCTGCCGCATTAAATCCTCCGGAACATGGGAAGTGCTTAAGGTTGACGTATCCATTGTTACCGTTTCTTCCTCATGCACAGCCCTGCAGCCCAGCCGTCCCAAAATGTTCAGCATAGTCTCGATGTCCAGCAGCTTCGGCACATTATGCAGTGAGTGAACTCCTTCGGCCAGCAGGCTTGCCGCCAGGATTGGCAGAGCCGCATTTTTTGCTCCATGGATACGTATGGTGCCTGACAGGGGACTTCCACCCTCAATCACCAATTTGTCCAATGTATCACCTCCGAGATTACCGCTCACCCACAACCGGCTTCTCCCGACCAAAACCTGTGAAACGCCCCTGGTACAAGAGTATACGCGTAGGCATCTCACCCTGCGGGAAGAACCATGGGTGATTGTCACGATTATAGGATTATCCTATGTTCGTAACCCCGGGTGTGTGACAGCAGGAGAATAAGAGCGGCTCTAGAGCAGCGGCCTGCCGGCAGCCTAACCTATTTCTTCCGTTTGGCGGCAAGCCGCCGCAGTTCGCTGACGACCAGCGCAGCGGAATCCCGTTTGCCCAGACGTCTGGACGATTCCGCCATGCTGCTCCGCAGTGACTCTGCCCCGATGATCCGCTGAACGGCTTCATGCAGCGCCTTGCCGGTCAAATCCTTCTCCAGCAGTACAACTGCCGCTCCTTCACGTTCCAGCTGCCTTGCATTCGCTTCCTGGTGATTGTTCGTCACATTAGGGGACGGAATGAGGACGGAGGGAATACCCAAAGCCGTAATCTCGGCCAAAAAGGAGGCGCCCGCCCGGTTCACAATCAGCGAGGTACAGGCCAGCACCTCGGGCATATTGTGGACATAAGGGAGCACATGCAGCCAGCTTGGCTCTCCCCCGAGCTTTTGACGCAGGGCCTTGCGGGTTTCTTCAAAGTAAGACTCGCCTGTAACATAAACATAATGAACTCCATTACCCTTACCCACAAACGGTACCATCTCAATCATTGCCCGGTTAATCGCCTTGGCTCCGCCGCTGCCGCCGACCACAAGCACAACCGTACTTCCTTCAGGTATGCCAAGGGACGCATAACCGCGCTGCGGGCTTGCAGCTGTGACCGTTGTAGCTCTTGGATTACCGGTATAGATGACGTTTTTGCCGCCCGGAAAAGCGGATTCTGTGCCTTCAAAGCTTACGGCTACCGTATCGGCATAACGGCTCAGAAATTTATTAGTCAGTCCGGGAATCGCATTCTGTTCATGGATAAGCGTCGGAATCCCGAGACGGGAGGCCGCGTATACTACAGGGCCGCATACATACCCTCCTGTGCCGATAACGACATCAGGCTTGAACTCGCGCAGCATTTCCTTGGAGGCCTTAACCCCCTTCAGAAAACGCATAATCGTCTTTACATTGTCCATGGAAATCTTCCGGCGGAAGCCGGTAATATCAATAGCTTTAAAGGGAAGATTCTCCTGGGGAACGAGCCTGCTCTCCAGACCGCGTTTGCCGCCGATATAGAGAAATGCCGCTCCTCCCTCTTCCGCTTCAAGCTGTCTGGCGACAGCAACGGCGGGATAAATATGCCCCCCCGTGCCACCGCCGCTTAATACGATACGCATCTCTTTCACCTCGCATAACGGGATAGATTCAGTAAAATGCCGAGTGCCGTGAGCATCAGGGTCAGTGAAGATCCCCCGTAACTGATCAGCGGAAGGGTAATACCGGTTACCGGCATCATTCCGATAACCACACCAATGTTAATGATGACCTGGACAGCGACCATACTGACAATTCCTACCGCCAGATAGCTGCCGAACCGGTCAGGCAGGCTCATCGCCACCTTCATTCCCCGCCAGATCAGAATCAGGAAGAGGATCAGCACCGCGATTCCCCCGATGAAACCCAGCTCCTCAGTAAGTATGGAAAAAATAAAATCAGTCTGCGGCTCCGGCACATAGCTGTATTTCTGCCGGCTCATCCCCAGCCCGAGACCGCCCAGCCCTCCGGGGCCAATCGCATAAAGGGACTGGATAATCTGATATCCGGCGCCAAGCGGATCGGACCAGGGATCAAGAAAGGCTGTAATCCGCTTCAGCCGGTAAGGTGCAGCGGCAATCAGCCCGGCAAAGCCGAGCACCCCCAGCCCCCCGAGCGAGAGCAGGTGCTTCATCCGGGCGCCTGCCGTGAAGACCATCATAAGCGCCGCACCGAACATTACGGTGCCTGTGCCGAGGTCCGGCTGGAGCATAATCAGCGCGAACGCCGAGCCGATCAGGGCGAGCGGCGGCAGCAGCCCGCGCGTGAAGGAGGAGATGTCATAATCATCCTTGCCCAGCCAGTTGGCCAGGAACAGAATCATCCCCATCTTCATAAACTCGGAGGGCTGAATGCCGAAGCTGCTGATCCCCAGCCAGCTCCGAGCACCGCCGCGGACTACCCCGATGCCCGGAATTAGAACCAGGACAAGCAGGATGAAGCAGAGGATCAGTGCAGGCCGTGCAAACTTCTTCAGAATCAGATAATCCGTGTTGGCGGTTACGAACATTGCACCAAGGCCAAGTCCGGCGAACAGCAGCTGTCTTTTGACAAAATAAAACGAATCGCCATAATTGCGGAAGCCCAGGACAGATCCGGCGCTGTAAACCATCACCATGCCGATGACCAGCAGGGCAAGTATGGGGATCAGCAGCCAGATGTCAGGCGCATGACGCGATTTGTTCATCAGGAGCACACCTCTTGCATCCGTAGTAGGGGCTTATCCACCCCCCTACTTAAAGGTTATGCACCGCCTCTTTAAAAATACGCCCGCGCTCCTCATAGGATGTAAACATATCCCAGCTGGCGCATGCAGGAGATAAGAGAACGACCTCTCCCGGTTCTGCAAGAGCGGAAGCCTCCCGCACAGCCTGCTGCAGCACGGCGGCGGCACTCTCCCCATTATCGACGGAGATGATATGCTTTACTCCTGCCATTGCGGCAACCTTCGCCAGCTTGTCCCGGGTCTCACCCAGGACCACGATACCTTTCAGGCCGCCTAGGACAGGCAGCAGCTCCATATAATCGGAGCCGCGGTCAAGACCTCCGGCAATCAGCACCAGCGGCTGCTTGAAGGAGCCCAGCGCCATGGTTGTCGCTTTGGAATTGGTAGCTTTGGAATTGTTATAGTAGGCAGTACCCGCCTTCTCTGCCACATACTCCAGCCGGTGCTCAACACCGCGGAACGATGCCAGCACGCCGCCAAGCACAGCAGGATCTGCCCCTGCGGAAATGGCAATGCCGCAGGCTGCCAGCGCGTTCTCTACATTGAAGCGGCCGGGCAGGCCGATTGAGCTGACCTTGGCTATCTCGGTTTCACTCTCACTGTAATCGCGGTAAACGATCACCCGTTCCAGATCATCCTCTGTATCCGGCACATAAGAAGGCCGGACGAATATTCCCTGGACCAGCTCCTCGGTCATCGAGAAGGGCAGAATGCCTGCCTTGATATAAGGAACAAGCTCACGGCAGACCGGATCATCCCAGTTCAGCACCGCAGTGTCTTCGGGCTTCTGGTTGGCAAAGAGCTTCGCTTTGGAGGCCACATAGTCCTCCATGCCGCCGTGATAGTCGAGATGGGTCTCCGCCACGTTCAGCAGCGCGCCCACCTTCGGGCGGAATGTCTCCGTCCCTTTAAGCTGGAAGCTGCTCAGCTCTACTACCATCCAGTTATCGTCGCGCGCCTCTTGCGCAGCCTGAGATAGCGGTGTGCCGATATTTCCGGCGACAATCGGGTTCATACCGGCAGCGTCCAGCATTTTGCCTACCCAGGTTGTTGTTGTCGTCTTGCCGTTGGAGCCAGTAATGCCGATCATCGGCGCCGCACAGATACGGTAAGCCACCTCCACCTCGGTTACAATTTCGATACCGAGCTCCAGTGCCTTTTGTACCGGGGGCACGGAATACGGGATTCCCGGATTCTTCACCACAAGGCTTACGCCTTCGTGAATCAGGCCGTCCGGATGCCCTCCGCATATAACAGAAATTCCCAAAGATTCCAGTTCGGAAGCTTCGGGACTTTGCTCTCTTTCCTTTTTATCGTTGACCGTGACAACCGCTCCACGTTCATGCAGTACTTTGGCCACCTGGACTCCGCTTTTTGCGAGCCCCAGGACGACCACCTCCCTGCCTTTGTATTCATCTGGATGCTTCATTCCTTACAACCCCTTGCTCAAGATTAGTCCTACAGCCGCAAGCAGCAGGCTTACCGCCCAGAAAGTCGTAACAACACGCCACTCCGACCAGCCTCCAAGCTCAAAATGATGATGGATCGGGCTCATGCGGAAGATGCGCTTGCGCGTGTTTTGAAAGATGCCACCTGCAGCACGACGGACAGCATTTCAATTACGAATACACCGCCGATCACCACAAAGAGCAGCTCGCTTTTAGTCACAATGGCAATAGCCCCGATGGCGCCGCCAATCCCGAAGGAACCGAAATCCCCCATAAATACTTTGGCCGGATGGGCATTAAACACCAGAAACCCGAGCACTGCGCCGATCATTGCAGCCGCACATACCCCAGCGGCAATTGAGGTTGCCTGCATGGCGACAACTGCAAAGGCGGCAAGGGCAATTGCACTGACTCCGGACAAAAGTCCGTCAACTCCATCCGTGAAGTTTACGGCATTGGTGACCGCCATCATCATGATGACGATAAACGGATAATAGAACCAGGCGCCCCAGTCAAAGCTGATGTCCGTGCCCGGTATGCTGATTCCGGTATTGTGGCCGGCATTGAACAGCAGGATGCTCAGCACTATGCCTACCAGAAGCTGGCCCGCCAGCTTTTGGCGTGCCGTAAGCCCCAGGGAGCGTTTAAAGGCAATTTTGATGTAGTCATCGAGGAACCCGATCAGCCCGTAGCCAAGCGTAGCCACCAAAAGAACATAAAAATCCGAATTCACTACAGAAAACTTTAAGAAGGATAGCGTGAACGCCACCATAATGATAATACCGCCCATAGTCGGTGTTCCCGCTTTTTTCAAATGGGATTGCGGTCCGTCGTCCCGTACCTGCTGTCCGAATTTCATTCTGCGCAGCAGCGGAATGAATAGCGGAGCGGCAATGACCGCAAGGATAAAGGATACAGCAATAGTCAGCAGCAGAAGTTGATAATCCATGGGTACACCCCCTCCAGTATTTATGTCTGTTTAAAATGTTCGTTAAGGCTGTTCAGCGCCTCTTCCAGGCGCATGCCTCTTGACGCTTTGAACAGCACGATGTCCTTGGAGCTGCATTTGCTGTTCAGGGCAGCAGACAGCTCTGCCTTATCAGTAAAGGCCGATACCCGCTCAGGCCCGAAGCTTTTGACTGCGGCTTCAGCCAAAAAGGCTGATAGCGGTCCATAAGTAAAGACCAGATCCGTCAACGCCGGATCCAGATATTCGCCGATTTCCCGGTGGAAATCGCTTCATTAGGCCCAAGTTCCAGCATGTCCCCCAGCACAGCAACCCGTTTGCCGTCTGTTTTCATAGACTGGAGCACATCAATAGCAGCCTTCATGGAGGTAGGACTGGCATTATAGGCGTCGTTCAGCAGCGTCAGTCCGGAGGCCGTTACGATCACTTCGATCCGCATGCCGGTCAGCTTGAGCCGTTTCAGCCCTTCTTCAATATTCGCCTCGCTAACCCCGTAATGCCGGGCAACCGCAAATGCAGCCAGTGCATTACTGACATTGTGGCGGCCCGGAAGCGGCAGTGTAAAAGCACGCTCCTCAGCAAGGTAGACGGTTGTAAACGTCATTCCCCCGATATGCGTCATCATCCCTGTCGGATAAACATCGTTATCGGCAGCAAAACCGAAACGCACAGATTTCATACCTTCTTGCGCTTGGAAAGCAGTTTCTGCCATAACTTCGGCGAGCAGCGGTTCATCGCCGTTATAGATAAGCAGTCCGCCAGGCTTTAATCCTTCAGCAATTTCCAGCTTGGCCCGGGCAATTTCTTTGCGGGAGCCCAGCTGCAGCAGATGCGATTCCCCTATATTTGTAATAACCGCAACGTCGGGAGCGGCAAGCGAAGCCAGCAGAGCAATTTCTCCCCGCGAGCTCATGCCCATCTCGAGTACGGCTATCTCGGTATCCTCGCTCATGGAAAGCACTGTAAGCGGCAGCCCGATATGGTTGTTGAAGTTTCCCTGAGTTTTATGAACCTTGTATTGTCCCTCCAGCAGGGAGGTAACGATATCCTTGGTTGTCGTTTTGCCGTTACTGCCCGTTATACCCACAACCTGCGCGCCTGTTTCGCTTAAATAAGCGGCAGCCAGTCTCTGCAAGGCAGCCAGTGTATCCTCAACCAGAATGACCGCGCCTTCCGGTGCAGCATCCTTATCCCGCTGCCAGAGTGTGGCGCCAGCCCCGGCAGTGAGTGCCGCCGCACTGTAATCATGCCCGTCAAAATTGTCTCCAGTAAGCGGGACAAACAGGCAGCCTGATGTGATTTTGCGGGAGTCGGTAATGACTCCCGCTATCTCCAATTCCGGATCTGCAGCAGAACCTAATGTTCCTCCGCACATGTCAGCGATTTTTTGCAGCGTTCTTGTAATCAATAGCTTCGGCCCCTTATAACTTCTTTGGCGACAAGGCGGTCATCGAAATCATGAACCACTCCGCCGATCAGCTGGTAGGTCTCATGACCTTTCCCCGCAATCAATACTACATCGCCGGGGCTTGCCATTTCAATAGCATTTCTGATCGCCTCCCGGCGGTCCGGAATCATCTCATAACGCTCCTGCGGAACCCCGTCTTCCTTGAGGCCGGCTTCAATATCCTGCAGAATCAGCAGGGGTTCCTCTGTCCGCGGGTTATCCGATGTCACGAATACATGGTCGCTGTATTTCGCGGCAATTTTGCCCATAAGCGGGCGTTTTGTCTTATCCCGGTCCCCGCCGCATCCGAACACGGTCAGCACCCTGCCGCCGGCGAACTCGCAAACGGCCTTCAGCACATTCTCCAGTCCATCCGGTGTATGCGCATAGTCAACAATAACAGCAAAATCCTGCCCTGCATCAACTGATTCCACACGACCGGCCACCCCTGCCACCGACTCCAGACTTGCTTTAATCTCTTCCAGCGGGATATCTTCGAGCAGTGCGGCGGTTATCGCAGCCAGGGCGTTATATACATTGAATTTGCCGACCATGCGCAGCGAAATATCAGCCTCTCCCTTAAACGTATCCACATGGAAAAATGTTCCTTTTGCTGTAATCGATATTTGCGATGCCCTGACGTTGGCGTTATTATCAATGCCGTATGTAATCACTTCCGCTGCAGTCTGGGCGGCAAAATAAGCGCTCGCTTCATCATCGGCATTCAGCACTGCGTACTTACGCTCTTCTTTCCAGGGTGAAATGACGTTGCCCAGACGGGAGAAGAACAGCCCTTTGGCCGCACGGTACTCCTCCATCGTATGATGGTAATCCAGATGATCCTGGGTCAGGTTTGTAAAAATCGCTGTGCGGTAGTCCGTGCCTTTTACCCGCCCCTGCTCAAGCGCATGGGAGGATACTTCCATGACACAGCATTCCACACCTTTCAGCGCCATGTCGTTCAGTGTACGCTGCAGCTCAAGAGACTCCTGCGTCGTGCCGGAAGCCGGATAGGTCTGGCCGTCATATTGGAGCTGGATCGTGCCGATAAGTCCGGTTTTCAGCCCGTGATCGGACATAATCCGCTCAATGAGATAGGTGGTCGTTGTTTTGCCGTTCGTTCCGGTCACGCCGATCATTTTCATACGGCTGCTCGGTGAACCGAAGAAGGCATTTCCGAGTACGGACATGGCAAACCGGCAGTCATCGACGATCAGCTGCGGCAGATCCAGATCCAGCTTCCGTTCAACTACCAGCGCTGCAGCGCCTCCGGCTGCCGCCTGGGGTGCATAATCGTGGCCGTCCACCGTAAAACCAGGCAGACAGATAAACAAATCGCCGGGCTTAACCTTCCGGGAATCTGTCTGTAGATTTACAATCTCGGTTTCCCCGTCTCCATACAGGCGCGAAGCCGCAAGACAAGAAGATAATTCTTTTAATTTCATAACTAATCCCTCACTCTGCAATTTCGGATAAGAAGACTGGCCCTACCTCTATCATTGACTGGAATTCCCCATATAAATCCTGATGGTTGAGCCTTGTTCAACCCTTGCTCCAGCTTTCGGAGCCTGATTAATGACAGTGTTGCCGGTGCCTGAACGAACTAATGTAAAATTCATGTTCAGGTCCTCGTAAATGTCCTGGACTGTAGCTCCTGTTAGATCGGGAACCGTAACAATCGGAGTTTCACCTAATTTATAGGTTTTGGGAAGCTGGTCTGTTCGTTCAGGTACTTTCAGATAATGCAGGGAATCCTCCAGAATGTTCTGTACGATCGGAGCAGCTACAACCCCCCCGAACTGTATTCCCTTAGGATTATCAACCGCAGTGTAAACTACAATCTGCGGATCATCCGCAGGAGCAAAGCCGATGAATGAAACAATGTGCTCGGTCGGAGAATAGCGGCCGTTAACTACCTTTTGTGCCGTCCCTGTTTTGCCTCCCACCCGGTAGCCGTCAATAAAAGCCGGCCGGCCGTGCCTTTGGCAACCACGCTCTCAAGGGCAGCCCGCACCTTCTTCGAAGTTTCCTCCGAAATGACCTGCCGGACTTCCTTGGGCTGAACCTCGGATACGGTCTCGCCCGTCTCCGGATTGATCCAGGCCTTGGCCACGTGCGGGGTATACAGCTTGCCGCCGTTAATGGCTGCTGATACTGCAGCAATCTGCTGAATCGGCGTTACCGAGACGCCTTGGCCGAAAGCGGTTGTGGCAAGCTCCACAGGTCCAACCTGAGACAGCTTGAACAAAATACCGCTGGCCTCTCCGTTCAAATCTATACCTGTTTTCGTCCCGAACCCGAAATCACGGATATATTTGAACAAGGTCTCCTTGCCGAGCCTTTGGCCCAGGGCGACAAACCCGGGGTTGCAGGAATTCTCGACTACTTCAAGGAAGGTCTGGCTGCCGTGCCCGCCCTTTTTCCAGCAGCGGAGCCTGGCGCCTCCGACCTCGGCATAGCCCGGATCAAAAAACCGCTCATTCTGCAAATCTACCTTATTCTCCTCCAGCGCCGCTGCAAGTGTAATGATCTTGAAGGTGGAACCCGGTTCGTAGGTCATCCAGATAGGCAGATTGCGGTTATAAACCTCAGCATCGTATTCCTTGTAAGAGCCCGGCTCATAGCCCGGCCGGCTGGCCATTGCCAGTATCTCGCCGTTTTTGGGGTTCATTGCAATCGACCATGCACCCTGTGCCTGATACTTCACCATCGCCTGATCCAGCTCACGCTCCATAATTGACTGGATCTGCTTATCAATGGTCAGCTGCAGGCTGAGCCCCTCCTGGGGTTCGTGATATTTCTCGGAGGAGCCCGGCATCAGCCTTCCTCCCGCATCGGACAGATAGGAGACATTGCCTGCAATTCCTTTGAGCAGCTTATCATAAATGCTCTCTATGCCCGTAATCCCCTGGTTATCGATTCCGGTAAACCCGAGAATATGTGCTGCCAGATCACCATAAGGATAGTACCGTTTGTTGTCCTCAGCCACAACGATGCCCGGCAGCTGCAAATCACGGATGCTCGCGGCAAGCTCCATCGTAATTTTGCGGCCGCCGGGCTGTAGCTTAACCGATGACTCACGTTTGGACATCAGAGTGACCAGCTTCTCCTCAGTCATGCCAAGGAGCGGAGCCAGCTGCTGTGCCGTCTTTTGCTTATCCTTAACCTGCACGGGAACGGCATAAACCGTAGGCGAGCTGACATTATAAGCCAGTGCAACACCTTCACGGTCCAGTATCTCTCCGCGCTTGGCGGTATAAGGAATATTGCGGCGCCACGACTCCTCCGCCTTGGCGCTCAGCTTCTCGCCCTGATAGAGCTGGACATAGGCAAGACGTACAGCCAGTGAACCGAATAACACAGCCAGTCCCAGCAGTGTCCACAGCATTCTCCGCCGGGTTACAACCTTTGAAACCTTCATACCGCGTTCCCCCGCTTTCCCTCGTAATAGACATGATCTCTTATCTTCATGACTATTCGGGACAAACAGGGGTTAGAACAAGCCCTTGTAAGGGCAAAGAGAGATAACAATAGGCTGAATTTGCGGATAGACTTAGCCGCCTGTATCTCCGGGATCCGCTATTTCTTCCTCAGCCGCAGATACCGGAATATCCTCGCCGTACACATTGATTGGACTCAGCTTCAGCTGTACCAGCTTTTTGCCGTTTGAAGTGGATTCCGTCTGTTCGGTAACATATCCTTCACCCTCTACGGAAATACCCACCTTTAACAGATTGAGCACCTCCAGCGCATCGCGCAGCGACTGTCCCTTGAGGTCAGGAATGGATGCCTGATCGCTCTGCTGGCTTAACAGATAGATTCTCTGCCCTGCAGCGAGCAGCGTATCCGCCTCCGGGTACTGGCTGACCACGCTACTTCCGCTGCCCACCGTTTCGAAATCAAAGCCCTGATCAATAAGAAACTTTCTGGCTTCCTGCATCGTTTTACCTGTCATATCAGGCGCGGAGCGCTGCGCGGAAGATGTAGTTTTGCCGGTTCCAGAAGCACTGCTTCCATCGGCCGTTGTAACTTTAGGAACTCCCATATAAGGCAATGCTTCGGATACGATCTCTTTGAACACCGGACCTGCAGCAGCACCGCCGCCGACAGCATCAGCGGGCTCATCAATGACAACATAGACCGCAATCTTCGGGTTGTTAGCCGGTGCGTACCCGAGGAAGGAAGAGCGTACCTTGTCGCGGTCATACCCACCCTCGCCGTCAGGCTTAATTGCCGTACCAGTCTTGCCCGCCACCCGGTAGCCCTCAATGTAGGCATGGCGTCCGGTTCCATGGTCCAGATCTGCAACCACCTGCTCTAGATAGCTACCGGTTTCCCTTGCGCTTTCCTCGGAAATAACCTGACGTACCACCTGCGGCTGGGTTACTGTAGTCTTGCCGGTATTGGGATCGGTAGTCTCCTTAATCACATGAGGCACCATCAGTTTACCGCCGTTGGCGATGGCCGACATAGCAGTAAGCTGCTGAATCGGAGTCACCTGTACCTTGCCGTGCCCGTATGAGATCGTCGCGTTTTCCGAAGCATTGTTCGGTGTCGGATTAACAAGCCCACTAATTTCACCTGGCAAGTCAATACCAGTAGGACTGTTGAATCCGAAATCATCAACGTATTGCAGCAGTCTATCCGGACCGAGCATTTCATAGCCGAGCTTGACGAAGGCCACGTTACTTGAACGCTTAACGCCTTCTAAAAAGGAGATTTCCCCATAACCGCTTCTATTTTGGTCGTACAGCGGCTTACCGTACCCCTTAATGCGGATAGAACCGGACTTAAAGGTTGCATCCGGATTGAACAAATTCTCCTCCACCGCTCCTGCAAGCGTTACAATTTTGAAGGTGGAGCCAGGCTCAAATCTTGTTTTGATGGCATGGTTAAAGAATACCCCGGGATCAGAGGCATACTTCCAGAATTCATTAGGATTAAAGGTCGGCATATTGGCCAGACCGAGAATTTCCATCGTATTTGGATCAGCGGCAATAACCGTTATGCTCTTCGGCTTGTACTGCTCGTAAGCCTTTTGCATGGCTTCTTCAATATAACGCTGAATCGTGCTGTCAATGGTCAGTTTTATATTGGTGCCGTTAACTGCGGGCTGATAAGTATCCTGGGAGTCCGGCAGCTTGATCCCTTTTCCGTCACTCTGATAATAGAGCTTGCCATTCGTCCCCTGAAGCTGCTTGTTAAAATAACTTTCCAGCCCCATAATGGCTTCGCCGTCACGGTTCGTGTAGCCCAAAATATGCGCAGCAAGAGTACCTTTTGGATAATAACGCTTCTGCTCCGTGATCAGACCGATTCCGGTTTCGAGCGTACTATATTTTTCCTCCAGCTCTTTGTTGAACTCTTTCACTTTATCCGCGAGCTCTTTATCAATTTTCCAGCCCTCATTGCGGATTTCGCGGTTCTTCAGGTAATTGCCGCTGTCATCCTTGGCCTCCACCAATTTTTTCAGTTCGGCCTCCGGCTTGCCCAGCAGGTCATGAAGTCCCTTAATGACCTCTTCCCCGATTCCCTTTTCAGCGATGACCTGCGGATTCACAACCACTGTGTACGCCGGCACATCACTGGCCAGCACACTTCCGTTGCGGTCTTCGATGTTTCCCCGCTTCGCTTTGATAACCGAGGTATGAGCCCACTGGTTAACGGCCTTCTCATGCCAGAAATCATTCTGCATGACCTGAATCCAGAATACGCGGACGACTAAAACAAGAAAAAAGAGGGTAATACACCCTCCTATAAACAGCGTGCGAAGTTTTATTCTCTTGACCATAAGGTAACCTCACAAACTCTATTATTGCAGCCTCAGCAGGCCGCTAATTGTCGTTTTCGTCAGCTGCCTTACCGTTTGCAGACACATAGATTGCAGAGTCTTCCGGAGGCTGGATATAGCCCAGCTTCTTGGCTTTCTCAGCAACCAGCTGTTCCAGCGTCTGTTTTTCCATCTGATAGGTGGCAATTTGCTTCTGTGTCTCGGCAATGGTGCTGTCCAGCTTCTGAGCCTGCAAATTCAAATCATAAATATGGACGTAACGCCAAATCAGGGCGACAGCCACCAGTACAAAAGCTGCCAGCGTCAGCATATAAATCAGCTTTTCCTGCGTCGGCAGCACCATCCGTCTGGTGACGACTTCGTCTTCTCGCGGTAAAGCGGGTTTACCTCTTGTTTTCTCTTAGGTTGAACTGCTAAATTGCCGCGGGTATAGGCCATCTCTCTGACTCTCCTTTATCGTCGTTTTTTATAACTTCTCTGCAACGCGCAGCTTTGCTGAACGGGCACGCGGGTTATGCTCAAGCTCTTCCTCGGAAGGCACCAGCGGCTTACGGTTAACCAGCTTTAATGTGCCTTCAGCGCCGCATACGCAAAACGGAAAGTCAGGCGGGCAAGTGCATCTGCTTAAATAGCTGCTGAAAATCTGCTTGCAGATCCTGTCCTCCAGCGAATGGAACGTAATAACAGAGACTCTTCCTTCAGGCGCCAGACAGCGTACTGCTGCATGCAGCCCTTCTTCAAAAGCGCCCAGCTCGTCATTGACGGCAATTCTAAGGGCCTGAAAGCTGCGTTTTGCCGGATGTCCGCCTGTTCTGCGTGCCGCTGCCGGAATACCTTCCTTGATCAGTTCCGCCAGCTCGCCGGTGTTCGTAACCGGGTGTTCCTCGCGTCTTTCCACGATCTTGCGGGCAATCCGCCGTGAGAATTTCTCTTCCCCATACTGGAAAAGCACCCGGGCAATTTCCTGCTCAGGCCATGTGTTGATAATTTCGGCTGCGGTCAGCTCTGCGGACTGGTCCATCCGCATATCAAGCGGTGCATCATGATTATAGCTGAATCCCCGCTCCCCTTCGTCAAACTGGGGCGAAGATACGCCTAGATCATACAGTATGCCGTCTACCTGCGGAACGCCGTCCTTTTGCGGAACAAAAGGGAGACTCTTCAGGACCTGTTCAAGGTCACGGAAGTTGGTCTTAACAAGCACCACTTTCTCCCCGTATGCTGCCAGCCGTTCTTTTGCATTCTCCAGAGCCCAGTCGTCCTGATCCAGACAGATCAGCCGGCCGTTGCCGCTAAGCTTGGACGCGATCAAAGAACTGTGTCCGGCTCCTCCAAGTGTGCAGTCGACATATATGCCATCCTCTTTGATGTGCAGCCCCTCTGTCGCTTCTTCCTTAAGCACCGTGATGTGGTGAAACAAGCTGCATCCCTCCAGGGCAGTATTCGAATTGTGTATGTGTGTTATAAGTCAAAATTGAAATCAACCAATTTCTCGGCAATTTCGTTGAACGATTCCTCTGATTGTTCGAAGTACTGTTCCCATAGCTCTTTGTTCCAGATTTCCACCCGGTTCGAAACGCCCAGAATAACACAGTCCTTTTCCAGCTTGGCATATTGCCGCAAATTCCCCGGCAGATTAACCCTGCCTTGCTTGTCCCATACACATTCCGTCGCTCCCGAGAAAAAGAAGCGGCTGAAGGCACGGGCATCCGATTTCATCAGTGAAAGGCTTTTGAGCTTTTGCTCCATGATTCCCCATTCTTCCATGGGATAAACAAATATGCAGGAATCGAGGCCGCGGGTCGCAACGAATGAGGCTCCGAGCAATTCACGGAATTTAGCCGGGATAATGATCCGGCCTTTGTCGTCAATGCTATGCTGGAACTCCCCCATAAACATCGGTTTACCCACTCCTTGTTACCGATTCCCCACTTTGCCCCACTTTACACCACCTAAGCATAATAGATTCGCCATTAAAAATCAAAAACCTTTTTCATAGCCGAGGTAATTTTTTCTTATTTGTCAAGTCATCATTCATACAAATCTTTGCAGCATTATTCGGCCCTTTTACATAATTGAATGTTGCATATTGAAAGTAAAAGTGTAAATCTGCTTAAAACAGGGTACATATTATCATGAATTCTATTAAACCCCGACTAAAGAAGGATAATCGCAGGAGGAAAAGCATGGGTACTTATATATAGGGCACAGTATTTTGCAGACAGCCTGTAATAATATACCGGCACATAATGTCCATTAGACAGAAAAATACCCGGGCCATTCTCATGGCTTCCGGGCATTTTTCAGATCCTTACACCATTTAATTAATCATTCAGGTTCCAGCTGTCAAGATAGTCAACCTGAGCCGGAGTCAGACTGTCAATCGAAATTCCCAGGCTCTCCAGCTTGTAGCGGGCTACCTGCTCATCCAGTTCGTAAGGAACATTTTCCACTTTGACACCGATGTTTTTGTAATTGTCATTCACATATTTCAGCGACAGTGCCTGCAGGGCAAAGGTCGTATCCATAATTTCTGCCGGATGGCCGTCCGCTGCACCGAGATTAACCAGTCTGCCTTCAGCCAGCAGATAAAGCTTGCGTCCGTCCTTCAGCAGGTATTCTTCGATATTTTTGCGCACTGTACGCTGGGATACGGAACGCTCGGACAATTCAGGTTTGTTTACTTCCACATCGAAATGCCCGGCGTTGCAGAGAATCGCTCCATCCTTCATCACATCATAGTGCTCACCGCGGATTACATAACGGTTACCGGTTACGGTAACGAAGAAATCACCATGCTTGGCCGCTTCCAGCATTGGCATGACCTGGAATCCGTCCATATGCGCTTCAACAGCCTTGATCGCATCTACTTCTGTTACAATTACATTCGCTCCAAGACCCTTGGCACGCATAGCTACACCTTTACCGCACCAGCCGTATCCGACTACAACCACCGTTTTGCCGGCTACAATCAGGTTGGTTGTGCGGACAATGCCGTCCCAGGCTGACTGGCCTGTGCCATAGCGGTTATCGAACAAATACTTGCAGTAGGCATCATTAACAGCTACCATCGGGAACTTCAGAATACCCTGCTTCTGCAGTGCCTTCAACCGGATAATACCGGTAGTTGTTTCCTCGGCACCGCCGCGGATATTCTCCATCAGATCCGGCCGTTCCGAGTGCAGCAGTGTTGCGAAATCGCCGCCGTCATCAATAATCAGGTCCGGCTTGCTTTCCAGCGCCTTGATGTTCAGGGCCTTGAACTCCTCCGGAGTCGGGTTATATTTGGCGAATACTGTAATCCCGTCTTCGACAAGCGCTGCACAGACATCATCCTGCGTAGAAAGGGGATTGGAGCCGGTAATTGTCACTTCTGCACCGCCGGCCTGGACTACCTTTGCAAGATATGCGGTCTTCGCTTCCAGATGCAGCGTAATCGACACCTTCAGTCCCTTGAAAGGCTGCTCAGCTTCGAATTGCTCACGGATACGGTTCAGAACCGGCATATGCTGGCGTACCCAGTCGATTTTGAGATGACCCTCAGGGGCCAGCGACATATCTGCAACGATACTGTTTTGTTTCGACAATGAACTCATTTGAAAACCTCCTAAAAAGTTGGATTAGAACATTTCCCTACATATATATAATACGGTGCGTTCCACTGAAGTCGGCGGGCATCTCCATCAGCTCATCCAGCCAGGATAGGCCGTAACGGTTCAGGTAGTACATCACGTTGTATACTCTCTCCTGCAGCTTGCCCGCAGGCATCAGCGAGAGCTCAATCCTTTCCCACTGGCGCAGGGCGGCTTCATTTTGCTTCTCCATCGCATCCTGAGCTTTGGCCTGCAAAAAGGATATCTGGTCGATAATTTTCTCTTTGTTGTTCTGGCCCAGCTTGAGCAGCCCTGCCTGAATCGTCCCCAGTTGTTCAATTAGCGGCTCATACATTGCTGTAAAGGACTCCTTAACCTCGTTGAACCGGCGTTCAAGCTCCAGTTCATCCTGGGCAGCCAGCCACTCCTTGCGTTTACTCTCAAGGCCAGCGTACACATCATTGAACGAAAGCCCGTATTTTCCCATATGCTTATGCAGCGTGCCTTCGATGATCGTAAAGGACATTCGCGGCATAATCAGCGGCATCCGGTCGCCCACAACGCCAAAGGCCTGATGCGGTATCGCCCAATATGCAATCTCACCCTGCCCCAGTACAGTGGCCAGCACCGGCAGAACATAATTCTGCATCAGCGGGCGGGTCAATACGTTGTTGCTGAACCGTTCGGGATGTTCCTTCAGCACGGACAGCAGCTCATCCCTAGTAAAAGAAACCGTTCCTTTGCGGTCACTGAATCCGTCTTCTGACTTATGCAGCAGGAGCCGCGCACCCTCATGGATATAAAAGAGATTCGCGTTGCCCGGCGTTACCTCAGCCTGCAGCTCGTAACCGGCAGCTGTAATGTTCTCTGCAGCCTGCTTATAAGCTGACTCCAGTTCATCGTTCCGTTCAATCAATGTAGCGAAGAACGGACGTTCCAGAGCACGCAGAGCAGGATCTGCGGAATCCAGCAGAACCAGTCCGAATTTGCCGAACAGTGAACCCATCAGCTTGGCAAAAGCATCACTCATACAGCAGGCTGTCTCTGCTGATTTGCGGATAAACTCCATAATCTGCGGTTTAAATTCACTTTCCTGCAGCATACCGTCCAGCAGCTCAGTCACCTGCTGCCAGCCATCCTGTCCTACTGTAATCGCACTGACTGAAGCACGCGGTCCTTCAGGCTTGTCTACTTTTATTTTGGCCAGCTCTCCGGCTCTGTTTAATACAAAAGTGTGGTTAACCTCATCCCAGTCATGATCCTCACCGGCGATCCAGAATAACGGGACCACAGGCCGGCCAAGCTGTGCAGCAGCTTCTTTGGCGGCAAGAATTGCCGTTGCCGCCTTATAAATTACAAAGAGCGGACCGGTAAACAAGCCGCTTTGCTGTCCGCCGGTTATAGCCAGTGTTCCGGGCTGTTCCAGCAGGGCTAATGCCGCCATGACTTCCGGATAATTATTATGCTGCTGATTATAGCCACGCAGGACCGAAGCAACTTCAATGCGATTGGCACGCTGAAGCTCCGTACTGTCCAGCCAGTCCGCACGTTCCCTCCGGCTCATTTCGTTTCGGAAATCCCCGCCGTACAGCTTATCCACTGCTTCATAATGTTCTATATAGTCACGTGCGAGCTTTGACCCGCCCGATAACGGTTCCGGTACTATATTCATCTGCAATTACCCTCCTGTTCTACTCTGCCTGCTATATGTAAACATATATCTAGTCCATAAACTCTATATGATTGTATCCAAAGTAACGGCGCGCGTCAAAAAAAACCGTCTGACGCATAACAGGCGGGAGCTCAACGCTCCCGCCTGCATCGGTACAGCTGTATGATTTAAGCAAATCCTTTGGCAACAAAATGGCCTTTAGAAACTTCCACAAGCTCAAAGTCACTGTCATTTGATTTATCGCTGGCCGCATAAATCGGGCTGCCCAGCTCACCATCTAAATGAATCCGCTTTTTGTTTGCTTCCACTTCCGGATCCGGCTCCGGAATCGCCGAAAGCAACGATTTGGTGTACGGATGGAGAGGATTGGCATACAGCTCTTCACTTTCTGCCAGTTCCACCATTCTGCCCAGGTACATAACCGCTACACGGTCACTGATATGCTTAACCATGGACAGGTCATGCGCGATAAACAGATAAGTCAGGCCCAGACGGTCCTGCAGCTCCTTAAGCAGGTTGACAACCTGTGCCTGGATCGACACGTCAAGTGCAGAGATCGGCTCATCGCAGACGATGAATTTAGGATTTACTGCAAGTGCACGGGCAATCCCGATACGCTGGCGCTGCCCGCCGGAGAATTCATGCGGATAACGGGTAGCATGGTCATGATTGAGACCAACCATATCCAGCAGCTCTTCAATCCGTTTCTTACGCTCGGCGCGGCTTCCGCCCATGCCGTGAATATCCAGTGCTTCACCGATAATATCAGAAATCGTAAAGCGCGGGTTGAGCGATGCGTATGGATCCTGAAAGATCATCTGCATATCACGCCGCATAGCTTTCATCTTACCGGGCGACAGCTTGTATATATCCGTACCATTGTATTTAACGCTTCCGGCAGTCGGTTCATACAGACGGAGAACCGTACGGCCAGCAGTAGTTTTACCGCAACCGGATTCGCCTACCATCCCAAGGGTTTCGCCTTCACGGATGGAGAAATTAATATTATCAACAGCCTTAAGAACTTTACCCTTGCCCACATTAAAATATTTCTTAAGACCTTCAACTTCAATAAGGTTCTTACTCAAACGTACTGCACCTCCTTGGCCATCGAATGAATATTTCAGCGGGGCTCCATAAGCGTTCCGCTGAATTCTGTGACGCCGGGACTAAACCGTCTGCCTATATGCATTGCTTAGCTGCAATGCGCAGAGAACGGACAGCCCGCAGGCGGCATAATCAGATCGGGGGAACCGATGAAACAGTCCGCCCTTCATTTAGTTCTTTTGCGGCAGTCATTCATGATATTCATGATTGGCTCATACCACTGAAGAATTCGTGGGGATATTGGTTAAAGCGAGCCTCAGCATAATGAAGCCGGCTATTTCAAGAATCTCAATACCATTTTCCTCGCTTCGGCCGCTGACTTTTCTGATGTTAGATCAAAACTTCGTTTATCTATTTGCCCAAATTGATCGTCAGGTTCAAGAAGTCACCGGGTCTTGAAATATCATGCCAATATCTTCACCGCGAATACTTTCGATTTCGATTTCTGATCCAGCTATTTTTTCAGCTTAGGGTCGAGCGCATCGCGCAGTCCATCACCAAAAATATTAAACGAAAGCATGGTCAAGCTTATTACCAGCGCCGGGAAAATCATTCGCCACGGATAGTACAACCATCCAGTCAACGAGTCATTAATCATAGAACCCAAAGAGGCAACCGGTGCCTGTACACCCAGTCCAAGGAAGCTCAGAAACGCTTCAGAGAAAATTGCACTTGGAACGGAAAGTGTAACAGTAACGATAATAGGCCCCATCGCGTTAGGAAGCAGATGTTTGAACAGCAGGCGTTTCCAGTCAGCCCCCATGGAGCGGGAAGCCAGAATGAATTCACGGCTCTTCAGCTGCATAATTTCACCGCGTACAATCCATGACATGTTAATCCAGCCTGTAATGGTAAGTGCCAGGATGATAGTCCACAAGCTCGGCTCAAATACTACGAGCAGCATAATTACTACAAGCAAGTAAGGGATCGAGTACAGGATTTCGGAGAACTTATTCATTATAGTATCAACACGTCCGCCGAAGAAGCCCATAATACCACCGTAAATAACACCGAAGATCAAGTCAATACATGCAGCGGCAAGACCAACGATGAGGGAAATACGGGCCCCCATCCATGTACGCACAAATACGTCACGTCCGAAATCATCTGTACCAAATAAGTGCTCCATGGACGGCGGCTTGTTCGTACTCATAAGATCATTCGAGTCATACGTATAAGGAACAAGGTGTGGTGCTACAATGGCCATAATGATAATCACAAGCATAATAATCAAAGCTGTCATAGCCATTTTATTCTGACGCAGACGCTCCCACGCATCCTGCCAGGCGGAAAGGCTTTCACGCTGAATTACTTCTGCTTCTTTGTCATTAATGTCAATTTTACGAAAGTCCTCAGGCTTCAGTTCAACCTGTTTAACCATATTGTCATTAACAGCCAACGTTAGTCCCCCTTTCTGCCAGCAAGTTTAATTCGCGGATCAATGGCAACATAAGCAACGTCTGTAAGGAAACGTGCAACCATCAAAATAACGCCGTAGAAAATGGTGATCCCCATAATAATCGGATAATCACGGGTATTAATAGCTTGAACGAACTGTTTACCGATACCACCGATACCAAAGATTTGTTCAATAACGACCGATCCGGTAATAATGTTTGCAGTCATTGGTCCCACATAAGTGATTACCGGCAAAATACCGTTACGCAATACATGGCGGGATACAATCGAAAACCAGCTGAGGCCCTTTGCCTTTGCTGTCTTAATATAATCGGAATGCAATACCTCCAGCATACTGGAACGGGTAAGACGGGCTATAACGGCTATCGGGGATGCGGTGAGTGCCATTACCGGCAGGAAATAGTTCATCGGTCCTTTGAAGCCCATTACAGGGAATATTTTCCAGTGATAAGCCAGCAAATATTGAAGCAATGAAGCCACAACAAAGCTCGGTACCGCAATACCGAGAACAGCTAAAACCATAGCGACATTATCAATCAGCTTCCGGTGATACAGCGCCGCAAGCATCCCCAATGCTACACCTACGATTATTGCTACAATAATAGCAACAACCCCAAGCTTAAGTGATGAGGAGAAAGTCTGTCCGATAATGTGGGTTACATCCTGATTCAGCATTTTCATTGAAATGCCCAGGTCACCCTTCAGAATGTTTTTCAGGTAAAGCACGTACTGCTCCAAGACGGGCTTGTCCAAATTATACTGCGCATACAAGCGCTGCAGAATTTGTTCAGGAATTTTTTTCTCGGATGTAAACGGATCGCCCGGAATTGCTTTCATTAGGAAAAAGGTTGCAGAAATCAATACAAACAGCGAAACAACCATGTGGAGAAATCTGTTGAAAATATAACGAAACATGCCCGTCATCACCTCCTTCGACATTTTTTTACTTACCTATTGTAAGGAAAAAACATCGATTTGTCTATTTGACCAAATATCCATTTTTTCCAAATAATCACATTTAGCACCTTATACAAAAAAAAGGGATATATATGGAATTCCACATATATATCCCGAAGTAATATAAGAACTTCAGACTATTATATTACTGTATTAGGTTAATTTGAATATATCCTAGTGCTCAAGAAGATAAGCACGGGACAGATCGATTGCACCGCTGAAGTCAAGAGTAACACCTTTGAGATACTCTTTAGTCAGGGAGTTGTTTGTGTAGTAGTAGATTGGAATGACAACCATGTCATCCATCAGGATTTTTTCAGCAGCTGCGAACTTCTCTTGACGAACTGCATTGTCTGCAGAAGTCTTAGCTTCTTGGATCAGTTTATCGTACTCAGCATTGGAATAACCGCTATCGTTATTACCGCCGCCAGTTACCCACATATCCAGGTAAGTCATTGGATCATTGTAATCCGCGGACCAGCCGGCACGTGCTACTTGGTAGTTCAGGTTGTGTCTGTCTTCGATGAAGACACCCCACTCTTTGTTTTCCAGCTTAACTTCAACGCCGAGTGCTTTTTTCCATTGGTCAGCGATGGCTACAGCAATTTTCTGATGGCCTTCACTTGTGTTGTAGGTAATTGTGAATTCAAGTTTATCCAGACCTTCTTCTTTCAGACCTTCTTCGAGCAATTTCTTAGCTTCTGTAAGATCTTCCTTGAAGTATTGGGAATCAGCAACTTGAGCACGGAATTCTTGTTCATTACTTTGGATACCTGGAGGTACGAAGCCGAATGCCGGCAGTTGTCCACCCAGAGTGATGTTATCAATAATTGGCTGACGTTCAATCGCCATTGCCAATGCTTTACGGATTTTAGCATTAGTGAAAGGTTTTTCGGTTACGTTGAACTGGTAGTAGTAAACGCTCGCGATACCTTTTCTTGCAAATTCGTTAGGAAGTTCTTTTTCAACGATAGGCAGCTGTTCAGTTGGAATTTCACCAATTGGACCGCCTGCACGGTCAAGCTCACCGTTCTTGTAGCTCAGCAGCTCAGTTGCGCCACTGTTTACGATGGAGAAGTTGATTTGTTGCGCTTTAATATCATCAGCAGCGTAGTAAGATGGGTTCTTAGTTACTGCCAGGGATTGACCAGTAGTCCATTCAGTCAATGTGAAAGGACCGTTAGTGATTTGTGTATCCACTGCAGTTGCCCATTTTGCATTGTCCTTAACAGAGCTGTGTACTGGATAGTACGTATAGAAAGACAGCAGACCCAAGAAATAAGGTGTTGGGTTAGCCAGTGTTACTTCAAGCGTTTTTTCATCAATTACTTTGATACCAACCTGGCTGAAATCAGTGATTTTACCAGTGTTGAAATCTTCAGCACCTTTGATGTAGTACAGCTGGTAAGCATAAGGGGCTGCTTGTTCAGCATTCGGATCAAGGACGCGCTGCCAAGCGAAAGCGAAGTCGTTAGCAGTTACAGCGTCACCGTTGCTCCATTTGGAATCACGAAGATGGAAAGTGTACACGAGGCCGTCAGCGGAAATATCCCAGGATTCTGCAACGCCTTCTTCAGCTTGTCCTGTTTCTGCATTTTGACGGGTAAGTCCTTCATACATCAATTTCAGAATAGCATTAGATGTGCTATCTTGAGCTTGTTGCGGATCAAAAGTAGGAGGCTCAGAGCTCAAATTAATTTTAAGCGTCTGGTCAGCAGCCAACTTCTCTTCACCAGTGTTACCTGTGTTCGTGCCTGCATTGTCACCCGCCGGCGCATTAGTCGCCGCTGTGTTGTTGCCGCTGCTTGCATTGTTGTTACCGCCGCAGCCGGCAAGCACTGTGCCGATTACGAGAACCAATGCAATCATGAGCAAAAGACTTTTACTCTTTTTCATCTAGCAGTTCCCCCTAAATAGAATGTGGTATATGGTTTATGATTATACAACCAGTGGTCAAAAAAATCTAGAGCAATATTTTCTGAAAACACATTTTTTTTAAAACTTTAAAATTTTGTGACAGTGACGCTTCACCGGAGCAGTGGAACATTACATCGCTTGTGATATGTATTGAATAAGGACTATGAACAAAAAAAGTACATAAAGGGCACCCAGAAAAAAGAACGCCAGCCGCCAGACCGCCCGGAATAATCGCCTTCCATCAACCTTCCCTTTGATCCGGTTCTGGGCTCCGCCAATCAGTCCGGCGGATATTAATACAATAAGTAGTATAAAATAAAACCCGAATTCAGCATTGAAGAGAATATTAAATAAGGCCGAAACCGAAAGCAATAAAAATAAAGTCGTCACATCCATTGCCAGCAGCAAAGTCTTTTTCTTATCCTTCCTGAGCCCGATCCCGATGAAATAGACAATTAAAAAAGGAACAATCGGAATGACACCCAATGTGACAAATGAGTTTTGCAGCAGCTCCAAACAGCGTCACCTCTCTCTCGCACTCATGCCTTCAACAAGCCGGCAAATCCAGCGGTGCAGTGGAACCTGAATTCCCCGGCGCTCGGCCATCTCAACAATACTGCCGTTAATCCAGCGGATTTCCGTCTCCCTTGAGGCAAGGACATCTGCCAGCATGGAGGAGATATTATCCGATGTTGCCCGGCATACTTCAAGGATATGCTCCCAGGCATCCTCCTCGTAGGTAACGCCGCAGACATCATAAACGGCAACCGCTTCGGCATATAAATCCTTCATCAGCTGCAACCGCTGCCCGGAGGCAAGCAGCTCGCCGTTCTGTATGCGCCATATCGCGGTCAGCGGATTGATCACAGCATTGATCAAGAGCTTCCGGTAAATCAGGGTATTCACTTTGTTCGACATAGAGGCTGAAAATCCTGCTGTCAGGAGGGCATCCGTGAAACTTCTTGCTGCTGTGTATGATAGCCTGTCCGTTTCAGCACTAGTATGACCATCGTCTTCCTGCCCTATGTATATTTCTCCTCTTCCAGTATGAATTACTTCCGTAGAAGTTTCTCTCTTGGCTCCATCAGTAGTCACTGCAGCCCACACGGAGGCATTCGGCAGCAGCTGCCGGAGCTTTTGCAGATGGCCGTACCCGTTTTGAAAGCAGACAACATTCATGCTTCTGCTATACAAAGGGGACAGTATTTCCGGCAGCTCCTGATGAAGAGCCTGCTGTTTGAGTGTAAGTGCCACCCAGTCCCCGGGCTCATGCAGATAAGTACCGGCAAAGGCATTTGCGGAGGAAGCAAAAAACGCCGTTCCCGGAATTACGATAGGCGCAGCCCCATACTGGCAGCTAACCGTTAATCCCTCTTTATTGAGAGTATCAGCCTGTTCCTTACTCCTGCACCATATTCTGACGTCTTGACCGGCATGAATAAGTCTGCCAGCCAGCAGCAGTCCTATTGATCCCGCTCCGATAATATCTATTTTCATGAGTGCTTACGCATCCTTCCAATAATTTCCCTCATTATAGCCTGCTGCTGCCCGGAAATGCAAAGCACCCGCGAAAACAACTAAATTCCTTTAATCAAAACAATAAAAAGCCGCAAAACGTTTGCCTTCCGGCACTCGTCAGCGGCTTTTAACGGGAAGGATGACTATTCCATCCGTTCCAGGTTTCCGTTTGCATCCATTTTAAACCTTGTTTTCATTTCTTCTTCTTCTTCATTCAAAAAGGCCAGTCTGCGTGCCCGGTCCATGATCTGGATCAGAGCCTTGTAATCATCATTTACGACACGGTAATCGCTTTGAGCCAGATTCACCTCTTTGGACAGCCGTTCGTTCTCCGCCCGAAGCTCCGTCAGTTCATCTTCCTTATCCCTGAGATCCCGTTCAAGCATTTTCAGCTGACGGCCCGCCTCCTGGAATGTCCCTTTCCACTGCCTGAGAAACCGGATGACCGCATCAATAGATAAGGAGCTTTCATTCAGGTTGTCACTTCGACCGTACTCCTCTTCAATGTCACCAAGAATCAGGCCGGCTACCTGTGCTCCCCTGTTTACCGGCTGTTTTTTCAGATAACTCCGCTTCTGGCGCTGGCCTTTGGCGATGCCGATGGCATCCTCATAGCTTTTACGGACACAGCTGTTCCAGCGGAATCCGCATGCTGCCGAGGTTCTCCCGATTTTTTCCCCCACCTCTTCAAAAGCGGCAAGCTGGGTACTGCCTTCCCGGATATGACGCAGCGTTATTTCGGCCAATATCAAATCATCTTCCGCACTCCAAGCATCCTGTCTAACGGCTGTCATAAAGCCTAACCCTCCTAACAACATCTTGAAATAACCATCTTCATAACCGGCAGCTCCGCCGGATAGTGAATAGGGATAAAAGCTGCTTACTCCATTTCTATGCCTCTGCTAGAGTTCATAGAATCTATTTGATACTAAATTGTATTTCCATTTTGTCCCCACATCATACGCATAGCGTTATATTTTCCCGTTAAAGAATATGTCAACAGCAAAAATCATAATTATTATATAATTGCATATTTTTTTCAATGAATTCGTTTACAGTTTTTTGACGAGCAGGTATAATAGATCCAAAGAAGTGCTTTTCGGGAATCATTTCTAAGAAGGGGGATACTCTCTTGGACCGTATGTTCCGCGTATTGGGATTCTTCACACTCGTCATCGGGCTCATGGCCTTCGCTGGCGGTTTGACTGAAATGGCTTTACTCTTCTTTTTGCAGACCGCTTTTTTTGTGGTGCTGGGCTATATGAAATTTACCGAAAAAACGTATATCCTGCTCTTCTGGGGCTATATGATCGTAACTTTCACGGGATTCAGCTACTGGACAGTTTTTCAGATGGGACTGCCGCTGTAACATTAATAATCAGATCAAAACGGAGGTGCTCCTTGATTCAAGGATCAGCCTCCTTTTTTTGAATGTTACGTAAAGTAACTGATTCGGCTTTTATCATCAAGGCTCCACTTTGTGGGGTTATTTTGTATGTGCTCTTATAAGGAAACGGGGTATGATATTTTAACAGGACAAAACATACTATTAGTACATACCAGTCTATTCTGCAAAAGGTGGTGGTGTAGTGCTCCTTCGCAACAAATCAATCCGAAGGCTTTCCATTGTGATCATTCTTATACTGCTTACTATACTTCCGCAAGCATCAACAGCTTATTTATCAGCAGGCGGCCCTTCAGCCGTTTCGCCGCCTTCCTTCCCAGATAATGAAGAGACGCGCAGACTGCTGGAGCAGACGCTGTCTTCTGCTGAGATTGAAAAGGAAATCACCCGCATTACTGCCGAGCAAGCCGGTCTTGAGCGAAAAGCAGAAGAGCTGAGGACTCAGGCTGCTGTCAAGCAAACGGCTATAGCTGACCGCCAGGAGCGTGCAGGTGACATTATCCGTTCATATTATACGGGTGAAAGGGACGGGCTTCTCGCCGCCGTTCTTTCTGCGAGAAGCATCAGCCGGGTGCTTGCCCTGTATGATTATTATGAAATTATTATCAGGCGGGACCATGATATTCTAAAGGAGTATGAGGAGGATTATAAGGCTCTGAAGGCGACGCTGACGGCTGCTGAACGCAGTTCAAGAGAGCTTGAGGAGCTAAAAAGCGCACTGCAGGAGCAGAAAATCCGGGTCGCGGCGCTGAATGAGGAGATTGAGGGCGGCATTCAGGCCAGCAGTGATCCTGAAAGCATGAGTGCCCTTTTGAATGAGTTCACGAAATATTGGGAGAACATCGGATTGCATGAGGTAAAAATCTACTTCAAGGCATTGTCCTCAGCCATGAACCGGCTGCCCCAGTTTATCCAGGGCCGCGAGGGCGCCCTGACCCGCAAAGGTATGACTTATAACCTTACGCTGAAGGAAGAGGATTTGAATGAATTTCTGGTGTCACAGAATAAGCTGTTTAAAGATTTCGGCTTCCGATTTAATGACGGCAGTGTTATCGCCACAGGCTCAAGCGGCGGTTTGACACTGACCTTAACCGGCCACTACTCGATCCAGGAAGAACCCGTGAACGGTCTGATGTTCCACATTGATAACGTCGTGTTCAACGGACTGGAGCTCCCGGAATCGACGCGCCAGGATCTGGAGGATGAATTCGACCTTGGCTTCTATCCGGGTAAAATCGTCTCATTTCTGCATGCGACTGAGGTAGAGAGTAAGAATGGCGTACTCTATGTGAAGCTGGGCATTTCATTCTGATTCCAGGCCGATTGAGGACTTGTACCCTGCTGCATCAAGCTTGCCGGTCAGCAGCAGGGTGACGGCTGCTGAGACGGCATCCCAGCGGCCACCCGCCGGCTGCTCAGTGATTTCATCTTCCGTTAACAGCAGGTTTCCGTCAAACGGAAGGCCCGCAATCTCCGGCAGACCTGAACGGTACAGCTCCTCCAGCGCCGGCAGCCGCTGTGTATTCTCCAGCCATTCCATCTGTGCTGTTGGAGAAGTGATATATGCCAGCCAGTTGACTGCAGTTTCCGGATGGGCTGAGCCCGCAGGGAGCGCAAAAAACCTGCTATGCATCGCTTCATAACCTGCACTTCCTGCCGTACCTCCCGGAGCTTTGGCGGACAGTGAAGCATCCCCGTGCAGTCTCCATTCGGATAGCGGAAGCGCAGCGAGTGCAAGTCTGCCGCTCTGGAGCATGTCCCACATCTCCGGATTAAACCGGCTGCTTAGATAAAAATAGCTGCGGGCAACCTGTACCCACTCAAGAACAGAAGTATAATCCCCGGTCATCCTATGTCCCATACTTTCCAGCAATGCAGAGAAGCCATATGGATTACGGCTGTCCATGGCAAGCAGGTACTGCTCTTTCCCGGGCTCTTTCTGCTGGTGTTCACGCAGCTGGTTCAGCAGCAGGCTCCATTCCTCCAGACTTGCCGGCACTTCAGCAAATCCCAGTTCAGCTAAGTGCTGCGGGGAATAGACCAGTACATAAGGATCTACGTCCAGCGGAATCCCCCAGTCGTAGCCGTTCCATTGCATCTGCGGAATCAGCACCGTCAGCGGTGCACTGCCCGGCACACTCTGGTAGACATCCACCGGCAGCAGATATCCCCGTGTCGCCAGGTCGCGGATATTCCGGCCATCGGTCATAATAATATCCGGGCTCTCCCCGGTTGTCAGCTCCTGTTTGAGCACCTCGGCATTTTCTTCATTGTCAGCATTGCTGATCAGCACCTGGATCCCGGTCGACAATGTATAGTTGCTGCTGATCCGCTGCAGCTCCTTCAGTTCCGCACCGCTCATGGACACACGGATATTCAGGCTGGTTACACTGTCCTTATCTCTTGAATCCGGCTGTTCGGACAGGCTCTGCGGCTGTCTTGGCGGATCCGTACCTTCCGTAGTATCCAGCTCCATGCTCGGCGACAAGCTTGTCAGCGCCAGCAGCAGTACCGCGAACAGCAGCCAATAGTTTTTGCGTTTCAGCATGGTTCTGTCCCTCCCGTCTATTGAGTCCTTCCCTATTTTACCAGATGTCGGCGCCTATGTCTTTGGGGCTTTGAAAACGTTCTCTTTCTATTATATATGTAGCGGGGCGGGATGCTGAAAAGATTGCTGCCGCGACAGAAGGATACATTCCAAGAAAGCTTTGGACTTCCGGCCGCTGTTGTCTGCAGATTTCCAGATTATATCCCGCTGTTCACGGTTGAAATCCGCAGACAAAGGCGGACGCTTCCGCTCCTCTAGTTCCAAACTTCCTTTCCATTCCTCTTATCGCGAAAACAATCTTAAAACCTCCGCCCCGCAATGGGGCGAGCAGGCAAAAAGCCGGGAGGAAAATCTCCCGGCTTAGTATACAGTCCCGGAATTTGCCCGGGGGCTGCATGTATTTACAGCAGATCTGCAGCCAGCTGGGCCAGGCGCGAACGCTCGCCTTTTTCCAGAGTGATATGGCCGCTGATGCCCTCTTGCTTGAATTTTTCAACAATATAGCTGAGACCGTTGCTTGCCGCATCCAGGTAAGGGTGGTCAATCTGCTCAGGGTCGCCCATGAGGATGACCTTGCTCCCTTCCCCGGCACGGGAGACAATCGTCTTAACCTCATGGCGGGACAGATTCTGCGCCTCATCAATAATGATGAACTGCGACGGAATGGAACGGCCGCGGATATAGGTGAGCGCCTCGACCTGGATGCTGCCCAGGCCCATCAATATTTTATCGATATCGCCGGCTTTTTTGGTATCGAACAGGAACTCCAGGTTATCGTAGATCGGCTGCATCCATGGACGTAGCTTCTCATCCTTCTCGCCGGGGAGATAGCCGATATCCTTACCCATCGGAACTACAGGCCGGGCAATCAGAAGCTTCTTGTAGCGGTGCTCATCCTCCACCTTGAACAGACCGGCTGCCAGAGCCAGCAATGTCTTGCCTGTACCCGCCTTGCCAGTGATGGTAACGAGCGGGATATCCTCATTCAGCAGCAGCTCAAGCGCCATCCTCTGCTGGGCGTTGCGGGCGCTGATGCCCCAGACTGCGTCATTGCCGAGGTAAAGCGGCTCAAGCCGGGACGCATCACTGTTCACTTTGAGCAGGGCCGACTTGCCGCTGCCGATTTCATCCTTAAGAATAACGAACTCATGCGGATACAGCTTGAAAGAGAGGTTCAGCTGCTTCACGGACAAGGAACGGTTGCTGTAATATTCATCAATCAGCGACGGATGAACCAGCAGGGACTGATAACCAGTATATAGCTCGTTCAGGTCGCCGGTACGGTCGGACAGGTAGTCCTCCGGCGTTATGCCAAGCACATCCGCCTTGATGCGGACGAGCACATCTTTACTTACGAGTACCACAGGACGCGGTTCGGCTTTTTCGTTCTCCTCCAGGAGATAATTAAGCGCTACAGCCAATATCCGGTTGTCATTGGAGACTTCCCCGAACATCTCCTGTACCTTTACGAAGCTGCGGTGGTTCAGCTCCACCTTCAGCGTGCCTCCATGCTCCAGCTCCACCCCGCTATGCAGGTGGCCCAGCTCACGGAGTCCGTCTAACAAGCGTGACACGGTTCGGGCGTTGCGGCCGATTTCGTCGGCGTTGCGCTTCTTGGAGTCGATTTCTTCCAGAACTACAGCCGGAATGACTACTTCATTCTCCTTAAACGCAAAGATCGAATTGGGGTCGTGCAAGAGCACGTTAGTGTCTAGTACAAATATCTTTTTCATGATATCCCCTCCACAGCGCCTGGTTTGATTGATCATACATCATACATAACTCTTTTCAGCAAGGGCAACATAAGGTAAAGTACTGATTTTTGACTGAAAGGAGTATCTCATATGAGAAAATCAATGTGTCTGTTGCTGGTACTGCTGCTGCTGACAAGCTGCGGTATCGCCAATAAAGAGTCATCACCCTCTCCTCAGAGTAAACAATCGCCTGAAGTGTTAAGCAGCCAGGGGGAGCATGGAGTGCAGCAGCTGTCTGATGACAACACTGCCGCCCTCGATAACAAAAGGGAGTCCGATCCGGACAACCTTATGACGTTCAGGACAACAGTGATGTTGCACTGAAGGATCATTTTGAGCAGCTGGCCAAAAGAGTACCCGGTGTAAACGGAGCCCACTGTGTCGTCATGAACAACCTGGCCGTAGTCGGCATTGATGTAGACGGGTCGCTCGAGCGCTCGCGGGTCGGAAGCATCAAATATTCGGTAGCCGAGGCAATCCGTAAGGATCCCCGCGGGGTAAAAGCACTGGTCACCGCTGATATGGATCTCTCAGGCCGGCTGGATGATATGAGCCGCCATATGTCACAAGGTAATCCGGTTTCCGGATTCGCCTCCGAAATGGCAGATATTATCGGCCGGATCATCCCTCAGCTGCCTGAAGATACGAAGCCTCAAGGCAATAATCAATAAAGGCTTTGCCGCTGATCACTCCCTTATATTGGTATACCGGATAGACAAAAAAAGCCTAGTGACAGATCACTGGGCTTTTTGCATGGCGGCAAACACTTGTCCGTCCAGCTTCTCAGCTGCACGTGCATCGTATACCTTCGCATATTTAGGGGCGGACTCAAGCTGTGCGCCATAGAAAAGCGCATTGCGGACCGCTTCAATTTCAACATCAAAACAGCACATCTTAAAAGGCACGTCAGGGAGCGGATCCAGCTTAACTGCAGCGCGCCCGTTAATGGCATGAACGGTCCCCTCTCCGAAAACCGTAATGGTCACCAGCGGGTTAATCTTCATATTGTTCACCAGTCTCGACCGGTGGTCAATCGCAAGACGTAAGACAGAAGGACTCACGGCGTAGACCCAGGAAATGGCTGTAGACGTTGGGCCTCCGGATTCCGCATCCACCGTATTAAGAAGAACAAAGGTTTCCGATTGCAGCATCGATAGCAGGGATTCATTGAGCTGAGCAACGGCTTCGGACATAAGTACAGGCCCCCTATGCGGCAAATGTGCATTCAATTTATTATATTATAGCACACGCGTAAACTTGCATTCAATTTAGAGATGTTGTCTTGAAGCAGCTCAAGGTGTTTCAGAGGCTGCTGCTGAACCTGCAAGTGTTGCCTGAAGGCTCTGTCTGGCATTTTCCAGCTCTGTATCGTTAATATACACATACGGGCTGCGCCAAGTTCCTGTTACCGGCACAAAAGCTATATTCTCTTTGGAAATCTTCCAGTAGGTAGCAATCATGCTTTTAATCTGCTCATTCTCAATATCGGTTTCCAGATTGTTGCCGACAGCATCCATTACATTGCCGATTTTAAGCACACCGCCCAGTGACTGCATCTGCCCGACCAGCGCATTCAGCACCTCATTCTGGCGCTTGTTGCGGTCAAAGTCATCCGAGCCTTCCGTTTTCGGGCTGCAGTTGGACTTGCGGTACCGCACATAATCAAGTGCATCATCCCCGTTCAGCTGTGCCGGACCCTTTTTGAGATTAATATCGGTTCCGTCCACACTGTCCGTATAGCACATATCGGCGCTGATATTCACATCCACCCCGCCCAGCTCATCCACAATATCCCGGAAGCCCTGGAAATCAAGTACTGTCACATAATCAATATCAACGTCCAGATATTTGCCCATCATCGTCTTCATCTCATCTTCGGCTGATATGCCGGAAGTGTCCTCTTTGGATTTAAACCTTGCATAATAGGCATTAATCTTGTTCTTCTTATAACCGCTGAGCTCCACATACGTATCACGCGGCAGTGAAACGACCGTTGCCGATTTCGTATCCGGGTTCAGCGCAGCCACCATAATGACATCCGTCAGATTGGAGGGATGCTTAGGACGGTTATCGGTTCCCAGCAGCAGCATGGTCAGCGGCTTCGCAGAAGCAAGCTGTCCGCTGTCCACCGCCTGATCGGTACCAAAGCCGCCCTTCTCGAATTTGTAGTACAGGTATCCGGCATATCCCAGTCCGGCAAGCACGCCAATCAGCACCAGCATCAGCAGCATTCTGGTCAGCCTTGCAAAAAAGCTGCGCTTTTTAACTTTTTTCTTCTTCGTTTTGGTCTGAGGGGCAGTACGGTTCTGTTGTCCTCTGCCTCCCTGTGGTCCGTTTGATCTTGGAGGAAGGCTTCCCTTGCTATTACTCATAATGGAATAAAGTCCTTTTCATTTCACATAGATTTTGGTTCAAGCTACAAGCTTAGACGAAAACCGGAAGCAAAAGTTGCGTTTACCGGTGTTTGTCCGCCGCAGCAGCCTTCCGTCTCTGCCGGGCTTCCACCAGATAGCGGACCCGCACCAGCAGCATAAGCCCTACTGCAACCAGCAGGCACTGGATAATCGGCAGCTTGTCATGCTGAAAGATCAGCAGCATGCCGGAGCCGAGCGCCATCATGAGATACAGTACAATCTCCTTACCGATTGACAGCTTCTGATTGACACGGAAGACACGGTTATACACATACGTCAGCAGAACAAAAATGACGATATAAGCGACTATCGGATGATCAGCGAACCAGCTCTGCACTGCCCGTCACTCCTCCCGGAAATAGATGTCGCATCCATTATATCATTACTGCCGTCATTAATCTTTAAATTTAAGCAAAGCACCGCAGGACAACAAAAAACCGCCGGATTCCACATCCGCGGCTTATGGCTGTCAGCTTAAGCCTGGCTGGCTTGAGCCTGCTTACGCTGCTTCTCTGCACGCTCGCGCTCGCCCTTGTTCAGGATCTTCTTGCGCAGACGTACGGATTTTGGCGTGATTTCGCAATATTCATCATCATTCAGGTACTCAAGGGCACCTTCCAGTGAGAACAGACGCGGAGTTTTCATTTTAACCGTTTCATCCTTGGTGGCAGAACGCACGTTAGTCAGTGCTTTTTCCTTACAGATGTTAACGATAATGTCGTTATCACGGGTATGCTCGCCGACGATCATGCCTTCGTAGATGTCAGTACCCGGCTCCAGGAACAGAATACCGCGGTCTTCAACACCGATCATGCCGTAGAACGTAGTTGTTCCGGTTTCGCTGGATACCAGCACGCCCTGGTGGCGTCCGCCTACCTGGCCGCCGATCAGCGGAGCATAGCTGTCGAACGCATGGTTCATTACGCCATATCCGCGGGTCAGTGTCAGGAAGTGTGTATTGTAACCGATCAGGCCGCGTGCCGGAATCAGGAATTCCAGACGTACCTGGCCGGTACCGTTGTTGATCATGTTAACCATTTCAGCCTTGCGTGTTCCAAGGCTCTCCATAACAGCGCCCATGCTCTCTTCAGGGATATCGATCAGCAGGCGCTCAAGCGGCTCCATCTTGGCTCCGTCGATTTCCTTCACGATAACCTCAGGCTTGGAAACCTGCAGCTCATAGCCTTCACGGCGCATATTTTCGATCAGGATACCCAGGTGAAGCTCACCGCGGCCGGATACGATAAATGCGTCAGGGCTGTCTGTTTCGTCTACACGCAGGCTGACATCTGTTTCAAGCTCCTTGAACAGACGCTCACGCAGTTTACGGGAGGTTACCCATTTCCCTTCTTTACCTGCAAACGGGCTGTTGTTCACGAGGAATGTCATTTGCATAGTAGGCTCATCAATCTTCAGAACCGGCAGTGCCTCAGGGTTAGCCGGATCAGCAATTGTTTCACCAATGTTGATGTCCTTAATCCCGGCAATAGCGACGATATCGCCTGCACCGGCTTCTTCAGTTTCAACACGCTTCAGGCCCTGGAAGCCGAACAGCTTCTCAATACGCGCAGTTTTGCTCTTGCCGTCGCGCATAATAACCGTTACAGACTGGCCTTGCTTGATTACCCCGCGGTTCACGCGGCCGATTGCGATACGGCCCAGATATTCGTTGTAATCCATCAGGGTTACAAGGAACTGCAGCGGCTCGTCAACCTTTTCAGTCGGGGACGGGATGTGCTCAATGATGGTTTCATAGAGAGCAAGCATGTTGTCATCCTGCTTCTCAGGGTCCATGCTAGATGTACCGTTAAGGGCGGAAGCATACACAACCGGGAATTCCAGCTGATCATCGTTTGCTTCAAGCTCAATGAACAGGTCAAGTACTTCGTCAATAACTTCCTTAGGACGGGCAGCCGGACGGTCAATCTTGTTCACGACAACGATCGGAGTCAGGTTCTGCTCCAGCGCTTTGCGCAGGACGAACTTCGTCTGCGGCATGCAGCCTTCATAAGCATCAACAACCAGCAGTACACCGTCAACCATTTTCATAATCCGTTCCACTTCGCCGCCGAAGTCAGCATGGCCCGGGGTATCTACGATGTTGATGAGGAATTCTTTATAGGTAATGGCAGTATTTTTGGCAAGGATGGTGATTCCGCGTTCCCGCTCCAGGTCGTTAGAGTCCATTGCACGTTCCTGCAGAGTTTCATGGGCGCTGAAAATACCGGATTGCTGCAGCAGCTGATCGACAAGCGTTGTTTTACCATGGTCAACGTGGGCAATAATCGCGATATTGCGGATTTCTGTTCTTGAATGCATGATTTGTATCCAAATCCTCTCATTTATCAAATTAAAAATGTTTAAATTCTTGACATGTCACGGCAATCTCACAAAAGAAGCGCCTGGCAGAAAGCCGACGCTCCAACATTTCTTAATTCTATAGTGAAAGCACCATGAAAAGCAAGTCTTTTTATGAAAAAACGATTTCCAGCTCCGTGTAAATTTTCTAGTTCGCACAGCCGCTTTACCAGCCGCCGTTCCACTTTTTCCGGCTTCCCCGTCTTTTGCGGCCAGACATCAGCCAGATTCCCGCAGCTACCAGCACAATACCAAGCAGATATAGCGCACCCGTACCGATCATGCTGAACACCAGCAGTACAACGCTCAGCGCCCCGAGAATGACAGCAAAAGCTGTGAGACCTCCCGTCCTTGCCGGGGAATAAAAGGCATATTCATACAGGCCGACAGCAACACCAAGCAGCAGCACCGGCCACAGATGGCGCATATAACCCCAGCCCCAGGTATTACAGAAGCCGAACAGCAGGCCGTAAACCGTCAGAATACCTGCCGGAACCAGCACAGCTGCCGAAGCCCTCTTGCTGAAAAAAAGCACATGCAGGAACAGGCCTGGAATCAGAATTACGAGCGGCCACAAAGCCCGTCCGAGAAATCCGAATACCCCCAGCTTTCCCAATAAAATGATAAGGCCGGCGGCGGCAATGAATATCCCCAGTTTCATGTCTTTATTTGATGACATTATTCACCTATCCCTTCATCGTTCACTTCTTTTCGCTGGATTTCTTTTATATTTTAGCTGAAACTGCCATAAAACGCCATCATTCAGCAGTTATTTCTCTTTGAAAATTGCACCTTCCTGCAGAGCGGCAAAAAGGCTGCACCGGAGCTTTTTCAGCTTCCGGCACAGCCCTCATTATTACCGCTTCTTAACTGGCTGATACCAGCCGTTTCCTGAACGCGCCTGTCAGGATAACAATGATGCCCAGAGCAATTGGCAGGAAGGTATGATAGGAAGGCAGGAAGAACGAGATCACGAGCCCGAACTTGGCATCCTGCAGCAGCATATCCCCTGCCGTATGGGCAAGTATGAACGCGCCGATGTAGACAAGAATTGGAAAACGGTGCAACCAGCCTACAATAATACCGCTTCCCCACACGACAATCGGAATACTGAGCATAATGCCGATAACAATCAGGGCGAGATCCCCTTTGGCTACTCCGGCAATGGCCAGAACATTGTCAAGGCTCATGACGAAGTCGGCCAGCAGAATGGTGCGGATGGATCTCCACAAGCTCGAACCCTCATCACGGACTGTAACCTCATCCTCTTCCTCCAGCAGCAGCTTGAACGCAATCCACAGAAGCAGAATTCCTCCGCCGGCTTGAATATACGGGATCTGGAGCAGCAGCACTGCGGCAAAGGTCAGCATGCACCGCAGGGCCACTGCACCAGCCGCCCCCCACCAGACTGCCAGTTTCCGGTGCTTCTCCGGCAGGTTTTTGCTGGCCATCGCGATTACCATCGCGTTGTCCCCGCTCAGCACTAGGTTGATCATCAGTATTTCACCAAGCAGAACTATCGAATCCATAGGTTTCTTACCTCCCCGGGCTACATGTATTACATGTATGTCCACAGCGGGCAAGCTATGCTTCCTGTCCAATTATTTATAAGGATCAGGCATCGGCTGACTAGAACCATTCCTCCTGCAGCCCGGACTGGGCGGGCACCAGATCTTGCGGCTTCTCTTCACCGTACGGTGTAATGGTAACCGTCTCCGTGCCTGCGACCGCCTCATCCAGCCGTGCAGAATATCGGGGCAGAGTCGCTTCAATCTTTTCAATGATCCGCAGGTTCGGGTTGGTTGTGGGCGATTTCGGGACAAACAGGGTGCAGCAATCCTCATAAGGCAGAATCGACAGGTCGTACGTTCCGATTCTCTGGGAAAGTTCCACTATCTCACTCTTATCCATCATCACCAGCGGACGGAGCAGCGGAAGCGCAGTGGCACGGCCAATGACGTTCATGCTCGACAAGGTCTGGCTGGCCACCTGCCCCAGGCTGTCTCCCGTTACGATAGCAAGCGCGCCTTCCCGCTCAGCCAGCCGGGTGGTGATTCTCAGCATCGCTCTGCGCATCAGCGTAATGATCAGATTATCCTGCCCTATTCCGGTAAAAGAGGTCTGCACCTCCGTAAACGGCACCAGGTGCAGCTTGATTACCCCTGCATAACGCGACAGCACACGCGCCAGATCAACAACCTTTTGGCGGGCAAGCTCGCTTGTATACGGGTAGCTGTAGAAATGGACACACTCCACCTCAAGCCCCCGGCGCATGGAGGACCAGGCTGCTACCGGGCTGTCGATGCCGCCAGACAGAAGCAGCATAGCCTTCCCGTTCGTACCCAGCGGAAATCCGCCTACACCTTCAATCTGATCGCAAAAAATATACGTTGACCCCTCGCGGATCTCCAGCTTCAGCTCAAGCTCAGGCGACTTTACATCGACCAGCAGCCCCGGATAGCCCTGCAGCAGCGGGGTGGAAATCAGCTTATTCATCTCAATTGAGCCATGCGGGAAGTCCTTCCACACACGGCGCGCGTTAACCTTGAAGGTTGTCCCCTGCGGCGGGGCGATGACTTCCAGGAATCTCCGGCTGGCTGCCAGAATATCGTCAAATTCCGAGCGTGAAACCTTGACCGGACTGATTGAAGCGATGCCGAATACATTCCTCAGCGCTTCCGCCAGCTCACTTGCAGGCTCACCGTTCAGCGTTACATAAATCCGTCCGAATTCCTTGCTAAGCACAGCTTTCGGATAGGGCTTTACCATTTCCTTGACATGGCGCAGCACGGTCTTCTCGAACCGGTTGCGGTTCTTGCCCTTCAGCGTAAACTCCCCGAAGCGAAGCAGCAGCATATCGGCATATTCAATGCTGCTTCCGCGGCCTTCCGCGGCTTCAGTCCTATTCTCTCTCATTAATCAGTCCCTGCCTCTCTCCACAATCTTCAAAGCTTGTACAGCGGACAGCAGCGCCTGCTCCAAGGCCTCAATATCAGCCTGCGTATGAACATCCCCAAGGCTGATGCGCACACCGCCAAGCGCAGCTGCCGCATCCCTGCCCATGGCCAGCAGAATCCGGCTGGGTTCAGCCAGCCTGGAGGAACAGGCGGAGCGGGTAGAAACCGTCATCCCCAGCTCCTCCAGCTTGCGGGCCATCACCTCTCCATTTACGGCCGGATAGGAAAAATGCACAATATGCGGCGCTCCGTCCCTGCTGCTGTTCACTGTAAACTCGGGAACTCCCGACAAAAACGCCAGCAGCCGGTCCCGCAGCGGTGTAATCTGCCTATAATAGGCTTCCCTGTTTTCTGCACTCATACGGACCGCCTTGGCAGAAGCGACGATTGCAGCTACGTTCTCCGTGCCTGCCCGCCCCCCCTGCTCCTGCGATCCGCCGGTAAGCAGCGGGAACAGCGCAACGCCCTCCCGCACATAAAGAATGCCTACACCGCGCGGACCGCGGAGTTTATGGGCAGACAGGCTGTACAGATCCGCCTGCCATTCCTTCAGCTCCGTGGCCAGTTTTCCGAAGCCCTGTACACCGTCCACATGAAACAGCGTACGGTGATTGGCTGCCTTGACCAGCCGTCCGATGTCTTTAAGCGGCTGTACCGCACCTGTCTCATTGTTGACGTGCATGACGCTGACCAGCACCGTATCCCGCCGGACTGCAGCAGCAATTCCGGCCGGATCTACCACTCCCGTGGAGTCGGGTGCCACAAACGTCACCTCCCAGCCAAGGGACTGCAGCTGCTGGCAGCTCTCATATACAGAAGGGTGCTCGATCTGCGTGGTAACAATATGGCGTCCCCTGCCCTGGTACTGCAGGGCTGCGCCTTTAACAGCCAGGTTATTGCTCTCCGTGGCTCCTGATGTGAACAGGATTTCATGAGGTGCTGCACCAAGCGCTGCGGCACATACCTCTCTGGAGCGTGCAAGCAGCCGTTCCGCTTCTCTCCCTGCACGGTGCAGCGAGGAGGGGTTGGCATAATGCAGCCTCATAATTTGTCCCATCGTCTGGACAACTTCCTCATACGGCGGGGTTGCTGCGGCATAATCCCAGTACAGCATATATTTAAGTTCTCCTTTATCTTGTTAACTAATCAGCATTAAACAATGATCCTATCAAGACTTATAGAATACCTTATTGTATAGTCCATATAAAGTCCGGGCCGAAAAAAAAGACCAAACGGTCATATCCCGCTGCAGAGTGCGGGAACACCGTTTGATCTTGTTATTATAGCGCGTATTCGGCGCGGGCGCGTTCAATTTTAGTAATATAAGCCTGCGTTTCTTTGGGAAGAAGGCTCAGCTTCTGCATCAGCTCTTCGTCATTGCTGACGCCAAGCTTGTTCACCCGTCCGGGTCCGGCATTATATGCAGCGAGTGCCATTTTCTCTTCCCCGTCATAACGCTTCAGCTGATAGGATAAGTAGCGCACACCGCCGTCGATATTCTGGGCCGGATCGAACGGATCCGATACGCCAAGCCCGTTAGCTGTTCCATCCATAAGCTGCATCAGCCCTTTGGCTCCCGCCGACGAAACCACATTCGGATTAAACGAGGATTCCGTATCGATCACTGCCTTGATCAGGTCAACCGGCACGCCGTATTTTGCACTTGCTGTCTGAATCAGCTCTTCGTAATCTGTCGGTACACTCTCCACGTTTCCTTCGGATATGCTGCCATAACCGACGCTTGCTGCACCAAGCTGCTGCCAAATCAGGCTGCTCAGCGCCGTACTGTCTGCAAGTGTAGCCACTCCCGAAAGACTGCTTTCGTCCGCAGGCTGTGCAGAAAGCTGCTGCAGGACAGCGGCGAACTCAGCTTTGGACGAGCTTTGAGCTTCAGCCGCGCCTGCTGCTGCCGGCAGTCCGCTGCTTGAACGCAGGTTCACCCACTTCAGCTGCCCAAGCCCGCTTGCTGATGCTGGATCGATACTCATTTTTGTACATCCTTCTTTCTGGTTTAATCTTTATATAAATATCCTGGTAGGAAGAAGCTCTATTTTAAATTTGAGATACGCCTTTATTTTACAATTCATTCATCATAAATGCTATATAGCATCAAGAAAAAACAGACTTCCGACCCTCATAGATAGGTCCAAAAGCCTGTTTCGTTCCTGCTTTTCCTTATTCCCGGCATTACCTGGCAAAGGGTATCATTACAAAATAACTTAATGTAGACACGATCCCCAGTCCCATCGCCCAGGCTCCCGCTGTTTTCTGCCCGCGGGAATAGGCGTTGTAACCAAGAACAACCGCCACGGGTCCGGCAATAATGGACCAGATAAATAACGAAACGACCCCGAACCCCAGAGCGATATAGCCCATTGTCCTGCTGTCGTTATGCTCACCAGCTGACTGCCGGACCTCTGACCCGTTACTGTCGCTGGTTCCCGGTTGACGCACCAGTGGCGGACTCACCTCGGCAGCATATTCCTCGCGGTGTGCCGGGTCGCGTCTTGGATAATCCACACGGCTGCGCGGACGCAGGATTACTTTTCTGCGCCGTGACGGGTCAACCTTTGTCCCCTCATCATTAGATTCCATTGGTCATCCCCCTACTCGCCCGGCTTAAAGGTCAGACAACAGGTTGCGGATGAAGTGCCCGCATGATCATGATGATTGCCGCGGCTTGTCATCTCCTCGGCGAATTCTTCCTTGAAGGCGCTGCCCGCATGCTTGTCGATTTCAATAACGATCTCTTCAGCCCGGCATACATTTTGCGAACCCCAATAATGGCAATTGCTTACGCTGCATCTTACAAGCGGTTTGGCGTTTGACATGATTATCATCACCTCGGTATCATTATGTCCCTGCTCCTGCGTCTGTATGCGGATAGGGAATGCCACCTGCTGGTGGAGCAGGCAATGTAAAGCTTCAAAACAACCATGCGCTGTTCAGGTTACGCTGCGGATGAGCGATGTGACACAGCAAAAAGAGACCGGACCTGCCATATGCCATGGCAAGCACGATCCCTTGAGCAATTGTAGCTATGAAGCTGACGGTCCGGTACAGGCTATACCTGATTCTGCATCCGTTTTTCAGTCAGATAATCGTTCTCGTAGTAGCTGAGATCATCCCGCAGCTCTTCGTACACCTTCGTAATTTCCATAATAATGTCGCGCGCCGGACGGACCGGCTTTTTGCGGAAGCGGATGGCGTCCTGGCCTGTGTAGGCGTAACGTCCGTCTTCGGAATAGCTTTCATTTTTTGGATAAAAGAAGTTATTCACTCCGTAATGATATACGTTGTAAAGCGCTTTTTGCGCGAAATCCTGATCAAACGTGGCACGCCGCAACGCAACCCCGAGCTTCTCATAAGACATTTCGGAGAAGACCAGCAGATGGCGGAGATCGGACAGAAAGCCTTGATAAAATGCTGCTGTTTCCTCATCCTCTTCTGTTACCAGCTGAGGCAGCGCATGGGTGTTCAGGAATAGTTCCATTTTTCCGATTACGGATTTCAGTTTTTCTCTCGTCGTTTCACATAGTTTCTGCACATTAGCTGCTGACATGGCGGTTGCTCCCCCTTATTAGTCCTTGCTCTTAGTGTTGGTAAAGACAGGTATTGCCAGGAATACTTGATCTCATCCCGGCCTCAAAAAGACGGTGCAAGCGGTTTATTTCTTGAAAACAGTATAACAAAAATTTGATTCGATTGATACGCGGCCTTGGACCGCTCCTTAAACAAGCTGTTTAATCAGTTTGATATTATAACAAAATCTACATCGATGCACCTCAGGAGGGACCGGACCGCTCTATAGCGGATGATTTTGTTGCAATATCAAGGGGCTTGAACAAGCTGTTTAATCAGTTTGATATTATCACAAAAACAGGGGACACGGTACCCTTTTCTGTGATGCATAAAAGCGGCGCTCTCTTCTAAACCTACAGCTATACGATACCTAGAAGGAGCGGAGAATATGTCCCGAAAAAATCTAACCGTCGCCGGTCTGATGACCGCTGCGTTCACCGTGATCCTGCTTACTTTTCTGCTTCGCCCTGCCGAAGAAGCGAAGCTGAAGCAGGCAGCCCTCCCCGCTGTTCCGGGTCCCCCGCAGGAGAAAACAATCAAGAAGACCTCTCTTGTGCAAGATGTCAGTGCTACCGACCGCCTGAACCGGACCGATGTCAGCAGACACCTGCGAACAATGCTTGCCGAAACGCATGGTGCTGCCCCGCGGGATATATCAGCATATGCCAAGCGCCTGCAGCAGGGACACGGGCATATCACCATGCTGATGTGGATCGATTACCGGACCCATAAAACAAACACCTTCAAATCCTCACTTCCCAAAGGCACAGACCAGGAGAACAAACAGCTGCTAAAATATCTTAGTATGGCAAAATCAGCGATCAAAGGCCATCAGTCCTATGAATCACCTTCCTTTATTATCGGAGACAAAAAATATTATTTTATGGCCCAGCGTGACCAGGAAGGCCATATCGGCGTAATCGCGTTAATCAGCCAGAACATTCTGGAGCGTGTTGCCGATCATCAGCTCAAGAATCTGCGCCTGATCCCTTATCCTAAGGAGGGCAAATACCGGGTAGAATCGGTTCATGCCGATACCCTCAAGGATATTACGGTCAAAACAGGCCATGACAACGAGAATGCCAGCCATTTTTACGAAAACGAAATTGTCGTACGCTTCAAAAACGGCCACCCTACACCCGGCCAGCTTCAGACGATATCTGCTGATATCCGCTGCAAGCAGCCGCGCAAACTGGGATATGCTTATATTTTCCGCTCGGACAAGATGAACTACTCCCAGCTTAAGACCTACTTTGCTTATAAATGGAAACCTGAATATACAGAGCCCCACTATATGTATTTAACCAATGATACCACTTACGAAAATACCGGGACTGGAGCCGTTACACCAAATGATCTGCTGTTCTCCACCTACCAGTGGAATCTGCCGGCTATTGAAACAGAACAGGGCTGGAATTTATCGAAGGGCAGCAATGAAGTGATCGTCGCTGTTGTGGACACGGGGGTTCAAGCTTCCCATCCTGATCTGCAGGGCCAGCTGCTGGCCGGATATAACGCCATTAGCAGCGGGTCTGCACCGGATGATGATGTAGGGCATGGAACGCATGTGGCCGGGATTATCGGGGCTATAACAAACAACGAGGAAGGTGTGGCCGGCATCAGCTGGTACAACAAGATCCTTCCGGTAAAAGCGCTCGACAACTCCGGTGCGGGTACAACCTATTCCGTTGCCGAAGGCATTATCTGGGCTGCCGACAACGGGGCAAAGGTGATTAACCTCAGCCTTGGCAACTATGCCGATTCGCAGTTTTTGCACGATGCGATTAAATATGCTTATGACCGGGATGTCGTCATCGTCTCCGCATCAGGCAATGACAACACGGAGCGGCCCGGCTATCCGGCTGCTTATGAAGAGGTACTGGCTGTAGCCGCAACGAACGCTGCCGGGGAAAGAGCTTCCTTTTCAAATTACGGGGATTATATTGATGTCGCCGCGCCCGGTGAGAGCATTGCCAGCACCTATCCGGATAACCAGTATGCCGCCCTCTCGGGTACGTCCATGGCCAGTCCGCATGTCGCTGCGCTTGCCGGGCTGGTCCGTTCGCTCAATCCGTCCTTGACCAACAATGAGGTGATGGAGCTGATGACCGCAAATGCCGTTGATCTGGGTGAGGCCGGTCATGACAAGTATTACGGCTGGGGCCAGGTTGATATCTACAAGACCCTGCGGGCTGCAGGCGGCAGTGATGTGCCGCTGCAGCTGTTCCCGCAGCATGTCGGGCAGCAGCTGAAGAGTATGCGCGAGAATACGGGTAATCATTAAAAGAACAGCAGGCAATTTGGACAGCAGGCAGCTCAGGCTGGATGGTGCATACAGCTCATATTAGCCGGTCTGTGCGCAGATGTTCTGTCAGCAGCTGCAGGAACAGCCTGAGGCCCTCTTCCATATCGGCTTCCTTCATTTGCGAATAGCAGAGGCGGATATGCCCGGAAGGAACCTCGCCGGAGTAGCAGACATCGCCCGGCAGAAAAGAAATGCCCGCCTGCTCAGCCCTTACATGCAGCTTCCCGATTCCTTCTGCACCCGGCAGCTGCAGCCACAGGTTCAGCCCGCCTTCCGGCACATTCCAGGTGACTCCCGGGGGCGCATATCGTTTCAGCAGCTTCACTGCTGTCTCCATACGCCCCCGCAGTGCCGTGCGCAGCTGTCTGGTATAAGCATCATACCTGCGGGTGATAAATGGCAGTACTGCCCGCTGGTTCAGCAGCGGACTGCCGAGATCGCTGGCCGACTTGGCAGCGATCAGTCTGGACAGGATGTTGCCTCCCGCGGCTACACAGGCGATCCGGCAGCCCGGCGCGATAACTTTGCTGAAGCTTTTCATATAGACCACATGGCCTTCCTCGTCCATTGATTTGATAGGCGGCGGGGGCGGCTTATGAAAATAGAGATCGCTGAACGGATCATCCTCGACAATCAGGCAGCGGTAGCTTCTGGCCAGTTCCAGCAGCCGCTGTCTTCTTGTCATGCTCATCGTTACACCGCTCGGATTCTGGAAGGTAGGGTTGGTATAGATGAGCTTGGGTGGACGCTTGTCGCAGAGTCTGGTAAGCACATCGATCCTCATGCCTTCGCTGTCCATGGGGACAAAGATCATCTCCGCTCCGCGTCCCGCAAAAACATCAATTGCTCCTGTATAGCTGGGTGCCTCCAGATATACGGTATCTCCGGGACCGACAAAGGTCCGGGCAACAAGATCAATCCCCTGCTGAGAACCGCTCGTAATCATCACATCAGAAGACTGGACCTCCACTCCGCGGCTGTGCAGATGCCGGCACATCACCTCGCGCAGCTCGGCATCTCCCTGAAAATTACCGTAGGAAGCCATCAGCTCAGGCTGGCCGGTTACCAGCGAGGACATCGTGGCTCCGATAAATTGCAGCGGCAAAAGCTCGCTATGAATCGCTGCAAGATGAAAGGGATACTGTACGGCAGAATAGTCGAAATTGCGCCAAAGCTGGGCTCGCGGCAAAAAATCGTCATACCCGTCCTGCCAGCCGCTCCCCGCCTCTACCGGGTTGATCGGCCTCCGGGCGACGAAGCAGCCTTTTCCCTGGCTGCAGATGATACGGCCGTTGCTTTCCAGCTCCTCATAGGCTTTGCTTACTGTAACCTGGCTGACCTTCAGCGAGGAGGCCAAACCGCGTACGGAAGGAAGGCGTGTCCCCGGCTGCAGCAGCCCGGAGGTGATGCGCTGGGCCAGCGTATCGCTGATCTGCTGCGGCAGGGACTTGCTGCTCCCGCGCTTTAAATCAATGTGCATCTGACCTTCCTCCCAACTGTTATATTCACCGCTTTACTGTTATACCGCTATGCCGTTATGATACAACAAAATTCAACTGCGGGGAGATTTTTTATGAAAATTCATTATGCTGAAATGACAAACCATCTCGGTTCATCAGCCGTTCGCGATATACTCAAGGTTACACAGGGCAAGGACATTATCTCGCTGGCCGGCGGGCTGCCCGGGGAAGAGCTTTTTCCGCTGGAAGCGGTGCGGGATGCATATAACCGCGCACTTTCCGGCAGCGCCTCTTCGCTGCAGTACGGGCTCACCGAGGGCTATACTCCGCTGCGTGAGGCGGTAGCCGCAAGACTTACGCGCCAGGGTATTCCGGTGCAGACCGGTGATATGCTGCTCACCACAGGCTCCCAGCAGGCGATCGATCTGTTCTGCAAGGTACTGCTAGACCCGGGGGATAAGGTGCTGGTTGAAGCACCTACTTATCTTGCTGCCCTGCAGGTGCTTAACTCTTACCGGGCAGATATCATCACCGTGGATAGCGATGAATACGGCATGCTGCCGGAGCATCTGGAGGAGCAGCTCAAGCTGCACCGTCCCAAAGTGCTCTATACCGTCCCCACCTTCAACAATCCTTCGGGAGGAAGCTGGAGCAAGGAACGCCGTGAGCGGACCGTTGAATTATGCCGCCGGTACAATGTGCTGATCCTGGAGGATAACCCTTATGGCGAGATTGCATTTGATGATTCCCCCGGCGCCTATCCCCCTTCAATGGCAGCCATCGACAGAAGCTCCGGTGAAGACCAGTGTGTGGTATACACCGGAACCTTTTCCAAAATTGTCGCGCCTGCCCTGCGTACCGGCTGGATTATTGGTCCCCCTGAGCTGATCAAGATCATCGCCAAGGCCAAACAAGCCGCTGACCTTCATTCCAGCGCCATTGACCAGCGGGCGCTTCATGAATTGCTCCAGCACTTTGACATCGACACCCATATCCGGCTCATCTCGCGGGAATATCATTCCCGGATGAAGCTGCTTGCCGGGGAGCTCAGCGGAGAACACTGGCAGGGCGCCAGCTTCCTGGAGCCGCGCGGCGGTATGTTCCTGTGGCTGAAGCTGCCGGCAGGCACGGATACCGCCAAGCTGCTGCCTTTTGCGGTGGAGCAGGGCGTCGCCTTCGTTCCAGGCGAGGTGTTCTATGCAGCCAATCCGCTAAAAAATGCCATGCGCCTGAACTTTACCCACACGCCGCCTGAGCTGCTGCCGGTCGCTGTGCGGCGTCTGGAAGCGGCGCTGGAGAGCTACGGGCGGACGTTAACTGAGGCAGTGGACACACTCGTTTAAGCAGGCCGGGAGGGGCTGCCTCCGTGTACGCGAGGCTTCCGGAGGCAAGCAAGGGCATTTTTGCCCTTCATTTCGGCCTTTTGGCCGCGCAGGGCCAATTCAAGGGCATTTTTGCCCTTCATTTCGGCTTTTTGGCCGGCGAAGGGCCAATTCAAGGGCATTTTT
>NZ_LRAC01000133.1 GCF_001517085.1 Paenibacillus sp. DMB5
CTGGCCGCCCCGAACCCCCGCTGCCTTGGCCGGGCGCCGGTCTGCGGGCTTCATCCGCCGGCAGCACCTTGCCGGCGGACAGGGCCCGTTCCTCGAGCTGAATATCCAGCTCGCGGGCGAACTTGCGCATGATAAACGTCTGCTGCTCGGTGACGATCGTCACCGACAGCCCGCGTTTGCCCATGCGCCCGGTACGGCCGGCCCGGTGCACATAGTGCTCGGCGTCAAAGGCCGGATCGAAGCTGACGACAAGCGTCAGATCTTCGATGTCGAGACCCCGCGCCGCCACGTCGCTGGCGACCAGCACGCGGAACTTGCCGTCCCGGAATTTGGCCAGCACGTTGCTGCGCGTAACCTTGTCGGCATCGCCGTACAATGCCGCCGCCGTAAGACCAAGATGGTTCAGCTTTGCCTCCACCTCGGCGATGTCCTCCGTTGCATTAACAAACACAATCGCCCGTTTCGGATTGTAGTGGCGGATAATCCGGCGCAGCATATCCACCTTGTTCCGTTCCTCTGTCACCACATAATGATGCTCCAGCGTCTGGGCGGTCATTACGCCCGGGTCAATGCCGATCTCGGCCGGGTTCTTCATCTCCCGCGCGGCCAGTGCTTTTGTCTCCGGGCCGATGGTCGCAGACAGCATGACCAGCTGGCGGGTACGCAGCGCGCTGCTGACAATCTTGGCCACCTCGCCGGCTCCGCTTAGCTGGAACATCTGGTCAGCCTCGTCAATGACAATCGTGCTGACCTCGTGCATCTTGAGCTTGCGCAGGCCGATCAGCTCGCGGATGCGTCCCGGTGTGCCGACAACAAGCTGCGGATGCTCGCGCAGCTTGTCAATCTGGCGTTTGATCGCCGCTCCGCCAATAAGCCCCATCACCTTGATGCCGCGGTGATCGCCGTACCGCTCCGCCTCGCGGAGAATCTGCATGGCCAGCTCCTGGGTCGGGGCCAGCACCAGCTTTTGCACCACTCTCTGCTCCGGGTTAATCCCTTGAAGCAGCGGCAGCAGGTAAGCCAGCGTCTTGCCTGTTCCGGTCTGGGAAGCGGCAAGCACGTCCCTGCCTTCCAGCAGCAGCGGGATCGTCTGCTCCTGGACGGGAGACGGGGCGGTAATGCCGAATTCCGACAATCGGGCAACAAGGTCCTCCTGGATGCCGATGGCCGCAAAAGAAGCGTTAGTCATAAGTATGTTTCATCCTTTTCGCTAAGTAATATCTTCATTATATGCCAAAAAGGCCTCTCCACCAAATGGAAGGCCATTTCCTTGTAAATACACCTCTATTTACGGTTCATTGCGTTATAAGTCAGCTTGTCTGCCAAGCGGGGGAACAAACCGTACAGCCGGATGCCGAAGCCGGCAATTCCGGGAAGATCGATTTCTTCCTTGCGCTTCTCCATCAGCTTGACGATTCTGGCGGAGACATACTCGGGGGTCATCATCATCCGGGCCACATTCTTCTGGTAATTGCCGGAGGGATCTGCCGTCTTGAAGAAGTCGGTCGCAATCGGTCCCGGATTGACCGCAGATACGGTGATTCCGCTCTTGCGAAGCTCCTGGCGCAGGGCATTGGTGAAGCCCAGCACGGCATGCTTGGTCGCCGTGTAGGCAACCGACCGGGCTGTGCCGATTTTGCCGGCCATTGAGGCTACATTGACAATCTGCCCGCTGCCCCGTTGCAGCATATGAGGAACAACCGCCTTGGTACAGCGGACGATGCCCATATAGTTGACGTCCATCATATCATCGAACTCCTGCGGCTCCATCTCGGTGAATCCCGCGAATTTGCCGTAGCCGGCGTTGTTCAGCAGAATATCAATTCTGCCGTATGCCGCCAGGATTTCAGTGAACACCCGTGCCACTTCAGTTTCGTCAGTAACATCGCAGATATACAATCCAAAAACGCCCGGAATTCCGGCCGCCGTCTCTTTCAGCTTCTTCTCCGAACGGGCCAGCAGAACGGGAACCGCTCCCTTGGCGCTGAGCATCCGGGCAGTAATGGCTCCGATCCCGCTTGAAGCTCCTGTAATTACAACAATCTTGTCTTTAAGCTGTTGCATGAATATCTTTCAGCTCCTAAAGTCCGCCTAAGAAATCATCACTTGAATATCGAGTTCTCCAATGCCTTCCATCAGCAGCGGGATGCTGAGTGCTCTGCGCGGAACAATAGCCATGCTCTCCAGCTTCATCAGCTTGGGCGGCGTAATATCAACGGATACCCCCTGATTGGAAAGAATCGTACTGGCATTTCCGCTGATCATATTGCCCAGCTCCGAAATGGCACTCTGCCCCATTTCATCCATTTCTGCGATCGGATAGCCGCCCATCATTGCGGATACCATCTTCAGCGCCACATGCTCCTCAAGCCCGAAAATAATATCCCCGCTGAGCTGCCCTGTCATTCCCACCTGAATCCATATATGATTATCGATCAGTTCAATTTCCTTGATGCCCAGATTTCCGGTGGATGGCGAGACCTGAACCACCTGCTCAATTACAATGCGTGCAGACTCTAGAAATGGATTGATTACTTCTGCTTTCATGAAAGTGCTGTCCCCCCTCTACCTGGCTTTAGTCATATACCAAAAGTCCTAAGCGATAATGATTAATTATACTTCATATATCGGCATTATTCACCAAAAATTAATGCTCTTGTCGAAGGAATTCAAAAGATAGTTTTATGCCCCGCATTGCCCTGCCGGAGGTAATCTCCTATAATTTAATCAAATGCCAACACTCCGCGTAAGATAAGCCTGTTTAAAACATCAATTTCCCTGTACAGCATTTCAGATTAATTATCCTGCGAGAACGCCCGGTTTCCACACTATATAACAATTCAGCTATTCGGCGAACGATTCGGTAGGCAAAAGGGGGCACATCTATGAACATTAGCCAGCTGGAGACACTGATCACAATCTCCAAGACGATGAGCTTTCGCAAGGCAGGGGAACTGCTTAACCTGACCCAGCCGGCAGTTTCGGCACAGATCAAAAGTCTGGAGGAAGAGTTCAAAACACAGCTTGTAGACCGGAACCAGCCGGTTACCCTGACGGACAGGGGCAAAGTATTCCTTACGCATGCAGAGAAGATTGTGGGCATCGTGGAGGAGCTGAAGCAGCGGCTTGCCGATCTGGACGAGAATCCCCAGGGACATATTATTCTCGGAACGACCACCTCCATTGCAATACAGATTCTGCCGCGCATCCTGTCCTATTTTCAGGACCAGTTCCCGCATATCAAAACCTCGATTTCCTCCATGTCCTCATCGCAGATCTATCAGCAGGTGGAGAACGGGATTGTCGATGTCGGCATCGGCTACCTGATCGGGCAAAATCCGGGAATGACGACTTCGGTGCTGTATTATGACACCTTTGAGCTGGTAGTATCACCAAGGCATCCGCTGGCCCAGATGAAAACAGCGGGCATTGAAGCGCTCGGCACCACACCGCTTATTCTGCTCTCTCCTGATACGGTCGGCCGCAGATTCGTCGATGATGTACTGGCCAGGCACGGCATCCAGCCTCAGGTTATCATGGAGCTGACGAGCAGCGAGGAAGTGAAGCGGATGGTCGAGCTTGATCTTGGCGCAGCCGTTATTTCCAAGCAGTCTGTAACGGCCGAGGTCCGCAATGGAACACTCAAAATTGTCCCGATTATCGAGCTGGAGGTTACTCATCCCGTAGGTGTCATAACCAAATCAGGCAAATATGTCAATTCAGCCATGCGCCAGTTTCTAAGCGATCTGAAGGGCATGCCGGAAACCCAGTTCATCGGTTCAGAATAAACGGTATGATGTACTGCTGACGTACACACACTATGGCCAAAGGAGATGTCCACACATATGAAGTTCGACCTGCACACCCATCATTTCCGCTGCGGCCATGCCGACGGAACCATCAGGGATTATGTAGAGGCCGGAATCGCCGCCGGTCTTAGCGTTATCGGAATTTCCGACCATACCCCATACTTCGGTCACAAGGCGGAGCAGGCCTTTCCCCATATCGCCATGGCTAAATCGGAGATTGTAAACTATATAGAAGAAGTACTGTACCTGCAAAAAGAATACGCCGGCAAAATTGACGTCCTGCTCGGCATTGAATCGGATTATTTCCCCGAGCATGCAGAATTGTACAGGGCTACGCTGGCCGCCTACCCTTTTGACTATGTAATTGGCTCCGTACATAGCGTTCACGGCGTCAGCATATTTAATAAGAGCCGCTGGAAAAAGCTCGGCCAGCAGCAGAGGCAGGCCGTCAAAGCGGAATATTACCGGCTGATCGCTGATTCCGCCCGCAGCGGCATGTTCCAGATTCTCGGCCATATCGATGCGATGAAGGGCAACTATCCGGAGTTCTGTGATATTCCTGCTGCCGCAGAGATTGATGAAACACTTCGGGTCATCGGGGAATGCGGAACCGCAATTGAGATCAATACCTCCGGAGGCACGAAGCTGTGCGGCGGCTGGTATCCTTCGGATGACATTCTGGAGCGTGCCCTGCACTACGGCGTAAAGGTCAGCTTCGGCTCTGATGCGCATAAGCCTTCCCGGGTAGCCGACCAGCGGGGTGCTGTAGAAGCACGGCTGAAGGAAATCGGCTTTAAAGAGTGGGTGTATTACAAGCGGCGTGAACAGATTGCCGTACCTATTGAATAATTGACCACTCTTTGTCAAAAAAAAGCACCGCAGCAACAAAGGCTCCAGGGCAGCGTATCTGCTGCCCTGACTGTCCTTTAATGCTGCGGTGCTCTGTTTATTTCTGCAGATTGCTGCAGATAAAGCCCTGCTTAGGAAGGGTCTTACCGGCATCCCCGTACTGCGGATTCAGCGCATAGAAGTGGGCGATGACCGCGCTCCAGTCCCGCTCCGTCTGGCCGGCCGACTTCAGATACTCCCGGAATTCCGCATTGTACTGACGGATGCTCCCTTCAAGCTCGCGGTTATAACGTTCTTCATGGTACACGGCCTCCAGGGGCAGACGCGGCTTCTTGGGCAGCTCCTCACCGGGGTAGCCGATACACAGACCGACTACCGGGAATACAAACTCCGGCAGCTCCAGCAGCTCAATAACCTCCGCGGTATTACGGCGGATGCCGCCGATCGGAATAATGCCAAGCCCCATGGATTCGGCAGCAGCCACTGCACTTTCCAGCGCAATTCCTGCATCGACGGCCCCGACAAGCAGGGCATCGGCATCCGCCGCTGCCTCAAACGGCTGGTCCTCCAGCCCGGCGGCCAGCTTGGTGCGGTAAAAATCCATACAGAACACCAGGAAGACCGGTGCCTCCGCCACATGCTTCTGATTACCGCTCAGCGCTGCAAACTTCTCCCTGCGCTCCTTGTTCTGCACAGCAATGATAGTAACCTGTTGTCCATTAACCCAGGAAGGGGCTGCCTGCGCAGCTTCGATAATCATCCGCAGCTTCTCGGGCTCCACAGGCTTATCCGCATATTTCCGGAACGAACGGTGATTCTTTAGGGTGTTCAGCACTTCATTCAATGGTTGATTCCTCCTAAGGCTGTAATGAACATTATTCTTGTTCCTTATCATAACCCGGCAGCATCGGCAGCCGCCAGTTTTCCGGGCATAAAGCCCAGCTCAGCCCTGCCACAGCTCTACGCACAAAAAAAAATGGACCCGGAGCACCGGGTCCCAACAGCAGTTATATTTTCAAAAGGGGGTCATGTACTTAGTTTAACCGGACACTGTTAGAGTTTGATAACGGCTTTATTTCAATTGTGTAACAATGCTGAACACTTTTATGACATCGCCCGAGCCGTCTGCCACCGGCAGAATCCGGTCCAGGACAAGTCCGTTTTTGAGCATGACCCGCTCGCTTCTCAGGTTGCTGCCGCGGCAGCGCCCCTCCGCCTTCAGCAGGCCCAGCTCCTGCACCGCATACCTCAGCATCAGCCCGACAGCTTCAGTGGTGAAGCCTGCCCCCCACCAGTCCGGATGCAGCATGTAACCTAACACGGCCTTGCCTTCATGCCGGTTCCAGTTCTGCAGGGACACTGTTCCGATCAGGTCCTGCCCGCCTCGGGCATAAATCCCGGCATGCAGGGCACAGGGATCATGGGCATGAATCATCCGCTGGGCCAGTTTGTCCAGAACCGCCTGCTGCGATCCGGCTCCGCAGCGCATCACGATATGCGGCTGAACCTCCGGATGCGAGAGAAGAGCCTTCAGCCTGCCGGCTTCAGCGGGCTGCATCTGCCTAAGTTCAACTGCTGTTCCTTGCCGGGCGGTGAATGATACCGTTTCATAAGTAATCATATAATTCCCTCTCCTCTGCAGTTAATGGCGGTTCAGCAGCTTCGGCCTGATATATACACCGCTAAGCTTGGCGCAGGGTGAGCACCGTCAGCTCCGGCCTGCACAGCAGCCGAAAGGGCATATAGGTTTCGCCGAAGCCCCTGTTCACATAGACCGGCATGGCTTTTGCTGCGGTGTAGTATAAACCGCTTATGTATTTAAGCGAACCGTAAGGCGTATAAGGTGCTCCAATGAACGGCATGCGGATCTGGCCGCCATGGCTGTGTCCCGATAATTGGAGATGAAAGGGATAACCCTCCGCCGTATCGGCATAATCCGGCTCATGCATGAGCAGCACCGTGAACATATCCTCCGGAATGTCCTTCAGTGCAGCGGCAGGATCGGGAGTACCCTTGAGCATGTCCTCCAGTCCGGCAACTGCAATCCGCGCGCCCCCCCGGCTGACCACATAGGACTGATTCCGGAGGACAACAAAACCCGCAGCCTGGAGCAGACGGGTGAGCAGCTCTGTATTTTTATAATCATGATTGCCAAAAATCGCGTATTTACCCAGCGGAGCGGTTAATTCAGCCAGCAGGGCTACCGAATCGTTCAAATCCTCGGCTTCACTGTCCACTATATCCCCGGTGAAGCAGATCATATCCGGCCTGGCTTCCTTAATATGCTTCACCAGCCGTTTCACATCACCGGCATCTTTATTGAAGCCCAGATGGACATCGCTGAAGTGAACAAGCCGGGTACCGGAAAAAGCGGAAGGAAGCTTGCCCAGCGGCAGCTCCAGCTCCGTAACCTCGAGCCAGTTAGGCTCCCCCTGCCAGGCATATCCTCCTGTAAGCAGCCCTGCCCCGAACAGGGTCGCGGTTCCCCGGGCCAGGAACTGGCGGCGGGTGATTTTGCGGCTCCCGGCCTTGCCGGGTTCCGGAGCACCTGAGCGGCGGCCGGCGCCCGGAGGAACCTGTATAATATTGGGAGAAGCCCCGGACGAGTCTCTATTCATAGGGAGATTCTCCTTTCGTACTATTTGGTAGAAGGTGTATCTTCAGCTGTACCAGCCTGCCCAGATTCCTTTTCACTTTTCTCTTCTTCATAGTCTTCGACTGCATCATCAATTTTCACGTCAATTTCAGCCTCAATTTCTTCCTCTGTACCCGGCCCGAGAATTTTGCGGAACAGTCCCAGCATGGACAGGGCATAAGCCACAGTGATGAAACTGAAACTGATCTGCATAATGACAACAAGCCGCGAAGTATTGTCACTCGGTGCCACATCCCCGTAGCCCACCGTTGTAAAGGTAGCAACGCTAAAATAGAGGAAGGTGATCAGCTGGCTGAGCAAATCTTCTCCCAGCCCCTTTCCCTGAAAGGAGGACTGTCCAAACAGCTTATAAATGGATGTATATACGATGGTAAAGAAAAGAATGCAGGTAAAGGCGGCAATACTGATGCGGACCAGCGTCTGCTGCAGCCTGACCTCCTTGTCATTGGATAACTTGATTTCATGAAATATGAACAGGATATAGAACAGCACCGAAGCCAGCACAAACAGCAGAATCAGCGCCCGCAGCCCGCGCTGACCCGGAACAATCGAACCCAGGTCAATCCAGTTCAGCAAATCCTCCGCTGAGATCAGCGCATAAATCAGCACCGGAACGAGCAGTACCGCCTTTCCTACCCACTTCCTTCTGAGCCGGTAGAACAGCAGCGACAGCAGGATTATTACACCCGCATTAAAGGTCCATATCCATCCGGTCACCGCTATCACACTCCTGTTCATTGGAACTTCGTTTCGCACGGTGCCGTTATACACATTAAAGCACTGCGGCAAGTAATGTTCTCCGCGCTTCCCTATGCGCCAGCAGACTCTTCCTCAGGACGCCCGGTCAGCCTAATCCGGCATTCTTCCTCCGGTGTGTCACGGTAGGCGCGGGCAATGCCCTTGGCTGCAATCTCCTGCCGGCTGACCCGGCGCAGCTTGAAGACCGCTTCTACCTCCCGTGTGAACGGGAACGGCTCAAGCATCAGCGCCGATTCATCCTTCCACTCTGCGGTAATGGTCCGGCCTGAAGTAAACTTGAAATCCTCACTGCCGGAAAAGCCGTCTGTCCACCAGGGATGCTCCTCGGATTTGGGGCTTCCCGGCCTGTTGAGCACCATATACAGTGACAGATCGTCGCAGAACTGCAGCAGCCTGGCGTCATAGTACAGCTCATCCTCGCCAATCGGCACATTACGCTGCTCCAGCTCGCGGTGAATGCGGGCTCTGCGCTCTGCCTCATCCTTTTGATATTCCGCAAGCTCCGGATTCTCCTCTCCGGACACTTCAATCAGCCGTTCAAAATGCAGGCTGCACAGCAGTGCACCATAAGATGACACAGCTTCAATCTCATTTAGCCCGCGCCGGTAAAAGGTCAGCTTGGGTACAACGGGAAAATCAATAAAGCTGTAAGGCGAATCCTCCGCATCATTCCAGAAAGGCGTCTCATCCAGATCAATCCAGCCGCGGTCGTGGTTGGCGATAGCCCACAGCACCTCATCCCGGCGTACGGATTCCGGCACCTGCTCCTCTTTGAACCAGGCCGCAAGCTCCCCGGCCAGCCGTCCGTGATCATGCTGCTTAACCATTACAATGAATCCATCCTGCTCTCTACAAATCAACGTCATTCCTCCCCGGTACTCCTTGGCCTGAAAGCGCATTAACTAAGGAGATTATAACATATGGACCTAAATTTGTTTAAGTTTCCCTTATACCCTGCACTGCTTATGTATCTGCGGAATGTATATCATGTACCCGTTATGGCAGCAAAAAGAAACATACAAACATTTACCAGCGTGATGTCTGAGCCGATAATTCACAGAACTGTACCAATCGTACTTTATATAGGCGTTTCCGGCAAAATCTCCCCGCAAAGCGCAGCCTGTTCATGTCCCGAACATATACAAAAAAGCCGTTCCCTGAGGCGGAATTCGCCTTAAGGAACAGCTTAAAACAGCGGTATAGCTGTCTGAACGGCTTCCTTTTTATCAGCCGCCTATGCCCAGTAATATGGAGTTACACACCCAGCCAGCGCTTGAACATATGCTTGGTGGTCTGTTTGTTGATCTCGGCGATTGAGGTGGTCAGCGGAATGCCCTTCGGACAGGCGCGTACGCAGTTCTGCGAGTTACCGCAGCCGTCAATCCCGCCATCCTCCATCAGCGCTTCCAGGCGGTCGTCGGCGTTCATTTCACCCGTAGGGTGGGCGTTGAACAGCCGTACCTGGGAAATGGCAGCCGGCCCGATGAAATTGGTTTTCTCGTTAACGTTCGGGCAAGCCTCCAGGCAGACACCGCAGGTCATGCATTTGGACAGTTCATAAGCCCACTGGCGTTTTTTCTCGGCCATCCGCGGTCCCGGACCCAGATCATACGTACCGTCAATCGGAATCCATGCTTTGACGCGCTTGAGCGCATTGAACATCCGGCTGCGGTCGATAACGAGGTCGCGCACTACCGGAAAGGTCTTCATCGGCTCAATCCGCACCGGCTGCTCCAGATTGTCGATCAAAGCTGCGCAGGCCTGGCGCGGCTTGCCGTTGATGACCATCGAGCAGGCGCCGCACACTTCCTCCAGACAGTTGGAGTCCCAGCAGATCGGAACCGTGCTGTCGCCGCTGGCGTTGACCGGGTTACGCTGGATTTCCATTAAAGCGCTGATTACGTTCATCCCCGGCCGGTAAGCCAGCTCAAATTCCTCTGTATAGGGCGAGCTCTCCGGTGCGTCCTGGCGGGTAATGATAAATTTCACGTTTTTGGGAGCTGCAGCTGTTTCCGCCATATCGGTTACCTCCTAAAAGTTTTATGCTTAATCTTTGGAATAGTCACGCACCCGCGGCGGGATCAGCGAGACATCCACTTCCTCGTAGGAAATTTTCGGGCCGTCAGGTGTCCAGGTTGCTTTGGTCGTCTTGAGGAACTCCTCATCGTTACGGTTCGGGAATTCCGGCTTGTAGTGGGCTCCGCGGCTCTCATTGCGCAGCAGCGCCCCCAGCGTCATCGCCTCGGCCAGCTCCAGCATGTTCCACAGCTGGCGGGTGAAGGCTACACCCTGGTTGTTCCAGCGTGAAGTATCACTCATATTAATGCGGCCGTAACGCTCCTTGAGCTCTTTAATTTTGCCGATGGTCGCTTCAAGCCGTTTGTTCTCGCGCACCACGGTCATGTTGGCAGTCATCCATTCACCCAGCTCTTTGTGGATCACATAGGCGTTTTCTGTACCGGACATGCCGAGCAGAGTCTCGTATTTGCCAACCTGCTGCTTATGGAAGCTGTCGAATACACTGGACGGAATATCCTGGACGGATTTCTTAAGCCCTTTAATATATTCCACGGCCTTCGGCCCCGACACCATACCGCCGTAGATCGCCGAGACGAGCGAGTTCGCGCCTAGACGGTTCGCGCCGTGATACTGGTATTCACATTCGCCTGCGGCGAATAGTCCCGGAATGTTAGTCATCTGGTTATAATCGACCCACATGCCGCCCATGGAGTAGTGGACCGCCGGGAAAATCTTCATCGGAATCTTGCGCGGATCATCACCCATGAACTTCTCATAGATTTCGATAATGCCGCCCAGCTTGACATCAAGCTCTTTAGGGTCCTTGTGCGACAGATCAAGGTAGACCATATTTTCCCCGTTAATGCCCAGGCCCTGATCCACACATACGTTGAAAATCTCACGGGTCGCAATATCACGCGGCACCAGGTTTCCGTAGGACGGATATTTCTCCTCCAGGAAGTACCATGGCTTGCCGTCCTTGTAGGTCCAGATGCGTCCGCCTTCACCGCGCGCCGATTCCGACATCAGCCGCAGCTTGTCGTCGCCCGGAATTGCCGTCGGATGGATCTGGATGAATTCCCCGTTGGCATAATGCACACCCTGCTGATAGACCGCACTGGCTGCAGTTCCTGTATTGATAACCGAGTTGGTTGTTTTGCCAAAAATAATCCCCGGACCGCCGCTGGCCAGAATAACCGCATCGGACGGGAAGGTCTGAATTTCCATCGTCTTCAGGTTCTGTGCGCTAATGCCGCGGCAGACGCCCGCATCGTCGAGAATAACCGAGAGGAACTCCCAGTTCTCGCTCTTGGTCACAAGGCCTTCGGCCTCCCAGCGGCGTACCTGCTCATCAAGCGCGTACAGCAGCTGCTGGCCGGTGGTCGCCCCCGCAAAAGCCGTCCGGTGGCGTTTCGTACCCCCGAAGCGGCGGAAATCGAGCAGCCCCTCCGGCGTGCGGTTGAACATAACACCCATCCGGTCCATCAGGTGGATGATTCCCGGCGCCGCCTCACACATCGCCTTGACCGGAGGCTGGTTCGCCAGGAAGTCACCGCCGTAGACGGTATCGTCAAAATGCTCCCAGGGCGAGTCGCCCTCACCTTTTGTATTGACAGCTCCGTTGATGCCGCCTTGTGCACAGACCGAGTGCGATCTTTTGACGGGAACGAGAGAGAATAGATGAACATGTGCGCCGGCTTCCGCTGCCTTGATGGTAGCCATCAGGCCAGCCAGCCCGCCGCCCACGATAATGATATCGGCTGATGCCATGAGAGTTCCTCCTAAAGTTTTGTAGGGATACATTTAATATAGGTTCATACAAAACCGTCTCTTGTAACAGACCTCCACCCGCTTACAGCAGTGTACGGAGATGCTGTGCGGCACTGGCCGCGGTCTGGAATTCACTGTCACGGAAGGTGAACAGGGAGATCAGGAACATAAAGGTTACGATGACAAAAAGACCGAGACAAAGTATAGAGGACACTCTTTGCGAGCGCGGGCCGACGGTAATTCCCCAGCTGATCAGGAAGGACCACAGGCCGTTGGAGAAGTGGAAGCAGGCAGCAATGATTGCAATCACATAAATCGCCAGCATCAGCGGCTGGGTCGCAATTTCATGCATGACTCCGCCGAGCTCCTCATGTTCAACATTGCCTACGGCGACCTGAAAACGCGTCTCGAACATATGCCAGACAATGAAGATAAAGGTAATGACGCCGCTGATCCGCTGCAGGGTATAACGCCAGTTTCTTTCCAGGTTGAAGCGGTTCAGGTTCGGCTTGGACTGGTATGCGATATACAGCCCGTAAACCCCGTGATACAGCAGCGGAAGCCAGATCCCGAACAATTCCAGGAAGAAGACAAGCGGCAGGCTGTTCAGCCATAGCACACTGTCGGTGAAGCCTGAAGCGCCACCCTCTACTGCCGCGAAATTCGTCATCATGTGTTCGATGAAGAAGAATCCGAGCGGGATAACGCCGAGCAAGGAATGAATCTTTCTGGAATAAAATCCTCTCATGCAAAGTGTCCCCTTTCCGATTAAAACAGCGTTTTCATTAATGAGCATACACCGCCGGGAGTACAGTTGAAACAGGGGAAGAAAGGCCTCGTCAGCTCACCAGACATCTATTTTCACCGTTATCCATTGTTTTCCCGGACTTTGCTCTAACATTCACAATATGTGAATATCTTGTGTCACTTTTTATGTTACTCTTTTTTGTCTTATAAGGGAATTGCAATCTAATTATTAATCGTTATACTATATTTGCATAAGAATATTTTTAATATGATAATAATTCTCATTTAGAGCAGAGATTTCCCGGCTATACTGCCTTTTTGCTATACAGGACAAGCTTGTAGTGGCGGCTATGCTATGAGTAATATCACTTTCATCCATAGACAATGAGCGTACAGTATCAGCATTACCCTAGATTGGTCAAAGGAGAACCCTTATGTTCGATGATTTGGACATTTTTGCCGCGGTTGTAGAGCATTCCAGCCTCAACCGGGCCTCGCGCCAGCTCAATCTGTCCCAGCCTGCCCTTTCACGTAAAATCTCCAAGCTGGAGGAACGCCTTGGCGTTACCCTGTTCAACCGGTTCGGTAAACGGCTGGAGCTGACTGAGGTGGGACGCCTTACTTATACTTATGCGCTTGAACAGCGTCAGCAGCGTTCCAATTTCCTTGAAGCGCTGTCCAAATTCAAGGAAGGCGAGCCGCAGCTCGTCACCCTGGGGGCCAGCCTTACCACCCTGCAGACGACGCTGCCGCCGCTTGTGAACGCCTACATGGAGAAATATCCGGCTGCCGAGCTGAAGCTGGTTACCGGCCGGACGCATGAGATTGTCTCCTCGGTCAGCGAAGGCCGGAGCGATGTCGGCATTGTCGCCTCCTCCATTCAGGAGCCGGGCCTGCGCTGCATTCCGCTGTTTGAGGACCAGCTCCGGCTTGTTGTCTCCGAGCACCATCCCTTGACCCTGAATGCAAAGCTGACGATGGATGACCTCAGCCGGCTGCCGATGATCCTGTTCTCCAAGGGCACCTGGTACCGCCGCATGACCGATGAGCTGTTCCAGCGCTGCGGCACCGATCCTGACGTAAGGATGGAGATTGACTCCTTCGAGGCAATCGTCCGGCTCCTGCCGACAATCAAGGCCGCTGCGCTGCTGCCGAAATCCTACCTGCGTCCGGAGCTGCTGAACGGAGGCGGGCTGGTCTCCCTGCACATCAAGGAGCTGGAGCAGACCCAGCGCACCACCTGCCTGATCTATCCGAGCAGCGGCGGACTGAGCACAGCTGCCCGCTGCCTTGTACAGGTTACAGAGGAAGTGTTCCTCGCAGGCCGTGAGTAAAACGCAAATCCCCGCAGGCCTTCCATATCGCTATGGATCGGCCCGCCGGGGACGGTTTAACTGTGGCGCTGTTCAGTTATACAGGGGTACTCCCGGATTAACGGAACTGGCCTGCATCAATTGCTTTTTGCTTCTCGTCGAGGATTTCCTGGTACCCTGCATCCAGGTAAGTCTTCTTCGCTGCTTCATAGTTGGCGTCAAAGTCAGCTTCCGGTGCCAGTACAATCTTCACATACAGCTCCTGGAAGAGGGTATTAAGGTCTGCTTTGTATTCGTTAACTTTCTCAAGTACAGTAGTGAACATAGCATCCGGTGTACGGAATTCCGCTACTTCGTTATAGTATTTCACCAGATCGTCAGCCAGATATTCATAGCCGGCAGGCGCCCAGTTGCGCAGGTTTGCTTTGAGTGTTTTCTCAGGATCAGGGTACTGGGCGATTTCTGTTACAAGACCCCAGTAGTCTTTGTTGTTGTTCTGGGACAATACAGATTCACCTTTGAAGTCCGGATTCTTAACAGCAATGCCTTCTGCGTCAAGCGTATAGTTCTCGCCTTCAACACCGTTCTGGAACTTGAACAGGTTCTCCGGCTGGCTCAGCCATTCCAGATACATCCACACTGCAGCGCGTTCTTCGTCAGTGGTTTCATAATTGATCCCCATGATGAAGCCGAACGGCCAGTAGGCGCGGCCTTGCGGCTGACGGCCTTCAGGAACTCCTGCAAACGGAGGCACAATAGCGAATTCAGCGTTAGGATCATTGGCCAGTGTTGCCGAAATAACATCCGTATTATTGGTCAGATAGAGGCCGAAGGTACCTGTTTTGCCGGAAACGAATTCCGATTTGATCTTCTGCTCGTCGGTGCGCAGATAGAATTCTTTATCAATAAGTCCGTTGTTGTATTGATAGTTCAGGTTACGCAGCCAGCGCTCAGTATCAGCAGTAGTGAAGTCGGCAACGCTCAGGTCGGAGTATAGTGCACGGTAATTGGCATCAATCGGCCAGTCACGGAATGCATAGTTATAGTTGAAGCTGTTTGCAGTCAAGCTGCCCCCGGTTACACCGAGTCCGGCTTCCTTCCATTTCACGAGCATCTCATTGTACTTCTCAAGGGAAGTCAGGTCCTCAACCTTCATACCGACCTTCTCTACCCAGTCCTTACGGATGATGGTAGTGAAGTTGTCAGCTTCCGGACGTGCTGCGTAGAAGAAAATGTTCTTGTCGTCAACAATACCGTACTGCTTGATGGTCTCACCCATGTTCGCCCAGTAAGTCGGGGCGTAGTTTTCGATCTCAGACCAGTCCAGCGGCTGCATAACATCTTCACCATAGTAAGTAAGCGCTTGCGGCATGTCGTAGTGGAAAATGATATCCGGAGCTTTGTGCGACGCCAGCAGCTGTTCAAAGTCGATAACTTCGCTCTTGCGGGTAATCGGAATGTAGTTAACGTCGATGTTGTACTTGTCGCCGAATTCCTTTTGAACCCAGCGGGTGTAATAGTTGTCTGTGACATTCCAGCCTTCGAACGCACGCTCATAGACCGGGATATCCAGCGTAACCTTTTCTTTGAAGCCTTGTGAATAATCCGGGTATTTCCCTTCGGCAGCAGCGTTTGTAGCTGCCGCTGTCTCTGCAGGGCTGTTAGTGGCCGCGGCATTCTGTTTATTGTTGTTGCCGGAGCATCCGGCCAGCATGCCGGCCGTCATGACCGAGGCCATCATTAATGATACATACCCTTTTTTGTTCATCGCAATTCCCCCAATTATAGTTTTCGTATTGAAGTATTCCTGCTGTGAAACATATAATTACTCTTTGACTGCTCCGAGCATTACACCCTGTACAAAGTATTTCTGGACAAAGGGATAGATGCAGAGAATAGGCAAAGTAGCAAACACAACGACTGAGGCTTTCAGAACTTCAGGATTACTGAGCGTTACCGTAGTGGCTTCGAGCTGGAAGCTCTCACTGGCCTGAATGACCAGATAATACAGCTTGAGCTGCAGCGGCCGCAGATCAGTCGCATGCTTGATATAGAACAAGGCGTCCTGATAGGCGTTCCAGCGTCCAACCGCGTAGAAGAGTGACAGCGTCGCGATAATCGGCTTGGAAAGCGGAATCACAATGTTCCAGAGAATCCGGAAATGTCCGGCACCGTCAATCCGTGCGGATTCCTCCAGGCTGACCGGAATACTGCTCGTCAGAGAGGTTTTCATGATCAGCAGGTTAAATGCACTAAAGGATAGCGGCAGTACCAGTGACCAGATCGTATCCATCAGTCCCAGATTATTGATGTTCATGTAATCCGGAATAATCCCTCCGCTGAAATACATCGTGAACAGGAAGATGAAGGTAATGACCCGGCGGCCCTTGAACTGGGCTCTGGACAGCGGATAAGCTGCGCAGATGGTCAGGATCATCCCCAGAATCGTGAACAGTACGGTTACGATAACCGAGATGTACAGGGACCGGAGGATACTGGCATCGGCAAAAATCTTGCTGTAAGCTTCCAGGGTAAAGCCCTTAGGCCACAGAAAAACCTTATTGGCTATAACGTAGGAATCTGAACTGAGGGATTTGGAGGCCACATGCACGAACGGCAGCAGACACACCAGCGAAGCAACGATCAGACCGAATTTGATCAGCAGATCATAGATATCTATACGCCATTTGCCGGTTGCGGCAGGAGTTACGGTTGATGCTTTCATGGTTCCTCTCCTTTCTATAGTATTCCGTCCTCGCCAAGCTTCTTGGCCAGGCGGTCAGCTGATATGACCAGGATAATCCCGATGACGGACTGGAAGAGCCCGATTGCAGTCGCCCGGCTGAAGTTACCCGATTCAATCCCCCAGCGGTATACGAGAACAGGTATGGTGGTCGTGAATTCAGTAGTCGCCTTATTCTGCAGGGACCAGATCCGTTCGAACGAGCCGTCCATCACTTTCCCCAGACTCATGATCAGCAGCGTTACAATCGTAGCCCGGATGGAAGGAAGCGTAATATTCCATACCTTTCTCCAGCGTCCGGCCCCGTCCACGGTTGCCGCCTCATACATTTCCGGATTGATTCCGCTGATTGCGGCCAGATAGATGATCGTTCCCCAGCCCATGCTGTGCCATACTCCGATGGCCAGATAGCTGACCAGCCAGTTTGTATCCTCCTGCAGGAACGGCACGCGGGTCCCGCCCATCAATTCAATGACATTATTGACGGCACCGCTTCCTTCGCTGAGCAGCTGGTACGCAATCGCCCCGATAATAACCCAGGACAGAAAGTGCGGCAGATACAGCAGCGTCTGGTTTACCCTTTTAAACTTGATGCTCTTTACCTCGTTCAGCATCAGCGCCAGAATGATCGGCATCGTGAAGCTGAATACAAGGTCAAGCACATTGAGCAGCAGCGTATTGCGCACAGCCCGTGTGAAGTCTGGCTTGGAGAAGATCTCCTGAAAGATTTCAAATCCTACCCAGTCACTGCCCCAGAAGCCTCTGGCAATTTTGTAGTCTTTAAAAGCGATTACAAGCCCGGTCATCGGCATGTATTTGAAAACGATTACAAAAGCTAGCGGAAATAATACCAGCAGATACAGCTGCCAGTCACGGCGCAAATAATAGAGCGGGCCGTATTTTTTTCTTAATATAAGAGCCTGATTTGTTTGTGAAGCGCTTGCAGCTTTCAAAGTCTCACCCCCTGCAACATTTTTATCTTTTGGCCGGCTGTGTGATCCGGTGTGAGTCCAATGTATCCCGATTATCCGGTTTTGAAAATCATGAGTATTGATGATTCCCATCAAATTTGATTAGAGCGCGGTATTATCGGCTTTTGCAGCTTGTTTATAATCAAATATGATAGGCATTCCCAAAAATAAAACGCTTTCATTAATAAGAAAAACAAATAAAAACCGCCGGCTGGCGGCCCCGAGGGGGCTCCTAAGAGCCCTTACTCTTGGCCGACTTGTAGCTGCTCGGCGGCATACCTTCATATTTGCGGAAAAAGCGGTTGAAGCTCTGCAGGTTATAGTATCCTACCTCTGCGGCAATCTGTTTAATGGTCAGGTCGGTGTCCAGCAGAAGCTCCTTGGCCTTTTCGATGCGGAGCTGATTCAGGAAATCAATCATGCTTTTACCGGTCTGCTCATACACAATCTTGCGCATATAGGAGTAGCTGATTCCGATTTCTTTTGCCATATCCTCGAAAACAATTTCTTCACGGTAGTGCTCCTTCAAATATTGAACGATCCGTTCCCCGTGATTCGTTTCACCCGGGCTGTGGTCGAGGCTCTGAACGATTTCGCGGAACATTTCATGCAGGTACTCTTCCAGCTCCTCCAGCGTATCCATAGCAGCCAGAATACTGTAGATATTACCTTTGCCTACGATCATTCTTCCCGTACCGATATGATTCTCGCGCAGATGCTTGATCGTCGCTCCCATCAGCTGGTGATAGATGAACATAATATTATCGTACGAAATATTCTCTTCTGCGCTGATCTGGCTGCGGATAGTCTGCAGCTCCTTGAAAATCCCTTCCAGGTTACCGGCGTCCAGGAAATTGAGAATCCGCCGCTCGCTGCAGTCGAAGTCGATATATTTGCGGCTGTGCTCCTCCTCATCCTCCCAGTACATAATGCTTCCGGCCCCGTTGATCATCCGCTGCTTGATCAATTCCATCGCTTCAAACAGCCGCTCGGCTACCATTTCAGGCGCATCCGCCACATCGCTTACCCCTATCGTGACGGTATGCTCCAGCAGCGCAAGTGATTCATCCCGTATCGTTTCCAGCACCTGCTGAATCAGCCCTCTGCCGGCTCCATCCTCATCCGGCGCAAAATTCAGCACGATGACCATGCAGCCGTCGTTATGATAAACCGAACTGGCCAGAATCTGCTCCGGGAACAGACTCTCGTACTTCGTGTTAAGCAGATAACGGTGATAGCTGCGTGTCTCCACATTGGTATTGCCGACATATACCCTGTAACGGTCGATCGAGACAACAACTACCCGGTAGTAAGCTTCAGGAAAAATTTCGTTAATCCGCGGAGGAATTTCGCCGCGCAGCAGACGGTGAACAGCGAGACTCCGGGTATCCTGCTCACGCTCCTGCAGCAGCTGGAACAGGCTCTCCTCCTCCTCCTGCATCCGTTTAAAGGCCATGTCCAGGAAAGCCAGCTCATTTTTGCCTGCCACGTTCAAATCGCTTTTGGAACGTATGGTCTGCACTAGCTGCCGGAGGGGTCTGGACAGCCAGGTGGCAAAAAAGATAGCCAATAAGGTTCCAAGCAAAATAATAGCGCCGGTAAGCAGAATAATATTTCCCTGCATCTCCCGGGAATCGGCCATCATCTCATCCAGTGAGCTCCAGCTGACGTTCCACCATCCGGATAATGCCGAACGGGTCCAGGCATACACCATCCGTTTGCCGTCCAGTTCACGGAACGTGTAGCCTTCGCTTATATTTTGATCCAGCAATTCCCGGAGAAACGGCAGCTCAAAGCCGTCTGACAGCAGCAGTGATTTATCATTGAAGGAGATCACCTTGCCGTCTGCATCCAGAAGCAGATTGCTGCTGTTACCGACCTCTGTGGCATTCAGGTATTTGCCGATCTGGCTTTCCTTCATATTGACTACAATTATTCCGTGTGTGTTGGACGACAGCCGGTTAAGCGGATACACATAGGAAACGACATTCTCGCCCGAATCCAGCTTGCGGGGAACCCATACACCGCTGATCCCCCTCTGGCCCTCAAGGGCCTCCTTCACCCAGTCCATCGCCTCATAGCGTTCCAGCTTGGTCACACTCTTGTCCGTAGAAACTACATAATCGGAACCCTCCAGATAAAAGTAGGAAGAGGATACGCCATCTACACGGCGGTTCAGATTGAGCAGTTCGTTCGTTACATCCTTGCCGCGGCTGTAATTATTAAAGCTGGAATTAATCTCGTCGTACGTCTCGAAGCTGCGGATCCGGTCAAACACACTCGTTGCCGCCAGACGTGACGTGTCCTGGGCCAAATTGGCCAGGGCATTTTCATTCAGCTTGCGGTTGGCATTAAGTCCGGCAAGCGTTGATTCCCCGATGGCTGCCTCTGAGTTCTCAATAATCTGCGACCCGCTGTACCAGGTAAGGATGGCCGTGGGAATAGCCATGATACAGAACAGAATTAACGCTAGCTGCAGCATCATCGGTATTTTTTTCATAGTGTGCCCCCCTTAATCTCTAATCCCTGCAGATGACTACAGCAGCTATCTGAGGAACATAATGAGCTTTTGCAGTCCAAGCTCCCTTATTCCCTGAACCACCAGCTCAGCTATGCGCAGGCTGCCGCGCTCCTGGAAATGCGTATTGTCAACGGTACCGCCGGGATGGTTCATCCATTCCCCGGGCGCTCCCCACAGAAAAATCGACTTGGTTGCCTCCGGCCCAGCCTCTTCAAACAGGCGTCTGCTCTTCTCGGCCAGGTCAATCAGCGGAACCGCTTCCTCCTCAGCCAGCTTTCTTACAGCTTCCAGATAGGCTCCGTGTGTGTCTGTCAGCTTGCCTGCAGCATCGAAATACCGGCGGTGCACAGAAGTGACCAGCACAGGGATCGCCTTCCTGGCCCGCGCACCTTCAATATACTGGCGCAGATGCTCCGGATAGGTTGTGAGCGGATCAGTATGGCGGGCCTCATCCCATTTCTGGTCGTTATGCCCGAACTGGATGAACAAATAATCGCCTTCCTTGATCTCGTCCAGAATGGGCTGAAGCCGGTTTTCCCCGATAAAGCTTTTGGAGCTGCGGCCTCCCACAGCATGATTGGCAACCGTGACATCATGCTTGAAAAAGTATTGGAGCATCTGCCCCCAGCCGGAGAACGGAAAGCCCTTTTCATCGCCGACATCCGTCACTGTTGAATCGCCGGCCAGATATACCGTGATCTGCTCACTTGTCTTCGTGATTTCCAGTGCGTTGATCCTTGGGGCAACTCCGCCGAATCTCAGCTTCAGCTGGCCTCCGCGCACGTTAACACCGAACAGCTCACGGGAGACCTGACCGGTGACTGTGCGGTAATTGTTAAGAATCAGCCTTTCACCGTTAGTCTTCAATGTCGTGCAGGACGGCGCCGCCTCATCCCCTGTAAGAATAGAGACAATATAGTTCCCGTCTTCCACGTCCGCCACAAACGCCGTATTAAAAGGTATAACAAAATCTCCGGCAAGCGGCTCTTCCCCCCGGACATGCTCCGTTACTTGTGACACATCTGTAAAGCCATACCCTTTTCCGGCATCGTAGCTGTCTGCAGCGGACACTTTGGTATATCCTTCTGCTGCTCCGGCAGCTCCAAAATCAAAACGCAAGCTCATGTTACTTCCCCCTACTTTAATTTAGATGAAATTTTAAACGCTTACAAGTTATATTGTGGAAACCGTTAAACATTGGCAAGCTTACAGTTATTTTAACATTACAAGAATCAGTTAATATATATCTTCAGTGAAATTTCTCGAAAAAATTTTGTGAAAACAAATAAATACCAATTAAAAAATAATTAAAATGTTGAAAACGGACATTTTTTAGAAACATTAAATATTATCCATTTGTGACATTTTTATTTTGAATATGAGCACGAGTCATCTATCATTTAGTAACTATTGACTAGCAGACAAGGAGTTTGTGACATGAAACTTATCTATCCCCTGATCATTGTGGCGGCATTTATTCTGTCAGGCTGTACCCTGGTTCTGGACACCACGTCCGATTCCATAGACACCCCTCTATATGCAGGCAAGGCCTTGAATGTAGCCGTTATAGGAGAAGCACCGTCCGTCAGAGAACGGCAGGTAGTGTTCTCTGCTGTTACCATGGATGAGATATACGATAACAGCCGATCACTGTCAGCCGAATATGACGCTGTATTCATTATGAAGGAGCATTTATCTGAAGCTGCGGACGCCCGGTATGCGGAGGTGTATCAGAGCGCGGGTATTCCGTTCTTTTTTATCGAGTCGGAGAAATCCTATGTGCCGTTTATTCTTGAAGATGTTGCCTATGAGGACGTTCCGGACATGAACAACGGGATGTATGCGACGGGGTATTTGAATTTAGAAGGCAAAGCCCAGGTATGGGCCACCGGACTCTACAATGACAAGGTCAACCGCACTAATATCAAATCTGCCTATTCGTCGGTATTCGAAGCCGTTAATAATTGGCCGGTAAAATAAAAAAGCCAAGACGGGAGTCCAGGCTTACAGTGTATTATAGCTATTGCTCTATCTTTCCTTTTAATCCGCGTTAACCGCCCCGTCTTCAAACTCCTCGATACTCTCATTGGAGCCGATGACAACCATAATATCTCCCTGGCTTACATAATCATGGGCAGTAGGGGCAACGATAATTCCGTCTTTGCGGTTGAGGGCGATGATGCTGCAGCCGTATTTGGCACGGGTGTTCAGCTCAGAGAGGCTTTTTCCGTCCATACAGGAGGGAACGGTCAGCTCGACGATTTTGTAGTCCTTGGAAATCTCGATATAATCCAGCAGATGGGGAGTAACCAGCTGATGCGCTACACGGATACCCATATCCCTTTCCGGAAAAATAACCCGGTCCACGCCTAGCTTGGATAGCGCACGCCCGTGGAGGATCGTAATCGCCTTCGCAACCACTTGCTTTACTCCCAATTCCTTCAGCAGAATCGCCGTCAAAATACTCCGCTCCATATTGTCCCCGATGGCAACAATCCCGCAGTCGAAATTGCGTACACCCAAAGAACGCATGATGCCTTCATCAGTCGCATCTGCCATGACCGCATGGGTCAGCTGCCCATTCATTTCCTCTACACGATCTTCCAGATGGTCGATTCCGAGCACCTCGTAGCCCATAGCCATCAGCTCAAGCGCCAGACTGGAGCCGAAACGGCCGAGGCCGATCACAACAAACTGCTGTGCTTTTAACATCACTTTAACCCCTTATCCAATGATCATTTTACCTTCCGGATACTTATACAATGGTTTACCCTGTTTCGGACCGAGTGCATAGGCCAGTGTTAAAAGACCAAGCCTTCCCGCAAACATCGTCAGGCAGAGCAGGATTTTCCCGGCATCAGACAGCTCCGGTGTCAGCCCCATCGATAGCCCGACGGTCGCAAACGCCGATGTCGTCTCAAACAGGATCATCAGGAACGGGCGCCTTCTGTGGTTGAGAGAACCATCGACACAGAGACAATCAGCAGCAGGGCAAGCAGCGTAATCGTCAGCGCCTTAAATACCCGCTCCTGGGCCAGGCGGTAACGGAACAGAACAATATCTTCACGCCCCCGCAGCATAGAGACAACCGCCCCGATCATCAGCGTAAAGGTAGTCGTCTTGATTCCCCCGCCGGTGGAGCCCGGAGAGGCGCCGATAAACATCAGGATGATTATAAAAAACTGTGTGGCCTGACGCATGCCTCCGATGTCTACCGTATTGGCACCGGCTGTACGCGGTGTTACCGACTGAAAGAATGAGGCCCAGATTTTGCCGCCGAAGTTAAGAGAACCGAGTGTACGGGTGTTGGTGAACTCGAACACAAAAATCACTACTGCACCGGTTAGGATCAGCGCCCCCGTCATCGACAGAACGACCTTGCTGTGCAGCTGCAGCCGGCGGCTTTTGCGGTATTCAATCAGGTCGGCCATCACAATGAACCCGATACCGCCTGAGACAATCAGCAGCATGACAACCAGATTCACAACAGAATCACTGGCATAAGCGGTAAGGCTGCGGTACTCCCCAAACAGATCAAATCCGGCGTTGTTGAACATGGAAACGGCATGAAACACACCGTAATACAATGCACGGCCCAGCGGCATATCCGCCGCCCAGCGGAGCGCCAGCAGAACCGCACCGCCTGTCTCAATAACCAGCGAATAGACAAGCACCTTGCGGATCAGCCGAACAATCCCCTCCATCGAGCTCTGATTCATTGCCTCCTGGAGAATCAGCCGGTCACGCAGCGAGATTTTGCGTTTGAGCAGCAGCGCGAACAGGGTTGCCATCGTCATAAAACCGAGGCCCCCGACCTGTATCAGCAACAGAATAACGATCTGGCCGAAGAGGCTGAAATGGGTGCCGGTATCCACTACAACCAGCCCGGTTACACAGGTTGCTGAAGTTGCCGTGAAAAGCGCATCTATAAATGTCAGGGAATGACCGGATGCACTGGCAAAGGGCAGCATCAGGAGCAGTGTTCCAATCAGGATGACTGCAGCAAATCCCCCCACCAGAATCTGGGGCGGCGACAGCTTAAAAAATCTGAATTTAGGAAATTCAGGAAATGGCGAGGCCAAACGGCTCATCCTTTCACATGCTTCATAACAGCATAAAAAATTTGTATTGTTCCAATAAACATACAAATTATATACGTTATTGTCCAACATCACAAAGCCTGATTTTTCAATGTGATTAATCTCGCTTGAAATTGTATGGTGTGTAGTGGTACACTCCAAATATAAAGTGTATGGTTATCCTCCATACACATGACCTCAGGAATCAGTCAGAGAAGGAAGGGGTATTCCATGGATCAGTCCTTTGAGCTTTTGCCGGAACCGTTTCAGATCAACCCCTCACTGCCAATCTACGAACAGTTCGCCTGGGCTATACAAGGAAGAATTGTCAGCGGACATATACCGCCCGGCTCGCGGCTGCCCTCCGTAAGAGAGCTTGCGGCTGGCAGGGGCGTCAACCCTACCACCGCAGCCAGAACCTATCAGGAGCTGGAGCGCATGGGCCTGATTGTTACCTACCGCGGGCAGGGAACCTTTGTCACCAGGGATGCAGCTGTGATTGGCGAGGCACGTAAAGATATTATGCGCAAGGCAATCAGGGAATTTAAGTCGGCTGCCGGAAAGCTGGGCCTCACGGCCGCGCAATTGCTGGAATTTGATAAGGAGGATTCACATGACAGCTAATCGTTACAGTATGGAGGCGGCTGCAGGGCCTGCGGCGGTAGAGTGCCGGGGACTCGGGCTTGCGCGAAGAAAAAAGAGCATTCTCCAGGGCATCAGCTTCGATATTCCCGAGGGCAGCCTGACCGGCCTGCTCGGCCCTAACGGGGCCGGCAAATCCTCGCTGCTGCGGATTATAGCCGGACTGGCCGCCCCGGATACAGGCTCTGTACGGATTTTCGGCCAGCCGGCGGGCATAGAGCAGCTCGGCATGCTGTCACTCCTGCCGGACCGCAGCAATCTGCCCGGCTGGCTGAGCGTCAGGGAATGGCTGGATTTTGCCGCCGGAATCTATCCGGACTGGGACCCGGTCAAAGCGCTGGAGCTGCAGGCAGAGCTCAATGTTTCCATGGAGCCGGCCATCTCTTCACTGTCCCGCGGCGAGGAGGCAAGGCTGCAGCTGCTGACCTGCCTGTCCCGCCAAGCACCGCTGATTATCCTCGACGAACCGTTCACCGGTGTTGATCTTCTCTCCCGCGAACGGATTGCTTCCGCTGTAGTCGGTGAGCTTGCCGACGGCCGGCGCACCTTTCTGATTGCCACTCACGACATCCGGGAAATGGAGCTGCTGTTCGACCGGCTGATTCTGATCGGCGAAGGAACGATCCGCAGCATTGAAGATGTAGATAGGCTGCGCCGCTCCGGGAAATCGGTCGAATCTCACTACAGGGAAGTGTTCGCATGAACGCGATGAAGACGCTGGTCCGGCTGGAGTACAGCCGTTATAACCTTTCAAGACTTGGTAAACATTACAGGCTGCTGACAGCCCTGATTCTGGTCTTCGGCACGGTGTTAATCGGCATCTACCTTCCCGGCTCCAGATCATCGGAACGCACACCCTTCATCTATGCCGCTTTGCTGGTATGGTCAGCGGTGACAGTCCTTTCGGCAGTCAGTATGTTAAGCTTTATGAACGCCGGCTCCCGCGACTGGATACTCTCCTTTCCCCACTCCAGATTGAAGCTGCTGTATGCCAAAATGATCAGTCTTCTCGGACATAGCCTTCAGCTGACGCTTGCAGTTCTCCTGGCCGCCGTTATGCTATATCTCTATTCTGTCCGAAGCGGCTGGTATCCACCGTTATCCATGCCTGAACTTCTCTATTTGGTTGCGGCATATACGCTGTTCATTCTGATTTTTCTGCCGTTCGCCGTGATATTCGGACTCGCAATCTGCCTGTTTCTGCAGCCGGCCAAATTAGCACTGCTGCTCTTCATTCCGTACACTGCATTATGGATGTCACCGTTTATAGCTGACGGCATTTATGGCACCGGGTACTCCGGTGTGCAGGCAGCAGCCCCCGGCTCACCCGGTTTTATGCTGTATGCTTCACTTGCAGCAGCCGCTGCCGGCTGGCCGCTTGGCCATCTGCTGATGCTGCTGGTTGCCGCCAGAGGCCTGGAAGCGGAAGGGCAGGAAGTCCGTTCTTCCAGTCCTTCCGCGCTTCACGCCGTTTCAGATCCGGGACGCTGCGGATTGGCCGGAATGCCGGTCTGCAGAAGGATACCCCCGCATTCATGATGCTGTACCGGCTCTATGCCGGCCGGAAGCGCCGGACAGAGAAGCATCCGGCTGTACTCAGCCTGAAATTCGCTGTTCCGCCCATGGTGGCAGCCGTTTTTTACTTCGGCATAACCTCAAATGTGGAATCCGTAGTCCTGTCCCTCATGAGATCACTGTTTGGGCTGGTGATTACCTTCAGCAGCGTCTGGGTTCTCCTGCGCAGCAGCAGCGAGCGCAAACAATTACCTTAGCTACTGGGCTTTCCGCAGAGCCGGCTGGCTCTGCTGCTAAGCGGTGTGGCCGTGGTATGGACTACTGCGATGCGGATTATGGGTATCCTGCTGCTCTCAGCCGTTGCCGGCAGCGTCGCCGCCCTGATTGCCGGCAATACCGGGCTGCAGGACTGGTCTCAAACCTTGATCTGGCTGTTATATTTCTTCCTGTTTTATGTATTGGCGTTAACTGTCATGCTGTGTCTGCTGCAGCTGGAATACTATACTTTGAAAGCACCGGTGTGGGTATTCTGATGTTCCCGGTATCTTTATTAGGGCTTATGGGCGGTGTTTTCCTGAATAAATTCATTTTTCTGCCTGCTGAGCTGCACACCGGGATTCTGCCCGACTGGAGTCTGCTTGGCTGGATCGCCTTGATCGGATTGCCTGCAGCATTTTGCTGTATTCCGGCAGGCGCCAGATATTATCACCTCAGCCTGAGCCGGCCCGCCGGGAAAAAGCAGGCATAAGCCGGGGCTCGTTTACGTAAAAGTAAAGTTAGATAAGCCCGCATCTTCTAACAGGTATTTTTTGTAACTGCCAGGCCTGTCCCGTATAATGAAACAGAATATGCATACTACAAATGAATCCATGCAAGGAGGCGTTTCATGAATTCCGTCGGCCAGCCTTTACAGCAGCGGCCCCTTACCAAAAGACTTATTTTCGCCGGTATAATCGGTCTTATCGTTTTCCTTATGTTCCAGGTTGTACCCCAGCTTTACAGCGGGGGATCGGCATCCACGATCAGCAAGACCGAAGCCCGCGGCAAAGCGGCCGCATTCGCAGCACAGCAGCTCGGCCATCAGGAGACAGACCAGGATCACTGGACAGTAAGCTACCAGACCGACTCTTCCTTCTATGGCTATATGTCCCGTGAAAAGCTCCTGCAGAGTTACAATGACAATAAGCTTGATCAGCGGTATCCGTTCGACGTCTATCATGCGGTTCTTTATACTGACGGTGAAGCCGATCCTGTTCTTGCCGTTGATCTCAATATGTATACAGGCGAGGTTACCGCCTTTGCCCTGGGCGGATATGCCCATGCAAGTGACGGAAGGGACTATGGCGATCCGCCGGCACCCGGGAATTCGAAAGGCGTCTATCTGGACAGCAGCGTGAACGGCGGACTCAGCCTGCAGCAAAAGGAAACCCTCGCCAGACCCTGGCTGCAGCTATGGGGAGCAAACCCCGCCAAGCTGCAGATTGAAGCAGATTCCGATGGCTACGGTCTCGTCTATTCCGACAGCTCCGTCAAAGTAGGAGAAGCTGCTCTGTGCTATCAGTTTCATTTTCTGGACGGAGAGCTGTCTTATTTCCGTGCCGGATTCTCCGCCCCGGCCTGGCATGACTCCTACGTGGAGGACCAGAAATCGCTGGCTACGAAGCTGACCCTGTTCGGCTATGCCCTGCCGACGCTGGCACTCGGCCTGCTGGCGCTGATCTTCAGCATTCTGCGGCGCAGTCATACTTCTTTTGTACGCGGCATCACTTTAAGCTCGATCCATTTCACCATCATGATGATCAGCACCTACAATATGCTGCCCGAGCCGGTTTCCGACACTGCTGAGGCCCGAATAACCTCTGTAATTATGTTTATTATCTATGCCCTTTACAGCCTGCTGATGTCGTCGCTGCTCTATTTCTCCCTCGTCGGGGGCAACGGACTGTGGCGTAAGGAGGAAGGGCTGAACCCGTGGCCGCGTGCCAAAGAGCCGGGGTACGGCAAATATGTGCTGGACAGCATGTCTGCCGGTTATATCTGGGCCCTTATCCTGCTTGGCGTGCAGACCATTATGTTTATTATTTTGACGTTCACCCTGGATAACTGGTCCACAACAGACGCCAGCCAGTCTCCTTATAATATGAGGTACGCCCTGCTGATGCCGATTGTTGCCTGGCTTGCCGGCTTGTCCGAGGAAGCGGTCTACCGCCTGTTCGGCATCCAGATGCTCAAAAAGCTCGTCAAAAACACATTGATCGCCTCCCTGATCACCACACTGATCTGGGCTTTCGGGCATACCCTGTACCCGATCTACCCGGTTATCTCAAGGCCGATTGAGTTGACTGTCATCGGGCTGCTGTTCAGCTATATTTTTCTGCGTTACGGCTTTATCGCCGTCATGTTCGCCCACGTCGTATTTGACAGCATTCTGATCGGCATGACCCTGATCTTCATGCGGGAAAGTGTAAATGTAGCCGCTGGTACTGTCACCATCCTCCTGCCGCTCATTGTCGGCTATATCGTGTACCGGTTCAATCCGCCGGACCGGACCGGCCGCCAGGACTCTCAAGGTCCTGACGGGCCGCTCCAGCCCGCAGGGCTAGATTCCCCTTAATAAAAAAGGTGCTCCGCAGTCTGCTGATATAGCAGCCAGGAGCACCTTTTATTTTGCGGATTACTCTTTGTTTGCCGGACCTCCATTTATCTTCTCTTGAAAAACCGGTCATAAATTACCAGAGCAACCACTATCATAAATACCTCCATCAAAAAATGGGGAAGCAGCAATATGTATTCCACAAGTAACCTCCTGTCTCCAGATATGATTATTTTTTATATATATAAATATTTCCGCTCAATTTACAATATCCTTTATTTTCCTTCCAGTTTGCCGCTCAGCTCGGCTTCGGCTGGAATCAAGGGCATTTTTGTCTTTCATTTCGCCCATTTCCCCACTTGGAGCGAAATCAAGGGCATTTTTGCCTCTCCTTTCGCCGCTCAGCTCTTCCGCCAGCCGCAACATAACAAAAAGGCCGGCCCCATAGGGCCAGCCCGAAAATACATATTATGCCTCATCCTCACTGTGAGAAACAGCCTCTACGGCCGGCTCCTCATCATTAAGTGCAGCCAGGATCTGCCCGGCCAGCTTCTCGCCTATGGAGAGTACGCGGAAGTCCTCGACAGAGGCCTCCTTGATCTTCTTCAGTGAGCCGAAATGCTTCAGCAGCGCCTTCCGGCGCTTCTCCCCGATCCCAGGGATCGAATCCAGCTTCGAGGTCACCATCGATTTGCCCCGCTGCTCGCGGTGGAACGTGATTGCGAAGCGGTGAACCTCGTCCTGGATACGCTGCAGCAGGTAGAATTCCTGGCTGTCCCGCGCCAGCGGAACCGGCTCGGCGGAGTCGCCGATCAGGAGCTGCGCCGTCTTATGCTTGTCATCCTTGACCAGGCCGCAGACCGGAATGTACAGCCCCAGCTCGTTCTGCAGAATATCAATCGCCGAGGAAATCTGCCCTTTACCGCCGTCGACCACAATCAGGTCGGGCTGCGGCAGGTCTTCCTTCAGCACCCGCTCATACCGCCGCCGGATAACCTCGCGCATCGTTTCGTAGTCATCCGGACCCTGTACGGTGCGGACCTTATACTTGCGGTATTCCTTTCGGGCAGGCTTGCCGTCAATGAACACGACCATCGCCGACACCGGATTGGCACCCTGGATGTTCGAGTTATCGAACGCTTCAATCCGGTTCAGCGATTCCAGCCCCAGACTCTGGCCGAGGCTGAACGCCGCGCCGGAGGTCCGCTCCTCGTCCCGCTCGATCAGCCGGAACTTCTCATCCAGCGCGACCCGGCTGTTCTGGCAGGCCATGCCGACCATCTGCTTCTTCAGTCCGCGCTGCGGCACCAGCACCTTCAGGCCCAGCCATTCCTGCAGGGCTGCCGCCCCGCCGGCCGGGTCCACCATACCAACTGCGGTAGCCTCAGCCGCCGCAGCTTCGCGCGCAGCAGCCTCCTCCGCAGTCCCGGCTTCACCGGTTTCCGAAGCGGATACAGCCCGCCCGCCTTCATACTCCGCAGCCGTCACAGCCTCTGCCCCGTCAGCTAACTCTTCATCCTCCTCGTCAACAGCCGCCGCCAGCCTGCTCGCGGCCACTGCAGCTCCGGCGGAAGCAGCCGAAGGCTTCTCGGTGCCTTCGCTTACCAGCTCCGGCAGCAGAATTTCCTGCGGCAGCGCCGGATTCTCGCTGTAGTACTGCGTTACATACGACATGAAGTCGCTGTAAGCCTCGCCGTAGAACGGGAATACGGACGAGTGCCGCTGGATCATTTTCCCCTGGCGCATATACAGAATCTGCACGCACATCCAGCCCTTGTCCACGGCGTAACCGAACACATCGCGGTCCTTTGTATCAGCCGTATTGATCTTCTGCTTCTCCATCAGGGCATCGATGTGATGATCTGGTCACGCAGCTCCTTGGCGCGCTCGAAGTACAGCTCCTCTGCGGCCTCCTGCATCTTTTGCTGCAGATCCTTTTTGACTGCCTCATGCCCGCCGCCTAAGAAAGCCGATATATCGCGGATAATCTCATCATAAGACGACTTGGGCACTTCCTTCTCGCACGGGGCAAGGCACTGGCCCATATGGTAATAGAGACAGACCTCCTTCGGCATCACACCGCACTTGCGCAGCGGATACATCCGGTCGAGCAGCTTCTTGGTCTGCTGGGCGGCATAAGAATTCGGATACGGCCCGAAATATTTGGCTTTATCTTTAAGCACCCGGCGTGTAACTTCAAGGCGCGGATGCGCTTCGTTCGTTATTTTGAGATACGGAAACGTCTTGTCATCCTTCAAAAGCACGTTGTAACGCGGCATATGCTTCTTGATCAGATTGCACTCCAGAATGAGCGCTTCCATATTGCTGGAAGTAACTATATATTCAAAATCAACAATGTTGGCGACCAGACGCTGGGTTTTGCCGTTATGACTGCCTGTAAAATAAGAGCGGACGCGGTTCTTCAGCACCTTCGCCTTGCCCACGTAAATAATGGTGCCCTCTTCATTCTTCATCAGGTAGCACCCGGGCAGATCCGGCAGCAGCGCCAGCTTGTTGCGGATATTATCGCTATAATCCATAATTTCTCCCCCACCTGTCACTTGCACATTCATGAAGCTTCCCCGGGTCAGCGGGACTGCTTACTATAGTAATTTTAACACACAAAACGCCCCCGGATAAACCGAAGGCGCTTGTAATCAGATCTTATTCAGTAGTGATAACTACTTATTATTGGTGTTTAGCTACGATGTTCTTCAGGGAATCCTTGGAGTTCAGGCCGACAACCTTATCCACCGGCTGACCGTCTTTGAAGAAGATCAGGGTAGGAATGCTCATTACTCCGAAGCGGGAAGCCGTTTCCGGATTCTCGTCAACATTCAGCTTGGCAATTTTTACGCTGTCTCCCAGCTCGGCGGACAATTCCTCGAGGATCGGGGAAAGCATTTTGCAAGGGCCGCACCAAGGTGCCCAGAAATCTACTACTACAGTACCCTGACCTTCAACTTCGCCTACAAAGGACTGGTCAGACACGTTTACGATAGCCATGATATTGTTCCTCCTTTAATTTTGCGGAGCTGTATACGCCTCTATAGCGTGCGCTAGCCGAAACGAATTCACTCCGTAATGTTAGCTGGAAAAAATGCTTCATGTAATATGATAACCAGATTACCATTTACCGACACATCCCCAGTATAACATAGATACTGTGCTTTTGGGAAATGTTTTAGACAATTACATTGTATAAAATCAATTATTTAACAGATATCGCTTCTTTACAACGCTCATGAGACTTCGTATACTTTAGGAAAACGCATTTATTGTCAATGACTTCTCTCACACGTACTACTGTAACCTATTGCAGTGCAGTCTTGCAAGGCAAGGAGGAGGAAGCAATGGAGATCAATGCCAAGGCACGGGACCCGCGGGAGCATGTTAACGAGGAACCCCGCAACGATCTGGGTGATTTACTGACCGGCTTTTTCGGAATGACCGGCTTCATGACTCTGGTTTTCTTTGGAATGGTAATAGTCAAGTTTGTCTTTCTCGATTAACAGGCTGGCAAAATAAACAGCGGTGCCAGGGACTCTCCGTCCCTGCACCGCTGTTTATTTATTACAATTCCTCAGCCTACCGGTTACGGCCGCGCTGATTCTCCCCGTGCAGCGGAATCACGTCCACAAACGGAGCAATCCGGTCCATCAGGCGCTGCCCCTTGTACAGCTCCTCGCCATCCTTGCTGGTGAAGCTAAGGTGCTTCTCCAGGCCGTCCAGCGGATAATTTGAGGTATAGAAGGTCGGCTTGCGGTTCATCCGATAATTCAGAATCGCCCCCAGCACATGGTCACGCGCCCACGGGTTGAGATTTTCCGCACCGATATCGTCAAAAATCAGCAGGTCGCAGTTCTTCAGCGTGTCCACGGTTTCCTTCAGCTTCTGCCCGTCCAGCATAATCGACTTCAGATCCTCAATGAAATCAGGCATATAGACAATGACGCCGCTATACCCGGCAACCGCAAGCTCGTGGAGCAGGTAGCACATCAGAAAGGTTTTGCCTGTGCCGAAGGTGCCGTGCAGATAGATTCCCTGCGGACTCAGACCGTCTTCCTTTACCCCGGTAATATAATCAAAAATTTTATTTACGGCAGAAGCCCGGCGCGGGTCCTTGCCCATAATATCCATCTCATCATAGCCGCCGTTCAGCACGCGTTCATCCACGTAAAAGCTGCGGATCCGTCTGCGGATGCTGTCCTGGCTGTCCTGGGCGATCTTCAGGTTACAGGCTGTCTTACGCTCGAACAAATCCGGCGAGCCGTTAACATTCTCTACCGTAAGCTTGCTGTAATGGCCCTGAAAATCATTCGGGCAATGCTCGAGGCCCGGACAGTTCGCGCAGTTCCGGCTCTCCCGCACATACTGGAACAGCCGGCTCATGTGAAGCTTCAGCCGCGAATCATCCAGCTCCGGGTGCTCAGCCTGAAGCTGCTTCACCAGCGGATCATTCAGCAGGTTCTGCTGAAGATCGCGGGAACGCTGGCGCAGGGCCGGATTGTTCATCGAACGCAGCACTTCGCCCATCGACTCCATTGCTGCACCTCGCTTTCTTTACGGCGTCCTCAGGGCGCCCTTCTTCTTGCTGGCCTTAATTTCGGCCGCTTTCTTCATCATCGCCGCGAATTCTTCTTCCGATACGGCACCGGCGCTTCCGTCATCGGTCACAATCGGAATCTCCGGCTTCGCGGCCCGGCCGCCGCCTTTATTATACGAACGCTGACGCGTTCCGGAAGCTGCTCCGGCCGTGCCGGAGGCAGCGCTCTTGCCTTTGACCTTGGACTGGTCACGGATGTACCGTACGGCCTTCTCGTAGGTATTGACCTGCTTGACCAGCATGTTGGAGGCAATTGCCTCCACAAAATTACGGTTCATCCGCTGTTCTCCGCCTGAAGCCACCATTGTCATCAGATAATGGATCAGCACATTGATGACTTCACCGCTCAGCTTGTAGTTGAGATCAATTTTCTCGAATATATCCATCAGCTGGCCCGGAACCGTTCCCGGAAAAAAGGTTTGCAGCAGCCGTGTATAAGGCTCGTTGCGCAGCATCATATTATATTGGTGAATATCGCATTTGGACAGGAACTGCGGAGGAACCTCAACGTAATATTCCATCTCCACCGGCTGCTCCTGCGGAATCACCGGCTCTTCATGGTCACCCGCCGCCGCTGCACGCAGCGACACAACCTTGGCCGCAGCGATCTCCCGCTTCTCCTGGCGCTTCATATCCTGGCGGAAATGCTGGCTTGCCCTGTACTGCAGCGTATCCAGAATCACCTCGCCGTCCGGAGTGAACATTCCGTCCTCATCCAGCAAACGGCATAAATCCTGCGGTCCCAGATCATATTTGCGGGCCACATAGTTAATCACACCCATTTGGGCATGGTCAAAGCGCAGCTTCTCGACATGCATCCGGTTCACCGACTCGCGCGGAAAGCGCAGAATAATGTCGCTATACCCGATAGCCGTTTCACTGCTTTGACTGATGCCCGGCTGCTTCACTGTAGCCACTTCAGCCAGCGCCTGCTCCAGCTCATAGTCGATCACATGTGTATTTAACTGGAAGATATCATAAAAGGGCAGGGAAATATTCTCTTTATGGGCCGACCGGCGGCCCCAATCCTCCGGTTCCCGGTTCCAGAACTGCTCCCGGAGCGACAGGACGGCAAACTTGCCGATTTTGTCACGCAGCAGCAGTGTCAGGTGCTGGGTCGCAAAAAAGTCAGCCGGCGTAAGCGGCGGCAGCAGCTCATATTCATACAGGTAATCATCATTCTCCGGCGTATATATCCGGCAGGTCGCAAGCAGGCCTACTGCCTCAAGCAGGGAAGCCTGATCAACTAAATATTTACGGCCTTTCTCGTTCGGTTCAACGCCAAGCGTCATAAACAGCCTGCGCTGCTGCTCTACAGCAGAATAGCCGATCGATTCAGCCGGAATATGCTCAAACAGCAGCCTATACAGGCTGATTGCAAAGGCTCCTACCATTGGCTGATAGACGGAACCCAGCATACGTGAATCTACATGGCTAAGACCGAATTCGCGGGAAACGCAGTACCGGTGGTTTTCGGTGAAATGATGCAGGTTACTCATGCGCATCTGCGGTTAACTCCCCCTTTTTTACACGAATTCATGCAGATTTCTATTCTATCACAAAACACCCGGCCGGAAATGTAAAAAAAGAACCAAATAACCCGGTTTTCAGCCTATAATCGACAACTTTTGAAACCTTGCTGACTGTAGCGGAAAATAAGAAAAACGTCGGGCACCGGATCTGAGCCAATAATAGAAAAAACGGCTTCGCCGTCCCCTAGCAGGAATAGCAGCCGTTTTCAGCATAATCTTGATACTTAGAACATCTTATAGCCGCCCAGACGCAGCTTCTGGATCGTCCAGCCGCTGAGCACCGCGCCGCCGAGCCCGGCAATCCCGGTCAGGTAATCAACAATATGGAAGCTGCCCAGATGCTCCCAGAGGGTCATGGCGTTCCTGTCCCAGATGGAATAGACCACTACCGGCAGGATGACAATTACGAACAGGTAGGCGGGAAACCAGGTGGTCTTCATTAACATATTAAGGATAAAGCCGATGCCAAACATCATGACAAAGAACAACACGGCCAGAACAAATACAGGAATAAATCCCATCGTACCGCCATCCCCTCTCTCTATAAAGAACCGCACACCAAAACCTGATTAATAGTAAGTTTACTAGAAAAAATGTAGCGAAGCAATGAACATTATTGCCATTCGAATCCGCTTTCAGGCAAATCGGCGGCTCAGCGTTTGCTCTTGGCCGTCTGCTTGCGATACAATGCATATAGATTAACCGGATCATACATAGAAGCGTATGCTTTGGAACCGGATTTTACGCTAGAGCTTGATGCTTTCGGAGCAAGTTTTACACGCAGTACATTCAACGGAGCCCATGCTTCGTAAAACTGAGCGTATGCTTTCGAAGCAAGTTTTACACGCAGTACATTCAACGGAGCTCATGCTTCGTAAAACTTTGAAGGAGTGAGAACATGAACGAAGCCGCTTTGACCCTGGAAGGCTGGTATGCCCTGCATGACTTCCGCTCACTGGACTGGAAGGCGTGGACAGCCGCCGATGACGAGGAGCGCGCAGTAGCCCTGGAAGAGCTGCATGCCTTCATGGAGGAATGGGGACCGGTAGAGGAAGCCAAGGAAGGAAGCACGGCAGTATATTCCATTGTCGGCCAGAAGGCCGATTTCGTGATGATGTTTCTGCGGGAAAGCCTGGAAGCGCTGAACGCCCTTGAAACCGCGTTTAACAAAATTGCCTTCGCCCAATACACCACAAAAGCTTACTCTTATGTCAGTATCGTCGAGCTAAGCAACTACGCTGCAGGCGGAAGTGCCGGAGACGGCAGTGATCCGATGCAGAACCCGCATGTGGCGGCACGCCTGAAGCCGGTTCTGCCGCAGGCGAAGCATATCTGCTTCTACCCGATGAACAAGAAGCGCGAGCTGGCCGATAACTGGTATATGCTCGATATGGATAAACGCCGGGAGCTGATGCACTCGCACGGGCTGATCGGCCGCGGCTATGCCGGCAAAGTGAAGCAGATCATTACCGGCTCCGTCGGCTTCGACGACTGGGAATGGGGCGTAACCCTCTTTGCCGAGGATGCGCTGCAGTTCAAGAAGCTGGTCTACGAGATGCGCTTTGACGAGGTTAGCGCCCGTTACGGTGAGTTCGGCCCGTTCTATGTCGGCAACCTGCTGACACCGGAGACGTTCGAAGAGATGCTTAAACTGTAATTTATATTGAAGATAAGGGTGGTTTCCTGCGGGAGATCATCCTTTTTGTTTAGTTGTAAATCCCGTTCCGGCGCAAAAAAAGACCGCCCCCGTTAAAGGTAGCGGTCTTTATCCTATTGTAAATGGAAAGCCGTGTTAGCAGCTTGGCTCTCCGCACCTTATGCATGCCGCGTAACGTTATTCGTCCTCGTCCTCGTCATTCTCTCCGCGAAGGCTCTCCAGATATTCCGCCGTTGCCCGGTCGCGGGCCCGGCTCTTATCCTTCAGCCGTTCAATGGCCGGCAGAATAAGCAGATCAATCTCCTTCTGGATGTTATAAGCCAGATCGTACCGGCTCTGGTCCTCCAGGTAGGAGCCTACTTCAATCAGGGCATTATAGCGGTCGAGCTCCTCACGCGTCAACAGCCCGCGGACCTGAACACTGCAGTGGCGCATCCTAGAAGAATCTTCCCTTCTTCAGCACCAGCGGAATGCCGCCGATGATGAACAGGTAGCGCATATCGACTACTTTTTTGAGCTGCGCTGCCGTCCAGCCCTTATATGTCTTGTCACCCACTACGGCAATACCCTGGCCTTTGCCGAGCGAGGCTACAGTTCCCTTGTTGCTGAAGACAAACTTCTTCGGCTGCTGGCTGCGGATCGCTGCCACCAGATTATGGGCACAGCATTCGCCCTGCTGCATGGCGATTTGCGCTGTCGGCGGGTACGGCCGCCCTTCCGGGTTAATCATCAGGGAACCGTCTCCGATGATAAAAATATTCTCATGCCCCGGAACGCGGAGGTACTCGTCCACCTTCACCCGTCCGCGCATCGCTTCAAACCCTGCGGCTTCAATCAGCCGATTGCCGCGGATACCGCCGGTCCAGACAATGGTGGAGGCTTTGATTTCTTCACCGGTTGCGAGAATGACACCGCCCGGCAGGCATTCCTTGATCGCTACGCCGATTTTGAAGGTAACCCCCTTCTTGGTCAGCACAGACATCGCATGCTCAACCAGCTCAGGCGCGAATCCTGGCAGCGCCGTAGGGGCAGCTTCCACGTTGTAGATATTCACCAGGCTCGGGTCCACATCATATTCCTTGCAGAGGGCAGGAATCCGGTCAGCCAGCTCTGCTACAAATTCAATGCCGCTGAAGCCCGCTCCGCCAACTACAAAATTAATATGCTCCTGCGCGTTGTTTTCATTTTTGTATTTGGCAAACTGATATTCAATATGCTCGCGGATCAGCCGCACGGAATTAATGCTGCGGATGGTCAGCGCGTATTTATCAAGTCCCGGAATACCGAAGGTCTCCGGTTCGCCGCCGAGGGCAATAACAAGATAGTCATAAGAGAGCGTGCCGTCTTCAAGAATCACTTTTTTCTGTTGGGTGCGGATTTCCTGCACGGAAGATTTCACGAGATCGATCTTAAATTCGTCTATCAGCTTGGATATAGATACGCGTGTATGTTCAATGCTGTCTGTTCCCGCAGCTGGCATATGCAGATGGGTAGTGAAATAATGATATTCATGGCGGTTCACCAGCGTCACATCAGCTTCATTATAATTCAAAGCTTTCTGCAGCCGCTGGGCGGTCAATATACCTCCATATCCCGCGCCTAGGATGACAATTTTGGGAATACTGCTCATGTTCCGGCTCCTTCCAACAGGTGAATCTGTCTATGTGTTATTTTTTGTAAAATATTTTAGTGTCTTTTGTGAATTTATACACTTAAATTCAGGAGAATTTCCAATAAAACTTAAAGGATTTCTAAAATAACCATATCCATTGTAAACCTTAGTATCGTTTTAATCAAATATAATCATACAAGAAGAAACGGATTTGCCGACCATTAAGGGACGGTATCGTTTCTCGAGAAATAGAAGGATAATTTATGATGGGCAACATATAAATTCTTATATTTCAAAATAACGTCACACTTATCCGGCCATTTTAAGCCTTTGCAGGGCAGTCCCACAATGTTTATAATGAGTAGGTAAGTTAAGTATGGCATTTTGAAACTATCACTCGGAGGTGTAATATTACGTGACACTAGAGCAATCCGGCGTTCCTATGAGCGACCTGTTAATTATAGGCGGCGGTCCTGCCGGCATGTTTGCCGCCTTCTACGGCGGTATGCGCCAGGCGTCGGTAACCCTTATTGAAAGCATGCCCCAGCTGGGGGGGCAGCTCGCCGCTCTTTATCCTGAAAAATATATCTATGATGTGGCTGGTTTCCCGAAAATCACCGCACAGGAGCTGGTAGACAACCTGTCCCGGCAAATGGATCTGTTCCAGTCCAATATCTGCCTCGAAGAGAAGGTTGTATCTGTTGAGAAGCGGGACGAGCGCCACTTCGTAACCACTACTGACAAGGCGGAATACCACAGCAAGGCTGTTATTATAACTGCCGGTGTAGGCGCCTTCGAACCACGCCGTCTGGAGCTTCCGGAAGCACCGCGGTTCGAGAAAGCCAACCTGCATTACTTTGTAAGTGATTTGAATGCCTTCCAGGGCAAGAAGGTGCTGATCAGCGGCGGCGGCGACTCCGCAGTAGACTGGGCCCTCATGCTTGAGCCGATCGCTGAGCAGGTTACACTGATTCACCGCCGCGACAAGTTCCGCGCGCATGAGCATAGTGTAGAGCAGCTGATGGCTTCGAAGGTAAATGTTATTACCCCTTCAGAGATTACCGAGCTGCACGGGGATGAATTCATTACCAAGGTGACCCTGTCCCACATCAAGACCAAGGAGACACAGGAAATTGAAGTGGACAGTGTAATTGTCAACTTCGGCTTTGTATCCTCGCTGGGCCCGATTGCGCAGTGGGGCATTGAGATCGAGAGCAATTCCATCGTGGTGGATTCGCGCATGGAGACCAATATTCCCGGCATCTTCGCTGCCGGCGATATCACTACTTACCCGGGCAAGCTGAAGCTGATCGCTGTCGGATTCGGGGAAGCGCCTACGGCTGTCAACAATGCAAAGGTATACCTTGATCCGGATGCCAAGCTTTCACCGGGACATAGCAGTAACCTCAAGCTTTAGCACATAACCGTAAGCTATAAAACAAATAAAAGGGTATCCTTTCAGGTTGATTCCACTCCAACTTGAAAAGATACCCTATTTTGTGCCGCTTGCGGTTAGACAGAGCAGCTGCTGCAGAAAAATAAACCAATGTCCTAGTGTAGAACCGCATGTACTGGAGAGTGTAAGTTCCGTTTGCGAATTTCAGCGAGCAACAGAGCGATGAAATCATGCTCCAATTGTAGCTCTATCGCTCTTTGGTACGAGTCGAGCAGCATCTCATCCGACAATTCAACCACAACGTTCACCTACCTTTCCTTTGTTTGAATCTGAATCTATCATAGCAAACTATCATAAATCGAACAAGCGTTCTCAATATCCACAAGCTACTGTGGAAATCCTGTGCATAATTTGTTAGTAAGGATAATAAAGCCATTTCCTACACAGTGGAATATGGGGATAATAGTTATGCACAGGAGATTTCCACACTGGCAGCAAGTAAAAAAAATCCAAAACGTTCACAAAATTTAGAATTTTCTACCTCATATTACCTCGAAAGCAGCATAACTAAACGCAATTTTAGCCTATAGTTATCATTATCGTCAATTCAAAAAAAAACATTAATTACTTTGGTCTTGTATTTACTTCCAAAATCCAGATTTTTCCCCGGTGATCCACTGCATAGTCAAACCCCAGCTCGCCGATGCCCGGAAAATGTCTTTCCAGCAGCTCGATGCAGACATGTGTCAGCCGGCGCATTTCCGCTTTTTTGGCCGACGTACTGATTCTTGGAAGTGAAAGGCGCAGACCATGCCGGCAGCTCATCATCGTACCGCCTTTACACAGATTGGTGACAAACAAACCCGGGCGAGCCAGTCTGCCCACCATGGACCGGAATTCCCAGTGGTCGCCGTTTTTCACAACCTTAACCCGGTAGTCGATCGGGCGTCCGGCAATCCGGGCAAGTGAGATCCCCTGCTGGATCATATAGCCGCCGTCTTCAGCTTCACCCGGTCAAGCGCGCGCTTCATCGATCCGAAATCACCATATACCCGGGTGCTGTGATTGTAGGTGAATCCGTACCCCCGGTGGTCCCGGAACACTTTTATCACACCATGGCCCCCGCCGCCCACAATCGGCTTAATTACTACATTCCCATACGCTTTCAGCATAGCTGACAGTGCGGCAGCGTTATATCCCTTCGTTCTCGGAATGTAACCGGCAACCCGTGAATCGCTGAGCAGCGCCTCGGTTTTCAGCCACTTGCTGGCCAGTTGTCTTCCCGCCATTTTCCCCTCTCCTTTCGCAATCCCAGCCTACCCTATAGATTACTCAGAAAAGGAGCCGCCCTCCTGTATGATTGTCCGTGTAAAGCCCGCTCACAGCAAAAAAGGGCATATGGCTGCGGGCCTTATGTCCGTGGTAAATGCACTCTTCTCTATCCGCCAGCTAATTTCAACGCAAGATTACGCTATACCGCATATACATATTTTTGTAAAATAGGAACGCAGAAACGCACCGAATTCTGGATGTTTGCACTGGTCAACACTTTAATCGGATTTCTGCTCGCTTTTGCAGAAGCCTCTATTGGATATCTCTCCCTTATTGAGCACGATCTATCACTGGTTTATATTCATTCCTTCCTGGGCCGTACTGGTCCGCCGGCTGCATGATAGCGGAAGAACGGGGTGGTGGGTTCTCATCGCCTTTATCCCTTATCTCGGCTTCCTGATCCTGTTTATTTTCGCCTGCCTTGACAGCGAAGGAGACAACCAGTACGGGCCAAGCCCCAAGTATTAGTTCACTGGTATCAACATCTGAAATTCATCCGCTTCCGCCTGACCTCCTCACTGGAAATCCCTAAAAATTAACTGTATTATTACCATGTGAGAGGGGGCTTCATGATGGCTCAATTATTCGAGGTATTGTACTGGTTCGCAATGGTCGGCATGTCTGTTGTTCTGGCAGGTACTACTATCCTTGTGTGTGCACTCGGCATCAGATTTATCCGCGACCGCCGCCGGATTCTGGGGGCTGGCTGTATCGCTTTTTCTCTCGCCACCGCCGCCCTGATCGTATTTATGATCAACTTCAAGTTCATTATCCCCGCTTAACCTGCTGTCATTCGAGGATACTATTTACTCTATGAAAAATCCGGCCGATGGCTTGTGCAGATAGACTGGTTAATCCGCTCAAAAACTTTTTTCTACTATATATACTATTTATTTAATATTACATGTATCAGGAGATTGGCCTTATTGGCGGAAGGGGATATATATGAATAAAATCATTCACTGGGGTATCATCGGCTGCGGGGATGTAACCGAGGTCAAGAGCGGACCTGCGCTCCAGAAGGCGGAAGGCTCGCAGCTTGTTGCCGTCATGCGCCGTAACAGCGAACTTGCAGCAGATTATTCACGGCGGCACGGCGTGCCCCGCTGGTATTCCAGTGCATCTGAGCTGATTGCCGATCCTGGCGTTAACGCCGTGTATATAGCCACACCGCCCTCTACGCATATGGAATACACACTGGCTGCGGCAAGGGCCGGTAAACCCGTCTATGTCGAGAAGCCCATGGGTCTAAACACTTCAGAGTGCGAGTCCATGCTGGCTGCCTGTGAGCAGGCCGGTGTTCCGCTGTATGTGGCTTATTACCGGAGAGGACTACCCCGTTACCGTAAGGTTAAGGAATGGCTGGATTCGGGGGCGATCGGCGAACCCCGGTTTGTACGTACTCTGCATATGACCAAACCGCTCGAAGCTGTAGACGGGCATTACTGGCGGGTAAATCCGGCCATTTCAGGCGGCGGCCTGTTTATGGATCTGGGCAGCCATACCCTGGATTTGCTGGATTTCCTGCTCGGCCCGGTCAAGGACGCGGATGGACATGCCTCCAACCTGGGAAGCCCTTATGCGCCGGAGGATACTGTTTCTGGACGATACCAGTTTGAATCTGGCGTCCATGGAACCGGAATCTGGTGCTTCAACGCCTATTCCAACGAAGATGTAACTGAAATTGTGGGCAGCCTTGGCAGCATCACCTTCTCCACCTTTTCAGAGCAGCCGGTTATTCTACGGACAGAGAACGGCGAGCAGCCGGTATTTATTCCCCACCCTGTTCATATCCAGCAGCCGCTGATCCAGTCCATTACCGACGAGCTGCTTGGGCGCGGCACCGCTCTCAGCACGGGTCTAACCGCTATCCGCACAAGCCGTGTTATGGATGAATTGGTGAAGAACTATAACGGACGCTAATGCCCCATACTAATTAGTTTTCATCCCCTTTAATGCCCAATAGGGTTAGCAGCTCCGCTTCCCTTTTTTTCAGATATAAATAAAATTCCGCCCGCTCAAATATCTGCATTTGATCAAATATAATCATATAATGATGTTTTTCATCGCCTGTATCCAGCAAATGTTCTATATATTCGATTGTCTCTTCAAAAAAACTGGTGTCTGCCTCATTCCCGTAATCCCTAATAGCCTGCTTAAACACCATAAGATGCACCGGGATGTGCAATATCACTTCTCTGTAGAGGTCAGAATCTGTTTCCAGCTTCATTTTACTCCTGGCACGCATCAGCTCCCATTTTTCTTGGAACCATTCATGGAAAGGATGCACTGCTAAATAGAGAGGCTCATAAAAAAGCAAATCCCTCTGCAGCTCCATCAACTCCTTACGGGCCTTACTTCGCTTAATGTACCTGAATGTCAGCATCTCACCATCTCCCTGAGTTGTACAGTGGCTGCATAACCGCCGGATTCCGTCTAACGGACCCAGATGATCCTATTTCGCCAAAATGGCAAAAGCGATACGGTCCGTTAAAATCTGCCGACCGCTCTTTGCCGCACACGGAAACCGCAGACCCGCAATCCTCAGCCATGCTCACATCTTAAAAACAATCTCTTCTCCCGCCTCCATTTTATCAAATCGGCCACTGCTTTCTTGAAACCTGAACTCCGTTCCGGACGGGTCATCAGGCAATGGTGGAGACACCAAAAATCTGTAGGAGGCATGATCCGACCTGCTCCCGCTAGTCATCATCCGGCAGTCATAACCCTCCCCTATGGATAATTCGTAGCTGTAATGCTGTCTAATCTCAGGACGCTCGAATGGCTGCTCCGGAGCCTCCCAGTCTATATTAAGGATAATTACACTGGCATTACTGTATTGGTGAATGGAAGTCAGCGTGTAGAAGCGTTTTCCCTGCTCCACTGACTTCAGAAGGGGAATATGTTTTCTGAAATCAGCAGGCTTCACGATCGGCCGAAAATTCTCCTCGTTCAGCATAGCGGCGAACATGGATCTCAGAAACTCCTCGTAGAGTCCAAAACGGCTTGACCACTCAGCAATCCTTTCAAGAGGCGGACAACCCGGATTATTGTCCGAAACTTCCTTCCGCTGCTGGATCAACGCACATATTTGCTCATCCAATTCAATAATCCGTTCATCATAGTGCTCCGTCGGCCGTTCAAAGGGCAACATTCTCATCATTATATCTCCTCCTTCAAATAAAAAACCTCCCGAAAGTGTATTCTGCAATGTACACATTCCAAGAGGTTCTGATTATAGATTATTGTGTTCAATCCACACTGCTTCTTACGCCTTGCTTAACAAGGCTCTGCGCTCGGATTCCCCGCTTCTTCCTTCGTACGGAACGACGATCCGCATCCACATGTTACTGTTGCATTCGGATTATGGATGGTGAACCCGCCCGTCATGCCGGATTCCTCGAAGTCGATCGTAAGGCCGTTCAGGTAACGGATATCGTCCTTGCTGACTACTACCTTGAGCCCTTCAACATCCATGTAAACATCCTGCTCGGTCTCGTTATCGTCAAAGCCCATTGCGTAAGAGAATCCGCTGCAGCCGCCCGCTGTTACGCCAAGACGGAGGAACATATTGGGTACTTCCTGTTCAGCCAGCATCGTCTTCAGATGTCCGGCAGCTGTTTCACTGATTGTAATCATGGCCTAGCCTCCTATAAGTTATATAATGTCATAAGCCTTCCGGCTAAAAGTTATACTCTATATAAAATTCAGTATACTCCACTCTGCCCCGCCGCTCAAGTCATAACTCCCCAGCAGCAGCAGCCACGGCAGGAAATGCTAACGCTCAGCAGCGGTTGCTCACCTTTGGAGAGAGGTTTATAATAGGTTAAGCGATGATCTGTAAAATTCGGAAATTTGTCATAGAGGCTGGTTGCCTCTTTATTTATGTTCATGAACCGCCGGTTCAGGAAGTCTAACCTTCAGGAGGAATTCATATGTCTACACTTATAACCCCACACACCGATGCCAGAATGGCGCATATTATTGAGAAGGTCCGCGGCGGAGAACGGTTAAATCTGGAAGATGGCGTTTATTTATATGAAAGCGATGACTTGCTCACGATCGGCCAGCTGGCTAATGAGGTAAATCTGCGCAAAAACGGGAAAAAGGTTTATTTTATCGAAAATATGAGCCTATATTTCACCAATGTCTGCGAATCGCGCTGCGCATTCTGCAATTTCCGCAAAGATGACGGCGAAGAAGGAGCCTACACCCTGTCCGGTCCGGAAATGGTGCAATATGTCGAACAGCATATTCATCCGGGCGTCCGCGAGTTCCATATTGTCGGCGGCCATAATGATAAGGTGCCCTTCCAGTATTACGTTGATTCACTCAAAGCGCTGAATGAACGCTTCCCTGAGGTAACGCTCAAGGCTTATACAGCAGCAGAGATTGATTTCTTCACCCGCATCAGCGGACTCAGCATCCGCGAGGTGCTGGAACAGCTGCGCGCGGCAGGGCTGAAGTCACTGACCGGCGGCGGAGCAGAAATTCTGTCCGACCAGTACCGCAAAAAAATGCGGGTTGATAAAGCGAATGTCGAGGAGTATCTGGAGGTTCACCGGACCGCCCACAAAATGGGCATGAGAACACATACTACGATGCTGTACGGTTCGATTGAATCCCGGGAGGATCGCATCCGCCACATGCTGCAGATCCGTGAGCTGCAGGACGAAACGAACGGCTTCATGGTGTTCATTCCGCTGTCCATGCAGCCGAAGAACCGCAATGCCGGCATTATGCGCCGCAACTCTGCGTATGAGGATCTCAAGACGATTGCGGTCAGCCGGCTGATGCTCGATAATTTTGACCATATCAAGGCTTACTTCATTAATATAGGTGTGCAGCTGACCCAGGTTGCCATGAGCTTCGGCGCATCCGATGTGCACGGAACAATCCTGAAGGAGCGGATCAGCCACGCCGCCGGGGCGTTGACGCCGGAGGGTATGACCCGCGAAGAGCTGATCTGGCTGGTCAAAGGCGCCGGCCGTATTCCGGTTGAACGGGATACCTTCTACAATGAAATTAAAGTGTACGAATAGTTTAATAGATTAGTACTGCAGTGCCTGTTGCAATGCCATATTACAACCATATGCGAAAGGAAGACTGGTCCCATGAGAACACTACTTGTCCTTGGCGGCGGCTACGGCGGCCTTGCCCTGATCCAGGAATTGCTCAACCACCATCTGCCCCACGATGTGGAGATTGTTTTGATTGACCGGATGCCTTATCAGGGAATCAAGACGGAATATTATGCGCTTGCCGCAGGTACTGTGAATGACTATCATCTGCGTATCCAATTCCCTGTTCATCCGCGCCTCACCGTACGCTACGGGGAGGTCGGCTCGATTGATCTGGACAGCCGGCTGGTCTTCCTGGAATCAGGAGAGCCGGTTCCCTATGATATTCTGGCAATTGCCCTCGGGTGCACGGATAATTACCATGGTATCCAGGGAGCAGAGCAGTATACCTGTAGCATCCAGAGCTTCTCCGCCACCCGCGAAACATACCGCCGCCTGAATGACATCAAGCCTTACGGATCAGTCAATATCGTAGGCGGAGGACTGAGCGGGGTTGAAATCGCTGCAGAGCTGCGAGAGAGCCGTCCGGATCTGAACATCAGCATTCTGGACCGCGGGGAGCGTGTTCTGTCCGCTTTTCCGGCCAAGCTGTCCCGGTATGTAGAGGAATGGTTCAGCGAGCACCAGGTTAAGACGTTTGGGCGGATTTCTGTGTCCCACGTCGAAAAGGATGCCGTCTTTAACGGCACCCAGGCGATTGCAGCGGATGTAACGGTATGGACTGCGGGCATCCAGCCGGTCAAGGTTGTCCAGCAGCTGGAGCTGCCTAAAGACCGCGGCGGCCGGCTCATTGTTGGCCCGCACTCTAATCTGGCCGATTATCCGGAGGTATACGTAATCGGTGACTGCGCCAGCCTGCCTTTTGCACCGAGCGCACAGGCTGCAGGCGCGCAGGGAGAACAGGTGGCATACGTGCTCCGTTCACTCTGGCGGGGGGATACCCCCAGACTGCATGCCATGAAGCTGAAGGGAACACTGGGATCGCTGGGCAAGAATGCCGGGTTCGGCCTGATGGGCCGCCGCTCTGTAATGGGACGGGTCCCCCGCCTGCTCAAGAGCGGAGTGCTCTGGATGTCCAAGCGGCATTTCGGCTAAGCTGCTGCCAGGCTGCTTAGTCGATTTCGAGGCTGTCCCAGGCCTCCTGCTCTTTGATGGCAGCCTCAATGGCCTGCTCCAGCTCCTCCGGAGAATCGGCCTCAATAATCTCGCCGTCAACCATGGCGAACGGTCTAAGATAGCATTCTCCGCAGTTATTCAGACAGCCGTATTCTACAACGTCATATTCGGGATTTTGTTCCAGCTTGTTCATAAGCGGTCCTGTCCCGTGCCCGATATTACTGGCACAAAATTCAATAATTGGCCTCATGTTGTTCTCCTTATTCTGTGCTAACCATTTTATTTTTTAACTTTTTGTACTATAATAAGTTTACGAAAGGAGTGATTGAGAAATGAGTGAGAATGCACAAAGCACCACGATGTATGATGAGGTTCTGGAAGTACTCGATAAACTTCGTCCGTTCCTGCAGCGCGATGGCGGCGACGTGGAATTGATCGACGTTGAAGACGGCATCGTCAAGCTGAAGCTTATGGGTGCCTGCGGCAGCTGCCCGAGCTCCACGATCACGCTGAAAGCCGGGATCGAACGCGCCCTGATTGAAGAAGTAGAAGGCGTGGAAGAAGTTATCCAAGTATTCTAATCCCGTTCTATACCGTCCCGTCTCCCTAATTCAGGGGGCGGGATTTTTTCTATTATAGAGGATTTCATGCAGAGCCACAACCCGCATACTACTGGCAAAGTACAAAAAGGGCTGTCCCGCAGGGTCATCAGATGACCTGTCCGGAACAGCCTCTTGTTCATTCCATAGCCGCTTTAATCCGCTGCTTAAAATGCAGGGATAATGGCGCCTTCGTATTTCTCTTCGATGAATGCCTTGGCTTCTGCAGAGTTCAGGGCTGCAGCCAGCTTCTGGATCGCATCGGAATCCTTGTTGTCAGGACGGGCAACCAGCAGGTTGGCGTAAGGGGAATCAGCACCTTCGATGAACAGGGCATCCTTCGTTGGAACCAGACCGGCTTCAAGCGCAAAGTTAGTATTGATCAGAGCCAGGTCAACTTCATCCAGCTGGCGCGCAGCATTGCTGCATCCAGTTCGATGATTTCCAGATTCTTAGGGTTTTCGGTAATATCCGCTTTAGTGGAAGTGATGTTAGTGTCATCCTTCAGCGTAATCAGGCCGTTCTTGGCCAGCAGGATCAGAGCGCGTCCGCCGTTGGTTGCATCGTTAGGAATTGCCACTTTTGCACCATCAGCCAGTTCGTCGACCGATTTGATCTTCTTGGAGTACGCGCCAAACGGCTCAACGTGAACAGCAGTTACAGATACCAGATCTGTTCCGTTCTTGGTGTTCTGGTCATCCAGGTATGGCTTGTGCTGGAAGAAGTTTGCATCAAGTGCTTTTTCGGCCAGCTGTGTGTTAGGCAGGATGTAGTCAGTGAATTCCTTAACTTCCAGCTTGATGCCTTGTGCCTCAAGCAGCGGAGCGATGGCGTTCAGAATTTCGGCATGAGGTACAGGAGAAGCACCCACAACAAGCGTTACCGGATCAGCAGCAGGCTCTGTAGTCGGCTCGGCGGAAGCATCAGCAGCCGGAGCGTTAGTTGCTGCAGAGTTCGCAGCGTTATTGGCAGTGTTATTGTTGCCGCAAGCAGCCAGCACCATTACCAAGGTCAGGCTGAATAGCGTCAGTAGTACTTTTTTCATCTGTAAATCCCCCTCTAAAATGTGTTTATGAATAAGGCTATATTTGGTAGTACCTTATTTCCGGGTGAAATATTGAACCAGCCTGTCGCCGGCCATCTGCAGCAGTTGAACCAGTATTACCATCAGCACTACAGAGATAATCATAACTTCTTTCTCATAACGGTAATAACCGTAACGGATAGCAAGGTCACCAAGACCTCCGCCGCCAATCATCCCCGACATTGCTGTATAAGAGACGAGAGTTACGAGCGTAATCGTTACTCCGGCCAGCAGACCTGGACGGGCTTCCGGCAAAAGCACACGCATGACAATCTGGCCTGTTGATGCCCCCATGCCCTGAGCTGCTTCAATCACCCCGCGGTCAACCTCCCGCAGCGATGTCTCCACCAGTCTGGCAAAAAACGGGGCTGCGCCGATAACCAGCGCCGGAATCGTTCCGAGTACACCAATCGAAGTCCCCATAATTGTCTTGCTCAGCGGAATCAGGGCCACCATCAGAATCAGGAACGGGACGGAGCGCAGGATATTAACAACCAACGATAATACCGAGTAAACTACTCTGATAATACTGTTATTTGATCTTCCCCATAAATATAACACAATTCCGAGTGGTAAACCAAGAATAATTGTGAAAATTCCGGAATAAGCCAACATTTTTAGTGTAGCACCCGATGCCTCCACCATTTCCTGCCAGTTAATATCATTAAAATTGAGACCGCCCATTACGAAATCACCTCCACATCGAGTCCTTGCGCTGCCAGTTCAGTAAGCGTGGCGTTAATAGCGCCGGTTTCTCCTTCAAACCGGACAATCAGCTGGCCGTACGGCACATCTTTGATCGTCGAGATAGTCCCCTGGAGAATGGCAAAGCTGACGCCCGTACCGCGAACCACATCGGATAAGGTGGATTCGTATGTTTTTTGTCCCAGAAACGTAATCTTGACCGCTTGGGCATTGTCTCTGCTTCCCGCCTCCAGTGCTGCCCGCAACGGACCGTCCTGCTGGGTTTCACTGCGGATAAAGTCCTTGGTTACCTCATGCTTGGGCTTCAGGAATACCTCAGCCACTTCGCCCTGCTCTACAATCCCGCCGCCGTGAATAACGGCCACCCGGTCGCAGATGCTCTGAATGACATGCATTTCGTGGGTAATCAGCACAATGGTCAGATGGAACTTCCGGTTAATATCCAGCAGCAGCCGTAGGATTGAATCGGTTGTCTGCGGATCAAGCGCCGAGGTCGCTTCGTCACAGAGCAGCACATCGGGGTCGCTGGCCAGCGCCCGGGCTACACCCACCCGCTGCTTCTGTCCGCCTGAGAGCTGGGCCGGGTATTTGTTCGCATGGTTCTCCAGGCCGACCAATACCAGCAGCTCTTTGACCTTCTGATCAATCCCTGCCTTCGCAGTTCCGGCCAGCCGCAGCGGGAAGGCAATATTATCATATACCGTGGCGGAGGACAGCAGATTGAAGTGCTGAAAGATCATTCCGATTTTGCGCCGCTTTTCCTGCAGCTGCCCCTTGCTGAGTGCAGTCAATTCGATACCGTCCACCCAGACCTCGCCGGTAGTCGGGCGCTCCAGCAGGTTGATACAGCGGATCAGCGTGCTTTTTCCGGCGCCGGAGTGTCCGATTACACCGAAGATTTCGCCCTTCTTAATGGACAGATTCAAGCCCGAGAGCGCTGTAGCAGCCTTGCTGCCCTTTCCGTACACCTTAGTCAACTCTTTCAGCTCTATCAATTTCCGTCGTTCCCCCTTTATTCTGATGCCAAAATCAAAAAAGCCTCTTTCGATCATTGCAGATCGTAAGAGGCCCTGTGCGTATATTTACAATGCCTTCTCATCTGCCAATGCCCAGAGCTTGCCGCATTGTAGGAATTAGCACCATGACATTTGCATGCAGCAAAGAATTAAATGCTGGACACAAATCGGTTGCCGGGCTTCATCGGGCCTATCCCTCCGCCGCTCTCGATAAGAAAAATATGAAACTAGTTGTCGCAGAATGTAAGAATATAATGCAAGCCTAAGTATAGTGAGTTTACGCTTTTTTGTCAAAGGTAGATTTTGCCCTATTAACGCGACTCTGTCCCGGCGTTTTTTGAAGTCATAGCCTTGTTCTTATGCCACTGCTCATTGCTGTAGCGGAAGGCTGCGCATAAGGATTTGCAGACCATTTCCAGTCCCTGCTTCAAATCCTCCAGATGGCTGTCCAGATCCTCAAGTCTTATTTTGTCATGCAGCCCCTGGTGTCTCTGCCACAGGTCATCCTGCATTTCAGCGTTCATGTAATGAATCTCGGCGTTACGGCGCTTGCGCAGATTCTGCAGCGGCTCACGGTAAGAATCCTTGATACGCTCCAGCTCCTCGGACAGCGGAACATGCTCCTTCAGCAGCTGAAACTGCCGAAGCACCGTGAAATAGGAGAAATGGGCTTTACTCTGGCTTGTGTTCAAATTGTACAGGCTGTTCAGCACTGTTCCCAGCTTGTCGAGCAGCGAGAAGACGCGGATAAAGCCGTTTTTGTAAAAATAGACGTAGCGCGCATAATCCCCCTGCTCCTGGGTGGACATATCATCCATGTATCCTGCAACCACGAGTTTACGGTAAAAGCCGGCTGCGAAGCAGCTTTGCTCCAGCTCATCCAGCGATGAGATCAGACCGCGGGTCCAGATCTCCAGCTTGCGGAATTCATGGTCATGGTCTTCATGGGCGTTCATTTCCTTGCGCAGCATGGACGCTACCTCCGCCATGTTGTCCATTGCTTCAGCCAGCACGCCGCTGTTGCGGCGCGGAGGCTCCCCCAGTAAGATCCGCAGCATGACTTGTCCCCCTTAACATAAAGAAGATGTATAATTCCAGTCTTGAATGAAACCATGAACTTTACTGCTGAAAATAATGCCTCCAATTCCGGTCGACCAGATCCAGTGTACTGCTGCAGGGTGTCTGCTCCTGTTCGTATCCCGGCTTCATGCGTGCATCGATTACGATAGGGAGCTTGTAACCGAGCTGATGCTGCCTGATTTCAGATTCGGCATAGATATCTTCGGCGGGATTAAACCGGGTAAATACCGTCCACAAAAAGGAGCTTTGGGTTCGTACTGCATCTGCGGCATGATCTGTAAGAATAACCAGCGGCCAGGCTGACTGCTGCCCGCGGAGCTGGGCGACCAGCCGGACGGGCAGCTCAGGGTCTTCTTCATAGGATGCACCGGAAACGGCTAAGCATCCCCCGCAATAAGGAATGACCTCGTTAATTCCTGGCAATACGCCCTCTGAATAGGTACGCGGCAGCTCCCTTACGGCACGTCCAACACCCAGCAGCACAGCCTGGCTGTCAGGACCCTGCCTGCCTTCAGTATGCTCTTCCCCAAGCCGCGCCCCGCTGCCAAATACATACAGGTCGGTCGCCGGATTGAAGCGCTCCAGGACATTTTCCAGAATAGCGGGCAAATCGGAAAAAGCAGCCGGCTCGCTTGTAAGCAGCAATAGTCTGCTGCCTGAGAGCTGGCGATCCCCTAATATGCGGAAGGCAGTACTCAGCGCCTCATGCGGGGAGCTGTCCTGTACGACCGCTGCGGCCAGTCCATTCGGGCCCGATTCGGAATAAGTCCAGAAGGCATTCACTGAAGGTATCGCAAGATGATGTACAGGAGAGAGGAGCTGCTGAAGATAATCGACCAGGTAGAAATTTTCTTCCTGCGGAGTAACGGCAATGGTCGCCGGATAGACGGCATCTTTGCGGTGCCAGATCCGCTGTACATGCATAACCGGTGCCTGCTGTGGTGCGGACCTTGGCGGCACAAGCCCACGCAGCGCAAATTCCGCTTCGGCCGGAATGGAGTGACCGCCCAGCGGGTCCTTAACCATCGGCAGCCGGCTGCCGAGTATCAGCGAAGCCAGCACCAGATCCGGCAGCCAGGCTGTGCGGGAGGCGCTGGCTGCCGCTATCAGTGCAGGCGGGCCCCCGATAAAGACAGAGACCGGCAGCGCCTCTCCCCGGGCCTCAGCCTCCTGATGGTACAGCCCTGCCCCCTGGTGTCTATTCCAGTCTATCTCGGCTGTACTCTGGTCGATTAAGCGGAGCCGGTGCATTCCGAGGCTGTGCTTCTGCGGAGCGGTCTGGCTTTCGGTATAGACAAGCGGAAGTGTGATATAAGGTCCGCCTGCTTCCTGCCAGCTTGTAACATGCGGCAGCTCACTTAGCGGATCACTGGTCCGGCAGACTCCAAGAACGGGGGCTTCACCCTGCGGTACATTCCTTATGCCTGTTTTCAACAGATTGACAACCAGCTTCTTCTCCTTCCACATGTTGGGAAGCGAAGGCGGAAGCAGGGTCTCGGCTGCCCCGGCTACCGCTTTCAGCAGCTGCTCCGGTCTCTGGCCAAAAGCCCTGTCCACGCGCCGGGCCGTTCCGAACAGGTTGGTCGCAACAGGGAACGGGGTTCCTGTAACATTGGTGAACAGCAATGCCGGCCCTTCCTCCCGGACCACACGCCGGTGAATCTCCGGCAGCTCCAGATAAGGATCCACCGGAGCATCTATTACGGCAAGCTCTTTATCCTTGCGCAGCTGCTCGATCCACTGGCGTATATTTCCGTATCCCACTATCTTGTACCTCCTAACACAAACAGATTACTTGTTATTCATGCTTAGCTGCCATACGCGTACACTCATGTAGCTCAGGATTCCAAATAATCCGGCAATCAGCACGATATGGGAAAGCGCGGCAAATATGTACAATTTATCGTTATAGAGCGTGTGGACCACAGCCGCACCGCTGAAGACCTGCAGCAGGCAAAGCGTAACCGCGGCTATACCCAGCATCCGCAGCTCCGGAAGCCTGGTATATCTCCAGAACGCCAGATGCCCCAATACAGCTGTCAAAATAAACAATAGTGCTGCTGCAACCCTGTGCATAAACACAATGCCCACTCCGCCGCTGAGCTCAGGAATCCATTCGCCGTTGCAGAGCGGCCAGCCGGAGCAGCCCCCCTGTGAATCTGTATGGCTGACATAGGCTCCGATATAAACGACGATATAAGAATATAACGCTGTAATCCAGGTTAAGTTGCGGAACCCCCGGCTCACTGATGCTCCGGTAGCATCCTGCAGACCGGCGGAATCATGCCACCGTTTCGTCCCGAGAGCCAGCATCAGCGAGCTTGCAAAAGCAATCAGCGAGAAACCCATATGCAGCGCCATTACTGCCGCAGACTGTGACCGGACGACCGCAAGCGCTCCCATTCCTCCCTGCACAATTACAAACAGAAGGGTTAACAGGGCATAGGCAAGCAGATCCTTCCGCTGACGCGCATAACGCCAGAACGCAAACATCGAGGCAAGTGACAGCAGGCCGGCAAAGCCGCTGAACAATCGGTGGGTATATTCAATCAGGGAGCCGAGCGTATAAGCCGGAATCAGCTTGCCATGGCACAGCGGCCATTCGTTCCCGCATTCCAGCCCTGAGCCTGTTTTGGTTACTACAGCGCCTCCAAACAAGGCGAGAAACATTACGAGGCAGGTTATGTAGCTGAGCCATTTCAAATGAACTGTTTTCATCAGATCACCCGCATGTATAGGAATAAAAGGAAGGATATTTATGATTACAGCTTGCCTTTTTTATTATCTTTTAAAAAAAGCACCGCTTCTGCTCTGGCTGGGCGGAGGCGGTGCTTTGGTCAGTTGACTGTTACTTTACTTGTGAATACTCAGATATACCTCAAGCGCCCGGTTCAGGAAATTCTCAATCTCCTCACGGGATTTGCGCAGCTTGTTGACGAAGCGTACAAGCTCCCGGCCGTCACTGTAAGCGACAAAGCTGGGGATGCCCAGAATGTTCTGTTCCTGGCTGACCTCGCCCACAGCATCAACATCGACTTCAACCAGTGTCAGGCGATCCGCATATTTGGTCTCAACCTCAGGCATAAACGGATCAATAAATTTACAGTCAGAGCACCAGTCTGCCTTAAATACGGCAACCGTTAAACGCGGCGATTGGATCGCAACCTGAAACTCCGCAGCGGAAGAAATTTTATCCATGTAAGGGTCAATCCTTTCCAGGTTAAACTGTATCTTACTCTTCTCTAAGTGAAGCAAATTGTGCACAGGAAGTCAATCAAAAAGGAACAAAATAAGACAAAAATCACAGCATTATTCGCTTGCACGCACCCTGGCAGGCTGCAGTCTCATTAGCGGGTTCAATACCTTCTGGAGAACGCGCGGATAACCGGCAATCTCCTGACGGCCAAGCACGCCCAGTACAATCAGCAGCACTAGGTAGATGATGACAACTGCCGCTCCCACGACCAGACAGGTAATTAGATAAGCAACCCGGTCCGGCATCAGACGGGTCAGCATAATTCCCGCTTCGTTCAGGCCATAGCCGATTCCGCCGGAAGCCAGCACGGCAACCGCGAAGCCGCCCCAGCGTTTGCCCATAATAGTAAAGGATACGATATTCTTAAGCATACGCAGATTAAGCAGCGTAATGACAATAAAGCAGAGTGCTGTTGCCCCGATAATTCCGTAAATGCCAAACACCTTGCTTAGCAGGAAGCTTGCCGCCAGCTTAACCAGAATCCCGGCCAGCACATAATACATCGAAATCCGTGATTTTCCCATCCCCAGCAGGATGGAGTTCGTCGTCATCATGGTAATCTGGAAAATTGTCCCGATTGTCAGCATGGCGACGATGCCGCTGCCGTCCAGAGTGGTGAACAGCAGGCCGTTAATCGAATAGGCAGCGACCACCAGCGAAACTACAATAGGTGTCCCGGTCAAAATGGAAATCCGCATAGCCAATGTGACCTGGCGTTGCAGATGCTGCTCATCCCTGCGGGCATAAGCGGCTGAAATAATCGGAATCAGTGAAGTGCTCAGCGCGATTGCAAGCACTGGAGGAATGCCGGCAACACTGATCGCCCGGCTGCCATAAATCGCAAGGGCACCTGTAGCTTCATCTATTCCGATCTGACCGCTGAGCAGCGGTACAATGAGTGATGAATCGATAAAGTTCACGACCGGCACAGTTACAGAAGACAGTACAATCGGGATGGATAATTTAAAAATATCTTTATAAATACCGAGCAACGGAAGTCTGGCGGAACTTGAATCATACAATGCTGCCTTATCTTCCGTGCGGCGCATTTTCATTGCATAATACAGCATAATTCCGAATGCTCCGACACTGCCGAACACGCTGCCGAACGAAGCCCCTGCCGCCATCCATGTATTGTCATAGCCCTGCTTCAGCAGAATATAGGCCAGCAGGATCGCAGTAGATACCCGGGCAATCTGCTCAACAATCTGGGAAATCCCGCCGGCCATCATATTGTTCCGTCCCTGGAAATAGCCGCGCATTATGGCGATGGTGGGGAACAACAGCAGCGCTGGAGCGATAGCCCGTATCGCGAGGGTGCTCTCGGGGACCTTCGCATATTCTGCATAATAAGGAGCTGCTATGTACAGGGCTACACTCATCAGCACACCTACGACTGCAGAGAAAATCAAAGCTGCCCGGTACACCTGCTGCGCCTCATGCGGCCGGTGGAGGGCATAGCGTTCGGATACCATTTTGCTGAGCGTGCTTGGAATCCCAGCGGTGGCCAGCGGAAGCAGCAGCAGATATACCTGGTTGGCCTGTGTGAATGCAGCTTCACCTGTAACATTCAATAAATGCTCCAGCGGCACCCGCTGGGCAAGCCCGAGAACTCGGGCTATAAGCGCGGCTGCCGCCAGAATAAGCGTGCCTTTGACAAAAGACTCTTTCTTCGACAAACTGTTTCGCCTTCTTCGCTGTTAATTTACGCTGATCCAGATAAAGAAAAGGACCACCATCATAATTTGCAGAATTACTTTGACTACGGTACTGCTGAACAAGCCGAGCAGAGAGCCGAAGCTGACCTTAACCGCTTTACCCGGCTGGGAGCCGGCGATCAGCTCTCCGATGAATGCACCGATAAAAGGGCCGAGAATTAGGCCGAAAGCCGGAATGACAAACGGCCCAATAATGATGCCAATAGTACTGCCGATAACGGAAGCACGCGAGCCCCCAAACTTTTTGACGCCCCATGCCCCGACTACATAGTCGGCTACGAACAGCACAACCACTATAAGTGTCTGGATAATCCAGAACCATACCCCGAACGATCCGAACGAAAAGAACCAGCCGTATACAAAAAAGGCCAGGTAAATCGCCAGCGCACCGGGCAGGATGGGATATACCGCCCCCGCCAGCCCTACCGCAAACAAAGCAATGATCAGAATCCAACCCAGGATTGCCATTCCTTTAGCCTCCAGTTTTGTTAGCATATACTTCTGTGAAACATACTTCGCAAAACAGCCTCGGAAGCATACGCTTTGTTTGATAGCATCCGCTTCTCCGAATTCCTTCGCAAACTTCCTTCGAAGCGTACTCTTCGTTTTGATAGCATAGTAGCCAAATTCAAGTGTACCTTCTGCAGCTATTCTACAGTTACACCTAATATATATTTCTCAATCACCTCAGCGATGCCGTCCTCGTTATTTGAGGCAACGACCGCATCCGCTTCCTGCTGTACCGTCTCTTGGGCATTGCCCATTGCAACGCCCAGACCTGCAGCCTGAATCGCGGCCAGGTCATTCAGGCTGTCGCCCACAGCCACCACTTGGGACATCTCGATACCCAGCAGCTTGCAGACCTCGCCGATTCCGTAAGCCTTGTTCACGCCGAGCGGGTTAATCTCCAGGTTAGTCGGGGTCGAGTTGGTAATCTCCAGGCCGCCCAAATCCTGAAGCTGCATCAGCAGCTTATGGCGGATGTCGTCGTCCTCTGTGGAGTAGCCGAATTTAAGCCACTCCCTGCCCATAATGTCACCGTCCCAGTTATTGCGGTTGTAAACCTGCTCTGTGGAATAAGCCCAGAACCAGATGCCGTATTCTTCAGCAATCTCGTACAGCTGCTGAATCAGCGCCGGGTCCATCAGCGAGCGGCGGTACAGCTCATACGGCTCGCGCCAGAGTTCACTTCCGTTCACAGTAATCATCGGTGTCTTGAGTCCAAGCTGCTCTGCGTAAGGCATAGCACTCCGGAACGCCCGTCCTGTGGACAGGCAGACATGAACGCCGGCATCGACCGCTTTTTGAATCCATTCTACTGTCTTCGGGGTAATCTGTTGTTCATCATTCAGCAGGGTTCCATCCATATCCAGTGCAAGCAGGCGGTATTTGGCAGTCATTGCCACCCCTCCATTTCTTGTATGCCCCTCATCATGAAGGGCTGATTAATATTGCCTAGTTCGTTGAATCCGCCGTATCTGTATCAGCTGCAGCATCCGTTCCACCGGTTGCAGCTGCATCACTATCCGCAGATTTCAGTGTCTTTTTCGGAATGCCGTCAAGGCCGTATTCCCAGTCATACGCATCAAAAATCTTACGGGCTACCGGAGCAGCACTGTTGGAGCCGAATCCACCCTCCGGAATTACCACAGCAACAGCCAGTTTTGGATTTTCCCGCGGGGCAAAAGCAATAAACACCCCGTTGTCCCGGTTCGTATTCGTTCTGTCTGTCTGCTGCGAGGTTCCTGTCTTACGGGCAAAATCGTAAGGGAAATCGGAGAACGCTGAAACCTCACTGTTCATCCCCTTTTTAATTTCCCTCCAAAAGGACTTGTCAAAGGTTGTAACCTCATCTAATACTTCACGTTGGAATTCCTTAACGGTATTCCCTTCAGAATCGGTGATCTTGCTGACCAGCTGCGGCTTGATCCGCACGCCTTCATTAGCAAGTGTAGATGCGTATTGGGCAAGCTGGAGCACAGTGTAACGTCCCTGCTGCCCGAAGGAAGCATAGACCAAGGCAGCCTGCGCACTTCCCGCCGCCTCAGTATCGGTATAGTTGATCTGTCCCAGGAACTCCCGCGGAAGTCCGCTCTGTGTCGAAACGCCCAGACCGAATTCCTTCATATATTTATCCCACACATCGATCCCGCCGCTCTGATACTTTTCCCACAGCTTCTCGCCGACCATATCGACCATAAAAGCATTCGATGATTTCTCAATTGCTCTGGCCGGGTCCATAGTACCATATACGTGACCGGAAGCGTTGCGTACGGAGGCATTGTCATTTTTACCGAAATAGGCAATCCCTTTGTCCTGATAAATGGTAGAAGTCGTAAAAAAGCCTTCATTCAGTCCGATGAGCACACTCAGCGGTTTAATGGTGGAGCCCAGCAGCACCGTAGAACCAAACTCATGGCCTGACATGCCCGAGGAGTATGGTGTAATGGTCCCGTTCTGATAGTTACCCATAATTTCATTCCATACTTCGGTATCCATCTTCTCGGCCGTCCATACATTCGTATCATAGTCCGGCATGCTCGCCATCGCAACGATATTTCCGGTATCAACCTCCATCGCCACCGCGTAGCCGGTCAGTGCATCGGGATGTGTCTTGCCCTGTACGGAGTGGGTATGCAGCCATTTGATCTGGTCGGTGATCGCCTGCTCCGTCTTCATTTGAATTGATTTATTGATGGTTGTCCAGACGTCATTGCCTTTGACGGGAGGCACAACCTCTTCAACCTTTTCAGCCATATTCTGCGGATTGACCGAGATGACCTGATATCCGTTTTTGCCGCGCAGCTCGCGCTGATACTGCAGCTCAAGCCCGTCAAATCCGACAAATTCATCGTCTTTATAGCTCAGGCCCGGATCGGCATCTATTTTTTTCATCGCGGCCTGAATATTTTTGTAAATATCCAGACTGCTGGAGGATTTGAACGGCTTGATGTAACCGATCGTCTGTACGGCTACTGTGTCTTTGTCATAATGCCGGCTGCTCTCCTCGACAATCTCCAGACCCGGATATTCATTCTTGTGCTCCATAAAGTAGGCCACTTCCTGCGAAGTCAGCCCTGCCTTGATTCTGCGGGCCATGAATCCGGAGTATTTCTTGAAATATAAGTCCAGTGAAGCGATGACATCCTCTTGCGTAAGCTGCGGTCCGGCGGGGTCACCATATTTATTGAAATCCTCAACCAGCCGCGCCGCAAGTTCTTCGGCTTTGGCCTCGGCCTCCGGGGTCAGCGTGGTTTTTCCAGTCGCCTTATCCGTGGTTTTGGCAGTGTATTCTTTAGTAAGCGTAATATATAACGACTGTACAGACGTTGAATAAGCAAGCTCCTCGCCCCCGGCTGCCCGGATTACGCCGCGGATCGCCGCCAGCGGCACATTTTTGGTATCGCGGCTGGTTTCCACTTCGGTGAGAGTAGGCCCTTCAACAAACTGTAAAACGGCAAGACGGATGATAATGACGCAGAAAATAACGAACGTGCTGAAAAAAACACGTTAATCCGTAGGCCGAGCGAGCTCTTCGCAGTATTTTCATCCGGCGGGGTGGCCTGCTTACGGAAAAAACTCACAGTTTTTCACTCCTTTACATCTTAAATAAACCTTGCCACAGTACAACAGCACTTCCCCCGAATTGTACCATATAACAAGGTCTGACTTCCTCTTTGTCACAGTACGTCCTCTTTAATATGCGTTTCTCCGAAATCCTTGGTGTTGAACCAGTCTCCGCTTGAGGCCCAGGTGGAGTCGAGCGGAATCCAAGCTTCCCTGGCAGGGATATAGACCTCATTCCAGGCATGAGCTCCGTACCCTCCTTGTCCGTCATAGCCCCGGCCGGTAACTACACGCACCTGAAGCCCCTGGGAACGGCCCATAACGGCATACAGGCGGGCATAGTCAATACAGACGCCGAGCCGTGTACCGAATGTGTCCTGCGGCGTCTGCTCGTGCCAGATCCCGTTCTGTTCATAATTATCCGCCTTGGCATAATCATAGGCGATCCGCGAACCAATCCAGTCATACAGCAGCCTGGCCTTTTCCTCGGGATCAGAGGCTTGTCCGGCAATATCTGCCGCTGCCTCCCCGATGTCCGGCGAGATGTCATGATCAATCACCTCATATTTGCGGCGGAGGATATCATTCATCTCAGCCGCTACCGCCTTGGTCAGTACAGGCAGTCTGCTCCGCACATTCTCACCGGCAATCGGTTCAAATACCGCCGCCGCGCTCTGGCTATAGATAGGAGAGGACTCAACATAACGGCTAAAGCTGCTGTCGGGGTTCAGCCCGACTCCCAGATAAAGGACGAAGACCAGCAGAAGACCGCGCACCAGACCTACGGCTAGGCCGACAGCCGCACCGCTTAGCCTGCTGAACTGGGTAATCTTCCGGTCACGCGGCCGCTCCTTCCGCCCTGGAAGACGGAAGGGCAGAAACAGGAACAGCAGGCCAAGCAGCGGGCGGATCAGACTGTAGCCTATCAGCAGCAACAGGAAAAACCGCACCAATGGTGAACCCTCCAGCACTGAGACAGCAGTATAATAGAGCTGCTGCCAACCGCTGAGCCTGCTGTCCGGCAGCACGCCCGATGCAGCCCATGCCTGGACTACGGGAGAAAAATACAGCGCTGCCGGAACGGCAATGACAAGCGCTGCCGCAGTCAGTAGCCCCGTGCCCAGCAGGCCGAACAGCCCGCCCGCCGCCCGGCTGAAGCCGCGCACCCAGCCCTGAAGGACGGAGAAAAGTACAACCAGCAGCAGCAGGATTGAGATCAGGTTCGCTTCTGTTAAGCTTGCTATCCAGCTGTCGAGCATTTCCATCCTCCTCGATGCTAATTTCCGTTCTTCCGAGCTTCTTCAATAAAGGTCTTGGTCGTATCCGTTATGCTCCACTTTCCAAGACTGACACCCCGGAAAGTGACTTCAACCTTATCCTCGCCAGCCGTGCCCTTCACCTCAAGATTCGGCGTTGTAATCGTGAAGGTGCCGTCCCCGCCCGAGGTATATTTCGCCTCCTTGGCTTCGCTCAGCATCACTTCCTGCGCTTCACTCTTCAGCGTGCTTACCGTACTGTCCGCCACCTTGTTTACGGCATCACCGATTTGTTCCATCGTAACCCCGCTGTAAATGAACAGGCCGGCGACAATAACGATGACGATTGCCCATTTCAGCATCGTTTTGACCAGATTGATTACGGCAAACAGAATAACAAGTGCTATAACAATAACCAGCCAATTCTCTCTGATAAATTGTGACCATACTGCCGGATCCATCAATTTCACAACACCCCTATCAAAAATTTCATATTCATTATTATACATGAATGCCCCATATAATTCATGATTGCCTGCCGGTATGCAGGTTAGACGAATAAAATGGTATAAGCCCCCTGATGCACACGTAAAGTACAAGTAGGCTATACTGCAAGCTGCCGCCTGCTGTCGTCCGATTTCCGCTGTTAAAAAGAAAACCGGCATAGCCTTCCGGGCTCATGACCGGCCCTACCGGAGGTGTAGACCTTGAAAACCGCACTGTGGCTGTATCTGTTTCTGTTTCTGGCCTTCTTTGACCTGCATGCCCAGTATCCGATTCTGACCCCGTTCGCCATGTCACTCGGTGCGGGTCCTGCCTTCATCGGCTGGATGATGGGCATGTATTCACTGACCCATCTGCCAGGCAATCTGCTGGCAGGCGTACTTGTCGACAAGAACGGCAGCCGGCGCTACATTGTCTTCAGCCTCGTAGCAGCCGGCGCACTGCTGCTGCTGCAGGCTTACGCCCAGCTTCCCTGGCACCTGCTCGTGCTGCGGGCGGCCAGCGGCTTTGCGCTGGCCTTTCTCTCCCCCGCCTGCATGACACTGCTGGCTTCGCTGTCGGATGATTCGGCGACGCAGGGTAAATACATGTCCGGTCACGGCATTGTCCATACCCTCGCCTCCGTGGTTTCTCCCGCAGCCGGTGCCTATATTGTGCACCGGGCCGGCTATTCCGGCACCTTCAGCACACTGGGCTGGCTGCTGATTGCCACCGGAATCATGGCTCTGGTCAGTGTGCCGAAGCATTCGCCTGCGCGTGTCCGCGCCGGTGTGCCGAAGACCATGACTGCTCCGGCCGAACCCTCCCTTGCCGTCCGCAAGGAAGCAAGAACCAGCCGGCGCTATTACCTGCTGCCTTTCTTTATCTCCTGCTCGCAGGGTGTCCTGTTCTTCGAGCTGCCGCTGTCGCAGGGGCAGGACGGTATGGTCTCCACTGGAGTCCTTCTCTCGCTGATGAGCCTTGGGGCGCTGGCCACACTAAGCCTGATGTTCCTTAACCGCCTGTCACCGGGCATCCGCATTGCCGCAGCCTTGCTGGCAATGGCGCTCTGCTTCTTTACCCTTGCCGCATTTACAGGTATTCCTGCAGGCGCAGTCCTGTTCCTGCTCGGAGCCGCCAAAGGCGTGCTGTTCCCGGCCATGGCCTCCCTCTTCATCAGTCTGGGCAACGGCGGCCATCTGGGCCGCACCTTCTCGCTGCAGTCGATTGCCATGTCGCTTGGCGCTTTTGCCGGCCCGGTTGCCGCCGGACAGCTTCGCGGATATGTCTCTCCTTATTTCATTGCCTTTGTGCTGCTGATGACCGCAATCCTGCTGCTCCCGCCAAAAGGGGACAGCCTGCGATCCGCATACCATCCAGGCTTAAACAGTCCAGCAGCTTAAAAACACCGCAGGGTGCAGCCTCACCTGAACACTCCGGCAGTGTAACAAAAGCCGCTAAAGTCCGAGCAATACTGCTGCTAAAATCAGTCATTTCATCACCCGGCCGCCGCCGGGTGATCTTTCTTTTACGACATTTCCCGGGTAATGATTCTACTTCTGTCGTATATGGCTGTTAAAAATGGCGAAGCTTAGGTAAAATAACAGATAAGTACCTGCATTAATGTTTAATCCGCTTAAGCATCCAACTCTTTTCAGATCATTTCAGAGCCAGAGGTGACCCGCTTATGTCCATAACGATCATTGTTGAAGGCAAAAACGACAAGAGCCGTCTGCGCCGCGTGCTTAGCCCCGAGGTCGACATTTTATGCACCTTTGGTACGCTTAATACGCTGAAGCTGGATTCACTGCGGCGTAAAATCGGGGACGGCGAAGTATACCTATACATGGATAATGACAGCTCCGGCAAAAAAATCCGCGGCATTCTGCGCGATGCCTTTCCGGACGCCGTTCATATCTATACCCGCAGAGGTTATGCCGGTGTCGAGGGCACGCCGGATGAATACAGCATTACCCAGCTCGAAAAAGCGGGCCTTGAAGAGTTTATTATCTATCCGCAGCCGCTACCTTTTCTGGAGCGGTAATACATGAAGAAGCCTTGTTCAGATCCGCAGACAGCAGCGGAACCGGACAAGGCTTCTTTTGTGCAGAATACGTATTATTCACGGGCCAGCTTCTTCAGGGAATCCGCAAGGAATTCAGGTGTTACATTCTCCGTATCCCCGGCATCGTAGAGGCCGCGGAGCTGATTGTTCCGGTCGACCAGGCCGATCAGATTGGCATGGGCAAAGTTATCCTTATTGTCTCCGTATATGAGAACCTTGAAGGAGTCTGCCGCCAGCTTGCGCACCTGCTCCTGATCCCCCCGCAGAAAATACCAGCCGTCATAATTTGCGTGAAAGCGGTCAGCGAACGTCCTGATGGCTTCGCGAGTATCTTTTTCCGGATCGAAGGAGATCGAGACAAACGCTGTATCCTTACCGAAGCTGCCGTCCTTGACCAGCAAGTCCTGGGTTTCAGACAGCATATACGTGGTAATCGGACATACATCCGGACATTCTGTGAAAAAGAAATAGACCAGCCGGGCTTTCCCTTCCGTATCGGCCAGCGTAATCTGCTTACCGTCCACATTCTCCAGAGAGAAGTCCTGTACTTCCCCGATGACCGGCAGCTTGCTTTTGGCCAGGCCCATTGAGTTGACTGCCAGAAAAGCCGCCAGACACAGGGCAATCAGCAGCAGCAGCCAGGTCCATTTGTAGCGTTTCAAGGTTTGCACAGGCTTCTCTCCCCTCTTAACCGTGGATTGTATTCAATACAAGCGCGATCAGACTGACAGTGAGGTAATTAATGGAGAAAAAGAAATTTTTCTTGGCCCAGGCATCATCATCCTTGGCCTTGAAGCCGATTATAGTCAGATAGAGCCAAGCTACAGACAAGCCGAGCGATATAACGAGATAGAAAATCCCTGCATAATCGTATGCATACATCAGCACCGGTACAGGCAGCAGCAGCGCCACGTAAGGGATCATCTGGAACTTGGTGCGCCGTACTCCCTTGACAACCGGGAGCAGCGGAAAGCCTGCGGCCCTGTACTCCTCTTTGCGGCGGATGCCCAGAGCCCAGAAATGGGGCGGCTGCCACAGGAAGAGCATGGCGAACAGCAGCCAGGCCCCAAGATCAACCGTACCTGTAACGGCAACATATCCGATAACCGGCGGCATTGCCCCGGAGATGGCGCCGACCGAAGTACTCCAGGTCGAAGTCCTTTTGAGCCAGAGTGTGTAGACGACTACATACACGAACATACCGACAATGCCGAACAATCCGGCCAAAACGCCGCAGAAGGCAAACAGTACAGCCAGACCGGCTATACCGAGCACGATGGCGTACATCAGCACTACGTTAGGCTTCAGCCTGCCGGTCGGCAGACCGCGCTCGCGTGTGCGTTCCATTTTCATATCCAGATCACGGTCGAAATAGTTGTTGAATACACAGGCCGAGGCCATCACCAGCATGGTTCCCAGGAGGGTCAGGATTAATCTCCCGTACTGCACATCCCATCCGGAAGCCACCCAGTAGCCTGCAAAGGCAGCGATCAGGTTGGAACGGATAATGCCTGGCTTCGTTACTGTAATAAAATCACGCCAGCCGGCACCCTCCGGGGGTGATTTGGCTTTTGCTGCTGCGGAATCGGTAGAAGCTTGATATCTCAATTGATTGTCCACGTGTGGCGTTCCTCCTTCTAAGGGACTTCTAAGCGTTCTATCGGAGCTTCCGATCATTTTACATCGTTCTCAATTGAGAAAAATATTCACTCCGCTGTTAACTTTATCATATCAAACCGCAAAAGACTTTGACAATCATTGGCCTGGATGTTCATCAATTCGACAATTACGTGACTTTATTTATTTACCGTCCGTCTAAATAAGTCAGCTTAAAAATGGGTAGTTATTAATAGAGAACTTCCGTACAAAGGAGATCTGACCAATGGATACAGCAACACATTTTGTAATGGGCCTAGGACTTGCCGGACTTTCTTTCGTTGATCCTGTCGTGGCCTCGCAGCCGTCCCTGGCAGGAGCTGTCATGATCGCCACTGTACTGGCTTCTCAAGCCCCGGATGCCGACACGGCGCTGCGCCTCAAGAATAATGCCGTGTATATCCGCAACCACCGGGGGATTACCCATTCCCTGCCCTTTCTGCTCTTGTGGCCGGCTCTGATTACCATAGTCATCGGCCCGTTATTCGGCCTTACAGACCTGCAGGCATTAAGTCATATCGCTCTCTGGAGCTTTATCGGTGTTGCCGTCCATGTCTTTTCGGATCTGTTCAACACCTACGGTACACAGGCCGCCCGGCCGTTCACCGAGAAGTGGATCGCCTGGAACATTATCCATATTTTTGATCCGTTTATCTTCGGCAGCCACGCAGCGGCGATTATACTCTGGATCAGCGGCATCGTACCTCCGGCTCCGCTGTTCACCATCCTGTATATCTGCGTAGCAGCTTACTACGTCTGGAGAACGGTTGTGCATGCCCGGATTACACACCATATCAAAAACAAGGATATGCATCATGATCCGGGAGACCGCTACATTGTCATCCCTTCAATCTCGCCTACGCGCTGGAATGTGGTCAAAGCCAAGACAGACGGCAGTTATAATGTAGGCGTGCTAAACGGCGGAAGGCTGGAATGGTTCAAGCACGCTGTATGCTCCAACCATCCTGCGGTAGAGCACTCCAAGTCACATCCGGATGTTCAGGCCTTTCTGTATTTTACCTCCTATGCCGTGGCCGAAGTCGAGGAGCTTCCCTCCGGTTATATTGTACGCTGGGGAGATGTGCGTTATTTACACCGCAAGCAATTCCCTTTCGTGGCAGTGCTGGCTATGGACAGCGAATATCATGTGCTCAACACTTATGTCGGCTGGCTCAGCAGCGAAAAGCTGGATGAACGGTTCGCCATTGATCCAGGTTCGATGAAGCTCTAGCCTTTATGCCATCAGCAGCAACAGGCAGGACGGCAATTTCCCGCAGTCAGGGAATAACCGTCCTGCCTGTTTGGCGTAAGCCCCAGGTATTCCCCCTCTTGACGCCCGCAGCCGCATGGGGCACAATCTCCATAAAGCGTTTTCAGTAGCAATTCTTCATCTTTGAAAATATTCCCTGCTTTTAGACACAAAAAGTCCTGCACGGCTGAAGCCGGCAGGACTGATTAACCCGCTATTACAGAAAGGAAGGCTGGCTGATATGGGTAAAGGTCTGTCACTATGGTTCGCAACTTCTTCAATACTGATTCTTACAGCTGCTTCTATCTGCATCAGCTACAATATCTGGCTGGCGCTGCTGCTGGGCCTGCTCTGCATTCTTAACATCGGCTGGGGATTTATCCTCAAAGCGAGACTGAGACGCAAAGCGGAAGCCGCAGCACAGCGTTCCTCTTAACGGTAGGGCAGGAAGCCCATCCGCTCCTTCACTTCAGTGAGTGTCTGGGAGGCTACGCTGCGGGCACGTTCTGCGCCCTGGGCCAGAATATCATCCAGCATACCCGAGCTGCGGATTTCATGATACCGCTGCTGCAGCGGCTCCAGTGTAGCCACCAGCACCTCACCCAGATTCTTTTTGAAGCCCCCGTACATCTGCCCTTCATATTGGTCGGCAATCTGCTGCAGGCTCAGGCCGGAGCACTCTGCATAAATGCTCATCAGATTGCTGATTTCCGGCTTGTTCGCCGGATCGTACACCACTTCACGCCCCGAATCGGTAGTCGCGCGGCTGATTTTCTTGCGGATAACATCCGGCGGATCCAGCAGTGCAATGTAGCTCCCTGCATTGGGATTGCTCTTGCTCATCTTTTTGCTTGCATCGTCCAGCGACATAATCCGGGCGCCTACTTCCGGAATATACGGGGCAGGAATAGTGAAGAAATCACCGAACCGGTGATTAAAGCGTCCGGCCAGATCACGGGTCAGCTCCAGATGCTGCTTCTGGTCTTCTCCTACAGGTACCAGATCAGCATTGTAGACCAGAATGTCTGCCGCCATCAGTGACGGGTATACGAACAGCCCTGCGCCTACCGAATCTTTGCCGGAGGATTTGTCTTTGAACTGTGTCATCCGTTCCAGTTCGCCCATAGCGGTCAGTGTAGTGAGAATCCAGCCCAGCTCTGCGTGCTGGGGTACATGTGACTGCATGTACACGTTGGAAATTTTCGGGTCTATCCCTGCTGCAAGATAAAGTGCTGCAACGGATTGCGAGTTCTCCCGCAGCGCCGCAGGATCCTGGGCCACTGTAATAGCGTGCAGATCCACCACCATAAAGAAGCATTCATGCTCCTGCTGCAGCTTCACGAAATTTTTGATCGCGCCAATATAGTTACCGAGGGTCAGGGAACCGCTGGGCTGAATGCCCGACAATACTTTTTTAGCCATGTTAATGATTTCCTCCATTCATTAATTCCTATTTACGCGAACGCAAAAAGGCCCCACATCCGCAAGGGACGTGAGACCGTGGTGCCACCCTTATTCGCTGATTGGGAGTCCCGGCAGGAACAATGCACAAATCAGCCTTAGCTTCCGGTAACGGGGAAGAGCCGTCCGGTCTACTAAGGCCTGCAGCCTGTTCAAACGCGGCGCTCAAGGGTCCATTCGGCCAGGAGTGTCCTGCCGGTTCGCATCAACCACCGGTTTTCTGAAGGCTCACTTTCTGCTTACTTGTCCCTGTCATCACATTGTAATCAATTCTTAATGCATTCATCATAGAGCGAACCCCGGATGTTGTCAAATCGCTTAACTACTCCTGCCTAAATCTGTTATGATAAAGATATTCGTGTTCTATGCAATCAAGTAAATTAAAGGAGCATATCTCTTATGAAACAGGTGACCAAAGGACAGTGGGGCGGTTATGATACCTACATTTTGCATAGCCGTGAACTGGAAGTCACGCTTTTGCCGCGTCTGGGGAACAACGTGATTTCCTTATGGGACCGTAAGGAAGAGCGGCATATCCTGCGCACGCCTGATGAAAGCGACTTGGCTTTTTATATGCAGAAGCCCTACCATTTCGGCATCCCGCTGTTAGTTCCTCCAGGACGTATACGCAAGGGGCAGTTCCGGTTCGGTGATGCAAGCTATCAGTTCGAGCAGAACTCGGCAGGAGACCATCACATTCATGGCCTGCACCGGACCCAATCCTGGTGTGTCAGCGACATTGAAGAAGATGAGGACGGCTGTGCGGTCACGACTGAATTTAATACCGCTGACGATGACAACTGGATGGCACAGTTCCCTGTTCCGCTACGTCTGGAGATGACATTCCGGCTGCAGGATGCCAGACTGCAGCAGACGCTGAAGGTCACTCATTTAGGAGACACGAGCATTCCTTTCGGGATCGGCTACCACACCTGGTTCATGATTGACGGACAGCCGCAGAGCTGGAAGCTGACTTTGCCTGCAGAAGGCATCTATGAGCTGAATGATGAGCTTCTTCCCAGCGGCAATCTGCTTCCTCTGGGTGAGCTGGACTCCCTGCATCATGGTATGAGCCTTGCCGGCAAGAATCTGGACACCGTGCTTAGAACAAGCGTTCAGCAGCCTTCCGAAGCCCTGCTGATGCGTAATGACGGATACGGCATCCGTTATACAGCAGATAAGGACTATTTCCGCCATTGGGTCATCTACACCAAAGGACTGGCCGAGCAGTACCTGTGTGCCGAGCCGTATACCTGGCTGCCGGATGCGCCTAATCTTGACCGGGATGCTTCTTTCACAGGGCTGATCACCCTGAATCCCGGTGAAACCCTGACCCTGCCGAGCACACTTGAAATCCTTTATCCCACACTCTGATTTTCATATAATTTCCAGCCTTAAAAACTTCTGATTCCGTGCATGAATTCTCCTCTCCGCGCCCATACTATCTTCACAACGGACGAAGGAGGTGACAAACATGGGTCAAGCAGGTCAACAAGGTCGTGGAAGCCGTTCTAATAACCTGGTCGTTCCACAAGCGAATGCAGCGCTGCAGCAGTTGAAATACGAAGCAGCACAGGAGCTTGGCGTAACGATTCCTCAAGATGGTTACTACGGTAACTACACTTCCCGCGAAACCGGTTCTTTGGGAGGTTACATCACAAAACGTCTGGTACAACTGGCTGAGCAACAACTGTCCGGTCGTGCGTAGTATCTAATTTTAAACGGATTTATCCGGCAGGGTTCATTCCCTGCCGGGCTGGTTATCAGCCCGTCTGCGCTTCATGCCGGAGCGCGGGCGGGCTTTTTGATGATTCTGTTGCAGGCACTATGTATGGCTCAGCCTAAGTACTTGTCGGCAATTTCGCCGGTGTGCGAACCCCGCGGAGCCCGGATCATCAGATTTGCCATATTGTAGTTGGACTCCAGTACCGCGTCAACCGCCACCATGCCCTGGCGGACAGCAAATTCATAGCTGATTTCACCATGCGTCCAGCGGCGTTTATATTTCAGGCTCTCCAGCGCCATAAGGCGAAAGGAGGATTGCTGGGCAGAGGTTAACCCGTTCTGCTCTTCATTGAAGCTGCCGCAGCGGCCGGACATGGGATTATGGCGGATACCAAACTTTCCGATGACATTATTTCTGATCTGCATGAACACAGTACCTGAGCTTAGCCCGGACAATTCCTCCTGCAGTTCCTTGAATACCAAATCCACCTGTCTTGCCAGAGATAATTGTTCCGTCCGTAGCATATTGTTCCCCCTAAAAGTTTTGTTAGCATAGCTTCCTGATTGGTCTTCGACAAAACTCGCTCCGAAAGCATACGCTTAGTTTTGTTAGCATAGCTTCCTGATTGGTCTTCGACAAAACACTCTTCGACAAAATTCATTTTAAAAGCGCCTGATTCGTTTAGTTCTCCGTTTTTACATGCATTTTCATCTTCACATTTGTGCCTAGCAGGCCTTATATAAGGCTTTAGGCTCATTATAGGACACAGTTTTCAGAGCTTCAACATTATTCAACATAATTGGGTTAATATTCCTAAGTATGCGCAGTTCACAATGTAATTTTTGAATATAACTCTAAATAACGACCAATTTCGACAACTTTCCATATAAAAAAAGCCTCTAAAAAGAGGCTTTTGCGCATTCACACGTACATTAAACAGTACTATTCATTCTGCAATATTATGATTTGTCTCATTTTTGACAAACATTCAAGCAAATTGTTCAGTCAGACGCAGGAATTCGTTGATATCCTCCACGATAAGATCTACCGCTCCCTGCCAGAAATCAGGCTTCGTGAGATCGACTCCAAGGTGTTTCATGACCAGATCCTCCAGCGTCATCACCCCGGTATCCCGCAGCAGGCTGTCATATTTATCTGCGAACGACGGTCCTTCCTGCAGAGCCAGACGGTATAGGCCAGTGCTGAACATATAACCTACTGTATACGGGAAGTTGTAGAACGGAACATCCGTAATGTAGAAATGCAGCTTTGAAGCCCAGAAATGCGGGTGATATTCAGACAGCACGCCGCAGAATGCTTCTTTCTGCGCTTCTTCCATCAGCACCGACAGCTCCTCAGCGTTGACGAGACCCTCCTTGCGTTTCTCGTAGAAACGGGTTTCGAACAGGAAACGTGCATGGATATTCATAAAGAAAGCTACGCTGTTCTGAATTTTCGCTTCAAGCAGAGCCAGCTTTTCATCAGCATCAGAAGAAGCCTTAACCTGGGCGTCAGCTACAATTACTTCTGCAAAGGTGGAGGCTGTCTCCGCAACATTCATAGCGTAATTTTGGTTGAAGAAGGGCTGATCATCCAGCAGGTAGGAATGGTAAGCATGGCCCAGCTCATGTGCCAGTGTCGACACGTTGGAGGGTGTGCCGCTGTATGTCATAAAGATTCGCGATTCCTTGCTCTCAGGAAACGATACGCAGAATCCGCCCGGACGCTTGGCCGGACGGTCTTCGACCTCAATCCAGTCATTGTCGAAAGCCAGTTCGGCAAAATCAGCCAGCTTCGGACTAAATTTGCGGAATTGCGTCACAATGTCTTGTGCTGCCGTTTCGTAAGGAATTTTGCCGGAGGATTTGCCGACTGGTGCATCCACATCAACCCAGGACAGTGAATCCTTGCCGAGAACCTTGGCTTTACGCTGCAGGTAGGAAACAAGCGCCGGCTTATTTCTGGTGATAACTTCCCACATCATATCAAGTGTAGCCCGCGACATGCGGTTGATGGCAAGAGGCTCCTTGAGCACATCCTCCCAGCCGCGTCCCTTGTACAGCTTCAGGCGGAAGCCGGCCAGATGATTTAATGTATCGGCACTATAATCTTCGGCAGCTGTCCATGCTGTCTCCCATTTCCGGAACATGGCTTCACGGACACCGGCATCATCATCACTCAGCTTGTTGAACGCCTGGCCGACAGACAGCAGCTTGGTTCCGTCCTTGTCTTCAAAAGGGATTTCAATTGCGCCGACAATAGTCTCGTAATGCTCGCTCCAGCCGTGATATCCGTCGACGGCCAGTTCAAGAGCAAGACTTTCCAGCTCGGGGCTCATCTTCTCACGGGCCTGGGCGCGGCGTTCACTGAGCACAAACGTAAGCGGGGCAATCTCGGGGCGGGACATCCACTGTGCCCATACCTCATCAGAGGTCTGGCGCAGGATGCTGTCAAACCGGGAGCTGATGCCTTCGAACCCGGCACGGAGTCCTGTCACCTTGGCAGACAGGCGGACAGCCCCCTTATCCTGCTGGTTCTGGGCGCCCAGACAGCCGGCGAATTCCGAGGCCTGGGTCAGACGTGCGGCGCAGCTCTGCAGCAGTTCGATCACGCCATCCAGGGCAGCCGTATCGTAGGCATTGACAGGAAATACAGCACTGTTAACCTGCTCACTCAGAGCAGCGATATCGCTTTCGAGCTTATTCAGGAAGTCTGCGAACTCGGCGGAGGAGGATCCCCCCGGAAAAATGGAGTCCAGATTCCAGGTTACTGAGATAGGTTGTTTCATAGCTTCACCAATCCTTTGCACATATTGGGTTTTCTTTGTATTTGACTCTGAGCCATGGTAAAGTGAATACGAAAAGGAGCAGTTCATCACATTTTTTAAGGAGGGCTGCAACATGAAGCCACTGCAAATTTCGCCGGAAACGGCCATTACCTTGTCGAAACAGCTCGGCGTTCCCCTGGAACACTTGATGCATATGCCTCAACATATTTTGCTGCAGAAAATTGCCGAATTATCCAAGAAACAGAGCGAGACCGCCGGTACTGAAAGTCTGCCTGAGAAGGAACAGGAATGATTCCGTTCAGCCATACCTGGCCTTATGACATTATCTACGGGGACTTGTATGTACAGACCTGTCCGTTCTGCAGCAAGGAGAACGTGCTTTTGCCGATGAAACCAAAGGAACTGCAGCTTGTGCGCGACGGCAAAAAAAAGCTCCTGGTGTTCCCCTGCTGCAGCACAAGCCCGACGGTAATCGACAATGATGCCGATTACCTGCTGTTCGACCGTGCCGTCCGCTGACCGGTTGGGCAGAACCGCAGTCTAGCACTGGGGATAAAGCGCAAACAGGGAATCCTGTATTGCGCTTTATTTATGCCCGTTATAGCGCCGTTCTCCTAAGCATTACAGATTCGCACCTTCCGGCATTCCGTCCGGTTCAGCATCCTCCCCGCGCATCTGCTCCCGCAGCAGGGCCCACTGCTCACGGGCCGACCGGATCATTGCGGCATCCATAATCCTCTGGTCGTTAATCAGGCGCGAAAACCATCTTACAGCTTTGTTATACTCGCCTACACGGCGGTTCAACTCGCCGATAAGGAACATCAGCCTCGCATCATTGCCACCCATCCCGTCATTTTCAAACACTTTAATGTATTCATCAAGCGAGTAGCGCAGGAATCGCTGCTCCTGCTCTGTATCTCCTTTGTAACGGTACATCCAGGCGATATGATGCAGGTGGCTGGCGATAATCCGCGATTTATCGTTGATACACTGGCTGCAGATCAGTGCAAGCTTGTATGTTTCGAGGGCAGTCTCCCAGCTGCGTTTCCCGCCGAAATCACGGGACTGCCAACGGCTTGCCACCTGCTCCTTAAAAGCCTTCTTCTGCCAGTCGGCCAGCTTATCAGCTGAATTCTCGGTAGAAGCGAACCCGCAGTTCGGACAGATGCGTACCACATAATAGTCCGGATTCTCGTCTTTATAGTAGGAGCAGAAATCAGCATCCCGGCGGATGGCCCGCTTCAGGCTCGGACGCACCCTTGAGGTAGAAAATTCATTTTCACAGTGAATACAGATTACTTTTATTGAATACAGGGGGATTAATTCCGACAAATGCCCTCATCCTTTCACCATCAGCAGCTCTTTATTCCTCGGGCATATTGACAAAATGATGTGCGGGTCCGGAAAGACGGTTCAGCACGGCGGAGCGGAGCGGCTCGCTGACCCCGGACTCTTCCAGCGCTTCTTTCATGCAGTCCAGCCATTCCTCCGCCCGCTCGGGTGTGATAGGGACATGCATATGCCTGGCTCTCATCATCGGATGTCCATGTTGCTCCGAAAATAACGCAGGCCCGCCAAAAAACTGGCTTAGAAATTGAAACTGCTTCTCCATAACAGGAGTAATATCAGCAGGGAATAACGGGCTGAGCTGTGGATGAAGCTGCACCTTGGCATAAAATACTTCTACCAGCCGGTGAAGCCCCTCAGCGCCCCCCAGGTTGTCATACAGGCTTTGGTTTGGATTCATGGAGGTTACCAGCTTTCTTCCTTTTTAGTGTATGTCCTTTTCATTATAACAAAATAACCCCACAAAGTGGGGTCTTAACATGAATGCTGATTCAGGTACTTTGCGGAGCAGAAAGCTCATGCCAAGTAAACACGGCTATGCCGTCCTTCAGAGAAGGCGGTAACCGTTTCTGCGAGAAATATAAGGATGATTGATAGCGTAGAACATATCAATTCTTATATTTTAAAAAAAAGAGCTCTAAACTAGGTTTAGCGCCCTGTAAATTATTTAATAGGTCCTGAACTCCTCATCACCGGGAGGGACGAGCGAGACCCGGATTACATATACAAAAGCACAAACCAGAACTCCGGCAACCACACTCATCACCATCACTCCATCCCTAATTATTGATATAAGGCGTGCGTTTATTCTTTTTTATAATACCATAACCGGGGCTGAAAATCACAAGTTATTGCAAACGCTTTCTGGTTTTTTTTGTGCTGTTTGTCCTGCTTTCCGCATACAACTAATCATAGACCGGGAGGCGTTGCTGATGACTCGTAAAAAGCTTGGCGGCCCGCTTCTGGGCCTTGCTCTGGCCGGCTGTATGGTGCTGATGCTCGTATTCCCTGCCGGCACACTTGCTGCTGCCCTTCGCGGGCTGGCCATCTGGTGGGACGTGCTCTTTCCGTCGCTGTTTCCATTCTTCGTCATTTCCGAAATGCTGCTGGGCTTCGGGGTCGTTCATCTGTTCGGGGCACTGCTGGACCCGCTGATGCGCCCGCTGTTCAATATCCCCGGCAGCGGCGGATTTGTAGCGGCGATGGGTTATGTCTCAGGGTATCCCGTCGGCGCCAAATTAACCGCCAAGCTGCGCGAGCAGCAGCTGGTCAGCCGGGCCGAAGGGGAGCGTCTGGTTGCCTTCACCACTTCCTCGGACCCGATTTTCCTGCTGGGGGCTGTATCCGTCGGCTTTTTCCATGACGCCTCTCTAGGACTGGTGCTGGCGCTCGCCCATTACGGCGGCGGCTTGATTGTCGGACTACTGATGTCATTCCACGGACGAGGAGACAAGTACGCTGACCCTCCGCTGGCAGCAGCCCATAAGGCGGAATCTCTACAGCCCCGGGGAAGGCTCCGCCTGGCGCTGAGCTCCATGGCCGAAGCCCGGCGCAGGGACGGGCGGAGCTTCGGGGAGCTCCTGAAGGGTGCCATCCAGTCCTCGCTGCAGCTGATTATTGTTGTCGGCGGACTGGTTGTATTCTTTAATGTCCTGATGGAGCTGCTGACCCGTGCAGGGATTATGTCCGCCTTGTTCAGTGTGCTGGGCGGGGTACTGTCCCTGGCCGGTTTTCCTCAGCAGCTGTCGGCGGCGCTCGCCAGCGGGTTCTTTGAGGTTACGATCGGCGCACGCTCCGCCGGTGAAGCGGCCTCCTCTATCCCATTGCAGTTCAAGGCCTCAGCCGCCGCATTCATCCTTTCCTGGGGAGGGTTGTCCGTTCATGCACAGGTGGCAAGCATTCTGAACGGCACCGGACTGCGCTATGTGCCCTTCCTGGCTGCGAGACTCGTCCATGGCCTGCTGTCAGCGGTTCTGCTGCTGGTGCTCTGGAAGCCTGTCACCGGCTCTGGGCTCTCCGCGGGCTTCAGCGCATTGCCGGCGGCTGACGGGTTAACGTCAGCACCGGGACCGGCCTTTGCGGCCAGTCTTGTCCTGCTTGGCCTGCTGCTGGGAGCCGCCCTGGTGCTGTCTCTGCTGGTCTGGCTGCTCCGGGGCTTCGCTCGGCGCCTGCAGCAGCCCTGACTCTTGAGCGTCCCTTGGCGTGATCCTTCGCACCGCCGGCTGTGATTCTTTGCAGGCCCTTATATTGTGTTCCAGTTCAAGATTGATTATGATCGTTGTATGACTGAAACATACAAAGGAGCCTGTACATCTTGAGATATTATGTTCTGGACCGCGGAGACGAATTGTCCATCAAACTTGCGGAGCAATTTCACAAGCTGGCGGCGGAGCGCAGCCTCGTTCTGGATGCCGAGTCCCCGGAAATCGTCATTTCGATTGGCGGAGACGGAACCATGCTGCATGCTTTTCACACCTTTATTGACCAGATTCCAAATCTCGCTTTTGTAGGCGTGCATACCGGACATCTGGGGTTTTATGCCGACTGGCAGGCAGAAGAGCTGCCCGCTCTGATCGACCATATGTGCGGAACCACGGACCTCCCGCCCCACAAGCCGCGTATCGTGCGGTATCCGCTGCTTGAACTGGAGATCCATAAGAAATCGGGTTCCACTTCCCATATTGCACTGAATGAATTCACGCTTAAGGGTGTTGACGGGACAGTGGTCATCCAGGTGGACATCAATGACGATAACTTCGAGATGTTCCGCGGCGACGGTCTTTGCGTCTCCACACCGTCAGGCAGCACAGCCTATAATAAGAGCCTTGGCGGCGCCATGATGCATCCTTCGATTGATGCGCTGCAGATTTCCGAGATCGCCTCCATCAACAACCGCGTGTTCCGCACGATGGGCTCGCCGCTTCTGCTGCCCAAGCACCATCACTGCGACATTTACTCGCGCAAGAATCAGCGCCTGCTGCTGACGGTCGACCACATCAACATTCCCGTTGATGATCTGATTTCCGTCCGCTGCCAGGTATCAGACAAAAAAATCAGCTTTGCCAGATACCGGCCCTTCCCTTTCTGGAACCGGGTCGTGAAGCTTTTCTGATCTAGAGCAGCTGATTTCACCATGATTTGAACAGCCGGGAAAACAACAGCAATCCCGGCTTTTTTATGTGCCGGATTTTTTACAATGTTTTCTAGTATTATTGACACGAATTGGTAGACAGAGAGAAAAATCGAATGGTATAATGAACCTATTTTACATAGAGTTAGCAGCTCACAAAGGAGAGAACATTATTGTTGAAAAAATTATCTGCTATACTTGGGACCAGTCTGCTGGCTCTCGCCCTTTCGGTTCCTGCATTTGCAGCAGAAAAACCTATTTCCGTGTATGTTAACGGGACTAATCTTACCTTCCCGGCAGGTACCCCTTACCTGGACAACAACTCCGTGCTGGTGCCTTTCCGGGTTGTTTTCGAAAAGCTTGGAATGCAGGTGCTGTGGGATGCCTCAACCGGTACTGTAACCGGAACAAGCGATACTCTTACGATTACCCTGAAGATCGGCAGTAAGCTGGCCACCGTTAACGGCACAGTCAAGAAACTGACAGTCGCCCCTGTATCCAGTAACGGCACGACCTACATTCCGCTCCGCTTTGTAGCTGAGGCAACCGGAGGCTCCGCAGTCTGGGATGCTTCCAGCAGAAGTGTGCAGATCACAACTGCCGTATCCACCGCAGCAGACGACGAGCAGGCGATTACAGCGCTGATCAGACAGGCGATCCAGTATTACAATGAAGAGAAAGCCGTCAGCTACTACAACCTTATTGATGATGCAGACAGCTTTAGTGACGAGGTTACCTCACTCAATTATTTCTTCAAGAATTATGACATGAGAACAACGATCGAAACCCTCAAGGTGCTTAATGTCCAAGGCGATGAAGCTACAGCTTACACAGTCGAAAAGGATGTCCGGGCCGGCGGATATTATCTCCCTGACGAGCGCAACGAATATCTGTACAGTCTTGTACGCGTCAACAACGGATCCTGGAAAATATCCGAAATCACCAATCAGGACAATACTGTACTGTTAACCAAAGAGCAGGCCATGAAAACCACAGATATTGCCCAGGGACATGCAGCCCTTATCAAGGATAACCTCTCCAAGTACTTCCAGGCTATGACCGCGGAGAATGTCGATGCCACATTGGCCCTGATGTCCTCTTACGGGGAAGAATACGATGCGGCCAAAAAGGAAGCCCTCCAGGAATTCTTTAAGCAGCTGGACCTGAGATACACTTTGAACAATTCCAATATTTATTATTACGATGCTGCTGCAGGTGAAGCGGCAGTCTATGCAGAAACCACGGTCAAGGAAGACAAAACAGGGGAAAGCGTAGAGCAGCCTATGCTGTTCATCTTCTATCAGACAGAGACCGGCGGCTGGACAATTGATGATTTCTACTATCTCGACTAGTTACTCGGCGCAGCGCCAATAAATAACTTCAAAGGGTGCATCTATTTTATGAAACCGGCAAAATTAATCTCTGCTGTGGTGAGCGGCTGTCTGGCCATGTCACTCCTGTTCTCACCGGCAGCCCAGGCGGCGGAAAATACGCAAGACGCCTCTAATTTGGATCTGATCAACGAAATTATGCAGTATCTTGAAGCTTACAACGTGGAAGGCGTTGACCGGGACACACTGATCCGCGGCGCGATTGACGGGATGGTCAATACGCTGGAAGATCCCTACAGCACCTACTTTACCAAAGAAGAAGCTGCAGAATTTGAGCATCAGGTGGATCTGGAGTATGTAGGAATCGGCATCAGAATGATGTACATCCCTTCCTCCAAGGAGCTTTATATCGAAGAGGTTCTGGCCGGATCTCCGGCTGAACAGGCGGGTCTGAAGCGTGGCGACACGATTGTGAAGATCAACGGTGTTGCAATCAGCGACACTTCGGGCGATGAGCTCGCCGGAGCTGCCGGAACGAAGGTTACCCTTCTGATCAGCAGAAACGGGGCCAGCAAAACGATCGTCGTAACGAGAAATGCCATTACCAGCGCCTCGGTCACAGGACAGATTATCGGCGGGAATACAGCCTATATTGCCCTTACCGGCTTCAGCCAGAGCGCTGACGAGGAGTTTGCCAAGGTGCTGGCCAATATGCGGACTGCAGGTATGAAATCGCTGGTTCTCGACCTCCGCGACAATACTGGCGGCTACATGGACTCCGCATATAACATTGCTTCCATGTTTATGGATTCCGGCATCATGATGTACACCTCTGACCAGAGCGGTGCACTTACACCGGTTACCATTACGTCCGGAACCAAGATCGGCGTGCCTGTAGTTGTCCTGACCAACGAGTACACAGCCAGTGCTTCAGAAGCACTGACCGGCGCCCTGCGTGACAACAAGCTGGCGACCATCGTTGGTACACGCTCCTACGGCAAAGCCCGTATTCAGAGTCTCCTGCCTGTATCCAACGGCGATATGCTTAAGCTGACTACGATGAAGTACCTGACACCGAATAAAGAAGATTTTAATCACATTGGGCTAGCTCCTGACATTGAGATTCAAGGCAGTAAAACAGCACAGCTGGTTACCGCTCTGCGGATCGCCGGATTGACCACAATTACACTGGCTGGCGATAACCACATTCTGGACGTTAACGGCCTTGCTTTTGCCGGAAATCTGGGTCTGCTGAAGCAGAATAACAAAGTATACGCATCAGCACGCGTACTCGCTGCACTCGTGGAAAGCGATATTACCTGGGATTCCAAGAACAAGAAGGCCGTATTTACGAACGGAGCCGGCAAAGTCTTCGGATTTACAATTGCCTCCAAAGAGGCGGTATCCAAGGACAATGAAACTCTGATTGATGTAAGTGCGTTCGCCAAGAAGTTCCCTGCTCTTACCTGGAGCTATAATGCATCAGCCAATCAGCTGAAATTATCTGTAAAATAATCCTGCACGTTAATCAAAAGAGCATCCCGCACATGTAGAATGGTTGCCGGGATGCTCTTTGTTCATGTCCTTCAATTATTCCGGCAAGCACCGGTTAATTGGCAGGAGGATTGGATTGATTCTTATTCTGCGGCTGACTCTGGTTATGCTGCTGACTCTGGTTGTGCTGTCTGCTCTGCGAATCCTTGTGATGCTTCTTGCCCTGCGCATCTTTATTCCGGTGATTCCGGCTCTGATGCTCGCGTACAGGCCGTTCCTTGCCATGCTCCTTGGACGGGCCGCCGTCCTTGTTACGGTCTTTTTTGGGACCTTCCCGGTGCACTCTAACTTGAGGCGCGGGTTCGGCCTGCTCCGTCTGCTCCGCCTGGGAATCCGCCGATGCCGGCTCAGGAGCTTCTTTGATCAGAATATCCTTGAAATCCCCTTCTTTGGGCATTTCCTTTAATTTATGCAGCACAAAATAAGCGCATCCGAAGTTGCAATATTCGTTGATGTAATCCACCATGCCGGAAATGGCTGTATCCCGGTTCACCTTAGGGTGGTTGTCCCGGAAAAAGCCCTTCAGCCGAAGCTGGCTGTAGCCCCAGTCACCAATAATATAATCATAACGGTCCAGCACCTCGCTGTATCGCCCGCGGAATGCCTCCGGGTTCCAGCCGTCTTTATGATCGAGCATCAGCTCGTAGCCTTTTCCACCTATAACGATCAAGCGTGTGTCGCCTGCCTTTCAACTGTAAAAGTTTCAATGTGTATAGCCGTTGCCTCATATTATAGCATGCGGACTGTGCATTTGCCTGTTTTTGTGAAATTTGTCTGACGGAAATTTCCCGGCAAGCTGGTACTTCTAGACAGATGCGGATAAAATGCAGCCATTTGTCTCAATCTATAACAAAAGCATCCGGCAGCGGACCATTCCGGTCAAGGCTTCATTTTATGTAGGAGGTAGTTATCATGCTGGTCCTGTGCAAAAGAAAAGCAAAATGGAGAGCCCTTTTATGCCTAAGCGCAGCTGTTATGTTATGCAGTCCGGTCCAGCAAGCTGCTGCTGCCGCCTTTGCCCCGGCAGCACAGTCCGGAAGTTCCTCAGCCGGCAAAGCAGATGTAGCAGCTGCGCGGATGGAACTGTATGAGCAGATGAGTGCAGCGACGGGGATACCGTGGTTCCGGTTCGCTGCCATTGATCAGTACGAGCGGACCATTGCCAAAAAGAAGTCCAGCACCGAAGCTCCGGTCAAATCCCGTCTTACCGGCATCCAGATTCCTGCCCCGGTGTGGGCCGGACCGCTCAATCCGGATCAGGCGGATATGTCTCCCGATTCCATCCGCTTTTTTGGCGGGATGGGCCATGACGGTTCCGGAGACGGCCTGGCCGACCCTGACAATGACGCCGACCTGCTCTACAGCATGGCCAGACATTTACTGAAATACGGTAACTCTGCTAGTGATTTCAGCATCGGCATCTGGGAGTATTATCATAACGGCCGCGCTGCCCAGCGGGTTGGACAGTTCGCCAAGCTGTACGAGCATTTTGGAAGGCTTGATCTGGCTGGCAGCGCCTTTCCGCTGCCGATCGGCAATTCCTATTCTTACCGCAGCACCTGGGGAACAGGCAGAAGCTGGGGCGGAGCACGCATTCATGAAGGGACAGATCTGTTCGCCCCGCACGGGATGCCTGTACGCAGCACCTGCTTCGGCATTGTCGAGACCAAAGGTTGGAACCGTTACGGGGGCTGGCGGATCGGTATCCGGGATATTGAAAACCGGTACCATTACTACGCCCATCTATCCGGTTATGATAAATCCATAGGACGCGGGGATATTGTGACGCCCGGCCAGACGGTCGGTTGGGTCGGCAGCTCCGGCTATGGCAGCCCGGGAACTCAGGGCAAATTCCCTCCGCATCTGCACTACGGCATCTATCGTGACCGCGGCATTACAGAATGGGCTTTTGACCCGTATCCGCTACTGAAGCAGTGGGAGAATCAGGAGTACCGGGCCCGGAAAAACAAGAAAAATAAATAAGGGCCTAGTATAGCAGCATACAGCCGAACGGTTCAAGTTCAACAAGCATTTTCCCGGTATTGCGGATGGTCAGTCCGCTGAGCAGCTCGGTCAGCACCTTTTTATCAGTCCGGATACTGTTCAGCTCAAGCTGGTAGGCATTAGGAGAATTATTAATCAGAACAGCGATCTTATCCTGTTCCCATCGGCGCACGAAACCCAGGACACCGCGTACCTCATCGGTGAACCAAGGGCGGAATGCGCCTTTTTGCAGAAGTACATGCTGTTTTCTCAGGGCAATCAGCGTCTTGTACCAATCATACAGCTCCCTGTTCTGCTCCTGTTCCTGCCACAGCATCGGCTTGCGGCAATGCGGGTCGGTCGCCCCCTCCATGCCGACTTCATCCCCGTAGTATATCATTGGAATACCGATATAGGTCATCTGAAAAAAGACAGCCAGCCTCATCCGGGCAAACGCTGTTCCCTGCCTGTCCCAGCCGCGCCCGTTCTCCTTGCAGGCGGTCAGAAAACGTTCGGTATCATGGCTGCCCAGCAATTGGAACATGGCTGAATTAGCCTGGTCATTATACAGCGCTTCAATGTGCAGCAGCTGCTCCATGAAGCGTACCGGTCCGGCTGACTGCAGCGCAAAAAACTCCAGCACCGCCTCCCGCAGCACATAATTCATCCCGCCGTCGAACTGGTCCCCCCTTAGCCAGGACCCGGAGGCATGCATGATCTCGCCGATCAGCAGCAGGTCGGGAAATTCCGCCTTGAGCTCGCGTCGCAGCCGTGTCCAGAACTGCGGATTCACCTCATTGGCCACATCAAGCCGCCAGCCGTCAATCCCCGCCTCACGAACCCAGTGCTTCGCCACGGCAAGCATATAATCAGCGGTTTCGGGATTATCCATGTTCAGCTTGGGCATATGCGCTTCGGCTTTGGCAAAGGTTTCATAGGTTGGAGCTGGCAGCTGGCTGACCGGATAGGAACGGATAAAGAACCAGTCTTTATAACGGGACTGCTCCCCCTTTTCCAGCACATCCCTAAATGCAAAAAAAGTATCGCCGGCATGATTGAACACCGCATCCAGCAGTACCCGGATACCATGTCTATGAGCTTCCTCCACCAGTTTTTTCAGGTCCTCTGCGGTTCCGAAGGCGGGGTCAATCCTGTAATAATCGGAAGTATTGTATTTATGCTCGGATGGGGATTCAAAAATCGGAGTCATGTAGACGGCTGTTATGCCAAGCTCCTGGAGATACGGGATTTTATCCGTAATGCCCTGCAGGGTTCCCTGATTATAGCTGCTGGGATAAATCTGGTATACAATCGTCCCGATGGTCCATGACGGCACTGCCAGCGCTTCGGGCCGGTGCATGTAGGCATACTGGAAAGCTCCGGCATGTTCGCGGTTTCCGGCCACCCCTCTCTCCCCATACCACGCATAATTACCCGCCGGATCAGAGGCGTGGAACACATAACGGCATCTGCCGGTTGCGGTCTGAATGACTGCCTCATGAAGCTCATAAGCTCCGGCTGAACCTATCCGCTCCATCAGAAGCGGCTGCTCACTCCCGGGTGAATCATAGCGGTCCGAATGAATGACGGTGCAGCACAGCTGCAGGCCGGCGGGCACAAACAAGCGGAGCTTCAGCGCCCCTTTTCCGTCCGGGAAAGCAAACGGATCATCAGCAGTATGGTGGAAAAACCAGCATGTCGGCATATTATACAGTCTCCTTATTTAGGTAAAATCGTCCCGGATTCCTGAGTGAATGTAACCATGAACCGGTTACGGCTGATTATAAGCCTTATTTTCACTAGGGAAACCGGTTTCTCTAAATTGAAATTACCATCTGCTGTATACGTTGTCAATTCCCTTCAGCCGCAGGCTCATGAAGCGCCAGCTTGTCTGATGAAATGCAGAACCTCCTGCATTACCCGATCCTGCTTGTCACAATGGCAGACCATATGGCCGCTTTGTTCAACCATCAGCACCTGCTTCTGTCCGGACGGAATCGTCTGCTCCAGAAACCCGGCGCTTTTGGTTTTTACAAGATGATCCCTTGTCCCCTGCACAATCAGGGTGGGAGCTGTTATCTGCGGATAAATATCAAAGCTTTCACGGACCAGACGCTGAAACTCCCAGGTGGCTTTGGGCGGTGTGGAGCCGAACTTGCTGATATAATTTTTGAGCATAGCCGGCTTGCCCAGTGTTCTCACAATCTCCAGCGGATTAAGCGGGAACACGGGTGCCGACAGCAGGGTAAGTGACTTGACGCCCGTACGGTACTGCACAGACAAATGGGAAGCAATCAGCGCACCGGTGGAAAATCCGATCAAATGCACGGACTCCTGCTCCTCCAGCAGCTTGTTCAATTCATCCTCGGCGCTTCTGAGCCAGCCGAATCTGTCGGACTGCCTGAGCTCCCGTCTGCCGCCGCCATGGCCCTTGAGCGTAAAGGTCCGGGAACGGTAATCATGCTGCTCCATATACTGTGACAACGGGGAAATCTCATATTCTCCGCCGGTAAAGCCGTGAATGAATAAGCAGCTGTCCATAACAGGCCTCTTTTCTTATGGGAATATACAGCGAAGCTGCACTTATGTTTTCATTGTATCCAATAAATGCAAAATAAGCCTTAACGATTCAATCGTCAAGGCTTAAGCCGTGCAGGAACGATGGAGACCTGCGGACTGAGCCAGGTCAGCTCTCCCACCATGTCAGGCTAAGGGCTGAAGTGATGACGAGCCCCACCGCTGAGCTGGACGAGGTTACACTCGCACTCAGCGAGCTTCCGGGAGGCACAATAATGCTGCCTGTAAACGCCTGTGAAAAGCTGCCAGGCGCCATCTGGTAGCTGTTCAAGACTGTCCCCCCGCTGATTGCCGCCGTCGAGGACTGAACCGTCATACTGCTCGCTGCTGCGCTGGCCAGATTATTGTTTACCGGGGGAAGGGCTGCGGGCGAAGTCAACGTTCCCCCTCTGACTATCGTAAAGGCACCTGACATGGCGGACAGCAGGGAAGAACCTCCGATGCTGCCGGTAATCCGGGAAATATAGACCGTCCGGCCGCTGCCGGCCGGGTTATTGATACGGACAGAGATGATTGCCGAAATCAGGCTTAGAACAACCGTAGCACTGGCGGAGGCGTTGGCTGAATACAGGACTGCGCTTTCTGAAGCATCCAGCTCCGGCGGAGCTGTAATATCCGGAGACCGGAACGTGTTGGTCATCTCCACAAACAGCGGCTGCTCATTGTCATTGAACACATTATGATTAGGCACTGGTACTCCTCCTTTCCCGCTTCAATATTCCCACCAGTTAATCGAGCCGGTTGCGGCTGAGCTTCCAGAGGCTATCGTTATGGAAACCGTCAGGGAGCTTCCGGGAGGCACAATGATCCGCCCGTTATAATCGACAATAAGCGGGCCTGCAGCCAGCAGCAGTGAAGCCAGAGTACCCGGTGAGCCGGTAGGCGCTGCTGTGGCCGTGCGGGCTGTCATAACGCTGGTCACGCTGCTTCCGAAGTTAAAATTGACCGGTGTTCCTGTAGAACCGGTAACCGTCGCATTCCGTAGCAGGGTCAACGTCACAGCCGCCGTGGCCGAGCTTGCCGTTACCCTTGAGACGTACGCGGTGCGTCCGCTGCCCGCCGGGTTGAACAGCTGGATTACCAGCGGAGCCGCCGTAGTAACTGTAGAGGCAAAAGGAATGGCAAACAGCAGCCCGGACATTGCCGCATCAGCTTCCGGAAAGGAATCAATTGCCGGAGCAATATAGGTATTGACCTGCTCGGTATATAACGGCTGGCCGCTCTGGTTAAAAACAGCATCATTCGGCATTCTTCTGCCCTCCCTCTTACGAGAATACTTTTATTTTATGCCGCCGGCAGCTACTGGTTGTCTAAAAATCAGCGTATTTTTCCCCGTATGGCCCAAGCATCCTCTTGTCTTCCCCATATATTATTATCACACCATTCGAATGGCTTATTTTACATCCGTACAGGCTTTCTGGCTTGCCTGCGCAGAGCTTATCCCGACTGAGACCCAGACGACGGTTTGGGTCTTTTGCCCGAGCATGCCCTGCACATTCTATTCTATGAAAAAGGGGTGATCCACTGTGCCGAATTACAGTTCCTTTCAATCCAACCCGGATAATCTGCGTACGCTGATTTTTGGCCGGGACCCGTCCACTTTAAATGATCTGCCGCTGACTACAGACCCCAGCGGAAACCTGACCACCGTCATTCTGAACGGCACGATCTCCAGCATCCTCGGCGCTACCATTACTGCCGGTACATTATCCTCAGCAGGTACAGTAACCAACATCCTGAACGGGACCATTACCAGCGTGCTTGGCGCTACGATTACCGCAGGTACATTATCTTCCGCCGGTACAGTAACGAACCTGCTTAATGGTACGATCACCAGCGTGCTCGGCGCTACCATTACTGC
>NZ_LRAC01000134.1 GCF_001517085.1 Paenibacillus sp. DMB5
TGCTGCCAAAGGTTGGCGCCCGAATCAGCATGTCTCGCCGAGGAAATTGTTATGACAATGCCTCAATGGAGAGCTTCTTCTCGCATCTGAAAACGGAAGGGCTCTACCCTTATGATATCCGAAATATGGATGAGGCACAAAGGCGAATTGAAGCCTATATTCAATTTTATAACGAACATCGACCGCAACGAAAACTAAATAAGCTGCCTCCGGTAGAATACCGGAAGCAGCTTATAGCCTAGGGTCTTTTTTCAGTGTCTATAAAACAGGGGCTTGACCAAACCATAGGGCGGTCCTTTTTACTGTATGTTTAATGTTCTGCCGCTTCCGGCCAGCCAGTAACAGTCTCTTCCCCTGCTGTCTTCACATAAGCAGGCAGTTCTCCGCTGTGCAGCAGCCACAATTCATGCAGCGCACGGGTACAGCCGACATACATCAGCTTGGCATCCCAGGCGGCTGCTCCGTAATGGCTGGTATCGGCATCGGCCAGGATGACTGCATCGAACTCCAGACCCTTGGACAGATAGACCGGCAGTACCGACAGCCGCCGAGATATTGTGTCATGCTGCCGTCAATGAGATGAAGATCCTCGAAGCCGGCAGCCAGCGCTGCATACAGCTCCTCCGCTTCACGAAGACTGCGGGTCAGGACGGCTACTGTCCGGTATTCACGCCCGGAGAGCGCCTTAAGCGCTGTACTGACTGAGTGCAGGCGCTGATCCGCTCCTGAAGCCGCCTCAGCTGACTCACCGCTGTAAGCGATCAGGCGGACCGGATTACCGCTGCGGAACACCGGTACGGCCAGCAGCGGGCTCTGAACGCCCGCTGAGAGAATACCGTTGGCGAATTCGATGATCTCCATGGTTGAGCGGTAGCTTCGTGTCAGCGCGTGGTAGGCGGTATGCTCAGGAGCGAACAGCGTCTGCATTTCCGCCCAGGCGTGCACGCCTTTATAGGCATGGATACCCTGTGACAGATCACCCAGGATCGTGAAGGAGTGGCCCTTCACATACAAATCCAGCACGGCGATCTGGAAAGGCGAGAAATCCTGTGCTTCGTCAATTACAATATGGTCAAAGCGCTCCGTGCCCTCATTACCGCTCAGCAGATAATGGATATAGAGCAAGGGAGGCAGATCTTCCTCGCGCAGGATGCCTTTTTTGAGATCCTTTGCAGTTTCCTTCAGCACCCCCTGAGGGATGAGCTCCGGTGCTTCTGCCGGCCAGTCCCCAGGCACCTTGGCGGCGCGGAAGATCTGCTTGTAGATCATCAGCGGATCATATTTCGGCCATTTGCCGCCGTATGTCTTCTCCTTGGCTGCCGCCTTCTTCTTACGTTCCTTCAGCGCTGCTGCGGACGGGCTTTTCTTCAGCTCCATTTCAATCCAGCGGTGAATCCGCGCCATTACCCGCTCTTTGCGCTTCAGCGGCGGATAAGGGGCGTATTCCTCATTATGCCAGCGCAGGATCATGGAACGACGCAGCACTGCGCCTTCCCACGGGCTGAAATCCCCTTCGGGGACCGCTCCCGCCTCCAGCAGCTTAACAGCCGACTCAATGACTCCCATTAGCACCGTAGAGCCCTTGAAACGCCCAGGTGTTTCTTCTGTAATGGCCGGCATGCCGCCTTCCGCTTCGAACCAGCGGTTCAATGTCTCCGTGGTATTCTGCTCCGGCAGCTCCAGATCCAGCACATTAGCCGCCCAGTCCGGGAACGTGCTCTGGGCAATGTTGCCGACCCCGAGCTCCGGCAGCACATCGGAGATATAATCGAGGAACATCCGGTTCGGAGCAAAAATAATCATTTTCTCCGCCGATACCTGCTCCTTGTATTGATACAACAGGAATGCCAGTCTATGCAGGGCGACCGTAGTCTTCCCGCTCCCCGCTACGCCCTGGATGATCAGCGCCGTATTCTTCACCGCACGGATAATCTTGTCCTGTTCCTCCTGAATTGTCGAGACGATATCGCGGAGCCGGTTATCCTTGTTCTCCCCCAGCCGGTAGACGAGAAATTCGTCCGATACCGCCGGTGCATCGCTGTCCCGGTTGTAGGTATCCGCAACCCGTTCCAGGATCTGCTTGCGGATCACCACGTTGCGTTTCAGATATACAAGCCCTTCAATCAGCCCCTCCGGAGCTTCATAAGAGGCAGGTTCCGTCCCTCCGGTAAAAGAATAAAACAGGCTTGCTACCGGTGCGCGCCAGTCGATGACCAGCGGACGGTCGCTTACCTGCTCACGGTCTACGCCGATTTTGCCGATATACAGGGGCTGGGGCGCTCCATCACCGCTGCTCTGGAAATCCAGCCGTCCGAAGTAGGGCTCCGGCCGGAGCCTGGCCAAATCCTTGCGCCTCTGCTCCCTGGAATCCTCCAGCACCTGCTCCGTATAATCATGTCCGGTATACACCGGGGTATTGCGCAGTTTAGCCAGGATCGAATCAATTTCGGTAAGCGTGCTGTTCAGCCTGTCTTCTTCCTCTTGATAGGCACTTTGAAAGTTGTCCTCCAATTTCAGTTACCTCCTAAAAGTTTATGAGCATAGCGATCTGTGCAAGGCTGATATCACTTACACAAAAAGGATACTCATCATAGCACAACAGATTCACAAAATCCAGAATTATCTATCCGGCTGAACGCCGCACTTCCCGCAGCAATCCTAAGCCGTTATCCCATAAAAGCATGTAGCACAAAGTTGGCTACAAACAGCCCGGCAATCCCGTACAGCGCCGGAGGGACATCCTTGCCTTTCCCCATAGCCAGCTTGACAATCGGATAAGTGATAAAGCCGAAAGCCATACCGTCCACAATGCTGTAGGTGAATGGAATCATAACCATAACCAGAAAAGCAGGGAACAGCTCCGTCATGTCACTGAGGTCCATCTCCCGCACACTCTGGACCATCAGGCCGCCGATCACAATAAGGATGGGTGCGATGGCACTGTCCGGCACATAGGCCAGCAGAGGGATAAAAAGGAAGGTCGCCCCGAACAGCAGCCCGGTGACCAGCGAGGTCAGACCGGATTTGCCGCCTGCCGCGATGCCTGCAGTGGATTCTGCAGCCGCAACGACCGGACTGCTGCCGAACAGGCCGGCTGCAATGTTGGCAACTGAGAGTGCCCGCAGGCTGCTCTTGAACCGTTCCGGCCGCCCGGCCATCAGCGTCTGCGAGGAGATCAGCCCGATATTCTCAAATACGACGATCAGAAGCAGCAGGAACACGGCAATCCAGAACACCAGACTGATCACTCCGCTCCAGTCCATGCCGGCAAAAACATCACCATAGCCGGTAAAAACATGGCCTGATTCTGTTGTTTCAGGCTTATGTGCTGCTCCCAGCAGATAGGCCAGTCCTGTGCCGGCAATCATGCTGATCAGCAATCCGCCGCGCGTTCCGCGGATGAACAGCACCAGCGCCAGAATCAGTGTTACACAGGATGTGATAACCGCCGGGTCGCTGAAATGGCCGATAGCCACGAAAGTAGTCCGATGGGCTATAACGATCCCGCTTTTCTGCAGGCCGATGAAGGTCAGAAACAACCCGATTCCGACCGTGATGGCATGCTGCAGGTTATGCGGAATCGCTTCGCTCAGAATCCGGTACAGCGATGTGAACGCTACGACTGCGAACAGTACGCCGGTTACCACAACAACCGCCAGAGCTTCGCGCCAGTCCAGCTTCATGGAATGGACCAGCGTATAGGTGAAGAAGGCATTGATCCCCATGCCGGGCACCACAATAATCGGCGTTTTGCCGCCGAAAGCCATAAGCAGGCAGCCTGTAACCGCAGTCAGCAGTGTAGCGACCATCCCCGCTCTGAGCGGCATGCCTGCATCATGCAGAATGGCCGCATTGACCATCACAATATATACAGAGGCAAAATAAGACAGGATTCCTGCAGCCCATTCCCGTTTCCAGTTATCTCCCGGCTCCAGACCCACGCTCTTCCGCCAAAAATTCGAATTCATTGTAAAACCTCCACTGATTGTTAAGTTCCGCTGGCTATTACCCGGTTTTTACGGCTCATAACCGGAAACCGCAATAAAAGGGCGTGCAGCCGGCTATCCGGCTGCTTACGCCCTTCGTCCACCATTCATTTATTTGTTGCCCGGGCCGGTTTTATACGCTTGCGCCGCCGGCTTTCAGCAGATCATCAACTGCAACACTTACCATAATCAGACCGACAACCGGCGGTACGAACGAATTGCTCGCCGGCGGCTGCTTGGCCTTGCGCCGGTCCGGCGCATCGGCAGGAACAATCTGTTCCGTTACATCCACACGCGGTTTCACCGGAACTTCAGTCGAGAAGACAACCTTAACGCCTTTTTTGATGCCGTCCTTGCGCAGCTTTTGACGGATTACGCGGGCAATCGGGTCCATCTCCGTTTTGGAGATGTCAGCCACCTTAAAGCGTGTAGGATCCATCTTGTTGGCTGCGCCCATACTCGAAACCATGGGAATTCCCCGGGACAGGCATTCCTTAATCAGATGGATTTTGTAAATAATCGTATCGGATGCATCAATGACAAAATCCGGCTTAAGCTTGAACAGCTCCTCATACGTTTCCTCCGTATAGAACATGTTCAGGGCGATCGCTTCAATCTCCGGGTTTATCAGCTTGACGCGTTCCACCATCAGATCAGCCTTTTTCTGGCCGATTGTGGTCGTGAGCGCATGAATCTGGCGGTTGATATTGGTGATATCCACCGCATCCTTGTCGATCAGGATAATCCGGCCGACACCCATGCGGGCCAGCGCTTCAACAGACATGGCACCAACGCCGCCGATCCCCAATACAGCTACTGTGCTGTTCTTCAGAATCTCCAGGCCCTCCGGCCCGATGGCAAGCTCTGTACGCGAGAACTGATGCAGCATAAGGTTCACGCCTCCTTTATTATGCGGCCTGGGGAGCCGTCTATAGAGACGCTCCTCAGGCATGGTTTGATTAGTTTTTCACTTTTTCCGGCTTTGGTGCCAGCTTGATGTGGAGCTGTTCCAGCTGCGCGGCATCTACCGGAGCAGGTGCGTCCATCAGCAGGTCGGTTGCACTTGCCGTTTTCGGGAAGGCAATCGTTTCACGCAGATTTGTGCGTCCGGCCAGCAGCATGACCAGACGGTCAAAGCCGAAGGCAATCCCGCCGTGCGGAGGCGTGCCGTATTCGAAGGCATCCATCAGGTAGCCGAATTTCTCATAAGCCACTTCAGGCGTAAAGCCGAGAGCTTCGAACATTTTCTCCTGTACATCACGCTTGTAGATACGCTGGGAGCCGCCGCCCACTTCATAGCCGTTAAGCACAATATCGTAAGCCTGCGCACGGATCTTGCCCGGGTCGGTATCGAACAGGTGCAGGTCTTCGTCCATTGGACGGGTGAACGGATGATGCTCGGCCACATAACGCTTCTGGTCTTCGTCATAGCTGAGCAGCGGGAATTCGGTAACCCAGGCGAATTTGAACACACTGTCATCAATCAGGCCGAGCTGGCGGCCGATCTTCAGACGCAGGGCACCCAGTACATCGGCAACCACTTTTTTGTTGTCAGCGGAGAAGAGCAGAAGGTCGCCTTCTTCAGCGCCGGTGCGTTCTTTTACAGCTGCAATTTCTTCTTCAGTGAAGAATTTGACGATCGGTCCCTTGAACTCCCCGTCCTTCACCTGAATCCAGGCCAGGCCCTTCGCGCCGTAACGGGCAGCATAAGGTCCAAGATCGTCGATTTCCTTACGGGTCCATGTACCGCAGCCTTTGGCATTGAGGCACTTCACTTCTCCGCCTTTTTCGATAACGGAAGCAAATACCTTCACACCGCTGCTGGCAACGATGTCGTTCATTTCAACAAGCTCCAGGCCAAAACGCAGGTCCGGCTTATCCGAGCCGTATTTGCCGATGGCTTCGGCGTAGGTCAGGCGCTGGAACGGAACGGCAACCTCAACTCCTACCGTTTCCTTCAGCAGGCGCTGCATCAAGGTTTCCATCATGCCGAGCAGCTCATCCTGCGGCAGGAAAGAGGTCTCGATGTCGACCTGGGTAAATTCCGGCTGGCGGTCAGCGCGCAGATCCTCGTCACGGAAGCAGCGGGCGATCTGGTAGTAACGCTCGATGCCGCCGACCATCAGCAGCTGCTTGTAAATCTGCGGCGACTGCGGCAGTGCAAAAAATTCACCTTCATGTACCCGGCTAGGCACCAGATAATCACGTGCGCCCTCAGGGGAGCTTTTGGTCAGGATCGGAGTTTCAACATCAATGAAGCCTTCACCGTCAAGGAAGTCACGGAAAATCTTCGCCGCCTTCGAGCGCAGCAGCAGTGTCTTGTGCATTTCCGGACGGCGCAGGTCAAGGTAACGGTATTTCATCCGCAGCGACTCATCCACTTCCACGCCGTCTTCGATGAAGAACGGAGGGGTTTTGGCAGCATTCAGCACTTCAATTTCCGTAATCTGCACTTCAATTTCGCCTGTAGGCAGGTTGCGGTTAACCGTTTCTTCATCTCTCTTAACAACTTTACCCGTAACGGAGAGTACGTATTCACTGCGCACCTTATCGGCAATCTGCAGTGCTTCACCGGAATAATCCGGATTGAACACGATTTGTACAATACCTGTACGGTCGCGCAGGTCAATGAACAGGACGCCTCCAAGGTCGCGGCGGGTCTGTACCCAGCCGTTCAATGTTACTGTCTGGCCGATCTGCTCAGGCGTTAATTGCCCGCAATGATGACTTCTACTCATAATTTATCCTACCCTTTCATGGTTAAAATAAGTGTGACCGTTCCTTAGACCAGCGCCTGTGCCAGCTCTTCCAGCTTGACTGTCTTCTGCTCACCTGTCTCCATTGACTTCAGGGCGATGACTCCGCTGTTCAGCTCATCTTCGCCAAGAATCGCCGTATACCGCGCTGACATACGGTCAGCCGACTTCATTTGCGCCTTCATTTTGCGGCCGAGGTAATCGCGTTCAGCAGAGAAGCCCTGGCTGCGCAGCAGGAAAAGCTGCTTCGTAATCTCCTGATCTGCAGCTTCGCCAAGCGCTACGAAATATACATCGAGCGGCTTCGCTGCCGCAAGCTCCACACCCTGATTCTCCAGAATCAGCAGGATACGCTCCAGCCCGATTCCGAACCCGATGCCCGGCTGATCCGGTCCGCCGATTTCCTCTACAAGCCCGTTATAGCGGCCTCCGCCGCCGACGGTATCGATGGAGCCGATGCCGGCTGCTTTATACTCAAACGCGGTATGCGTGTAATAATCCAGTCCGCGGACCAGACGGGGATTGATGCTGTACTCAACGCCCATGGTATCGAGATGCTGCTTAACCTTTTCGAAATGGGTAGTGCATTCTTCATCCAGACTGTCCAGAATGGACGGCGCACCGCCGAACTTATCCTGATCAACCTTGCAGTCGAGCACCCGCAGCGGATTGCGGTCCATGCGGCGCTGACAGTCACTGCACAGCGTATCGCGCATTGGTCTCAGGAAATTCAGCAGCTTCTCGCGGTAAGCGGCGCGGCTTGGCGCATTGCCCACGGAGTTCAGCTCAACCCGGACTTCTTTGAGGCCGAGATCTTTGTAGAACTGATATCCCAGCGAGATCACCTCGGCATCAATGGCCGGATCTACTGCCCCGAACGCCTCAATGCCAAACTGGTGGAACTGGCGGTATCTTCCCGCCTGCGGACGTTCATAACGGAACATCGGACCGATGTAATACAGCTTGCTGACATCAGGCTCGCCGTACAGCTTGTTCTGCACATAAGCACGCACAACACCAGCCGTTCCTTCCGGACGGAGCGCCAGGTCACGGTCGCCTTTGTCCTTGAAGGTGTACATTTCGCCCTCCACAATATCCGTAGTTTCACCGACGCCCCGTTCGAACAGCCCGGTGTGCTCAAACATCGGTGTGCGGATCTCCCGGTAATTGAACCGGCGGCAGAGATCTCTGGCCTTGCCTTCAATGTACTGCCATTTCTCTACGGCACCTGGAAGCACATCCTGTGTACCTGTAGGTTTCTCGAATCTTTCTTTAGCCACAGCCTATCCCTCCTGAAAATAACCCCTCTTGCCTAACATTGCCTGTACCTTAGCTTGCACAATTTCAAGTAAAAACGGCTTTGCCGTCCTTCGGGGAAGGCGGCAGCCGTTTCTGCGAGAAAGATCAGACCTGTATAAGTCCTTAGACTTATACGTTCTGATATTTCACAAAAAAGCAAAAAATCCCTCGCCTCTGTTTGTAACAAACAGGGACGAGGGATTATCATAAACGATTATTCACCCGTGGTACCACCCACATTCCGGACTCATTCACCTAAACTGAATCCGCTCTAAGCGGTTAACGCCCGCCTACGCGCTCCGGCTACTGACCCTAGGCAGGTAAGCTGCCTCGCGTTCGCCGTGCGTTCTCGGGGAAGTCATTCATCCGGTCATCAACAGAATCCTTACAGCCGTGCCGAAACGGATATGGCTCCTAATGAAGGCCAATAGCCGGTTCTGCGGGGATTCCTCTCTGGGGTCATGGATCTCGGATTACTTGGTCCCGTCATCAAAGCATTATAAACATTTCGTATATTGTTAGATTCTACTGAACCACTGCGCTAAAGTCAAGGAAGGAAATGAAATTCCCGTGTAAATATTGCAGATCAGGTGCATATAAAAAAAGTGACCTGCAGCCGATTGCTGCAGGTCCATTATCATATATTATAAAAAAGGGGGTCATGCTTCTATTATAGACACCCTATATTAAGGATTCATGAATGCAGTATTACAGTTGTATTACAGAAAAGAAAGCGTTTTATTTACTGGGACATTCTCTGTCCGCCTTAACACAAACATACTTTACACTACGCTGCCCGAGCTGTCCAGTGAATTTTTGCTCTGCTGCACAAGGCAGCCCCGGCGGGTCCGTGCGGACGGCCGGGGCTGCCTGCAGACTGCGTTCTAACACCCAGCAGTCATACTAATATTATTCAAAAACCTCTACATATGCATGCTTGCCGCGCAATGTCTCTACAACCTCATTATAATGCTCCTCTGTAGTTTTCAGGGACATTACAATGTGCACATCACTCAAATCGACATCATCGTTGACATTGGTATCACGCAGAATATCATTGTCTGCGTCAACGTCGCACGTCTCAGCCCTTCATCATCGTTGTCGACTACTGCCGGAACCACCGCAGCTCCGCTCAATGCTCCCGCTGTTCCTGCCACGCCCATTGTCCCGCCGGTAATCACTGAATTGTTGTACGGAACTAGCGGCAAAAGAAGATTCGGTCTGCGGTCCCTGCCGGAATCCAGGGGATCTGTCAGCTGAGAAATTTCCAGAGCCTCCACACTATATGGAATCAATGCCGTTTTCGCGCCCTCCGCTTCACTTTCCGTTCTGAAATAAGCCTGAATTCTTCTGGTCATGATTGTTCCCTCCTTCAATATTGGTTGATTACAGGACCTTCAGCAGCTCGCGCACAAAGGCAGGTTCATCTTTCGGGGTGCGCGATGTTATATAATTGCCGTCAACGACGACCTCTTCATCCTTAAACTCCGCTCCGGCGTTAACGACATCATCCTTGAGCGGCGGGTAGGAGGTGATGGTGCGTCCTTGAAGCAGGTCTGCACTGATCAGAATCTGCGGTCCATGGCAGATAGATGCAATCGGAGTACCGGAAGCATCGGCTTCCTTCACAAAAGCAAGAATGCCTTCATCCAGCCGCAGATTTTCGGGTGACGAACCGCCTGGAATCACGATTGCGTCATAGTCACCGGCCTTTACCTCGCTGATTGCTTTATCTGTAGCATAGGAAACGTTTCCCTTTTTGCCCAGTAGCGTTTCATTCTTTTTCAGACCTATAATTTCAGCCTGATGTCCTGCTTGTATAACTTCATCGTAAGGTACTTTCATTTCGGAATCTTCAAAACCGCTGGCGAGCAGAAATGCTACTTTACTCATTGGATAAGTTCTCCTCTCCGCTATTTTGTTCTCGCTTTCTTATTACCCGCAATATCCGGATTTCTAACGACCCAAGGTGTGCTCGATTGATTGAACTTATAATTTCCCATTTCGGGATGAGTCATCACTCCAGAGAATGTTTGGACTTCCGGCCGCTGTTGTCTGCAGATTTCTTCATTTGTACCGCTGTTCGCGGTTGAAATCCGCAGACGGCATATGCTTCCGTAGCGAGCTTTTCTACGAAAAGCTTTCAGGCGGACGCTACCGCTCCTACAGTTCCAAAATTCTCCTCCATCATTCTTCCCTAATTTAATATTTTTCTGTTCAATCTGGTACCGGAACTTTCCGGGTTTCTTCAGGTGCGCGGAAGCAGCCCCCGACTTCTGCCCTTCATGAGCGCAAGATCTTCCTCCTGCCTTGCTTCTTTCGCTGCCGCCGATGCTTCCGCAGCACTGCCTGCCGTGTAGGCCGGAACGCGGGTCCATGCCCATGATTTCGGAGAATATCTCATCTTCGGATTACCTACCCCTGACAAAATTTCAATCCTCCCTAGTTTATCCTGTACAAGCTGGCTCTATCCCCGTGCAGACGCTAACCCAAACACTCTATGAGGACTTCAACACCCCCGGCAGCCTATAATAGCTGCATTATAAAAAAAGCCGCAGGCTGCTCCTATAGGGAACAACCTGCGGCATGTCACATATTCATTTTAGTAGCTTCTCTAGTCCCGGCTGTCCAGGATCAGCGTAACCGGTCCCCAGTTGGTGAATGAGACGTCCATCATGGCCCCGAACACGCCGGTCTCCACCTGAAGTCCGCCGGCTCTCAGCTCCTGGTTAAAGTAATCATAGAGCTGCTTAGCCTCGGCTGGAGCCGCTGCAGCCATGAAGTTCGGGCGCCGTCCCTTGCGGCAGTCCCCGTACAAAGTGAACTGTGATACAGATAGAACGGCTCCTCCGGTATCCATTACACTAAAGTTCATTTTGCCGGCCTCATCTTCGAAGATGCGCAGTCCGGCTATTTTGTCAGCCAGATATTTGGCATCCTTCTCCGTATCTCCATGCGTCACGCCGATCAACAGCATCAAGCCTTCGCTAATGGCTCCTGTTACCGTCCCGTCGACTGTAACTTTTGCTTCCTTACAGCGTTGTACCACTGCTCTCATTGCGACTTTCAGCTCCTTGCCCTATTGCATAATCCGGTTAACTGTATATACATCCTTCACACGCTTCACCCGGTCGACAACCGACTGCAGATGATCGGTATTGCGGATGAGAATCGTCATGTGAATCATCGCCATCTTATTCTTGTCAGAGCGTCCGGTAACGGCCGAAATATTCGTTTTGCTCTCAGACACCGCCTGCAGCACTTCATTAAGCAGACCGTTGCGGTCATGGCCTGTAATCTCAATATCAACGCTGTAGTTGGCCTCCATGCTGCCTTCCCACTCCACTTCAATCACCCGTGCTGATTCTTCCCCGTCACCGTCGGTCGGAATATTCGGACAATCCTCACGGTGCACAGACACGCCGCGCCCGCGGGTTACATATCCGACAATATCGTCACCCGGTACGGGGTTGCAACATCGCGCGAAGCGGACAAGCAGGTTATCAATGCCCTTGACGCGCACACCGTTGGTAGGCTGGTTACGGTTGCCGCCGCTGGATTTGATCTCCTTCATCTCGGTAGACAATTCCAGATGGTTGGCAGCTTCCTCCTGCTCCCTGCGCAGCTTCTCGGTCAGCTTATTCGCGATCTGCGAGGCGGTAATCCCTCCGAATCCGACTGCGGATAGCATATCCTCGACGTCGCCGAAGGCGAACTTCTTGGCCACATCGCTCAGCTTATCCTCGGTCAGGAAATCGGAAACCTCCATGTTAAGCCGCTTCAGCTCGCGTTCGACTGCTTCGCGGCCTTTTTCGACATTTTCCTCGCGCTTCTCTTTCTTGAACCACTGCTTGATCTTGCTGCGCGCATGGGAAGATTGGGCAATCTTCAGCCAGTCGCGGCTCGGGCCGTAAGAATTCTTGGAAGTGAGGATCTCTACTATATCCCCGGTCTTCAGCTTATGGTCGAGCGGCACAATCCGCCCGTTCACCTTGGAGCCGATGGTCCGGTTACCGACCTCTGTATGAATCCGGAAAGCAAAATCCAGCGGAACAGAGCCCGCCGGCAATTCCACAACCTCGCCCTTTGGCGTAAAAACAAAAACAAGGTCAGAGAAAAAGTCCATCTTAAGCGATTCCACGAACTCCTCGGCATCCTTGGCTTCATGCTGCAGCTCCAGGATTTCCCGGAAAAACGGCATGCGGTTCTCCGGATTTCCGCTGTTGCTGGTGCCTTCTTTATATGCCCAGTGTGCGGCAATCCCGAATTCCGCCGTCCGGTGCATTTCCCAGGTACGGATCTGCACTTCAGTCGGCTCTCCGCCCGGACCTACCACGGTTGTATGCAGGGACTGGTACATGTTCGCTTTAGGCATGGCGATATAATCCTTGAACCGGCCGGGCATCGGCTTCCAAAGAGTATGAATAATCCCTAAAGTAGCGTAACAGTCCTTAATATTATCAACAATAATCCGGATCGCCAGCAGATCATAAATCTCATTGAACTGCTTGTTTTTAGTGCTCATTTTGTTATAGACGCTGTATATATGCTTGGGACGTCCGGACAGATCCCCTTCGATCCCCATTTCATCAAGCTTGGCGCGTATTCTGCCGATAACACTGTCAATGAACTGCTCACGCTCTGCCCGCTTCTTATGCATCAGGTTCGCAATACGGTAGTATTGCTGAGGATTCAGGTAACGGAGGGCAATATCCTCCATCTCCCATTTAATCGCCGAAATACCCAAACGGTCAGCTATCGGACAAAAAATCTCCAGCGTCTCGTAGGAAATCCGCCGCTGGCTCTCCTCAGACTGATACTTGAGCGTCCGCATGTTATGCAGCCGGTCCGCCAGCTTGATCACAATGACCCGGATATCCTGAGCCATGGCGATAAACATTTTGCGGTAGTTCTCGTTCTGCTGCTCTTCCTTGGAGCGGAAGCGGATGCGTTCCAGCTTGGTCAGACCATCCACCAGCATGGCACAGGTATCGCCGAACTTCTCGCGGATCTGCTCCAGCGACACCGTTGTATCTTCAACGACATCATGCAGAAGTGCTGCAATAATGGAAATAACGTCCATCTGCATATTGACGACAATATCTGCAACCGCCAGCGGATGCAGGATATAGGGCTCCCCCGATTTGCGTACCTGGCCGTGATGAGCCTGGTCGGCAAACTCATACGCTTCCCGGATGCGGAGAAGATCTTTTTCTTTTATATAGGCGCCGGCCTTTTCAACTAATTGCTCTATGCCCATTCTCGTCGTATCCGTTTCCTTTCTATAAGAAAACTCCATGACAGGAGTTTCTCGAAAATGTTGTTAAACCTATGCGTTTAGATAAATTCCGAATCCTGCATAATAAAATAAACCCGCAAGTGAAACCCTATTTGCAGGCCTTCAGCTCCTTTGAGCTGCACTACACGCAGTTTAAAGTTGTTTATAATTATGACGCTTAGGATGCATTACGTCAACACTTCCCATTGCCTGGCATACAGCCGTTTCTGCAGGGAATAGAAGAATAATTTATGACAAAAACAAATAAAGTCTAACATTGTTCAAAAAATGTTGTTGTCAAACGGCGTCGTACTATTTAATCTAGTAAAGGCGGTTTTCGCCAGGTTAAGACAAAACTACATAGAGAAAGAGAAGTGAACTCCATTGCAACGCGAAATTCAAGTTAACGAGAAACTCCCGTTAGGCCCAGGCTTTCTCCTGAGTCTGCAGCATCTGTTCGCCATGTTCGGCAGCACCGTGCTCGTCCCTAACCTGTTCGGGGTAGATCCCGGCATGATCCTGCTGATGAACGGTATCGGCACACTGCTCTATATTCTGATCTGCCGCGGCAAAATCCCGGCCTACCTCGGGTCAAGCTTCGCTTTCATCTCACCGGTGCTCAGTGTGCTGGATAAATATCAGGGAGATCATCAGCATGGATATTCGCTTGCACTGGGAGCGTTTATTGTTACCGGTGTTATCTTTATTCTTGTCGCATTAATCATCCGTTATGCCGGAACCGGCTGGATTGATGTTGTATTCCCTCCTGCTGCCATGGGTGCTATCGTAGCAACAATCGGACTTGAGCTGGTACCGGTTGCCGCACGCATGTCCGGACTGATTGCTCCTGAAGGCGTTGCGGTTGCAGACTGGACTCCGGACGGTAAGGCTATTACATTGTCATTGGTCACACTGGGAGTTACCGTTATCGGTTCTGTTATGTTCCGCGGCTTCCCCAAAATCATCCATATCCTCATCGGTATCGTAACCGGTTATGTGCTTGCCTATATTATGGGACAGGTCAATACCGGAGCTATTGCCGACGCCAGTTTCCTATCCCATCCGACGATTACTACTCCTTCATTCGATTGGCAGGTTATCCTGACCATCATTCCTGTATCCCTGGTTGTAATTGTTGAACATATCGGCCATCTGCTTGTAACCAGCAATATTGTCGGCAAAGACCTGACCAAAGATCCCGGACTTGACCGTTCCCTGCTCAGTAACGGGATATCGACTGTGCTTTCCGGCTTTGTAGGCTCCACACCAAACACTACTTACGGTGAAAATATCGGCGTTATGGCTTTGACCAAAGTATACTCGGTATTCGTAATCGGCGGAGCGGCCATCATCGCCATTCTGCTCTCGTTCTCCGGTACCTTCTCCTCCATTATCGCGAATATCCCGCAGCCGGTTATGGGCGGTGTATCCCTGCTGCTGTTCGGCGTTATTGCCGCATCGGGTTTGCGTATTTTTGTAGAACAAAAGGTTGATTTCTCCAAAGCCAGCAATATGATTCTGGCCACTTTGGTGCTTGTTGTCGGCATCAGCGGCATCTCGCTCAATATTGCCGGCGTACAGCTCAAAGGTATGGCACTGGCTACTATTGTTGGTATCGTGCTGTCCCTGTTCTTCAAGCTGATCGAAGTGCTGGGCTTGTCCAATGAACAGGATTCGGAGAAAACTGCACACTAAGTCGTAAGAGCTGAATATATTAGCTAACTATATAAACAAAAAAGAGCCATCCCGTTAAGCTGATTGATGCAATTATTTGAGAACTTTTCCCCTGTTTTCCTATTGGCTATATAGTAGATATTAACGGGGTGCGGCATACCGGTTCTCATGGCTAGGTATGTTTCAAAGAAAGCCGTGTGCGGCATTAGTAAAAAAAGTGGACGGTTGTCGTTATTCGACAACGTCCACTTTTTATTTCCCGGGAAAAGCTCCACGGGAGCATTTTACAATTCGTTTAGTCTTCGTATGTCAGCAGGGATACAACTTCGATGTCCGAAAGCTTGTTGCGGCCGGCCAGTTGTACCAGCTCAATCAGGAATGCTGCTCCGACAACCTTACCTCCGAGCTGTTCAACCAGGCTGACAGAAGTAGCAATCGTTCCGCCAGTTGCCAGAAGGTCATCAGCAATCAGCACATTTTGGCCCGGCTTGATAGCATCGGTGTGAACAGCAAGTGTATCTTTGCCGTATTCCAGGTCATAGCCAACTTCGATTGTTTCGTACGGGAGCTTGCCGCTTTTACGGATAGGAACAAAGCCCACTCCCAGCGCATAAGCCAGTGGAGCGCCAACTACAAAGCCGCGGGCTTCCGGTCCGGCAATGACATCAATGTTCAGATGGGATACCAGCGCTTTAAGCTCGTCAATCGCTGCGCGGTAAGCTTCGCCGTCTTTAAGCAGGGTGGTAATATCTTTAAAGCTGATTCCCGGCTGCGGGAAATCTTCAATTACGCGAATGTTGTTTTTGAAATCCAATAGTATCATCTCCTAAAAGTTTGTGAGGATTACCTCACCGATTCGCTTCGAACAAACTCACTTCGGAAGCATCTGCTTGGTTTGTGAGGATTACCTCACCGATTCGCTTCGAACAACTCACTTCGGAAGCATGTGCTTGGTTTTGTGAGCATCCGCCCACTTTAATTGCTTCGTACAAAACTCGCTCCGGAAGCGTCTGCTTGGTTTGTGAGCTTAAGCCCGTCCCAGCCTACGACGCTCCCTGGCGGCGGGCCAGCATCCAGTTCTCCAGCTCGCGGGGGCTGCTTTCCATGAAATACTGCTCCATCTCGGCAGTTTGTCCTAAACGGACAAAGTGACGCGAGGCAGACAGGTTTTTGGCTGCCGGTTGGGACACAAATGAGATCATTCCACCGGTACGTTCGATAAAATCAAGCTCCTCGAACACGTCCAGCATCCGGCCCAGCATCCGTACACTCAGCGAAGACTGGCGGCTAAGCCGCAGCAGCACCTCATGCTCAGGTACTGCTGAAGAGGCAATGGAAGCCAGCAATTTATATAATACCTTAAAATGATCGCGTGTCGGAACCTGCAGGCGGTCACGCCCGTCACGCCGGGCATGCAGCAGGGCAATGTTCTCGGCCTGAGGGAAAGCGGCAAGCAGGGCATCCAGCTGCTCCGGCGTTTCCGGCATGTCCAGCAGACACAGCAGCGACACTTTCCCGTCTGGCTCAGCTTGTCCATGATGAAGCGCGTTAATCCCGCCTTCTTCATCATAAACCCACAGCGACATCCCCTTCAGATCGCTGAGCGGCGAGAGGCGGCTGTTCTGAAAAACAGCCGCTGCTGTAAAAGGCGTGCTGCCGCTGTAAGGCTGCAGCACCTCTTTGAGGCGGAGGGCCTGCCGTACGGCATCTGCTGTTCCCCGGAGATCAAACAGTTGCGCCTCCGGCACGGCCAGATCCTGCAGCATCAGCTGCGGCTTGCGGGAGCCGTTCCACTCATTGACCGACAGCTCGGCAAGGACGTCAATCATAGTCCCGCCGGGCAGCAAATCAGCCAGTTCGCCTTTGCCGAAGGCTACGGCTTCGATAGTGTGCCGCCCCTGCTGCAGGACAAGCTTCAGGTGCTTGCCCTCCTGCCCCATCTTGCGGGTCTCCTTCACGGCCGCTCCGCGCACAATGAATTTGGGCAGCGGATTGGACATGCCGAAGGGCGCCAGTCTGTCCATTTCAAGTGCAGCCTGCAGCGTCAAATCGGCAATCGCGATATCTCCGTCTGCAGCGGTTACCGGGATCAGATGCTCCGGTGTAAGCACCTCTGCTGCATATTCATTCAGAGCTGCGGCAAAGGCATCCAGATTGTCGCGGTGCAGGCTCATTCCGGCAGCAGCCGGATGGCCGCCGTAATGGTCCATTAATCCGGCGCAGGAGGTAAGCGCCTCATAAATATCCAGACCCGGAATAGAGCGGGCCGAACCCTTGCACATGCCGGTCTCCGGATGGATATCAAGGATAATGACCGGACGGTAATACCGTTCAAGCAGCTTGGAGGCGACGATCCCGACAACCCCGACATTCCAGCCCTGATCGGCCAGCACGATAATATCCGGCGGCTGTCCGTCTCCGATCTGCCGGATGAGCTTATCAGTAGCTTCACCCACAATGCGTTCAACGACCATCTGACGTTCCTTGTTAAGCAAATCTAACTCGCTGGCCAGGTGGCCGGCTTCATCACTATCTGCAGTGGTCAGCAGGGCAACCGCCCGGCCTGCATGATCGAGACGGCCGCTGGCGTTGATCCGCGGAGCTACACCGAATGCTATATTAACTGCACTAACTGTATTCATCGTTATACCGCTGACCTCAAGCAGCGCGCGTACTCCGGGAAACGGGGATTTCCGCATGCTTGCAAGCCCTTTGCGGACCAGGCTGCGGTTCTCGCCCAGCAGCGGCATCAGATCCGCCACCGTACCGATCGCTGCAATTTCACTCCACTCCTCAGGCACCTTGCCGTCAAGCAGTGCTTCAGCAAGCTTGTAAGCCACCCCTACTCCGGCCAGCCCTTTAAACGGATAAGGACAGTCCGGCAGCTTGGGGTTAATCAAAGCAAACGCTTCCGGCAAAAGCTCCGGCGGTTCGTGATGATCCGTCACAATAACATCAATTCCCAGCTCAGCCGCGTACGCAATCTGATGTACGGCGCTGATACCGGTATCTACTGTAATGACAAGTGAAACACCCTGCTGGACCGCCCAGTCCAGAGCATGATTATGAAGCCCGTAGCCTTCATTGGAGCGGTGCGGGATATAGATGTCAAAGGAAGCACCCAGATGGCGCAGCAGATAGATCATCAGCGATGTGCTGGATACGCCGTCGGCATCATAATCTCCGTATACCAGAATATGTTCCTCTTCTTGCAATGCCTTTCTGATCCGCGGCACAGCCTCGGCCATTCCTTTGAGCAGGAATGGATCATGGCTGTCATCCGCCCCTCCGTCCATGAACAGCAATGCCTCGTCCGGGGCAGTAAGCCCTCTGGTCACAAGCAAGGAGGACAGGAGCGGAGAAACAGAAAGGCTCCGGGCCAATTCCCGCACTTTATCGGGATCGGCTGCCGGAGATTGCCATCTTGTTTTTGAATGAAGCAATTGAGTTCACCTTTCTCTCGCCATGCGGCCTACTGTAGCAGTGTCGGAATATCATTGTCCGCAAGCTGGTGATTGGTTTTGTAGGGATAACCCGGATCGTACGGCACAACATCCATATGAACTTCACCGACATGGACAAAACGGTGCTGTAACAGCTTTCTGGCACACTCCGAGATATCCTGGGCTTCCATTACCGTGATCCGCGGATTCACGCTGATTTTGATCTGAAGATTCACATACCGGCCTTGTTCTACCGCCTGGAGATGCTCAACGCGGATGACTCCGTGTACCCGCCCGACGGTTTCAATGAAATTGGCGGCTTCCGCCGAAGGCAGCTCCTGGCTTGTTTTGCCGTAGACCGAAGCGGTAATCATGGTGTAGCCTTTACGGAGAATCAGGAAGCTTGTCAGCAGGGCTGCAACCGGGTCCATGTAGAACAGCGGGCTCCAGCCGATATATCCCCCGACCATAGACAACGTTATTCCAATTAAAGCAGCTATCGAGCTATACAGGCTGAAACGGTGGCTATCCGCATAGGCGGCATGGCTGCCGTCGCCAATTTTTTTGAAGTAACGGTATTGATACTGGAAAATGCCCTCTTTTACTATAATTGAAATAAGAACCGTAACAAGTGCAGCAGGCGGAACTGTCGATAAATGTCCTCTGGTTAAATCCCGGATGGCTGAAAAAGCGATCTGCAGTCCGGCCATCAGAATCAGCGCGGAGAAAAGCATGGTAATAATGGGTTCCTTACTGCTTTTACCTTTCCCTGTCCGGAGGGCGGATTTTGGATTCTTTGTCTGTCCTGAACGCCATGGGAGAGCTTCCGCCAGCCTTGCTGCCGCGTCCGCTCCGGAATATAAGGCATCGCCCAGCAATGCCTTGCTGCCCGTGAAATAACCGATACTGCCTTTAGCCAGAGCCAGTACAGCATCACTGACGATCCCGTTCCAGGCAACCGTCTCACTTTGCGGTGATTGTTTGTCATTCATAACGAGCCCTCCTTACCTGGTAGCAAGTAATCTCATGTTGCAGCATACGCCTGTCAGCCAGTTCCAAAGATTCCGAAAAGCCGCGTCGTCGTTGACGCGGCTTTTCGGGCAATAAAGCTGAGACTTAGGCCGGATTGTTCTTCACGGCAGGCTTCTGGCGCTTTTTGAGCAGCAGCCAGAGCGGGCTTGCGATAAAGATGGAGGAATAGGCTCCGAAGAGCAGCCCGATAACCATAGCAAGCGAGAACATTTTAATGGATTCGCCGCCCATCACAAGCAGGAAGAACGCGGCAATAAATACCGTAAATGCTGTGTAAAGGGACCGCATAAGGGTCTGGGATATACTCTTGTTGACCAGAAGCTTAAGGTCCTCATACGTTTTCTGTTTGCCAAAGCGCAGGTTCTCACGGATCCGGTCAAAAATAACGATTGTATCATTAATGGAATAACCGATAATCGTAAGCACCGCGACAATGAAGGTTATATCCACCTCAAGTCGGAAGATAGAGAATATTGCCACTACCATAAAGGCGTCATGGAGCAGTGCGACAATTGCCGCCAGGGCAAAGCGCCATTCAAACCGGATGCTTACATAAATAATAATCCCTAAACTGGACAGTAGGACGGAGTAAATCGCATTACGCGCAAGCTCCTTGGCCATTTCCGGGTCAACCGTATTGATCTCATAGGAAGCCTTATCATCGAGCTTGCTGATTGCGGTCTTCAGCGCTTCACTCTGCGCATTATCAAGTTCTTCGTCATAACGGATATTTACACGCTGGTCACCGATGGTAATGCTCGGCTCATGGGCAATCCCCAGGCTGTCCAGGGCTGGCTTAAGCTCAGCCTGTGTAAGATTCTTGGACAACGATACATCCACGTTAGAACCCGCTCTGAAATCTACGCTGTAGTTCAGTCCCAGAAACCCGAGAAAAACTACACCCAGTACAGTAAGTACAATAGAGAAAATAAAGAAGTATTTACTCCAATGCACGAAATCCATTTCTTTATTAAAGCGCACGGATGTCACTCTCCTTTACCCCAAATTGCTTAGGTTTCTTCAGGGCGCCAGCTTTGACCAGCACCGAAAGCAGCCAGTGGGCAAAATAGAGGTTGGTTACGATACTGAGTACAATTTCTACAATCAGTATCAAGGCAAAGCCTTTAACCGCACCGGTACCGAATGCGAACATAACAGCCGCTACGATAATGGTCGTCACGTTGGCGTCCATAACAGTCCGGAAGGAGGTTTTGTTACCCGCTTTGACAGAGGACATGATGCTCTTGCCGCTGCGCATTTCTTCTCTTATCCGTTCATTGGTAATGATATTGGCATCGACGGCCATCCCTATACCAAGGATAAACGCGGCGATACCCGGAAGGGTCAGGGTAAAATCAGCAATGACAAATACCAGAATCAGCAGCCAGGTATGCAGAATCAGCGCGAAGCTGGCCAGAACACCGGGAAGCCGGTACATACCAATCATGAAAATCAAAATAATCAGGGAGCCCACAAGACCTGCTTTGATCGTCTGATCAAGTGACTGTTTACCAAGGGTTGCTCCGACGCTTTGCGAGTATTTCTCGGTCAGCTTCAGCGGCAGTGCGCCGAGGTTAATGGTATCAGCCAGTTCACGTGCTTCATCTAACGTATAATTTCCGGAGATCGATGCCTTGCCGTCAGTCAATACCGCTCTAACGACCGGCGGATTGCCCAACAGCTGATCATCAAGATAGATAGCTAGCGGTTGACCAAGCAGTCTCTCTGTGATCTCCGCGAATTTTTTCTTGTCTTTAATGCTAATGCTGATCTCAGGCTGGTTCAGATTATTACGCTGAACCTCGGCAGCATTCTCAACAAAATCACTACCCACGAGCTCAATCTTGCTGTATACACCCTCTGCATCACCTTCGGCGGCACTGCGGAATGTCAATACGGCAGGTTCTTTCATCTTCTCGCGGACTTCAGCCTCGTCGGTAACACCGGCAATCTTCAGACGAATGCGGTCAGTTCCCTCCGTTGTCACTTCCGGCTCGCTTGTGCCGAGTGCGTTAGCGCGTTTCTCCAGGCTCTTTGCGGTTTGCTGCAGCGAAGCTCTGGTCAGTTCACCGCCGGTATCCATCGGCGAAGCCTGATACAGAATCTCAAAGCCGCCTTTCAGGTCAAGACCCAGACGGACCTTGTCCAGCAGACCGGGGGTTGTAAACGCCATGACGCCGGTTAAAACGAGCACGGTAATGATAAAGCTCAACAGTCTCTTCATGCTCTTGCTAGTTCCCCTTTCATTACTCAATATTCCTATTATAGCTACGTGCGAAATCACCGTCAATTGAGCGCAGAATGACGGTGCTTAGATCACACAAAGAAACGGCGGGCTGTGCTCTGGTCAGCAAGCCTTCCGTTTGGATAGGTAGTGCCTGGATATCCTCTCTTACTTTACTGCTTCCCCAGGCGGTTTGCAAAAGAAATTCATTCCTGCAAGTCAGGTAATCCCCCTGTAGGCCGCGAGCATCAGGTAATTCATATACGTTGTAACTTTAAGTGAATAAATATCATTTACCAGCTTATACAGCGGAGGTTGGCCCTCCTTGTCATATTTGCTGCTAACGCACTCCCAGATATCCTTGCCAGTTACATATTCATAGCCCAGGAGCCGGAATTCCTCCGCTTTACTAGTGCACATAGCTTCGATTACATCACTAAGCTCCTCGTACTTCCACGGTTCCGATTCCATAGTGTTACACCTCCCAAGGTCTGCGCTGAAGCAGGCTACCGGATATATATTCGACCTTACCGGCCGACTATCCTTCTTCCCGCAAAAAAGATGTCGTATCCAAAGCTTGTCATGGATGGGCCGGGGTCAAGCATATCAATATACAAGCCCCGCAGCATCAGCGGACCGGCTCACCTGCGTCTCATTTTATTTCATTTCAGGAAGAAGGAGTGTCCCTTGAAGAAACAGAGGAAACAGACCTTTATACAGGGAACGATGATTCTGCTGGCTGCAGGCATTATTAACCGGATGCTGGGCTTTATACCCAGAATCGCATTGCCGCGGATTATCGGTGCTGAGGGCGTCGGCTTATACCAGCTCGGATACCCTTTTTTCATCGTGCTGATTACGGTTATTACCGGGGGATTACCGCTTGCTATTGCCAAAATGGTGGCCGAGGCGGAAGGGGAAAATCAGCCCGGACAGTCACGCCGCATTCTGCGGACCGGACTTACACTCAGCTTATCGCTCGGCCTGCTGTTTACAGTGATAGCGCTGCTTAGCGCTTCATGGGTTACCCGCTTTATTTTAACGGACAGCCGGGTATATTATACCTTTGTCAGCATGACACCGATGATTTCAATCGTGGCGGTATCCTCCATATTCCGCGGATATTTCCAGGGAAGACAGAACATGATTCCTTCTGCGCTTTCCTCGGTGCTGGAATCGGTAGTCCGGATCTTTTTCATGCTGTGGTTCTCATATCTGCTTCTGCCTAAGGGAATGGCGTATGCGGCAGCCGGTGCAATGCTGGGAGTAACGGTCGGGGAGATTGTGGGGATGCTGGCCCTGCTGGCCCAATACTATTTTATCGTAAAAAAAGATGAACAGGACAGCTCTGCACCCGATATAGCGCATGAGCCTCAATTAAATAAGCATAACCAGGCCGTGGAAAAGCCGGGCGGTTCGCTGCTCAGCCGCATGCTCGGTATTGCCGTTCCTGTCACGGCAGGCCGGCTCGTCGGTTCCTTTTCTTATCTGCTGGAGTCGATTATTACTGCCCGCAGTCTGGCACTGGCCGGAATTGCCGCGGCGGCGGCCACTGCCCAATACGGCTCCCTCCAGGGGATGGTAATTCCGCTGCTGCTGCTGCCGGGCGTGCTTAGCTCTTCTCTGGCTGTTTCACTTGTGCCATCTCTGTCGGAAGCGGCAGCCCGCCGCGATTTGCCGGCAATCCATAAACGGATGCACCAGGCTCTTAGGCTTGCTATGGTTACAGGCGCTCCCTTTGCGGCCATTATGTATGTGCTCGCCGTACCGCTGTGCACACTGATGTACGGCAACGCGGACACCGCTCCCATGCTGAAGCTGATGGCCCCCTTCGCCCTTTTTCTGTATGTACAGGCACCGCTGCAGGCAGCCCTTCAGGCCATGGACCGGCCTGGCCGGGCACTCATCAACACACTTGCCGGAGCAGTGGTTAAGATCATGCTGATTCTCATGCTGGCCTCCCGGCCGGAGTACGGGATATACGGTGCCATTATCGCCATTATCGTTAACAGTATTCTGGTGACGCTGCTGCATGGAGCCAGTGTCGTAAAGCTGATCCAATTCTCAATCCGGATCACCGACCCTCTAAAAACAGCTACAGCCATGATAATCATGGCTGCCGGGACCTCCTATGTGTATACTTCCGTACCGCTCTCCGGCACCATGTGGCTGCAGTTTCTGTTCGCCTCTGCATGCGGTATGGCTCTGTATCTGGGCATCTGCCTGCTGTCCGGCCTGATCTCTGTCCGGGATCTGGACCGGGTGCCTTTTTTCAGAAGGCGGCGCTAGACATTAGCGGCTGCGCTGCCGGTCTACATAAATTTTACCGGTATGGTCGATGGAGCATAAAAATACATCACGGAAATCGGATACACCCTTCTGGCGGATCTGTGTCCGCAGCCAGAACCGGTTTTTACCGATCATCTCCAGATTATCATCCTGTACCTTTCCGTCCATAATCAGCGGAACCGGCAAGCCTTCATACCTGATTTTGCTCTTGGCGATATTTACTCCTGATGTGTTTCCTGACTTCCCGGAGCCGCCTGTGCTGCCCGAGCCGGCACCTGAACTCCGGTCCTGCTGATTCTCGGCGGTATCGCTGCTGTTGCCGGACTGGTTGGATGACGAGACATTTCTGTTTTTTTCAATCACAGTCAGCTGGCCGCTCGTCTCCAGAATCGCAAATTCCACATCAGCCGGGCTGACAATATTCTGCCCGCGCAGCTGCAGCAGCAGATCATCCATATTATAGCGCTGCCTGCGCATCTCACTCCGGTGCAGCTTCCCGTTTGAGATCAGCACGCTTGGCCTGCCGTCAATCAGCAGCCGCAGCTTCCTGCTTTTGAGACTGAGCTGGGCTACAAGGACCTGGATTACAACCAGTGTAGCCATCGGAATTACCCCGTCTGAAATCGGGCGTTCAATGTCATCAATTACAAAGACCGCTATCTCAGCAATCATAATGGAAATGGTCAGGTCAAACACAGACAGCTTGCCGATCTCCCGTTTCCCCATAATCCGCATGCTCAGGAAAATGAAGATATACATCAGCACGGTCAGAAAGACATGACTAGTAATATGCTGGAACATATTCTCTCCGCTCCCCTTTCCGTATCTCACCCTCAGCCGGTGTGCAGGGGTGGATGAATGTAACCCTATTCTGGCCTCACTGCCAAGGGAACATTCGGAAGCTGCCTTATAAATTACTGGTAAATGAACTGCCTTTGCCAAACTTGTACTATTGGGGCAAGCCCTCCCATACAATATGTAATAACTGAACAGCATCATCTAAAATGTCTTTGTATTTTTGTATGGGGCTAAATCAATGGAAGGTATACTAAAAAAATTTTAGGAGGTTCTATCATGTATTTAATCCGGCGTCTGTTCTCGTGGAGAATATCCAGTCCTGTGCTTTCAGGGTTATGCCGCTCCTTTATGTGGATGCTGCTGGGGGCCATCGTCCTCTCGCTTTTGCTGTGGGGCAGCGGAATGAAGGAACAGGACCTCGCGATGTATACCTACATAGTCCACGGGATTGCCGCCGCCTTCGGGGGGTTGACCGCAGGACGGAGAGCCTCAAGTAAAGGCTGGTACCAAGGTGCGCTGACAGGGGGATTTTACGGCGTGATTGTATTGCTGGTCGGATTTCTTGCACTGGACAGCTCGCCTGCCGGTATAGACGGCTTATGGGTGCTGGCAGCAGCGGCAATTGGCGCACTCGGCGGTATATTTGGCGTCAATTTACAAAAATCCTAATAAATTTAATTTCGGAGAACCTGAAATCTTTTATTGAAAATATGTTACACTGGGTTCATCTGATTTGTTTTTGCTCGAGGAGGCTTTGACTATTTTGCTTTACCAATCCATGAATCATGTAGTGCTGTTTACGATTGTAATCGTAGTCCTGTTAATCTGGCTCGGCTCCAGGCGCAATCCCTTATCAGCATTCTTAGAGCTCGGGAGGGAGCTGCTCCGCTCCTATAAGTTTTTATTAATTGTTGCCGGTATGATCAGCGTTTTAACCCTTAATAAATATGAACTGCAGATTGAGAAAAAAATGCATCTCGGCTCCGACTTCACCTCATTTATATTCGGGCTTGAGGGGCACTTCGTCCAGCATGTCCAGCAGCTCTTTTATGCACCCTGGCTGACACCGGTTATCGTGTTCTTCTACATTTTTATGCTTCAGTCTGTACTTGGCGCTTCGCTGGGTGTGTATTTGCTGGATAAGAACCGTGTCATGCTCTATGCAACCTGCTATACGATCATGCTGGTCTATGCCGTTGCGATTCCGTTCTATCTCTACTTTCCGGTCAATGAGGTCTGGGCCTATGCCCCGGCTGGCGTACGGTTTACGATGCTGGATGTGTTTCCGAGATTTGAACAGGAATACCGGCCGCTTTCCGGCCTGAACAACTGCTTCCCGAGCCTGCATACGGCCATTTCTGTTTCTACCGCGATCCTGGCTTACCGCTCCGGCAACCGGCGCTGGATGGCGATTACGACCGTTTCAGCCGCTCTGATTGTATTTGGGATTTTCTATCTCGGCATTCACTGGCTTACCGACATGATTGGAGGTACCATACTGGCCGTGGTTTCCACTTCTGTAGCTGTCCAGCTGGCTAAGCTTACCCTTCGCAGCGGTCAGGAGAGCCTTACCGTTCCAAGCCGGGTCACCAATTCATAATCTATCATCTGCATAATAAAAAAAGCGGCGTTCCTCCATAAGAGAGAACGCCGCTTTTATGTACGTAATAAACGGAATTATTCTTTATCTTCCGCAATTGTAACTGCATGGCTGATTGACCCTCGGTCAAAAGTCAGCTTGGTTACATCATTTACCCGCAGAACAACGATATCGTCGGACAGCTCAACAATTGTTCCGTGCAGGCCGCCGATCGTAACGATCTTGTCGCCTTTCTTCAGCGCTTTGAGCATGGCGTTACGTGTCTTGGTCTTCTTCTGCTGCGGACGGATCAGCAGGAAGTAGAATACCACGAACATGAGCACAAACGGGCCTACCAGACCCAGAATGCTTCCGCCGCTTCCAGTACCTGATGCTAATTGAAACATATTTCTCCCCCCTTTCAATATGCATGGCAGCACAATCTAGTTCTCTAGTACACGTTTACTGCAAGTTAAGACATTACTGTTCATGCTGCAATAAGACCATATGGTAAACACACAGTTGTACTAGAAGCCTTTAAGATTATCATACAATCCGTATTGTGCAAAAAACTCATCGCGGAAATCAAGCAGCCGGTCTTCTCTGATGGCTTCACGCACCTTGCGCATCAAATCCAGCAGGAACTGCAGGTTATGATAGGTCGTTAAACGCAGGCCAAAGGTTTCATCGGCTTTGATCAGATGACGTAAATAAGCACGGGAATAATTCCGGCAGGTGTAGCAGTTGCACTCCGGATCAAGCGGCCCGAAATCACGGGCATACTGCGCATTGCGCACAACAAGTCTTCCCTGGCTGGTCATCGTCGTTCCGTTGCGGGCGATACGGGTAGGCAGGACGCAGTCGAACATGTCCACTCCGCGGATTGCCCCCTCAAGCAGCGCATCCGGTGAACCGACGCCCATCAGATAACGCGGTTTATTCTGCGGCAGGAGCGGAACGGTATAATCCAGCACATCATACATAATCTGCTTGGACTCACCGACGCTGAGCCCCCCAATAGCATACCCCGGGAAATCCATGGAAGTCAAATCAGCGGCGCTCTGGCGGCGCAGGTCTTCATACATGCCACCCTGCACGATTGCAAACAGGCCCTGATCCTCCGGGCGGGCGTGAGCCTTGAGGCATCTTTCCGCCCAGCGCGTTGTGCGCTCCAGCGATTTTTTGACGTAATCATATTCCGCCGGGTAAGGCGGACACTCGTCGAACGCCATCATAATATCGGAACCGAGCGCATTCTGCACCTCCATCGCTACTTCCGGCGACAGGAACTTCTTGTCTCCGTTAAGGTGAGAGCGGAAATGAACGCCTTCTTCAGTAATTTTGCGCATGTCACTAAGCGAGAACACCTGAAAACCGCCGCTGTCCGTCAGAATCGGACGGTCCCAGTTCATGAATTTATGCAGTCCGCCGGCTTCGCGGACAATATCGTGCCCCGGACGCAGGAACAGGTGATAGGTGTTGCTCAGAATAATCTGGGCATCCATCTGCTTGAGCTCTTCAGGGGCCATTGTTTTGACAGTGGCCTGTGTGCCCACCGGCATAAAGGTAGGGGTTTCAATAATTCCGTGCGGTGTGTGGACTCTGCCGAGCCGTGCTCCGGACTGCTTACAGGTCTTAATGTGTTCATACGTAATTGCTGCCATATAGTTAACCCTTTCTCTTGCTTAATAAATAAACATTGCATCACCGAAGCTGAAGAAGCGGTAATGCTCTTTGATTGCTTCCTCATAAGCGGCGAGGATATGCTCACGACCTGCTAAAGCGCTGACCAGCATAACAAGTGTGGATTTCGGCAGGTGGAAATTCGTAATCAGCGCATTGACCACTGTAAACTGATAGCCGGGATAAATGAAAATATCCGTCCAGCCGCTGCAGGCTGTAAGCGGTCCGCCATCCGCCTGTCTTCCAACCGTTTCAAGTGTCCGGCAGGAGGTGGTGCCGACAGCAATAATCCGTCCGCCCCTTGATCTAGCTTCATTGAGCAGGTCCGCTGTCTCCTGGGACAGCATATAATACTCGGCATGCATGACATGCTCTTCAACCTTATCTACCGACATCGGCCGGAAGGTGCCAAGTCCCACATGAAGGGTAATATAGGCGATATTTACACCCTTAGCGGCGATCTGCTCCAGCAGTTCCTTCGTAAAATGCAGCCCTGCCGTAGGTGCAGCCGCCGATCCCTCATGGCGGGCATATACCGTCTGATACCGTTCACGGTCATCCAGTGTCTCCTTAATATAAGGAGGCAGCGGCATTGAACCCAGCCGGTCGAGAATTTCCTGAAAAATCCCCTTATAGATGAAGCGGAGTGTCCGTCCGCCCATATCAGCCTCTTCTTCAATAACAGCCTTGAGTTCATCGCTGAACACAATAACTGCACCGTTCTTCAGCTTCTTGCCCGGCTTCACCAGCGCTTCCCAGCGGTCTTCGCCCAGATTCTTCAGGAGCAGCACTTCCGCTTTGGCGCCGGTATCCTCCTTGACTCCGAACAGTCTGGCCGGAATGACCCTGGTATCGTTCAATACAAGGGTGTCTCCCGGCTGAAACTGCTCCAGTATATCTGTGAAATGCCGGTGCTGAGTCTGCCCAGTCTCCTTGTCGACCATCAGCAGTCTTGAAGCACTGCGGTCAAGCAGCGGAGTTTGGGCAATCAGCTCCTCCGGCAGATGAAAGTCATAATCTTCTACGTTCATGCTCTGTCTTCATTCCTTAACTATAGTAACGTTATTAAAATAGTGTTGCAATATTTGCTTATAATCATACCCTTTGTCTGCCATCCCTTTGACACCCCATTGGGACATGCCGAGTCCATGCCCGTTCCCCCAGCCGATGAAATAGAATCCGCTGGTCCCGGTTACGACTCTTGCGGCAGCATCCGCGCCCATGACAACAGTCCCGCTGGTATTAGCAGACACCTTGCCGGTAGCGGACAACACACCCGCAGTCTGCGAGCCGCTGACTGTAGCGGTTTTGCCGTCAGCGCCTAATACAGTATAACTGCCGGAAGGTACAATATCAAACAAGGTGCTGGGCAATCCGTTAAAGGCAGACCGGAACAAATCCGGGTATTTCACCTGCAGGATTTCACCGTTTGCCTTCACCTGCGTTGCTCTGCCCGAAGGCCCGCGCTGCGTTACCTGCAGGCTGATAATGGAAGACGGCAGAGCATTGCTGGTCTTGCCGCTCAAACTCTTAAGCAGCTCGGACGAAGTATACGGTCCTTTGATCCAGCTGTAGCTGCCGTTTTCGTAGACCTGGTCCAGTACAATGGCATTGTCGCCCGGATTCAGCTTGCCTACGGGATTGGCACTGCTCTCAATAACCGGCAATGGCCGGACATTCACATCCTTGGTTGTTGCCGTCGCAATGCTGAGTCCGGCCGCATTCTTGCTACCGGTCAGCTTGATATTATCCTCACGGGCATAACCGGCCACACCGCTTGGCAGCAGGAGATAATACCATTTCTTCGAGGTCCCTACCGCAGCCGCATCCTCTGCGCTGGGTACGCTGACGAAGGTATTCCCTCCGTTATTCCATACCTCCGAAGGGTCTGCTGTCCTGCCGCCGCTATTGGAGGAAAAGACCGCTTCGACCACCTTTCCGCCGCTCATCAGCACCTCGCCGGCAGTATCATCAACAGCCTTGGTAATTACCGGGGCTTCAGCGCCGATACCGTTATAGACCTGGCTAAGTGTCGTATCGACCACATTCGCTACCTCAAATTTGTTGCCCTGGGCCCGCGCATAGCTTCTTGCAGCCACCGCCTGGGCTTTCAGCGCTTCGGCCGGCCAGCCCGAGGAGACTTCGCCGCCGACTACAGCATACAGATACTGTTCCATGGGAACCACATTAATAACAGCCAGTGATCCTGCAAGTCCGCTCAGCTCCAGATCCCCGCGGTAGGTCCGTTTGGATCTTTCGGTGATCTGGATTCCGGATGCGTTACCGGCCGCAGTAAACTTCGCTCCGCTGCCGGAGACAACATAATGAAACGCCTGGCCCTGGCTTGTCCAGTCCATTCCGGCATCCGTGCGGATGATTAATCCAGGTGTGCTCACAGCAGTTGTCCCCAAGGAAAGCTGCGGGAGAGCTGCCGCTGCCTGTACCTGCAGAGCAGCCAGCTCACTGTCGTTCACCGCTTCTCCGGCCCATACCTGGAACCGGGCGCTGCCGTCAGCACCTGCCGCCAGCACCTTCCAGGCATCCATTCCGGCATCCGTTATACTCCCAAGCACGGTTTCTGCTTCCTGTGAGGAGGCAAAATCACCGGCCAGCAGATGCTTATTGCCCTTCACGGCTGCAGCCTGACCGTCCGGAATGGACAGGCCGGCCTTATTGACGCGGGCAAGCCCGTCCTTCGCGGCAGCTTCACTGGCATAGGGAGCCGTGTACAACTGGTATACACTGGCGCCGCCGCGTGTTGTCACGAACAGCTGCGGTTTATCGGAAGTGGCCTGCAGCTTCTTCGCGGCATCGGCCGCAGTCTGCCAGGACGAGGTCTCCATTACTTTAACCTTGTAAAGATCCAGACTCACGCGGATTTTGTTATTGCCGGAAACAGGCAGCAGCGTAGTTCCGCCGGCCATCAGATTGAACGCTTCTGCAGACTGCAGTGTAACGAACGGGACAGTCGATTTATATTTGCTGCCGATATCGGCATATAGGGCAACCCTGATCGGTGCGGATTCGGCATAAGTGCCGCCTGCAGGAACAAGCAAACTTCCGGCGGTCAGCGCTGCCGCAAGCAGCGCCCGGCTTAGCTGCCTGGCAAACTTCATCATGTCATCCCCCTTGGAGTTATTGGAGTTAGTTGTAGGCTAAAGATTACTGTTCAGGACAATATCCTTAATTCGGCTGCGGCGGTAGCGGCAGGCCCAAATGATGATAAGCAGCCGGAGTTACGATTCTGCCTCTTGGCGTCCGCTGCAGAAAGCCAATCTGCAGCAGATACGGCTCATATACATCTTCAATCGTCTGACTCTCTTCACCGATCGTAGCAGCAATCGTATCCAGACCGACAGGCCCGCCCCGGAACGAGGTGATCATAGCGTTCAGCATTTTATGGTCTATGCTGTCCAGGCCGCGCGGGTCAACCTGCAGCATCTTCAGTGATTCGGCGGCAATCTCCGGGGTAATAATCCCGTCCCCGCGCACCTGCGCGAAATCACGGACCCGCTTCAGCAGGCGGTTGGCGATACGCGGTGTCCCCCGGGAACGCAGGGCAACCGCCTCTGCGGCATCGCCGACGATCTCAATCCCGAGCATTTCAGCACTGCGCGACACAATGAAGCTGAGCTCGTCGATGGTGTAGTATTCCAGCCGGCTGACCACTCCAAAGCGGTCCCGCAGCGGTGCAGACAGCAGACCGGCGCGGGTCGTGGCCCCGATCAGCGTAAACGGAGGCAGATCCAGCCTGACGGAGCGGGCGCTTGGCCCTTTGCCGATCATAATATCCAGGGCAAAGTCCTCCATGGCCGGATACATGACCTCCTCCACCGTGCGGTGCAGCCGGTGAATCTCGTCGATGAACAGCACATCGCCCTCCTGCAGATTGGTCAGCAGGGCGGCCAGATCACCGGGCCGTTCAATCGCCGGGCCTGAGGTTGTCCGCAGATTCACGCCGAGCTCGTTGGCGATAATATTCGCCAGCGTCGTTTTGCCGAGTCCCGGCGGCCCGTACAGCAGCACATGATCCAGCGCCTCGCTGCGCATCTTGGCGGCTTCAATATAGATCTTCAGGTTTTCCTTCACCTGATTCTGTCCGATGTATTCGCCTAAATAACGCGGACGCAGGCTGAATTCCACCGCCTGCTCGTCCATCATCAGATTGGCCGATATAATCCGGTCATCCATTATTTATCACTCCGTTCTTCAACACTGTTAGCAGCCTCTTACTTGGCAATATACAGCAGCCCCAGCGCCTTCTTCATCAGCACGTCGACAGTTCCCGTATCCGTGCCTTCCTTCTTCATTGTCAGCCATACACGGTCGAGCTCTGCTTCTGTATATCCGAGTGCCTTCAGTGCATCCCGCGCTTCTTCCCAAGGCAGGGCGGCCGCTTTCGCCTCCGCTTCAGCCGCTACCGCGAACAATCCGGTCTGGATCGGCACGGAGCTCAGTCCGTCCAGTTTGTCGCGCAGGTCGAGGATCATCCGCTGTGCGGTCTTTTTGCCGATGCCCGGCAGCTTGGTCAGGAAGGTGATATTCTCCTGGTAGATGGCCGAGATCAGCTGATCCGGCGTCCCCCCGGTCAGAATGCCGAGCGCGACCCGCGGGCCGATGCCGGACACCTCGATCAGCTTGCGGAACAGCTTCTGCTCCTCCCGGGTCGGGAACCCGAACAGCAGCGTGGCATCCTCACGGGTCTGATAGTGGATATAGACCATTACTGGACCTTCCGTCTTGGCAAAGGCATACGGATTCGGACAGAATACCCGGTAGCCTACCCCTTGTATATCAAGCACAATATATTCGGACTCCAGATAAACAACCGGTCCTCTTAAAAAATCTATCATTTTCGCAATACCTCATTTAATTTGGAATTTAGACTCACGGAATGGGCATGACACACCGCTACCGCCAGGGCATCGGCCACATCATCCGGCTTGGGGACTGCAGACAGCTTCAGGAGCAGTTTCACCATTTCCTGCACCTGCTTCTTCTCGGCCTTGCCGTATCCGACGACCGCCTGCTTCACCATCATTGGCGTATACTCGGAAACAGGGAGCCCCTTCTGTACAGCCGCCAGAATCAGCACACCGCGGGCCTGCGCCACCGGGAGTGCTGTTGTTACGTTCCGGGCAAAAAACAGCTTCTCTATAGCAACCATGTCCGGCTTATAACGGTCAATAAGCTGAACCATGCCCTCATAGACATGCAGAAGCCGCTCTTCCTCCGGCGTATGCGCCTCTGTCTGAATAGAGCCATACTGAACAGGTGTCAGTTTATTTCCTGTCTTATCAATAAAACCGAAGCCGACAATCGCCAGCCCCGGGTCAATTCCCAAAATACGCAAATCCGATCTCTCCTCTGCTACAGGCAGGATATTCCTCATGACGGTCCATTGTCCGCCCTTAAAGCGAACATATGTATTCCTTCTACCCATTATAACAAAAATCCCCCTGGCGGGAGCATAAAATTTGCTTTCCCCGGAGATTAAGAAACAAAAAAAGCGGATGCCCGGCTGCCCCGGTGCTGATCCGCTCTTTCAGTAATATAAGTATAGTTTCTGTTATCAGTGCGGAATAATATCCTTTAGCCCCCCGAGAAAACGGCTGGAGGCATAACAAATCTCCCCGTTAATCATCCGGATTTCACGATTCTTCGTATCCACCTCGGCAATATTATCCTTATTGACGACAAAGGAGTTGTGACAGCGGTAGAACCGCGAGTCCATCTCCAGAATATCCTTCAGCTTGCCGTAGAACTCGACCTGGCGGTTTTTGGCATGCAGGATGATTTTGTGCAGCTGCGGCGAGGTCTCAAAGAATAAAATATCATTATAATCAACGCTGATCATCTTATCGCCGGATTTGGTCTGGAATTTCTTAATATTGTTATACTTGTTCTGCAGATAACGGGTATTGGCAGTATCAATGCACTCAATAACGCGCTGGCGGATATCTGTAAATTTGTCCTTCGTTATATAATCCATTGCTTCCACCTTGTAGGTGAATGTTAAATAGGTTAGCTCCGAGTGAGTGGTCACGAAGACAATGGCTCCCAGGCTGTCATACTGGCGGATCTCCGCGCCCAGTGCAATCCCGCTCTTCTCCTCCTGCAGATCCACATCCAGAAAGTACAGTCCCGTCACCCGGTTATTCTGCAGATAGTCAAGAATATCCTTGGAACGCCCTGTGGAGATGACCAGCTTCATATCCAGATTCTCCATCATAATATAGTTCTCTATGTAACTGTTGAGCCGCTTTCTTTGTTCCGGGTCATCTTCGCATACAAATATCTCCAGCATCCATATTCCTCCAATCTAATACACTTCAAGTTCCTGAATAAACTGTCCGTCTTTCCTGTATGTATCCAGTGTAACACCGGCGCACTGGGAGACAATCTCCCTCAGGTTGCTCAGCCCGAGCCCGCGGCCCGTACCTTTGGTGGAGAATCCTTTTTCAAAAATCTGGTGCAGCTCCGGACCGTTCGGCTGGCAGCTGTTCGCTACGGCAATCAGTAGACCTCCGGAACGCTTAACCAGTGCAACCCGCAGGTTGGAGGCTTCACATTTGGCAGCCTCTTCAATGGCATTATCCAGGATAATCCCCAGACAACGACACAGCTTGACGGAATCCATGTTGATCGCCTCAATCGGCTCTACTGCCTCAACAACAGCATCAATATGCAGCTCCTGGGCACGGATCAGCTTCGAGGATAGAATGCCCTTCAGCTCCTGGACCTTTACATTTTGCAGCGAACCCAGCTTATAGTTGTTATTCTGCATCCCCTGGCTAATCGGAAGAATCTTGTTGTCAAAATAGGTGCCCAGCCCTTCCATATCCTTCGATCTTATGTATTCTGACATCGACAAAAGAATATTGATATAATCATGGCGGAATTTCTGCATGTCGGTGTACATCATTTCCAGATTGTCGGTGTACTCCAGGAGACGCTCATACTGCTCCTGCTTGCCCTGCATTACAGCCTCTTTCATAACACTGCGCGTCAGCACCATGAACACACCAATTAAGAGGATGAAATAAAATATAAACAGCAGGCTGTTCGCCCGAATATTGGCACTCGTGAATCCCTGCTGCTTCCCGATTAAGATATTGGCATAAAAAATCACTACCGTAATGACACAGAGAACAGCGAACAAAATCCCGTATCTGCGGAATAGAAGATCATATGCCTGGAACCTGGTGAAAAGAAACCGGACGGCAAAAACGAGAAGGATGGCAATCACGAAATAAGTAAGGTAGTAGTATATATTGTCCAAGAATCCGTTGTTGATCTCCTCAAGAGAGGTATTAAAGAGCCTGATAAAGATACCGGTTGCTATGTAGTCGCTGATTACTGAAATAATTATCGCTATGATCGGAAAGATGATACTGAATACAATTCCCCTTGATTTCCAGTAACTTAATACAATACAAAAAAACAGAATAATAGTTATACTGGGAATTCCAATCATTATGTATAGAGGATATCCGATACAAAAGGAGCCTACAAACATTACAAGACTGAATTTCAGATTGAATCTTCCCTGATTTAACATATAAATACTCAAAGAGAGTGTTAACATCTGAACGCCAACCGATAATAATTCTCCCAAAATCCCTATCCCCCTCAGCTTAAGTCACTCTATAATTTTATACAAGATTGGAACTTTAACCCTATACAAATCATTGTAATTCATACAAGATAATCTAGTAAAGCTGAATAACCCAAAAAAGCCTCCTATACCGGAGACCTTTTCGGAATCTATTGGTTTCATAACCGTGCAGTGATGCATAAATCACAAGTTATTTATGGGCTGAGGCCTTTAATAACTCCATCGGAATTTTAGGTTCGTGGAAGAATGTAATGCAGCAAGTTTCCATTGCAATATCTCCGCTCTTGATTGCTGCACTTCTCACTGCTGCGGCCATACCGTCTTTTACCTCGTTAAACATTCTTTGCGTCATAGTTTTCATAATTATTATAGCTCCTTTTTAATAGTTTATAGGTTATTGGCAGAATCATCATTACTTGAAGCAGAATTCCCGTGAGCAGTAAAGCCTTGACAGTGGGGCTTGGAATCACCAGAGCGGTACATACAATCAGCAGACTGGACCTTGTTGTAGCCCTTCTTAATTTCTCTCTTCTTTCTTTGCCAAGCAGCGGAAATTTATCTGTATCCGCCGGTGCATACCGGTAAAGCAGCAATGTAGCCAGTAAACCAATGATTCCTACCTGTATGTTGTTGAACCTTATGTATTGTTCGCATAAATACGGTATGCCTATGAACATTGCAGTACTTGATATACTGCACATCAAGCTGCTGCTTGCATGGAGGCCAAATGCTGTTTTGCGGATTGCGAAGTAGGCGCCGTGCATGATTAATGTCTGCCAGAGCAGATGGAACAGGATTGCCGCTCCGTAGACCAGAACCATTTTATTCAGGTTAATCAGCAGCATTTCAAATCCCAGCTTCATTTTCAGGTAATCAATGTATTCTCCCTCACGCTCCTTGTTCATTCTTCGGGCCATTTTGCAGGCCAGCGATTCGGTAAATCCCATCTTTACTGCTTCTTCAGCTTCCATTTTATTTGGTCACCTCTCTTGTCCTTAATATTAAACTTTTTATTGAGGAGTGAATGATTCAGGCACAGGATGCCGTTCAATTGTAGTAACTGCGTGCATAAATGCCGGGGGATGTCCTAAATGTGCCTTTTTTACACGTACCTGTGAAAACGAATACAGCGGCCTAGACAAAAAAACCGCCGCTCAACCGGGAAAGCTCCGGATGCAGCGGCGGCGGATGAGCGGGCGGTATCATTAAAGGCTTCAAGTGTCGATCAGAACCTTCAGGACATCGCCCACCTCAATCTTTTGCGGGACGACCAGGCTGCAGATTTCCTGATCGTTTTTCATAAAGGAGTAACCGGTCAGGAACGGGAAGTTTTTGAAGCAGACCTTGAACACCTCCGTACCGAACATGGTCTCCGGCCTGATTGCGGAGATTTCATAAATGGAGTAATCCGCGAGCAGCCCCATCTTGAACGCCTTCCCCAGCGCTTCCTTGCAGCTGAAGAACATGTAAGCGAAACGGACGGACGAGCCATATCCGGCTATCAGCTCCTTTTCCCCGGTGCTCAGCATTTCTTCAATCGGTACTTCCAGCCGGATGGTCTCCATATCGATGCCTACTATATTATCCTTGGAGTAAACAACGGAAAGCACATAACGCTTGGAATGGCTGAGACCTACCTCAACCGCCTGGTCTTTGATAATTGGATAACGCAGGCTTCCGTACTCAACCGTAATTCCGCTGAGCTTCCCTTTAAAGGAAGCGGACTGGCTGGCCAGATTTTTTTTGATCGCATAACGCCCGTACAGAAATTCCCTGCGCCGGCTCTCATTGCAGATATTGCAGTACATTATATACTCTGTTGAGCTTAATATTTCACTGGCCTCGAAGGCATGCTGCTCCTTCATATCGATCAGATGCGGACTAATCATGGCCTCATCCCCTTATCGTTCCCCGGCCTTTGATTTGCGGTGCCAATAATGAAACAGCAGCAGGTCCGCTACAAATCCGGCATTGATCAGCAGTATAAAGCTTAAGTAGATACTCCCTGTAATAGTATGGATCGGATATTTGAACAGGATGACCGCTGTAATCAGCAGACTGGCAAGCGCGCTGAGCGGCACTACTCCGGAGCTCCGGTAATGGATTTTGCGGTAAATACCAAGCATCAGCATCAGGATTCCCGGCAGAATCAGGGTCTCACGCAGCTCGCTGACATCAGGCATCGCCTCCCCGAAGGCATACACCGGGAAACGGATACAGAGTACAAGCCCCGAAAGAATCAGCAGGGAATCCAGCCATCTGCGGTGTCTGCTCAGGGCAATCGCATACCAGGCCCCGAATACATTCAGATAGGAAAGGGTCACCAGTATCAGCGCGGCGGCTATACTTCCAATGAACCAGTACGTATCCTCAGGAATGAACCGGTCCTTGCCGGTAAAGCGCAGGAACAGGAAGAAAAAGAGGCCGACCGCCAGCAGCTTCACTCCCCAGTAGGCCTTCATACCTGCACTGAACAGGCTGCGGAAGGCCTTATTTTCTCCGGGGGTACTGAAGCCGTATTTACGGTACAAAAAATCATAGATAGTTCGCTGCATAAGATTCCTCTCCCAGCATATTGGATAATTGCTCGATGGACGGGTGCTCAAAGACATCAAAGAAGCTGATATCGGCATTGAACCTCTGGTTAATCTCACGGGCGATTTCCCACACTGTCACGGAATCGATTCCCTGTTCAAAGATGTTCGTCTGCTCATTAAGGGCCGCGCCGGGCAGGTAATGCTGGAGAATTTGGGCAAGCTTTTTGTTTTTGCTGAGAAAATGCTGTTCATATAAGGCCCTTGTATCTGTTTTGCCGTTGGCGGTCAGCGGAATCTCCTGCACATATACGATCTTGGACGGAAGCATGTACATCGGCAGCAGCTGCTTCAATACCTGGCCAAGCTGCTCCGAGCGGGTGGTGATTGCCAGGTAGATCTTTTTATCACGGACAAAGGCATGGCAGTTCCGGATGCCCTGGGCACGGACGGTATATTCGATCTCCTGCAGGTCAATCCGGTAGCCGTTGATTTTCACCTGAGTGTCCTTCCGCCCCAGATAGACGATTTTGCCCTCTTCGTTCAGCCGGACAAGATCTCCGGTCTTATAGACATCCCGGCCCTGCCACCGGATAAAAGCCTCTTTCGTCTTCTCGGGATTGCCCAGATAACCGATCGCTACCCCTTGTCCCCCGGCATACAGCTCTCCTTCCGCCGCACTCTCCCCGTCTTCATTCACAATGAATGTCTGAGTTCCATGAACCTGCGTGCCGATGGCAATCTCCTTCATCACGCTGCCCTGTTCCATAACATCCAGGGTCGTAAACACCGTATTCTCCGTGGGTCCATAGCCGTTGACGACAGTGGTATGCTTCAGCACTTCATTGACATGGGACAGGCTCAGCTGCTCACCACCGACAATGACCCGGGAGAGGCTGCGGAACATTTCCGGCTTCTTGTCCACCCAGAAGTTAAACAGGGAGCAGGTGATCCACATGACGTCGATTCCCTGGCTGATCCGCTTTTCCACATGATAGATATTCAGAATCTCAGTTTTGGATAACAGTGAAATGGTCATCCCGGACAGCAGCCCGCCCCAGATTTCAATAATGGAAGCATCAAATTCCAGCGGACTGATGTGGGAGATGGTCTTCTCCGGTGAGAGTCCAAGCCGTTCATCTCCCAGCAGGCGGAGGACACCCCGGTCGGGAATGCCGACTGCTTTGGGTGTTGAGGTTGTTCCCGAGGTGAACACAATATAGCAGAGCTGCTCTGCAGAACGGGCGGGAAAATCCCACATGTCTTCCAGCAGAGGATCAGGCTGCAGCACTTCATTGATGGTCGCCTTAACCTGAATCGTACTGCGCATCGCCTGCTTCCGGCTGTCCGGATAGTCCTTGTTGATTACGGTATAGGCGGCTCCCGCCTTCAGCACCGCGACCATGGCCGCAATGGCCTCAATACTGCGCTCCAGCTCAATCGCCACCACATCATGAGCCTGAATGCCCTGCTCCTGGAGCTGCTGCAAATAGACATTGGACAGTGTATTGAGTCCCCCGTAAGTGATGGAACGGCTGCTTTCCGTGATAGCCGTCTTATCCCTGAAAGTCTGCATATTGCCCACTAAACTGCTTAATATATTGTTCATTGCCCGTTTCCCCCTTTGAATTGGCCCGTCTGGCCGGCTGTAATGAAGCTGATAATGTGCCTGTATACCTGCTGCTCGAACTCGTAGTAAAAGAAATGTCCTCCCGGATAAGTGTGCAAGGAAATCTCCTGCCCGGACAGATCGCCCCAGTCCTGAACAGCTGTGACCGAGCGGTCCTCAAGCCCCTGAAAAACTGCGATCCGGACATCTGCCCCAAATCTGCGGCAGCGGTACTGGTTATCCAGGTTATAGCGGTTCACTGCCGTAATATCGCTCCGCAGAGCCGGCAGGAACAGCTCTCTCATCTGCCGGGAGTCGAACTGCCCCTCCTTGATCAGGCCGTAAATCCGGCAGCGTTCAAGCAGTGCATCATCGTCCGGCTCCTCTTCATCGACCGCTTCAATCCGGTGCGGCGGAGTGGCTGCCATGAACAGCAGCCTGCTTACAGGGTAGCCGGAGTCCAGCAGTGCATGGGCAAGCTCATAGGCAATCAGTGAACCCATGCTGTAGCCCAGCAGCATGAGCTCCTCTTCCGGGTCGAGCGTCTGCCGCAGCGTTGAGAGCAGATCAGCGGTGATCTCCCGGATGGAGCTTAATGGCTTGCCGGAGAATCTTCTGCCATGTCCCGGATATTCCAGAGACATGACCGTCAGCTCCGGGTGACCCGCCTGGAGCTGCTTCTGCAGCCCGGCGAACACATTGACATGGGCACCGGCATACGGGAGGAGAATCAGCTTCATCGTCCGGCACCTCCTCCGGAACAGGCGCCGGCTTCCTCCAGCTGGAGCAGAAGGCTGTAGCAGTTGCCGTGCATCGAATACAGTACGGACGCGAACAGCCCGAAATCCCCGGGACTGCTGCTCCACTGCTCCCGGCCGATTGTGCCGATATAGTGATTCGGCCTGGCTATTTCCCGCCCCGACAGTTTACTGTGCGAGCGATGGGTATCCAGCAGACGGCAGACACCGGTCAAGCCGTAATAGCCCACGATATAATGAATATCCTCCTTCAGGAATCCGCCCCTCATGTTCCGGTAGGATTTCTGCAGAGCCTTCAGGCAGGAGAACTCTGCCGTATCATCAATCTCATTGCCGCGGCCGTACAGCTCCAGAAAAAGTTCTGCTTCAGGAGATACCCCGGCCTTCTCCAGCGACCGGCTCACCAGCTTCTTCACCGCAGTACGGTTAACCACCGGATTGCCCATGCTCCCCGCGGAAATATCCTTGATCTCGGCCAGGATAACATCACCGTCCGCCAGGGCCAGCTCCCGCTCCTTCAGCAGGAAGACGGCGCCGCCTTCCGAGAAGTAACGTCCCGAAGCTCCTTCTTCAAACGGCTCCGTATAGCGTTCTGCGCCTGTTCCGAACTGCGACAGCTCATACGGCACCGGGAAGGTAACGGCACTCGCTCCCCCCGTCAGAGCAGTATCGAACTCGCCTTTGCGGATTTTGGTGTAGGCACTGTACATGGAGCTGATCCCCGAGGTGGAAGCCTCGCTGATCAGCTGGACGGCAGGGGTGCAGCCCGGCTGCAGCAGCTTCAGGTAGCCCAGCGGATCAATAAGCTTCACAGCATGCCGGAAGTCTTCCCCCTCTACGCCCATTAAGGCATATTTGGACAGGATATCCGTCTGGGCAGTGCCGACTGAGACAAGCAGGCTGTTCTTAGGGCCCAGCTTGTTCCGGTCAGCCAGCGTCTGCATCAGGCTGAGTGTAATCCGTTCGCTGGACAGCAGGAATCTGCTGTCCTCCAGCGGCACATGCTCCAGCCTGAAGCGTTCTTCCACCGAGGTATAGAATATACCGTCGAAGCAGGACGCCTCTGCCTGCTCCCGGTTATAGCTGTGTGCAAGCTCCTGCATGCGCTGTTCCCAGACTGCATCTTTACGCCGAATCAGCTCTTCCGGGCTACCCGATTCGCGGTTCGGGTAATCGCAGATACAATCGACGATAACGACTCTGCGGTCATCCATTGGCTTCCTCCAGCAGGTCTCTGACGTATTGGCTGAGCTGGGTAATGGTCGGATAAATGAATACATCCGCGACTTCGATATCGATCTTGAACTGCTCCGCCACCGGACCATAGATGCCGAAGGCTTTGAGCGAGTCGCCTCCCAGATCTGTGAAGCTCTTATTGACATCGATCTCATTGCGGTCAAGCACCGAGGCGAATACAACCGTAATAAATTGCTCCACTTCATCCTGGCTTTCAGTTCCCGTGATCTTTAACGAAGAGTACTCCTTAATCTGAATGCCGGCAGCCTCTTCAGCTGTTGCATCCGCTGCAGGAACGGCGGCGACTGTGCCCGCATATGGCTCAGGCAGGCGGATGTATCCGCCAAGGTATTCGGCAGTCCTTGCTTTGTTGAATTCACCGGCGATTACCTTGCTAAACCGCTTGTCCAGCGAGAGCCGGATGTACTCTCTTCCGGCTGCCGACGGGAGCGACTTCATCAGCAGCTGTCCGTCTGCTGCAGCCAGATCTCCAAACTGGAGCGCCATTCCGGTCTCTTTCCAGCCGGGCCACTGCACCGTAGTCGTGGCCTTGTCCCGGAAGCCTTCAAGAAACGCGTTGGCGAAGGTGTAGGAGAACTGGCCTGCCGACCCGGCAATCGTCGTCATGGAGGAGCTGGCAATGAAGAACTTCAAGGGCTGCCCGGCCAGATATTTGCGCAGCAGCAGCGTTCCCGTTACCTTCGGGGAGGCTACGGCAAGAAACTCCTGTTCCGATTTCGTGAACAGCATGCCCTCCTCCGGCAAGCCTGCCAGATGAACAACCCCGGAGATGGTCTCCGTACCGGCCAGAGCGCCGATGACCTGCTTAACCTGCATCTCATCCGCCAGATCACAGCTGTGGAAGGTTACATTGGCCCCTTTGCCCAGTACCTGGTTCATGCGGTTCAGCCTGTCAGACTCCTGCTCAGTCAAGGAAGTCTGGGCCTGCAGCACAGACCAGGCATCCCTGCGTCCCAGAACCGCAATGTGCAGCCCCGGCTGGCGCTCCAGCAGAACATCGATGTACTCAAGACCGATACCGCCGTACCCTCCGGTAACAATGACACAATCTCCCTCACCCAGTTGAAGCCCCGAATCCTCAGGCAGCTTGACAACCTCCGTTAACGCTTCTTCATACAGACGGTTCCCTTCATACAGCAGCTTGAGGCCATTCAGCTGCTCCTGCCCGGCGATGGCCAGTATGGTTCCCAGGTCAAAAACCTTCATGTTCAGCATCTGCGTCTTAAAGCCGGTATTCTCCAGTCCCGGAACTCTCCCGGAGCTCAGCAGGGAGTAGTTCAGCGGATTAAGCGGGGAATCTGCATTCAGGGAAAATCCGTTATCTGCAAGGAACAGTACCGTTCCGCCGCGCTTGACCAGTGAAGGCACCTGCTTGGCAAAATGGAAGTAATGCAGCATCTCCTCTTCTATGCTGCCGCTGTCAGGCACATCGGCTTCATACCAGGGGGCATAGATAACGATGTCATACTTACTGTCAGGCTTGAAGGCAGAGATTCCGCTGTAGTCGAGCAGCTCTACCCCTTCCCGCTGTTCAGCCGCTGCAAGCTCCAGTGCCTGTCCGTTGCCGATAACCAGAACGGACTTGACGGCGGCAGCTGCGGCTGTCTCAGGCAGGCGGAAGGCGGAAGGGCTCCAGCCCACTTCGTGCAGATGAGGCCTGAAATAGGCATTGGCGAAGGCCTTCATCACATATTTGTCCAGATACGCGATTCTCTCTCCGGCTTCGTTGTAGACCGATACGTTGCCCGAGATAACCTCATGGTCCCCTGCAGTATCGTAGAGGAGCTCTGTCCGCGAATAAATACGGCTGGTGAACGGTTTGCCGGTGTAGATAAATTTGCCGTAGGACAGCGGAAGGTAGCTTTTGCCGCGGGCCTGGGCACGCTCATACACCATTGCGCCGAGTATTCCGTCCAGCAGGGAAGGGTGCAGATGGAAGGTATTCAGATCGCCTGCATACTGTTCATGAAGCGTCAGGGACAGCAGGATTTCGGAGCCGGACGGACGGGCCAGACGGAAATTTTGCTTGGCAAAATCCCAGCGGCCCTTGAAAAAGCTGTTCTCTTCCGAGCCGAAATTCGCGGTCAGCAGCTGTTGCTCGAACATAGTGCTTATCTCCGCCGTCTCTGCCGTTTCCATTCCCGGCTCCGCCGCCTTAATCGTGAAGGAGGCGTGTGTCACATAGTTGTTCATGTCCTGGTTCTCGTAGGAGAAAACCTCAACCTCCAGCTGTCCGGAGGACGGCTTGCCCACCTGAATCTGAAACTCCCGGTGCGTATCCTCAAGCTGGATCAGATTTTTGAAATACAGCTTCTCCAGCTGGAATGCGGGAGTACCGAAGTAGAGCACGGCCAGCTCAGCCGCAAGCTGCGTATAGGTCGTCCCGGAGAAGGTCCGCTGGCCGCCGATCCGGTGATCGTCGACAAACCAGTCGTCTGGCGATAGTTGTACAGAATAGACGTCGGAGCGCCCTGTCTTCAGGGTCTGCTTACGGATCAGTGTTGAGGCAACAGGCAGGCTGGGGCCGGAATTGGTGTAAATATTATGCTTTCTGACATTCGCCCAGAGCACTTCCCGTTTGAACTCATAGGTCGGCAGGGAGAGCGTAATGCCGCCGCGGTACGGATACAGCTCCAGCGCCTGGCTGTAGCCGTCCAGATACAGCTGAATCAGTTCACTTGTCAGGTACTGGTCGTAGCCGGTTTTGAGGCGGTGCTGCATCAGCTTTCTCATGTCAGCTGTAATCTCGCGGAGCTCTCCCTGGAAGATTCCGTCCGCCGGCTGGCCGCTGGCCAGAACACCAACTGCTGTACGCAGCTTGCTGAAGAATTCATCAAAGGTAGCCGCTTCAAAGCCGATTCCGTTTTTAAAATGATTCCGTTTATGAACGAGCGTATAAGAGATGTTGTGCAGGCTGAAGCGCTCCAGCCGGCTTGCCTGGCGCACGAATTTATTCAGTACGGCAATGAGCTGGTCCGGAGATTGGGCAGTGAAGACAAAGGGGTACGGCTCCCCAGGCTGGAACGTTTCCTGCTGGCGCTCATATTCCTCCAGGACGATATGGGCATTGGTGCCGCTGAATCCGAAGGAGCTGATGCCGCCGCGGCGGGGATACTTGCCTCTTTCCCATTTGCGGACCTTAGTAGGAATATAGAAAGGGCTGTCAACAAACTTGATATATTCATTCGGAGATTCAAACGTCTGGTTCGGAAAAATCTCCTGATTGCGCAGCGCCAGCGACATCTTGATCAGTCCGCCGACACCTGCTGCACCTACTGTATGTCCGATATTTTCCTTAAGGCTGGTGAGGGCGCAAAAGCCTTTTCTGTCCGCATGCTGCCTGTAGGCGTCCGTAAGACCTCTGACTTCAATCGGATCACCGAGCTTGGTGCCGGTTCCGTGGGCGTCAATGTATTCAACAGTCTCAGGCGAGATGGAGCTGCGTTCATAGGTATCCAGCAGCAGGTCCTTCTGGGCATGCGGATTGGGCGCGGTCAGCCCGTTCGATTTGCCGTCGCTGTTGATCATGCTTCCGCGGATTACCGAATAGATGTTGTCATTGTCGGCAATCGCGTTCTTCAGCCGCTTGAGGATTACAATACCCACACCTTCGCCGAAGATTGTCCCCTCCGACTCTGCATCAAACACCTTCAGGAAGGAACGGGAGGTCTCTACATTGCTGTACTGGTCCAGCACGCTGCCCTGGCGGGGGAACAGGCCGAGCGCAATTCCGCCGACAATCGCGGTATCAATCTCCTTATCGCGGAGTGTCTTGACGGCGAGATGCGCGGCCACCAGCGAGGAGGAGCAGGCCGTATCAATGACAAAGGAGCCGCCGGACATGTTGTAGATATAGTTGAGGCGGCTGGCCAGAATGCCTTCCCAGCAGCCGGAATTCACATAATTGGAATCCTCTTCGATCTCCGAGCGGTAATTGGCGGTAATCGATTTATCCTTCCCGATATAAATGGCCGTCTTGCTGTCCTTGACGGCATCCAGGCGGATGCCTGCATCCTCAAGCGCCAGATAGGAATGCTTCATCACAAGACGGTGTGTCGGGTCGATATACTTGGCTTCCTCCGGGGAGATGCCAAAGAACTCCGGATCAAAGGTATCAATATCCTCCAGGTATGCCCCCTTTTCCCGGCACAGCCGCTGCAGAAATTCCTCCGGGGTCGTCTTCAGATGGTCGGCGCCCTTCTGCAGGTAATCATGATCCTTCGGAATGTACGGAATCCGGTTCTCCGGGAATTCCTTGAATCCTCTCATGCCGTGCTTGACCGCCTGATAGAATTCATAGGTATCCTTTACATTGCTGTATTCGCAGGAGATGCCCACGATAGCGATATCATCGGGAATAATCTCTTCTAGCAGGGCCTTGCCTGCTGCTGAGTCCAGATTGCCCTTTTTTACCTGATCAAATATATATTCGCCTGCTCTCATTGCCTTCGCCTCTTTCAAAGTTTATTGAACTGTATTGCTATATCTTCTGAAATCTCAGGAAATCAAGCAGTTCAGCAGCGTCAGGCGCTGCAGCGTCAGGCACCGCCTGCCGTACCGGTGTCCTTACGGTCTGTTCCATGAATTCTGCCTGTCCTCTAATGGTCGGAATGGAAAACAGGGTGGTTACATCAAAGCTACCGGGAAACAAGCGGTTGAGCTCATCGCACAGCTGCACAATGGAGATCGAATCTCCCCCCTGCTCAAAAAAGCTGAGCTCTGTATCATAGTGGTCTTCACCCAGCGTCCGCTTCCACGCTTCGGCAACACCCTGCATGGCCGGGAGGCCTGCTCCGGCCGGCCGGGATGCTGCAGACGGCCTGCTAAGGACATCTGCGGCAGGTTCAGATCTGCCGAACAGGGACGAATAATCCTCGGCCGGCGCCTTAAGCTTCAGCATGGAAGCCTGCATTACGCCTGAATGGACGAACCGGTCAATCAGCTTCACTCCCTCCCGGCTGTGGAGCTTCTCAAAGTAATAGTCTGCCTTCCCGGCCGACATCCCGACATCCTCCCAGCCGGTCAGATTCAAAGTCCGGACACGTCCTCCTTCTGCCGCCAGTCCCGACTGGTACGCATTCGCGGCACAATATTCCGTCTGTCCCATAGCTCCGATCAGACCGGCAACGGAAGCAAAGTGAATGATCTCCCGGGCATGTCCGAAGTATTTGCCGAGCAGATAAGAACCTTGAATTTTGCTGCGGGTCCGTTCGCAGAATTCCGCCTTTGTTTTGTTGACGAACAGCCCCTTTGCTGGCTCCCCGGCAAAATTAAGCACATACTCCACATTTCTGCCTTGTCCTGCGGCAAAGGCCCGGACCTGCTGCTCATCCGTAATATCCAGTGTGAGATAGCGGATATTTGCTGGTGGAGATCCGCCTTGCCACCCGGGGCTGCGTCCGGCTGCAATGATGTCCGTGTCAGGATAGGCTGAAGCCACATAACGGGCGTATTCTCTGCCGATGCCCGAACCGCCGCCGATAATCAGGAGCGTCCGTCCGGCCAGCTTGCCGGATTCGCCTCCCCACAGCTTCAGGCTTTTGAAGCGGAGGGCGTGATAATTTCCGTCTCTGAGCACAATCAGCTCCTCGTTGTGATAGCTGTTGCGGACAAGCTCCAGTGACTCGTGCACCGGCTTGGCATCAATCAGCCTGATCCTGAAATTCAGCTCCAGACGCAGGGAGTAGATGCCCATCGCCACACTGCGGCTGAGGGCATTCATCTCATCCCGGCCGAACAGCCCGGTGCCGATGTAATGAAACTCCTTCAGGCAGTTCGAGCGGTTAAGCTCCACCAGCCAGCAGCCGATCCCATAGGTCTCTTCTGCTACAGCGGCTTCATCGTAGTAGGGCTTGTCCCATAAAAATATCCTCTGGAACGTTGTTGCAGACGCAGCAGCTGCTGCAGCTCGGAGATATTCTCGAAGTAATGAACCGGCCCATCCGGCGCAAGCCTTCTCTGCAGCGAGCGGTGCATAATCAGCAGCGGCACCTGCGGCTCTTCCTGCTCCTTGAATACCGTCTCGACATAATACTCCTGCTTGAAATAATCGCCCCGCGGCTCCCCGCCTGTATTCAGAGCATTCTTGACCTTGTAGTTCCTGACTGAAATGACTGCTCTGCCTATGCTGTCATACAAGGTAATATCCAAAGATAATATAATATTGCCTATGTTATCCGAAGTTTTCTCCCGGATTCTTAGATCTGAGTAGAACTCACTGCCGCTCAGCGCACCGGTGCTGAAATCAATTTCGCTCCACAGCCAGGGGAACAGGATCTCACCGGGCACTGCCATCCGGTTCAGTGCGTTGAATGCCGGGTCCAGGAGAGAAGGATAGAAGCTGTATAAGCTGAATTCACGCTCATAGCCGGAAGGTGCCTTCAGCTTGACCAGCGCGCGGTCCCGCTCCGCACTGACCCAGAGCCTGTCTACGGTCTCCCATCTTCCTGAGACCTGCAGCCCGCCGCCTTGCCCGTCTCCGACCTGGCTGGTGACCTCCAGCTCCTCCAGCTCCTCCAGTCCCATATCCTGGATAAGCCCCCCGGCAAGTCCTTCAGCCTGGCGTCCGGCTCTGGGGACCAGCTCAAACTGAAGCCAGTTCCGGAACTCACCCGCAGCAGTGTAAGAAACCGTGCCCCGCAAAGTCAATTTATCAATAACAACGTTAATCTTCAGAGCTTCCTCACAGGTAGAGAGCGGTGCCAGAATATGCAGATTGCGGATATTGAATGCTTCCAGGCCGTAAGCGGTAGTTTGAAGGCCCTGGGCCAGAATTTCAAAGATCGCTGTACCGACCATCAGATGGCTGCTGCCAAAGACATGCTCCCTGATCTCCCAGCAATGCTGCATGCCCAGCGGAAATTGAACACACAGTGTATGCTCCGTTTCCAGCCGCTGGAGAGGATGGCTGACTGCAAAGGAGTTGCGGTCCAGCGGGAACCAGTAAGGCCGCAGCCGCATTTCCAAAGGCTTGACCTTCCGCTCTCCTGCCCCCTCATAGCCTTCCAGGATGACATGTGCATTCGTTCCCGTCATGCCGAAGGAGCTGACGCCGGCAAGCGAACACCGGCGGAGCGGGCTGCTCTTGTCCGGGATAAAGAATACAGAGTGCTCGAAATCAATCTCGCTGTTCGGAATCCGGAAATTGGGATGCGGCAGCAGAACACCACGCTCCAGGCTCATCACGGACTTGATCAGTGAGAACAGGCCGGAAGCCACATCCAGATGTCCGAAGTTTGACTTGCAGGCAGTGAGCGCCACCGATTGTCTGTTCACGCCATGCTCCAGAAAGAACGGGGTCAGGCTCTCGAACTCAATGCTGTCCCCGACTGCTGTACCAGTGCCGTGAGACTCGATAAACGCCAGCCGGTCCAGCTGATCTGCGAACGGGCTCCAGGCTTCCTCAATCAGGCCTTCCTGGGCAAGCGGATTGGGGGAGGACATATTGACGGTATGCCCGTCATTGTTGACAGCATAGCCTTTGATCAGCCCGTAAATATAGTTGCCGTCCCTCTCCGCATCCCCGCGTCTTTTAAGGATGACCGAGCATACGCCTTCTCCGATGGAGGTGCCGGTGCTCCGCTCGTCAAAAGCCTTGGTCGTTGCATCGGCAGCCAGAATATCAACCAGCTTGTCCGCTTTCTCACCGGGCTTAATATACAGGTTGGAGCTGACAATCACCGCATAATCGGTAGCACCCCTGCGCAGCTCATCCGCAGCCTGGATGACCGATACGAGCGAAGAGGAGCAGGCCGTATCTGTCATGACCGCAGGCCCTTTCAGATCAAAGATATAATTGATCCGGCTGGCTATAGTTGAATTCAGCATGCCCAGAAGGTCGGGAGTCAGTCCCAGAGCCTGCAGCTGCAGCTGATACTGGTACTGCTGGGTTGTATTGACACTTCCATAGACGCCGGTCCTTGTCCCCCGGATGGATTCAAGGCAGCCGCTGTCATTCAGCGCCCTCGTTGCCGAGAGCAGTGTCAGCCGCTGATTCGGGTCCATGTACTCCGCGCTTTTCTGGGCAATATGATAATATTTATGGTCAAACTGATCGATGGCCGGGAAATAGGAGCCCTCCATATAAAGCTCCCCGTTCCCGGACAGCCCGCTCTGCTTCAGCCGCTGGCCGGGGAATTGCCCCTTTGACACCTGCCCTGCGCTTAGAAACCGCCACACCTCCTCCTGATTGCGGCAGCCAGGCATGGACAGATCCAGACCAATGATTGCTATATCATCCTTACTCAAGCTCATCCACCCCATTCCTATAACGCATAATATTCGTTGTTATCCGACTTTCCAGGCTAACTGGTTGCAGTATTCTGTAATTTCATCGGCGGGAACCGCCTTGGTGCTCAGGATCAGCTCCAGCAGTGACAGTGTCTCACGGATTTCAGCATCCGAGGCTGCCTTGCCGATCTGAGACTTGATGCGGTTATAGCCGCTTATTACGATATCGTCATAGGCCTCGGCATCCAAGCTGTTATTTTTGGTGGAGACAATGATGCCGAGCGCTCTGGAGAATATGTCATAGTGCCGGTTGACCTCAATATCATCCTTCAGCTCTGTGCATAGCGCCGCCATGCTCTCTTCATTATGGAAGGCAAAGATGCCTTTGACACTTTTGAGCATTTTGACGAACATTCCGTTAGGGGACAGATCCACGAAGAGCTGCACCCCGCGGCTAAGCGCGTAATCAATGGACGGCTGCCAGCGGACAGGGCTGACAATCTGGGCGGCAATTTCTCCCCGCAGATTCGTGAAGTCATAGGGCCCTGCACTCTTATTGCTGATGACCTGGGTCTGCACTCTGGGGCTGAAGGACATTGCGCTAAGCTGCGCGTATACTTCATCCGCTGCTTCCTTCATATACGGGGTGTGGAAGGCCCCGTTAACGCCGAGCATAACCCCTTCAAGCCGGTGGTGCTTAACAAATTCCTGAATGGCCTGGCGGGTACCGGAAATCACAGTCTGCTGCTCCGAGTTGAGATTGGCCGCATATACGTTCTCCCAGCCGGCGGCGAGTGCCTCGACTTCTCCGGGAGCAGCAAACACCGCCATCATCCCCAGGCTCTCCTGCCGCTCAATCGCCGCCTTCATCGCCATGCCGCGGATGTTCACCAGCGCAAGCCCTTCTTCATAGGTGACTGCCCCGGCAATGGTCAGTGCAGTAATTTCACCCAGACTGTGGCCGAGCACGAAGCCGGGATAAAGGCCGATTCTCTGCTTGTATAACTGGTACATGCACATGGAGCCGACATAGGTGGCAAGCTGTGCTTTATGGGTGTCCTGGCTTAAATCCGCGGTCAGCCATTCCGAAACCGGGAAGCCCAGCTGATGTTCCGCTGTTTCAATCAGCGCACGCGCCCCGGGCGATTCCAGCCAGAGATCCTTTACCTGCTCCGTAAACCGTGTTCCCTGTCCGGGCAACAGCAATGCAATATTCATTTAATTAGCCTCCTTTAGATGATCCTTTATTTTACCGGCCAGCAGCCCGGCTGTATGAAAGTTGAAGAAATCCGATATTTTAAGATTGATATTGAAGGCTTCCCTGATCCTTTTCTTGAGCTTGACAAGCAGGAGCGAGTCCATGCCGAGATCGAAAAAGCTTACATCTGCCTGCACAGCCGTCTCCCCCAGCAGGGCGGATACGATTTCGGCAATCTTGCTGTAAATCTCTCCGCTCTGTGCCTGCAAGCTGTCTTCTGCACTGCAAGGCTCCTCTTCCCTGGAAGCCAGGGACATTAGATCACCCACACGCAGCCCGCCGCCGGCATTCGCATACAAGCTCCGGAGATTGCTGCGGAACAGAGACTGCAGAGACTGCAGATCCTCCAGCCCGTATTCACTGGAGATGACACTGATCTCCCAATCTTCCCCTGTCTTATAGACGGAGAAATGCAGCCCGTATTTTTCATCCTGGTAGCCGGCGCCTTCCTCCAACTCAATGCCATGGGCCTCATTCAGTTTTTTAGCGATCAGGCTGCCTGATTTGTAATCAAAAATAATGTCCCTGAAAATGTTCATGCTGCTCATAGGCTCGGTACGATCAGCTCCCCGTAATGGTCACGTCCGGCAAAGCCGGAGAATATCCTGGCCTGAATCCCGGCAATGAGCTGATCCGTCCCGGTCTCCAGCTCCTCCTCCAGCTGCACCGCAAACGGGATCAGCTGCACGAAATTGCCGAGCGCCCGGTAATTGCGGGGATCTCTGCCCAGATAAGGATAGGCCAGATAAACCGTCCCGCTCTGCAGCAGGCTCGCCAGACTGAGTGAGAAGGCGGTCAGCGCTACCGCAAAATCCGAGTGCCGCCTGACATATCCCGGCTCCAGCGTGAAGCGGTCATTCAGGTAATGAACCTCATTGCACTGTCTGGCCAGCAGCCTGGACTTGAACGGTCCATAGCTCCCGAAGCTGATTATGCTTGCCGGCTGCTGGATATCCGGCCCGTCAACTTCAAGCACAGGCGGGTGCAGCTGTGATTCGGCAGCTTCCCCGGACAGATAAGCTTCAGTCAATTCCTGAAGGAACAGGTTCATACTGAACCCGTCAAGCAGCACATGATGGGCATTGATGAACAGGTAATCTGCCGGTTCGTCCAGCACCCTGCAGATCAGAATCCGCACCAGCGCACGGTCCCTGACGGTAATCAGCTGCTCGCTGATCAGACGCTCCTTATCCAGCTGACCGAAGGTTCTGACCTCAATCGTCGGCGCTTCATCTCCGGTTCTTTTGTAAATCTCGGACTGGATCTGGTAGGTGGTCCGGAACAAGTCGAACTGCTCCACATACCGGGTCAGCAAATTATACATTTTTGGGATATTGAGTCCTTCGGCAAACCGGACAAACAGCGGAATATTATAGGCGGTAGGACTGAGCAGGCAGCTGCTCACAATTCTTTTCTCGGTACTGCTAACCGTGGCTGACATTGTCCGCAATCTCTCCTAAAGTTCTGCTGAACAGCATATCAAGGTCCAGCTGATAACCCTTGCTTCCCAGCTGCCAGATGATTTCCATCGCCTTGATGGAATCCCCGCCCAGATCCAGGAATGTCTGCTCTGCTGCTATTTCACTTTTCAGCACACTTGTCATCACCTGCATAATTTCATTGCGGTTATTACTGGCCATAGAATTGCCATTTATGATTTCTGAGATATCCGTTTTACCGTTAGTATTCATAGGAATAATATCCACCACCTTCACTGTAGGAACCATATACTCAGGCAGCCTGCTCCGCAAATGTCCGCGCAGCTGCTCCAGATTCACCTGATCCTTCACATAGAGCATCAGCCGCTGTCCGTCGTAGTGAGCCAGACAATCCTTTTGCAGGCCGAAGCTGTAGGCACATTTCTCCACTTCCCCCAGCTCGATGCGGTAGCCGGAGATTTTGACCTGCCTGTCCTTGCGCTCCACATAGATAATCTCTTCTTCCGCATCAAGGTACACCGTGTCCCCGGTCCGGTAAAAGCGTCTGCCGTCCAGCTCCAGCAGAGCTCTGCTGCTTGCCTCCGTATTCCCGAAATAACCGCGCATGACGCCGGAATCTGCAATCAGCAGCTCTCCCTGCTGCCCTGCAGGAACCGCGAGATTATCCCCGTCTACAATCATGAACGCCCCCTGGTCAAACAGTTTGCCGATCGGCATCTGCAGCTCAGTACCGTCAACCCGGTGGGCGGTGGCAAAGACCGTGGTCTCCGTTGGCCCGTAGACATGGAGGACGGTGCAGTAGCGTGCAGCCTCCTGCAGATGATGTACGGAGCAGCGCTCGCCTCCGGTCAGAACCAGCGAGACCTTGCGGAACAGCTCAGGGGCTTCATCCACATAGAGGTTGAATAGCCTTGTAGTCAGGAATAACGTATCTATTCCGTCAAAACGTTCAGGAACTGTGTCACAGTCCAGGCTGTCATCCTTACTGATCAGCTTCAGCGTCATTCCGTTCAGCAGCCCGCCAAAAATCTCATAGACAGAAGCATCGAATTCCAGCGGGGCAAGCTGGCCCATAGTCTCACCCTGGTAGAAGCTTGGTTCATTGACTATCTTACCGATAGACCGGTCTTCGATAGCTACCGCTTTCGGCTCTCCGGTGGAGCCTGAGGTGAAGATGATATAGAGCAGGCTGTCAGGCTGTCTTTCCGTTTCAGGCAGCGCAGCTTCCTCTCCGCCTCCGGCCTCGGCGATAGTATGCAGACTGACCTTGGCCTGGACAAGTAACTTCATCTTCTCCTTGCGGTGGTCCGGATAAGATTCCGGAATAACACAATAAGCGGCTCCGGCCCGGATGGTACCGATCATAAGCACAATGGAATCTGCTCTTTCCGGGCATTCAATGGCTACCACATCCCCTTTACCTACGCCCCGGCTGCAGAGGCCGGCAGCAACACCGCGGGTAAGCTCATCCAGCTGCCGATAGGTTAAAGTGCGGGATTCATCCAGAATAGCCGTTTTTTCATGGTATAAATTAAATATAATGTTAATTTTTTCTTTTAAATTCACAGAAATCCCCCTTTTCCGCCAAATAATCAAGTCTGCTGCCTAAGTCACCTATAAGTGCTGCAATCTGATCATCTGAATACTTGGCCTTGCTGTATTCCACTTCTATGCCGTTCTCCTGCTGGTAATGGTAGACCCTGATGTATAATTCAAACTTGCACATCCGGTCCGCCGGTATGTAGCGGAAATGCCGGAACATGTCCTCCTCATAGGAGTACACGATCGGATATTCAATCATCCCGCGGGAGTCATTGCCGGGGTCTCTGAAGCTCTGAAGATTGCTGCCGTGAATATTCCGGATTCTGGACTCCGCATCCTCTTCCGCTTGTATCTGCTTAGGCATCATCCGCACATAGCAGCCCGCTTCAGTGAAATTCCCGATTCTCATCCGCCAGTTGCCTATTGTGCCGTAGATATCACCGCTGCACATACTGCCCAGTACCTCCTCAAGCAGCCCCTGAAAAACGGCGTTCTTCGTGACCTTCAGCCGTAAGGCCAGCTGCTGGACCGCTTCCTGGCGGGCGGCTGTAAGCATGACGGCAAGCCTTCCGGCACCGGGAGCAGGTCTGGGCTGCAGCGCCGCAGCCTCAGCAGCCTTTCCTTCACCTCTGCTGGAGCAGCGCTATGCCCCTGGAGTTCACAGATTGCACGGTAGCCGGATAAAGGAAGGGAAGCCTGTGGTATAATCTCCTGCCCTTCCAGCAGCGTGCCGATGAAATCCTGTTCAAAGCGGCGGATTCCCAAGCCATCCACGGCGATATGATGGAACTCTACATACAGGAACCGCTTATCCAGCCATTCCAGAAAGGTCAGGCGCCAGGGATAATGTGCAGCCAGATCAATCCCGGAGCTGCAGCCTCTGATATATTCTTCAGGCGCTTCATGAATTTCCAGTGGTTCCACACTGAAATCCTCCGGCTGCAAAGGGGTATACCGCTGGTAGAATTTCCGCAGCTGCGGGTCGTAATCATATTTTACCTGGAGCGTCTTATGCGCCTTAATAACGGTGTACAACGCTGCTCTTACAGCCCCGTAACTGGTATCCGCATCAAGCGTGTACAACAGCGGCAGCCGGTACAGCGGCAGTTTATTGCAGATGAACATCTTGCGCTGGATCGCGGTCAGCTCGCTGATCTCCTCCTCCCGGGAATCCGGGGAGTATGCATATTCAAGCATGATCGGCTTCACCCGCCTCTACAGCAAGCTCCTGAAGGGCTGACCGCACATCCTGGACAATCCGTGCTTCTTCCTCCAGCGTGTAAACCAGATCGTCAATATACAATCCGATCCGGCACTCCCGGGCAGACAGCTGGAAATTCACCAGCAGCTGAAATTTCGACACACCGGGGAACTCCAGCACCTGGTCAAACAACGCTCCTTCACCGCTGCCGGCCACCAGGGTCTGAAATACAATTGCCGGGAACTCAAGTGTGAAGCCGGCTCCGTTCAAATCATAGATCGATGCCGCCTGATACCGGTGTGCTGTAGTAAGGCTCTCACGGAGGACATTGTCATCCTCAGTGTTGAAGAAGACTGGCAGTACCCGGGCAAAGGACTGGACAACATGGATTGCGCCGGGGATTACCCTTCCGTGGTACACCGCGCCCACATAGCCCTGTGTATGATTGAAAGCCAGTGCCAAACGGCTCGTCAGGGAAGAGAGCAGCCTGTGTTCCTGCTCCGGATACGGCACTTCTTCTGCCTGACAGGTAAACTCATAAAAATGATAGCTTCCCTTGGTCCGAACCGGCTTGCCCAGACTTGGATAGGCGTTGTAACGGAGAAGCGGCTGCCAGCCCTGCACATCACCGGCAATAGCTGCCTTATAGCTGCCGGCTATTTGCGCATACTGGGCATATTGCACAGGCTGGCCGTTGAAGCTGTCCTCGATCTGGCTGAGCAGAATACCGAGACCTATCTGGTCAATAAGCATATGACGCATATTGAGATACAGGTAGGTGTGCCCGGTGGAGACCAGTGTAACCAGCCTGATATCCCATAGCCGTCCACCGCCCTGCAGGCGGAACCCGCTGCTGATTTCCTGCAGCTGACCGGCATCAGCCAGTGTGATATGCTCAATTTCCACATGCCTGTTCTGTCCGATCTTCCCGTGTACTTCGCCATCGGCGTAGATATACTCTGTGAAGAAGACATCATTGCATGCAATAACATGCTCAATCGCAGCCTGCAGCGCATTCAATTCAACCGTGCCCTGCTCTGAAATCCGGTAAGCATACTTCACATCGTACATATTGGATTCCGCCAGGCGGAAGCTGTCGATAAACAGCACCTTCATAAAGTTTGGGCATTCGTATCTGTCCGGCTCTGCAGCATCCCATTGCGGGAAGGCGGCATGGCGGCCCGCTCCAGAATCAGCCGCTTCAGCTCGCGGAGCGTGCCCGAAGTATAAATATCCTGATAGCTGAGCTGTACACCCAGATGCTCGTAAATGTCCGTAATCATTCTTGCTATATCCATTGAAGAGATCGAGGAGTGGAACAGGTCCTCATCTTCACCGATATCAGGCAGCCACCTGCTGCTTCTCTCTTCCCGCACAGCGGGTCCGGCAGACGACGCTGCAGTCTCCATGACAGCCGCCATCGGTACATGCGTATCACCGGCAGGCTGCGACAGCTCCAGCCGGTCCAGCATAATCAGCATCTCCTCCAGTCCGGAGAACAGGTGCTGGATCAAGGGCTGGTCGCAGCAGTATTCATACTCCAGGTGGTCGCCGTATTCATTGAACTGCAGATGGTTATTGTACTTGTGGAGATAACCGCCCAGCGTAAGCCGGGAGAATACCTCCGATCTCTGTTCCAGCTCCGGCATTCCAGTATAAGACAATACGTAGTCATACCCGTGATACCCCAGCAGCTCCATATATTCCTCATAAGACAACAGGGCAGAGCCGCTGATAGACTGGAACAGCTCTTTGAATATGCTGCGGGCATTACCGGCATAGCTTGTGCTGTCGTCTATCTGCAGAAGAACAGGCGCAATATCCGTGAAATTTCCGATTACACCGGCCTGCTGCATTTGATCTCTGCGGGACACCACGACTCCGATCAGGTTCCTCCGCTGCGGCGACAGCAGGGCCAGCGCAAGCAGGATAACGCCGAACCGGGTGACCTTCAGCTTGCCTGACAGCGATACCGCCGCTCTGAAAGCCCCGTCTGTCAGCCGGCCGCGGCCGTAAACCGGCTCGGCATACGGGCGGCAGGTCTGATCCGGACGCTGATATTGCCTGATTCTGTCCGCATACCCGTCCATTCCCGGCAATGCCTTGGCCCGGCCACTCAGCTTCCGGAAATAACTGCCCTCATCAAGCACAGGGGAGCTCTTGGTCAGCAGCTCCTGCTCCAGGCTGTCCAGGAACAGATACAGGGAATCACCGTCCATAATCAGATGATGCATCAGAAACTCGATGCAGTGCTCATCCTCCCTGAGATAGTAAGCGGCCAGGCGTCCGCCCCCGAAGACAGCCAGTCTCTGGCCGCCGAGAGGCACGCTGCTCCGGTAATCCTTGAAGCCGCTGTCTACGGCAAACATGTACTGTGAATCCTGTCTGATAATTCTGCCGCTGAAGGCTTCAACTGCGTTCATTACCTTCCTGACAGCCTGATCTATTTCATCCCTGCTCCACCGGTCATCATAAGTAACGGTGAAATAAATACCGTAATCCTTACCGTGCTTTTCGGCATATAATATTTTCTGCTGCAAGGGCTCCAGCTCGTAATGCCGTGTGCCGGTCTCGGGACTGTTAAGCATCATGCTCTTCTCCTCCTTTCAGCACAGCCTGTGGCCTGCCCTAGATATCCTGAGTTTTTACCCGGGTAAGCAGGAGAAAAATGAGCGCCGCACAGGCCAGCAGGCTGACAAAATGAACCGTTACCGCGCTGCCGCTTCCCGTGAACCCGCTGAACAATTCTGTGTTCAGCTCCGTAATCCACCGGGTCGGCAGAATCCGGGCGAAGCGCTGCATGCCTTCCGGCATGATGGAGCTTGGCCAGAGTGTACCGCCGAGCATCGCCAGCGGCAGGGAGACAACGGTGACCAGCAGCCGTCCTGTGGACTGTTTCGTAGTGCGGCTGACCAGCAGCAGGCCGATGCCCGCAGCAATGACATTAAGCAGACCGTAAGCCAGTACCAGCAGCAGCAGATGGAAAGCGGACAGCTCCAGGTCGATTCCGAAGGCCCCGCTCATCAGGGCAATCATAAGCAGGAACTGGACGATACCAATCGCTGCGAATACACTGACCGTCTGTAAATAGTAGCTGAGCTTGTTTTTTGCCGTCAGCAGCACCCGTTCAGTCGTGGAGTGAACCTTGTCACCCAGGAACAGCAGGGTGTTGGTCATGGTCAGGAAGAGCATGATGAACACAATCATGTTAAACGTGCTGGTCAGAACCACTGCGTGCGGATTGCCCAGAATACTCGGCTCGATTGTGACCGGTGCAGGAGTATCCGCCATCAGCTTCATGCTCTCCTGAAAAGCTCCGGCATCGGGTGCATTCTTTGCCAGCGTCTGCAGTGAGGAGAAGATGCTGTTCAGCTTGACCTCAAGTGATTTGGAGTTGAAATTAACCTCCTTGGCATAGCTCTCGATCTTCAGCGCATCCGGATTGGCAAAGAGCTCACCGGCTGTACTGGTAAAAACAATTCCCAGATTCGCGCTTGTTTGAATAGCACTGTCTGCATCCTTTGCATGAATCAGGGTCACATCCTGCTTCTCCAGCATGGCGGAAACATAGGAATCAACCGCGGGATCCGGCACATACATGGCCAAGGTTACCTTGGTCGCATCGTTATACTGGGTAACCACCATGAAGGTGAACAGAACGGGCAGCAGCACCATGAAAATAAGCGTCAGCCTTCTTCTCACAATCCGTTTCAAATAAAGTCCAAAGATTCTCATGTTATCTGACCCCCTTCCGGGTTAATGAAAAGACGGAGATTAATACGAACCCTAGAGACAGGACCAGTGCATTATAGACAGGCATCAGGTCGATTACCCCCTGCTGGATATAGTTGAACAGCGGCTGCTGGAACACCTCATTGATGCTCAGCCTGCTGAGCGACCCGAAATCCAGCTTGATAAAGCCGCCGCCGATAAACGTCATAACTGGAATCAGCAGGGATACGATACTGTCCAGTGCCTTCATGCGGCGTCCAAGCACTCCCAGGAACAGGCCCAGCGCGTTAAAGAAAATAGCGCCGACAATAATGATGAACAGGACCACCAGATTGTTATTGCCGTAAGAGACATTGAAGAACAGCTTGGCACAGGCCACGATGACCAGCCCCTGAAGAATGGAGATCGAGCAGCCGGTCAGCCATTGGCTTACCACCAGCGACATTTTGGATACCGGCGAGATCAGATAGCGGTCACCCAGCGCTTCATTGTACTCTTCCTGAATGAAATTCATCGTATTGGCCAGTCCGTAAAAGAGGATAAGGACCAGCATCGTCACGCCATAGTAGCTCAGACCCGACATACCGCCTGCTTCACCCTTCTCTCCGGCAGCGCCACCCGCCGTCAGCAGATTGCTGTAGGCATGCTGATAGACAAGCGGCTGATTATCCCGTCCGGATACGCCCATAGCCTGGTACCCGTCGCCGAAGGCGGAGAGGGTCAGTGCGGTGATATCCACCTTGTCAATGTTCTGATCCTTGCCGTAAACCGTAACCGTACTTTCCCGGTTTGCTGTGACGCCCTCGGTCAAGCCCGCGGGCAGATAAATGAACTGGTCATATTTATCGGCCTCCAGAGCTTTGCGTGCCTCCTCTGCGCTTGCGGCAACGGTGACCTCATACAGCTCCCGGTTCTCAGCGCTGGTTAAAAAGGCTACGATATCTTTTCCGAACTGTCCGCTGTCCTCATTAACCACAACCGTACGGGTCTGTGTAATATTGATCGCTGCTGCTGTCTCCTTGGATTCCGGCTGGAACATGGTTGATAGGGCGTTGCCCAGAATCACAATCAGCAGCAGCGGCAGCAGAATGTAGTTGACAAAGACGACAGGGCTTTTGATCTTCCGCTTCATGCTTGTTATATAGATCGTCCACATGGCTAATCCCTCAAATTCTTCTTAGTCAGTTTGAAAAACACCTGTTCAAGATTTGGCGAGATGTACTGGAAGCTCTTGAGCTCATCGCCGAGCTTGTCCTTGATTTCGCTGATTACGCCGACGTTGTTCTTCGGAACCGCCAGCTCTATTTTGTTATCTTCAATAGCAACTACCGTGTAATCCGCCAGCCGTGCGGTGTAAGCGGAGCTCTTCTGCTGAAGCTCCAGCTTCAGAATGGCCTGATCTGTATAAGCCTCCAGGATGTCGCTCAGTCTGCCTTCACAGAGCAGCGTGCCGTTGTCAATAATGCCGACATGCGAGCAGATTTTTTCGACCTCCTCCATGTAATGGGAGATGTAGACGATGGTTGTGCCCAGCTGGTTCAGCTCCAGGATGGCATCCAGAATCCGGTTGCGCGACTGGGGGTCAACCCCTACGGTCGGCTCATCGAGGATGATGACATCGGGATTGTGTACAATCCCGCAGGCAATATTCAGCCGCCGTTTCATCCCGCCCGAGAATTTCTTGGGCTTCTGCTTGCGTTCTTCCCATAGCCCTACAAACTCCAGAGCATAACGCACCTGCTTCTTCAGCTTTTCACCCTTGAGGTTATACAGCTTGCCGAAGAATTCCACATTCTCATAGGCCGACAGATCGTAGATCAGCGCCAGATCCTGCGGCACATAGCCCACCCGGCTCTTCGTGCTCTGGTTAGGATATTCATTGAACCATTGCAGCTTGCCCTTTTGAGGGTTTTCCAGACCAAGCATTACTTTGGTCAAGGTTGATTTGCCTGCCCCGTTGGGACCAAGCAGCCCGTAAATTTGTTTGTCAGTAATAGAGATGCTAAGACCGTCCAGTACCGGTTCCTTTTTGTTGTAACTGAAGTCTATAGCCTCGCCAGAAAAGATTGTCCGCATTGCTGTACCTCCTAAATGTTTTATAGCACCGCCTTAAGGGACTGCTTATGTAAAGACTGCCCTGGAAGCATCTGCCACCTCGTTTCCTACAATCACAGTTTAGCATCGGAGCGTACGGATATACTTTTATGTCATAACAGGCGTAATTTAGATAATAACTGCGAAATTATTCGCACCAGGCAGCACCCGGATGACCGGTCCAGGCCGTATCAGGCTCTGCGGACATAGGCTTACAGGCGTCTGGAACTGCTTCCCTGGATGAAAAAAAAACGGCCATGCTGCCCGTATTGGGCGCATAGCCGTTAAGTACTATATCTATTCAGGCTGCATAACCTGCTCTGCCGAATCCCGCGCATAGTCACTGAAGGTCGAAAGCACACTGTTATACTCCTCGATATCCTGTACACGTATGCCTTCATGCAGCTGCTTCCACACCTCTTCGGGAAGTGAGGATTTCATCGAGCCCATATCCATCTGAAAAAAGGTCTTCAGCACCTCTTCCCCTTCCGGCCGCCCTTGAACAGGCTCAGATTCCCCTCTTCATCAACGCCGATATAGGCATTCTGCTTGGTCAGCGGCGACAGGTCATTTACCCGCTTCTCCAGCCACAGATCGCCTTCCCCGCTGATCCACCCGCTCCAGCCCGGACGGTCTTTAATCAGCGCTTTTAGCTGCCCTGGACTTTTCAGGCCGGGCAACGTCTGGATCTCCTCACCGGTAACGTAGACCGTCTTCAGATGCACCACCCGGCTGATTCCCTCACTGCTTACCGTCTCCAGTAATTTGGCACGCTCCAGCGTGATGCTACCGTCTTCCCCGGTGTCTCCGGCATTATGATGAACAGCTGCCAGAGCCGCTACACTGTTATCCGGATCTCCGCCCTGCAGCGGATCATAGAACGTTCCTGCCGCTTCCGGCATATTCCATTCAGCTGTGCTAAGCAGCCGGCTCAGCTGTTCCGGAACCTGCATTCCCCGCCAGCCAAGCACCGTTAATGCTATACAGGCCGCTCCAACCCAAGGGGCATTTTTCCAACGTCTCCACCGCCGCCACAGTTGTTTTTTCAAGCGAAAAGCGTTCACTGTAATCCCTTCATTCTGCTTTTTTGGATATTGTGGCCTGCAGGGGAAGGGATTATGCGCGTCCGCCGGAAAAATGTTGCTATTCAACGGAGGGAATATAGAGCTCCGAAATTTACTGCGCTACATTTAGCTGGATTTTCGCTACTTAATTTCGGTGAATTCCGGTATTTATGGCTATTAAGTGGAAAAAAGCAATCTAATTCCGGGCATTTATCCCTTTGAGGCAGATTTTCATGAATTTAAGTGGCGTTTTTCCAACTAGTTTCCCGGCAGCAGGGTTTTCCGCAGAATTAGTTGGCGATAATCCACTTAGTTTTATGAGCGTATGCCGCTTTTTCTATATTTATGTGAATTCGGCTATTCCGCCGGCAGCGGCTTCCCGATTGCCCCGAGGAACAGCCATAAGCCCGTCTGTGTGTCCTCAATAATGAAGATAAACGGCCGGTCGGGAGTCATTTCAAAGGGTAAGTCCTCAGTGGGAGCCGCTCCGGAATCCATTGCAACGAGCGTTGAGGCTGCGGCTTCTGTTCCGGATTCATTCACCTCGATAAATGTCTTATGAATAATGGAGCCGATGAAGAGGGGCGTATCCACATCTGCAAGCGCCGAGAAGTCTGCTGTGGCCGGATCAAACGGAGTCTTCATGCCCAGTGCCTGTACAGCCTCCTTCAGATCAATGCCGTATTCGGCAGTGAACCGCGGAAGGCCAACGGTTCCGAACCTCTCCGTGAACTGGTCTCGGGCAGGCAACCCGCCCTGAAGCACCTCATCTACAGACGAACCTTCAGACGGCAGAATAACCAGCATCTCCATCTGGCCTTCCCCGTAAGGAAGCCGTACAGCCTGCCAGTCCTCATTCTCTGCATAAGCAAAGTTACCGGTCTGCTTCATCATCATCACTTCTGCCGAGGTATTATTCCCCGTGTGAAATTCTGCAGGCTCAGAGCGCTCTACAGGAAACTTCTCTTGCCACGCTCCTTTAAAATAAAGAGCATTGACCAGCAGAGCGACTGTATTGTCTCCGGGCGGCTGCTCCAGCATACTGTCTATCTTGCCCGCCGTATGATCTTCAACCCACTGATTCACCTCGGTAACAGACTTCTCTGCAGACAGATCTGTTGTGCGAACCTGCGCCCCGTAGCTGGCTTCGGCTGCTTTCAGATAATTCTTACGCAGCGGAGTTCCTTTATCCGCCCACACCGAGTTGGCCAGCTCAAGCTTAATGCCGGGTCCGGCATCATTAAGCAGCGGCAGCAGTGCCTTGTTGCCGGCATTCAGCTGCTCCAGCTCCCCGGGAGCATAGTCCAGCAGCTTGCCCAGCTCTTCAGCCGTTTCACCGCCGCTGCCATTGTATGCCAGGGCCAGCGCGGCCGATATGCTGTACGGTGAAACCGTAAGATTACCTTCCCCGCCGTTCTGCTCCCTCAGCTTGCCAAGCAGCTGCAGGCCAAGCTCATTGCTCTGCCGGGCAAGCCGGGTATCCAGCTTCGCAGCTGACTCTGCCCGTTCACTGAAGTTCATCACGGAGCCTGCAGCCGCGCCGCCGGACCCGTCAGAACCGCAGCCGGCCAGCAGAATGCATGGAAGCAGCAGGACACAGAAAGGCAGTGCCGGTCTTTTTCTCATAAAACTTCCCCCTTTTATCTCAATCAGCTCAGGCAGATGCTGACATACCTTACCTGACGGAGAATAAATGGAAAATGTTTCAAGACACCTTATGCATTTGGTATAACCGGCAGGAGAATATGGCTCGGATGCTCTGTGCTATGGCAGATGGTCTGCTGAACAATTACCGCCTCAGTATCCTCATACGGATCTTTCCCGGTATTCGTATTAGGGAACGCGACAAATTTGCTTGACGAGGTAACCGTGAAGCGGATGCGGTGTCCGGCAGCGAAGGTATGGGCGATATTTTGCAGGAAAATATCGTACTTCTCTACCTGACCCGGCACCAGCAGCTGCGGATTGTCCAGCCCGTGACGGTACTTGGCCCGCACAATATAGTTGGACAGCCGGATTGAATCGCCGTTCTCATGAACATCGCTGAGCGTCACAACCCAGTCGGTATCAAGACCCGTGCTCGCCGCATACAGGACGCAGGACAGCTCCCCGGCAACCGTCAGCCTGTCGGACAGCGGTTCGCTGGTGTACACCAGAATATCGCTGCGCAGCTCATGCTTTCGCATATTTTCCGGCTCCCGTTCCCCGCTGTCCTGGGCAGGGTCCGCCGGATTATAGATAAACGTATCCGGGGCGGAGTCCGCTTGCGGTGCAGACACCAGCCTGCCGTCGCCCAGCGACGAATTCGCCCGGCCCTCCCCGGCGAGATAGAACGGCGTAACCACCGCTTCAGCGGGAGTCCAGTCTTCAGAGGTTCTCCAGCGGTTTTCACCGACTACATAATAGGAAGCCCGCGGCTCCTCATCGATGCCGTTTGGAATCTCCTTCAGGAACCGGTCGAACCAGCGCAGCACCGAGACATCATAATCATAGACAACCGCATCCTCGCCAAAAGCCACCCCCTGCAGATCCCTGGCCCGGTTCGGCCCGTGCTCCCATGCGCCTAAGCGGATTTTGCGGTTTGGCACATCATGCTCAGTCAGCATCCGCCAGGTCTCCGATACGCCGGGACTGTCCCCGTCATACCAGCCGGAGATCACATACATCGGAACCTTGACCTGATGGCCCAGCTCGGTGAAGGTGCAGTTGCGCCAGAAGTCATCGTATTCAGGATGCCGGCTCCACAGCTCCCACGGGCCTGAGCTCTTCCCGATCATCTGCTGCGGAATGTCCCGGATCGGCCTTGCATCCACCGCTGCTTCCGGACTTACCGTGATCCCGCCAAAAATATCAAAATCCGTCCGCGTCCCCACCGACTGCGCTAAAGTCCACGACAGCAGCGGCCAGGAGCACAGCGTCCCGCCTTTGCGTGCGGTATCGATAAACGGCGAGCCGACATTTACTTCATCCACAACCGCCTTGAGGTTCGGATGCCCGCTGGTCGCTGCTGCAACAACAACGTAACCAAGGTAGGATGCGCCCCACATTCCGACTTTGCCATCCGACCAGTCCTGGGCGATAATCCAGTCAATCGTATCGTAGCCGTCATCCCGTTCATTATAAAATGGAATCAGCTCACCCTCAGAATCCGCCCGGCCCCGCACATCCTGCGAGACTACGGCATAGCCTTTGTTCGCCCAGCGCATAAAAATCTCTTTTTTCCCGTTGCGGTCATAACAAGTGCGCACAAGAATCGTCGGCAGCTTCGTCCCCGGCTGAATACCTTCAGGCAGAAACACATCGGTCGCCAGCTTAATACCGTCACGCATAGGAATCAGGAATGTACCAAGATCATTAACGCCGTACTCCGGCTTGGACAAAAGAGGCTCATCATACACCGTCAGCGGAGTCAACGCTTCATAGCCTGCCTTCACGATCAGCTCGATTCCGTAGCGGTTAGGCGTAAGAAAAGCAATGACCTCCCCGCCCAGCGTCACCACATCCAGCGCCGTATCGCCCCGCAGAGCCCAGACCCGGGAAGCCTCCAGCTTTCCGCCAATCTCCGCTTCATAGCTGATATGCTTGTGATACACCTCGCCCGTGTCCAGGACAACCTTGTCCCCCGCCCAGTCTGCATTTTCGTAGGAAGAGAGCTGGCGGGCGATTTTGGCAAAGGGAAGCACATATTTCGCGTTCGGATCAAGCACATTGTCCTGCATTTGCGTGCGGCGGCGGACGTCCACCTTGGCGTGCATAATTGCTTTTTCCGTAAAATGAATCTTCCCGCTATAAATCCCTGAGCAGTAGAAACGGAAGTCTGTTGTATGTAAATAAGCAGTCATCAGTGCATATCCCCTATCCGCAGATTTGTTCAAATACCCGGAGCCAGTTGCCGCCCATGATCTTGGCAATGTCTTCATCCGTATAACCGCGCGCTACCAAGCCCCTTGTGAAGTTAATAAAAGTGCTGTACTTCTCAAGTCCCGCCACCGTTTCAGTCGAAGGCCCGTCCCCAGGGGCAAAGCCAAGTTTGGGAGCAATATTCTCTTTAAAATAGACCAGGGACCAGTCGAGATCGCTCATCGGCCAGTCTGTGCCAATGCCCACATGGTCCACGCCAGCCAGCCGGATCACGTATTCCATATGATCTAGCACATGGTCAATCGTCGTGTGGTCAGGATCTTCATGGACAAACCACGGCATCGCAAAAATCCCGATCACGCCGCCGGTTCCGGCAATGGCGAGAATCTCCTCGTCGCTTTTACAGCGCATATGCGGATATATCGCTTCTGCTCCAGTGTGTGAGGCAATGACCGGTGTGCGGGATACCCTGCAGGCATCCAGGGTCGTCTGTTTTCCGCAGTGTCCGGTATCGACAATGATCCCCAGCTCGTTCATCCGCTGCACGAACCGGACCCCGAAATTTGACAGCCCGCCGCCGCTTCCTGCCGCAGATAACCCGGCATCAGCCCGAACAGATTCCCGCCCATAAGCGGCATTACCTGCCGTAGGCTCTGGATAGCATCCCCCGCTGACAGTGCTGCCAGCACATCCTGCATGACACCGATGCAGGCCTGCATCGATAGAATCTCCGCTGTTTCTCTTCCGTTAATCACCAGCATTATGTACGGCCTCCAATCTTGTCAGCTAATCTTTCCTTCTATTTATCATAGCGCTATCCCGGCTGTTTGCGAAATACCGGAGACAAAATAACCGGGGGGCTTATCTTTCTTAGCCATCATTTGCTATACTCTATAACAGTGGCTATAAAGTTAAAATTGAAAACAAAGGGGATTTCCTATATGATCATCCAGCCCAAAACACGCGGCTTCATCTGCACTACGGCGCATCCCGAAGGCTGTGCCCAGCAGGTACAGCAGCAGATCGACTATGTAAAAGCACACAAAAAACTGAGCGGACCCGTTAATGTTCTGGTTGTCGGAGCCTCCACCGGATATGGACTGGCTTCGCGTATTACCGCTGCCTTTGGTGCCGGAGCGAATACGATCGGCGTCTTCTTCGACAAGCCGGCTGAAGGTGCACGCACGGCTTCCGCAGGCTGGTATAACTCCGCTGCGCTGGAGAAGGCTGCTGCCGAGCAGGGCCTGAAGTCGTTCAGCATCGTCGGCGACGCTTTCTCTGACAGCATCAAGACCAAGACCATTGACCTGATCAAAGCCGAATTCGCAACGTTGATCTCGTAGTCTACAGCGTGGCCTCCCCGCGCCGCACCCATCCGGTTACAGGAGAAACCTTCTCCTCCGTGATCAAGCCGGTAGGCAATGCGTATACCAACAAAACAATGAACTTCCACTCCGGTGAAGTATCAACCGTAACGATCGAGCCGGCAACGGATGATGAAGTGCGTCAGACCATTGCCGTTATGGGCGGTGAGGACTGGGGCATGTGGATCGACCAGCTTCAGGCAGCAGGCGCGCTTGCTGAAGGGGCAACAACGGTAGCCTACTCCTACATCGGACCTGAGGTTACTCACCCGATTTATAAAGACGGAACAATCGGCCAGGCTAAAAATGACCTGGAGAAAACGGCAATCGCACTGAACGAGAAGCTGAGCGCTACAAACGGACGGGCCTTTGTATCGGTTAACAAGGCGCTTGTAACCCAATCCAGCTCGGCCATTCCGGTTGTACCGCTTTACATCTCTGCCCTGTACAGAGTCATGAAAGACAAAGAGCTGCATGAAAACTGCATCCAGCAGATGTACCGCCTGTTCGCCGAGCATCTGTATAACAGCGACGCCGGCAACAGCCACCTGATCCGCATCGACGACTGGGAAATGCGTGAGGACGTTCAGGCTGAGGTCATGAAGCGCTGGAGCGAAATTGAGACAGCCAATGTACCTGATCTGGCAGACCTGCCAGGCTACCAGGATGATTTCTTCAACCTGTTCGGCTTCCGCACCGAAGGTGTGGATTATGAAGCAGATACCGATCCGGCGGTAGACATCCCGAACCTGGTGTAATACCCAAGAACAGCAAAGAGGCCGCTCCCATACCGGGATGCGGCCTCTTTTTATATGAACCTACTGCCTTAGTGCCAATCTTACCTGTCTTGTATAGAACAACCGCACGATTAAGAAATAGACCAGCTGGATGATAAAGAACAGCCCCAGCACAAGCGCGGATTCCTTGAGCAATGAATACCGGAACATATGAGACAGTGTCGTAAGCGCCACGGCTCCATGTACCAGCGCTACAAGAATAGGCGCAAAGAACAGCAGGCTGATCTGGCGGTTCAAGATCCGGCCCAGCTCTTTTTCACTGAGGCCCAGCTTGGATATTGCCTTGAACTTGTGCTTATCTTCGTCCAGATCGCTGTACAGCCGGAAATACAGGAAGCTGCCTGCTGACACAAAGAACACAATGCCGACAAAGAAACCCACGAACATCATGGGTCCGAAATTTTTAACCGTCATGTCCATCTGATAATCCAAGGCATCGAACTGATAAGCCTCGGAGTATGGCAGCCTGTTCAGCAGCTGTCCCCCTATAGCCACTGCTCCCTTTTGACCAGCCGGTCCGTGCCAGGTATAGTAGTGTTCCACCTTGGACGGATTGCCGAGGCTTGCCACCAGCTCGTCCGGGACAATCAAATAATGGCTGACAACGCTGACTACCGGAGACAGAATGGCCCGGTCCGCTTCCACCACGGCTCCCGTCTGCAGCTGCAAGGGCTGATTCAGCATGCCCTCTCCATTGCGTGTCAAGCCGAAATCAACAGCCACCGCCTTCCCTTCCTCCAGCTCTATTGTTTCAAGCTCCATGATCTCCGCAATATGGTTGTATTCGCTTTGCTTTACCAGCAGCAGCATTTCGTCGTTCCCTGCCGCAAGCGGATAATAACTAAGCTCAAGCTCAGCCTGCTCAGCCTGGAGCCCTGATTCACTGAGCTGCTGATTAACCAGTTGCACATGCGCCTGCTCCATAGTGTCGCCATCCCCGGCCAGATAAGTGAACAAATAGGGATTATGCTTGGGCAGCGAACCGTACAGCATCGACTGGAACCCGTACAATGACCCGATGGCACAGAAGGACACTGTTGAAATAATCGCCACCAGAAAAAAGGTACGCGCATTATCCTTCATCCGGTAAGACAGGTCGGAGAAGAGCAGCATATTGGTTCTAAACCAGAAGAACCGCTCCTGACTCTTCAGCCTCCGGATGATATAGACGCTGAGCTGGGTGAACAGCAGATAGGTCGCAACAGTAACCATAATCACCACTGGCAGGAGCAGAAATACGGCTTCCAGCCCTTCAGCCCGCAGCGACAGGAAGTAGCTGATCCCGATTAGGGCTACGACAAGCAGGGACAGCAGCAGCGAGGCCTTCGGCTCTTTTTTCGGCTGACGGTCAGATTTAATCAGAGTAATCAGCTCGCCGCTGCGCAGCACCGCCGAAATAAACAGGGAGATCAGCATGAACAGCAGCAGAAAGGAGACCAGGGTAAGCACAATCGCCTGCAGCGGAAAATAAAAATCCAGCCGCTCGTTGAGCGCAATCACATTTTCCCCCGCCAGCAGAATCCCCTTCGCGAACACCAGTCCGAGGCTGAGGCCGCCGGCAATGGCACTGAAGCCGATCAGCATATTTTCCATAAAAATCATCCTGCGCAGCTGACCGGTTGTCATGCCCTGCAGGATCATCAGGCCGAATTCCTTTTTGCGTGACTGCAGGAAGGCGCTCATGGAATACAGCACAAAGAAAAAGGAGAATACATAAATGATCCATTTCGAGACCGTCAGCGCAACCACGGTGCTTGAGTTCAGCCTGTCGGCACTAAGCTGCGGATGCGAGGCAAAGATCGAGAACGTAAAGAACACCATTACCATAAACATGCTGCTGAGAAAATAGGCGGTGTACAGCCGTTTGTTGCGGGTGACATTACGGAATGCGAATTGTCGGAACGTCATTGCCGTATCCCCCCAGCAGTGAAAGTGTATCAATGATTTTCTGGAAAAAGCTCTGGCGGTTGTCGCCGCGGTGAATCTCGGTATAAAACCGGCCGTCCTTGATAAACACCACGCGATGGCAGTAGCTTGCGGCCACAGCGTCATGGGTAACGAGCAGCATCGTCGTTTTTTGCTCCTGGTTAATCGTCACCAGCATATCCATAACATCCTTGGCCGCTTTGGAATCCAGATTGCCGGTAGGCTCATCTGCCAGCAGCAGCTTGGGCGAATGAATCATCGCTCTGGCAATGGCTGTCCGCTGGGACTGGCCTCCCGAGATTTCATAAGTACGCTTTTTCATAATAGAGGCTATTCCCAGCTTGTCAGCGATCCGCTGCGCCTTCTCCTTCATCTCACGGACCGGGGCTCCGTCCAGCGTCAGCGGAAGCACCATGTTCTCCTCTACAGTCAGCGTGTTCAACAGATTAAAATCCTGGAATACGAAGCCTAGTTGACGGCGGCGGAAGACGGCCAGCTCATTTTTACCCATCGTGCCTATGCTCTTGCCGTCGATCAGAATCTCTCCGGTTGTCGGGCTGTCGACAGTGGCAATCAGGTTCAGGAGTGTCGTTTTTCCGCTTCCGGACGGTCCCATGATCCCTATGAATTCCCCCTCTTCCACCGTCAGATCAATATCTGTCAGTGCCCGGTAGGCGATGTTTCCTTCATATATTTTATTGACCTGTTTTACCTGCAGCATCTTTGCTCTTGTCTCCTCTCTATAGCCGGCTGGTTCTGTACCCAATATACAGGGCCGGCGGAAGAGCAGCTATCGAACAAGGTTTCACTTTTCTTACATGCATGTAAGCTAAGCAGTCGCAGCAAAGATAAGCCGGACCACTGTTCCCGCTCCAGCCTCTGACTCCAGTTCGATCACATGCCCGAGACGGTCGGCAGCTTCTTTGGTCAGATACAGCCCCATCCCTGTAGATTCGCGCAGCCCCCGCCCGTTCTCACCGGTAAAAAAGGGATCAAATACCCGCTTGAGGTCGGACGCCTGTATGCCGATCCCCTCATCCCTCACCTCTATAACAGCCTCGCTGCTCCGTAAATAACAGGAAACCGTGATTTTTTTATCGCCGGAAGCTTTAACGGCAGTGTATTTGATCGCATTGTTAATGATCTGCGACAGCATGAAGAACAGCCATTTCTCATCCGTCTGGACGGAAATGCCCGGATCAGCCGCTTCCACCGCCGGAAAGATCCGGTTGCGGATAAACTGGCGTTTATGCTCATGGAGAACCTCGTGAATCAATTGCGGAAGAACAACCTGTCTGATGTTAAAATCCTTCTCAAACGCGCGCAGCCTGGCCATGTACAGCACCGTATGCAGACCGCTGCGCATCCGCTCCAGTTCCTCCCGGATACTGGCAAACTCAGGCTCGTCCATATTCTGGACTGTAAGCTCAATAACCGAAAGCGGGGTCTTCATCTGGTGCACCCACTGGTCGATGAAGCTCAGATGCTGCTCCTGCTGCTTTTTTACTGCGGTCAGCTGCTGCATGGTATGGCGGTAGTGGGAATGCAGCAGCTCCTCAAGGGCTTTGGATACGGGGGCCTCCTCTATATTCTGAAAGGCTTCATCCAGTGATTCCAGCGGCCGGCTGAGCCGGAGATAAAAGCGGCGCCGGGTCACGTACTGGTGGACCAGATAACAGGAGAGGAAGAAAAAACCTATAAAAACAGCATACAAGGCAACCGGCAGCTGCCGGTATCCGTCCAGCCAATAGATGGAGATAATGGCCCCGAATTGAACCAGCTGCACGGCAATCAGCAGCAGGTGCTCCCGTATAAACAGCTTCATCAGACACCCTCTTCCCAAGTAACATTCAGCCGGTAGCCCGTTCCCCTGACCGTCAGCACAGCCTCCTCGATCCCAAGCTCCTGCAGCTTTTTACGGACCCGGGTGATGTTCACATTAAGCGTATTCTCATCAACAAAAGCTTGAGGCTGGTCCCACAGCTTCTCAAGCAGCGCTTCCCTGCTGGCTACCCGCGGGTAACGCTCCATCAGACTCTCCAGAATATCCGTTTCTTTTTGGGTAAGGCTGACCATATCTTTCCCAAGCTGCAGCTCGAGCCTCTCGGGATACAGGATAAGCCCAGCCTGCTCAATCACTGCTTCCTGGCGTACTCCGGCATATTCGCCGAACGCCCGCCGCAGATGGCTGCGGATTTTGGCCAGAACTACCCCGGAATGAAACGGTTTGGTGATATAATCATCCCCTCCGTTCTCCAGCGCCATAATCTGGTCCATCTCACCCTCACGGGCTGAAATAAAAAGGATAGGACAAGTGGAGACACGGCGGATTTGTCTGCACCAGTAATAACCGTCATAGCTCGGCAGGTTCACATCAAGCAGTACCAGCTCCGGCTGCGCTTGCCGGAATTCCTCCAGCACCTGCCCGAAATCCTGGACCAGCACCGCCTCGTACCCGTATTTTTGGATGGCAGACTGCAGAAGCTCGGCAATCTTGATGTCATCCTCAACGATCATTATTTTGGACATAAGCACAGCTCTCCTTAACCGTTACAATCAGCGAGACTCAATAAATCGGATATCCCCATACGAACAATCCCAGATACAGCAGACTGCCTACTATACATAATACCGTTACCGCACTGTCCTTAGCCTTATCCTTCGTAAGCAGCACAACCGCAAAGGCCAGCGGAAAAGCAGCAGCCAGATAACGCGGCGCGGACAGCAGCCAGGTCGGACCGGTTACAAATACAAAATACACAATCATATAGGCTGTATAGGAGGGGTGGAGCTTCCCGGCGCTTTTGAACATTACATATAGTGTAGTGAAAATAGCGAGCAGATTCGGCAGCCAGAGCCCGAGAAAGCTGCGGCTGTCCCCTTCCTTGAACTTGCCTACCGCATACTCCATCTGGTACCTCACTGTATCAAAAAACAGATACTGCCTCTGGAACCAGTGCTCCCGCTGGTAAATGCTGAACTGCAGCGCATTCCCGTAGACCGCGTAGTTGATGTACAGGTAGGCCAGCAGGCCAAGCGGCACGATTGCCAGACAACCGGCGGCAGCTGCCAGCTTGCGCTTGAACGCTTTTTTATGGGCAGATTTGTGCGTTTCAGCAAGGCCGCGCCACAGCTCAATTGCAATCGGTACAGCAAGCAGTACCCCGGGAGAACGTGTAAATCCGGCCAGAGCGGCGCACAGGCAACCAAACAGCCACTTCTTTTTGCGGACAAGATAAATGGATAGTAACGACAACAGCAGGAATAAGGATTCCGTCATCGGCAGCAGGAAGAAGAAGGCCGCAGGGAAAATAAACATATATTTTACTACCCGGAGCGCCTCTTTCCTGTCCATGTCCAGCACCGCAAGCTCATAAGCAACCAATGCAAAGGCAACTGTACAGAGATTGGCTACCGTATAACCTGCAGCAAGATAGTTATCAGTGAAGAAGTGAGCCACCTTGATTAGGATCGGAAAAAAGGGCAGGAACACGATATGGAACCGGGGATCCCCCTCCGTCACATACCAGTTCTCGGCAATGCCCAGATAAGATGGTGCATCGATTCCTTTTATATGCCAAGCCTCATTTAGATGGTCAATTAGACCCCCGGTGTAACCGTTCTTCAGGATAAGAAAAGCGTAGGCGGCAACCGCCATAAGCAGCCTGCTGAGCAGCACCCAGACAACAATTTTCGTCCACGCCTGTCTGCGCAGATCTTCTGCAGCTTCCAGCCCGGCATACTGTTGGATCCGGCCGGCTGTAATATATCCGGTTAATGCAGGGATTGCACGCAGGCCGGTTAATACAAACAATCCGTAGCAGGCCGCTGCGGCAACAGTGCCCATAATCGTCCAGCTGCTGACATGCGCTGCCCAGTATAATCCCGCTGCTAACATGATAGCTGCAAAAATGACAGAGATTCCTTTATTGTACTTCTCCATCTGTTCCCCCTTGTGATTAATAACAATATGTATATCTGCTCTATCAGCATAAGTAATTTTTACCATAAGACCGGGGGATTGTCTTTACAATCTTTAATCCGGCAACGCTCATTCCGCAATATACCTAATCAATTACACAACAAACCGATATTACATCAGATTTATAATGAGGTTAAGGACAATATAGCGATATATTGTAAACGATGATTTGAGCATCAAAAATAATCTAGCGATACTAGGAGGTTATTCCGGCATGAACCACAAATCCGTAATTGAACAGACCCTGGGAATCACCCGTCTTAACATTGAGCGTTTCGGTAACCGCTTTCCAATTGTCAGCATGGGCGATGGCAAATACTATCTGACTGACCAGACGAACTGGACGGAGGGCTTCTGGTCCGGTATTTTGTGGCTGAGCTATGAATACAGCAAAGATCCCGCTTTTTATTATGCAGCGATCCAGACGGTGGATTCCTTCCGTGAGCGCATGGAAGCAGGGCAAGAGCTGGATCATCATGACATCGGCTTCCTCTACTCCCTGTCCGCCAAAGCGCGGTGGATCGTCGACAACGATGAAGCCTCCCGCCTGCTGGCACTGCAGGCCGCCGATGTACTGATGAAGCGCTGGCGTTCAGCACCGCAGGTGTTCCAGGCGTGGGGGCCGGAAGGTGACGCCGACAACGGCGGCCGGATTATCATCGACTGCCTGATGAATCTCCCGTTGCTCTACTGGGCAGCTGAACAGACGGGAGACCGCAGGTACGCCGAATGTGCCACTATTCATGCCGACAAAAGCCGCCGGTTCCTGGTGCGGGGGGACGACTCCTCCTATCATACCTTTTACTTCGACCAGGAGAACGGAAATGCCATCCGCGGCGGAACCGCGCAGGGCTACCAGGACGGCTCGACCTGGACACGGGGCCAGGCCTGGGGCGTCTACGGCTTCGCGCTGGCTTACCGCTATACGCGGGAGGAGCGATTCCTCGAAACCTCGCGGAGGCTGGCCCGCTACTTCCTTGAGCATCTCCCCGAGGATCATGTCGCCTATTGGGACTTCGATGCCCCGCAGGAGGAAGGCACAGCGCGTGACAGCTCGGCCTCAGCCATCTTTGTGTGCGGTGTCCTAGAGCTGCTGGAGCATCTGCCGGAGGGCGACCCGGACCGCGCTTTACTAAGCGAAACAGTGAACCAGTCGATGGACTCGCTGATCAGCAACTACTTCACCTCCGGCAATCCGGACGAGGAAGGCTTCCTGCGCCACGGCTCCTATTCGGTCAGAGGCAACTCCTCCCCCGACGACTTCATGATCTGGGGCGACTATTTCTTCCTGGAGGCGCTGCTGCGCCTGGAGCAGGGGATTCCGGGGTATTGGTACGGACGGCAGGTGTAGGGGAGTCGTGAGCAGGCAGGAAAGAGGAGCGGGAACCTGGCTCGGAGGCTGGCTGGGGGACTTGGCTGGAGCGTTTAGTGGAGAGTTGGGTAGGAGAGTCTGGTGGAATGTTGAGCGGGTGAGTTTGGTGAGGGCGTCGGGTGGAGTGTTGAGCGGGTGAGTTTGGTGAGTGCGTGAAGGCGGTAGGCGAAAAAGTCAGAGTTTAGCTGAGAGGTAGGCCCGATAGTTAGTTAGGAGTAACTAGTCTTGGGGGAGTGGGAGTAATACGCTCCCTCATCCGCCGGGATCAAGGGCATTTTTGCTTTTCATTCCGCACATTCTCCTTCATTTGCCGGAATGAGAGGCATTTTTGCCTTTCATTTCGCACATTCCTCGTCATCCGCCAAAATCAAGGGCATTTTTCCCTCTCATTTTGCACATTCTCCCTCATCCGCCAAAATCAAAGGCATTTTTCCCTCTATCACCACGGTCAGCGGGCTAAACTAGGCTACTTAATGGGATTTTTCCCTCTAAGGATTTACCTGGTTACTTAGAGCTGCATAGTTACTTAAGCGCGCAGATGAAACGGTTTCTTTTTACCGGACGGCTCCTTATACTAAAAGTAATACTGGTTGATGAGGGAGCGCTGCATGAACAGGAATGATCATCTGCCCCAGGGGCTGGAGCCCGGGTTGTTTATGTACAAGTATAAGTATGAGGATGCGGAAGCCCATTGGTTCCACGCACACAGGGGCATTGAGATGCTGTACATTTATAGCGGCCGCGGTGAGATTATGGCAGAGAATCAGACGTATCCGATCCGGGATCACACGCTGGTCTGGTTCCAGCCCTATCAGCTGCACCGTGTGCTTGTTCCTGCGGCCGAGGGCCATTCATATATCCGGACCAATCTGACCTTTGACCCCGGATTTTTGGAGCGTTATCTTGCGGCTTTTCCTTTACTGGAGAAATTTTTCCGCAGCTTGTGGAGGGGGAGCCTGCAGCGTCCGGTTGTATATGACATGCAAAATACGCCGGTTGCCGCTGTCCTGGAGGAACTGCATTACGCCGACAATAGCTCCGCTGCGGATAGAGAAGAAAATATGGGGCTCCTGATACTCCAGTTAATCCGGCTCCTGCAAAAGAACATGTCCGGCGTATTGCCCGGGGATTTCAATAACCAGTCACGTGGAGGTTCGCATGCAGAACGAATTACCGGCTGGCTGGACGAACACTATAAAGAGCCTTTTAGCCTGGAGACGCTGGCCGCTGCGATGCACCTGTCACCGTACCATATTTCACATTTGTTTAAGGATTTTGCCGGAATCACCCTGTCTGAATATGTGATGCAGCGGCGTGTACGGGAAGCCTGTATTCTGCTCGCCAACACCTCAAGGTCCGTTCAGGAGATCGCTGCCGAAGTCGGCGGCTATTCTCCGTCGTATTTTAGCCAAATGTTCAAAAAGCAGAAAGGAATCTCACCGGAGAAATACAGAAAGAGCATCCGCTGAACGAAGCTCATTACAAATGGGATAACGATACCGCAACCGCATTATCCACAAAAGACCGGTCGGGCCGGGCCTTGAGCAATACCGTGATTCCGATTAAAGATACAACGAGGCTTTGTGCCAAAGCTTTGGCGTCCGTCTCTTGATTAAGCTCGCCTGACCGGATTCCGCGCTCAATCGTTTCCTGAAACAGGACGGCAAGGTACATCTGGTGCTCCCGCGTAATAATTTCAAATTTCTCATCATGAGGGGACAGCTCAACCATTGTATTAATGCAAAAGCACCCCAGGCTCCCCTCCCCCGCGTACTCCCCGTCAACCAAACCTTTGAAGTAATTACGAAAGGCTTCCCGTACAGAATGATTATTTTCAAGCTTCTTCCGTATGCTTGCAGCGTGCCATTGAGTGTACCTTCGCAGAGTGGTTTCAAACAGCTGTTTTTTATCGCCAAAAGCTAAATAAAGACTGGGCCGCTGAATCGCCATGGCCGAGGTCAAATCGTTAATTGAAGTCGCCTCATAGCCCTTCTCCCAAAAAACACGCATCGCCGCATGAAGCACCTTTTCCTCATCAAACTCCCTGAGCCGGACCATTATTCATCCCCCATATCATACTACTTGGTATATTAAGAATTCTATAATTCGACCGCCTTATTGTCAAACCACTCTAGAAATTCGCCTTGACTATATTTATTAAAGCGGTTATTTTTATTCCATGCTTTTTGTACTGTGCAGTATATTATACTCAAGAGTATATTTTACAATGAGAGGTGTGTGAATACATTTGGGCAAGCTGCAAACCAGCGGAAAGACGGGAATGGGGATTGTAAGAGGAACGGGTAAACCTGATGAAACTGCCATCCGGCCTGCGTTAATGCAACGTAGTGTAACTTTATTATTCGCCATAGCCTGCGGGCTGTCTGTTGCCAATGTGTATTACGCCCAGCCGCTGCTGGATGTTATCGCTGAGGAATTCGCTATTGCCCCTTCATCCGTAGGTATTGTTATCACGGTTACACAGGTTTGTTATGCGATTGGCCTTTTTCTGCTGGTGCCCCTTGGCGATATTCTCAACAAGCGCCTGCTGATTCCCGGTCAGATGCTGTTATCCGCGCTGGCTTTAACTGCGATCTCTTTCGCGCCGAACATCAGCGTGTTTTTTTCGGGCCTGGCCATTGTGGGATTATTGGCGGTAGTTACACAAACATTAGTTGCTTATGCTGCAACCTTAGCTGCTCCATCAGAACGGGGTCGTACGGTTGGAATCGTAACCGGCGGGGTTGTCATTGGTATTTTGCTGGCGAGATCCGCGGCAGGAGTGCTTACGGATGTGGCAGGCTGGCGGACGGTCTATCTTCTGTCAGCAGTCTGTATTCTTGCGATTGCATTAACGCTGCTGCGGATTATGCCTCAGGAGGAACGAAAAACCTCACTTTCCTATTTCCAGCTGCTGCGTTCTGTACTGGGCATGTATAAAGAAGAGCGTATTTTACGTATCCGTTCCTTGCTCTGCATGTTCATTTTTGCCGCTTTCAGCATCTTGTGGACTTCGCTTGTGTTACCGCTCAGCCAGCCTCCGCTGTCACTCTCTCACTCTGCCATCGGAGCGTTCGGCTTAGCCGGAGCTGCCGGAGCGTTAGGGGCAACCCGTGCCGGACGGCTGGCCGACCGCGGATATGGACAAATCACAACCGGAATTGCGCTCATAATGCTCCTCTTTTCCTGGCTGCCTATAAGCTATACAAAGCATTCCCTGGCAGCGCTTGTTGCCGGAATACTCCTCCTGGACATGGCCGTTCAAGCGGTACATGTTACGAATCAGAGTATGATTTTTAATGTGCGTCCCGAGGCCCGCAGCCGTCTCACCGCCGCCTATATGATCTTTTATTCAATCGGCAGCTCAGCCGGGTCTATTGCCGCAACAGGCATGTACGCCTATGCCGGGTGGAATGGAGTATGCTGGCTCGGAGCCGGTGTAAGTGCACTCGCTCTATTATTCTGGGCCATAACCCGACGTAAATGTTGAGCAGGCAGCAATCATAAATAACCGCCCTTAGGCAAATGGACGGGTTGAACAGCCATTTTGCCTAGGGCGGTATGATGTGCTTTTTCCCCGCTGACAGAAGAAAAATGCAGGGTGTTTAATAAACCCCGGTGAAGTCCCGTATGCTCAAAGACCAAATACAGTCCGCTGTATAAGATCAGCCTGTTTTTTTCTACAGAACAACCTCGACCTTGACGGATGAGCGTCCGGGATATGCAGGAAGGATGTTGCCCTCCAGCAGTACGCCGTCGACGGTGATGCTTTTGACACCTTTGCAGACCTTATTGGCATTGGTAACAGTGATATCGTAGACGCAGCCCCGGAAGCGCCGCTTGACCGTGAACCCTTCCCAGTCCGCAGGAATGCACGGGTCGACGGACAGCCCCTCCAGCACCGGCTTTACACCGAGAATATACTGGGTAACGGCCACGTACATCCACGCAGCGGTACCGGTCAGCCAGGAGACGTTGGCCAATCCGAACTTGTCGGATTCCGGCCCGAACAGGTTGGAGGCATAGACATAAGGCTCTGCTTTGTAGCGCCACAAGCCTGCTTTGTCCATGGCAACATTCGGCAGCAGCTGGCGGTAATATTTATAAGCCAGATCCCCGCGTCCCAGCAGGCATTCCGCAATAATGGCCCACGTGTTGGCGTGGCAGAAGACCGCCCCGTTCTCTCCCGTCCCCTTGTTGTAATTGGTCAAAGGGTCGGCAGGATCGGGGAAGGTGGTGATGGACGGGTGGATTTTTTTGATGCCGAGCTCGGTGTCCAGCATTTCCCGCACACTGTCCATCGCCTGCAGCCCCTTATCCACATCTGCCATACCGGAGATCGTTGCCCAGGTCTGGGCGTTGAGCCAGATTTTGGCCTCGTCGTGTTCGTCGCTGCCGAGGAACCGGCCGTCATCCATAATCGCCCGGCGGAACCAGCGGCCGTCCCAGCCGATGCTGTTGACCAGCTCACGCTGACGCTCATACATCTCCCCGTACCGGGCGGCATCCTCCGGATGACCGGCAGCCGCAGCCAGGTCAATCATCCGCAGCAGTACGGTTCCGAGCTGCATCGAGGTCCAAATGCTTTCCCCTTTCCCCTCGCGGCAGACCCGGAACAGCTGGTCATTCCAGTCCGAGCGCAGCATCAGCGGAAAGCCGCGGGAGCCGAGCTGGGAGGCAGTAAAATCAATAGCCGCCCGCAAATGCTCATACACTGTGCCCTCACCGCCGTCATAATAAGGCACACTTGCCTGCAGGAACGCGGCATCCCCCGTCTCTGCCAGCAGGTCCCAGGCCGAAAGCGCCGTCCATAGATGATCATCCGAATGAATGCTCGTTACCGGCTCCCAGCCTTCATTAGGGAAGAAATAATGATTCACATGCCCGTCCCTGTACTGCTGGCCGAGCAGCAGCTTCAGCTTGTCAAAAGCAAGCTCCGTATCAAAGGGCACAACCGAGAGTATGTCCTGGGCTGTATCCCGGTAGCCTACCCCGCGGAATGTGCCGGTCGCGTAAAAGGAAATATTGCGCGAGAACAAAAAGTTGCGGTGCGCCTGATACGGATTCCATATGTTGATCATCCGCTCGGCATCCTGGTCCGGCAGCCGGCTCTCCCAGGCGCCCAGATAGCCGGACCAGTTCTCTTTTAGCGCCTGGAAGGAGACTTCCACAAATCCGGCTTCCCTGGAATGTGCGATTGCCCGCGACACCTCCGCCTCATCCGCCGCTGTGCCGAGAAACACATTAATCGTCCGGCTCTCTCCCGGCTGAAGGGTAACATTGAACTGCAGTGCGCCGCACGGGTCGCCGCCCAGCAGCGTCGATCCGGTACAGCCGCCATTTTCAATTGCCGCCGGATTGGTTTCACTTCGGTAGCTGCCGATAAACTCCTCACGGTCACCGTCATAGCCGGCAAGCGGCGTATCCGCAGCCAGATAGACGAGCGGCGTCTCCTCAGGCTTAGGCTGGTTCTCCACTCCGTAACGGTAGACCAGCGCCTCTGCCTCATGATACTGCACGGACACCTGATGCTTGTTATAGCACTGCCACTGCAGCTCACGCATAAACTCCATCATCCCGAATTCGGCGTAGGCGTAGACCTTCAGCTCCTTTGCTTCGGTCCCTTCATTGGTCAGCGTCAGATTCCAGATCAGCGAGTTCTCATGCGGTCCGACAAAATACACCGTCCGGGCCGCGATATCGCCGCGCTTTGCCTCAAAGCGGGTGTAGCCCATCCCGTGGGCGCTCTTCCATTCCTCCGGTTTATCCAGGGCTGGCTCGCTGGTAGGGCACCAGTAGCTGCCCGACTTGGCATCCTGCACATAAATGTACGGGCCGGAACGGTCCATCGGCAGATGGAAGAAACGGTAGCGGGTAATCCGCCAGATCTGGGGCGACTTGTAAAAAGCCACACCGCCGCCGGCATGTGACAGCATCGTATGGAAGGTGCCGTTCGACAGGTAGTTCATCCACGGCGTCGGCATGTCGTGCCGCTTGAATTCGACCTCTTTTTCATCATCCCTGAAGGTATAGTACTCTTTCGGATCGCTATTTCTGGTAAGCTCCGCATTCACCGGGCTTCAGCTCCTTTATAATGTAATGGGTTATTTCGGCTCAACCTCATCCAGGGTCAGACGGTATTCCAGTCCCTTCATATAGGTGCCATCCCTGTTCAAAAAGGTCAGGCCGAACGCCAGGTCTCCGCCCGTCCCCTGCAGGGTGGCGATCAGCCGGTTGAGCCCGGTCTGCAGGGTAAGCTCCCTTTCCGGCTCAGCTACAAGCTCACCGTTCAGGTAAATTTCATAGGGTACGTCTGTGTTAATCCGCAGCCGGCCGGCGTAATGCTGAGCGGCCTCCCCTGCTTGTTCGGGAACATGTACAAAACAGCTCAGAAACCAGCGGTTATCTCCTGCATTTGCTATGCGAAGAGTGCCGTCGCCGGGGCGGCGCTCTTTTTTCTGCATCCAGCCGTACAGGCCCTCGCCCAGGTTATTTAATGAAAATTCCGGATCAATGTAGTACGCCTTCATTTCTTCGTAACGAATGTGAGGAGGGCATGGCAGGGCCATCATCGTTTCCACCGCCCATTCCCCGTCCCCCTTCACACTGTCCAGCAGGCCGTCATCAAAGGACGCGCCCAGATTGGCCAGCAGCCGGGTATACAGGCGCACCGCCTTGTCATTGCCGGGATCAGTAAGCAGCTGGGAGCAGATTACGGCACCTTCGCCAAGCCTAACCTCAGCCATAAACGTTCCTGCAGGACGGGCTTTTCTGCGGTTCAGCTCCACCAGCGCCAGCCGGCTGTATTCAGCGGTATAGCCATGTACGAAGTAGTCCTTCCAGGCTGTTCCCTCAACGCTTGTGCAGAGCGTATCCGCGCCCGCGATGTCCAGGCTGTGCGCAGCCAGCACATGGTTCCTGACCTCGCGCGGCGACAAAAACACCTTGTCGAAGCCGAACAGGTCGACAGGGCTGAACCCCTGCACGGCGGCGTAATCATATTCCGCCGCCAGATGGTACGCCTCGTGCGGGCTGTACGCGCACGGGCCGGTCCAGCAGGTGCCGGGCGCCGCCTGCTGCCCTGGCTCAGCCGGCAGCAGCACCAGCTGCCCGCCGCCTCGGCGTAGTG
>NZ_LRAC01000135.1 GCF_001517085.1 Paenibacillus sp. DMB5
CTCCCGCAGCCGGTGCTCTGCGGCCTGCTGCAGGCGCGGCCGCGGGCACAAGAGCAATGGTGCTCCATCTACGAGGAGCAGGAGCACCATTACGGCACGCCTGCCGGCGCGGCGGAGTGCTGCTGTATGCAGCCATTGCCGGCTCCTGCGGCAGGCTGCCGCGGCTTGCGCCCGCAGCTGAACAGGTGCTGCGGGCCTCGGGAGCAAGGCCGTGCTCATCGGCCTTGCCTATCAGAAGCTGCAGCTGCAGCCGGCGCTGCAGCAGGGCCCGTCCCCGCCGGCAGCATTCCCCGGCTGCTGCTGGTGCGGGCGGCCCTCGGCGGAGACTGGCAGAGGACGCAGTCCGCGCCTTCCTCCGCCGGCCCGCTTTGAGCGGCGGAAGCATCCCGCCGCTCAAAGTTTTTGAATCCTTATGCCGCTTCTCAACAGCCATGCTTCATTATGCTCACCGATTCACAGCTTTGAATCGCGTGCTCGCCTCTCAGCGGCTGTGTGCATAACGTCACCCCCTGCGACTGTGCATCAGGGCGCACCGCTCGCAGTGAAATAAACAAACTAAGTGGATTTTCGCCACCTAATTCTCTGTAAAACGCTAGTTTCAGAAAACTAAGTGGAAAAACGCTACTTAATTTCGTCTAAAGTGCCTCCGGAGCGGTAAATAGCTCAAAATAGATGGCGTTTTTCCAACTAAATGTTGTAAATCTTGGATTTGGATCAAATTAGGTGTTGAAAATCCAACTAATTTTCTTGAATTGATTTGCGTTTCAGCTTTCATGCATCTCCATGCAAAAAATTCCACTACCGTAGAAACCAGAGTGGAGTAAGGTGTGCGGTGTGCGGTGTGCGCTCTACGTTCTTCGGTCTTCGGTGTCTACGGTCTACACCCTGCGGTCTACGGTCTACGGTGTGCCGTCTGCGGTCTGCGCTATGGGTAATGGATTATTGGCCTGAGTAGAGCTGGATTGCATCTGCTCCCAACCCCCAACACAGCAATGCCCCGGCTCCGCAACGGACCATGGGCATTGCTTTTACCTGCCACTATTGAATTTACATTCAATCCCCATTTATTTACCAGCCACTATTGTATTTACATTCAATCCCCATTTATTTACCAGCCACTATTGTATTTACATTCGGTCCCCATTTATCTACGAGCTACAATTGTATTTCCATTCGGTCCCCATTTATCTACCAGCCACTATTTATCTCCATTCAATCCCATATAAATTGTACTTATTCAATCATCATCAAATCCCTATTAAACATGCCACCCTCACCCATGCCTCTCCTGCCACTCCATCAGACGCGGATGCTCATCGAGGATAGAGCGGTACTGCTCCAGGCTGCCCCAACGGCCCTCGGGATCGTTATCCATATACCGTTCGTATTTACGCCGCAGTTCTTCCGGGGACAGCACCCAGCCGTAATGCTTCACCCGCAGCTCGGCAAGAAAGCCGGGCAGAGCCGCATAGGACAGCGGAAGCCGGGGCACATGGTGATTCAGCCGAGGCGTAAAATAATGATAATCCGGCAGATAGCGGACCAGCGTACGGGTATGCTTCGTATGGATATTCCAGTGTTCGTCATCGCGGTAATGGGTGGTGGTGCCCCAGAAGTCGTACAGCCGGAAAGCTACCCAGTCATAGACATCCTGATCAATCAGCCGGCGCATCTCCCGCTTCGCCGCTTCTTCATAGAATTCATCGGCATCCACCGAGAGCAGCCAGTCGGGCTCCGTCGATACCGCGAGCTCCCACAGCGTCTGCCGCAGCTCCCATTCCCGGCTGAACAGCGGGCTCTCCAGCGTCACCAGCTTCGTCACTTTGGCAAAAGAACGGCATAATCGCGCCGTACCATCCGTACTTCCGTCATCCACAATCACGATTTCATCGACGAAATCGCTCAGCTCCTCCAGCACCTGCTCCAGATAACGCCCGGCTTCATTCCGCACCTGCATCATCGCGGTCAGGCGGTTCCCGGAGGTTTTGCGCAGCGGTTCAGACATCCTCATCGGCTGTTCTCCCCCTTAATCGTCCGACAGCTTCCTCCAGATCGGCCATTTCGGCAAAAAGCGCCCGCGCTCCCTGATCCGCTCCCGCCGCCCGTAAAAAACTGCGGATTGCCGCATGCCTTTTACCGCACAGCAGATGCAGCGTTCCTTCCACTACGGGGGTCTGCAGAAGGACAGATGCTATTGCACCGCCCCCCTGAAACAGCATTAAAGAAGCGGGCTCAGCGGTCATGCTGTCCAGCTCCTGCTGCAGCCGGAGTGCTTTTTCCCATTGGAAGGTATCCATATAATTGAGCAGCAGCAGAGACTTGGCCTCAAGACTGTCCATCTCTGCCAGCAGCCGTATCGCCGCAGCCCTGTCCTCATTCACCCGGTAAAGCTCCGCCTGCACCAGCTCACGCGCTCCGCTGCCGAGCCAACGCTGCAGCTGTGCTGACAACGCTTTTTCCTCAGCCGTAAATGCGGTTATTTCGTACTGGCGGACCGCCAGCTCCAGGTTGCCGCGCTTAGCCTCGATGGCCGAGAAGAAACGGTAATGGGAATGCAGACAATCCGTATAATCATGCAGCAGCATCAGCTCAAAGGATTTCGTCAAAAGCTCCGCCGCACGCGCGTCACCAAGCAGATATAAGTACGAGGCGGCCAGATAATGAACGGTTGGCTGCTGCGGCAGCTTCCCGCACATCGACAGATAATAATCTGCCCGGTGCCGGAGCTGGATCTCCGCCCACGGCTCATCCGGGCAATCCGTATCCGGCGGCAGCCACAGCTCTTCGAGCGCTTTTTTCCATACCGCCTCAAAATCCGCAAGAAAATACAGCCGCTCCCCCCTGCGGATCATCCCGTATGACAAAGGGTCATCCCCGCTCAGATAGACAACACCGCTCCGGGATAAAAGCTGCTCCAGATACAGACGCTCCGAGGCCGTTCCCACCAGATCCGCTTTGGCGGCAAGCAGGCCGCTATACTTATCCCACAGGTTCACATCCTCCCCTTCCGGGCAGCGCTCCAGCAGGGCGATTATAAAGGCAGGCCCAAAGGCCAGCACATCCTGCAGCCAGTACGGCGAGGAGACCAGGGCTGTATATTCTTTTGCCGGCAGCGTGCAGACTTCAGCCAGAGACAGGGCACGAATGCCGCTGTCTTCCTGCTGTTGACGGGTCATGGTTCCGGTAAAAACAATATCCTCCCGCTCCGGCAGCACCTCCAGCAGCCTTTTGTAGCCGTATTCCTCCCAGGGGACTCCGCTGAAAATAATGTAGTTCACGGCTGCGTCCCTCCTTTTCGCTCAGAAGGCCGGTCATTACCGCCGGGGACTCCGGCTCCCGAAACAGACGCCCCTGCTATGTAACCTACCGCCAGTTCCGGCCCCGGACAGAGCAGCAGGCTGCGGCGGGAGGACTCCCGTTTTACAATCCGGCCCGGCAGGATGTCTCCCCTATGCGCCGTACGCTCCAGCGGCAGAACCACCGCTGTGCCCCGCTCCGGATTGCCCGGCAGCTCCGATTCTGCAAGCCCCGGCGCAGCGCTGACGATCAGAGCGGCAGGGCTGTGCAGCAGGGCCTTCACAATCCGGGCCACATATTCACTGTCGTAGCTGACGGATGCGGACATGTAGACGGTCACTTCGCTTTGGTACATGGCCGAAATGTTCTCCAGTGCATGCAGCCACGGCTTCTCCCCCTGGACCGTAATAACGGTATCCCGTTCATGGACGGGAAAATCCGGTGTGGTGTCGGTCCAGCTGTCCCGGACACTGATCCATCGGATATTTCCGTAGCTCTGCAATCCCTGCAGTAAAAGCTGGCGCTGAATGGAAGCCTCGGCCGGCCATTTTTCTTCAAAATATACCACCGCCGTCACAAGCGGCAGCGCTGCGGGCGTTTTGCCCAGCGGAATGGCCGGCTGACGCTCCAATGCTGATAGATTCTCCGGTACGGGAAGCCCGGGTTCATACAGGCGTTCGTCCGGTATCCGCCATTTTGCGCAGTATTCCCGCCCCGCTTCAGCGCGCGCAGCCAGTGCTTCGCTATCCGGGTGTGCGGCTCTGGCTGCCAGCGGCTGCAGGACATGTACATATGACGCCGCACTGAGTGCAAGCCTGATACCCAGCTGGCGGGCACGCAGGCACCAGTCGGCAATAATGAAGCGCCGCTCACGGAGCGAGAAATCCAGCCCTCCGGTCCGCTGCAGCGTTTCCCGGGTAACAACCAGGCAAGGGCCGCTCAGTACCTCGGCCTCCCGCCATTCCCCCCGGCGGCGGCTCAGCTGGTGATTGACGTAAGCGGACAGTTCCAGATCATTGCCAAACCGCAGCACCTCCCTGCCTTCCTGCTCCTCCGCCGCGGACGCGGGGCTGTCACTCCGGTTGCCGAGCATCAATGGCCGGCCACAGCAGCTCATCCAGCCAGCCGGCTGTGACCAGCACACGATCCTCCAGCAGCACAACAAAGGAGGTCCGGGCATCTGCCAAGGCCTCATTAATCCGGTAATTTCCGCGCTCATAAGGAAGAAAAGACAGCCCTGGCTCTGCAGAGAACCGTTCCAGAAGCGGCTGCAGCGGAAAATCCTCCCTCATTGCCACACCTATCAAGCGGACAGCAGGACCTGAATGCAGCAGCAGCCGGTTCAGACATTCTTCCGCCCACTCCTTGTGCGCAAGCTCCACCACAATCGTCACACCGTCCTTGGCCGGCAGCGGCAGCAGCCCCTCCCGCTCAAGGTAACTGTATCTTCCGGCCAGCCGCTCGGGGCTGACCGCATCAGCTTCAGCATCATAAGGCATCCCTGATTCACACTCCATCACATAAAAACTTTGCTACCTATAGTGTATGAATCAGTTATGGGGATATCCCAGTTTTCTTCCAGTGGAGCAATATGCAGCCCTACTATCTACATTGACGTTACGATAGTACTGTTTATGGACTGCCCGCTTTTTTAGAGGATATTTGCACTTGCGGCCGCTGTAATCTGCGCTATCATAATACGCTACTGTAACATTCTAACGGACAGAGATGACCTTATTTGGCTTCGGCACCCTGCCATCAAAAGCTAACGGACACCAGCGTCCTTATCTGCCCGTTTTCCCGCCCAAAAGCTCCTTCAGCCGACGAATAAGTGCATCTGAGTCCGTTAGACTAGGTAAACGGGCAATATCGAATAAATAAGGGCTGTACGGTCCGTTAGCTCGGCGCTCACTAATAGGAGCGCCGGTGCCATCCGTCTCCAATTCTTTACTCCCCGGGACCTCCGCCAGCGTTGCCGCTGTTCTCCGCGTTTCCGCTGTTTCCGGCATTGTCCGCGCCCGAGGACGGGTCGGCGGCGTTGCCGCTGCCGGCTGGAGCATCTTTTCCGCTGTTTCCGTCACCTTCGTCTGCACCGGAGCCGTTGCCCGCTCCCGCACCAGTGCTGCTGTCCGCTGCACTGCTCTTGTCCCCGCTCTGGCTTGGGGCCGGTATGGCGATGCCAGGTGCGCTGCTGCCGTTCTCGCCGACAGGGTTGCCCTGGTTGTCGTAATAGTACATCGGCACATCTCCGACCACCATCAGGTAGGAAACCGGAATTTCTGTATCGACCACTTGCGGCTCCATGTCGAACGGAACGACAACAGCCACCTCGGTGACAATATGGATATACACCTCGACAAGAATCATATTGATCCCGGCATTTTTCTGGCGGGTGTTGAGCTCTACCTTAACCGCTCCCTGCGGTTCAATCTTGATCGGGACATCAGGCCCGAAGGAGGCGATCAGCGGGCTTTCCAGCGCCTGGCCGAGCGGGATATGCTCCGTCCGGTTGTGCAGATCCTGCAGGGTAGTCTGGATGACCTCCGCAGCCTGCGAGGTGATCCGCATATGTTCCCTGTAATTGAGCATAAAGCCGGAGATTTTACCGTTTTTGTCAGTTTTCCAGTCAATAAGGGCCTCGGCATCTCCGCCGTCCGCAACCTGTGAGGTAATCGCTTTGTTAATGGATTCGGTAGCGATCTGCTTCACCCGAATCTGTGCCAGATGAATAATCGGCGGGCGCAGATGCTGCTCCACATACCGCAGTCCCTGCAGTATACCGATAACCAGCACCAGGCTTAAAATGAGCCAAAAGCGGCCCCGTCTGCGCGGACGTGCCGGACTGCCTCCGTTACCGCCGCTATGGACAAACAGCTTCCCTCTGGCCCTGGTGCCACCGCTTCCCTGCGTTACGGACAATCCTCCCGCGCTCCGGACACTGCCTTGCGTCCACGATCCCGGCGTAGTCCCTCCCTCATACATGCCCCCCTGCTTACTGCGCGTTTTCTGCCCAGCCGGCCATCCAAGCCCCGGCTTGGACGGCCGGGCCTTGAACCCAGCGCTCCGCGCTGCCGGCCGCAGGCTGCCAACCCGTGACGGCTTGGCTTTAAAGGCCGGACTCCTCCAGGCAGGCCGCGGTAAGCCATCCCAGCTGATCTTCGGCAGCCGCAGCCGGCCCAAGCGCCGCGAGCCCGCCAGCGCCACCCGCCGGCTCCCCCATTTTCGAATTCTGCCCATGCTCGTAAGTCCCCTCCCGGTATCACCGCGGCCAAGCCGCCCGTTCATTACTATAGGGTATTCAGGCATGGGACAAAAAAGAAGAACGCCCTCACAGTGCTGTCACTGCGAAAAGCGTTCTTCCCTTTTTTATAATTCATCTCCACTAATCAATCTTCCTACTGCATCCTGCTGCGCTTATCCTCCTGCAGATGCCCCCAGTGGCGGCGCACGAAGACTGCCAGCAGAATTGCGATGAACACCGCGTACCAGCCCAGAAATCCGCGCCACTCCTCACGCGGCACAATCAGCGATGAGCCGATCGTCCCGAACAGCCAGATATAGGACAGATTGCCAAGCACGGTACCCCAGATATAGGAGGATACCTTGATCGGGGAGACAGCTGCCATAAAATTAATAATATTGCTGGGCATAATGGGAACCGTACGCAGCAGCACCAGCGTCCAGATGCCGTACCGGTCCAGGTACCGCTGCCACTTGTCGTAGCGCTTCAGCTTGGCTCTCCATTTGCGGTCAAACCAGCCATACAGATATCTGCGGAACAGGAAATAGATGAGGATTGAACCCAGATTGCAGGCCATCCAGCTGACCGCCATACCGCCGATGATATCAAACTCGGACACATGCAGCACAATTAAGACGGCCAGCGGAAAAAAACCGAACAAGCTTTGCAGCAGCGTAAGCGGGACTGTCGCCAGCAAAATATAGGGTCCGCTCAAACCCAGACTCTGCAGCAGCCAATCGATCCAGCCGTTAATTACCTCTGTCATGGAGCTGTCTCCTTTCCCGGCTCTTTGCAGTGTCAGCTCTGCTGAGTATTTATATATGGTTTATTTGTCAAGAAAAACACCCCTTACGGGGTGTTTGTTACGGATTGTGGCTTACGTATGAATATATATGTAAAGAACACTTGCCGGCTGAAAAATGACAATTCTGTAGCCTTATGTTCTTTTCATCATAGCACACATTATTTGCCGCTGCAAAAATCACATTATTTTACAGTCCGTTATTCCTGTACTGCGCCGGCAACCCAGGCGTTGACCTGATCCTCATGCTCGCCGACCCATTTTTTAGCTGCTTCCTCCGGAGACTGGCCGTTCGCAATATCAACCATCACCTGCTCCATGTCTTCAGGAGTCCAGCTGAACTGGTCCAGGAAGCTGTACACCTCAGGCATATCATCCTTCAGGCCCGTACGCACCATAGTATGAATCTGTTCCGCCCCGCCGTATACAGCCTGCGGGTCTTCCAGATATTTCAGGTCCATATTGGCAAACATCCAGTGCGGAGTCCATCCGGTTACTACAATCGGCTCATTGCTCTGGTAGGCTTTTTCAAGCTCCTGCACCATTGCCGCCGATGAGCTCTCAAGCAGCGTGTAATCGCTCAGACCATACGCCTCAAGCGCTTTTTCAGTCGTCATCATAATGCCCGCTCCCGGCTCAATGCCGACGATCCGGTTCTGCAGCGTTCCCGCCAGCTCAGCATCCTTTAAATCCTCAATGGAGTTAATATCCATGTAGGTCGGAACTGCAAGGCCTGTTTTGGTACCTTCAAGGTTGGCACCCAGGTCTTCTACTTTACTGCCGTATTGTTCCAGGTATGAGGCATGCGTGCTAGGCAGCCAGGCGGCAACCATCGCATCGGCGCTTCCGTCAGCAACACCTGCCCACATCGGGCCGGCATCCACCTGCAGCATTTCTGCGGACATGCCGAGCTTGGATTCCAGCACTTCTTTTACAACATATGTGCTTGCGATCTCTGAATCCCAGGCGACATAAGCCAGCTTCACCGTCTTGCTTCCGCCTGCTCCGGACGAACATCCGGCTAAGACAGCCACCACCAGCAGAACAGTCAGCAGTATTCCTATGCTCTTCTTCTTCATCAATCACTCACGCTCCTATGGTTTGATTAGTTTGGTTGTTTGGTTTTGAACAGCTTCTGGGTCAGACGGTCGAGCAGAATGGCGATAATAACAATCGCAATCCCCGCTTCAAAGCCCGCACCCGTCTTGGCCTGGGATACGGCCCGGTAGACATAAGCGCCGACACCCTGGGCACCGATCATGGAGGAAATGACCACCATGGACAGCGACAGCATAATCGTCTGGTTAATCCCGGCCATAATGGTCGGCATGGCAATCGGCAGCTGCAGCTTGAACAGCTTCTGTCCCGGCGTGGAGCCGAAGGCATCTGCAGCCTCGACCAGCTCCTCCGACACCTGGCGGATACCGAGATTGGTTAACCGGATAGTCGGCGGAATCGCAAATATAATGGAAGCAATGACTCCGGGAACGACCCCCAGCGAGAAAAAGGATACCGCCGGAAGCAGATAGACAAACGCCGGCATCGTCTGCATAAAGTCAAGCACCGGAGTCACAATATTCTGTACAGTCTTGCTCTGGGCGCAGAGTACGCCGACAGGCACGCCGATCAATACGGCAAGCACCGAGGCGGTCAGCACCAGCGCCAGCGACTGCATGGACGGTGCCCACAGGCCGAGATTATCTATCAGCAGCAGCCCGACTACAGCAAACAGCGCCATCCGCCATTTGCCGATCCAGTAAGCAAGCGCGGCTATAATAATAGTCAGCACAATCGCCGGAAGAAAGGTCAAGGCCGTTTCAATCCCGGTGACCATACCACCGATAATAGCGTGAATCAGGTCGAACAGCGGACCGAAGTAAGTCATTAGCCAGTCCTCTATCCACTCTACGCCTTTACCTATAGGAATTTTGGGAATATTCATGAGTTTGTACCTCCTTCCGGAACCGCATTGCCGGCCAGCGCGGACAGCACGGCCCCTTTAATGACAATCCCCTTGAGCCGGTCATTCTCATCGACCACGGCTACCGGCAGATGGGTCGCCGACATCAGCTCAAACAGATCATTCAGCAGTGTTTCCGGACGTACACGGGGAATTTCCCGCTGCATAACCTCCAGAATGCTCAGATTCTCTTTCAGCGCTCTGGACGCATCGTCAGCCGTCACAACCCCCTGCAGCTTCATTTCATTGTTCGCTACATACAGGCTGGACACGCCGCTGTCCCGCATCAGCTGCAGGGCTACGCGCGGTCCGCGCTCCGGCCGGATCATTTCCGGCTGGCGCATCACATGTGCCGCGGTCAGTACCTTGGACAAATCCACGTCCTCGACGAAGCGCTCCACATACTTGTTGGCCGGCTGAATCAGGATTTCTTCCGGTGTACCGATCTGTACAATCACACCGTCCTTCATCAGGGCAATCCGGTCACCGATCCGCAGCGCCTCGTCCAGATCATGGGTGATAAACACAATGGTCTTCTTCACTCTGGCCTGCAGCTCCAGCAGCTCCTGCTGCATATCCTTGCGGATCAGCGGGTCAAGCGCACTGAACGCCTCATCCATCAGCAGAATATCCGGGTCATTGGCCAGCCCTCTGGCCAGGCCCACACGCTGCTGCATCCCGCCGCTGAGCTGATCGGGGCGGTGGTTTTCCCAGCCCTTCAGTCCAACAAGCTCCAGTGCCTCCATGGCACGGCGGGTGCGCTCTTTTTTATCTACACCCTGTACTTCAAGTCCGTATTCGGCATTCGCCAGCACTGTACGGTGCGGAAACAAGCCGAACTTCTGGAATACCATCCCGATATTTTTACGCCGGAATGTCCGCAGCTCCTCCGAGCTCATCTGGACAACATCCTTGCCTTTAAATAAAACCTGGCCTCCGGTAGGCTCAATCAAACGGTTCAATAGCCGGACAAGCGTCGATTTGCCGCTCCCCGACAAGCCCATAATGACAAAAATTTCCCCTTCACCGATGCTGAATTCAGCCTTATTAACCCCTACGGTCAGCTTGGCCTCACGGGCAATCTTCTCTTTGGACCACCCCTGCTCCAGTAATGGAAGGGCGCGTCCTGCATCGTTACCGAATACTTTGGTTAGTTGTTTCACCTCTATAATCGCCATGGTGACCTCCTTTTCCCCTTATCGTTATTCAGGCAGTTGCTCCTCAATAAGTGTAGCGGAGTTGTGAAAAGGGACGCAAAGCCCGTATACGCTAAAAATTTAGTGTACAGTTTTAACTTTACGTACTTTACATAAAGAATACTCTGTTTTTCGCCATATTCCATTTCAGGTGCATTCTTTACTTATAGAAGGGGATTTGTTTACAATACACTTGAGAGGTTTGCAGTCTATCAGCCTATTCCTCAGGAGGGACACCATGAACGATTTAGAGGGGCTTGAGCCCGAGCAGATAAAGAGAATCAGCAAGGCCCGCGAGCGGGTGATTGATTCTATCGGCAAAAATATGGACTTATACGGAATTACGCTGTCTATCGGACATTTATATGGTTATATGTATTTTAATGAAGGACCTGTAACGCTGGATGATTTGAGCCGCACCATGGGGATGAGCAAGACGTCCATGAGTACCGGCGTGCGCACACTGCTGGATTTGAAGATGATTGACAAGGTATGGGGAAAAGGAACCCGCAAGGACCTGTTCGAGGTCGTCCCCGACTGGCACCAGAACTTCAGCGATTATTTCTCAATCAAGTGGAGAAAAGCGGTCGAAGGCAACATGAGCGCCTTGTCGAAATCGCTTGCCGAAATTAAGGACATGCAGGCAGAGTATGCGGAGAATGACGAAGTGCTGCACCTTTTGACCAATGATGAAGCAAAGATTATGGAAGCGATCAAATACTACCGCTGGCTGCTGAAGCTGATTGAGGCGCTGGAAACCGGCAAGATATTTGAACTGATTCCCAAGGAAACCTAGACGCTTATTTGCGCTGCTGCAAAATGTTAAAAAGCCGCGGCCCCTTTTAACAAAGGGGTCACGGCCTTTTTGTGCTGTCTATGGTTTGCCCGCGCCCAGCTGGCTTAGGCGCTTAAATTTCAGGGCTGCTGGGTCAACGTTACGTTATCAATCACAATCTGATTGCCTGCGCTGACGGCACTGTTAGTCTCCTGGCTGTTGCCGGAAACCAGCCCCATCAGGAACACTACATGTGCCAGGGTGTCCGTTCCGGCGCTCATGGTGAAGGTGTAGCTGTATTCCTTCATCTCACTGGTCAAGGCGACACTGACGGCAGGCAGATATTTGGTGTAATCCCCGCCTTTATGCTCTACCGCAACTTCAATCAGGCGGTTAATATCGGAGCGGGCATGAAAGGTCAGCTTGTAGGTTTTGCCCTGTTCCAGCTTCAGGTTCGCATAATCCACCTGTGCACTGTAGCTCGCGTTGCCTGTTCCGGTCAGACTGACAGCCAGTTCTCCGCTTACAGCCTGGGCAGAGCCGGTTCCGTCAAAATACTGTGTCCAGCCGGCCAGCCCCTTCGCGGCATCAAAGGTTCCGTTATCCAAAGTGCCGCTTGCCGGCTCACCCGGTGTGCCGCCAGTCACCTCGGTAATCGAGATATCGTCCAGTGACAGAGTATGCGCTGTGCTGTTGGCTGTTTTATCCGTGCCTGCAGTGGCACCGATCAGATAGTTAAGCTTCAGCGGGCTGCCGTCTGCCACCGTAAACTGCGCGCTGTAGGTCGCCCAGGTGGCTGTAACATCGAATTTAGCCTGCTGGGAGGCGGCAGAGGTGCCGCTGTATTCTACGATAATCTGCCGCGGAACTGTCGATTTGGCCCTAAAGCTCAGCTCATAGGTTTTGCCGGCCTGCAGCTGGATGCCTTCCTGGAATAACTGGTTAGCCCAGGTCTGGCTGCCGGCTGCATTAATTTCAATATTCGCAATACCGTCCGCTGCACTTAACACGGCCGCTCCGCCTTCACCGGACCAAGTATTCCAGCCGGCTGTTCCGCTGGCGAACGAGCCGTTCACCACCAGATTGCTGCCGCCTGCCAGAATCACCTGCGTTACCGCCGCAGGGACATAACCTTCCGCTTCCACCGTAATGGCGTAGCTGCCTTCTGCCGGGAAGGCAGCGGCGTTAATCGTAATCACGCCGGGCTGGGTGCTGTACAGCTCCGGGGTTAATGCTGTTCCGTTTACTTTAACCGCCTGAATCTTGCTGCGCCAGGCCGCATTGTCATTATATTGGAGCTGGATTGGCTGTCCTGCGCGGTTATTGCTGCTGTCCGCCAGCAGCTCCTGCGGCTTGGCCGGAGCCCCTTTGATCTCAAATTTCACATTATCAATGATGACATCATGTGCACCCGGAATGCTTACACCGTCCACCTTCCCGAGCAGGAATTTCAGCGACAGCGTATCCTTTATACCCTGACGGAACTCGTATCTGTAATGGGCGCCTTCCGGCGTCACCTCAACAAGCTTCGTGAAGGAAGCTGAATATGACGCATTCTCTACGTTAACGCCGATCTTGCGGGCAACAGTAGATTTGGCATCGAACTCAATGACGTATTCCGCACCGGCTGATGCCTTTAGCCCGTTCTGGAACAGCATCACGGAGTAGTTCTGGCTGCCGGTATTGGTAATGCTGAATTTGGCTGCCCCGTCTGCAACCGCAGCCGTGCTCTGTCCGCCCTGCTCGGTCAGCAGGCGTTCCCAGCTGCTGAAGCCGAAGCCGAAATCCCCGTTCACCAGCGGGTAATACACAAGCGACGGATCGTAATACGTGCTGGTCCGCAGCAGCACGAAATTATCGAGCTGCACGGTGCCTGTTGCGCCGCCGAGCCGGAGAACAAACTGGCCTTCATGGTCGGTAGCTCCGGCCAGCCCCTTGAACTCGGCAGTGATGCTCTGTACCCCTGCTGCCAGCTGCACTTCCTTGGATGCATACAGCGTACCGTCTTTGCCTAGCAGCTCAATTACGGCTGTCCGTGCGGCAGAGACCTCCGCGTCAAAGGTCAGTTTATAATCCTGGCCGTTCACCAGGAATATCCCTTTCTGCAGCAGCTGCACATCGGCTCCTGCTGCACCGCTGCCTGTAATCTGCATCTGCAGATGTCCATCGCCGTCCACTGTTCGGCTGACCTCAGCCCCTCCGGATGCGGTGGTGTGCCAGAAGCCCAGACGGTCGACTCCGCCAAGGTCAAAGGTGCCGTTGTACAGATGGTTGCCGCTGCCCAGCGGCGTCTTGGCATTGTCATGCTCAAACGGAATGCTGTCGATCTCTATAAGCCGGGCGTTGCCCAGCCATACCGGGGCTGCATTCGTACCGAGGTTGAATTCAACCCGGGCCGCAGTATCCGAATTCTCCTTCATCTGGAACATCGTTTCATAGTGAGTCATCGTTCCGGTCAGCTCGGCTTTGAGTCCCGGCGAATACGCCTGATAGCCGCGCGATTCTCCGCCCGTCAGCCTTACATTGATGCTCCGCTCCGTATCGGTTTTGGCATCGAAGCTGAGCTTGTAGAATCTGCCTTTAGCCAGCGATACAATAGCCTGTGGCTGGATCGAATAGGCATTCCCGCCGGCGCTGCTGATATCCACCTTCAAGAAGTTTTGACCGCCGACAGGTTCGAGGGATAAATTTGCGGCAGCCCCGGCTTCCTTATAAAGCACCCAGTGGGCCGTGTTCGGAATGCCCATGCCGGCATCCCCATCCTTCTGCTCGGTGAACCCGTTGTTATGAATGAAGTTGCCGTCTTCTGTCGGAGCAAGCGAGCCTTCCAGATACGGCTCCTTCGCAATTGTAACCGGCACCGGCTCACGGTACTCCCGGCCGGTCAGCTCATACACACGGACATAATCGACGGACATCGACTGCGGGAATTTCGTCTCCGGAGTGGGATTACCGTCAAAGTTGCCGCCTACGGCCAGATTCATCAGGAGATGGAACTCCTGGTTGAACGGTGCCGGATAGGCATTGTTCGCCGGCTGTCCGACGCTGATGCTGTACCAGTCATTTTTGGTCTGGAACAACACGCCGTCCACGTACCAGCGGAGCTCTCCCGGCTCCCATTCAAGGGAATAAGTATGGTAATCGGCGATGGTTCCGTTATCCGGGAAAACATATTCTTTGCCGGAATATACATTATCCGGCCAGAAGCCGCCGTAATGAATCGTTCCGGCGACGGTATTTGGCCGGCTGCCCCAGCCCTCCATAATATCAATCTCACCGGAAGCAGCCCAGTTGCCGTACTCGTAATTCTCCGGAAGCATCCAGATTGCCGGCCACATGCCTTTGCCGGTCGGCGCCTTCGCCCGGATCTCGAATTTACCGTATTTCTTGCTGAACAGCCCCTTGGTCTTGATCCGCGAGGAGGTATAATCCTTGCCGCCTACAGACTCCTTGTGGGCGGTAATGACCAGGTTGCCGTCTGTTTCTTTTACATTCTTCTCATCGTCTGTGTACCATTCCAGCTCATTATTGCCCCAGCCGGGATTGCCGACTGCAGTGCCGTCGCCCAGATCATAGGTCCACTTCTCCGGATCAATGGCGCCGTCATTGAATTCATCACTCCACACCATCGTCCACAGGTCTGCAGCTGGTGTAGGAGTGGCTGTCGGCGTAGTTGCCGGCGTGGCTGTTGGGGTGGCCGCCGGCGTAGCCGTCGGTGCCGGTGTGACACCGGAACCGGAGGAGCCGCTGCTTGCCGGCGCAGGTGTGGCCGCCGCAGCCTTCAGCTCGCTGCTGCTGCCTTTGGCAACGGCAATGCCGCCGCTGGTAACGCCATCGGCATTATTCGTTACCTTGCCGAAGCTGCCGCTTCCCTGAATCGCTGTTCCCGAGGCATTAGCGGAGAGCAGCAGCTCCGCCACCCGCGCATTGTCTGCCAGTGTAACCCGGCTTGGAGTACTTAAGTTAAGCTTAGCCAGCTTTCCGGAAAGGCTAAGCACCAGGCCGCCTGTCTTGTCATCCACCGTGCTGACAGCATTGAATTCCCCTTTCAGGGCTACCGTCTTGGCTCCAGAGCGGAGTTCAATATCCGTGAAGCCTGCCCCGGTCAGGCTGCCCTCCATAAGTGTTGCCCCGGAACCCAGCTGTACTGTCCCAACTGCCGTACTGCCGCCGGCATACAGCCGGATATTGCCTCCCGGCTTGATCACGTCCACCTTACCCAGCTTACTGTTCTGCAGGCTTACGGTATGTGCTCCGCCTCCGCGGATGTAAGTGGTTCCCTTCACCTCAATCCCGTCCAGTGAAGCATTCCCCTCACCGATACCTTCAGAGAGATAAAGATTTCCTTCAATAACTGTATTCTGCAAAAGAATATCCGCACTGCTTAATAGTACGTTCCCTTGTACAGTTCCCAGATTCACCTCTCCCTGAGAGGTTACCAGTCCTGCGATCATCACGTCAGCAACCCGGGCCAGCTCAGCGCGGGTGATGGCCCCCTCCGGCTTGAACAAGCCCCCCGGATAGCCCTTCAGATAGCCCGCTGCAGTAAGCGCTGCAACCGCTTCGGTCAATTCGCTGCCGGCTGCCGGCAGATCTGTATACGCTGCCGGCTGCTTGCCTGCTTCCAGCTTAAAAAGCTTCTGCAGCGCCACTGCCGCCTCACCGCGGGACAAATTCGCGGACGGATGGATCCGGTTGTCTGCATCAGCACTCAAATATCCGGCGGCAACCGCCTTGGCAATATCACTGGTGAACCAGAGATTGCCGGCTGCATCGGAAGGAAGCGTGGCTGCCTCAGTCTTGTAATTAAACAGGCGGTTTATCATTACTGCGAATTCCGCCTTTGTAATCTGCTTATTCGGCCGGATCGTTCCATCTCCGTATCCGCTCATAACACCAGCCTCACTCCAGCGCTGCAGCGACCGGGCTGCCCAGTGATCCGCCTTTAAATCGGTAAACGCTTTCAAATTACTGGCTGGGGCAGACTGCTGTATATTGTCTTCCGGCGGGGCGGATGCGGCAGCTGCTGACAGGGCTCCGCCTCCCATTGGCGCCAGCAGGCCTGTCGCAAGTACTACGGCAGCGAGTGCTGCCGACACGTTCTTTTTCATCCTCTGTTTTCCTCCTCGGGTATCGGAATTGCTGATCAAGAATATTCGAAATCGGTTTCGATCCAATCCTAAAAAGGGCCTGCATAAAGCGTTGACTTGCGGGGGGAAGTTGAATAGACTTAACTGTAACTATTTGGAGTACCGGACAAGGCTTGTAATTCAATGAATAACGTCAGCTTGGCCGTTTTCCTGGTCTGGGCCATATCAAGCGGAGGGTCGATAAGCATGCAGGTGAATATCAAAAAGATTGCCGAAATGGCTGGCGTTTCTGTATCCACTGTTTCGAAAATAATGAATAATTACAATGATGTTTCCGAAAAAACGAAACAGAGAGTCCTGGAAATCATCGAACAAACCGGATACTCGCCCTCGAATTCCGCCAAAACACTGGCTACCAAGAAATCCAATCTGATCGGTGTTATTTTTGCCGGTGAGCTTAACGCGGAAATTACACATCCGTTCTTCGTGGAGGTGCTGAACTCCTTCAAGAAACAGATGGGTGTGCTGGGCTACGATCTGATTTTCTTTTCCAACGAAAAGTTTGTCAGCGGCGGTGATTACTTCTCCCGTTGTGTGCATTTTCATGTGGACGGCTGTGTCATCATCTCCGGGGAGAAAATGGAGCCGGCCATCCGCGACCTGGACATGAGCACCATCCCCTGCATCGGCGTAGATCTGGAGCTTAAAGGCAAGAAGTCGGGGTACGTGATGTCCGACAATTATCAGATCGCTTCCAAGGTAGTGGAGCATCTGTATCTGCTTGGGCACAGAGAGCTGGGCTTCATCGGCAGTACCGGCGATTCTGACATTTCTAGCCGGCGGGAAGCCGGATACATCAAGGCGATTGAAAGCTTTGGCTTATCCCTGAATATGGACTGGTTCATTCATGGCGATGACTTTTTCGAGCCTAGCGGCTATGCGGCGATGCAGCGGCTGATTGAGCGGGGCAGCCTGCCAAAGGCGGTGTTCGCCGCTTCGGACCTGCTTGCTCTCGGAGCCATCCGCGCCCTGAAGGAGCACGGGCTGCGAGTGCCCGAGGATATTGCCGTTGTAGGCTGCGATGATATCGAGGCCTGCAAATACACCACTCCTACGCTCACCACGATCCGTCAGAACAAGGAGCGACTGGGCGTGCTTGCTGCCCACATGCTGTTCGACCTGATCAACAACCAGTCCGAGGGCGGCTCGTTCGTCGTCGAGCCCGCGCTGATCGTGCGCGAATCCTGCGGCAGCGGTTTGCGGAGCTAGGCCGGGGGCCTCGGGCAGCAAGCTGCGGGGCTGATTCCGAAAGCCTCAGGCAGCAAGATGGGGGCTGATTCCGAAAGCCTCAGGCAGCAAGGTGGGCAGCATCACTGCCAGCACCGGCATTCCCACGCTTAGCGGGACCATTCGCTCTTACTGCCTCTTCTCCGCATGTACTGATCGAACTAAGTGGAAAAAGTACACTTAATTCTAATGAATGAGCTTGAAACAGTAATCTAGTTGGAAAAACTCCACTTAATTGTTCCAAATTCACCGATTGCGGGCAGAATGAGCCGAAATAGGTGTGCTTTTTCCAACTAATGATCTTACAAGGTGAAAAGCGGCAAATTTAGGTGGCGAAAATCCAATTAATCCTTGAATGAAATTACACACCCCGCTCAAAGACTATTGCTCAAAAATCCACCGCTGACCACTACTCCCCAGTCCCGTTAGAGTCTGAGTTATAGCTCTTACGATTACGTTTACATTTACTTTTACTCAGGTTATCACCAAGATCATTACGCAGGCCTTGACTCCCCCCTTATTCCTGCCGCAGCCGGCAAACTCCGAACCTTTTCGAGTTTTGAGCCAGCACAAATACCGAAAATGGCTGCGTTCTACAACAGGATCACCTGTAAAACGGAAAACGTTTTCGATAATATAATCTCTCATTTTATGGAGGCATACAAGGCGTGGATTTTCTGGTTTCGGGTACGATTTTTCGGTTATGCCGCTGAAAAAGAGGGAGGAGCCGCATAAGCATAATGGCTTAGCAGAGGTAAAGGTGCTTGGAGCTTGGAGCTTGGAGCTTGGAGCTTTTAGCTTTTAGCTTTTAACTTGGAGCTTTTAGCTTGGTGCTTAGTGCTCGGTGCCCGCAGCGCGAAACACAACCCGCGGCTTCTAAACAACCCAAGAGCAAACTTAAAAGGCCAGCAGTCCCATGCAAGAGGGCAGCCGGCCTTATATTACGTGAATAACAATCTGTTGATCTTATAAAATATCAGGCGGAGCCACCTGTTCGTCCAGCTGAAGCTCGGTCAGAACACCGGCATGCGCCAGTCCGGCACCGAAGCCGTAGAGCAGAACCCGCTGTCCGCTGTGTACCTTCCCCTCACGGATACCGAGGTCGAGTGCCAGCGGAATGCTGGCGGCAGAGGTATTGCCGAAATAATCCAGGCTGTATAGAGCCTGGGACAACGGGTAGTTGAGCCGCTCACAGACCGGCTCAATCATCCGCAGATTGGCACTGTGCGGAATGAACCAGTCCACCTGTTCAAGCGTTGCACCGGCATTGTCCAGTACCCGCTGCACCCCCTGCGGTACCGTCCGGACTGCCCATTTGAATACTTCCCTCCCGTTTGCACCAGCTTGCCTGAATCTCCAAGCTCCACACCGTTAACCGTATGTGACAATCCGGTACGGTAGACATGATGCGCCCCTCCGCCGTCACTGCCGAGATGATAGCCGAGGAAACGGTCCTGCTGCTCATCTGTCTCCACCAGCACCGCTCCGGCTCCGTCACCGAACAGGATGCAGGTGCTGCGGTCCGTGTAATCGGTAATTTTGGAGAGTGCATCCGCTCCGACAACCAGCACTTTACGGTGCAGGCCCGACGCTACATAGGCGTGGGCAGTATGAAGCGCATATACAAACCCCGCGCAGGCTGCGCTCAGATCCACCGCTCCGGCCGTCAGCGGAATACCCAGCCTGTGCTGGATAATCGAAGCTACTGAGGGAAAAGAAAAATCCGCCGTGCTGGTTGCCACAAGCACCATATCAATATCGGCTGCAGATTTTCCGTAACGGGTCAGCAGATTCCGGGCAGCAGCTATGCACAGATCGCTGGTGTACTCATCCTCACGGCTGATTCTGCGCTCACGGATCCCCGTCCGCTGCACGATCCACTCATCATTTGTATCGACCAATTGCTCCAGATCGCTGTTAGTCATTCTGCGGACCGGGACATAAGAACCAATGGCTGTAATTTTAGCACCCTTCATTCTCTGATCACCTCATATTTCTTTTTGTGCAACGCCATTTGCAAATAAATATCCCAATATAGTATCTGGTATTAGTACTTGGTACTAATTATATGCGAATGAATTCGATAATGCAAAGGAATAGTATTCCTCCATAAGAGGAAATGTCGGGCTTTTAAGATTAGATGAGCCATAGTTCCGGAAAACATGCGGAGATCCGCCCGCTATAGCTTATATTACCCATTCTTACACTCATACTTACGCTTATTCTTCACCCATTCTTCACGCAGCTTGCATTCCCTTCGTTTATACCGTCTGTATCTGTCCTGACTGCCATCCCCGCCATGCGTCTTCCCTCCCCCCTTCTCCAGCAAAAAGAACCATGACCGCCTTCGCGGTCACAGTCCCTGTTAACCTCTTTGATGCTGCTGAAAAAATACCCGTTTAAACCCGTTTAGCCATTCATAGCTGCGCCGGTACCACTTCAACCTGCTCGACCAGCTTTTCTGGCTTGGCTGTGTTCCGGGAACGGCAATTCAGTATTTCTACATCTCTGCCATTTTCAATATAAAAAGCAGGTCCTTCGTGATTTGCAACCGTCACCTGCTGAAACCTTACATCCCGCACGTTGCCAAGGAAAAAACCGCGCTTTTTCATATCCGCAAGCCCTGCCATCATATCCGGCTGCCCCGGTACAGCCTCCTTTGCCATGGAGATATCGACGTCGGTAAAGCTGATCTCTGAAACATACTGCTCGGCCAGCCCATACAGGAAGCCTGCGGCGGCATGAACGTTACGGGCGGTGATATTGGCAAAATGGATCCGCCGGAAGCACGGCGTCTCCGCTGTCACCGGATAAGGCTGTTTGTCCCAGACATACTTCTCCTTGCCCCTCGGCCCGCAGAAATAGTACAGATTCATCGTAAACGGGCAGATAACGCCCTCCATCACGATATTGCTGATCCGGATATCCTCAATCGTTCCGCCGCGCCCGCGCCGTGACTTCATGCGGATTCCGCGGTCAGTCTCTTTGAACACACAGTTGCTGATCGTCACATTGCGGATATCTCCGCTCATCTCACTGCCCAGCACGACCGCCCCATGCCCGTGCACCATGGTGCAGTTCGTGATGGAGATATTCTCACAGGGGATGCGCTCGGCTGTATCCTCGGTTCCTGCCTTAATGGCGATGCAATCATCGCCAACATCAATATGGCAGTTGCTGATCCGCACCCCGGAGCAGGACTCCGGGTTAATCCCGTCCGTGTTCGGCGAATCCGCCGGATTCAAAATGTAGACATTATCGATCGTCACATTGCTGCAGACAATCGGATTAACCGTCCAGCTCGGTGAATTGAGCAGGGTCACATCCTTCACCGTAACCCGGCGGCAGCGGTTCAGGCCGATGAGTGTCGGACGCGGATACTCCAGCTCCTCCGGCTGCTCCCGGTGCTTCCTCCACCAGGGAGCCCCATTCCCCTGCAGCGTTCCGCTTCCGGTAATGGACACATTCACTGCATCCTCTGCATAAATGCAGGGGGAATGCACCTGGCGTCCCACACCTTCCCAGCGGGCTTCCACCGCCGGGTAGTCTGCCGGATCGGTGCTGAAGCTCAGCACGATCCGGGACTCAGGTGCAGCTCAATGTTGCTGCCAAGCCGCACCGATCCGGTATGGAAGGTGCCGGCGGGAACATAGACAGTACCGCCCCCCTCCCGGCTTGCGGCTGCAACCGCAGCAGCAATTGCACTGGTTGCAGACACCCCGCAGTCCCTTAGCGCGCCGAAATCCTCAATATTATACAAGGATTTTCTTCCTCCTTCCCTAATCTTAATACCTGCCAACAGCAGCTTACTCCGTACCGCCAGCCGTCACTTCCTGCATCTCGTACAAAGACTCCATCTCCACACAGGCCATCACCAGCGCCCCAACGCCGTGAAGGTCATTGCTTACTTTTGGACGGGTCACGTAATTCTCGTAATCCCCTGCAGAGGTACCGATACAGATGTCCGGCAGAATCAGCCGTCCCTGCTCATCCTCCTGCAGTACCTCAATCAGGCCTTCGTACCCTTTTTGGGCAGCAGCAACAGCCTCCGCCTCATCAAGAGCCAGCCCGAGCTTTACCGTCTTGGCAATGGTATACACGAACAGGCATGAACCCGAGGTCTCCAGCCAGTTGTCGGGCTCATCACCTTTATCAACAACCTGATACCACAGTCCGCTCTCCTTGTCCTGATAACGGATCAGCGCCTGTACGAATTCGCCAAGTGCATCAGCGAGCTCCGCCCGCCCCGGCTCCTGCTCAGGCAGCAGCTCCAGAAACTGTGACAGTGCCAGCCCATACCAGCCGAGTGAGCGGCTCCAGAACTCCGGGGAGCAGCCTGTTTGCGGATTGGCCCAGGGCATGCGTCCGCTCTCATCCCAGGCGTGATAGAGCAGGCCCGTTGCTTCATCCTTCATATATTTGCGCATCAGCCGCTCCTGGTGCAGCACCACCTGACGCAGCTCCGGCTCGCCATAGGCATCCGCATATTTCAGCGAGAACACCCCGGCCATATACAGGCCGTCAAGCCACATCTGATAAGGATACTTGTCCTTATGCCAATATCCGCCCTCGGCCGTCCGGTTGACGGTCCGCAGCAGATTACGCAGTTTGTCTGCGGCAGTCTTATACTTCGCAAGACCGGTCCGCTCATGCAGCGTGAACAACAGCAGCCCCGCCTGAACCGCATCCAGCTCATCACGGGCAAAATAAAGATTGCCGTGCTCATCCACCAGATCATCTACATACTCCTGAATATAGGTCAGGTAACGCCCGTCGCCTGAAGCAGACCACAGCAGCTCCATTCCGCACAGGAATACGCCCTGATGGTAATGCCAGCGGTGGGCGGGAGGAAGCTCTCCCGCCTGGTAAGTGTCCATTAACGAATCGCAGGCCTTGCGGGCCCATTCTATCGGTGTTGCCGGCAGACTGCCTATCATCCTTCATACCCCTTCCAACGTTAGTATCCCTTCCGAATGTCTGAGAAGCCTTATCCTTTCATGGAACCGAGCATAGCACCTTTGGCAAAATGCTTCTGCAGGAACGGATACACCATCAGAATCGGCAGTGTCGCTACTACGATAACCGCCATTTTAATGGACTGGTCCGGCGGAGGAACAGCCGCATCAAGTGTGGAGCTGTGGTCCATCCCGCTGGCCAGGACAACAATCTGCCGCAGCAGAACCTGAATCGGCCATTTGGCACTGTCATCCAGATACAGGATCGCACTCATGTAAGTGTTCCAGTATGTCACCGCGTAGAACAGGGAGATCGTAGCAATCGCCGGCATCGACAGCGGGAGCACGATCCGGAACAGGATGCCGAAGTCGTTACAGCCGTCGATTTTGGCGGATTCCTCAAGTCCTTCAGGGATGTTCTGGAAAAAGTTTTTGAGAATAATCATATTGAACGCACTGATCGCCGACGGCAAAATAAGCGCCGCATAGGAATCGATCAGCCCCAGCTCTTTTACCACCAGGAACGTCGGAATCATCCCGCCATGGAACAGCATCGTGAACACAACCAGGAAGTTAACTACATTACGTCCGTCAAGATCCCGTCTGGATAACCCGTAGGCCATCAGCGCAGTGATGAACATACTGAACAAAGTACCAATCAGCGTAACGCCGATCGAGACACCCATTGCTTTGAAGATCGTATCCGTGGAAAAAATAAATTTATAAGCCTCCAGACTCCACACCTTCGGAATCAGTACAAACTTGCTGGCCGCAATCTCTGCACTTGTCGTAAAAGATCCCGCGACCACATGCACAAACGGCAGCACGGTAATGAGCGCAATCAGCGCCAGCAGCGTAAAGTTAACAGCGGCAAACACCCTGCCGCCCAGCGATCTGTCCTCTACCATCTTCTATTCCTCCCGCAGTCTCTCAATTCACTTAATAAACGCCTTCTTCGCCCATTTTCTTGGACAATTTGTTAACAGACATAACCATGATAAGCCCGATAATGGACTTAAAGAATCCGATAGCCGTACTGTAACTGAACTGGCCTTGTCTGAGTCCCGCAGTATAGACATACGTATCGATAATTTCCGCAACATTCCGGTTCATGGAGTTCAGCATCAGATAGACATGCTCGAAGCCCAGATCCAGCACGGAACCAATTTTCAGAATAAGCAGGGTAATGATGACACTCCGGATCGCCGGAAGTGTAATATGCCAGATCTGCCGCATCCGTCCCGCTCCATCCATGCGCGCAGCTTCATACAGACCGGGGTCAATAGCAGCGATCGAAGCCAGATAGATAATCGTGCCCCAGCCCGCTTCTCTCCAGATAATCTGGATGATGTACATCGGCCGGAACCAGCCCGGATTCAGCAGGAAATTCACCTGCTCGAAGCCGAAATAACTGAGCAGCTCGTTAATAATCCCGCCGTCCATCGTAACCATAACGTAAGTAATCGAGACAATAATAACCCATGACATGAAGTGGGGCAGATAGACCAGCGTCTGAAACAATCTTTTGAAAAAGCTGCCTCTAAGCTCATTCAGCATCAGGGCCAATATAATCGGCACCGGAAAATAAAACAGAATATTCATTCCGAACAATATGAGCGTGTTACCGAGAATCTTCAGGAAATCGGGCTCGGTGAACAGACGCTGGAAATGCTCCATGCCTACCCATTCACTGCCCGTAATTCCCTGGTAAGGCTTGTAATCCTGAAAGGAAATAATCAGGCCGTACATCGGCAAATATTTAAAAAGAACAAAAAACAAAACACCCGGTAGCAGCATGACGTACAGATATTTGTTTCTCCACAGCCGCTTCTTGAGCTCACTGCTGCTCTTGTAACTTTTGGGCTTCAGCTTGGAGACTGTACCGGGCTGAGCGGTGACATCCTGCATAGTTCTCTCCCTTTCTGTTTCAATATCTTATCTTTTAAAAGAAGGCTGCCGAAGCGGCTCGGCTTCGCCAGCCTTCTATATCCGGTGTTACCTCGCAGGGCGTTATTCAGGAGCTCCGCTTATTTTTTATAGACTGCGTTGTATTCTTCGATAATGGCCGAACCGCCGCGGCTCTTCCATGCTTCTACTTCTTTTTCAAAACCGGCTTTGTCCAGCTGGCCATAAATGTAGTTGTAAGTGGCATCCGTAATAATCTGCTGCAGCTCTACGCCCTTCGACGTGTAGGTTGCAGAATCCAGGGCAGCAGTCGGATCAGCGACGCCCACCTTCACATTTTCAAGAATCAGCTCTTCCGCATGAATACGGCCAGGCAGCACGTTATAGCTCTGGTACATGCCGTTGGTTTCGGACTCACCGATTACACTGTCCTTGTAGCCTTTAACTTCGCGTTCGATCAGCTCCTTGTCGTCAGTCGGTTTAGCTTTGCCGTCTACAACGGTATAGTGTGTGCCTTCAATGCCCCAGTACATGAGGTTCGATACTTCAGGAGTCATCATCTTGTCGAAGAAGGCGAGAATGCTCTTCAGCTCAGCTTCGTCCTTAACCGCAGATTTCGGGAACAGCACAACGTTGTTGTAGCCTGGAATCATCCACTGGGCGAACTTTCCGTCCGGTCCGGCAACCATACTATGTGTATCAAGCACGGCATCCGGGAAGTTTTTGATCAAATCCTTGTTCAGGGTGTCGATGTCCTGCATCGAGCCGCCGATGTACAGCCCGGCTTTGCCGCTGACGAACATGTTTACGGCATCCGTTTTACTTGTAGCTGCAAAGTCTTTGTTCATGTAGCCGCCGTCACGCAGCTTTTTGAAGAAGTCCATCGTGTCAATGTATTGCGGGAAGGTGAAATCCGGTGCCAGCTGGCCGTCCTTCTCACCCCAGGTGTTCGGTGTGCCGAACCAGGCGGAGACGGTTTTGAATGCCCCGTACACCAGCTCGTTGCGGTCAACAAGACCGATGGTGTCTTTTTTGCCGTTGCCGTCAGGATCCTTCTCGGTAAAAGCCTGAGCCATCGCGAACAGTTCATCCAGGTTAGCCGGAGCCTGCAGCCCCAGCTTATCCGCCCAGTCCTTGCGGTAGATGATACCCTGGCGGGCCAGCGGACGTCCGATATACAGGGAGTAGAGCTTGCCGTCTACCTTCGTATTGTTCAGAATTTCCGGCTTCAGCTTGTTGAGGTTCGGGAATTCGCTTAACAGCGGCCCGATCTCCCAGAACTGCCCGTCCTTGATTGCTTCTCTCATCTGTACGAACGTGGTCTGATTCTTCAGGTACGTTACCTGCGGCAGCGAACCGGTGGCAAAGGAGGAGTTCAGCTTCTCTTCATACGTATCCGCCGGGAAGAACTGATAGGTCAGCTTGGTATTGGTCAGCTTCTCCAGCTCTGTCTTGATCGTATCCGGCGGGGTTTCCGCTGTATTCAGCGGCAGCATAATTTTGATTTCTGTCGGCTTCTCCGGCTCTGGTGCCGGTTCTGTAGTTGCGGTCGTGGTTGTGTTCCCGCCGCTCGTGCCTGGATCTTTAGTAGCCGCCGCTTCATTTCCGCTGTTGTTGTTGCCGCACGCTGCCGTCAGCATACTGAATGTCAGCAGTGAGCTGAGAAGCAGGGTGAAGGATTTTTTCGTCATACCTTTTTGACCTCCGTTTGGCTTGTAATTGGTTACATGCCTCACACTACAGCTCAGGCCAGGTTACGAAAACAATCATTTACTCATTATGGGGGTTTTGGGACGGGAGTCTGGGGAAATGATTATCGGGTGATGGGGGCGGGGGAAATGCTGCGGGCGGGGTGATGAGGATAAGATTACTGACTTCAAACTTTCATTAATCAAAACAAACAAAAAAAGAAATCAAGCCGTTACTAATCTCGGCTTGATTCTTTTGTACCAAATAATGACATAGTAAACACCTCTGCTAATTTGGCGGTATTCGCTGCTGCGCGGGGAATGCTTCGACTTCCGGCCGCTGCTCCCGCCTTCCCGGGGGCTTCCTTCACCTTATCCGTTTCAAATTACTCTACTTAACATTTAACTGATTTTATTACTATTGCATCTTTTTTCAAAAACCTTAGCAAAGACTGCACTTACACTAGTAGATAAAATAACCAATAATGCAAACAGTATGATTCCCGGGGCATCATCTCCATCCGCCATAAGAAATAAGAGTGGCATAGCTATTACATATAAAACACTGATTGTAATTCCACAATATCTTATGTTCTTTAAGGCATTTAAAGATTGTTTCGACATGACATCGTTCTTGTTAATATAGCTTAAGAATTTTATAGTCTGGTACAGAGCAAATAAGAATGGCGTCACCGATCCATACAAGCCGATAAAACCGATAAATTGCACATAGGCTGGTGCTTCAATCACATGTGATAGTCCTGTTATTACCATAGGCAGCAAAAATATAAACAAAGTAAGAATCGGACTCCCAATAAAAATAACTACCTTTAAAAAAGTTGTTGAACTTCGTTTCATAAAAAGCACCTCGTTTGGTATTTGTTTATTCATTTTTAATTTGATTGTAATATATTATTTATCGTATTACAATAAACATTTATTATACTATATTATTTTTTGTTGATAATTATTTTTCGAAAAATCCTTGAGAAGTCCATGAGGTCCTCCTGTTTCATGCTTATACAGTGATGAAATCAAACATAAGATTACCCCAAAACTAAAAAGCAGAACGGGAATCCCCCATAAAGGGAGCACTCTCGCTCTGCTGATCTTTAATGTTACTTTACCGGCCTCGTACTTCTATGCACCTCACCAAAACAGCTGGTAACCGGCCAGTTTTTGAAATCAATATGTGTTATATATAGCCACCAACCTGCATATCCAATCCTTAGCCCAGCTGCATAGTAGTCACACACGTATCATTCTGCTCAAAGGTTGAAATTTCCGACACTGCCTTTTTGCCGTCCTGTTCGATCGTTACATTATAAGTCTTGTCCCGCGGAAGCCATAAATCAATGAAGCCGTTAGGCTGGGATTGTATGGTCTGCTTGTCCATCACCTGATTCCCCTCGGCATCCTGGACCGATACGCTGAAATCCTGTTCCGGCATTTCTCCCTGGCAGCCAGTCAGGCTATGAGTGGCACACGGATGTGTCTTGGTTACATAAGGTGCAATGGAGACAAAAAATTCATCCTCCGGCAGGCTGTAGCTGGCGGACTTGCCGTCTGTTTCTTTGACGATCAGCTGCGTCGATGATATAGACGCTGATTCAGCTGTCAGGCTGCGGCTGCTGTAATCCTGCACCATTTGTTTAAGAGCTGCTGTATCGATTGATGCGTCCGGGTTTGCACCTTCGCGGCTGCTATTTTCCGCGAAGATGTACGCCCCTGCCGCGATGACTACTGCTAATCCGGCAGTCAGCAAGACTGTTTTTTTCATGGATTCATCATCCTCCTGTCTCTACTATTATAGTCCAGCCAGGGTACCTGCAAACTAGACGAATCCATGACAAATTAGCCTATGCTGCCCATTTCGGGCAACCTTATTTGCTGCTCGCCGCTGCCCTGGCCTGAGCCTCCGCATATTCCTCCATAATCAGGCTGCCGCCGCTTGATTTCCATTTCTCCACTTCTGCATTAAACTCCGCCGCATTCATATTGCCGATAATATAGTTGTAGGTGGCATCGGTAATAATCGTAGACAGCTCGACGTTTTTCTCGTCATAGGCCGGGGAACTGAGCGTCAATGTCGGATCATCCACTACAAATTGCTCATTGTCCCGGCTCAGTTGCTCGGCCAGGGCAGTCAGCTGCTCTTTTTGCGCGACCTCGAGAACGTTCTTGTTACTGATATCGGCGATCATCAGGGAATAGAGCGGATTGACCTCATTGACCCGCAGCTGCGAGGTTTCCTCAGGCAGAATGACTTTGCCGTTCTCCAGCTTGTAATGGCGGCCTTCAATTCCGTACATCATCAGATTGGCCACATCCTTATCCATACTCCGGTCAAAAAAGCGCAGCACCTCCTTCAGCTCGTCCTCGGTCGCTATCGCCTTTTTGGAGAACAGATACAGCCCGTTGTAGTTGGGAATGGACCATACCCTGTACCCGTCAGGGCCTTTTATCCGGTTAATAAGCGTAAGCTCAGCCTCCGGATTGATCGCCTGCGCTTCAATCGAGAGCCGCTGCACATCCGTCATGCTGCCGATGAAGATCCCGGCGGTGCCGCGGATAAATTTATCCCGCTGTACTTCCTTGCTGGTCAGGGCGAAATCCTGGTTAATGATTTTTTCTACATATAACTTATGCATGAAGTTCATCGTGTCCATATATTCGGGTGTGGCAAACTCCGGAATGAACTGTCCGTTCTCCAGCTTCCAGTTGTTTGGTGTGCCGAAGTAGGAGCTTAATGTTTTGAAGACGCCATAGACGAGGTCATTGCGGTCAACCAGCCCGATGGTGTCCTGCTTGCCGTTGCCGTCCGGGTCATTGTAGGTGAACTGCTTCATCACTTCATACAGCTCATCTAGTGTCTGCGGTTTGTCCAGCTGCAGCCGGTCCAGCCAATCCTGGCGGATAATGATCCCTTGTCTTGACGAAGGGCGCTCTGTATACAGGCCGTAAATTTTGCCGTCTACCGCAGTCTGGCCGAGAATGGCCGGGTCCAGCTGCTTCAGATTCGGGAACTCCGCAAGATAAGGGCCGATCTCCCAGAAGGCGTCGGAGCGTACCGCATTTTTGACCAGATTATAGTCGGTAAATTTGACAAAGGTAACCTTGCCGAGCGAATTGGTTGTCAGAGCCGTGTTCATTTTATCGGTGTAGACACCCTCAGGTACCCAGGTAATTGCAAGCTTCACACCCGTCAGCTGCTCAATCTCATTCACAATTTCTTTGGACGGCTGTGACGGAAAATGCAGCGGGGCCAGAATGGAGATTAGCGGCAGAGCCTCCCCCGTTTCCGGCCGGGCCGGATTGGCATCACTGCATGCACTTAACCATATTGCCGGGAGCAAGACAAGCAGACAGCAATACCGGATTACTTTTCCCCGTACGAGTCTTCCGAACATTCCCGCATCCTCCTTAACAGACTTTATAGTATGGCCAGCTATCTTCTCTATTGATTAAAATCAAGGATTTTGTAATCGCTTTCTTGATTATAGCCCGGACAATCTCTGGCCCGGTTATTTTAAGATAAAAGCATACTAATCATAAGTTATGTATGGTTTAATATAACTGCTAATTATTGAAAAATCTTCAAACAGCAGTCATTATTAGAGAAAATGATTATTGCGGCACCAGATGATTATTGTTATTATCCTCCGTGATGCATACACTTAAAGCAGACTGCTTCTATTAAAGAAAAGGTGTTGAATGCTGCTATGAAACACTTAAGCTTTCTGAGTAAATTAACGCTGTTTACGTTTGTGATCAGCACGATTCCGGTACTGTTTATCGGTTCATTCTCTTATCTCACATCCTCCAGCGAAATTCAAAAAAATGTTAACAAAAGCAAAATGGAACTCATTTTACAAATTAACTCAAATGTAGAGCATAAGCTGACTACTGTCAATCAGACTTTAAACCAGGTCGTCAACTCCTCAGTGCTCAAAAAAGCATTGAATAACCCGTTAAATGTAACCGATTTCATTTTATATAATGAATTGAGAACCGAAATCCGCAACATGCAGTCCTTCGATACCAAGCTGGAGGATGTTATTCTGCTGAATCAGCGGGAGAACTGGATGATCAAAAATTCCGGGCTCTACCGCCTGAACGAATACCGGAATTATGAGCAGCTGGCCAATCTGATGAACGTGTCTGACTCGGCCTCCTGGGTGCTGAATCCTTCATCCCTGTTCTACAGCGAGGAGAGCGTCAATGTTACCGGCTGTGATTACAGTATTAGTCTGATCAAGAAGCTGCCGACCAATAAGCTGCAAAAATACGGGCTGGCGATTGCCAACATTCCGGCCTGCAGCCTGCAGGACTTCATCAACTCAGAGATTGACCCGCTGGACAGCATCATCATACTGGATGAATCCGGACGCATTCTGCTGCATCCCGACAAGACACTGATCGGCAGTCCGGCTGAGGCAGGCGGCTTTACTGATTTTGCGCTTGTATCCGGCATGAGCAAAACAAACGGGCAGTTCAAAACGGCCATCGGCAAACAGGATTATTCCGTAACCTATCTGCGATCGCAGCTGAACGGGTGGACCTATCTGTCGGTCACCTCCATCAAAGGCCTTACCAAGGAGTCCTCCAAAATCGGAACCTATACGCTGCTGATCTGCGCTTTCATGCTGCTGCTGTCCGTCCTGACCGCATGGCTCGGCTCACGGCGTATGTATTCGCCGATCCAGCGGCTGCTCAATCAGATGGGGCTGCGCCGGCCCGGGATCAAGGCCCGGTTCACTGACGAATTCCAGTCGATCGGCGAGCAGATGCACCATCTGTTCCAGTCCAAGTCGCAGCTTGAGAAGGAGCTGAACCAGCATACCCGGCAGGTCCGTACCTTTTTTCTGACCAAAGCTTTTCAGGGCAGTCTCAAAAAACGCGAGCTGCTGGAGGAGCTGGAGCAATACGGCTACCGGCCTTTAGTGGAGAACTGGGGGACCATGGCTGTCATTACGCTGAGTATCGACTACTCAGCCGAGAGCAGCTATGACAAAAAGGATCTCCATCTGCTGCTGTTCGCGGCCCATAACATGATCGAAGAGCTGGTGCCGCCGGGAGACCGGCTGGCTCCGGTGATCATAGATCATACCATCGTTACGCTGATCGGGAGCATGGAGAGCGATAGCGAGGCTTTTCACCGGACACTGTACGCCTTGACGGAGAATCTGCAGCAGGAGATTAACAATTACCTTAAGCTTCAGGTGAGCATAGGCATGAGTCTGCCGTTCCACAACATTGATAAACTGCCTACTGCGTATAAGGAGAGTCTTGAAGCGCTGAAATACCGGATTACGCTCGGCAAGGGTATCATCATTCAATACGATAATATCAACTCCGGCAATCATTATCTGAATCTGAACTATCCGGTTCATACCGAAAATGACCTGATGGATGCCATCAAGCTGGCGGATACCGACAAGGCGAAGGAGCTGCTGCATAAGCTGTTCGGCTGTATATTTAAGCCGGGGCTGTCGCCGCAGGAGTACCAGATACCGCTTAACCGCCTGCTCGGCAATATCCTGATTATGATGCAGGAGTCGGGGATCAGCCTGAATCAGATCTACCATGTGAACGGCTCACTGTTCGAGGAGCTGACGGATCTGCATATCGTTGCCGAAATCGAGGACTGGTTCTGGAGTATTGTGATTCTGCCGATGATCCGGATTTTCCACAGCCGGCAGAATGCGCAGTATCATAACATTTCCGAGAAAATCATTGATATTGTGCAGCATGATTATGATAAAGATCTGACCCTTGAGGAATGTGCATCACGCCTGCATTACAATGCCAACTATATCAGCAGTGTCTTCCGCAAGGAGACACAGTATTATTTCAGCGAATATCTGGCGATGTACCGGTTCAAGATGGCCAAGAAATGGCTCGAGGAAACCGATATGCCAATCAAGGACATTGCCGCCCGTCTGCGGTACAACAACTCGCAGAACTTCATCCGTTCCTTCCGCAAGCAGGAGGGCATGACCCCGGGCCAATACCGCGATAATGCCGTCTCCCGGCCGCGCGCAGTGCCGGATGAATATTAAGCAGACCAAAAGCCGCCGGCAGTTCAGCAAGAGATGCTGTTGCCGGCGGCTTGAGCTGCAACCCGGCTGGGCCGGTAATGTTACTGCTTTAACTGTCTGCTTTTTCTTGCCCGGATTAACCGGACTAGCCAGACTGCCGCTGCGCCCAGCAACAGCACCAGTCCTCCGCCTGCTATGGCAAGGTTCTGAACCTGCGGCACGTAGACCACAAGCCGGACAGGCTCAGTATCCGCCATACTGATCCGCCAGGTCAGGGTGTTGCCATCCTGGGTATCCGCATTGTTAGGCCCGTATAGGTTATACGGCAGCGTCAATTTGAAATTGACCGCCAGATTCTGCAGCATCAGGCGGACCAGCGATTCCGGCACATTCAGGCTGCCGATGCTGTCAATAATTTCATCCGTGTAGGCATTCAGCTTCGGCTGGGCTGTAACCTCATAACGCGTGTACAGCCATTTGTCTGCCTGGACAACCTCAGTATCTATAATATCCAGGCTGCCGGCATTTTGCCGCAGCTCTTCAAACGACCCGTAGGTCTTCAGGAACTTGTACTCCGTTGAGCTGCCGCTTTGACTCTTGTTCAGCTCTATACCTGCGGCCCCTAGCCTGTCTGACAGCACTTCCTCCAGCTTGCCGCCTGCCAGCGACTCCACCCGGGCACTGAGCAGCATGCTGAACGCCAGCTCCAGGCTTCCGTCCTTCTTCACTGTTACATGCGCTGTTCCGCTGGCGCAGCCGCCGAGTAGTAGTGCAGACAGCAGCAGTATAATCAAGCCGGAAATGCGCAGCTTCAGCCGGAAAGAACCGGCGCCATGACGATCCGTCTTATTCAATCCGATCCCTCCTGTCTCCCCGTCTACTGTCCATTATACCTGATTTATGGCCCCTTCTCCCCCGCCGCACAAAAAGGCAGAACCGGGAAAGGTTCCCGCTCTGCCCCTCTGTCTGATTATTTTTTCAAATGATAGGGCACTGTAGTAATAATTACATTTCTGCGGTACAGCAGATGCGTTCGGATCAGCAGACTGGACTGGTTATGCAGAATGTTGTGCCAGCCTTTTTTGGGAATGAACTGCGGTACAATCACCGTCACCTGATAATGCGACTCGCTTGCCTTGCGCTGGACCGTATCAATAAATTTGATCAAGGGATGGATGATGCTGCGGTACGGCGAGTACAGCGACACCAGCCTGATTTCGGGATGGAACCTTTTCCACTTTTCCTCGAAAATATGCTCTTCTTCCCGCTCAAAAGGCACATGGACGGCAATAATTTGGCTGGCGGACAGCGACTGTGCATAGCGCAGCGAATTCTCCACGACATGCGTAATCCCGGCCACCGGCAGGATAATCACATTCCCTTCAATCGCCAGCGGCTCCTCCTCACAGGTGGAGAGACGCAGCTGGTCGGCCACTGCCTCATAATGCTTGCGGATCCGGTAAAAGAGCAGAATAATCAGCGGCAGGAAGACCAGCACCGGCCATACCTGCGGGAACTTGGTCAGGAAGAACATGATAGTCACGACGAAGCTGATCACCGCTCCCGTTGTGTTAATGGCCAGCTTGCCGGCCCAGCCTGCAGGCTTCTCCCGGATCCACTTGACCATCATCCCGGTCTGGGACAGGGTAAAGGGAATAAATACCCCGACCGCATACAGCGGAATCAGATGCTCCGTGCGGCCCTCAAAGGCAATAATCAGCAGAATAGACAGTACTCCGAGGCTGAGAATACCGTTGGAATATCCGAGCCGGTCACCGCGGACGGTGAACATTCTCGGAATAAACTTATCCTTGGCCAGATTGACCGCCAGCAGCGGAAAGGCCGAGTAGCCCGTATTTGCCGCCAGGATCAGAATAAGCGCAGTCGTACCCTGGATAAAAAAGTACATGAAGTTCCGGCCAAAGACCTGCTCGGCAATTTCCGAAACCACGGTAACCTGCTCATTCGGTGTCACACCATAGTAATAAGCCAGAAGCACGATACCTGAGAACAGTACCGCCAGCAGGATACCCATGGCAGCCAGAGTCTTCGCCGCATTGTTCGGGGCAGGCGCCTTAAAGTTGGGAATGGCGTTGGATATGGCTTCGACCCCGGTCAGCGCCGAACTCCCTGAGGCGAAGGCCCGCAGCAGCAGAAACAGGCTGATGCCCGCGACCGGCGTACCAATCGGGGTATGAAGCTCTGCCGGAACGTCACCGGCCATAACCCGGAACAGGCCCACGCCGAGCATAATAAAGATGGCCAGCACGAACAGATACACCGGATAAGCCAGAAACGATGCCGATTCGGTAACCCCGCGCAAATTCAGGGTTGTAATCAGCAGTACAAACAGAATGGCTATGGGCACATTATAAGGATGCAGACTGGGAAAAGCAGAAGTAATCGCATCCGTGCCCGCCGATACACTCACCGCCACCGTCAGAATATAATCGACCAGCAGCGAGCCCCCCGCAATCAGTCCCGGATATTTGCCCAGATTCTCCTTGGAGACCACATAAGCTCCGCCGCCCTGGGGATAAGCATAAATAATCTGCCTGTAGGATAAGATCAGTGCAGTTAACAGTACAAGCACCCCGATGGCAATGGGTATGGAATACCAGAAGGCTGCAGCACTGATCGTTACCAGCACAAGCAGAATCTGCTCAGGTCCATAAGCAACCGAAGATAAAGCATCTGATGAGAGAATGGCCAGCGCTTTCTTCTTGTTCAATTTCTGTTCGCCCAGCTGCTCTGACTTCAGCGGCCGTCCGATCAGTAATCTTTTTACAGATATCATCGTCTGCCTCACCCGACTTTTTTTAAAGTTATATTACCCATGGAAGCCGTCATTAAATTCAATCCATAATATACATCCGCCCAACTGCCTTCGCAACAGATTTCATTCGGGGTAACGTGGTACAAAAAAAAAGACTATCTCCATTAGGAAATAGCCTGTTATTTGTGTGTATTCATTTATTTGGATGGATAAAAGCCTTTCAGCATCTCACGCATATCCTGCTTGATGTTGATATCCGGACGTTTTTGTTTGGCCAAGGCTTCAGCCTCTTCTACAGTTGCAGCAAGACCTAATTCAAGCAATAAGCCAGTGGCAACCGTTCCTGTCCGGTTCCGTCCGCCAGCGCAATGGAAATAGACCGTCTTCCCGTTGTTCACTGCTGCTGTAACCGCCTGGATCGCCGATTGAACAGAATCCTCCTGGCCGCTCTCATCCTCAACAATCGGAAAATGATGACGGGTCACATTCTCGGGGAACCCTTCTGCTCTTGTACCGGTGTCTCTTAGATCAAACACATCTGAAATCTCTTGCTCCTTAAGGGCATCAAGCAGCGCATTCTCTCCGCCGATATATACTTTACCCTCGATCAGTTCATCATAATTTGCCATTATAGTTCTCCTTGTTGTTATTCCTCATTATTTCCCTGTTTCAGCGAATTGCTTGATGCGTTCGCCCACCTGATCACGGACCCGCTGGAAGACCGCCCACTTCTCTTCTTCTGTGCCTTGCGCCTTCGCCGGATCATCGAATCCCCAATGCTCACGTTTCACCTGAGGAGGGGTAACCGGACATTTATCTGCCGCATCCCCACACAAGGTAATGACAAGATCGGAGCTATTCAGCAGCTGCGGATCAATAATATCTGATGTTTGATTTGAGATATCGATTCCCGCTTCGCTCATTGCCTTAACAGCTTTCGGATTCAAACCGTGAGCTTCTATTCCGGCACTGTATACATTCCATTCATCACCCAAGTATTTCTTGGCCCAGCCTTCAGCCATCTGGCTCCGGCAGGAGTTTCCTGTACACAAAAAGTAAATGGTTTTCTTATTCATGAGTTGCAATCTCCTTTGAGTTTAAAATAGGATTAACGTTATATATAGGCCAAGCAGTGTTATGAACAACGTAGGGATTGTCAGGATAATGCCTGTTTTGAAATACGTTCCCCAGGATATCTTTACTCCTTTGGTGGAAAGCACATGAAGCCACAGTAAGGTAGCCAGTGAACCAATCGGTGTTATCTTCGGTCCTAAGTCCGAACCAATGACATTCGCATAAATCAAGGCTTCCTTGATAGCTCCCGAGGTGTGTGTAGCATCAATGGCCAGTGCATCAATCATTACGGTAGGCATGTTATTCATTATGGACGAGATCACTGCGGCAATAAAGCCCATCCCCATCGTTGCTGCGAACAGCCCTTGATCCGCAACACCCTGGATGGCATCAGCTAATACATTCGTAAGACCGGCATTTCTCAGACCATACACGACAACATACATGCCGATAGAAAAGAAAACAATGGCCCAAGGTGCCCCCTTCACGACTTCCATCGTCGGTACAGAAGGACTTTTTCTTGCCATAAGCAGGAAAAAGACCGCGATGATACCGGCCACTACAGATACCGGAATGTTCAGGAACTCACTGACAAAGTATCCTGCCAGCAGAACCGCAAGTACAATCCATGATAGCTTGAACATCTGCTTGTCTTTAATAGCCTCTGCAGGTCTTTTCAACTGGGAGCTATCAAAGCTTCCTGGAATCCTTTTTCGGAAGAAGAGATAGAGCACCAGAATACTTGCCCCTAAGGAAAATAAGGTGGGGATTAACATACGTCCGGCATATTCCATAAAGGTCAGCCCGAAAAAATCAGCCGATACGATATTGACCAGATTGCTTACAACCAGCGGCAAAGACGTAGTATCTGCTATAAACCCGCTGGCAATGATGAATGGAAATACCTTTTTCTCATCAAAATTAAGCGCACGGACCATAGCCAGCACAATCGGGGTTAGGATGAGCGCTGCCCCGTCGTTAGCAAAAAACGCCGCTACTAGGGCACCAAGAATAATGACATAGATAAACATCCGGGTTCCATTCCCGCCGGCAGCCCTGGCCATATGTAAGGCAGCCCATTCAAAGAAGCCAATTTTATCGAGGATCAGCGAGATCAGGATAATTGCAACAAAGGCCAGTGTGGCATTCCATACAATCAGCGTAACATCCAGAACATCATTCAAGCTGACTACACCGGCAAGTAAGGCGAGTACTGCTCCGCCGCAGGCAGACCATCCAATGGACAGATTTTTAGGCTGCCAGATAACAAAAACCAAAGTGACTATAAAGATTAGACTTGCCATAACCACCAAATGAATTCCCCCAGTTTATGTCTAACTCCTACACCATAGAGCATTCCCTCCATAGAGTTAAGTTTAATCTCAGGCATCATTATATAATTATATGCTTATATATTCAACGAAAAAATGCTATTCACAGCAAACAGCCTTTGACGGCTTATTCAATTGCGATAACACGGTATTAGCATCAGGGGTAAGATTTAAAATCGCCTTAACATGGGGCTTATCTGCGATATTTAAAGAATAATACACCCACTGACCCCTCTTCTGTTCCTTTACCATTCCACTGCTTTTTAATTTGCGCAGATGCTGACTAACGGCCGGCTGAGAAATTTCAAAGAGATCCACGAATTCACATACACAACACTCCCGCTCTTTTAGAAGTGTAAGAATCGTAAGACGTGTCTTATCTCCAAGGAGCTTTAAATCTTCTGCAAGATCATTTAATATGTCCAATTATAAATCTCCTTTCTCCGTATATAAGACGACACTTATATTCTAAGGCCTTGATGATCAATTATCAACCAAGCAAATTAAATACTTGCATTTTGCAATTAATTACGATATAACTAGTGCAAGAGGTGAAAACAATGGAAACCCCACGGGAACTATTCCAAATCATGAGCCGGCGTTTAGGACTACTCAATAAGGACTGCTGCAGTGTAGGGGGGTGTAATCTTTCCGCAACCCAAAGCCACCTGCTATATGAGATAGACCGGAGCCATAATCCTTCCATGCAGCAAGTCGCCGAAACCCTTGGCACTGATATTACAACCTTCAGCAGACAAGTCCAGTCTTTGGTCAAAATGAACCTGGTTAAAAAGACGCCCGATCCCGCCGACCGGAGAATTTATAACCTGTCCCTTACTCCTGAAGGGAAAATGGTGGCCACAACGATTGATCAACAAATGAATGAATACCTGAATGAAGCCTTCTCGCACATGAGTGAGTTTGAAGTAGAAACATTACTGCGGTCCATAAAGCTATTTAACGAAGCAATGGGGAAATCCAGCAATTGCTGCGCACCTGTAAAAGGGTGATTTCTCTTTCTTTATACTTGCATTTTGCAAATAATTATAACTAAGGAGTGTATAAGTATGACCAAACTTACTAATGATCAGATCCGTCAAAATGTACGGGGGCGTTACCAAAAAGTTGCTGTAAAAAAGAGCGAAGCTTCCTCTTCCTGCTGCACACCCGCCGACAGCAGCTGCTGTGACTCCCCGGCTGATTTCGATGCCATATCCGCCAAGCTTGGTTATTCCGGCAGTGATCTCGCTGCAGTTCCTGAGGGTGCAAATTTAGGCCTTGGTTGTGGTAATCCCCAGGCTATTGCTGAACTGCAGGCTGGTGAGCATGTTCTGGATCTCGGGAGTGGCGGCGGATTCGATTGCTTCCTCGCTTCCCGGCAGGTAGGTGACAAAGGCCATGTTATAGGTGTAGATATGACGCCTGAAATGATCAGCCGGGCAAGGGAAAACGCCATTAAAGGTAAGTTCAGTAATACTGAATTCAGACTAGGTGAAATTGAGCATCTTCCTGTCGCTGACCATTCAATAAACGTAATTATCTCCAACTGCGTGATCAACCTCTCACCGGACAAACAGCAGGTATTCCGTGAGGCCTATCGTGTTCTTCAGCCAGGAGGGCGTCTGGCCATCTCTGATATCGTAACTACAGCTGAGCTTCCCCCTGAGATCAAAAATGACTTTGACGAATTATATTCGGGTTGTATCTCCGGAGCCTCTTCCATTGCTGATGTAGAGCAGATGCTTCACGAAAGTGGCTTTACTGAGATCAGTATTGAGCCAAAAGACGAATCCAGAACATTTATTAAAGATTGGGTTCCCGGCGCGAACGTTGACGAGTACATCGTGTCTGCTGTAATTAAGGCAAGAAAGTAATCTTAAGGGGAGGTTCATATGATGAGTACATTAACTGTTCGTCAGGCCACACCAGCAGATATTGGAGGGATCCTGCGTATCTACAACCAGGGAATCGAGGACCGGATCGCTACACTTGAAACAGAGACGAAAGACTTCTCCTATATGGAAGCATGGTTCAACGATCACCAAGGCCGTTTTAGCGTTTTGGCCGCTGAACGGGAAGGTGAAGTCGTTGGCTGGGCCTCCCTGAACCCCTACTCGCACCGCTGCGCCTATAACGGGGTGGCTGACCTCTCTGTCTACATTGACCGAAGCTTTCGTGGACAGGGTGTAGGCAGTTCTCTGCTGGAGTCCTTACACAAGGCCGCAAAGGACAACAGCTTTTATAAAATCGTCCTCTTTACCTTTCCGTTCAATGAGAGCGGTCAAGGGCTGTACCGGAAGATGGGCTACCGGCAGGTTGGTGTATTTGAGAAGCAGGGTGTAATGGATGGAGAATTTATTGATGTGATGATTATGGAGAAACTGCTTTGAATGAACCTGACAGTTACCATTAACATATAATCCTTCGCTTAAAATATACTCGTTAGCCCAAGCATAGTAAATTTCGTTTTGCCGGTTAATTGAACAAAGGCAGCCAATTACGCTGATCGGCTGCGCTCATGTCTTTATTGAGCCAATGTGTCCCTTTATGCTGGAGCTTTTTAGCCTTTTTGGTTGTGCGGAAAATAGCTGGACAATATCTTAAGGCTTTCTTCCCGCAATATGCCGCCTGTAACTTCAGGTTTATGATAAGAGTGTTCAAATACAATATGAGAAGCATTACTTCCCTGCTCGTCTAAAAGATCACAAAGATCGATATCACTGGCAGCATACACGAGTCGCCCAAGCTTGGTCCAAACCATCGCACCTGAGCACATAAAACATGGTTCACAGCTTGAATATAACGTGTACTCCTGTAAATCGGTAATGTGTGTTTCTGCACAGAATTTCCGCAGCAATCCCGCTTCTGCATGGAACGTTGGATCACTCGCTGAATAAATCTGGTTCTCGTTACTGTATACAATTTCACCATCTTTAACCAATACTGCCCCAAAAGGTTCGTTACCATGCTCAACAGCAAGTTGAGAAAGTCTAATGGCTTCTTTCATGAAAAATTCATCCTGACTCATTATTATGTCCCCTTTCTTCTATCCTCCATGATTCGCTTCATGAAATGCAGGCGAGTAAAATACGTCACTATGCATATGTTTGATTTTGTCCCAGTTGCCCGGATTCATCGTATCAGGAGAGCGTTGCTCCAAAATAGCCTGATAAAGGGCGGTTTTTTGTTCCAAATGGGCAATGTGCTGTTTGGCTTCCTCAAGCTTGGCGATTGCATCCTCTTTATGCTCCATCATGAGTGCGTAACGCTGCGAGAGGGTGGAATCTCCTTCAAGACAGAGATCCACATACATTTTGATGGCTTCGATCGGCATCCCGGATTGTTTGAGGCATTTGATGCCATGCAGCCAGTTAATCGATTCTTCGTCAAATATCCGAATATTGTTCTGATTGCGCTGTATGCTTGGCACCAGACCTTTGTCTGTGTAAAAGCGTATTGCGTGCTCAGTGAGTCCCGTGATTAGGGCGGCCTCTTTGACTGTATGCACATGAACTCCTCCTTTTATTTTTTGAGATCAGCTTGACTTCGTGTAACACGAAGGACCTAAGGTTAGTGTAACGCAAATGAGCCGTATGTGATAACTCTGCTGCAATGCCCGATTCCAGGGAGTACGCGCCTTTGCTGTTGAACATTTTATTGAGGAGGAATTACAATGCAAAGCGTTACATTAAACAATGGTGTGAACATGCCGATCATCGGCTGCGGAGTTTACCAGATTCCTGATGCTCAGGAATGTGAGAACGCCGTGTATGAAGCGCTGATGGCTGGTTACCGCTTAATCGATACCGCCGCCGGTTATCTAAATGAGGAAGCGGTAGGCCGCGCGATCAAGCGCAGTGGTATACCGCGTGAGGAGCTGTTCATCACGACCAAGCTCTGGGTTCAGGATACCGGCTACGAGAGTGCTAAGCTGGCGTTTGATAAATCCCTTAAGAAGCTTAAGCTTGACTATCTTGATCTGTACCTGATTCACCAGCCATTCGGCGATTACTATGGCGCTTGGCGGGCGATGGAAGAACTGTACCGCGAAGGCAAAAGCAAGGCAATCGGGGTCAGCAATTTCCTGCCTGACCGTCTAATGGACCTGATTGTCCATAACGAAATAGCACCCGCCGTTAACCAGATCGAAACGCATCCGTTCTACCAGCAGGCAGAGAGTGCAGCTTTTATGAAAGATCAGGGAGTACAGCACCAATCGTGGGCCCCGTTTGCTGAAGGTCTCAACAACTTATTCGGTAACGACGTTTTGGCCTCGCTGGCAGAAAAACACAACAAGTCTGTTGCCCAAGTCGTATTGCGCTGGCTTGTTCAGCGCGGGATCGTTGTCATTCCAAAATCCGTTAAAAAAGAGCGTATTGCCGAGAACATTAACATTTTTGATTTTGAGCTCCGCTCAGAGGATATGGAACAAATCGCTGCGCTGGATACGGGTTCTAGTCTCTTCGGTTCTTACCTGGATCCGAACGTCGCCAAAATGATGGGTAACTGGAAAGTCGATCTGTAAATCTTGATCAGACCGTAACAAGTAACGACCGGGATTTCCATAAATGATCTGCCCGTTAACGCAACGAAAAGCAGCCTGTCCTAATGACCGGCTGCTTTTTTCTGTATTAAGCATCGTTTTCTGTTAGCTTTAACAAGCTCTCATCGATTTTTATAGGGTTTGATGCACAGGTGAGAGTACTGGACTCTTGACGCAAACTGTGAAACTGCCTTCCCATTCGGGACTTTAATGCAAGAGATAGCACATAATGTGCGCACTAAAAAAGTGAGCTGTCCCAGATAACCATTTCATGGCTTCAGGGACAACCCTCTTCATTACTATTAATACTGTTGTACTTCCTCGTAGGGTACAAGCAGCATTCTACGCTGCACATCCATAAGCAACCGAATCGCCCAAGATGCGATCACGGCAACGACCAATCCAACTACAAGATAAGAAATGTACTGTTGAGGTAATGTCCACTGGATATTAAACAAAGCAAACACACTATTCTCAAGAATGTTCAAATCCATCGTTTGCAGAAAAATCTGATGTAGCACTGGTAGTGTAATCAGACTCAATGCAGTCGCTACCATCGCTACCGTAAGTGAAAAGAAGACAATACTGGAAACAAACCGCCCCATAATCAACATAATGTTACGTGCAAAATCCGCACCATGAAAGCCCAACTTTATTCGTTGAAGGAAGCCTGCTACCTCCATCTGCCTATCTGATCTGTGTTCCTCGGTCGATCTAGGAATATCGAGCAATGATCTCACTAGCTCTTGTTCAAATTTTACGATGTAATCTAATCCCTTAGCTACTGCAAAAAACAAGGGAATGCCGATGAAAATTGGTGTTAATCCAATGGATAACGCTAGCCCTGTCACCATAAACACGAAATAGACAATCGTGATCGGCAATGATATTAAGAAATACAAAATACTCCGATACGTCTTGGGACTTCCCCCACGTTTGCGTGGTTTAGATTGTGATTCTACAGGAACTTGTATGGACTCAAGCACTCCAATCGGCCTAGTATACACTTTATCATTCATTTTCCCTGTCCTTCCTCTCACGTTTTTTCAATTATCATCATTATACGTGATGAAGAGAAGGCTCAAAACAGTCTATGGAATGGAGTTGTACCAGACCTAAGGCTAGGATGAAGTATGTCCAGATGCTTTTTCAACTTGTTGGTGAATCTCAATTGTAGCAAATCCGGTTTTTACAGAACCAGAAAAGTTCTGATACTCATTAAAAAGTATAACGAGAAATTCACAATCTGGTTCTATAACATCACTTATGTATCCTGTCCGTTAAAATAATCTACGGAGAAATTTAATCCATTTAGGCTCATATGCTTCACTAATAGGAACACCTTTATAATAACTATTATAAGGTTCCATCTCCCATATCTTTAAAAGCCCATTGGGAACTTCATACTTAAATATGAGTGAGCTATCGTCGGCTCTAATATAATATTCATTACATGCACAGCAGTACAAAATCTGCGATTTATTGGAGCAATATGCATAAATATTAACCTCAGTGTTACAGGCTTTGCATCGAATGATCCGATTGCGGTTTAGCCATTCAATAAATAACTTCAGATTTTATCATCTCCGTTCATTCGCCTCTGATCATTTAATGCGCCTGTCCGTTGATAATTCACATAGAAGTTCATATCATCACACCTGGTATTATTTGGGTTATATTTTAACACAATTAGTAAAACCTTGTCAGTCTCATACTTTTCTTTTCTTTTGACACCTGTACCTTTCAGGTCTCACTACAGCCAGTCCTCCGCCAGCAGCTGCTTCAGCAGCTTCACCTGTTCCGCGCCGATTTTGGCGGCAATCTCCTGCTCGATCTTTTGCTTGATCTCCAGCATTCTGCGGCACACCTCCAGCCCGCCGGCGGTCAGGGAGATGTATTTGTCACGGCTGTTTCCCTCCACCTGGACGGTTTCGACATAGCCCTGCTCCAGCAGGGAATTAACCACTTTCTGCGCCCCCTGGCGGGATATGCTGATCCTGCGGCTAATGTCTGAGATGGACAGCCTTCCGTGCAGCTCAAGCTTAGCCAGAATATGCGTCTCTGTATGGTTAAGCGGATCACCGCTGCCTGCACTCACTTTTTCACGCAATACTTTATGTTTTTCACTGACCAGATCAATCAGATTTAATCCACGGATATATTCCTTCATCACAAAAGGCCTCCAGTTATCAGAATACTATTTCAGTTTGAACATTCTTCGGGATTATTGTCAACCAAGTTGACAATAATCGACCCACTGCTAATATGAGTGGAGCATAAAAACCTAAAGCTAAGGGAGTTTGAACAATGGGCAGAAACAAAAAAGAAGCACTGGTCTTCACCAGCATGACGTGCTTCCTGATGGTTGTGGGAATGAGCTTTTATAATGTAATCATATCGGTCGGCGCAACAAGCGAAGTGTTTATTCAGGTTGCAGCAGGCTTGCTGCCGGCGCTGGCAGTCGCACTCGTGCTGGACATTTTCGTCGTCAGCAAAATCGCCAAGGGGCTGGCGTTCAAGCTGCTTAAGCCGTCCGACCCCGTGATCAAAAAAGTATTAACCATTTCATCCTTTATGGTCTGCGGCATGGTTATCTGCATGTCCCTATATGGCACACTAGCACACTACGGTTTCGGAGACAACTTTCTGCGTCACTATCTGACCATCCTTGGTCTTAATTTCATCTGCGCCCTGCCGCTGCAGTTGCTGATTGTCGGTCCGCTTGCCCGCTTCTTATTTACAAAAATCTATCCGGTGAAGGCAGCGGTGCAGAGTGCTTAGTCCTTGCTTGATTCAGCAGAGCCTTGGGTAATAATGGATAACAAACTGCTATGAAAGGATGTTGTGCCATGCTTGCTAAAAAGGATGGTATCTCACTCTTCGCGCTAATCGTAGCCCTTATCCTTATTAATATTTTCGGCACAGAGCTTGAATCCAGAATGTGGGATAATTTCACTTTGATTGCAAACTGTTTTTTGGCTCAGGGTGTATTTATTACGCTGTTGAATGTGTTTAGACCAAGTACCAGCCGTAAACCCTCCATGGGACTAATTTTACTGGCGCTGCTGACCGGGTTTATCACCGTTGTCCTTATTATCACAGCCGAGACGACCCTGATGAATCAGCTGCTGTTTATTTTTATCCAGGCTATGATTACCTATGCCGAAGCTTACCTGCTGCGCAAGGAGCTTAAAGGAGAGGACGGACGGCAGATCTAAAGGAACTACCGACTTTGTTATTGTCAGATAGCCTCAACATACAAGCAGTCCCGGTGCAATGAATCTGCACCGGGACTGCTTTATTTCTATAAAAGGGTTTGGCCCAAAGACCTCCTATTAGCGGTTCAGAAGCCCAGTTGCCATTTCTGGTCTGCTGCACCAGCCTGCGGAGCTGCAAGGCTCACAACTGATCCGTCTGCCGAAACCGTCAGCGCCAGATGATTGTGGACCGACAGGATGGCAACCGAGCCGTCCTCATTCCTTTGCAGAATCCATCGCTGATTATTATAACCCAGATAGGAATAGAGCTGGATCACATTCTGTCCCGTGTTCAAATCAAGAGCCTGGCCGGAGGCTGTACGGATGGAATAAGAGCCTGCTTCATCGCCGGTCGGCACAAATATCCATTTCTGGTCTGACGCTTCATCCGCCGCTTTAACCGTTACGGGTTCACCGTTCGTCAGACTATCCGTATACAGCGATTTCCGTGAGGCCTCGTTTACCAGGCTTGAAGCCTGCAGCTTCGCTGGTACAGCCTCGCTCACATTTACATTCTGATACGAAGCAGTTCCCCCGAATACATGCAGGCCGAAATGCCCCTCGGCAAAGGTACCGTCCTGCACATCCATTAGCTTCTGCCCGTCCAGGTATACTGTAATATGAGGGCCGTCCGCTTGTATCTTTAACCGGTATACCCGGTCCGGCTGAATGAAGGCCGGCACCCTGGCCAGCACTTGCCGTTCTTCAAAGCGCCCGCCGATCTTGTAAAATAAGCGAAACGACTTCATATTGGGGTCCAGATTCAGATAATAACCGCTGCGACCGTCCGCGCTTGCCCTAAACAGAAGAGAGCCTGCTCCCCCGGCAGTGCCAAGCTTCATGTCAGCTTCATAGGTGAAATTTCCCGCCTGTTCTGCGGCAATATACTGGGCATCGCCGGAGTAGCTTCCGCGGATGCCGTCTTCACCTGCCAGCCACGAGGCCATGGACAGATCCTTCGTCCAGCCGCTGAGGCTGGTCCGGAATTCCCCTCCAAAGACCTGCACACGGACACTTGCAGTTGCTTTTCCATTCGGGGTGGCTGCCGTAATAACAGCTGTGCCTGCTTTTACCGCCTTAATCACCGCCCCGGAATGACCGTTCTGCTGTATCGCTATAACCCCGGAATTGCTTGATGCCCATTTCAGCGGATTTGCACCGTTGCCGGGTCCGTTTTCTACCGCGGCCTGCAGAGTCACACTTTGACCGGTACTCAGTTCACGTTCGCTGGTATCCATCATGATCCGGGTGGAGAGATCCGCCCCGCTATTCCATACCGAAGCCAGCTTGTAAGCCTTTAATGAAACCACCTTTACATTGCCGCCCTTGGTATAAAAGCTCATTCCCCGGCTGGCCGGGTCCGGGAAAATGACATCCGAGAATACAGACTTCCCGCCGTTCACAAACACCTCGACCGAGGATTCATCTACCAGGATACGCAGCTTGATCCGTCCGTTCTCCGCTGCCGCCTGCGTCTCATGTCTGGTGCTGAACAGGCTGGAGAAATCCGTCGCCCCGGAAAGGGAGCGATCGACAAACACCGTGCCCGCAGCAGGCTTATAACCAACAACCGTTTTCCCGCCATTCCCCTCACGCACATTAAATCCGAATTCCGACACACTGCTGCCGGCGGGTATCTCCACTTCGGCTTCCAGTTCGTACGCTCCGGCAGTAACGCCCTTCAGCAGATTCTGGGAAGAAGGGGATACGATCTTTCCGGAGGCCGAATAAAGCGGGCTGCGCAGCGATTCCAGCTCTTTAACCGGACTCTGCACCAGCCGGAGCCCTTCACCTGTCCGGATCAGTGTAACTTCTCTCGGAACCGTCAGCTCCCCCTTCCAGCCCGTTGTCGGAAAGGCAAACGGATAATCCCAGTTCGACATCCACGCCAGCATCACTCTCCGTCCATCCTGCATATCCGAAAAGGACATGGACGCATAGAACTCCTTGCCAAAATCGGTTCTCAGCACAGTTCCGGCCGGATTATCATTCACGAATTTCCCTTCTGCGGTCAGACTCCCCACAAAATATTCCGCATCCGATCCGCCCGTTGCCGGATTCGCTCCTGTGCTGATCATCAGCACCCACTTCTTTTCTGAGGTCCCCTGCACCGTAAGCGGGAATAGATCCGGGCATTCCCATACCCCTCCGCGGATATAGCTCCCGTACCCCCAATTATCGGTTAACGTCCAGTCGAGCAGATTGTTGAGGTAAAAAAGCGGATATGATCGCCCCCCGAGACGACCATCACCCAGCGGTTATTGGCCTCATCGCGCACTACCTTGGGATCACGGAAATCCCAGCCCCCGGGGTCCCCCCCGTTCTTCCCTGGATTCTCTATCACTATTGGACGTTCTTTGGAATACTCCCAGGTACGTCCCTTATCCTTGCTGTAGGCCAGACCAATCCGCTGGTTGCCGTTGGGGGCATCCGGATTGTAGGAGGTATAGTAGGCGAGCAGCCCCTGGCCGCCCGAATCCCCAAACAAACCCGAGGAGTTATCCAGATCGGCTACGGCAGACCCGGACCAGACATGCCCGTAATCATTCCACGGGAGGGCAATCGGGAGGCGCTTCCAATTTAGCATATCTGTACTGACTGCATGCGCCCAGGTTCCCCCGTCCTGATGGAACAGATGATATTCCCCGGCAAAATAGACCAGCCCGTTCGGATCACTGACGGAACCGCGCATCGGGGTGTAATGGTACTGCGGCCGGTATTTTTCATTATTATAGCTGGCGAAATCAGTAACATAAGTATGCTGAAAATAGGCAGTTCCGCTGTTTACGACCAGCCCCGAGTTCCCGGATACATATGAGCTGTCAGTGACATCTATTGCCGCCGGAGTATAGCCATCCACAAAAATCTGAATCCGACTCCCCTTTGCCTGCACCTCCAGCGCATGCTTCGCACCCGCTTGACCAGGATAAGTACGGCTTGAGGTTGCTATGATCGTCCCGTCCGGTTTGGTTAAACGGACACGAAGTTGATTGCCTGTCTTAACCAGAGCCGCCTCGTATCCGTCCGAGCCGTCCGCGGAGGAGCGGAAAGCTAGGCCCGCAGTGCCATCCGAAGGAAGGGATATCTGTCCTTCATACACGAAATCGGCGGCAGACCTGTCATAGAGCAGCAGCGCTTTGCCCTGATTGCCGGAAGATCCTTTTTTACCTTTCAGATCCGGCTGCCAATGGCCTTTGCTGGTCAGCACAGACCCGAGATTCCCCTGCAGATCACTCACCAGGATGTTCTGGAACAATGCAGCACCATCCCAGACGTGGAGCCCGAGCTGGCCGGAGGAATAGGTATTGTCCTCAATATCGATTACCGGCATATATTGGTTCCCCCAATACACTTTCAGAGAGGAGCCCTGGGCCTTCACCTTCAGATGATAGATTTCACCCTGGACCAGAGGAACCTGGCGTTCCTCCTGCAGGCTGCCGGCTCCATTTGCCGCATCCCTTAAACGGATCACACCGGCTTGCGGCACAATCTGCAGCATATAGGCCTGTTTCCCGTCACCGCTTGCGCGGAACAGCAGCGAGGCATCGGGCTGCCCCTCCTTGATCATCACATCCGCTTCATAAATAAAATCATCTGCGGAAGCCTGCGATAGAGCCGCCACATTTTCCCGCTGGTCCGATGTCAGCAAAAGTCCGTCCGCTGTGTTCTCCTGTCTGCCTTTTCCGGCTGTGTACCATCCCGTCAAATTAGTATTTAGTTTGGTAGCGGTTTCAAAAATCATCGTCTCCCCCTCGGGTCCTTGGCCTGCTGTCGGCTCTGCCGCTTCAGCCCTGCCTGTCTCAGAATGGAATGGTATTATCCCTGCTGAAGTGAACATGAGTCCCGCAGCCAGCACAATATTCAGACCTAATTTCGCTTTACGGTTCATCCTTCTACCTCTTTTCCTGTGAATGATAGCTCATATTGAAACACAAGGCCGGCTTGCTGCATCTGCATCACTCCGGCCTTGTCTGCTGTTATATCAATAATAGATTGAACTACTTCAGGTTTTTGTCCATTGCTGCAAGACCCAGGGCCAGCGCACCGCATAATCCGGCCTGCTGGCCAAGACCCGGAGCCACAATATACTCCTCCATTTGCGTGAGAATAGCATCCGCACTGACATATCCGTTAAGATTCCGGCTCACGGCCTCCCGGACCAGCGGGAACAGCTGGGACTGCTGCATAACGCCTCCGCCGAGTATGATTTTCTCCGGGGAGAGAAGCAGGACAGCCTGGGTTACGGACTCGGCAATGTAGAAGGCTTCAATCTCCCATGCCTTGTGCCCGGCAGGAAGCTCAGGACCCTTTGCTCCCCATCTGGCTTCAATAGCTGGCCCTGCCGCCATTCCTTCGAGGCAGTCTCCATGATAGGGGCATCTTCCGGGATAATGATCCTCCGGATGCCGTCTCGTCGGAACATGCCCGCCTTCAGGATGCACAAGACCATGAACCAGCTGCCCCCCGGCATAGACACCGACACCTATCCCTGTACCCACGGTAATGTACAGGCAGCTGGACAGTCCCTGTGCCGCCCCCCACTTCACCTCACCATAGGCCGCAGCATTAACATCGGTATCCCAGCCCAGCGGAACCGGAAAGGCTTGCTTCAAGGTCCCGAGCAGATCATAATTTGCCCATCCCGGCTTGGGCGTGGTCGTAACGTAACCATAGGTCGGGCTATCCGGGCGGATATCAATCGGACCAAAGGACCCGATCCCGATGGCTTCTGCCCCTTTGTCCCGGAAATACTCGATTACTTGGGGCATCGTCTGATCCGGATGGCTGGTCGGGAAGCTGATCTGATCCTCAATCCGTCCGTGCTCATCCCCGATGCCGCAGATAAATTTCGTTCCGCCTGCTTCAATAGCTCCTATACGCATGTTAGCTGCACCTCCCGTTTACTTCCTGCCGCCGGCTGCGGCAGATGAGGCCAGCTCATAAAGCTCCAGCGACAGGAACACCTGCTCTTCCTGCTCTGTAAAGGCAGCCAGTCCGGCGGAGGACGGCCCAGGGTAAATAAGATCCGTAATAACCGCCTGACCGCCGCCCGCGAACACCTCCACCGAGGAACGGTCTACATAAATACTCAGATCATAGACTTCAGCCGGTGCCGCAAGCTTCGCAGAATGAACCCCCGCGAACAGACTGTGGAAATCAGCCTTCCCGGAAGCACTGCGGTCCACGTACAATTCTTCCGTCTGCGCATTAATCCCGGCAACGGTTTGCTCCTGGGCACCTGCTTTTATGCGGAATCCGGCAGACGTACCGCGCGGAAGCTTCGCCTCTATAAGGTAGGCGTCCAGTTCAAGCCCGGCGCAGGCCGCATTAATTTCTTGCACCGAAGCATTCTTAAGGGACAGGACAGGGATACGCGCTGCTTCCAGCTCTTTAGCAGGCTTCTGGATGAGCATCGCCTCCCCGTTTCTCGTTTCCAGTGAAAGCTCACGGGGAATCGTCATCGCTCCGCGGAAGCCTTCTGTCGGTGTCTGCGGAGCATACATCCAGTTGCTCATCCAGCCGATAAACAGGCGTCTTCCATCTTCCTCGGGAAGATCGGACCAGCTCACTCCGGCATAATTATCCCTGCCGTAATCCATCCAGCGGATGCGCTGCGAGGCTTCGTCAGGCGTGAATACAGTCCCGTCGAAGCTGCCTGTGAAATACTGTGTTCTGGAGCCTTCCTCAAAGGCCGGATCAGCACCAATGCTCACAAGCATCACCCATTTAACGTTATCCTTGTCCCCATCAACCGGCAGCGGGAAAAGATCCGGGCACTCCCATACTCCGTCATGCGAGCCGATCCCGGCACCGAATTCGCTGGCAAAGGTCCAGTGAATCAGGTCAGGCGAGTGGTACAGGCATACTGTCTGGCCGCAGGCCACGATCATCACCCAGCGGCTGGCATCATGATCCCAGAACACCTTGGGATCACGGAATCTATGAAGCTGTCGTGGGTCAGCACCGGATTTCCGGCATATTTGATCCAGGTTCTCCCGTTATCCTTGCTGTACGCAATGCTCTGATACTGAACGGGCGGCTGTCCTTCCGGCATATTCAGGTGATGGGTAAAGATCGCTACAAGCCCCGGCTTATCTTCGAAAAAGCCCGTCGTATTCTTCCAGTCCACAACGGCGCTTCCCGAGAAAATCATGCCCAGTTCATCCGGCACCAGCGCAACCGGCAGCTCTTCCCAGTTAATGAGATCCCTGCTGACGGCATGGCCCCAGTGCATCTCGCCCATACTCATACCGTCCGGGTGATGCTGGAAGAACAAGTGGTATTCTCCCTCGAAGTAGACGAGCCCGTTCGGATCATTCATCCAATTCTTCCGGGGTGAAAAGTGATAGGCTCCCCGGTAGTTTTGCTCTGTAATTGCTGACATATATGATTTCTCCTTTTCTCCCGGATAGATTGAACCGGGAATTTAGAGAAAGGGTCTGGCTCAGCTCCCTTTTCTCAAGATTCCAGTTCAATCTTTATTTTTATTTTTATATTACTTCCCCGTTGCTCTGTCGTAGCCGCCCTGCTTGATCTTCAGCCATTCCTGCAGGCCGAGGCGGTCCAGCTCTTTGAGATAATCATTCCACTCTGCATCGATTTTGCCGTTCTGGTACCATTCGGTGCGCATTCTGAGCACATAGGCGAACAGGTCGGTTTCAATGGTCGTCAGGCGGTCCAGCTCGTCAATGGAGTGGAATACGCTCGGCATAACGTTTTCTGCCTTCATTTTTGGAGCCATGATGTTCTTGATGATATCCATTCTGCCCTTGGCATCATCCGGCATGGTTGTATATTTATTATAGTAGGAATCCAGAATCGCCAGCGGTCCGCCGATGCTTGTTTTCTCGCGCAGCTCAACCGGAGCAGCCCCATTCAGCGGCAAATGCTTCAGCATCCCCTTGGCTTCATCAAACTCGAAGATGTTCTGCTGGGTATCATCCCCGTAGGTTCCCCAGTTGTTCTGTACGGACTGGATCGGGTCATACAGCTGATCCACCCACTTCGCCGTGGTTTCCAGGTTTTTATTCGCGCTGGTCACGACCATTTTGCCGCGTCCAAGACCGAGACCGTTCGTACGGGTTACGTTGATTTCACCGTCAGGTCCAGCCAGTGGCTGCATAACCTCATAAGCATCGTTCGCTCCGGAGATGTTCGCTTTATCCCAGGAGAAATAGAGGCCGTACTTCTGATCCTTCCCCTTAGCCAGGTAAGTACTCCAGTCTTGGGTATACGCTTCGATATCAATGAGGCCTTCTGTATACAGCTCGTGGATATACGATACCGCATTTTTATAGTCTTCTTGCGCAGCCGTAAAGATCACCTTGCCGTCATTGCTTACCACCGCATGGTCAGGATTCTCGCCGAGTCCGAAAGAACCAAACAGGAAGGCTAAGTCCTCCGCTCCCGGCTTATTAATGAAGGACAGAGGAATTTCATCAGCCTGACCGTTGCCGTTCGGATCCTTTGTCTTAAAAGCAATCAGCACCTGCTTCAATTCTTCCGTCGTTGTCGGCATCTTGAGGCCCAGCTTCTTCAGCCATTCCACGTTTATCCAAGGCATACTGTCCACCGCCTGGATTCTTTCTTTGCCGTTCCCCAGCTCTTCGATCCAAGGAAACGCGTAGATGTTGCCGTCAGGGGCTGTAATCATGCTTTTGTATTCAGGGGCTTCTTCCAGCACTTTTTTAAAGTTAGGCATATTCTGCTCGATCAGATCATTGAGCGGAATGATGGTGCCGTCCTTGGCAAGCTTCAGCAGCTCATAGTCACTGTAGTCGGCATTAAAAATCGCATCAGGAAGATCGCCGCTGGCAACGGCCAGGTTTCTTTTTTCCACAAACACATCTCTGGTGAAGTTTTTCCAGTTGATATGCACATTCGTTTTTTCTTCGAGGCGTTTATTGATCAGCTTGTCATTCGGGTCGGACGGGGCCAGCGGGGAGCTTTGGGTAATGAAGTTCAGGGTCACTTTCCCGTTTGGATCCTGTTTTTCACTGGCAGCGTTATCTCCCCCGCCCCCTCCGCCGCATGCGGCAAGGAACATGAAGGAAGCAAGGACTGAGGCAGAAGCTGCTTTTGACAAAACCTTTGATCTTTTTGATCTTTTCATCGGATATGACCTCCAAAGTAAAATGAAATGAATAAAAGAACCTTATCTATGTGCAGTCTGCTTCCTATTTAATGGAGCCGACCATGACACCTTTCTCAAAGTACTTCTGGAAAAACGGATACATAATGATCAGCGGCAGGCTGGAGACAACGATCGCGGCATATTTGATGATTTCAGACAAACGTTTCATTTCTGCTGCAGCCAGCTGATCACTGATCATGCTGGGGTCTACCTGATTCTGGATCAGGATGGAGCGCAGAACGAGCTGCAGCGGGTGAAGATTCGGATTATCGAGATAGATCATGGCATCAAAGTACGAATTCCACTGGCCGACAAAGGCATACAGCGCAAGCACAAAGATGATCGGTTTAGAGAGCGGCAATACGATGCTGAAGAAAATCCTCATCTCCGAAGCCCCGTCCACATTGGACGCCTCCTTCAGTTCTTTCGGCACCCCTTTGAAGAAGGTTCTGGACAAAATAATGTTCCATACATTGACCGCTCCGGGGATGATGACAGCCCAGACCGTATCCAGCAGCCCCAGATTTTTAACCAGCAGATAAGTCGGGACAAGGCCGCCGCCGAAGAACATCGTGAACAGGAACAGCGTCATAAATAAGCCCTTCCCCTTTAAGCGGTCATCCGACAAGGCATACCCGGCACAGACAGAGACCATTACGGTCAGAAAAGCAAAGGCAGAGGCATAAAAAACAGCGTTTGCAAATCCCCGCAGCATCGCGGGATTGGTAAGGATCATCTTATAGCCTTCCGTAGACCAGTCCGAAATCTTAAATGAAATCCCCCGGCTCAGCAGGACCGACGGGTCCATGAAGGAGGCGATCACCACATACACGAGCGGCAGAATCACCACCAGCACAGCCAGTGTCAAAAAAGCGGCGTTCAGCGCAAGCATGAGGCGGTCCAGCCGCGAATGTTTAACGAACATGATTGGTTGCTCCTTTCCTAATAGAGGCCTTCGCCCTCATTCAGCTTCTTCACTGTGAAGTTCACTGTAATCAGCAGAATGACGTTGATAAGTGAGTTGAACAGCCCCACTGCAGCTGAGTAAGCATAGTCGCCCGACTGCAGGCCGATTTTGTACACATAGGTCGGAATAATCTCGGAGGTCGGCAGGTTCGTGGCTGTCTGCATCAGATAAGCCTTCTCAAAGCCTATGGACATGATGCCGCCTGCGGCAAGAATGAAGACAATCGCCATAATAGGCCTGATGGTCGGCAGGTCAATATGCCGGATTCTTTGCAGCAGATTGGCACCGTCCAGATTGGCCGCGTTATGTAACTCAGGGTCTACATTGGCAAGCGCCGCTACATAGATGATGGAAGCCCAGCCCGCCCCCGTCCAGATGTCGGAAAGGATGTAGACCCAGCGGAAATATTCCGGACGCGACATGAACATTACCGGTTCCCCGTTTATCCAGCTGAACAGCTGGTTAACCGGCCCTGTCGGAGACAGAAAGATGAACAGCATCCCTACAACCACCACTACCGATATAAAGTTAGGGGCATAGAGGAAAAGCTGGATGTTCTTTTTGACTCCGGCGCGGCGGACCTGATTAAGCATCAGGGCGAGCAGAATCGGCACAGGAAAGCTTAGAATCAGGCCGAAAAAACTCAATTTAAGCGTATTCATAAAAATGACCTCAAAGTTTGGGGAAGACAGGAATTTCTCAAAGTTGTAGAGTCCCACCCATTCACTGCCCAGAATCCCTTTGATCGGGCTGAAATCCTTAAAGGCGATAACCGCACCATACATAGGACCGTATTTAAAGATCAGGGTCAGGAGCAGCGCCGGTGCCAGCATGAGATACAGGAAATAATGCTTCTTCAAATATTCCGGCAAGGAGCTCTTCCTCACCGCCGTCACGCGCCGGGAATCCGCTTCTATTGAATTTTGCAATGCCTTTACCTCCGTTCATGTACATAATTTATAGTTCAAAGCTCCGGGACACTGTTGAAAGGCTTACATTTTTCAGTGCAAATGCCCTCTGGTTCCTTTACAATTTATCAAATGAAAACCCATCAGTCAATACATTTTGTAAAAATAATTTGTTCATTTGACTACTATTTTGTTCTATATTGCCTTATTTCTTTTGACAAAAATCAAGAAAAGCTAATTATTTTTATAAAAACTCCGCTTCTCAAGCCGAAAAACAGTATTAAGACAGACTAAATTAAAATTCCGCTTAAGACACTCCGTTCATTTTGTAAACTAATTTGTGCATTTGTAAAATTTAATTTGCTATTTGGCGAAAACTATTATACATTTAATGGAGTAGACGAAGAGAAACATTAATATAGAGGTGAACTTACATATATGGCACGGGGAAAAGTAACGATCCAGGATATCGCCGATGCGCTGGGCATCTCCAGAAATACGGCCTCCAAAGCATTGAACGGCACAGAAGGCCTGCCTGAGGAAACCAGAAACAAGGTCATCAAGAAGGCGATTGAGTTAAAGTATAAGCAGTTTTCATTGATAGAGCCGGAGAATGTCCTGCCGAAAAGCTCCCGGAACATTGCGCTGTTAACGGAGAATCTGCCTAATACCTCCCACTTCGGTTCAACTCTGATCAGCGGCCTTGAGAAGCACATCAGTGCGGAGGGCTACAATTTGTCCATTCACATCATACGGGAAATCGAGCAGAAATCTCTGACGCTCCCTAATAATTTTGACGTGGATAATGTAGACGGTATCATTTGTATCGAGCTGTTCAATCTGGAATACAGCAGGCTGATCACGGACCTCGGCGTTCCGACGATCTTTATCGACTGCTCCGCACATGTATGCTACCCGGTATTCCAGGCGGATATTCTGCTGATGGAGAACGAGCACAGCACTTATCATCTTACCAAAAAGCTTATTGATGGCGGTTACACAACCCTCGGATTTATCGGGGACTACAATCATTGCATGAGCTTTAATGAACGGTGGGCAGGCTTCAACCGTGCCCTTACGGCGGCAGGAATTCCTCTTCAAGAGGAGCAGTGTATCCTGGATGATGACCGTCTGTTCTTCGCAACACCTGAATGGGCAGCCGGGAAATTACAGGCTATGCCAAAGCTCCCCTCGGCGTTTATTTGTGCCAATGACTACATCGCCGTTAATATGATGAAGGCCCTGAAGCAGTCGAACTATTCCATCCCGGGCGATGTCGCCGTCTGCGGGTTCGATGACGGTCCCGAGGCGTGCATCATCGAGCCTCATCTGACCACCGTCCATATTTACAGCAGTGAAATGGGGATCAAGGCCGCCGAAATGCTGCTCTCCCGGATCGAAAGCCCGCAGCAGCCCTATCAGGTCAGCCATATCAGCACGAGGCCGGTTATTAGAGAATCGACGCCGGAATTTTTTTAAATTCGTCAATCATCCTAATACCGTCCGATTCGCCGCTCCTCAAGGATCTGCTTAGCCTGCTTATACACGAGATACGTCATCTCCGTCAGATTTACCAGCCCAAGCGCCCGTTCATCCAGCACGGAGTATGTATTCGAGCCGAGATCGCAATTCATTCTGACTCCGTCCGAATAAATCCGCTCTACCGGAGTATGCCCGTGTATCACGGGCTTTCCGCCTGTTAAGGCAAGCAGCTCCGCCCGCGGCTGATGATAGAAATCATGCTCATTCATCCACAGAATATCCCGTTCCTGCTGATCCAGCGGCTGACCGGGATTCAGTCCGGCATGGGTATACACATATTCGTCGTCGTCATAATACAAAGGCAAAGAACAGGCCCATATCATATGCTCCTGCCGGACCTCTTCATCGGGGAATTCGGCAGCGAAGCCTTTGAGCGTCTCACGCCCCCCGTGACTCAGCCACAGCTTGTCCCCGCGCACCATATAATCGCCCATCATTTCTTCGTGATTGCCAATCACGGCATGAACATTGTCCGGGTACTGCCCCATCAGATGTTTAATCAGCTTAACAACACCGGCGGAATCCGCTCCCCGGTTAATCATATCCCCCCCGAACACCAGCTGATCCTTTTCTGGCGCAACCTCCGCCTTTTTGAGAAGCAGCTTCAGTCCCTCCAGGTCCCCATGAATATCTGTCACAAAAAATTTTCGCATCCCATTCTCCCCCGTCCTTATTAATCCGCATACCCGCTATATTACTTAATCATACCAAGCCGGTTGCCTGGCAGACAGCGCAACCTTTACCATTTTGCAACTACTTTGCCTGATGGTTGGGATATACTAGCCTCAGATACCGCAAAGGAGATTATACCCTTATGAATAAATCAGCTTTAGGCCTTGGGTCCATTTTATTATTAACTTTCATAACATCAGGCTGCGGTGCGCCCAAGACACCCAGTGATCTGCTACGCGCCCCTTCACAGGGCAATGCCGACGGAACCATTACCAGCATCGTAAAATCCTTCCTTCCGGCAGGCTCCCACCTGACCGTCCCCGTCCATTCCGAGTCGGGAAGCGCCATTCAGCTGCAGGATCTGGACAAGGACGGCAAGGATGAAATTCTCGCCTTCTACAAAACGGACAAAACCGATTTTGAAGTCAACACCCTTGTCCTGTCGCAGTCCAGCGGCGAATGGAACAAGCTGACTGTCATAACCGGTGTCGGCAGCGAGCTGGATTACGTGCAGTTCGTAGACGTCACAGCAGACGGGCAGCCGGATGTACTGCTGGGCTTCAGCGGCGGCAAAGGCCTCAGCAAAGAGCTGGCGGTCTATAGCCTAAAGGACGGCGCCATGTCCGAGATCCTCAAGCAGCCTTATGATCATCTGGCGGTAGGCGACCTGACCGGCAGCGGGCAAACGGATGTCGCCCTGTTCCAGACTACCTTTACCACCGATATGCAGCCAAGTGCAAGGCTGCAGTTATTCCGGCTGGCAAGCGGGCAGCAGCAAAGCCTGACCGATCAGGCTTTTGACGGGGCTATCATTCAGGCCCAGTTCGCCAGGGCGGCTCCGGGCATCAGCGCTCTGTTCGTGGATGTGGCAATCGGCGCACATTCTTCCTATACCTCTCTTCTGACTTGGGAAAATGACCAATTTATTGATATACTTGCAGCAGATGATTATCATCACAGGGAGCTTGCGGACAGCCGGGATATTACGCTCACTCCCCTGAAGCCCCCAGCTGACAGCAAGCTTGGCGGGAGCAATATGGTGATCAAGGATTATCCGCTGTACAGCATAGATGCGAACGGCGACGGCATAGTGGAGGTCGGCTTCCTGGTACCTCCTGCCGGACTGGAGGGCATGGCCCCGCTTGCCACTCCGTTTATCACCAAATATTATCAATGGGACGGACAGTCCGGCTTGAAATTTACGTCAGAGCAGTTCGACAGATGGGGCTTCAACTTCCATATTCCGCAGAGCTGGAAGGGTAAATATGCCCTTGAAATTGCAGAAGAATCTCCCGAGCCCTGGAAAAACATCCGGTTCAGCTATAAGGAAGCCGGCTCAGATTCCCAGGCAGTTCTGCTTGAGCTGCGGCTGCTGACCAGACAGGAATGGCAAAGCGCAGAAGTGAAGCTGAAGGCGGAGAACAGTATTTATACCGTGCTCTATGAGCTGCAAAATACAGAGGATGCTGCGGCCCCCACCGTGCTTGTTGCTGTACTGCCACCGGCAGATGCAGCCGGCAAGCTGAGCGGCACCAGGATGCAGGAGTATAACCAGCTCAAGCTGACGCTGGAGGAGGTCCGGCGGCTGGCCGGCACACCGCAGCCGCCGATGTACTGACTAGGAGGTCGCCTATGAAAGTGCTGGTACTGGAAGACGAGAAGCCGATTCGCGATTTTTACAGGTGAACCTGAGGCGGGCCGGCTTCGAGGTTACCGAAGCTGCTACAGGTGAAGCAGCGCTTGCCGCCGCGCGGGGACAGCGGGATTTCGATATCGCCATTCTCGACCTGATGCTTCCCGGAATCAGCGGGTTTGAGGTATGCGCATTGCTGCGCAGGGAATTCCCCCGGCTCGGCATCATTATGCTAACCGCCAAAAGCCAGGAAATTGATAAGGTGATGGGCCTGGATTCAGGGGCTGACGACTACGTAATCAAGCCCTTTAGTCCGGTTGAGCTGCTGGCCAGAGTCCGCTCGCTGTACCGGCGCATGTATCCCGGGGAGGCGGTGCTGCAGGAAAACAGCATCCAGCTGCCCCCTTTTACCCTGATGCCCGATGAACGGAAGCTGCTGAAAGACGGAGTGGAGATTGCGCTCACCCCCACTGAGTTTTCTATTGTTAAGCTGCTGATGGAGCAGCCCAATAAGGCGGTTAACCGCGATGACATACTGACCTCGGTCTGGGGGCAGTATTTTATGGGAGAGCTCAAAATCGTGGATGTAAATATTAGCCGGATCCGCCAAAAAATCGGCCAGGGCGCCACAGGGCCGCAATATCTGGAGACGGTGTGGGGATTCGGCTATCTATGGAGGGTACAACATTGCTGAGAGGGATCAGGGCACGGCTCATTACCTATATAACGCTTGTCCTGCTCCTGATCGTCCTGCTGCTGGAAGGGGTGTTTATTGTAGCTGTCCACTATTATTACCTGGGCAGTGCAATGGAGACCCTGTCTTCACGGGCCACGACCTCCGCTACCTTTTTCAACAAGTATCTGGAGGGCTATTCGATCAATGAGCGGGCAAGATACATTCTGGAGAACCTCTCAACGGAAGAGAGCAGCAAGGTCGAAGTTCTTAACACTGAAGGGAATGTCATTATTAACTCGTTCGGCTTCTCCAGCTCGGAGAGAATTGATACACCGGATGTGAGGACTGCACTGAGCAGCGGCAAGGGGATTTACCAGAGTCTTACCCCGGTGGGCGGGGAACGGATTATGGCCGTCTCGGTTCCGATCAAGGAGGCCGGTACCAATATCGGTGTGCTGCGGTATTCCGTATCGGCAGAGCCGCTATACGATGTCATTGTCACGATTGTGCTGAACGCGGTGTGGGTCGGGCTGCTCGTGATCCTGTTCGGCTTTGTGCTCAGTCTGATTATTGCCAAACGGATTGTCGGGCCGATTCAGCAGCTGACCTCGGTTGCCAAAGAGATGGCGACTGGCAATTTCTCGGCAAAGGCGGCGAAGCAGCATAACGACGAGATCGGAACGCTTGCCGTTACGCTCAATTATATGTCCGAGGAAATCCTCAAGAGTGAAAAAATCAAATACGACTTCATCTCATCCGTCACGCATGAGCTGCGCACTCCCCTGACCTCCATTAAAGGCTGGGGCGAGACGCTGCTTATGGGTGATTTGTCCGATAAAAAAGAGACCCTGCAGGGTCTCGAGGTGATGACCGGCGAAACGGACCGGCTGATCGGGCTGGTGGAGGATCTGCTTGATTTCTCCAAGTTCCAGGCCGGGGAGATTACGGTTGATCTGCAGCCGTATGATCTCAGGGGGCTGCTGGAGGACCTGCTGCTGCAGTTCCGGTACCGCGGTCAGACGAAGCAGATCCGGCTCTATGCCGATATTCCCGATCAGCCGCTTCCGGTCAACGGGGATTTCAACCGGCTGAAGCAGGTGTTCGTCAACCTGCTGGACAATGCCTTTAAGTTCACTCCGGCCGAGGGAGCGGTAAGCATTACCGCCGCTGTGCAGGAGGAGCTGATCATTGTCACGGTAACGGATACCGGAGAAGGCATTGAAGCGGCTGACCTGGAGAAGCTCGGCACCAAATTCTTCAAGGGCCGCTCGCGCCAGTCCGGCAGCGGTCTGGGGCTGGCGATCTGCAAGGAGATCATCGGGCTGCACGGCGGCCGGATCAAGATAGAGAGTGAGTTCACGATAGGAACCTCAGTAATCGTTGAGCTGCCGAGATATATTATGGAGTAGCTTGAGCATGAGGCGGTCTGCTGCCAGGCAAGGAAAAAGCCGGGATCTCCCGGCTTTTTCGCGTGGGCCATATCCTTCAGACAGGCCGCTCAATCTCAAAAATCTCCCCGATTCCGGCATAATGATTACCGGCCAGGCGGCTGACAGCCCCCAGCTTGAGCGGATCAATTCTGCCCTGCTCATAGATGTCTTCGGCAATATGAAACCGGACGATTCTGCCGATCAGCAGCTCAAAGCCAGGGAATTCTACTGCCCGCTCCAGTACGCATTCCATCCTTACCTTCGCTTCCTTAACTCCAGGCACAGAGATCACCGAGCTTGGCTCAGGCGTGAGTCCGGCGAGCGAAACCTCGCTCTGATCCGGTGCAAGGGGAGCTGCAGTCATGTTGACCTGCTCCACATTGTCCCTGTCCACAATATGCACGACAAATTCCTGACGTTCCATGATGTTCCGTGCCGTATCCTTCGGCTTGCCCGCCGCATGCTGGATGGATAAGGAGATCATCGGCGGATTCGACGATACGATATTGAAATAGCTGAAGGGGGCACCGTTCAGCACCCCGCCCAGGGATAACGTCGTTACAAATGCAATCGGCCGCGGAATGATGCTGCCAACAAGCAGCTTATAATTGTCCCTCTCCGTATTGTCTGCCGGGTCTATATTCAGCACACGATCATCCCTTTCGTAAATGAATTTAGTCGAGCTCTCTGATCTGGAACGGCAGCAGAACCTGCTCAATCTGTTCTCTGTGCGGCTCATACTGGGCAGGCAGCTTCAGCTCCGAGCCCATGGTTTCAGGCGTTTCGTCATGAGCAAAACCCGGAGGATCTGTAGCAATCTCAAACAGAATCTCCCCATGCTCCCTGAAATAAATCGCGTTAAAATAATTCCGGTCCTGCACAGGCGTCACACCGTATCCGTGATCATGCACATAGTCCTGCCATTCCAGCTGATCCTGGTCATCCTTCGCTCTCCAGGCGATATGATGGACTGTGCCGACACCCATTTCGCCGCGCTGTACAGCGGTCATTTTGAGATCAATGACATTTCCGAGGTCAGCCAAAGAACGGTAGCGTGCGATATCATTTTCCCGGCCGATAAAGGTAAGACCCAGCACCTGCTCCAGCAGTTCAGCTGTTGCTTCCGGATCCGTGGACAGCAGCGTGGCCCCGCCGAAGCCTTTGATTGCCGCTTCAGGGGTAACGCCTCCGAAGGTCCAGTTATTCTGCTCGCCGGCTTCCCGCTCCACCAGCTCCAGATGCAGCCCGTGCGGATCATCGAATTCAAGCACCTGCTCGCCGAACCGTTCCATTTCTGTAAAAGCAACCTTGAACTTGGCCAGTCTCTCTTTCCAGAAGCTCATCGCCCCGACCGGTATAATGTAAGTCGTTACCCCAACCTGTCCGCCGCCGATTTTACCTTTGTAAGCTCCAGGCCAAGGGAAGAAGGTAATGATCGTCCCCGGCTTCCCGCCGTCATTGCCGAAGTAGAAATGATACGTGCCCGGATCATCAAAGTTGACGGTCTGCTTAACCAGACGCAAGCCCAGCACTCCCGCATAAAAATCCATGTTCTCCTGCGGATGACCGACAATCGCTGTAATATGGTGAATCCCCATCGTTTGCTTTGCTGCTGCATTAGTCATTATAACCGACTCCTTTTAGGATAGTGTGATTTCAGAGGTTCATTTTCATACATATTATGATTTAAAGAATCTTAACTTTAAGATATGTGCCGGAAAATTATCTTTAAGTTAAGATAATCCCTTGATCTCAATTTACTCTCTTTTTATCTTAAAGTCAAGACTTTTACTTAAAATTTATAATACCAGAAAATTGCCTGCTCAGCGGCAGCCGGAAAATTGGAGTAAAGCATATTATCCACTCCACCAATGATAAAACCGTATCGGGCATAAAAGCGGCATGCGGCAACATTGACATTCTGTGTTTCCAGCATCAGGCCGGCAAGCTTGTGCTGCTGTGCCCACTCCACGGCCCGGTCCATAAGCCGGCTGCCGATTCCCTGCTGCCTCCTGCTGCTGACTACGCCGATCTCTTCAACCATCGCATATCCGTTCCAGTTCGCGCGCAGCCTGATCCGCGCGGAACAATCAGCACCGTCATAATATAAAAATACGGCCTTACCGTCTTCTTCAATATATGCTGCATCAAGCACCTCATCTGCATAACGCTTCATATAAGGTTCTGCCAGCGTCTCTTCCGTGTACGTCCACACACCGCTTTCATACCTTAGAAGAATCCGTCCTGTAACGGAAAATGCTTCATTCGGCTTGTTGTAATCCTCCATGGTTGCATGTGTCATTTTAACAATCAACTTCTCAGCGCCCCGTTCCCTTTAGTGTATCCATATTATATTCCTCCCGGGTTGCCGGTCTCCTGCCTCCTGCTCAATGTCCTTCTTTGATATGATTCATGATTCCTTTTTTCTTGAGCCAGCCGATGAGCATGGCGTCCATAAGACCGGTGAAGCATTTCCTTAGGACACTGTATACGGAGATGCCGTGTTTTCTTTTTTGATGCGTTACTGTGACTTCAACGACCGAGAATCCGTTCATTCTGGCCAGAGCCGGCAAAAAACGGTGCATCCCGTTGTATAAATGCAGACTGTCGGCCACCTCCCGGGTAAACAGCTTCAGGGGACAGCCTGTATCCGCAATCGCTTCGCCGGTAATCCAGTTGCAGATCCTGTTTTCGAGCCTTGAGGATATTCTTTTCAGTCTGGGACCCGTACGGCCTGTGCGTCTTCCGTTTACAAAATCAATTTTTCCGATAAAAGGCATCAGCCTGAAAATATCCCGGGGATCGGTCTGAAGGCCGGCATCCAGCAGGGCTATTAATTCGCCCCGTGAATGTTTGATTCCCGCTGAGATTGCGGCAGTCTGCCCGTAATTCCGCTTGAAATGAATGACCTTTACCGCCGGGTCCAGCCGGGCCAGCTCATTCAGCAATAAGGAGCTCCGGTCCTTGCTGCCGTCATTCACCAGCACCAGCTCATAGCTTTCAACATTTCCCCTTAATGCTTCGGTAACATTCAAGTAGAGCTCCTGTATGTTTTTCTCTTCGTTATAGACCGGCACGACGACTGACAGACGGACCACCGGATAACACCTCCATTTTTCAGCCAAGAAGTCTAAACCGGGTATCCCCCGCTGCCTCCAGCCGCTTTCATTTCACTTCTTTGCTTATAACCGGAGCAACCTCCGCATCTGCGGTCAATTCCTTAAGCTTGGTTTCAATTTTGCCATCAGTATCGTCTCCTCTTTGCTAAATCATTCTCTATTCCATTATCTTATAGAACAGGCAGCCTGCTGCCATCGTCCAAAGGGGCGGAGTCTGCCTGCCCTTTCGGGCAGCCCGCCGGGCACGGCAAAAAAGAGGCCCCGCCATGCGGAGCCCCTTCCCTTAAACCTGCTTTATTCCTTTTGTCCTCCCTGGTAGACGGTTTCGTCCTGGCGTATTTCCCGGCCCTGCGCCCTGGCCTGCCGGAGCAGCTCGGCTCCGTCATCCTGCGGCTTGTACCCGATCAGCTTCTCCAGGTAAGCGATATCATAATAATTATCGCTGTTGGCAGACGTCCCGTACAGGTTCAGATACTGCATTTCCTCCTTGGCTTCAATGCAGCAGATCACCAGCTGGAGCATATCGCGTTCCGAAATCCAGATATGGCCCGCACGCTCCGAATGAGGCCGGTCATCACCCGGAAAATTGCCGATCCGGATGTTGAAGGAGGAGATTTTACCCTGGTCAGCGTACAGCCTGCCGAGCAGCTCAATATAACATTTGCTCAGGCCATAGAAGCTGTCCGGCCGGTAAGGGTCGGACGGGTCCACCTGCTCGTCCGTCTTATAGAATCCGGTCGCATGATTGGAGCTGGCGAAGACGATCCGTTTTACACCGCTCTGCACCGCAGCCTCAAACAGCTTGTACGCTCCGGCCACATTCCCCTGCAGCACCTTGCCAAGAAAATCCTCTTCATCCTTGATCCAGGCAAAATGGAGCACCGTATCAACATTCTGCGTCAGCTCCGCCATCCGTGCTTCATCGGCAATATCCATCTGAACAATCCCTTGTGCAGCATCCTCCTCAATGTCCGCTCCAATAACGTCATACCGGCCGTCTGCCCTGAGCCCCTGATAAATGGTATTGCCTATCCTGCCTGATGCTCCTGTTACAAGCAGTTTCCGTTTCACGGTGAACCAGCTCCCTTCCTGCCGTTCATGGATAGTTGCGCTGTTAGTTATTACCCGCAGGAACGGAAAACTATACAAATTATCAGGTTCTCAGATATGCAGCCGGGTATTCTGCCTGCCCCAAAACGGGTACAAAAGAATAATCATTACTTTTGCGGAAATCCGGGAAGTATAATAATGAGTATCTTCACAAAAGAAAGGGAACTGCCGAGTGCTAACTTACCTGCTTCTATTCCTTCTCGGACTTGCTGCCGGCATTTCCGGCTCGCTGGTCGGGCTGGGCGGCGGATTTATTGTCGTACCTGCATTAGCCTTTATGTATCCGGATATGCCAACCGCCCATTTGGCCGGGACTTCCATGGCCATGCTGCTGTTCAATTCCATTTCCAGCACTTATGTATATGCCCGGCAAAAAAGAATCGATTATCAGGCAGCGCTCTGGTTCGCAGCCGCCTCAATCCCGGGTTCGGTAATCGGGGCACTCTTCTCTGAACAGGTGGAGGGCAGGGCCTTTTTTGTCAGCTTCGGTATTTTTCTGATTCTGATCGCGCTGCTGCTTCTGTTCAAGCCCAAAAAGCCCCTGACCCTGCCGTTTAATCCAACGGTCAAGCGGAGCTTTACGGATGCCGGAGGCAGCCGGTTTGAGTATGCTTATCATATGCCTACCGGCGTTATAATCAGCTTTTTTGTCGGGTTCCTGGCCAGCCTGTTTGGCGTAGGCGGCGGCAGCCTGATGGTGCCGACAATGACGCTGCTGCTCGGCTTCTCCACGCATATTGCCGTCGCCACGTCGATGCTGCAGATCTTTCTGTCGGCGATCGTCAGCACCTCTACTCATGCCTATCTGCAAAATATCGAGTGGATCATGGTGCTGTGCCTGGCTCCAGGCGCCATTATCGGCGGCCAGCTCGGCGCCCGGCTTGCCAAACGCCTGCCGGCCAAGCTGCTGCTGCGGCTGCTTTCGGTCTTCCTGATTATTGTAGCTGCCCGGCTTATAATGAAATAATATTCGGCCCCCCGCTTACCAAGGCAGCCGGTCTTCCATGTAGAAGAAACCTCCGGTTGGCCCATCCGCCGGCAGAGTGGCGTAACGGACGGCTGTTTTGGCGCCTTCTTCAGGCGTCAGCTCGGCCTTGTCCCCGCCCATCCGGGTTTTTACCAGTCCGGGATGCACCGTATTAATTTTCAGCGGGGTATCCTTGTATTTATTGGCCCAGTACACAGTTAGCATATTGAGCGCGGCTTTGGAGGCAGCGTAAGCAGGCGTAGCAATCCGCTGGGCCAGCTCATTGCTCAGCTGGAATTGGATGGAGCCCAGGGCGCTGCTCTGGTTCACAATTCTGCCTGCTTCACTTTTTAGCAGGAGCGGCAGCAGAGCCTCAGTAATGTGGTACGGCGCAAACGTATTGACCGCAAAGGTATTCTCAAAAGCCTCCTCCGCTCCAGCCGCTTCCGCCCAGATTCCCGCATTGTTCACCAGTACATCCAGTTTGCCGTACTGTTCTCCGATCCACTTGGCAAGTGCAGTAATATGTGCGCTGTCGGTCACTTCGAGCTCTACGCCCACCGCCTCAATGCCCTGCTCCTTGAGCTGAGCAGCCGCTTCCTCGGCCGCAGCTCTGGTGCGAGCAGATAGAAGCACCGTTATCCCCTGCTCCCCCAGCTGTCTGGCTACCTCAAAACCAATTCCCTTGCTTGCCCCAGTGATCAGTGCGATTGTTTTATTCATTATAATTTCCTCCTTAATAGATACTTGCTATACCGCCACGTTACGGGAACGACCATTCTAGTATAATCAAAAAAAATTTCAACTTACTCCTCCGGCAGTTTCAGAAGCTCTACAGATAACCGTGCAATCTCCTGCAGTTGTTCCTTTGGAATGGAGGTTCTTGCCAGCACACGGAGCCCCACCAGTCCGTTATGCAAATATCGGGCCAGCTCCTCTACACTGAATCGGGTGCTGAACTCCCCTTCAAGCTGTCCCCGTTCTACTATTTCCCGCAGCAGCTTCTCTGTCCTCAGGAACCCGGCCCGGGATTTATCATCTGCTACAGCATCCCTGACGGCCAGCTCGGTAGCCGTATTAACCAGCATACATCCGGGCGGCATATCCTGCTCACCGCAGATCATATAATCGAGCACAAAGGCAAGCGCCTCTGCTGCCGTTCCCGCCTGCTGCACTCCGGCAGCCAGACTACGGTTAACCCTCTCGCCGAAACGGTCAATGCTCCGCAGGAACAGGCTATGTTTATCGGTAAAAGTGTCATACAGGCTTCTGCGGTGAATGCCCATATGCTCAACCAGCTCACTGATGGATGTCTTCTCATACCCTTGCAGCCAGAACAGCTCCATCGCCTTATCCAGAACGGCTTGTTCCTCAAACTCCTTATTCCTGGCCATGGTTTGCCCTCCTTACCTGCCCTCCTGAAGATCAGCCGGCCGCCAGCACCGCTGCAGGCTTCACCTCATTCAGCCATCTCACAGCTTCGTCTAGGCCGCTGAAGCTTCTCTGCTGATAAGGCAGCTGACCCTGTACGTTTACGGCGCGGTTCACACTTAATTTGGCGACAATGCTGTTGGGCTCGATCATCGCGAGGTATCGCAGGCCGCTTTTATAAACATGCTCTACATAAAAATCCGCCATCCACGCTTTATCCTCTTCCTTAATCACCGAGCCCTGCCGGATATCCATTAGTACCTTGCCGCTCTGCTTCTGTCTAAGCAGCTCCGCACCCTGCATTAGTACGGCTTGAAGGCCCTCCCCGTGAGAGAATCCGTTCCATTCAATCCTTACACTCTGCAATCGCTCATCCCATGCCACCAAACCGTTTACCGATTCGAATACCTTCATCTCCGCCACCCCTTCAGTTTATGGGAACGATCATTCTAAAAATAGTGCTATGTATGCCGTGTTCCCTTGCTATAGACCTATCTTAGCATAACGGGAACGGTTGGTAAAGAATTATTTTTACTGATCGTTCTCATATTGGTTGGTCCACAATCGGCTCCACAATAATCGTTCCGATGGAAATCATGGCGATCGTCGTCGGAATGGTCATCTGTGAAATGGATTTTCTGCCCGCCAGCCTGAGCAGAAGCATGCCGAAGATAATCAGCACCAGAGCCTTCCAGACCTCATTCCAAATTTCATTCATATCCATATCTCCTTTGGCAATACGGGTTACCGCATAGATATGGATATTTTTACTCATCAGGACGCAATTATGCATTGTCGATTACAGCAAATGGAACACTTCTTTTCCCTCCAGAAAATCCTTGCACAACGTTCCGCATACCTTTGCCGCATGCTCCTTAATCCAGCCGTTGCTCCCGGGATCACGGACGAACATCGCATAGCTGATGAAGATATCCATTAATATCTGCCCCTCAATATATCTGATATCGTCAAAGGTAAAGTCTCTCCGTGAACTGTAGCCCTCCAAAAAGTCGGGTCTGAACTCGCTTTTCAGCGCTGAGGAGGCACTTCCCACATCAAACAAATAATAGCCGTAGCCGGATAAGCAGAAATCGATCAGATGCGGCGTTGCCTCCTTAACAATCACATTCCCGGACTGTACATCGGCGTGAATGATTCCCCAGCTGTCCTGTCTTGAATCCAGCTCGGTCAGCTGTTCTTTGACTACATCAAGCACTTCCACAATGGTGTTATACTGCTCTTGACTATAGATACCGCCTGTTATGCCACATTTAAGCTCTTCAAGAGCGGAGTCAATACTCGCCGCACCGTATACCGGTCTTGTTAATCCCGCCAGCTGCCCTCCGCTTGAAGCGTTATGAAGTTCCGCAAAGGTCTCGCCCAGCGCATACGCGATCAACCCGATATTTTCTTCTTTACCAGTCAGTACCGAGCCTTCAAACCACTCCAGCACTGTTGCAAAACATGAGCCAAATTCCTCTGAGCGGTACACTGTTACATACCCGCCTGCATGGTTAGCAACCGGCTCCTGCACCTCAATCACCTTCCTCCGGTTCAGCTCCTGAAGAAGGAACACCTCAGATTCCAGGCCTTCCAGCGTATGCTGGGTGCCGGACAGCCCGGCCGTCCTTGGCCAGTGAATACGGAGCAGATAATTTTTGCCGCTTGATGCATCTGTTACCTTAAAGGTCAAATTCTCGTTATGTCTGATGAACTCGATTACCGGCTCCGCAATCGGATAGGACAATATCACTTTCTCCGCATGCTTAATCAAGGCAGCTTCCCCCAGGTTACAAATTAAGGTATGATTTTTTCTTCTTTTATTCCATAATAATACATATCAAAGCAGTAAAGTTTACTATATTCGTAAAATACAACTAGAAGGATGGAGGAATGATCATGACAGCAGAACGTTTTCAAATCCGGGTATCCGATGAAGTGCTTACCGATTTGGAATATAGGCTTAAAGCTGTACGCTGGCCGGTTCCAATTGAGGGCCCAGGCTGGGAAACCGGTACAGATCCCGTTTATCTGCAATCTCTTATAGCGTATTGGCGGGACCATTTCGACTGGCGGGCACAGGAAGCCAAGCTGAACCGCTTCGCACATTACCGCAGTAACATTGACGGAACAGATATTCATTTTATCCACGAGCGCGGTAAAGGGCCTAACCCTCTGCCTATCGTCTTGACGCATGGATGGCCGGACAGCTTTTTGCGCTATCATAAAATTATCCCCATGCTCACTGATCCGGCCAGCTACGGCGGCAATACCGAGGATTCATTTGACGTTATTGTACCTTCACTGCCGGGCTTTGGCTTCTCGGGCTATCCGGAGAACGCTGGCATCAACAATTCACATATTGCCGCTCTCTGGGCGAAGCTGATGACAGAAGAGCTGGGCTACAGTGCATTCGCGGCTGCCGGCGGAGATATCGGCTCAGGCGTTACAAGATATCTGGCTGCCAGCCGTCCCGAGCTTCTGGTTGGAATCCATCTGACCGATATCGGTATTATCCGCAGCCTTTTGAATCCGGGTGCTGAGACAGAGCTGACAGCCGAAGAACGGCAGTATCAGCAGAACGCCCGGGACTGGATTGCCCGTGAGGGAGCGTACATGTCCATTCAATCCTCCAAGCCCCGCACGCTTGCTTATGGACTCTCCGATTCGCCGGCAGGTCTGGCAGGCTGGCTGATCGAGAAATTCCATGCCTGGAGCGATTGCAATGGTGATCTCCGCAAGAGCTTCAGCGAGGATGAGCTGCTCACGAACATCATGATCTATTGGGTGACCAATACGATAGGCTCGGCTACTCAGATTTATCACGAAAATTCCAGTTCTTTACCGCCGCTGGGCAGGATTGAGGTGCCGACCGGACTGGCCCTGTTCCCGGCCGATATCCTGCTGCCGCCCAAGGAATGGGCGCAGCGCAATTTGAACATTACCCGCTGGACCGAGATGCCGCGCGGCGGGCATTTTACTGCCTGGGAGGCACCCGAGCCGCTCGCCGAAGATATCCGCGCCTTTTTCAGGCCGCTTAGGCAGGCAGCGCAGCAATAAATTTAGGGGACTATCACTTGAAAAGACTCATTGTAACGTTATTAGTCATAGTGTTCGTTTTCTCAGGATGCTCAGGACCGTCACCAGAGAGGAATACAGCAGCTCCCCAAGTGTCCGAAGGAAGCACAAATATCCTCCTGTCTGATGCTTCAGAAGGAACAGTGAGGGAAGATACCGTTTTTATCAGCACTGCGATCGGATGGAAGTCTGTATACCGCTATAAAGGAATGTTCAGCGAGGATACGGAGCTATTCAAAACAACTGATGGCGGCAGTACCTGGATCAAGATTGCTGACAGCAGCCAGGAAAGCAGCACATTGCCCGGCGGGGTCAAATCGGGATTAACCTTTGTGAATGATCAGAAGGGCTGGTTCACAGCAAACGCACCATGGGAAGGCAGGGTGGGATTGTTCATTACTACCGATGGCGGGGTTACCTGGTCTGAAGAGCGGCTGGAAGTTCCATCTATTTTGAAGACCTCTCAAATTGATGTGTATCCTCCGTTATTTTTTACAGAGAAGCTAGGAATTTTACCCGCCCGTCCTGAAGACAAAGCTCATTCTCTGCTATACATTACTAGTGACGGCGGGAGCACCTGGCAGCCGTTTTTGGATCATAAACAGGATCAGTATGAAGGTATAACGTGGGTTCTATCAGAGGGTATCCTATCAGCGGAATATGCTGGACATTCATGGGGATCCAGCATCATGAGCGGCGGTAAATGGTCTTCTCATTCCTGAATTAGCCTTGACTCCCAAGCCCCTATCAGAGATAATTACAATTTGACCCAAAAAATCAATCTGCCGGCAGAGGCGCATTGAAACAGAGAAGGGGCGATTGTCATCAGCTGGTTAAGTGATCTTTATAAATTACAGAAACGGGAGCAGAAGAAGGACATCGAGCCCGCTCTGGTCAATGCCATTTTCCGGATGTATGACCGGTTTCCCAGGATCGGCCTGAGGGAACGGACCGGGCAGCAGGATATGTCGCTGGATATCGCGGAGGCGTATATTAACGGGCATAACGCGATGATCGAGGCCGGGGTCGGCATCGGCAAATCTTTTGCCTACCTTATACCCGGCCTGCTGATTAACCATATCTCGCAGCAGCCGGTCATTATCGCCACCTCCTCCATCCAGCTCTCCGAACAGATTCATAAGGATCTGCGGGTGATCGGGAGCCGGCTCGGATTTACCACGGTACGTTCCGTTGTCGGCAAAGGGATGGGGCAATATGCCTGCCGCTACAGGGCCGGGGGACTGTCCAAACCTGACGATGCGGATTCCCCTTTGCCTAAACTGGTAGAGCAGATTTTGAATTATGAAATAGATGAGCGGGCAGATATTCAGGGCGGCATCAGCGATGCTGTATGGTCAGAAGTATGCGTGAACGACTGCAAATTTGAACAATGCCGCTACAAAAGCACATGCACCTTCTATGAGATGAGAGCCAAAATTAACGCCAGAGTGGGCGATATGGACTTCATCATCGTTAACCAGGACCTGCTGATCCGCGATCTGATCAAGAAAAAGGAAGGCACCAAAGGCTTAATCACCGAACGGCCGGCCCTGATCATCATCGATGAGGCGCATAACCTGGAGGCCAAGGTCCGGGATGCCATGACGCTTGAATTCACCTTCCGGGTTGCCTGCCGTGTGCTGGATGACGCTCTGCAGATTCTTTTTAAGCAATGCAGGGATAAGAGCCTGATGACGCAGGTCAAATTTATCAAAAGCTGCCTGACCGGCATTTTCAAGCAGGTTGAAACGGATTTGCTGCATACCGCCAAACAGGATACGGACCGGGTCAAGGTATCACAGATCCAAGGGGTTCCGTTTAGCCGGGCAGTGCAGGTACTGAAGGAATTCAGTCTGAGCCTTTCGGTGTTAACGTCACGGCATGAGCGGGAGATTGATAATGCTTTTGAAGCGGTGAACGGGCTCATTGCTCTTCTGGATGTCCTGTCCGGCGCGGAGGATAACTACCTGATCTGGGCCAGCAAAAACAAGCGGGAAGCCACCGTCAGCATCTGCCCCAAAAACATCAGCCAATTCCTCAAACATACCTTATTCAACGGAAAAACCTCTGTCGTGCTGACGTCAGCAACGATGTGCCAGGGCGGCGATACGCTGGAGGAGCAATACGCTTATCTGACCCAATCCCTCGGCTACCGTGGAGATTATATGGAGCGCCAGCCCTCCCCTTTTGATTACGACAGCCACACGATGATGTACATTTCGGGCAGTGTTCCCTACTACAACCATGAGAACCGCAAGGATTATCTGGAGGCAGCTTACAAGGAAATGCTCCAGCTATGCAATGTAACGGAAGGTCGGACACTGGTGCTGTTTTCGGCCAAAGAGGATATGAAGTACGTGCACGAGAAGCTGCGCTCCGAAAAGTTGGGCTGGGCGCTGCATATGCAGAAGGAAGGCTCGTCCCAGGACGAGATAATCGCTAGCTTCCGGGCCAGCAAAGGCGTGCTGCTCAGCACCGGCGTCTTCTGGGAAGGGATCAATATCGAGGGCTCCGACCTGTCGCAGGTGATCGTGTTCCGCCTGCCTTTCCCTGTTCCGGCCGATCCTGTCTATGAATATAAGGCGTCGAAGGCAAATAATCCGTTAAAAGAGGTCTTCGTACCGGACATGCTGCTCCGCCTGAGACAAGGTACAGGACGGCTGATCCGCAGTGAAACCGATCTGGGTGTGCTCAGCATCCTTGACTCCCGCCTGTCCGCTGCCGCACGGAAGGACTACCGTTCCAAAGTACTTGAGGCTTTGCCGTTTAAGCAGGTCACCGAGGATTTCCGGGTACTGGAGCGGTTTGTGAAGGCGAAAGGCATAAAGCGCAGTATGTAAAAAGAGGACAAGCCCGGCGGATTAACGCCGGGCTTGCTGCATTATCCCTTAACCAGCTTCGCACGGACCCGGTTAGAGAAATATTCAATGATAAGGATAAATATGACCAGTCCGATCAGGATCGAGCCGACCTGATCCCACTTATAGCTGCGCATGGCGAAGATGAGCGGTGCCCCGATGCCTCCCGCGCTGACCATCCCCAGAATCGAAGCCTCGCGCATATTCATGTCAAAGCGGTAGATCATCACCGACATGAATACGGACAGGAGCTGCGGCACGATGCCAAAGCGGATTTTTTCAAAGGTGGTACAGCCGACGGAGGTCATCGACTCCAGCACCCGCGTATCAAGCTCCTCAATCGCATCGACATAGAGCTTGGCCAGCATCCCGATCGAGGTTAAGCCGACAGTCAGTACCCCGGCAAACGCCCCCGGCCCGGTAACCCGGATGAACATCAGTCCGTACACAAGCGCCGGCACGGTGCGGATAACAATCAGCACCAGCCGGGTAACCCAGGATACAGGCTTTGGTACAATGTTGGAGGCTGCGAGAAAGGCAAGCGGTACTGCCAGTACTGCGCCTACAATTGTCCCGAGAAAGGCAATGGCCACCGTCTGAAGCAGCAGATACAGTACACTTTGCTTTGATACGTTAAATAACAGCTCTGTATCCGGATGAGTAAGTCCGTAAACGATATTTTTGGCAATCTTCAGACCGCTTTGTTCGATTTGATTAAAGTTAACCGCCGTCAGGGACCACACGAACAGTACAGCGACGATGGCTGCGATTGTCCACAGATACCGCTGGTTGCGGGGAGCAGCTGCCAGCTGCTTCTCTATAATATTCATTGCTGCAACGTCTCCTTAAATAAGCTTCTTACGGAAATGCTCACTGATGCTCTCGATCAGGGTTACCGTTACAATCAGCACCAGAATGATCATTCCGACTGCGGGATAATCACGCCAGCCGATGCCTTCATTCAGAATCAGCCCGATGCCGCCGGCCCCGACAAACCCCAGAATGGCCGCATACCGCACATTTCCTTCAAAGCAATACAGGGAGGTGGAGATGTAACCGGGGAGCACCTGCGGCATTACGGCAAACCGGAAGGCCTGCAGCCGGGTCATCCCGAGCGACTCCATCGCCTCAAAGGGTCCCATGTCCACATTCTCAATCTGCTCGTACAGCAGCTTGCCTACATAAGAAATGGTAAACAGCATGATCGCAACCGTCCCCGCCATTGTCCCCAGGCCGAACACAAAGGTAGCGATTAACGCGGATACCAGAGTCGGCAGCGTGCGGAGCAGGCTGAGCACCACTTTGCTGATGAAGATAATTACCTTCGACTGGATGATATTGGAGGAGGCAGCCACCGCAACGGGCAGCGCAATTACTGCGCCGATGATGGAGCCGAGGAGCGACATCTTGATCGTGTCCAGCAGCGGAGTCCAGATATCAGACAGGCTGCTCCAGTCCGGCGGAATCATCGCCAGTACGATCGTAAAAAACTGATGAATCCGCGTAAACAGCACTTTGAAGCTGAAGCCTGTAAAATCTGCAGACAACACCATACACACAGCCAGAATGAGGAATACCAGCGGTGTACGCGACCGTTTCTGCAATACGATTTTCCCGGAGGGGAGCACGATTTTCTTCGGGGGAAAAAGTTTATCGTACATAGGCCGACTGCTCCTCTATCGCTGCTTTCTCCGCTTCCCATTTTCCTCCGTAAATATCCTGCAGAATCTCCTGGGTCACCTGTGAGGTCACGCCGTCAAAAACAACCTCACCCTTGCGGATGCCGATGATCCGGTCTGCGTATTCAAGAGCAATCTCCACATGGTGTATATTCATGATCACGGAGATGTTCATCTCCTTATTGATCCTTTTGAAATCATCCATCACAACACGCGCCGTAACCGGATCAAGCGAGGCAATCGGCTCATCCGCGAGAATAATGTCCGGATTCTGGGCGAGGGTACGCGCCAGGGCAACACGCTGCTGCTGACCGCCGGACAGCTGATCCACCCGGACGAAGGCTTTGTCCAGAATACCGACCTTGTCCAGCGCCTCCAGTGCTTTGATCTTGTGCTCCTTCCGGAAAATTCCCGTCACCTTCCGCCACATTGGAAGCCCGGGAACGAAGGATACCAGAACATTGTTAATTACTGTTGTGCGGGTTACGAGATTAAACGACTGAAAAATCATCCCGATCCGGCGGCGGAATTTACGGATATGCTGTCCTCTGAGACCCGCTACATCCACCTTATCAACGATGATTTTGCCGCTTGTAATGTCATGTATACGATTAATGCAGCGGATTAAAGTCGATTTGCCGGCACCGGACAGGCCGATAACCGCTACAAATTCTCCCTGCTCGATTGTCAGATTAACATGATTAAGGGCTGTAGTGCCGTTCGTATAGGTTTTGGTTACATCGACAAATTGAATCATGGGGCACTCAATCCTTTAGTGAATTTTTGGAAAGCAACAAAAATGAGAGCATCATGAAATCATGATGTTCTCATTCAGGTGTTCACGCCTATGGTGAAGCTGTTATTTCATGCTCCGGATCAGTTCCTGCGCCTGACGTTCACCGTCGTAATCAGAAGACTGGGCAACCTTGTAACCTTCATGAGAGTAGATCGCGATAACTTCCTTGCCTTCAGGTGTTTCAGCAATTTCCATGAACGATTCCTGCAGCGCTTTTTTCAGCTCATCGTTCATGATCGGCGAGTTCTTGCTTACGCTGACGGTGTCATTGTAAATCGGCTGCGTTACACCGATTACGTTCGTCTGATCCCAGATCGGGCCAGTACCGCCGTACTCGGTTGTCCACTTCTCTTCATTGTCACGGCGGGCATCTGCAAATGCGACAACAATATCAGCCTGTCCGGCAGCAAGGCGGGCAAAGGAGCTTCCGTAAGAATCGGACTGTGTCACCTTAGCCAGGTCAGTCAGGCTCTTGCCGTATTTCTCCTGCAGCCACAGTGTCGGGTAGATGTAGCCTGCGGACGATGAAGTAGACATTACAGCCCAGGTAGCACTGTTCAGGTCTTCCCAGGTCAGCTCTTCACCTTTGTTCACTTTTGCAGCCAGCTCTTGTCCCTTTGCGGAAGGACCTGCAATGAGCAGTGAGCGGTAATAGGATGCCTGCTCCGTATCCAGACCGGTAGTCGGCTTGTTATCATTCCAGTCCTTCGGATTGTCGGAATCGTTGGACAGCGCTTTGCGTGTTGCCGTCAGAATCACTTCTGCACCGTCATCATACAGCGTATATGTACCGCCCGGAATCAATCCGACATCTGTTGTTCCTGCGCTGAGCGCCTCGCCTACTGCTTCGTAAGTAGTGCCTACATCAATCTGCACATCGCCCACTGTAAAGCCTTTTGTATCCAGCTGCTTCTTCAGCAGCTCTTTTAACGGCTCGGTAGCTGTTATAATCTGATCCGGATCTTTGGAAGGGACAAAGCTTACTTTCAAAACATCAATGGCTGTGCTCGAAGCAGGCTGCTCTGTTGCCGCCGCACTATTGGCTGCTGCCGAGTTGTTAACATTTCCGTTATTAGCCGCATTGTTATTTGCGCTGCATCCTGCCAGCAGTCCGATTGCCAGTACCCCTGCAAACAAGTGCTTCATTCTTTTCTTCACTTAGAGAACCTCCGCTTTTTCTCGTCTTGGAATAAGACTGTATTTTTTGAATGCTTAACCACTATATAATTCAATTGTTAAATAGCTGACATAGAAATGTAATCGCCAGGATAAAACTCACAGGGACTAGTAAATCCGTAAAATCGTGTGATAGAATAGTCCAATCTTTTGAGAAAAGCGGTAAAGGAGCGTAATGATGTCTTCTGAGCAATGTGAAGTGGTGCTTATGGAAACCAGTGACCTGCACGGATTTATACTTCCAAGCAGCTATGCCTCCCGCAGCGGGGTCCCCTACGGCCTGGCACGTACAGCAAATATCATCCGGGAGATTCGCCGTACATATCCGCATACTCTGCTGTTCGATAACGGGGATTGTCTGCAGGGTACTCCTCTAACGTACTACCATGCCAAGGTGAACAGCCTGCTGCCGAATCCGGTAATCGCCTGCTTGAATGAGCTGCGTTATGACGCTGCCGTTCCGGGCAATCACGAGTTTAATTACGGTCTGCCTTATCTGCGGAATGCCGTGGAAGCTTCAGACTTTCCGTGGTTATCCGCCAATATCGTGGACGCAGCCACCGGACAGCCCGCGTTCGGTAAGCCCTATCGTATATATGAAATGGATAATGGTGTACGGGTCGGTGTTCTGGGACTGACCACCTCCTATATCCCGGCCTGGGAACAGCCGCAGCATATTACAGGTCTGCTGTTCGAAGATCCGGTGAGCACTGCACAGAGTTGGGTATCTGTCATGAAGACTGTGGAAAAAGCAGATGTAATCGTGGTGTCTTACCACGGGGGCTTTGAGCGTGATCCCGAAACCGGACTGCCGACAGAGCCGTTAACGGGCGAGAACGTTGGCTATGCTCTCTGCGAGCAGGTGGGGGGCATTGACGTATTGCTTACAGGCCATCAGCACCGTGCCATAGAGAACTGCAGCATCCACGGTGTGTGTGTGGTTCAGCCCGGAAATGAGGGCAGATATTTAGGCAAAATCACGCTGCAGCTGGAGCGGCAGCCGGAGGGCTGGAGTGTGGCCGGCAAAAAGTCGGAGTTAATCTCCACTGCGGAGTATGAGCCGGATCAGACTATACAGGAGCTTGTGAAGGAAATCGAGGAGTTGACGCAAGTCTGGCTTGACCAGCCGTTCGGCTTTGTGGACGGGGATATGACCGTTCGCTCCCACGCCGCTGCCCGGCTGCAGGAGCATCCGCTGATTGAATTTATTCACCGTGTACAGCTGGACAGCTCTGGCGCAGAGATATCTGCGGCAGCATTGTTCGACAATATAGCGCCCGGCTTCGGGGAAATCATCACGATGCGTGAAATCGTGTCCAATTACATCTATCCCAACACGCTGAAGGTGCTGCGGGTCTCTGGAAGTGACATTAGAGCAGCACTGGAGAAATCTGCAGAATATTTTGAGTTAAGCGCGGAAGGCCAAATTATCGTAAGTCCGGCTTACCTGTCGCCCAAGCCACAGCATTTCAACTATGACATGTGGGAAGGGATAGAATATGAGCTCGACATCTCTAAACCGGCCGGCCAGCGGGTGACGATGCTGCAGCGGAACGGCCAGCCGCTCGGTGCAGACACGGAATATGACGTCGTCATGAACAACTACCGGGCATCCGGGGGCGGTAACTTTACGATGTTCCAGAACAAGCCCGTCGTTAAGGATATTCCGACTGACATGGTTGAGCTGATTGCCGATTATATCCGCAGCCGGGGCCGGATCACAGCCGGGGTTAATTCTAACTGGCAAGTTGTGGGCGGATTAACGGAGTAATTGAACAAGGAGACACCCTTACAATTTTAAAGAGCCGTACTTAACACACATTAAGTGTTTAGAACGGCTCTCTTTTAAACTACGTTCAGCCATGAATAGATAAAAGAGCTCTGCATTTGTAAAATCGAGCCTATTGTAATGAAAGAAATACAAAAAAGGCAGCCTGTATGAAGCAGACTGCTCATTCCCTAAACTACTCCGCTTTTAACGCGGCTTGCTGCCGCACAATCATCTCATACTGGCTGGCGTCTGATTTCTTCTTTTTTTTCCAATGCCTGATAGCCTGATAGAATGTCAAATTGTTCTGTCTTGAATAAATTTTAATATATCAAATTTACATAGCTACAATTCACGGCGAAAGGTGTCGATATACTATACAGACATTTATATTTTGCACAAAGTTGAGGAGTGGGGAAATGAGAGACAGATGGGGAAATATAACGGGGAGAATGAAGCTTACTATCCGGATGAAATTGCTGGCCGGGTTTCTGATCGTAGGAGCACTGCTTGCCTTTGTAAGCATATTTGCTTTATCCCAGATTCAGGATATGTCCAAAAGTGCGGAAGAAATTGATCAGAGCCAGATGCCCAGTGTCAGCCTGATGGGGATGATGAACGGTGATATCTCGGACATAGAACGCCTGGCTCTTGGCATTATTGTTGAGACAGATACAAATGAGATTGCAAAAATGAATGAGGCCTTAGAGCAGCTTCAGGTCAAAATTGAGGGGGAACGCAAAGAGCTAATTTCGCTTCTTAAGGGCAATACTGAAGCGTTGGCATTGTATGATACCTTCAGCAAGAATTATGATGCCTACCTGGCTAATATGCCTGCATTTATCGAACGCGGTATGGCTAACGATTTCGGCGGAGCCAGCAAGCTGCACGCAGAGTCCTATCCGTTATGGTTTACTGCCAACGATACGATCGCCCAGCTGATCACATTAGTCAATGAGTTATCCAAGCAGGCGACTAATGATTCATTGGAATCCGCAGAGCAAGCCTTTAATATTATATTGGCAGTAACGGTTATCTCTCTGCTGCTTGCTGTAATAATTGCCTTCTTCATTGCAGGCATCATCTCCAAACCCATCCAGAAGCTGAATGCATCGGCGCTGCTGATTGCCAACGGGGATTTGTCCGGTAAAACCATAACACTTAAAAATAAGGATGAACTCGGCACACTCGCGGCCTCCTTCAATACCATGACCGGCAACCTGCGTGCCATGATAGAATCCGTTTCCACGACTTCCGAACAGGTAGCTGCTTCCTCCGAAGAACTGCTGGCGAGTGCAGAGCAGAATACAAAAGCATCCGAGCAAATCTCTGAAACCGTCGAATTGCTGGCGGCCGGTACAACGGAGCAGGTGAACATAGTGAAACGTTCCTCCCAGGCGATGAACGAGATGTCCCTTGGTTCTGAACAAATTGCCCAGCTGGCCCAAAGCGTATCTGTCTCTGCTGTGGATGCAGCGAATCAATCGGCTGAGGGCAACCGGATTGTCCGCCAGGCTATAGAACAAATGGGATCTATCCGTACGTCCATAACATCACTGACAGAGCTGGTAACCGGGCTTGGAGAACGATCTGCAGAGATTGGCAGTATCACCGGGGTAATTAATAATATTGCCCGTCAGACCAATCTCCTTGCCTTGAATGCGGCCATCGAGGCTGCACGTGCGGGTGAGCATGGCCGGGGATTTGCGGTTGTGGCCGGAGAAGTACGTAAACTGGCCGAGGAATCTTCATTGTCGGCACAGAAAATTACTGATCTGGTTCAACTCATTCAAACTGACACGGACCAGGCTGTAGAGGCTGTAAAAGTGAACAGCAGTGAAACGGAAGCGGGAATTGAGATGGTCACTGCAGCAGGTCAAGCCTTCGAGCAAATCTCAGAAGTAGTAAGCAAAGTCGCTGGTGAAATTCAAGAAGTATCCGCCGGCTCGGAGGAAATGTCAGCCGCTACGGATGAATCGGTCCGGTATATGAGTGAGATCTCCCTGATTGCTGAGGAATCATCAAGCGGAGTACACAATGTATCTGCTGCTGCAGAAGAGCAGCTGGCCTCCATGGAAGAGATTGCCGCATCAGCAGGCGCATTGTCCAAGATGGCAGAAGAGCTGCAGGAACAGATCAATAAATTCAAAGTGTAGTTTACCTTATATGTGATGGACACTGTTTAATTAAGCCGGGGAGAAATCCCCGGCTTTTGCATTCCCTGATGCAGTAAGTCTAAGCTTAGAAGTGTCCGGAGATCCCGGCAGGCAGGTAGTGAGGGAATAAGAGAACGTTATGCTATTCCAGACATCTCCGGGTAAAACAAAAAAGCATCCCTTAAGGGATGCTTTTTTTCGTGCTTGGCGGCGTCCTACTCTCCCGGGACCCTTCGGTCCAAGTACCATCGGCGCTGGAAGGCTTAACGGTCGTGTTCGGGATGGGTACGCGTGGAACCCTTCCGCTATCGCCACCAAACATGATTTTTCGAAGCTTACGCTTCTCGAAATCGCTGCAGAAAATATCAAACCATCGGTTTAACATCCTGCCAGGCTTGATCACCTGAAAACTGAATCCGAAACGAATCTGCGATTTAATTATTGGATAAGCCCTCGACCGATTAGTATTGGTCAGCTCCATGCATTGCT
>NZ_LRAC01000136.1 GCF_001517085.1 Paenibacillus sp. DMB5
CCCTTGATTTCGCCTGCGCTAGACCGGAATCGGGGGAATGAAGGTCAAAAATGCCCTTGAATTGGCCCGCGCAGCCCGAATCGGGAGAATGAAGGTCAAAAATGCCCTTGAATTGGCCCGCGCAGCCCGAATCAGCAGAATGAAGGTCAAAAATGCCCTTGAATTGGTCCGCGTAGCCCGAATCGGGAGAATGAAGGTCAAAAATGCCCTTGATTTCGCCTGCGCGGCCCGAATGGACAGAATGAAGGGCAAAAATGCCCTTGATTTCGCCGCACGGCCCAAAATCGGCAGAATGAAGGGCAAAAGTGCCCTTGATTTCGCTCGCACAGAGAATAAACTCGTGCGAAAGCCTACGTTCGCAGGTACAAGTAGCTCAGCTAAATTCCGTTCGGTGTACGATGGCGTCTGCCCAGTATCCGCATCAGCAGAATGCCGTGGAGGATAACGAGCATGCTGCATACCATAGCCATAACCTCTGCCGCCTGGTCGCTGGCAGTCAGCAGATCGAAGATGCCGTGCCAGACTATAACAGGAATAATACTCCAGCGGCTTCCGGCACAGATCCAGGCCAGCACAACAGAACCGTAAGTCAGGCTGATCGCCCAGCCGATCACCCCGGGGCCCATGCCGAGATAGCTTTCATTGAACCAGAAGGCAGGCAGATGCCAGGCCATCCAGATCAAAGCTACCAGCAGGGCTGAGGTATTCAGGGAATACCGCTTGTGCAGAGCCGGAAGCAGGTATCCGCGCCAGCCGCTCTCCTCACCGATCCCGAAGGTCAGCATCCATACCAGTGAGGTTGTCCAGAGATTGAACTGCGGCGGAAGGTCCGAGGTGAGGCCGAAGCTGTGCAGGTCAGGCGCTTTTCCCGTGACCAGAGTATGAACCAGGACAGCTACAGCTCCATAAGCCAAAGGTAATCCGGCGGATAGCACCAGCCATTTTTTGGGGAAAGCAACGGAAAAGGCTGTATTGAACCACCTTCTAAAGCCGTCTCCACCCGGCAGGATAAGGCTGCAGAGCGTTCCGAGGAGCGGACCGAAGGAGCCCATGTAGAATTGCCCGGGAAGCACAGGAAGGCCGGCTGCAAACTGCTTGTTGAGCAGCAGCGGCAGCCAGCACAGCCAGGTGAAGCCAAAGGATACAATAAGGAAGGGAACAAGTTTGGCGGAAGATAATCCGGACGGTTTTGCAGAGGTCGGCATCAGGGTTAATCCCCCCTTGACTAAGATATGTTTATCTATAGTTGTAGAGGTTTTAGGCCTGCCCCGCTATGGGAATAATCACGGCTTAGCCGATGGATACATTATACTTCTGCAGCCATAGATTCACCTGGGCGAGATAGGCAAACAGCTGCGGGCCGGACATCAGCTGGCCGAACCAGGGCAGGTTACTGGAGGATCCCGGTGATGCGGCAATCTCACGGATTTTGGCCGGATCGATCAGCGGCAGGATTGGAGCTGACGGATCGTCCAGGATATTCAGCATCTGTGTACGTACGGCGTTCAGATAGGCAGGATTATGGGTTTTGGGATATGGGCTTTTTTTGCGGTAAAGCACATCATCCGGCAGTACACCTTCCAGCGCTTTCCGCAGAATGCCCTTTTCGCGGTTGCCGACTGTCTTGATCTCCCAGGGGATGTTGAACACGTATTGCACCAGCCGGTGATCGCAATAGGGAACGCGTACCTCGAGCCCGACACCCATGCTCATCCGGTCCTTGCGGTCCAGCAGCGTAGGCATAAACCGGGTGATATTGAGGTAGGACATTACGCGCATCTGCGCCTGTTTGCCGGTTTCACCGTCAAGCCTCGGCACTTCAGCCACTGCGTCGCTGTAACGGTCGCCTAAATATTCCAGCGGACGTATCCATTCGCGGACTTCGGGCGACAATAGACCTGCACGCATCTCCGGGGCTACCGACCACGGGAAGGTTCCTGAGGATAGGGCCTCTTCACGGTGAAACCAGGGGTATCCGCCAAAAATTTCGTCAGCCGCTTCGCCGGAAATTGCAACCGTCGCATTCTTTTTAATCTCCCGGCAAAATAAGTACAGCGACGAATCCACATCCGTCATCCCCGGCAGGTCACGCGAATAGAGGGCGTTATCCAGCGCTGCCACCAGCTCAGGTGTATCAAAAGTGACATAATGATGATTGGTCTGCAGCTCATCTACCATCCGTTTAATCCACGGGCCGTCTGCGCCCGGCTGGAAGGAATGGCTTTTGAAATGCTTGTCGTTATCGACATAATCGACCGAGTAGGTGTCTACCTGTCCCTGGCCGCTGCGGTTGTAAAAATTCACGGCGAGTGCGGTCAGGGCACTGGAATCCAGCCCTCCGGACAGCAGGGAACATACCGGAACGTCGGAGACGAGCTGGCGCTCCAGCGTATCCTGCAGCAATTCACGCACTCTGGCGGCAGTTTCATCAACACTATCGGTGTGGGGATGGCTTTCCAGTTCCCAGTATGCATACTTGCGGATGCCGCTGCGGCTATAAATCATGGCATGACCCGGGCGAAGCTCGAATATATCTTTGTATACACCCTGTCCCGGAGTGCGGGCCGGACCGACGATGAAAATCTCAGCGAGTCCTTCCGGTCCGACCTTCGGCTGAACCTTGGGATGCTGCAGCAGCGCCTTGGGCTCGGAGCCAAAGACAAACACATCGTCTACATGGCTGTAGAACAGCGGTTTTACGCCAAGCCGGTCGCGGGCCAGAAACAGATGCTCGCGCACGCTGTCCCAGACGGCAAAAGCAAAAATTCCGTTCAGTTTTCCGGTGCAGTCCGGCCCCCACTCCATGTAGGCGTGCAGCAGAACCTCAGTATCACACTGGGTCAGAAAATGATGTCCGCGCTGCTTGAGCTCGGTTTTAAGCTCACCTGCATTATAGAGCTCGCCGTTATACGCAAGCGCGTAGACATTCTCATCCTGGCGGGCGATCATCGGCTGTGCGCCGTTCTCGGGATCAATAACGCTAAGTCTGCGGTGTCCGAGGGCGCAAGGGCCTGAAATCCACGTTCCGGCGGCATCCGGTCCGCGGTTGGATAAGGTTTCTGTCATTTTTACGAGCAGCTGCGAGTGCTGGGTAAGGTCACCGCGCCACTCGATAAAGCCGGTTATTCCGCACATGGTGTTCATCCTCTCTTTGTGCGATGCTACTGCTCCGGAAGCGGGGCTCCCTTGAAAAGCAGGTATAATCACTTGTTTCTTTTTTGCCAAGTAATACAGATATATGCCGATTGAAGGGATAAAATGTATGTCCTTATCCGAACACTAGGGTAGAGGAAAATTTGCCAGGAGGGATGATGACAAGTGTATTACATTAAAGACGCCAAGATCCGCAGAATGACTGAATATGACGGTGCTCCATGTGCCGAGGTTGGCGTATTGCCGGGAGCTGTAGGGGATTCAGCGCTTTTGGTATATATTGTGGAAGACCAGCATGAGGAAGGCTACGAAATTGTACGCATCCTGACGAATGATGCAGACACCCAAACCGACTGGTTTGATAATAATATGCATAATGCCTTCGAGGATGTGACAGTCAGTGCATTCACCGGGAGTCCTGTCATGAGCCCAGAGGATGAACGCTCCAAATTCCAGCGCGAGCTGCTGATCTTCGGCCATCTGAAAAAGCAGCTGGGTGAGCATTTCCGGCAAGTGTCGCTGAAGCGGCACTGATAGCCTGCTGCTGCAAGGCGGCCACTGCTCCGGCGGCGGATGGAGGGAGTGTATGCGGTGAACAGGGCCGTGGCACCCGCTGCCGGGGGCAGAATGTTTTTTTTGGCGTGCAGCCTTGAAAAAATATTTCAATGCGTTATAATAGATAACGTTGCGTTAATACATAGTATATAAATCTACACTTCATATGTCCCGGTAGCTCAGCTGGATAGAGCATGCGCCTTCTAAGCGCACGGTCGGGGGTTCGAATCCCTTCCGGGACGTAACACAAGAAGCAGCCTTCCTTTGGGGAGGCTGTTTCTGCGTTCCGGCGGGATGAGAACCCCAAGTCTGGGGGACGTTGGAGCATCGGCATCGTTAGCATCTGCTTCGCAATCAGCCCGAAAGGGCTGCATCCCTTCCGGGACGTAACACAAGAAACAGCCTTCCTTCGGGGAGGCTGTTTCTGCGTTCCAGGGAGAACAGGGAAGGGAGCAGCTTTAAGTGTAGATTGTACAACTAAAAGCACTGTCAGGCCCGCGGAATCCCACTTTAGCTGTACTTTGTGCAGCTAAAACTCCTGAAATCTGGATAAATGGACGATTTTGCTGATTTTAGTTGCACGGAATACACTTATCCCAATGAGAGATGCTTTTTTACGGGATATAGCTGCACAAAATGCAGTTATATCAATGGCGTTGCAGCCTTTAGGATCGATCAAGCAGTAGACCGGATTAAATCCCTCTGTATGGACTTTATTTAGTCCGGTCTTCCTCATATTTATCGAAGCAGGTAAGCCACACATTAGTTCAAAACAAGCAATCACGGCTGCTACATCCGCTCCGGCTGCGGCAGGCCGAGTACCTCCAGCACTTCACCGAGTGTGTCCCGGAATCTTTGCGTGAGCCAGAGACGGAAGGCCACGGATTCAGGCTCGCCTTTCAGAATCGGGCAGGCCGAGTAAAAATTGTTGAACAGCGACGCCAGCGTATGCGCGTAGCTGCAGATTGTATTCGGCGTCAGCTGAACGCTTGCGCTGTAGAGCGTGTCCTGCCAGTTGCTGAGATGCCTCAGCAGAGCGAGCTCAGCCTTTTGCAGTGTCGCCGGGAATACGGGAAGGGCATCCGTCTGCTCGGCTTCAGGGGTGGCTTTTTCCGCAGCAGGGTTAGCCTTCTCCGCATTAAGATTAGCCTTTGCCGCCGTAACCACTGCTTTACTGAGCACACTGCCTGCACGCGCATAGGTGTACATCAGGTACACGCCTGTGTTGCCGGAAATCTCGGTCGCCTGCTTGAAGTCGAAAATAATCTCCGTCCCCAGATTAAACCGCAGCAGATAATAACGGATGGCAGCGGTGGCGATGAGCCGGCTGGAGAGGCCGCTTTTGTCAGAACGGGTAGCGTCAATTGTGTTCTCCATCAGCTGCACCAGCTCGGTAACCTTGATGCCGATGCCCTGGCGGCCGGACATGGCGTAAGAGGCTTTGCCCTCGGAGATGTCGATGCCAAGCTCGGCTGCGGACGCCGGACTGAGTGAAACCACGCCATAGCTTACGTGATGCAATTTTTCAGCCTGCTCTGTGTACCCCAGTACCTCGAGTGCCTGCTTGACCATCGCCTGCGGATATTCCTGTCTGTAGTCGATGACATTAACCACCCGGTCAGCCCGGCCAAAAGCCAGCTGCTCTCCGCTCAGCCCCGTAGTCCAAAGTCCGGCGGTAAATTCGCTGTAGCTGAAATCCTTATCCAGCAGGCCGAATTTCCAGAGATGGTAAGCGATATCCTTAGCCGTATAGGTTAAAATCCCGTTCGAGCGCACCAGCACCTTATCCTTGTGATGCTCATCCGCATCTGGCTCTGACGACTCCTCCGCAGCCTGTTTGAGAATCCAGCAGCCCGCCAGCTTGCCCTCCGTTTCCTGCATGAATACCTCAGTCTGCTCCAGCAGCGCAAAAGCCGATGACCAGAAGCCCTCCTTAAGAATGCTGCTCTCCCAGACCAGCAGGTCATAGCCAATGCCAAAGCCCTTCATCTCCGCGACATGCTCCCGCACAATCCGTTCGGCAACAAGACTGCCCAGCCATGCGGTATTGCCGTGCCCTTCTTCCAGTGCGTGAAGAATCTCCGTCCGCTTGTGCACACTCTCCGGATGCAGCGCGTATTCTTTGTTCACACCGGCATAAATGTCCCAGCAGTAATCGCCAAAACGGACATGATCACCAGCCAGCGGCACATTCAGCAGCCCGACCACTGTATCTGCCAGCTGATTGCCGAGATCATCGACATAGTTATGCACCTCAACGCTATACCCGGTTTTCCGTAAAATACGCACCAGTGCATCCCCGATACAAGCGTTTCTAAGGTGGCCTACGTGCATCGATTTATTCGGATTAACGCTCGTATGCTCGATGATTACTTTTTCCCCTGCAGTCTCAGGCAGCTCAAAGCTGCGTCCGGCCCACTCCTGCCAGTCGATATATAGATTAATGAAGCCCGGTGCGGCAATATCGATTTTGTAAAATAGTCCGTTTAAATCACCTGATTGACTAATTTCAGTTGTTATCAGCTCTGCGATAGCCATAGGTGCCTTACGCAGTACTTTGGCCAGCTGCATGGCAATATTACTGGAGTAGTCCCCGAAATCGGGATTGGCCGGCTGCTCGAGCACAACAGAGGGAAGCTCCGTAACTGCTGCACCCAGAGCTCTGAACACCTGCCGGACGCTTTGCTCCAGGCTGTTTATGATAAGTTGGCTTAACATGAATATGACCTCCTATATTAGTTAAGGCTGCAGCATCGATGAACGGGTAACCTTTTTGCATAAGAAAAAGCCCTCATCTCATAAAAGAGACGAAGGCTTGATTAGCGCTCGCGGTACCACTCTCGTTGCTGAACCAGGGGTTCAACCACTCACAAGTTAACGGTCTTCAGCCGGGGCTTCCTACTGTTAGTTCAGAAGTCCATCTCCCGGGTGCGCTTCATGTATTGGCTCTGTACCGGTTTCCACCTATCCCGGCTCGCTGAGACTAGATCCAACACATTACTGTCCCGTTCATCGATTGCGTATGATTTTTTTCAAGTATAGCGAATTTCCGGAAGAAAGCAAGAGGCGGGAGGGAGAACGGCTGGTTTTTTATGAAAAATATTAATCCGAGGTAGGTGCTGCGGTGAGGGTTTTAATGTCTGTGGAGCCGTAGATCAGCAGTGCAATCACAATGACGAGCAAAAGTCCGCCGGCGAATTCCTCCCCGTCAAAATCCGCTTTTCCCATTAGAGCTGTTCCCCCTTTCCGGCTATATTCCTTATGTGTTATCCGCTTTTTGCTTCAGGGCGGTCATGATTTCGTTTAAAGTTAGGCTGCTGTTATCATCCAGAAAGCTGACCAGCTTATCCACGTTGCTCTGGCTCAGATTGCTTAACGTTTTATATTTGCCGACCAGGCCGACCACCAGAGAGGCATCAGTAAACATCTGAATCGAATCCACCTTCAGCTTGCCGGTCAGCAAAAGCGCTGCAACTGCGAATTCCAGCCCCTTCGGGCTTTGGGCTTTTGGATTTGCCGGCTGTTTCTTGGCACTTGTCTTTTTTCCTTTGCCAGGAGGGGCCATGGGACTCCCTTCTTCCATTTCCATCGTTCAGGAAAGCAGCAGCACAAAAGGCATTCTCTCCATGGAACAGCGTATGCGGATTTGAAGATTTCGGTGAATGCAGCCTGTCTGCCGTCCACACGGCTGGCACTGCACTGGAATATTAATATATTGTGCGGTTCATTGGAAGGCCGCTAGAATCAAAGCTTATTTTCATAGACGGGAGAATGGAAAGGAGGAATAGAACAGGATGGCGATATTATCAACAGGACCGATCGAAAATAATCCTGTGTCCGGGGTAAGACCTGCCCAGCTTGTAACTATCAAAATTGTTAACCGGTCCTCTTCGGCTGCTGCCGGCGTTTTGATTGAAGGCTACTACCTTACCACAATAAGAAATTTATATGTCAGTGAGGTTCTCAACCTTGCTCCGAATGAGGCTGTGAGCCGGGAGTATTTTGCAGATCTGGACGGCTATGAGTTTGTCATTACAACCGGAGAGATTATGGAGGCTGATCTGGGCATCTCCGTGTGGGGCAAGCAGGCAGGCGGCCAACTGGTGGAAGCCCACCGTGTTGTATCTTATGAAGTCATGGATTAATCACTAATTTCATAGAAAAGGAGAGTTGCGCAGATGAGTTTCTTATCTACTGGACCGATTGAAAACAATATGGTTGCCGGAACAAGACCCACAACCCAGGTAACGCTCCGTGTAGATAACCGTAGCAGCATTACGGCTTCTGAGGTGCTGGTACAGGCTTACTATCTGCTTGGCGGTGTAAGAAATCTGTATGTCAGTGAGACCCTCACTGTGGCTCCGAACCAGGTGATTACGAATAACTATTATGCGGACCTGGATGGTTTTGAATTTATGTTCGTTACGCCTACCGGCCCGCCTGATGATCCGATTCAAATCTCTTTATGGGGCAAAAACAGTGCGGGCGAGCTCGTAACAGCCCATCGTCTGGTATCAGCTGAGCTAATGGGCGAGGTGACCGGGGTCACAGGTGCAACTGGAGCAACTGGTGAAGCCGGTGCTACAGGAGCTACCGGGCCAGCCGGCGCAACGGGGGCAACAGGCCCAGGCAGTGGTGCTACCGGAGCAACGGGAGCGACTGGTTTGCCTGGAGCGACCGGTGTGACGGGAGCGACGGGGTTGGCTGGAGCGACCGGAGTGACGGGAGCGACTGGGGCTACCGGACCAACCGGCTCTGGCGCGATCATTCCTTACGCTTCGGGCGTTCCGGCTGCACTGACTACTGTACTGGGCGGGCTGCTTAATACTTCCAGCTTGATCGGCTTTGGCAACAGTGCTACTGGAGTTACCATCACTGGCGGGGTCATTGACCTCACAGGTGCTGCAGGTACGCTGCTCAACTTTGCTTTCTCCGTGCCGCGTGCGGGTACGATAACTTCCTTGGCCGCATACTTTAGCACTACAGCTGCATTGGCTCTGGTAGGCTCTACAGTAACAATTACAGCTCAATTATTCCGTTCGACAACACCGAACAATACGTTTACCGCTGTACCGGGTGCACTTGTTACCTTGGCACCGCCACTGACTGGTGTCGTCGCTTTAGGCACAATCAGCAGCGGCCTTACCTCCGGGCTCAGTATTCCTGTTACGGCAGGCGAACGGCTGCTGCTGGTCTTCTCGGCCTCTGTTACAGCAGGCCTTGATGTAGCTACTACAGTGGGGGGATACGCCAGCGGCGGTCTGACGATCGTCTAGTTACAGGTTTCTTTAGCTAACAATAAAATAATAAAGAGGGACTTCTCCAGCTTCCGGCTGGAAAGTCCCTCTTTTTATGCAAATCAGGCATAACTCAGCTACGCAAGCCCCGTTTAAAGGGAAAAATCCCCTTAACTCAGGCCAAACCAACCACGCAAGCCCTGGTTAAAGGGAAAAATCCCCTTAACTGAGCCCAAACCGAGCACTCAAGCCCCGTTTAAAGGGAAAAATCCCCTTAACTGAGCCCAAACCAACCACCCGGGTGGCTTGGCCTTGACCTATCGAATATAATTCCATGCCGATGCGATCTCAACCGGCTAAAAACCCATCTACACCAAATCACAAGCCTCTGCAGGCATCCAGTGCGCATCCTGGCCGTCCCATTTGACGTTGCAGCCGATCGGATTGGTCAGCGGTGTGGTAATGGCTTGTCCGGCGAGCAGCTGGGACAATGCGTTGTCCAGGTCGTTGACCGTCATTTTGGCGGTTTCACGCGGGTTATCGACGCCGCGGCCGGTGTAGACCAGCTTGCGGTCCTGATCAAAAACAAAGAAATGTGGCGTGCGCAGCGCACCGTAAGCCCGTGCAGTTTCCTGCGTGTCATCGCGGAGATAGAGCCACGGGAAGTTCTGCTCTTCCATCCGCTTCACCATATGCTCGTAGGAATCGTCCGGATGGGTGGTCTCGCTGTTGGCGTTAATTCCCGCAAAAGCTACTCCCAGCTCACGGTACTTTTCGGCGGTCTGGCGCGTGACCTCATCGGACCCGACGACGAACGGACAATGATTGAAGGTGAAGAAGATAACCAGTGCTTTGGCCGTAGCAAAGCTGTCGAGCGAATACGTCTGGCCGTCTGTTGCTTTTAGAGAGAAATCGGGGGCTGAAGCGCCCAGTTCCAGGGTAAAACTCATGTTAATGCACCTCCGTAGAATAGTATTAAAACCATTGAGAGAAGCGGCAGAAGGCCCAAACGGCCTGCTGCTTAAGCAATAACAATCCCTGCTATTATACTTTATTTGCTTCTGCGCTTCCAAATCCTTCAACTCATCAGAGCATCAGAATCTCGCGGATATCTTGCTCGGTGAGGGCCGAGAGCGCCTCTGCCCCAGGCTGGATGACCTCCTCGATCAGGTTCTTTTTCTTCTGTTGCAGCTCGTACATTTTGTCCTCGACGGTGCCCTGGGCAACGAGGCGGATTACCTGCACCACCTTCTTTTGCCCGATCCGGTGGGCCCGGTCGGCAGCCTGCTGCTCGACAGCCGGGTTCCACCACAGATCATACAGGATCACCGTGTCCGCTCCGGTCAGGTTAAGGCCGGTGCCGCCGGCTTTTAACGAAATGAGAAACAGGTCGCGTTCACCCTCATTGAACCGGCTGCACAGCTCTACGCGCTGGTCGGCCGGCGTCTTGCCGTCCAGATAAAAATGCCGGACGCCCTGCAGGGCAAGCTCCCGGCCGATCATCCCGAGCATCTCCGTGAACTGGGAGAAGATCAGCATCCGTTTGCCGGAGCTGCGGCATTCCTCGATGATCTCCAGCAGCTGGTCGAACTTGGCCGAGCCGCCGCTGTAGCCCTCGATGAACAGGGCAGGGTGGCAGCAGAGCTGGCGCAGCCGGGTGATACCGGCCAGCACCTTGATCCGGCCGTGGCCGAAGCTCTCATTGTCGAGATGCTTCAGCGCCTCCTTACGGAGTCTGGCGAGGTAAGCCATGTACAGCTTTTTCTGCTCAGGCAGCAGCTCCGAGGCATGCAGCGATTCGATTTTGTCCGGCAGCTCCTTGAGCACATCGCTTTTCAGCCGGCGCAGCAGGAACGGGCGGGTCCGCTTGGCGACCGTTTCCCGCGGCAGATCATGGAACGCTTTTTTGCCGGGGAACAGGCCGGGGAAAATAACACTGTAAATCGACCACAAATCCTCCAGCGCATTTTCCACCGGCGTTCCTGTGAGGGCGAAGCGGTAGCGGGCCTGCAGTATTTTTACCGCCTGGGCAGTCTGGGTTGCATGGTTCTTGATCATCTGGGCTTCATCCAGAATCAGGGTGTGGAAGGACAGCCGGGCATACAGCTCAATTTCCCGCCGCAGCAGCGGATAGGAAGTGATAATCACGTCAGCGCCTGAACCTTTGCGAACCGCCCTGGTACGTTCATTCAGGTTGCCGTCAGCAATAACGGCCTTGATGTCCGGGGCAAACCGCTTCAGCTCATTCTGCCAGTTGTAGAGCAGGGAGGCGGGAGCGACGATGAGCGCCGGCTTGCCGCCTTCACGGATATCCGTAAGCTCTGAGAGCAGGAATGCAATGCTCTGCAGCGTTTTGCCAAGTCCCATATCATCAGCCAGAATGCCGCCGAACCGGTAGTGGGCCAGCGTCTTCATCCACTGGAACCCGAACTGCTGATAGTCGCGGAGTACGGTGGAAAGGCTATCCGGCAGCGGAAAATCGAGATTTTCGGGACTGGCCATATTGGCCATTAACCGCCGGAAGGAGCGTCCAATCGTAACAGCATCGCCATGCCGGGATTCCGGATTCAACTGCAGTCCCTGAACCAGCGGCAGAGTAAATTGTGGTTTGTTAAAAGGAACACTGTGTACCCCGAGCTCATTCATGAACTGGATAATCTCCAGAAACTCCGCACTTTCCAGCGGCAGCAGCGCACCATCCGGGAGGCGGTAGTATCTGCGTTTTTCCTGCAGTGCCTCAAGAATCTGCACAATGTCATTCTCTCCGATGCCCTGCACGGCAAATTTGAACTCCAGCCAGTCGGTTTTTTCGTTCCAGGTCAATACAGCCTTAGGCGTGTAGGTATCGGCGGCGATCCGGCCTTTGACGGCAGTAGTGGCATACACCTGAAGCAGCGGCTCCAGGAGCGGAATCGTGTGGTAGAGAAAATCATACTCCGCTTCCTCATCGCTCATAATAAAGCCGCCTTCTGTCCGCACAAAAGATTCATGCGCCATCAGCCCGAGAATCCGCCGCTCGGCCTCCCCGTCCCGCATCAGGATGATCTCGCTGCCCCGGCTGCGGCTGTCCTCCTCCAGCGGATTAATAACGATGCTGCCATACTGGAATTCGAGGCCGGCCAGCAGCCGGTCCCGCACCCGGTCCAGGTACAGCCGCGCCTGCATCGGGGTCTGCACAATCCGGTCAGCGATCGCCTCGGCGATGTGCACGCTGCCCAGCTTTTTCAGCCCGGGAATGACCTGCTCCATAAAAGGCTCCATCTGCTCAGGTGCAATGGCAATCCCGTCCTTGCGGGCGGCGGCCAGCATCCGCTTCAGCTCGGCGAGCCTGCGGCATTCCTCAGCATCCAGCTTCAGCAGCTTGCCCCCGGCCAGCACCAGCCCGTAATCCTCCAATACCATAACCTGCGCCATGCCATCAATGTCCAGTCTATAGCCTTCCTCCGCCGACTGGTCGAACCGGAAGCTTAACGGCGGGGATTCAGTGGACAGCTGCAGCTTCTCCAGAATCAGGTCGCCCTGCTGCAGCCAAGCGGAGGGGGCAGCAAGCAGCGCCGGAAGCAGGCCATCCCAGAACAAGGGCGGAACCGCCAGCAGCCGCTCGCCGCCCATGCCGCCTGATTGTGCAGCATAGGGATTGACGCCGGCACGGTACAGCTTTTCATTGGATGAGATGTCAATCAGCTTCAGCAGAACATTGTTGTCTTCCTTGTTGAACGAGTGCAGCGAAGGATCGTAGCTGAAATGCCTGGAGAACTCAAAAGGCTCGCCGCGCCGGACATGCTCCAGGAAGGTTCTGATTTTTTGCACAATATAGAGGCGCTTGGGGCCGACTTTTATCTCAATGCCGAGCATTTGCGTGCTGTAGCTGACGGTGACCGGCTTGCAGATGAACTCCACCTGCAGCGGTGTGCGGAGATCGGAATAGCTGCCTGTAACGCTCGGCCGGGAGCGGCTTAAGCCTGCGAACACCTCCAGCATACCGTTCACCAGCTGGCGGTCTCCGTTGTGTGCTGCTGCACCAGTAGTGCCGCTATGTGCGGTGCGTGGTGTAAGGACGCCGGTCTCCGCCAGCAGCGGGTCTGATTCCTCATGAGGCGGGCTCTCAATCTCATCGTCCGCACCCTCCTCCAGACGCAGAATAGTGAACAGGCTGGCTGCGATATGCCGGCAAAAAGCCCCTCCGTGGTAATAGGCAGGACAGGTGCATTCCGCATTCACATCCCCGTCACTGTCGATGGCCAGCGCAACATCATAGCTCTCCAGCCCCTGAACCGCCGTGCGGTATTTGGAATATTCAAGCCTGTCGTCATTCTCTCTATAATTCAGCAGGACCCTCCCGGCTTCGTAGTCAGCACGGCCTTTATCCAAGGCATCACTTCCGCACAGCAGCCGGATGACCCGCTCGGGAACATAATAACTCATGTTACATTCACTTCCTCACACCTGTCCGGATTTTCCGGTTATTCGATAGTATTCATCTTATCAGAACAGATGTGCGTCTTAAAGTCCGGGACCGACTAGCCAGGACATTTTAGGGGGAAGTTACCAATCCTGTATCCGAAAAAAAACACTGCAGAAGGTGTCTTCTACAGTGGCTTTGGAGAGTATAAGCTCATTTTATACCAGCCGGACTTTACTGCTCACGCAGCGCCGGCCCGCCGATCCCGTGCAGCATGAAGCGGATCAGTTGACTGATCTCCTCCTCATCGTCCCAGTCCTTCTCCGGCATCAGCAGCAGTCGGGCCAGCAGATAGCCGATCACTGAGGACACAGTGAACCGGATAATGGCGGGGGTTGGCGCATCAATAACCTCACCTTCAGCCTTAAAATGCTCCGTAATCGCAGTCACCCGCTCCAGCACCTGCGCCAGGACATTTTCGGCAAACTGCTCGCGGAGTGCAGGCTGAAACGGGATTTCCTGAACGAGAATCCGGATAATTTTGAAATTTTTACGGGCAAAGTCCAGCCGGTTCACAATAAACGCCCGCAAAAAGGCCTCATAGCTCTCAAACGGCATATCCAGCACCCCATTAAAGTTGCGCATCACGAACGGGGCAATCATCCGGCTCATGGTCGGTCCGACGATGGACAGCAGCAGATCTTTTTTGGTTTTGTAATAGCGGAAAATCGTTCCCTCAGCTACGCCCGCCTTATGGGCGATCTCACTGGTGGATGCCGCCGAGAAGCCTTTATCGGAAAATATCTCTATCGCCGCCTCCAGGATGGAGATTTGCTTGGGCGTCATCTGCCCGTCTTCCTTGACGGCGAGCAGCTCCTCGATCCATTGCTCTTTATCGTGCTGCCCGGCACTTTCTTTAGTCATATCATGGCCCTCCAAAAATGATGCTGTCCCTCTATAGTATCACGGCTGCGGACGAAGTTACACCGCCCTACATTCTGCGGTGTTTGCGAAGAGCCAGCACGTTAAGAACCATGAACAGCAGCGAAAAGCCGACCAGCACATAGGCATTCAGGGCAATTGCGCTCCAGCCTTTGCCACGGATCATAATATCCATCAGCGCCTGGGCGCCGTAATAGATCGGGGTCCCGAGGCTGACCCGCTGCAGCCACAGCGGCAGCGTATCCATCGGGAACAGGCCGCTCAAAAAAATCTGCGGCACAATCACCAGCGGAATGAACTGGATCATCTGCAGCTCATTGCCGGCAAAGGCGGAGAGCAGCGTACCCAGCGTGAGCGCCGTAATCGCCAGGAGCAGCGTAATAAGCAGCACATAGCCAAAGCTTCCGGCCATCATGATGCCGAGCACCTGAATGGAGAACCAGGAGATCAGCAGCGCCTGGACGACTGTGAAAATGCCAAAGCCGCAGACATAGCCGATCACAATCTCCCAGCGCTTCAGCGGGGTGGAGAGCAGACGCTCCAGCGTACCGGTCGTCCGTTCGCGCAGGAAGGACACTCCGGCTATCAGGAACACGAAAAAGAAGACGAAGACCCCGATCATGATCGGACCGAAGCGGTCGATCGTGGTCATATCCTCGGCACCGTACAAGTAGCTGACGGCTGGCTGGATCTGCTCCTGAGCGGAGCCGGACGGACGGAGCTGCAGCACAGCTTCCTGCAGGGCGAGCAGAACCGCGCGGTTTGCGGTCGGGTTACTGCCTTCCAGCTTTACAGCAGGCGAGGTTCCTTCCAGTGTTATCAGGGCGTCTATGTCGCCGTCCTTCAGCGCAGCTTCTCCCTGTTCAGCCGTAGGGAAGTCTATAACGGCAGCGTCCTGCGCTTCCAGTGCAGAGGAGAAGATAGCGGCTCCGCCGGTTAGACCGATATTCGGCTTATAGGCATTACCGTTAAAAACGAGACTCATCAGGCTCAGGACGAGTAGAGGGGCTATGAACATCAGCGCCATCGTCCGCTTATCATGAATGAACTGCCGCAGAATGCGTAAGGTAATGGCACGTATTTTCATTTGCGGGCACCCCCATAGGTTAAAAAAGCTTCCTCGATCGTTGCGGAGCCGGTAGCCTGCATCAATCCCGCAGGCGTATCTACGGCCAGCAGCTGGCCATCGCGGATCATGCCCAGCCGGTCGCATTTTTCAGCTTCGTCCATGACATGAGTCGTCAAAACGATGGTCGTTCCCTGGCGGTTCAGCGAGCGCAGCTCCTGCCAGATGGACTGGCGCAGCAGCGGATCTATCCCTACGGTAGGCTCATCGAGAATGAGCAGCGGCGGCTCGTGCAGCAGAGCGATGGCCAGCGACAAACGGCGCTTCATGCCCCCGGAGTACTGGTCTACACGCTTGCGCAGGTGTTCCTGCAGGTTCACGAGCTCCATCACATCGGCAATCCGCCGCGTGCGGTTTCCGCCCTTTAGCCCGTAGAGTGCTGCAAAAAACTCCAGATTCTCCTTTGCGCTCAGCTCTGTGTACAAAGCATCCGACTGGGCCATATAACCGATCTGCTGCAGCATGGCAAGCTTCGGCATTTTGACGCCCATGACCTGCACATCACCGGAGCTGACCTCGTCGATGCCGGTCAGAAGCTTCACCAGTGTCGTTTTGCCGGAACCCGACGGGCCCAGCAGCCCGAAGGTTTCCGCTCGGTTCACCTGCAGACTGATATCCTTGAGCACCGTTTTGCTGCCAAAAGCCCTGCTGACATGGCTGACAGAAATAACCGGAGTATCCTGATCCATGACTATCTCCTCGATTCCTTTTATGGATTGTTATATTTATGAGTGAGTACTCACTCATTATTGTAGTGCGTTCTTTGCGCGTTGTAAATCTTTATTTACGGTTCTAAAAGAGTACACTCCTCTGTTCCAGCTCCTGTTTGCAAAAGCCGCTGTCGCCGCCAGGTGGAGCGGTGTAATCTACAGCTAAAATCCCTCCGATTCCGCCACAAGTAGGCGAAATGATCAAATCAAAGGCAAAAATGCCCTTGATTCCGCCCCAAGCAGGCGAAACGGTCAAATCAAAGGCAAAAATGCCCTTGATTTCCCCCCAAGCAGGCGAAACGAGCAAATCAAAGGGAAAAATCCCTCTGAGTCGTGCAGACGTTAGTAGGCGGCAGGCAGACATTCGGTATTTTAATCAGAAGCGCTGCCTGGCTTAATTGAAATTGTGTATAAAGTTACTGTTAACGTTCAGTTATTGTAAATACTCGGTTTGTTTCAATCTCCCATAATTAAATTAAATTTTTTAATATGAAAATTACATGAATTATGAACAACACCGTTTGCCGTCTGATTAATGCGGGTAAATAAGAATATATGCTCAAAATAATGACCCTAATCTCAACTTTTAATAATCGCATTACTAATCGCAGTCCTATCCCCATTCCCAAGCCTAGTCCCAACTATTATGAGGAGGCTTTTGCTGATGTCCGACAGGAAACCGATAATACCTCTGCTGGTTCTGCTAGCCGCAAGTCTAAGCTTGGGTGCATGCAGCCGGGCTGAGACAGCCGCAACGGATACAGGGAATTTTCATACTCTGGCTGAGGAGAGTATCAGTGAGCCGCAGTATTTACCCGGCGATTTGCCGATTCCGGAAGGCGCGGGTATTACGTTTACGGAAGGCGAGTTTGCGGGCGGCAAGAAATCATCTATGCTGATCTATGAGACGGATGAAACGATGGCTGAGCTGGGCACTACATACCTCAAATATGTGAAGGAAAAAGCACTCGAAAGCGGGACGCAGATTATGGATAAGGACAATCTGCTGATCAGCGGGAAAGCGCCGGGCAGCTATTCCTATTCGATCATCGGCAGCAGCTCGGAGGCGAAGCCGGGCGGTACCGAAATTATTGTAACGTGGGTTGAAAATTAAAAGTTTCATGCTTAATTGCAGGAGCCATTGAATTTTTTGCGGGAGATTTTACATAGCGTTAACTTTCAGGCTATCCCCAGGGTATTTTGGGGCTGGCCTTTTTGTGTACTTAATATTTCCAAAACATTCCTCTCGAACAGAATTCACACTGATAGCAGAAAATAGCATTAGCAGTTACCTATATGAAAAGGGTGAATCTAATTGAGAAATAGTAAATGGTTCAGCGTGGCTTTGGCTTCTGCACTTCTTGTAACAGGGGGAGCAGGCAGTATTCTGGGAGCGAACAGCGCGAGTGCCGCAGCCGTGGCCAGTACCGTCAAAACGGGGACAGCCACATGGACTGTAAACAGCAATCCGGCCCGGTTCAGCACAATTGACAGCAGCGGCTACAAACTGTATTCGCTTAGCCAGGTAGCCGGTGAGCTTGGTGCCAAGCTGATTCTCACAAACGGCGGTTTTGAGCTGAATGACAGCAAGGGGCTACATACGGTACAGCTTCAAGCAGGCTCCAAAAACTATGTGGTGGATGGTGCATCCCAGCAGTTTACGGTAGCGCCTGTCGTATATAACGGAAAAGTTTACGTAGAGCTGACCAAGCTCGTAACCGCTCTGGGCGGAGAGCTTTCGGCGGAAAGCCTGGAGATCCTGAGCTTTGCCCGTCCGGAGGGCCAGTTTGACACCCTGCACTGGACTGCCGACGGCAGCATCATTGCGAACAAGAGTGACTCCGAAACAGCCCAGCTGCTGAAGTTCAGCGCATATCCGGGCGATTATGAAGTGTTTTCTTCCAATGAAAGTGCGCTTGATTTCTCCGTATCCGCTGACCAGCAGTGGGGCGCGTTCACAGATGAGACAGGCCAGCTGAAGCTGATCAACCTGTCGAGCGGTGCCATTTCTTCCCTGGGCACCGACACCAGCGTGAAGACGGATCTGGTATGGTCGCAGGACGGCAAAACCATCTACTTCATCCAGGGCGACAAGCAGGAGAAAATTGCCCAGATCTCGGTTGAAACCGGAACAGTAAAAGCCGTGCTCGAAGATAAAGTGGAAAATAAATCCGAGCTGCGCCTCTCCGCTGATGCGAAAAGCGTGGTGTATATCGTCAACGTAACCGGCGTAGCCAAAAACGATGCCGACAGCACTGAAGATTCCCTGACTGTAGACTACAGCAAAGCCGGAGAGCAGCTCTTCAAGCTGGATCTTGCAACCAAGGATGCCAAGCCAAAAGCACTGACTACCGAGCTCGACAACAAGCTGTATCCAGAGATCCTGGCTAACGGCGGCGTGGTTTATCTGAGTGCAGACGCTGAAGGAAATGCAGCTAACACCCTGAAATCGATCAGCGCAGACGGAGCTACCATTACTAACATTGCACTGGATACCGAAGCAACCTGGTCTGCCGGTGTAGCTACGGGTCTGGTTGTATCCGGAGTGGCTGCTGACGGAAGCACTACCATCTATTCCATCGATGCAAGCGGCAATAAAACCGTCCTGTTCCAGACGGCTGAAGATGTATCCGAAGTTGCGGTATCCCATGACGGCAGCAAGCTTGCGGTAGTTAGCGATGGTAAAGTCCTGCTGATCCAGGGCGGCAAAGCACTGCAGCTGACTAAATAAGACACGTCCCTCATAGCCCACACAATATAACGGCATAGCGCCGGGAGGAGAATTCAGATCATGAAGCTTTTCAAAAAATTTACGGTAACAGCACTGACAGCAGTAATCGCAGTAACCGCATCATTCGCAGGTATTGCGGCGGCAGCCGACACCCTCAAGGGTAAAATCACAATCAACGGTTCTACTGCACTGCTTCCGCTGACACTGCAGGCCGCCAAGGAATTCCAGAAGCTGCACCCTAAGGTGAAAATTGCCGCTTCCGGTAAAGGTTCCGTAACAGGTCCTCAGGCTGTAAAAAAAGGCATCGCTGATATCGGCGCCTGCGACTGGGATGCAAGCATCGATGTTCCAGGGTTCAAGGCTTTTGACGGGCAGGTAGCGAACAAGGTAGCGGTTATTCCTTTTGCAACCATCGTTAACAAAAATGTCGGCGTAGACAACCTGACTACTGAGCAGCTGGCCGGTATTTTCTCCGGTAAAATCACCAACTGGAAAGAAGTCGGCGGTTCGGATGCCAATATCGTAGTAATTACCCGTTCTTTCGGTTCCGGTACACGTGTTAACTACCAGGCTAAAGCACTGGGCGGCGGAGACATCGTGAAGAAAGAAAAGAACTACAAGGAAACAGGCTCCAGTGGTGACATGAAGACTGCGGTTGCTACTACTCCTAACTCTATCGGTTATATCGACCTTGTATACGTAAGCGGCAGCGATATCAAGGCAGTGAAGCACAACGGTGTTGCAGCTACTACAGATAACGTAATCAACGGCTCGTACAAGATCTGGGCATACGGCTACTACATGACTAAAGGCCAGCCAACCGGCGCTACTAAAGAATTCATCGAGTACGTACAGAGCAAGAAGTTCCAGAACGGCTCGCTCAAAAAGCTTAAATTCATCCCGATCGCAGCAATGAAAGGCTAAGTAAAAGCTTCATTATATTGAACGGTAACAGCGGCCAGCTCCGGAATATTCGGGGGTGGCCGCTTACAGGAGGGAAAGTATGGGGGCACCCGTCCAAAGCCTGGCATCCCAATCGCCAAAGAAGGCTGAGCAAAGCAACATTAATGACAAACGCCACAGAAGACATCTGCTTGGCAACCGGTTATCGCGTTATTATTTCTTTTTTAGCATCCTGGCATTGTGCTTCGTGCTTGGACTTGTCATTGTATTCATCGGAAAAACGGCGCTGCTGCTGTTCGGGGATGTCTCTCCGGCCGAGTTCTTCCTGTCCTTTAACTGGACACCGGAGGAGGAGGCTTTTGGTGCAGCAGCCTTTATTGTAAATACACTTACACTGACTGCGCTAACGCTGCTGATTGCAGTGCCGATTTCTGTGGGGATGGCTGTGCTCTGCGCGGAGATTGCCCCGAAATGGATGAAGAGCTTCATCCGTCCTGTGCTCGACTTGCTTGTCGGTATTCCTTCTATTGTATACGGCTATCTGGGCCTCACTGTATTGCTTCCTTTCCTGCGCAGAATCAGCGGTGAAGGACTGGGCGACGGTGTTCTGGCGGCTGCGCTTGTCCTGGCACTTATGGTGCTGCCTACGATCTGCCGGATCAGCGATGATGCCATACTAGCGGTGCCGCGCAAATTCCGTGATGCAGCCTATGCCCTTGGCTCTACCCGTCTGCAGGTGATTATGCGGGTTGTGCTGCCGGCGGCCAAGCGGGGGATTATCTCGGCAATTATTCTCGGTATGACCCGTGCCGTCGGTGAGACAATGGCTGTGGTTATGGTCATCGGGAATACGCCGCAGCTGGCCAAAAGCCTGTTCACCCCGTCTTCCGTACTGACCAGTAACATTGTAATGCAGATTTCGAACGTGGAATTTGACTCGAGCTGGAACTATGCGCTGCATATGATGGCGTTCCTGCTGCTGCTCATTTCCTTTGTGCTGATTCTTATTATCCGCGTAATCGGCCGGAAAAGGGAGGATGCGTAATGAACTTTACCCGTAATCCTCATACTGCTCGTTCCCGGCGCAACAACAAGATTGCCACCTATGGCTTCTATGCGCTGGGTGCGCTGGTTATGCTGCTGATCTTCTGGCTGCTCTTTACGATTCTCAGCAAAGGACTGCCGCAGCTCAGACCCGAGTTCCTCGTCAAGCTCCCGGAGGAGATTGATCCGGGCGGCGGCATCGGGCCGGTGCTGTTCAACTCCTTCTACATCCTGTTTATCTCCCTGCTGATTTCGATTCCAATCGGATTGGGCGCAGGAATCTATATGGCTGAGTATGCTCCGGATAACCGCTTTACCGGCGCGCTGCGCATCTGCGTAGAGTCGCTGTCTTCGGTGCCTTCCATCGTGTTCGGTCTTCTGGGTCTGGCTATCTTCGCCGAATACTTCGACATTGGCCTGACCATTATCGGCGGCGGAGTCTCGCTGGCCCTGCTTAACCTGCCGATGCTGGCCCGCGTAACCGAAGAAGCGGTGCGTGCGGTTCCCGCCGACATCCGTGAAGCCGGCTATGCGCTGGGGATGACCAAATTCCACGTCATCCGCAAGGTTGTCCTGCCGGTGGCCCTCCCGGCCATCGTTACCGGTATCTGCCTCGTAGCGGGCCGCGCCTTCGGGGAGTCGGCGGTTATAATCCTTACCGCCGGCCTAAGCACCTCCGGCGAGATGTGGGACTTCAACCTGTTCTCCCCGGGTGAGACCCTCGCGGTGCATCTCTGGTATGTGCAGTCCGAGGCGATTGTCGAAGACGCGCGGCAGATCGCCGACAAGTCGGCGGCGGTGCTGGTCTTCGTCGTGCTGCTGATCAACTTCATTTTCCGGTTCCCCCTGTGGCTGGGCAACCGCAAAAAAGGACACTAAAATTAGACCTACTGCTGCACTCTAAATAGCTGTAATCATGTCAGGCTGCCGGATAAATCCGGCAGCCTGTTGTGTTATGAAGATGTAGCTGGCGGAAGAACATGCACGTTTGTACAATGGGAGAACGGTGAAGGGTAAATGCAATGGAGCTGAATTACCGCGCATCACTGATAGCTCCCTTTTCAGCAGCGCATGAACCTGGTCTAGGCCCACATTCGTTTGACGATGTCTCCGATTTGATTCCAGAGAGGATCCGCGAGGTGGTTGGCATAGCCAAAATGCAAATCGATTGTCAGATCAAGGCCGTTCCATGCCTTCAGCTTGTTCGCTTTGGTTAAACGCATGGCGATAGGTTCGGCCAGCAGGGAACAGCCGACTTCCTGTTGAACCAGTTCGCCGATCAGCAACTCGTCATCCACATACATAATTCGCTTGGGGGTCGCATCTCTGCGGGCGAAATAATCAATTGACTGTCTATAGAAAGGGCAGCCTTGCGTCGTCCAGATCCAGGGCTTTCCGGCGAAATAGTCCATTGCTTCCTCTTCGCTTGGTATCTCCCAGCTATTGGGGTAAACGACGGTCATTCTGAATGTACACAGCTTGATGGATTTGATGGACGGGTTCCTGGCCTCCCCATAGAAGAAACCCGCGCTAATCGTACCGGATTCTAAATCCGTCATGAAGTTCTCGCTTTTGGTTTCGATAAAATGAAATTCGGCCTGCGGTATCTGAGCAGACAAGAGCTCAACGAATTCCTGGACACGAAGAAGCATACCATCTGTGTTCAGTCCGATGCGAATGCGCTCTACCGGGTCATGATGAAGATCAGTCGCGGTTTGTTGGAAGCTTTTAATGGCCGTCATTATGTTATTGGATTCTACCAGCAGCTTGGCGCCTTTGTCAGTAAGGGACATGCCTTTAGGTGTCCGATGAAAGAGCTGAAACCCAATTTCATGCTCGAGCGCTTTCAAGTGTGCACTTGCAGCTGGTTGGCTCAAATTGAGCTGCGCTGCTGCTCCGGTTAAATTCCCCGTTCGAGCCACCTCAATAAACGTTCTTAATTGATATAATTCCATACCTTCCACCCTCTCGCAGGATGCTCCGGGAACGATCTGTTATTCTGATGGATCGCATCCGTTATTCCAATTGGACGTTCACCCCTTTGTGGGATTATATTAACCCCATTCTATTAATCAAGGAGTGTAAGCATAATGTCGATGCTTGTTGCCATGTGTCTATTTTCATTATCTATGTCCATCTCGCCAGGGCCTGTGAATATGACAATCCTATCTTCTGGCGTCAATTACGGGTTCAGACGAGCGTTCTCAATTGTATCCGGCGCTACAATCGGGTTTGTGCTACTCTTGATAGTGGTTGGTCTGGGTTTATCCAACATCGTAGCGCAAGTCCCGTTCTTCTATGACCTGTTAAGATATGCCGGATCCTGCTATATGATTGTTATCGGATACAAAATTCTGACTGCACGGCCGGATATGAAAACCACGGATGCCCAGGAACTGAATTATCGTCATGGTTTTTTGATGCAGTGGCTGAATCCCAAAGCCTGGATCGCCTGTCTTTCGGGGGTTTCGGCCTTTGGCCTGAACGATTCGTACTCGATGCTCACTATTTTTGTCTGCATTTATTTTCCTATTTGTTACCTATCGCTTTCCGCATGGGCGTTCATAGGAGTCAAATTGGTGTTTCTAACGAGAATTAAAAACGGTATCCGCTGGTTCAATATCGCCATGGGCGGCATGCTGATGCTCGTTGCGGTTTATCTCTTGCTGTCCAGAATACCCTGAGATAGCTTCCTATCTTTTCATTATATGTTTTCTGTATGCCTGATCAACTCTTTTCAAGACCGCTGCTCGAACAGCAATTTCACGTGCAATGAACTATGATTGCAGGTAAACTGAAATAATCGATCATGCTCAGAGGACGATCGATCCGGGAAGCGAATAATAGAATGAGTAAAATGGTGAGAAGGAATGATTACTTTAGGGACAATTGCCACCGATGAGCATCCTTTTCACCGAACAGGAGGGGGAGCCGGTATGGCGGGGCTTGTGCGGTTTTATCAGTCTTGGAGCGTGACCTCAAAATTTGTTATTATTTTTGTCTCGATATTATTTGTGTCGCTGCTGCTGACCGGATATACGCTCTACAGGCAGGCGGCGGAATCGGCGATTGACCAGGCCCAGACGATTATGGAGCAGAACCTGCAGCAGACCCGGACGAGCATCGAAGAGAAGGTCAAGATGATGGAGAATATTTCGCAGATTATCGCCTTTGACTCACGGATTCAGACGCTGCTGGACAGCGATTTTATCAACGAAAGCTTCCAGCTTCAGGATTACCGCGACAATGTTGCCCCGATTATTGATAATATCATGAGGCAGAATCCGTATATTCACTCCATCCACGTCTATATGAGTAATCCGCAGATTCCCGAGCTGTACGGAGGGTATGACGGATTTTTTAGTATCAGCCGGATTGCAGACGATGGGAATTACCGCAGCCTGCTGGATGATAACAGCATCAAATCCGCCTGGCGGAGTGTGCACAAGGAGAAGCTGCTGCTGGTACGGCCGGATGTCTCGCCGGTGGCAGATGTGCTGTCATTTAACCGGAAAATTTATTCCTTCCATGATTTCGGCATTGCCGGACTGGTCGAGATTGAAATCATGGAGAGCGAACTGTTCAAACCGTTGAAGGATTCTGTTTCAGGTACAGTTGGTAACGTTTACATTATGGACGAAAGCGGCAAGGTCGTTTCGGATACAATCGCTGAAGCCTACGGCGCCCGCGCGGAACAGCTGGGGCTGGGTGAATGGAGCTCCGGCGGGCCGGTTAACCTGCTGGCTGAGGTGGGAGGAACCCGGTCAATTGTCATTTCCATTCCGCTTGAAGGGCCGCAGCTGCGGATTATCGGCGTTTTTCCGGTCAGTCATGTGGTCGAAAAAGTGCAGGATTCGCTGTACACCACCCTATTTGTGCTGGCTGCGGCCCTGCTGCTGATGAGTTTACTTGTCTATTTTGTCACGGTCAAGCTGCTGTCCCGGATGAAGCAGCTGCTGAAGGCGATGAAGCAGGTCCGGGAGGATTCACTCGGGGTATCGGTGCCGGTCACCGGCAATGATGAATTTTCCCAGATGACCCGCAGCTTCAACCATATGACCCGGCGGATTCACGATCTGGTGGAGCGGGTGTACAAATCCGAGCTGCTGGAAAGGGAGGCGGAGGTGAAGGCACTGGAATCGCAGATTAACCCTCACTTTCTGTACAATACGCTGGCGACGATCTCCTGGGTTGCGCGCAAGGCGAATGCGCCGGATGTCACCCGGATCTCTGATTCGCTGGCCAAATTTTACCGGCTGGTGCTGAACAAAGGCAGCTCGGAGACGCTGGTTGCCGGGGAGCTGGAGATGGTCAAGGCTTACCTGGTTATTCAGAAGTTCCGTTTCGAGGAGCGTTTTGATGCGGTGTTCGAGGTGGATGATGAGGTTAAGGAATTTGTCACACTCAAAAATATTCTGCAGCCGCTGGTGGAAAATGCGCTCGTTCATGGCATCGAACCCAAACGCTCGCACGGCACGATCATCATCAAGGCAGGGGTCGAGGACGGCTGGGTGGTGCTGCGGATTATCGACGACGGTGTCGGCATGACGGCGCAGCGGCTGGCCGATATCCGTGAGGCAAAATCACTTGAATCGGCCGGCAGCGGATACGCGCTGGCGAATATTACAAGCCGGCTGCGTTCGCATTACGGCGAGGAACACCGGCTGGAGCTGTTCAGCAGGCCGGGCATCGGTACGGTGATTACCATCTCCTTTAAAGCCAGGAGGCTACTATAATGTTTACATTGCTGATTGTTGAGGATGAACGCTGGGAGCGTGAGGGGCTGACGGAATTTCTGGACTGGCCTGCACTGGGCATCGGGAAAGTTGAAACGGCCTTTGACGGCATCGACGGCCTGGAAAAAGCGCTGCAGCTGCAGCCCGATATCATTGTCACAGATATTCAGATGCCTGGAATGAACGGGCTGGATATGGCGAAGCAGATCCGGGAACAGCTGCCGCAGGTGCATATTGTCATTCTGACGGGATACGACGACTTCGAGTATGCCCGTGAGGCGATCCGCTTTCATGCGGCAGAATATCTGCTGAAGCCCGTTGAAGAGGAAGAAATGCTCGCAGTGATGACAAGGGTGGTCCGCAAATGTCAGGCGGAGCGGCTGCAGCGGCTGGAAGAAGGGCAAAAAGAAGAGCTGCTGGAAGCCGGGCAGCTTGCCTTGCTCCGTCATAGCCTGGGGGAGCTGCTGGCCGGCCGGGCAGCAGGACCGGATCCGGCTGCGGAGCTTGCGCTCCATCTGGCCCGGGACGGCGAGCTGAAGCCGGCAGCGTATGCGTTCTTTGCGGTGCGCGCTCCCGCTGACACCGGCAATGAACGGCTTGAGCGCCTGGCGGAAGCGGCGCTCGAGCGGCCCGTGCTGGCATTGCCGCTCCCCGGCGGCGGGAATGCCAGCTTTGCGCTGCTGCTTCCGCTGGACGCGGAGGAAGCAGCAGCGCAGCAGGAGCTGGCGCAGCTGCTCCTGGCCGGACTGGCCGCGCTGCCAAGCCTGCAGCGCCGGAAGGGGTTATGGACGATGATGGCTGGATCATCGTATATGGTGCGGCTGCGCAGTCGCCCGCGCAGCTGCCGGAGGCCGGCATGCAGGCTGCCCGCACGCTGGGACATGCGGTATGGGCTGGCCTTACGGGCATTGCCGCTGCCGGAGAAGAGGAAGCGGCGCGGCAGCGCTTCGCCCGTGACCCGGAGGGGCTGAGCCGCGGGTTCAGGGAGCTGGAGAAGCGTGCCCGCACCGCGCTGGGAAGCGGCCGGCTGCCGGAGGCCGAAGCGGTAGTCGGTGAAATGTTTGACCTGATAGCCGCTTATCCCGGAGCAGGCAGAGCCTATACCGGGAGCCTGATAAGCGGGCTGATCGACAGCCTGCAGACACTCACGGCTGCGGGTCATCCGGGCCAGCCGGAGGAAGGCGCGGGCAGTTTGGACAAACTGCTGGCCTGCGGCAGCCGGGAGCAGATGAAGCAGCTGACGCTGTCTGCCATACGCAGCACCGCTTACCGGCTGCAGGAGAAGCGGGAGCACAAGGAGGAGTATGTGACTGGCCGGATCATCCGGCTGATAGAGGAACAATACGGCAATCCCGAGCTCAGCCTGGCTTATTTGGCGGCCGAGGTATACCTCTCTCCGAATCATCTGGGCATGCTGTTCAAGAAGAGTACAGGCCGTACCCCGATCGAATATATCCAGGAATACCGGCTGTCACGCGCCGAAGAGCTGCTGCGCACGACGAAGCAGCGGGTTTCCGCGATCGCCGAGCAGGTCGGCATCCCCAACACGTCCTATTTCGGAACCCTGTTCAAGCAGGCCTACGGCATGTCACCGGGAGAATATCAGGGGCTTGCACAGCGCTGAACCTCCTTACGCATATCGGAGTAAGCACCAGCGAACCTTGTCCCTTCCGCAGAAGCGGAAGGGTTTTTTTATTTTGCGGAAAGAGGCGGACTGCTTCCAAAATTTCTGAGGGTAGATAGCGCTTACAAACATCGTTCGTTTTTGATATCAGCGTGCATTTTTTGTATATCGCACGGCTGAAAGCGTTTTTATAATAAGCCTATAGATAAATGAACCCACACCGCAGGAAAGGAAGTTGGACCATGAGCAGCATACCCGCCAAGCACAGGCTCAGAAGCCGGATCTGGCAGCAGAGATATCTGCTGATTTTGACACTGCCGGTCGTAATCTGGATGATTGTGTTCAATTACATTCCGATGTACGGCCTGATTATTGCCTTCCAGGAATATACGCCGTTCCAGGGCTTTATTCATAGTCCGTGGCTCGGACTCGGCAACTTCCGCGAGCTTTTCGCCGATCCGACCTTCAGGGACTCGCTGTACAATACCTTTAAGATCAGCATTGCCAAGCTGGTGTTCGGTTTCCCGGCGCCGATTATTCTGGCTCTTTTGCTAAATGAGCTGGTCTTTAAACGCTTTAAGCGGATCGTCCAGTCGCTCACGTATCTCCCGTATTTTGTCTCATGGGTGCTCGTCGTCGGCTTTATGTACACGCTGCTTGATCCGGACACCGGTATTATCAGCAAGCTGCTGGTCAATCTCGGCGTTATTGGCAGCGATACGATGCTGATGGGGGATTCCCGCTCGTTCCTGGTGCTTGTCGTCTTTACGGAAATCTGGAAAAATATCGGCTGGAACTCGATCATCTATCTGGCGGCCATCGCCGGCATTGATCCCCAGCTGTATGAAGCAGCTGTTGTGGACGGGGCCAACCGCTTCCGCCGGGTCTGGCATATTACATTGCCTGCGCTCAAGCCGACGATTATTATTTTGCTGATCCTGTCGATCGGCGGGCTGGTGAACTCCAACTTTGACCAGATGTTCATGATGCAGAACTCGCTGACCCAGGATGCAGCCAACGTGCTGTCTGTCTATTCGTACAAAATGGGTCTGGTCGCCGGACGCTTCTCTTATGGAACTGCAATTGGACTGTTCCAGTCCATTGTCGCTTTTATCCTGATGTATATCGCCAATTTCGCCTCAAACAAACTTACCAAAGAAAGCCTGTTTTAGGATAGGAGGAGGACTGTATGCTAACCCATTCGCGAAGTCTGGGCAGCCGGGCTTTTGACATTTTTAATATAATCCTGATGCTCGCCCTGTGCCTGGTCACCCTGTATCCGTTCTATAATATCCTGATTACCTCGTTCAATGATCCGACGGATGCTGCGCGGGGAGGCATCACCTTTTGGCCGCGGGTATTCTCGATAGACAACTACAAGATTGTGTTTCAGGACGAAAACATGCTGCGCGCCTTTGGCGTTACTCTTGCCCGGACGGTTCTCGGCACAGCAACAGCCGTTTTGTTCACCGGTGCGTTCGCTTACGGGATCTCGAAGACCGAGCTGGTCGGCCGGCGGATTTTCCTGCTGATGGCAATAATTACGATGTATTTCAGCGGCGGCATCATTCCCTACTATCTGGTAGTGGCAAAATACCTTCATCTAAAGGGGCATTTTCTGGTCTACATTATCCCGAATCTGTTCAATGTATTTAACGCGATTATTATGCTAACCTTCTTCAAGGCTCTGCCCAAAGAAATCGAGGAATCGGCCAAAATTGACGGGGCCAACGATTTGCGGATCTTCTTTCAGCTGGTGCTGCCGGTATCCAAGCCGGTGCTGGCGACGATTGCGCTGTACAATGCGGTCTTCCACTGGAATTCCTGGTATGATGCGATGCTGTTCGGCGGCGACAGGCTTCTGACGCTCCAGCAGATTCTGATGCAGATCATCAGCTCCAACAGTAATGTCAGCCAGCTGGCCAGCCAGCTTGGTTATGGTGCTGTCTCAGCGGCTTCACTGAAGCTCGCGACGATGGTGATTACGACACTGCCGATCGTGTTTACGTATCCGTTCGTGCAGAAATATTTTGTCCAAGGGGTCATGATAGGCTCGGTTAAGGGGTAACCGGAAATAGCTTCCGGACCGGGCGTTCATGTATATAGCCAATACCAAATATATGGGAGGTCAGTTTATGAAAGGGAAAGGCTTAAAGATAAGTGCGCTTACGATTCTCGCAGCGGGGCTGCTGGCGGGCTGCTCGGGTAACAGTGCGAATAACACGAATAACAATGCGGATACACCTGCAGAAACAGCAGTAGCGGGTAACAGCAATGCCCAGGCATCTGCTCCGGCGGCGGACAACGGTCCATCCTGGAAAAAGGATACGTCCCCGTTCACCTTCACCCAATATTTCTACGGCAACTGGGCATCCAATTATTTGTGGAAAGACCAGTTTGCCATGAAGCTTGCGACGGAAAAAACAGGCGTGACCATTGACCGCAAGCTGGCGACCGGCAGCGATGACGATTATCTGAACACGATGATTGCCTCAGGGGATCTTCCGGATACGATCATGCTGGACTGGAATAACCCTGCTGTCACGAAGCTGATCAAGAACGGCATGGTCTATTCCATGGATGAGCTGATCGAGAAATATGCGCCTGAGCTTAAAGACCAGCTTGATCCTGACATGGTAAAATACCATTCGATCGACGGCAAGCTCTGGTATCTGCCGAACCTGTATGAAACCGCCGACCGTCTGACCAGCGGCGTACCGATTACGCCGATCCGGCCTTGGTTCATCCGCTCCGATATTTATGCGGCGATCGGCAGCCCGGCGATTGAGACCCCCGACGATCTGATTAATGCGCTCAAGCTGGCCAAAGAGAAATACCCGGATGTAAGTCCGGTGGGTGTGGAATTTTTCGATGTTGCGAAGAACGGCTTCCACGGCAGCAACTCGATGGATTATCTGATCTATTCCTTCTCCCCGCATCTGCTGGAGGAGCAGGTGAAGGATGACCAGCAGATTGTAACGTATCCGATGCGCAACAAAGGATATATAGAAGCATTCCGTTTCCTGAACAAGCTGAGCCGCGAAAATCTGTTTGATCCGCAGCTGCTGATCTACAAGCAGGAGCAGTATGAAGAGAAGCTGTACGGTGCCCAGTATGCGGTGGCTTCCCAGTTCATGACCAACTTGTACACGCAATATAATCCGAAAATCGAAAGCACGCTCGGCAAAGAACAGACGTATACCATTCTGGACGGTCTGAAGGTGGACGGTCAGGAACCGCGTTATCCGGCTTCCCGCCTGATGGGCTGGCAGGGCCTGTTCATCACCAAAGCGGCCAAAAACCCGGAACGGATTATCCGGTTTGCAGAATATGCCTGGTCGGATGAAGGCCAGCTTGACATGAGATATGGTACCGAAGGCGAAACCTATGATATGGTTGACGGTCTGCCGAAGTACAAACCGGAAATCCTGGAAATGTCTTTGAAGGATAACGCCACTTTTAACTCAAAATACGGCTTCAACAACTCCCATCTGCTGTTTAGAGCCGGCAAGCTGTGGGATGATGCTTCTGCCCGGGATCTGAAGGAGAGCCAGCCGGTGCAATACGAAGCGATGAAGCTGCTGGAAAAATACAACTTCGACAACTACTCGCTCGGTATGGAGAATCTTGAGCCGGACGGTGCGACTGCCGAAGGCACGATCAATGCGAAGGTAAAGGATCTGTGGAACAAAACCATTCCGAAGCTGGTTCTGTCCAAGTCGGATGAAGAATTCGATTCCGCTTACAATGAATTTATTAAGCAAATGGATCAGGTGGGTGCGGAAAAAGTCGAAAAAGTGATGTACCAGCGCCACCTGGATGATCTCAAGAAAAAAGGTCTGTAATCTTTAATGAGCAGTGCATTGCGGGCAGCCGGATTTACGGCTGTCCGCTTTTTAATGGAGGAACAGCCTGAACCTCTGATTGGATTGGGCTGCCGCCAGCACTTCCACGCCCAAACCGGTTTGCCCCCAGCACCCCGGCAATAATCAGCGCCGACCCGGTCCAGTGGTACCAGGCTATCTGTTCTCCCAGAAACAAGGCTCCGGCTGCGATAGAAACGATGGTTGCCAGATTGGAGAACACACTCATTCTGGAGGCTTCCATCCGGGACAAAATATAAGTGGATGCGAGCGTGGTCGCCAGCGAGGAGATGACGCCCAGATAGAGAACCGCAACCGTAAAGGTGCCGCTCTTCAGCGGAATGAATAGAGTGCCAAGCGTTCCGTCAGCCGTATGGCTGATTAACGAGATACCAAAGAATACGACGAAGCCGGTAGCCATCATCACATAGCTGATTTCGGACGGAGTGAACTGTCTGGCCAGCAGGCGGGCCAGCACGCTATACCCGGCAAAAGCCACACAGGTCAGGAACAGCATCACAATTCCGGCCATATTCGTGAGGTTAATGCTGCTGCCCTTCATCATGAAGATGAACACGACGCCGAAGACGGAGAGGAAGACAGACAGCTTTTGCAGCAGGGTTGTGGCTTCTTTAAGAAACAGCGCGGCAATAATCAGCGTGACCACAGGGGTGAAGGCATACAGAATGCCTCCCTCGGCCGAAGTAGCATGCTGGAGCCCGAACACCTGAAGTGTAAAAAAGCCCAGCGGGTACATCGAAGACAGCAGCAGCAGCTTGTACACCGGCTTGCCCCGGTAGCTCAGCTTAACCCAGCCGAAGGCCACCGGAACCGACATTACGAGGAAGGAAGCGGCAAACCTGAAGGCCAGCGTATCCATCGGGCTGGAGAACTCCAGGGCTATTTTGGTAAAAAGAAAGGATAATCCGATGATCGCCGCATTTAATACGGCCAGCAGATAGGCAAGTTTGACTCCAGTAGGTTGTTTCATGGCGGTACTTCCTTTCCTGTGTACAATTTGGGATCAGGAGGTCCATTCATTACAGCCCCCGATCTGTTGCTTTAAAATTAAGGGAGTTCAGGCGCGGCCACAACGTGAGATTTTTTCAACTGTACCGGTACAGTTCGCTGCAAGACGTTATAATAGGGATATAAAAGGGGGGAGGCTTATGCGGAAATACGACATGGTTCTAGTGGAGATAGAGAAGCAAATCAGTACGGGGCAGTTCCGCCCGGGACACAAGCTTCCGTCGGTCCGCAGTGCTTCGGTTCTGTATGGCTGCAGCATCAGCACTGTGATCCGGGCTTACCGGGAGCTGGAGCAGAAGCATCTCATCTATTCCATCCCGCAAAGCGGTTATTATGTAGTCGAGCAGCCTGGAGCCGGGCCGGTTAATCCTGTAGATGACCTCATTGATTTCGGATCAGCCTCACCTGACCTGAATGTGTTTCCCTATCTGGATTTTCAGCACTGTCTGAATAAGGCGATAGATACCTACAAGTACCATCTGTTCACTTACGGGGAGACTCAGGGCCTGGCCGCCTTGCGGGAGACGCTGGTGGCGCATCTGGCGGACACCCAGGTTTTTGCCAGAACAGAAGCGATTTATATCACCTCCGGAGTGCAGCAGGCGCTTGGCATACTGGCGAAGATGCCTTTTCCAAATGGAAAAGAAACGGTGCTTGTGGAACAGCCGGGTTATAATCTGTACCTGCGACTTCTGGAGGCGGAGGGGGTTCCGGTTAAGGGCATTCCCCGTTCGGGAGACGGGATTGACCTTGAGCTGCTGGAGGAGTATTTCCGCACGGGCGGTATTAAATTTTTCTACACGATGCCCAGATATCATAATCCGCTGGGAACCACTTATACCAAAGAGGTACGCCAGAAGATTGCCTGGCTGGCCGGCAAATATGATGTGTATGTGGTGGAGGATGATTATATGGCTGATCTCGGGGACGGCCGGCACTATGATCCCGTTACTGCTTTTGACCAGTCGGGGCATGTGATTTACTTGAAAAGCTTCTCCAAAATCATCTTCCCAGGCCTCAGCCTCGGAGCCGCTGTCCTGCCCGAAGCGCTGCTGCCTGTTTTTCAGGCCCATAAAAGCTATATGGATACCTCGCTCCTGTCGCAGGCTGCGCTTGATATTTATATCAAAAACGGGATGTATGAGCGCCATAAGCATAAAATCCGCAGCCTGTATGCCGAGCGGATGAATCTCCTGAACGAAGCATTGCAGCACTATAATGCGGCCGGCCTGATAGAGGTGTCGCGGGTAGATTCCGGGATCTATCTCCAATTGAAGCTGCCGCAGACCGTCAATCTAGACCAGCTGCTGAAACGCCTGGCTAAGCGCAGGGTACAGGCGGTGTCGGGCAGGGGCTTCTATCTTTCAAACTATCTGGAGCGGGAGAAGTTCCTGCGCATCAGCATTTCACGTGCCCGCCGGGAGCAGATCGCCCCCGGGATTGCAGTCATTATGGAGGAAGTAGCCGCCGGGGGATGGTGGTAGCTGGTATCCGGTAGAAACAAAGGATTCGCAATTGCTTAAAATTGTTAATAATACTACAATGAAGGCAATTACGCAGATTGTGCATTTTTTCGACAAATGGGTACTTGCCAGGGAGGTGCAGCCCCGATGCCAGAACGCATGAGTGAGCAGGAGCTGAACAAGCTGATCAACATGCTGGAGCTTTCCGAGCATGTGGATGAGGATGAGCTGGATCAGGCTTTTATTGATCATGAAGTTGAAAGTGATCTCGGAGGGCGTGTGCTCGTCCGGGCAGGTAAAATCTTCGTCCAGGACCCGCTGCCCGGCGCAGTCCGGCCGTCATCTCGGCTGCTCCTCCGGTCGTAGTCCTCGTTAACGGGCAGGCGATTACGGGTCCGGCCGAGGTTACCTCACTGGATAAGATAGAATGGTCGATTACGGAACCTCCGCTATACAGAATTCATGTATCGGAGGATCATTTGCAGGCTTTTTTCACCCTGTATTCAACACGGCGTTACCAGTGGAAGCTGAATGACTGTTATTCCTCCAGTATGGTTGAAGTAGAAGCGGCGATGGACACGGACACGGTAATCGGGCTGCTGGGGCTCAATCAGGTCATTGCCGATTTCGAGCAGCGGGGCATTATGCAGAACCTGAACATTTCCGGCATTCATGCCGAGCTGCAAAACCCCACCTACCAGCCGATTACAGCGGCCAAGGGGCGGGCGGCGGTTCCGGGGGAGAATGCGGCGCTTGAGCTGTTTTTTTCGGAAACGATTGAGAATGAATTCAGCGAAATAGAGGGACAGGTGGACTTCCGCAGCCATCTCCGGATTCCGTCTGTGATCAGGGGCCAGGTAATTGCCCGCAAAATCCCTTACATTGAAGGGATTCCCGGCTGTGACGTGTACGGGGAAATTCTGTATCCGCCCCTCCCGGGCGATATTACGATCGTTGCCAAGAATAACACGGTGCTGCTGATCAACAATGAGATCCGTGCGCTGCGGGAAGGCCGGCCCCGGGTTACCGGGGAGAAGGTCAAAACTTTTGACATTACGACTACTTATACCGTTCCGGGCAACGTCAGCATCAAAACGGGGAATATCCTCTTTTCCGGCGATGTGGTGGTACGGGGGAATGTCGAAGACAATATGATTATTGAATCGCTCGGCAATGTCTACGTGGAAGGCAGCATATACAACTCTACCATTACAGCAACCGGCAGTATCGTCGTCAAGGGGAATGTCCTCAACAGCAACCTGTATTCCGGTTACTTCGGCGTGATGTACAACCGGATTTTTAACTGCTCGAAGCTGCTGATAGAGGAGGCTGCCCTGCTCAAAAAAGCGGTCCGCATGCTGATCCAGGCCGTCCAGGCCCGCAAGCAGAGCGTAAAATACGGCCAGGCGGTGCTGCTGCTGCTGGAGAGCAAATTTCAAAAGATTCCCCGTCTGATCAGGGAGCTGCTCTCCTTGCTGGAGACGGTCCAGGCGTCCTATCACCAGGATCTGGACCAGACGCTGCATTTCCTGAATCTGATGCTGAAGCCGGTGCAGCTGGTCGACTACATGAACGAGGCTTCGCTGAACGGTGTAATCGGCATAATCGAGGAGCTGCATGCAGGCGTGGCCCGGATGCAGGAGAACAAGGTGGAGGTCAACATCGGCAAATGCCAGAACAGTACGATCAAGTCCAACGGCGATATCAACATCCACCGGGACGGGATCGTGCAGAGTGAGCTGTTCTCCTCCGGCAGCATCACCTTCCGCAAGGTGTTCGCGGTGTGCCGGGGCTCCAAGCTGGAGGCAGGCGGCAGCATCAGCGCGTATTATGTCGGCGGCGAGAGCGGGGCGCAGTCCTACCTGAAGGCCAAGCACAGCATATCCGTACGCAAAATCTATGCCGGCCGGATCACCATCGACAGCTACACTGCAGACATTACTAAGCCGCTGGAAAATATGACGTTTGACCTTGAGAATATTCGTGCGGTCAAGCTGCGGATGGAGTCGGATTAACGAAGCGGATGCTCCAACGTCCCCCAGCATGGGGTTCTCATCCCGCCGGAACGCAAAGAAACAGCCCCCCAAAGGAAGGCTGTTTCTGCTTGTTACGTCCCGGAAGGGATGCAGCCCATTCGGGCTGATTGCGAAGCGGTTGCTAACGAAGCGGATGCTCCAACGTCCCCCAGACTGGGGTTCTCATCCCCACGGAACGCAAAAACAGCCTTCCCGAAGGAAGGCTGTAATGCTTGTTACGTCCCGGAAGGATTCGAACCCCCGACCGTGCGCTTAGAAGGCGCATGCTCTATCCAACTGAGCTACCGGGACATGATTACTCAAAAGCAAGCAAAAATTATGTTATCACAGATGAATAATTTTTTCAACTTGTTTTTTTGAATGCTCTACAGGATATGCTATAATCTACAATTGATCATGGATCGGATAAAAAGGAGGTGCCCTCATTAATCAATTCAATTCCCCCGCCAAAGAGAATGTCGTGCTGTTTCCGAAGACACTGGATTATTACCAGATTCAGCTTACGGTAATGCTGGAGAGTGAACGCTACGGGGAAGCGATGGAACTGCTGCGGTTTCTGCTGCAATGCCAGGGACAGGAAGAGCGGCACTACGAGGAATGGCAGTCATTGCTGGACTGGCTGGAGGCGGCGTTTCCGTATGATGCCGGTAGCACAGAGGTGGACCGTGCCGCTTCCAGCGAGGAACAGGATCTGAAAGAAGAGGATATGGCCCGAATTTTGGCAAAATCCAAGCTTGAGGAGGATGCGGGTTACCCGGATAAGCTGCTGCGCAAGGTGATGAATGAGCCGCTGTCGGAGGGCACCATTCTGGCGCTGGAGCAGCTATCGTATCTGGAGGGCGGCCATGTGGATGAGACGCTGACAACCTGGCTGCAAAAGACCCCGGTGCACCCGCTCCTGCAGTTCCGGGCGCTGCAGACACTTAAGAAGCGCGGCGTACAGGGAGTCATCCGGCTGGCACGCGGCAGCGAGCTGGCTCAGATCGAGATTGAAGCGGTCCCGCTTGCGAATGAGGATTTTCCGCCGCAGGTTGCCCAGGTTATGGAACGGGTAGCCGAGCAGGCGGAGGTGCATGAGCCTACACTCTATTATTTTGCCCAGGAGCTCTGGGGACAGTTTATTATGTCGATTTATGGGTCGGGCGAATATCGTAAATTGCTGGATGGCGGGGATGAGCTGCTTGATATCTGGGCGGTGCGCTGCACCAGCTGGTATCAGAGAGTCTGAACGGAACCCGGCAGGAGGAGGAGACCCGGGCCATGTACGGCATTACCGGAGGCATGCGCTTTCAATTCGAAGGGGCATACCGTTCTCTGAAAGGATTTGTTAAGAGTTCCATACTTGATAAATAAGGCGATGTTGTATATAATATAATGGTTATTCTGTGCGTGAAATACGTAATAATCTAAGTTAACATGCAACCTATTTTTGGAGGGAAAAGTATATTATGAAAGCAACCTGGGAAAAAATAGAGAAGAACCTTGGAGTTCTTGAAGTTGAAGTAGAAGCAGAGCGCGTTGCTGCAGCTCTCGACAAGGCTTTTAATAAAGTGGTTAAGAAAGCAAACGTACCTGGCTTCCGTAAAGGTAAAGTGCCGCGGCCGATCTTTGAATCCCGTTTTGGCGTAGAAAGCCTCTACCAGGATGCAATCGACATCCTTCTTCCTGAAGTATACGGCGAAGCTGTTGAGCAGACTGACATCTTCCCTGTTGACCGTCCTGAAGTGGACATCGAGCAATTCGCGAAAGGCCAAGCCTTCATCTTCAAAGCGAAGATTACGGTTAAGCCTGAAGTGAAGCTGGGCCAATACAAAGGCCTGGAAGTTCCTGCCCAGAAAGCTGAAGTTACCGAAGACGAGCTGAACGCTGAACTGAAACGCCTGCAGGAGCGTCACGCTGAGCTGGTTGTTGTTGAAGAAGAAGCGGCAGTTAACGGCGACATCGCTGTAATCGACTTTGAAGGTTCTGTTGACGGCGTTCCTTTCGAAGGCGGTTCGGCTGAGCGTCATTCCCTGGAGCTTGGCAGTAACTCCTTCATCCCTGGCTTTGAAGAGCAGGTTGTAGGTATGGCTACTGGCGATTTCAAGGATGTTGAAGTTACTTTCCCTGAGAGCTACCATGCAGAGAACCTTGCCGGCAAGGCTGCAGTATTCAAAGTGAAGCTGCACGAAATCAAGCGCAAACAGCTTCCTGAGCTGGATGACGAGTTCGCTAAGGATGTAAGTGAATTCGATACACTGGAAGAATACAAAGCAGACCTGAAGGCACAGCTGGAATCCCGCAAGCAGGATGAACTCAAAGGCGTACGCGAAAATGCGGTAGTTGACGCAGCAGCAGCCAACGCTGAGGTTGAAATTCCTGAAGCGATGATCAAGAGCGAAGTAGCGAACATGGTTCGTGATTTCGACAACCGTCTTCGTCAGCAGGGCATGAACATGGACATGTTCCTCAGCTTCTCCGGCCAGACCCGTGAAGACCTTGAAGGCCAGATGAAGGGCGATGCCGAGAAGCGCGTCCGCAACAACCTGGTTCTTGAAGTGATCGCGAAGGAAGAGAACATCGAGGTTTCTGAAGAGGAAGTAACCCAGGAGCTTGCTAACATGGCTGAATCCTTCAAGCGTACGCCTGAAGAGATCCGCAGCATTCTGGCAGCGAACGGTTCCCTGAGCAGCCTGAACGAAGAAATCTCCCTGCGCAAAACAATCGACCTGCTTGTAGCAAGCAGCGTTGAAGTTGAAGCTCCTGCAGCTGAAGAAGCTAGCGCTGAGTAAGATCTTCTGTAAACTCCATTTTACCTAGAGCGGCCAGGCAAGTCGGCCTCCATAATAGCAGTCAATAAGGCACGTAAGTTCTGTTACGTGCCTTATTTTTTATCGGTGGAGGGGCGTTTGTGTGTACATAACCAGAAGGCGGATTGGCATTCTGCAAGGAAGTACGCTATAATGGCAGGCACGCGGTATAATGCGTTTTTTGCCGATAGTGAAAAAATGACATCCCGCCGCGAACGTGTTAAAATATTTCTGAAACGGTAAGACTAATCTGTATAGAGAAAAGAGGTTGGTGGCATGAGTCTGGTACCTATGGTTGTGGAATCAACTAATCGTGGCGAACGCTCATACGATATTTATTCCCGATTGCTTAAGGACCGCATTATCTTCCTGAGCAATGCGATTGACGATGATGTTGCCAATCTGGTCATTGCCCAGCTGCTGTTCCTGGCCGCGGATGACCCGGAAAAAGACATACACTTGTACATCAACTCGCCCGGTGGTTCTGTAACAGCCGGCATGGGTATATATGATACGATGCAATATATCAAACCGGACGTTTCAACCATTTGCGTCGGAATGGCAGCCAGCATGGGATCACTGCTGCTCACAGCTGGAGCGCCAGGCAAGCGTTATGCGCTGACCAACAGCGAGGTTATGATTCATCAGCCGCTCGGCGGTGTTCAGGGGCAGGCGTCCGATATTTGGATTCATACAGACTGGATTCTCAAGACGAGACAGAAGTTGAATCAGATTTATGTGGATCGCACAGGTCAACCCCTTGAAAAAATCGAACGGGATACGGACCGCGATAACTTCATGAGCGCGGAAGAAGCGAAGGAATACGGGCTTATCGACCAGGTACTCTCTTCACCGATCATATCTTAAAGGGGTGGTTAGATGTTTAAATTTAATGATGAAAAAGGGCAGCTGAAATGCTCCTTTTGCGGTAAGTCACAGGAGCAGGTCCGCAAGCTTGTAGCAGGACCAGGCGTTTATATATGCGACGAATGTATCGAGCTGTGCACGGAAATCGTGGAAGAAGAGCTCGGTCATGAGGAAGAGCTGGATCTCAAGGATATTCCGAAGCCGAAAGAGATCCGTGACATTCTTGACCAGTACGTAATCGGCCAGGAGCAGGCGAAGAAATCGCTCTCCGTTGCCGTATACAATCACTATAAGCGTGTCAACAGCCAGAGCAAGATCGAGGATGTTGAGCTGACCAAGAGTAATATTCTGCTGCTCGGTCCGACCGGTTCCGGTAAGACCCTGCTGGCTCAGACGATGGCAAAGATTATCAACGTTCCTTTTGCCATTGCAGACGCTACTTCCCTTACTGAAGCCGGCTATGTCGGTGAAGATGTGGAGAACATTCTGCTCAAGCTGATCCAGGCTGCAGATTACGATGTTGAGAAGGCCGAACGCGGCATTATCTATATTGACGAAATTGATAAAGTGGCCCGTAAATCCGAGAATCCGTCGATTACCCGCGACGTTTCCGGTGAAGGCGTGCAGCAGGCGCTGCTGAAGATTCTGGAAGGTACAGTCGCTTCTGTTCCTCCGCAAGGCGGACGCAAGCACCCTCACCAGGAGTTCATTCAGATCGATACGACGAACATCCTGTTCATCGTCGGCGGTGCTTTTGACGGGCTGGAGCAGATGATCAAACGCCGTATCGGCAAAAAAGTTATCGGCTTCAACGCTGCAGTTGAAGGCCAGAAGGATCTGAAAGCCGGCGAATACCTGTCTATGGTATTGCCTGAAGACTTGCTGAAATTCGGGCTCATCCCTGAGTTTGTAGGCCGTCTGCCGGTTATTTCTACTCTGGAGCCGCTTGACGAAACAACCTTGGTACGCATTCTCTCTGAGCCTAAGAATGCCTTGACCAAGCAGTACATCAAGCTGTTAGAGATGGACAACGTGGCGCTGAAGTTTGAGCCGCAGGCCCTTGAAGCTATTGCCAAGGAAGCGATCAAACGCAACACAGGTGCCCGCGGTCTGCGTGCCATCATTGAGAGCATCATGCTCGATGTGATGTACGAGGTTCCGTCACGCGACGATATCAAGGATTGCGTGATTACCGAGCAGGTTGTTCAGGAGAAGGCACTGCCTGAGCTGGGCATCAAGAAAGACAAAAAGAAAGAGGAAAGCGCCTAAGAGCCGCTAGCCTTACAATAAACCACATCACAGCCTCCACCGTTCTCCCGCTTATCCCGCTTCACGGCGGAGCGGGAGGGGTGGAGCTTTGACCGTTATGGGGGAGAGAGAAACCATGTTCTTGAGACACCAGACCCGGCCCGTCAATGTCGGCGGCGTAATTATCGGGGGTAACAACGAGGTTGCTATTCAAAGCATGTGTACGACCAAGACCGCTGACGTAGAAGCTACAGTGGCTGAAATTCTGCGTCTGGAAGAAGCGGGCTGCCAGATCGTGCGCGTAACCGTCAACAATGAAGAAGCGGCTGCAGCGATCAAAGAGATCAAGAAGCAGATTCATATTCCGCTCGTAGCGGATATTCATTTCAACCACAAGCTGGCGTTGCTGGCGATTGAGAACGGCATCGACAAGGTGCGGATCAATCCCGGCAATATCGGCCGCCGTGACAAGGTAGAGGCAGTAGTCAAAGCATGTAAAGAGAAGGGCATTCCAATCCGGATCGCGTTAACGCCGGCTCTTTGGAGAGCCATCTTCTGGAGAAATACGGCTACCCTACACCGGAAGCAATGGTAGAAAGTGCTTTGTATCATATCGGTATTCTGGAAGAGCTGGATTTCCACGATATTATCGTCTCGCTGAAGGCTTCCGATGTTCCTATGGCCATTGAAGCTTACCGCAAGGCGGCAGAGGTCATCCCTTATCCGCTGCATCTCGGAATTACCGAGTCCGGCACCCTGTTTGCCGGAACGGTGAAGAGCTCGGCGGGTATCGGTGCGCTGCTCTCGATGGGCATCGGCAGTACCGTCCGCATCTCACTTAGTGCTGACCCGGTAGAAGAGGTTAAGGTGGCGCGTGAGCTGCTCAAGACCTTTGGCCTGATCTCCAATGCGGCTACACTCATCTCCTGCCCGACCTGCGGACGTCTGGATATCGATCTCTTTTCCATCGCGAATGAAGTGGAGGAGTATATCTCCAAGCTCAAGGTGCCGATCAAGGTGTCGGTGCTGGGCTGTGCCGTTAACGGTCCCGGAGAGGCGCGTGAAGCAGACATCGGCATTGCCGGTGCCCGCGGTGAAGGATTGCTGTTCCGTTACGGCCAGATGATCCGCAAGGTGCCTGAAGCTGAGCTGGTATCCGAGCTGAAGAAGGAAATTGACGTCATCGTGGAGCATTTTGAACGGACTGGCGAAATTCCAGGGCGGAAGCATGCCAATCTGGCGCCGGCTGTGCAGCCGGGAAATGCTTAAGCTTGTGTGCTTAACGCTGAACTGAACTCATAATCAATAACAAATTTATACTACGAATCCCATTAGATCCGGAGGCTCCGGAATCTGATGGGATTTTTTGCTGTATACGGCGTTTACTAATTTCTGAAACGGCTATACTACCTAGTAGCAGCCAATTGGGCCGAAGAGATAGAAATGAATGAAACAGGAGGGTGACCTATGGAATTAGGTATATTGCTGATGATCGTGCAGCTCTTTTTCGCGCTGGTTATCGGCGTTTATTTTTGGAATCTGCTGCGTGGACAAAAGACCAACAAAACTGCGGTGGACCGGGAGTCGCGCAAGGAGCTGGACAAGCTGCGGAAAATGCGGATGATCTCCCTGACCAAGCCGCTCTCGGAAAAGACGCGTCCGGCCTCAATCGGGGATATTGTCGGGCAAAAGGACGGGCTGCGTGCGCTCAAAGCGGCGCTTTGCAGCTCCAATCCCCAGCACGTGATCATCTACGGACCCCCGGGAGTCGGCAAAACTGCGGCTGCCCGGGTGGTAATGGAAGAGGCGAAGAAGAATGCGCTCTCTCCTTTTAAGCATGATGCCAAGTTTACAGAGATTGATGCGACTACGGCACGTTTTGACGAGCGGGGGATTGCCGATCCGCTGATCGGTTCTGTGCATGACCCGATTTATCAGGGTGCAGGAGCAATGGGGATTGCCGGAGTGCCGCAGCCTAAACCGGGAGCTGTGACGAAGGCACACGGGGGTATTCTGTTCCTGGATGAGATCGGCGAGCTGCATCCCATTCAGATGAACAAACTGCTCAAGGTGCTGGAGGACCGCAAGGTGCTGCTGGAGAGTGCCTATTATAACTCGGAGGACAGCAACACGCCGGCTTATATCCATGATATTTTCCAAAATGGCCTGCCTGCCGATTTCCGGCTGGTTGGGGCGACTACACGCTCACCGGATGAAATTTCGCCTGCCTTGCGTTCACGCTGCATGGAGATTTATTTCCGGCCACTGCTGCCGGAGGAGATTGAGGTGATTGCCACGGATGCCATCCAGAAGATCGGCCTGAAGCCGAGTCCGGAAGCGGTGGCTGTAGTCAAACAGTACGCGACCAACGGCCGTGAAGCCGTGAATATGATCCAGCTGGCCGCCGGGCTTGCACTGACCGAGCAACGGGATACGCTGAGTGCGGCGGAAGTGGAGTGGGTCGCGGGAAGCAGCCAGCTGCCGCTGCGCACCGAGCGCAAAATCCCGACCTCCCCGCAGATCGGGCTGGTCAACGGGCTTGCCGTCTACGGGCCGGGTATGGGCACGCTGCTGGAGATTGAGGTATCTGCCGCCCTGGCGAAGAACGGACAGGGCAGGCTGAACATTACCGGCGTAGTCGATGAAGAAGAAATCGGCGGCGGCTCCCGGACGATACGCCGCAAGAGCATGGCCAAGGGCTCTGTCGAGAATGTGCTCACCGTGCTGCGCATGATGAACCTGGAGCCGGACCGGTATGACCTGCATGTGAACTTCCCCGGCGGCACGCCGATTGACGGCCCGTCCGCCGGCGTTGCAATGGCGGTCGCCATCGTCTCCGCGATCCGTCAGCTCCCGGTCGACAACACCGTTGCCATCACTGGCGAGATCGGCATTCACGGCCGCGTGAAGCCGGTCGGCGGTGTCATCGCCAAGGTCGAAGCCGCCTTCCAGGCCGGCGCGACCACTGTCTTTATCCCGAAGGATAACTGGCAGTCCTTGTTCGCCGATGTTGCTCCGCTTCAGGTCATTCCTGTCGACACCGTTGACGAAGTCTTCCGTCACCTGTTCGGCTCCGGCACCGCTGACATTCGTCTGCCGGCGGTGTCGGGCGAGACATTCTCCTCGGCTTCGCTGCTCAAGGCGGATGCTGCGGGGGAAGGTGCACAGGCGTAAGACTCGAAACGATATGGAGGCTGTCTCTCAGAGGCAGCCTTATTTGTCAGTTGAAGCAACAAATTTTACTTACATAATTGGGAATTTGCAGTATTATATAAAGATGTTGTGAAAATATTGAATAGGAGTACGGGCGATGCTGAACAAGCCGTTACATAAAAAGTATATAATTGCTCTTCTGATTATCCTGTTGTTTCTATTTTCTTTCCTGCTGCCGGTTAAGGCGAATATTCTTGGATAGAATCCGGTTAGCTGAGCTTCCGCATTCACCCGGCAGCACCCTATGTGCATACTTTAATACCAGCAGTCCAGTACCGGAGGAATTATGTCCGGCTTTTTGTGCTGGTTGTACTATTTTCGCTTAATCCCTCATAGAATTGGTTAATAATCAATACTAACAATTCAGCAAAGGGGGATGCTCATGCTACACGAATGGAGACGCAAGTGGAATGACTTTCTGGCCGGGTACTATGAAACTCTTTATGCCGATTGCCTCGTTCCCGCCAAAAGAGAAGAGCTGCTGATGAAAGCCCGCGAGCATTCATACAGATCCTATAGATTGAGCCGGACGCCGTGAGGCGTCTTTTTTAGGGGATAATACATAAGGATAGTGAGAGAGTATTTGTTTGTATCCTTCGTGATACGAAAAATGATGATCTTTGGTTTGAAAAATTATTGAGCAGTTGGCGGATAATGTGGCGGCAATAGCGAGACATGGTATTGATCCTGTAACATATCCAGGTTCAGATTTTCAGAAGGTTCAGGCTGCTTTTGATGATGCGATAAATCAGAACCGTTCAATCACTCTTACACGAGTCTTCGACATTACTCCTGAAACGATTGTTATCAATAAGGCCAGCGACTTTCGAGAGCCTACAATGATTATCGGGGTTAATGGTGGAGGAATTAAAAAGACAAACAGCGGGTTTATGTTTACTTCCCCAACAGCAGATGTTTCAGACTTCCAATTAGAAAATATATACTTCCTTGGAAATCAATCTGCTAATGTAAAAGTTATTGTTTGCAGTAAGCTAATTCGACTAAGCACAAACAAATGCTATTTTGACAGTCTGACTACAGTAATGTATACAGATGACACTCGATATTTGCAATCTGTCCGTATGAATAATGATACTATCGTCCGCAATGTAGGTGCGGCTCTAGACTTCGCTGGTGCCTATGACACTGTTCTAACCAATGTTATAATGGAAAAAAGTTCTGGTTTTTTTATCAATCACAGAATGTTAGGCGTCAATGAAAACATTTATGGGTTTCGTATTAGAGACTGTACTATTGAAGGGCTGACCGGAACGACTCCGGCAATTAAGTTTAAATCTTGTGATAGCTTGTTAATTGATGGATGTTATTTTGAACAAAATGTAGGTGGACATATTGTGTTTGATGCCACAACCTCAAACTTGAGGCACGTCACGATATCTAATTGCCGTCACGGGGGTTCTGCTGATGTCTCCCATTTAATTAAGTGGGGAAAGACTAGTGCTGGTTGTTTTTCCTATAACAATACTAGTCAAAACATTGGTATTCATGATACCTCACAAGTAACGAGCGGCCGTATATTTTCAATATATGATAAAGCTATATCTGGAAGTGACAGTAACACTGGTAACCGCATTGATTACGTTAAAGATTTTAGTGATTCGTACACGGCACTTTCCGGGGTAGGAGGATACCGCACCATATGGGGATCAATGGTGCGATTGACGAGCACCCTTACTAACCAGACAATTAACGCAGGTGCGACAATCACCTATACATTTGATTTTTTGGAGCCAATTTATTCAGACAACATCGTATCCATTCAAATTTTTTCGGACAATGTCAAGATAACTCTTAATATAAGTCTGGTAATACTATTAAGGCTATCATTACCAATGATAGCGCATCATCAAAGACTATTACACAAATGAGAGCGACAGTTCTTAAAGCAATGCCTACTGTCCAGGGATAAAAAGGGCGGCTATTTATAGGAGAACATGGTATAATTCCCCTTGGTAAATATATTATTGGGGTGGGATTATGCTTTCTTTGGTTTTTGTTACAACAGCAGCTTTATTTATGTTTATGGGAAAATTCAAAACAGGTAAGACCTTTAACCCGCTGACTTTTTTCGTAGGTTTCTGGTGTTTCTGGGCCATTGTTTCAATGACGAATCCGTATCAGATGTTTGCAGTGTCTAACAAAACCTATCTTTTGGTATGGGTCCAGGTTGTTTGCGTTTCTCTTGGATATTTGGCAGTAGCTAAGAAGAATCTCTCAGCTAAATTCGACCTATCAGAAGTAGGCAGTAAAATTTTATATTCGAGGACCTTTGCATTTTTACAGCTATTCGTATTAACTTTCTTGACTTTTTATTATTTCAAATATAAAAGCTTATTGTCATCAATGACATCAAATGACATGCGCAGAATTATATTTGAAAAAGGGTTGTTGTTTTCGAGTTCGGCGGAATACATGTTCTATTACTGGGTAATCACGGCAATCATCTATGCATCTCTTGTAATTGCAATCTCAAGTTTTGCTTTGCATGGTAAGAAAAATCTCTCCCTATTCCTTGTCCTTATAAATTGCTTCATGTTTGGTCAAGTCGGACAGGGTCGCTTGGTGTATTTTTACATGATGGTGTTTTTGGCTGTCGGGTTAGGTCTGAAGCGTGATATCTATAAAAACTCCACTTTCAAAATTAAGCCGAAGAAAAGCTGGGGAGTCTACTTGGTATTGATCCTGGCTGTGATTTTCATAATGAACAGGACATCTGCTAGACGAATGGGAGTGTCGATGTCATTCGGGGATTCAATTAAAGTATTCTTTACCACCTCAGTAGAGCAGTTTATCATTTATTTCACTGGACCATTTCGAACGCTTGATTATTTCATCCAGTCAAATCTTGTAAACGTAACAGGGCATACATTTGGTCGCTCAGTTTTTGCCGGGATTGAAGAAATCTTGACTACTTTGCTGATACCTATCGGAGGTAGTCAACTACAAGCTAACATGGCGAACACTTTAATGGCATCCTTTACTTCTCCAGCTATCCATATAGGAGGCGGTTTATCTTTCAATGCTTTTTATACATCCGTGATGAATTTTTACATGGATGGAGGACTTCCGATGTTAATATGCTTGTCTTTCGCCTACGGAATAATAATGGGCATGCTTTACAATTTCTGCATGAACAATATGAACATCTTTACATTCTCACTGCTCGTTTACACTACCTACAATATGATTACATCAGAGATGAGATGGAACTACTCAGCTCCTGCCACTTGGGTTGTCGTATTTGTTCTAATCCTCGGGCACCGTTTGTATGTTAAACGAACGGTTGGGAGCAAAGGGCTTTATGATTACAAATCACCCAGTTTATTAACTAAGTTTTAAATTAGTCAGTAGGAGAAAACTGCGCATTAGTGTGTACGGATGTGTATTGATCTTCACTGATGAATATTAGACAATACTCCCATACACTGGGAGGTGAGAATTGGCTACATTCAGAAATAATATTACGCTGGCCCCTGCTGTTTGTGAGGAGTTGTGTAAGTACGTCGGGAAGAAGAATATCAAGATTTCGACCTGGACTCACCAGCGAATGAAAGAGTTAATCGAAGAAGAAAAGATGATCGAGGAGTTCCGGAAGAGTGGAGGTAGATGATCATGGACCACCTACATCATGAACGATAATGAAAGAATTTATCATCACAATTGGAATTGTAATAGCGTTGGTCTATATCGCATTTAATAGCTTTGCGCTGTTATATTTTGTCGGTTTTAATGCGATGAGAAATATTTTAGCTATGATTGGCCTTTTCTTCATCTTACGTCCACTGGTTCGTAATATTTGTAAGTTGTTTAATGGAGGATGGCACAAGTACTAATACTTGTGCTTTTTTTAATGTGCAGTAGTAGATATTTATCTTTATTAATGCGGATAAATGCCGATAACCAACGCTTATTGATAAATCGGAGACAAGGAGTATATGTTCACTTTAATCGAAGCTAAACTATCCATTGAAAATATAGATTTAAAAAAGGGCTAAAGTGTTACTTCCTGCTCTTATTTTGTATCTAGGTTGTATGGCATCTCCTTTTAATTTTATGTGAGACATATTATAACGACCAAATACAAATAATACAGAGAGTGCGTAGTCTGTTTTTCAAATGTATGATTTACCTGCCCCCAGTTGGTGTTTTCAACCTGCTTTTGTTAAAATGATCTATATGACATAACTTGAGAACCATGGGAGGTGCGAAAGCGATGATACCCAATAAATCCAAAGGTCGTCGTTTTCCTTTATTGCCGCTTAGAGGTCTTCTTGTGTACCCTAGCATGGTTCTGCACCTTGATGTAGGGCGCGAGAAGTCCGTTCGTGCACTGGAAAAAGCTATGGTTGAAGATAACCTGATTCTCCTCTGCTCCCAGTCAGAAGTGAATATTGAGGAGCCTGGACAAGAAGATATTTTTCGGGTCGGTACTGTTGCCAATGTGCGGCAGATGCTGAAGCTTCCGAACGGCACGATCCGTGTGCTGGTTGAAGGAGTGGAACGGGCCGAAATTATTCATTATACAGATAATGAGGAGTTTTATGAGGTTATGGCGCGCGAGCTGCCGGAGCAGGAGGATATCGATCAGGAGAGCGACGCTTTGATGCGTACGGTGCTCAGCCAATTCGAGCATTATATTACGCTGTCCAAGAAAGTCACTCCAGAGACGCTGGCAGCTGTCTCCGATATTGAAGAGCCGGGGCGTCTGGCTGATGTCATTACAAGCCACCTGGCACTGAAGATCAAGGATAAGCAGGAGATTCTGGAGACCATCGATGTAAGCAAACGTCTGGAGAAGCTGCTCGACATTCTCAATAATGAGCGTGAAGTGCTGGAGCTTGAGCGGAAGATCAACCAGCGTGTGAAGAAGCAGATGGAGAAGACCCAGAAGGAATATTACCTCCGCGAACAGATGAAAGCGATCCAGAAGGAACTCGGTGAGAAGGAAGGCCGGGCCGGTGAAGCCGAAGAGCTGCGCTCGCAAATGCAGGAGAAGAACCTGCCTGAGCGGGTGCAGGAGAAGATTGAGAAGGAAATTGACCGTCTGGAGAAAATGCCTGCAAGTTCAGCTGAAGGCAGTGTTATCCGCAACTACGTGGATTGGCTGCTTGGTCTGCCGTGGAGCGAAGAGACCGAAGATGATCTGGATATTCTAAAAGCGGAACAAGTGCTCGATGCCGATCACTACGGTCTGGAGAAACCTAAGGAACACGTCCTGGAATACTTGGCCGTGCAGAAGCTGGTTAAGGAGCTGAAAGGGCCGATTCTCTGTCTGGTAGGACCTCCGGGCGTCGGTAAAACCTCACTGGCACGCTCCATCGCCCGTTCGCTGAACCGCAAGTTCGTCCGCATTTCGCTGGGCGGTGTGCGTGACGAAGCCGAGATCCGTGGCCACCGCCGTACCTATGTCGGCGCCATGCCGGGTCGGATCATCCAGGGGATGAAAACCGCAGGAAGCCTTAATCCGGTCTTCCTGCTCGATGAAATCGACAAGATGGCTTCTGATTTCCGGGGTGATCCGTCCGCTGCTTTGCTCGAAGTACTCGATCCGGAACAGAACAATACGTTCAGCGACCACTTTGTGGAGCTGCCGTTTGATCTTTCAAAGGTTATGTTCGTGACCACAGCGAATGCGGTACACAACATTCCCCGTCCGTTGCTCGACCGGATGGAGATGCTGTATATTCCCGGCTATACAGAGCTTGAGAAGCTGCAGATTGCCAGCCGCTACCTGCTGCCGAAGCAGCGTAAGAATCACGGTCTTGAAGATGCACAGCTCGTAATTGAGGACGACACGTTGCTGAAGATTGTTCGCGAATACACGCGGGAATCCGGCGTGCGTAATCTGGAACAACAAATTGCCGCACTCTGCCGTAAGGCTGCGAAGCAGATTGTATCCAGTGAGAAAGAGCAGATCACGATTCTTCCTGCTGAAGTTAAAGAGTATCTGGGTGAATCCAAATACCGCTACGGAATGGCGGAGCTGGAGGATCAGATCGGTACAGTAACCGGACTGGCGTGGACTGAAGTCGGCGGCGATACACTGCTGATTGAAGTAACAGTGGTTCAGGGTACAGGCAAGCTCACGCTTACCGGTAAATTGGGCGATGTCATGAAGGAATCCGCACAGGCTGCCTTCAGTTACACCCGTTCCAAGGCTGAGGAGCTGGGACTCGCCCCAGACTTCCACGAGAAGAACGATATTCATATTCATATTCCTGAAGGTGCCATACCTAAGGATGGCCCGTCTGCCGGCATTACCATTGCTACCGCGCTCATCTCAGCACTCACCAGACGTTATGTCTCCAAGGATGTAGCGATGACGGGTGAAATTACGCTCCGCGGACGTGTCCTGCCAATCGGCGGACTCAAAGAGAAATCACTGGCTGCCCACCGGGCCGGCTACAAAAAAATCCTGCTGCCTAAAGACAACGAACGCGACCTTAAGGACATTCCTGAGAGCGTACGTAATGACGTGGAGTTTATACCAGTGTCCCATATGGACCAGGTACTCCAGCATGCGCTCGTAGACCAGCAGGCAGAGATCAGCAGTAAAGCGCCGAGTAGTGTGCATTAGAAAGGAAGTTCCATTTGAAAGTTAACAACGCCGAATTTATCATCAGCGCCGTAGGCCCTGATCAATACCCAACGGACGCCTTGCCGGAGATCGCTCTGGCAGGGCGCTCCAACGTCGGGAAGTCTTCTCTGATTAACCGTATGATCAATCGCAAGAATTTGGCCCGCACCAGTTCTACACCGGGTAAGACACAGCATATGAACTATTACCGGGTTAATCAGGATATGTATTTTGTCGATTTTCCAGGCTATGGTTATGCCAAGGTATCCAAGACACAGCGGGCCTCATGGGGCAAAATGGTCGAGAAATACATGGAGGAGCGTGAGACACTGAAGCTCATCCTGCTTGTAGTGGATCTGCGCCATCCGCCCACAAGTAATGATAAAATGATGTTTGACTGGCTCAAGCATTACGATCTGCCGCTCTGTGTGGTAGCAACCAAGGCAGACAAAATTCCCAAGACACGCTGGCCGAAGCACATCAAGATCATGAAGCAGGAGCTTGGCGTGCTGCCGGGAGATAATTTCATACCGTTCTCATCGGAGCTTGGACTAGGCCGTGAGGAGCTGTGGGCTCTAATTGAAGATTACAGCAGACTTAATGAGGCGGATGAAATTGAAGTGCCAATGGAACAAGGTGAACCGGAGGGGGTAACCTCTGGGCAGGAAGCTGGGCCTGATGAGGAAATCAAGTCCTAAGTATCTGCTGCTGCAATGCGTAAAAGCAAGCATCCGGGCGCATTCCTCACAGAATAGTGAGGATTATATAAAATATATTCCGCTCACCTTGTATTTTTAAGGCACAAGACCGATTATCCTGCTATAGTCTGTTTCCGCTCATGAGATAACCCGCACTCATCCATGTATAATCGTTGTAAAGGCTGTTATGAAGAATAGAGGGATGGTTATGGCTCAGCGATTGGCAACAGAATATGTAAATGCGACTTTGCAGATGACAGAATTTCAGATGAACCAGTTTCTGCTCACAGCCGATACCTGCTATATCAGCCACCGGGTTAAGGTCGCCGGAGGCGGGGAGCAGGTCATTGTTCTTGAGGAAGCCGGGGGTGAGGAAGTCCGCCTCACAGTTGAGAATAAGCGGGGGATATACACCTGTTCGCTATCCTGCCGTGTGGTCAATTCACATCTCAATAATGCTGTCCGCAAGCTGTTCGTCACCTATAAAGGGACCGGGACTGTGAATAGAATCTATAAAGGCTTTACTATGGTCTATTACTATGAGCGTGGATCCGTGCGCCGGATTTCGGAATTAACAGATTCGGGGAGTAAACTAATCTATCAGCACAAGCATTCCCTGTCAGAAATAATAAATGTATATAAATCAGATGCTGTAGAGCGGGAGATTATGGAGCTGCGCCGCAAGGCTGACAGATTGCTGGATTTACGCAATGCTGCACAGTCTGTTGAGGTACTTAGTGAGATCGATAAAGAGCTTGCGGCAATAGCCAAATTCATGTTTTTGCTGGAAGCCTAAGCTTATACAAAGTACATTTTTAGCAATCATTTCCTAGTGAAATGGTTGTATTTTTTTGACGAATCTATTCAATCCAACTGGAAAAGGACCGATAAATAGTATATGATAGATATTCATAGCCACATTTTGCCTTTTATGGATGACGGTGCTGCCGACTGGGAAGCGGCCCTCTCCATGGCACAGGATGCCGTACAGGATGGCATTTCTACTGTTGTTGCCACGCCGCATCATGCTAACGGAGTATATATGAATCCTGCCCCGGCCATTGGACAAGCGGTAGAGCTGCTGAATGATAGAATCCGGCAGGCTGGCCTTCCGCTGCTTGTACTTCCCGGCCAGGAGATCCGTGTCTACGGAGAGCTCTTGAATGATCTGGAGCAGGGTGAACTACTGACGCTGGCAAAGACGAGATACATTCTGTTAGAAATGCCTTCTTCCCGTGTGCCGCGCACAATGGAAGAGACCTGCCACGAGCTGGTCATTCAGGGCTTCGTTCCGGTCATCGCCCATCCGGAGCGCAACGCTGAGGTTGCCAGCAACCCCGCCAAGCTTGAGAGATTAATAGAGCTGGGAGCAGTGAGTCAGGTGACAGCCCAGAGTCTGGCCGGAACCTTTGGAAGCAAGCTGCAGAAGCTGTCTATCGATCTGTGCCGCAGGAATGCGGTTCATGTTATAGCCTCGGATGCACACGATAACAGTCATCGTCCGTTCGGACTGAGTGAAGCTATCAAGGTTGTAGAGAAGGAACTGGGCACTGTGGCTAGCGACAATTTACGCCAAAATTCGCAGAAAATCATCGAAAATGAGGAGCTAATTCGGGTTATTTATAGTAATTCGGGCAAGAAGCTTCATAGAATGTTCGGATTTTTTTCTCGTAAAGGGTGACCTGCCTGTAGAATGATGGTAGAATTGTTTTTACTGGGTTATTGTTACAATTCTTTATTTAGATGAGTAAGGGCGCAACTTATCTAGCATTACCGCAGTATAAGATTTTATAACTACATAAGAAGAGGTGGATGACAAGTGAGTTTGAAGAAGAAACTGGCAGTATCAACTCTAGCAGTAAGTATGGCAGCAGCATCCGTAGCAGGGTTTCCATTCAGCAGCGAAGGATTGGCCAAGCACTTGAGCGGTGTGGCATCAGCAGCTTCCGTATCCCACGATACTGTGAAGAACAAGATCAAGGCGATTTACTCCAACCTGACTGTAACAGAAGCAACTTATCTGAAAGCCTATTCTACTGAAGTATCAGGCTTAAGCCAGGATAAATTTGATGAAATTTTCGCTCCAGTTCTTGGTAAGCTTGAACTGAACAATGAGGAGAAGGCAACTTCCCTGAAATTGTTCAAGAGCGTATCCAGCGTAGTTTACAACGTTTATGCCGATGATTTCGATGCGCTGAAAGAAATCCGTTACGATGTTGACAACGTTAAGCTGTTCAACAGCATTGCAGCCAAAGCCCAGGTAGAAGGTCTTACCTTCGATGATATTCTTGATTTCTTCTTCGCTACTAACGGCGTAGAAGCAGAACTTCGCACTCTGCTGGGAAGCAAGACTAATGCTGAACTGATCAACATCATCGCTAATCCTGAATCCCAAAAGACACTGGTTAAGGATGCTGTATACAAGGTGCTTCAGCACAAGACTGGTGCCGGTGAATTGACAGTAAGCCAGGCTGTTTACAACCTGGGGATTACTGCTGATGACATCGTTAAGACATTTAATAACGTGAACACTGAGATCAAGTCTGCTAAGCAGGCAGCTCAGGCGCTTGCTCTTGGTTACATCCGTGCATATCCGCTCACTACAGGCGGTAATAACGGCGGCGGTGGCGGCGGAGTCGTTACTACACCAACAACCCCTACTCCAGGTGTTTATGATGTTTCCAAGCAAGTAACGGTTGTTGGGAACAAAGCGACTCTTAATCTCGTAGACGCTGATGTACTCAAAGCATTTGATGCTCTTGTAGCTGCTAACGCTGGTAAGACTGGCCTTACGCTTACACTGAACCTTGGTACAGTGAGCGCTGCGACTGTAGAAGTTCCGCTGTCCAAAGCAATTATCGAAGCTGCAAAAGCTAAAGGTATTGCTAACGTTGCTGTAACCTTCAATGGTTTGACAGTAACCATTCCTGTAACACAATTCAGTGAAGCAGTAACTTTGACAGTTGCTACTGAAGCGGATACTACAGTTACTTCTATCACTACCTTGAAATTGGCTTCCAAGGTATATTCCTTTGACTTGACAGTAGGCGGAGTAGCAACAACAACCTTCAAGCAACCGTTGACTATCAAGCTTCCACTGGTTAATACAGCAGGCCTTGATAAAGAACTGCTGTCGGTAGCGAAGATTGTATACGGTGCACTTCAATTCCAGGGTGGGGTTGTTGACGGTGATTACATCGTTGAGCCGCGTGATACTTTCTCTTCCTATGCTGTAGTAGAGAATAAGGTAACCTTCAGCGATGTCGCTAATGTACAGGCTTGGGCTGGCAGACAGATTCAGGTTGTAGCAGCTAAAGGCGCAATTGAAGGAATTGGCTCTGGCAAGTTCGCTCCTAAGAGCAATGTAACCCGCGCTGAGTTCTCCAAGATGCTGATCCGTGCACTGAACCTTGAGAACAGCACAGCAACTGAAAGCTTCAGCGATGTGGCTTCCACAGCATGGTACGCTCCTTATGTTGCAGTAGCAGCTGAGAAGGGTATCATCACTGGACGCAACGCTTCGACCTTTGATCCAAATGCAACTATCACGCGTGCTGAGATGGCAACAATGATCTCCCGTGCAGTTAAATCGCTTAACCCAGCTGCAACCACAGATGCTTCCGCACTGAGCAAGTTCTCGGATGCTGCGAAGATCAGCGCTTCCCTGAAAGACGGCGTAGCATTTGCAGCAAGCAACAACCTTGTAATCGGTAATGCAGGTAAGTTTAACCCTAACGATACAGCTACCCGTGCAGAAGCTGCAGTTATCATCTACCGTACAATCAACTTCAAGTAAGCAATAATGAAGCAAGTGGAGAGCCTCCTCTCGTCAGTCTGAGAGGAGGCACTTTTTTAGCACAGATTATATTATTTTAGAAACCGCTTGGAGGGAAATTCACTTGTCAGCTCAAGAATTGGATCTTCGCGATTATTTCCAGATTGTTAAGAAGAGACTGTGGATGATTGTCAGTATTGTGGTCGTCGTATGTCTGCTTGCCGGGGTGTACAGCCTGTACATTAAGAATCCGGTGTATGAAGCTTCAACCAAGATTATTGTTAATCAGACGCAGCAGGTACAGACCGCAGCATCACAGCTGGATTTGAACCAGATTAATACCAATATTCAATTGATTAACACCTATAAAGAAATTATCAAGACACCGGCTATTCTGGATGTTGTAGCCAAGAATTATCCGGAGTTTAATACTACTGCCGAAGAGTTGCTTAAGAAGGTTAATGTGAGCTCCGTCAATAATACGCAGGTGATGACACTTGTCGTTCGAGATAATTCATACCAGAGAGCAGCAGAAATTGTAAATGCGATTTCACTTGTGTTCAAACAGGAGATCCCTTCCTTGTTCAATGTACAGAATGTATCGATCCTGAATGAGGCCAAGCTCAATCCGCCCGTTGCACCAGGGCCGGTTGAACCCAACGTCGTGATGAACATGGCTATTGCCTTTATCGTGTCTCTAATGATCGGGCTTGGTATTGCCTTCCTGCTGGAGTATCTGGATGATACATTGAAGACGGAAGAGGATATCGAGAAATACCTGGGTCTGCCGACAATTGCTATGATCACAAGACTCGGCCAGGAAGAAACGAAGGGAACAGCAACACAGGCTCAGACGTTATCCAGAAAGGCGGGCGAACTCGAACATGTCTCAGCAGCCAAATAAACAACGCCACCTTATTACTGTAACCAACCCGCGCTCTCCGGTATCTGAAGCGTTCAGGGCGCTCCGTACAAATATTGATTTCTCCTCTGTAGATGAACGGATACAGATTATTATGGTTACCTCTTCCGGTCCGGAAGAAGGGAAGTCCACGGTTACAGCCAATCTTGCAGCTGCTTATGCTCAGGCTGATAAGAAAGTGCTGTTAATTGACGGTGACCTGCGGAAGCCAACGGCTCATAAGACATTTTCACTAAGTAACCGCTATGGATTATCGTCATTGTTATCACAACAGTCTGAATTAAGAGATGTTTTACAGGATTCTGGAGTTCCCAACCTGTCCATTATGACTTCGGGACCGATTCCGCCTAATCCTGCTGAAATGATGGCCTCCAATCGTATGAGTACGGTTCTGCAGGAGCTGCGTCAGCAGTTTGATGTAATCATGTTCGATACTCCGCCGCTTCTTGCTGTAACAGATGCGCAGATTGTTGCCTCCAAGAGTGATGGTGTCATTATGGTTGTCAGCTACGGCAAAGTAAAACGGGATATTGCAGTGAAGGCCAAAGCGAACCTGGACAGAGTAGGCGCGAAGATGCTGGGTGTGGTGCTGAATAATGTTAAACGCAAAGCCAGTGAAGGCTACTATTATTATTACTATGGAAATTAATATTGTTCTATAGATCAAATTGTTATTTTTGGAGGCACTAAAAATGACAGCGAAAACCAGAGTGTTCATGTTGTTCCTGATTGATCTTGCCATCATATGGTTCAGCATCGTGACATCTTATCTGTTCCGTTTCTATAGTGATATTCCTCAGGAATATATAGTGCAGATGCTGTTTTACGGAATAATCTGTACTCTTTCTTTTGGCGGCAGTCTGATTTATTTCGGACTATACCGCAGATTATGGCAGTACGCCAGTATTGGTGAGATTGTATCGGTCATGAAGGCTATTGTAGTAGGGGCGGTAATCTCATACGCAGTAGCTTTTGTTATGCTTCCGTCTCGTGTCCCTTTCAGCATAGAAGTGCGTTCTGTTGAGACTATTCTTCTGTTGGTGGGTGGCGTACGTCTATTCTGGAGAGTCTTCCGCAGAGGAAGATTTAACAGTGTAGATACTGAGGTGCATACCTTAATCGTTGGAGCAGGAGATTGTGGAATTCTGATTGCCAGAGAATTAATGGGCGCATCCTTTGCCAATACCCGTCTGATTGGTTTTGTTGACGACAGTGCCGATAAACTTCATTTGAAGATCCTTGGCGTTCCGGTACTGGGGAACCGCTATGATATACCAAGAATCGTAAAAGAACGGGGCATTCACGAGGTTATTATCGCCATGCCTTCGGTATCGCGAAGTGAAATCTCCGAGATTGTAAGTCTGTCCAAGGCAACCGGAGTGAAGCTGAAGATTATTCCTGCGCTTAGTGATTTAATAACCGGAAAGGTATCCATCAAGAAGCTGCGGGATGTCAGTGTGGAAGACCTGCTTGGGCGTGAACCTATCGTAGCTGACATGAACAGTATTCTTGGTTATGTACACAACAAGACTGTATTGGTAACAGGAGCCGGAGGCTCAATTGGCTCCGAGCTATGCCGCCAGATTTCACCCTTTGCACCGGACAAACTGCTGATCCTAGGTCATGGCGAGAACAGTATTTACACAATAGAGATGGAGCTGCGTAAGAGCTTTCCGGAGCTGCCGATTGTGACGGTAATAGCCGATGTACAGGATCGGACCCGGATGATGGAGGTCTTCGAGAGCCATAAGCCGCAGGTTGTCTTTCACGCGGCAGCACATAAACACGTTCCACTGATGGAGCGTAATCCTTCCGAGGCCATCAAGAATAACGTGTTTGGCACACGCAATGTGGCAGATTGTGCGGATAAGTATGGAGCGGAACGCTTTGTATTGATCTCCTCAGATAAAGCGGTTAATCCGACCAGTGTTATGGGAGCTACAAAACGAATTGCTGAAATGTATGTACAGAGTCTCAATACAACAAGCAATACAAAGTTTTCTGCAGTACGCTTTGGTAATGTGTTGGGTAGCCGCGGCAGCGTTATTCCTGCCTTTAAGCAGCAGATTGCTGCAGGCGGACCCGTAACCGTTACTCATCCGGAGATGGTACGTTATTTCATGACGATTCCGGAAGCTGTCCAGCTGGTTATTCAGTCCGGTTCTTTCGCCAGAGGTGGTGAGGTGTTCGTACTGGATATGGGTGAGCCTGTGAAGATCCTGACACTTGCGGAAGACCTGATTACCTTATCTGGTTATGAGCCGTATAAGGATATTGATATCGTCTTCTCGGGTATTCGTGAGGGTGAGAAGCTGTACGAGGAACTGCTTACAGCAGAAGAGAATCTCGGATCCACTCAGCATGACCGTATATTTATAGGTAAACCAAATGTGATCAGTCAGAATCAGCTGGAGCTTGAATTTAAGAGACTGGAGCGCGTCTTGTCTGAAGAACCAGATGCGATCGTGAAGTCATTAACCAGATTGTGCCAATGCAGCCGGTAGCCCAGGCGGCAATCAGCTAACTATTGTATGTGGAGGTACATCAAGTGAAAAGATGGAAGAAAGTTTTAATCTGGACATTGTCGGTAATTGTGGTGCTTGGTGTCGGCGGTTTGTTTGCGGCTAATTATGCCGTGGATAAGCTGATGAATTCGATGGCAGGCGGCTTTGAGATAGAGGATACTGCAGATAGTGCAGCACAAGAGGAGGTTGTTGAACCTGTGGCGGCGGGGGATACAGGAGCAAAACCAACGGCAACAGTTGCTCCGTCCAGTAGTGCTGCTCCCACTAATAGTGCTTCTTCTGCGGGTAGTGCAGATAAGCCTGTTAGCGGAGGAGATTCTGTGGATAATACAACCGAATCAACTAGTGCTCCGGCTACATCGAAGCCTACTGAAGCTCCTGACGGTTACACTGCTCAAGTATCCACAGATAAGGCCAAAGACATTCAAGATAGCGTAACCGTTAAAGATAAAGCGGATGTAGCTTCTATCGTTATGAGCCAGTTGAGCATGTCTGATATTAAACGTCTTCAAGAGTTGGCTAAAGGCGGACTAACCATTGAAGAGAAGCGTGAAGCACGCAGTATCATTCTTGGTAAGGTGTCTGAAGATCAATATAATGAGTTGTCACAGATTGCCAAGAAATATGGTGTTAGTCAAGGTAAGACTCAGCAACAAATTATTGAGGAAGAAGAGCAGCTTAAAGCACAAGAAGAAGGGAGTAAGTGATATGTCAAAAGTGAAATTACCTGCAGCAGCATTGCTATTAATATTACTTACTGGTGCGGCACCTCTAACTGCCTCGGCACCAATATCAGCATCTGCCTTAGCGGTATCAGCATCTGCTACAGCAGTCGTAGACTCAATTAAAGTACAAAGTATGGACGTGAAAATGGTGTTTGACGGAGTAAGCATGCAGCCTCCAGTTGGTCAACATGTCTTCATTTACAATAACACTACCTATGTACCAATAAGATTCGTTTCCTACGCTTTACAGAAAAGTGTCAGTTGGGACGCCAAAGATCTAAAGGTCACTGTTGCAGAACCAAGCAGTTCGGAATTAGTGGTTATTAAAGAATATCTTATGAACGCTGGGAATACTAGCACCACAGCAACAAAGGCAAAGAGTATCTCGCTAAATAAGGTGAAAGCAAGCTATGTGTTCAATGGATACGAGAAGGCAGTACCTTCAGGCCAGAGTAGCTATATGCTGAATGGTTCTTTATATGTTCCACTTCGGTTTCTTTCTGAATCTGTAGGTAATAAGATTTCCTGGGATCAGAAGACGAAGACCATTACAGCCACATCTGCCGGTTATCAGGAGCAGAACAACGGTTCAACTGGAAGTGGCACAGCAGGAGGTACGAAGCCTTCAGCAACAGCGACTCCAGCACCAACAAGTACGCCATCAGCTGGTGGTGGATCTGCCGGGACTGGAAAAGTGACATATGAACAAATTACAAGTGAGACAGAAGCTAAGCTCACTGCATTACAAAATCAGAGTAGTGCAGCTCTGATAAGTCTTGCCTTTCAATATCTTCAGGCAACAGATCCAGCTATTCAAGCTGATCTTCTGGCCCAAGGAAAACAGCAACTGGCTTCGTCTACCGCTAGTTTCAATAGCATAATTGCTGCTGCTGAGAAGCAATTGACTGATAACGGTTATAGTACCGATATTATCAATCAGTACAGAGCAACCTTCGAGGCTGAATTACAAAAAGGTATGGAAAAGGCTAAAGGAATGGCGGGATAAAACCCGCTATTTTCAATACTATTACAATGGTAAAGGTTGAGAGTAAATGAGGCCATACTTGTTTTTTAAAAGAATCTTTGACTGGCTGGCTGCATGCATCCTCATTATTTTAAGTTCGCCAATCATGCTATTAGCATTGATTGCAATCAGAATAGACTCTGAGGGTCCAGTTTTGTTTCGCCAAAAGCGTCCAGGGAAAAATCGAGTAATATTTACAGTGTATAAATTCAGAACAATGACGCTAGAAAAAGATGAAAATGGAGAACTTTTACCCGACATTCAAAGGATGACATCTTTGGGTTCTTTTCTTCGTAAAACTAGCATTGATGAATTGCCGCAACTGTTTAACATCCTCAAGGGTGACATGAGCTTCATAGGTCCGCGTCCTCTATTAATTCAATATTTAGAGCTTTACACTGTAGATCAAAATCGTAGACATGATGTAACACCTGGTATTTCTGGATGGGCACAAGTAAATGGGAGGAATACAATAGATTGGGAAGAAAAATTCAAATATGATGTCTGGTATGTAGAAAACGTCAGTTTCATTTTAGACATAAAGATAATTTGTAAAACGATTAAGAATGTAATTGTAAGAGATGGAATTAATAGCTCGCCGACTGATACAATGCCAGTTTTCTCTGGGAGTAACACTATAGAAGGTTGAAGAGTGAAGGTGATTCTGCATGTCAAAACTATTAATTTTGGGAGCAGGCGGACATGGTAAAGTTGTTGCTGAAGCTGCTATGCTTACCAGAATGTGGAATGAAATAGCTTTTTTGGATAATAAAATCGATCAAAGTTATGTAATGGATGTACCTGTAGTAGGAAGCTTTGATAGCTACCTTGAACATATTCAGGATTACTCAAATGCTTTTGTAGCTTTGGGTAACAATCATAAAAGGTTACTATGGATTGAAAAGCTTAAACATGCAGGATATACAATACCTGTAATAATTCATCCCACTAGTATTTTAAGTAAATATTGTAGAATTGAACACGGTACTGTTGTATTAGCAAACGCTGTTATAAATCCCTCTGTTGAAATTTCAGAAGGATGTATTATTAATACAGCAAGTTCAGTAGATCATGATAGTAAACTTGATAAAGGGGTTCATGTTTCTCCTGGAGTAAATATAAGTGGCACAGTATCAATAGGTTCATACTCTTGGCTAGGAGTAGGGGCGAAAATTGCAAATAATATATCAGTCGGTTCAAATGTAATTATAGCTGCCGGTGCAACAGTAATTAGTGATGTCCCTAATAACGTAATGGTCGCGGGTGTGCCAGCAAAAATTAAAAAAAATCTTGGAGATGAACATTAATGCAGGATCGAATTTTCCTTTCCCCTCCTCATATGAGTGGTAACGAAATGAAATATATAGAGGAAGCCTTTGATAGTAATTGGATTGCTCCATTAGGAACTAACGTTGATAAGTTTGAGGAAGAGTTATGTGAATATGTAGGCATTAATCATGCACTGGCATTATCGTCTGGAACAGCCGGTATTCATCTTGCTCTGAAATATTTTAATGTAGGTCCTGGAGATTATGTTTTTTGTTCGGATTTAACCTTTGCAGGTAGTTGTAATCCGATTTTATATCAATATGCCAATCCGGTATTTATTGACTCAGAGCCAGAGACTTGGAATATGTCTCCTGAAGCGCTTGAAAAAGCCTTCCATTGGGCGCAGAGTGAAAACAAAATGCCGAAGGCAGTTATTATTGTTGATCTTTATGGACAAAGTGCTGATTACGACCGTCTTCTTCCCATCTGCGAGCAGTATGGGGTGCCAGTCATAGAAGATGCTGCTGAGGCGTTGGGAGCTACATATAAAGGGAAAAAATGCGGAACATTTGGTCATGTTGGCATTTTTTCTTTTAATGGAAATAAAATTATTACCACATCTGGTGGTGGGATGATTGTTTCGAATGACGAGGAAGCTATAAAAAAGATGAGGTTCTGGGCCACGCAGTCACGGGAACCGGCTAAACATTATGAACATAGGGAAGTTGGATATAATTATAGAATATCTAATATAAGTGCTGGTATAGGGCGAGGCCAGCTACAGGCGTTGGATAGTTTTATAGATAATCGTAAATTTATTTTTGATACGTATGTGAATAAATTGGAAGATAAACCAATTAGATTTATGCCAATCTCAGATTCGGGAAGTCCAAACTATTGGCTTTCTGTATTAGTGCTAGATGATAGTACGAGCGTTACTCCTGAAGATATTATTAATCAGTTAGAGCTAAGTAATATTGAATCCAGGCCTCTGTGGAAGCCGATGCATCTTCAGCCAGTTTTTGAAGATAGTCCTATATTTTTTCATGGAGAAACAGAGTGTGTCGGAAGCAGCTTGTTTCAATGTGGAGTATGTCTTCCTTCAGGATCTTCTATGACAGAGGCTCAGCAGGAGACAGTGCTTCAAATCATTAATGATATTTTCACTCCGGTGAAAAAATGAAAATATTATTTTTGACCTTGGCCTATCCGGAAGGAGAAAATGCAAAAAACCTGTACGTAGATTTAATGCAGGAATTCAAGAACCGTAACAATGAAGTTTATGTAGTATGCCAACGTGAAAAAAGATACGGCAAAGAAACAGAGATGAAATTAGAGTCAGGAATACATGTATTAAGAGTTAAAACAGGGAATGTAACCAAGACTGGATTCATTGAAAAAGGTATATCTACTTTAATGATTGAAAGTCAATTCATACAAGCTATTAAAATACATTACCAAAATATTAAGTTTGATTTAGTGATGTATTCTACCCCCCCTATAACTTTTGTGAAGGCAGTAGAGTACATCCAAAAGCGTGATGGAAGTAAGACATATTTGTTGTTAAAAGATATTTTTCCTCAAAATGCAGTTGATTTAGGCATTATTAGGGAAAAGAGTTTACTGTGGAGATATTTCAGAAATAAAGAAAAAAGACTATATGCTATTTCTGATAATATTGGCTGCATGTCTAACGCAAATGTAGAATATGTTATGAAACACAACAATGAAATAGATAAGAAGAAAATTGAAGTTTGTCCTAATTCTATAAAGCCTATAGATAGACTAAACCTATCTTTAAATGAAAAAAAACAACTTCGTACCAAATATAACATCCCTCAGGATTCTGTAGTGTATGTTTATGGCGGTAATCTCGGAAAACCACAGGGAATAGATTTTTTACTACAAGCATTAGAAGCTTGCTCAAAACTTGAACATGTCTATTTTTTAATAGTCGGCTCAGGGACTGAATTTGATAGACTAAGGAATGAAATTGATGCGAATAGCCAAAGCAATGTAAGGATAGAACGTTATATGCCTAAAAATGAGTTTGATGAAGTTTTATCTGTAAGTGATGTTGGTTTAGTGTTCTTAGATGCAAGATTCACCATTCCAAATTTTCCATCAAGAATAAATTCATATATGGAATTCGGATTACCAATTTTAGCAGCTACGGATAGTAATACTGATGTCAAAGAAATGCTTATTCATGCGGAGTGCGGTTTATGGTCAAAAAGTGGAGATGTTGAAAGTTTTATTATGAATGTCGAGAAACTAAATACTCAAGAAGGACTACGTATAAAAATGGGGACGAATGCAAGGAGATATTTAGAGGCGAATTTCACTGTGGAAAAGACTTACGAAATAATAATCTCTCACTAATTATACAGAATGCGGGGAATAGAGAATATGTTTACCGGAAAAACGTTGTTAATCACTGGAGGAACGGGATCCTTCGGTAATGCTGTTTTAAAGAGATTTTTAAACACTGAAATTAGTGAAATTAGAATTTTCTCCAGAGATGAGAAGAAACAAGATGATATGCGTAAAGAACTAAGAAATGATAAGGTGAAGTTCTTTATTGGAGATGTAAGAGATTATAACAGCGTTGCAGCAGCTATGCATAATGTGGATTATGTATTTCATGCGGCAGCTCTAAAACAAGTGCCTTCATGTGAGTTCTTTCCAATGGAAGCAGTAAAAACAAATGTCATTGGTACTGAGAATGTTCTTAATGCGGCTATAGCTTATGGAGTGAAAAAGGTAGTATGTCTTTCAACTGATAAGGCAGTATATCCAATCAATGCAATGGGTATCTCTAAGGCAATGATGGAAAAAGTTATGGTTGCTAAATCTAGAACAGTGTCGCCTGAACAAACACTTATTTGTGGAACACGGTATGGCAACGTAATGTGTTCAAGAGGTTCTGTAATTCCTTTGTTCATTGACCAGATTAAAAAATATGAAGATATTACAATTACTGATCCTGATATGACGCGTTACCTGATGTCATTGGAAGATGCAGTGGAATTAGTTTTGTTTGCATTTAACAAAGCTTCACAGGGGGATATTTTTGTCCAAAAAGCTCCTGCATCAACCATCGGAGATTTGGCCATCGCCTTAAAAGAATTATTTCAGTCTGATAGTCATACAAGAGTTATCGGGACCCGTCATGGTGAGAAATTGTATGAGACTCTATTAACACGAGAAGAAATGTCGAAAGCAACAGACTTAGGCGAATACTATCGTATTTCTGCAGATACAAGAGATTTGAATTATGATAAGTTCTTTGAAGAAGGGGATAAAGAAATATCCGAGGGTTGGGAGTATAATTCTCATAATACTGAGAGATTAGACATTCAAGGTATAAAGGAGCTTTTACTAAGTCTTGATCTCATTAAAAAAGAACTTGATGGCAGGGGACTATTATAATGAAAACTGTTTTGGTGACAGGAGCTTACGGATTCATTGGCCGTAATTTGGTTGCTTCTTTAGAAAGAAGAGAAGATGTTGAGGTTTTGAAAATTGATTCTAAAAATACGTTAGAAGATTTAGAGCAGTATTCTTTGAAGGCAGATTTCATTTACCATTTGGCAGGAATAAACAGACCTGTTGATGATGGTGAATTTATGTCAGGTAATTTCGGATATACCGAGCACTTAATAAATATATTGGAAAAGAACAACAAGTCTACGCCAATTCTTATATCTTCTTCAATCCAAGCAGATCTTGATAACCTTTATGGGAAAAGTAAGCTTGCAGCTGAAGAAGTGATTTCTGCTTATGGTGATAAGGTTGGTGCCAAAACATTTATTTACAGATTGCCAAACGTTTTCGGAAAATGGAGCAGACCTAACTATAACTCTGTAGTAGCTACCTGGTGCTACAACATAAGTAGAGATATCCCAATACAAGTGAATAATCCTGAAGCACAACTCAATCTGGTATATATTGATGATGTGGTGGAATCCTTTATAGATGCTATGGATAATATAGCCCTAAATTATACAGAAAACCGTTATCAGATTTCACGTGTGTTTGAAGTGAAGTTGAAAGATCTTGAAGCAAGCTTAATATCATTTAAAAAAAGCCGTAATACGCTTGTTATCTCTGATTTAAAAAGTGATTTTGAACGCTTCTTGTACAGTACTTATCTTTCCTACTTGCCGGAAGATAAGTTCGGTTATGACTTGGAAATGAAACATGATAATAGAGGATGGTTAGCAGAATTTATTAAGACTGAGCATTCTGGACAAGTATTTATTTCACGTACAAAACCGGGCATAACTAGAGGGAATCATTGGCATCATACTAAAGTAGAGAAGTTTCTCGTTATCGAGGGCGAAGCTGTCGTGAAATTCCGCCAAATAGAAGGAAATGAAGTTCTGGAGTACCCTGTAAATGGGACGTCTCTTAAAGTGATTGATATACCGCCGGGGTATACTCACTCTATTGTAAATACCGGCACTACTGATGTATTAACCCTTTTCTGGGCCAATGAATTATTTAATCCAGATAAACCAGATACTTATTTCTTGGAGGTTTAAAATTATGGAAAAACTCAAAGTTATGACAATACTCGGGACTAGACCAGAAATTATTCGTCTATCTGAGTGTATTAAAGCCTGTGATAGATATTTTAACCATATCCTTGTACATACAGGACAGAATTGGGATTACACATTAAATGAAGTATTCTTTAATGAGCTCGAACTTCGGCAACCAGATTATTTCTTAGCGGCTGTTGGAACAAATCTTGGGGAAACAATGGGAAATATTATAGCTAAATCCTTTGAAGTGCTTGAGAAGGAGAAGCCAGATGCATTACTAATTTTAGGTGACACAAATAGTGCACTTAGCGCCATTGCAGCAAAAAGACTTAAAGTACCTATCTTCCATATGGAAGCAGGCAACAGATGCTTTGATCAAAATGTTCCAGAAGAAATTAACCGTAAGATCGTGGATCATATATCAGATATTAATCTTCCGTATACAGAACATTCTCGAAGATACCTATTATCTGAAGGATTCCGGAAAGAGCATATTTTTGTAACAGGATCTCCTATGCAAGAAGTATTGCAGGCACATATGGATAAAATCGATGCTAGTGATGTTTTAGAAAGATTAAACCTAGAGGCTGGAAAATATATAATTGTTTCTGCGCATCGTGAAGAGAATATTGACAATGAAAAGAATTTTATGTCTCTTATGAAAGCTATCAATAAGATAGCTGAACGCTATGAAATGCCTGTAATTTATTCAACACATCCTAGAAGCATGAAATATATTGAGCAGAGAAACTTTGAATTTCATCCACTTGTTCAAAATTTAAAACCATTTGGTTTCATGGATTATAATAAACTTCAAAAAAATAGTTTCTGTGTACTTTCAGATAGTGGTACTTTATCAGAGGAGAGTGCAATGCTCAATTTTCCAGGTATATTATTGAGAACCTCAACAGAGCGTCCTGAAGTTCTTGATAAAGGTACTGTTGTTATTGGAGGTATAGAAGAAGAGGAGCTATTGCAAGCCATGAAATTATCCATATCTTTCTCTGAAAGAGAAAGTAAAAAGGTTATAGTACCGGACTATGAAGATATAAATATTTCAACAAAAGTAGTTAAGATAATTCAAAGCTATAAATCTATAATTGATAAAATTGTATGGAGAAAAGTTAATGATTAGTGTTATTATCCCTGTGTTTAATGTTGATAGGTTTATTGAAAAATGTTTAAACAGTTTTGCTGAACAAGTGTATCAAAACTTTGAGATTGTTATCATCAATGACGGGTCAACTGATCAATCTGCTTTAATTATTCAAGAGTATATAAATAGAAGTAACATGAGGATAAGATTAATAAACCAAAAGAATTCTGGTGTTAGCGTAGCTCGAAATAAAGGTATAGATGAAGCATTAGGAGAGTATATTTGCTTTGTGGACGCCGATGATTTGGTAACACCTAATTATTTGGATAGAATGCTAGATGTTATTACTACTGAAAAATGTGATTTGGTTTTTTGTGGATATAAACAAGTAACTGAAGATTTTAGCGAAGTGAATTTTGATAATAAATCTGTGGATAAAGGGCAGGAAACAATTAATTCTAACGAAGCTTTACGAAAATTTTTATATAATGACTTTGTTACAGGTATTTGGTCACTAATGGTAGGAAAGAGTCTTATACATGATAATACAATTCGTTTTTCTGAAGGTTTCAGATATAGTGAAGACTTGGAATTTATATGGAAATTATTGAGTGACGCAAATAGTGTTACTTTAATAAAAGATCAGCTTTACATTTATAGAATTAGAAATGGTTCTGCAATGAGTTTTGTAGATAGTAGAAGATTAGATGGATATACACTAATTCAACGTTTAGATAAATATTTTGAATATAAATGTCCAGATTTTTCCTTGGAGTTTAAGAAGTATGGACAAGCACGCTGGGTATGGGCTACATTATGGCAAACTGCATTGAGTTGTAATTCCTTTAAGCAGTTTTCTGACGAATTCAAAAAATATAATTCTAGAGAATTAATGAGTAAATTAATCACATATCCTAAAGTAAAAGTCTCACTCACTGCTTTGATTTTTTGTATAACTCCTGTTGTTTATTATTATTTATTGCGGTTATTTGGGGAAAGATTCTTATATGGTAGAAAACTCAATGAGAAAGTATAGATTAATGGTTAGTGAGTGTTATTAAATGTGTATAGTTACGAGGTGTAATATGAAGATTTTATATTATGGTAGTGCGTGTGATGAAGAGTGGTTTGTAGAGGCTTCAAAAATAAAAAAAATGCCATCTTATGTTGCACAATATAAATTTGAAATGGCATTACTAAATGGATTTTCTGAAATTGATGATATTGATATGGAAACGCACTACCTTTATCAAGAAAATTATTATCCCACAGGGCATTTTTTGAAGTTTAAATCCAAGATAAAAAAAATAAATCAAAGATATAAGGTTAAGTATATATCATACATTAACTTACCTCTTTTAAAAGAAATAGATTTTTTTTTAAAAGGATTATTAATCACATTGAAGTGGGCAGTGAAAAATAGGAAAAATAAAGAAAAAATCATATTTACGCCCTTTAATTATACCCCCCTTTCATTAGGGGTATGGTTAGCAGCAAAACTTGCGCGTATAAAGAGAGCTAATGTATTTACTGATCTTTCTTCAGATATTATTAATAAGGAAAGACAAGCTAATATGATTTTTTGAAGAGATTAATTCTACCAATGTACTTGAAATTAGTAGAAACCGTAGAAAAGAATTTTGATATATACATTTTGTTTACCGAAAGTATGAAAAAAATTGTAAATGTGAAAAACAAACCCTATCTTGTAATGGAAGGGATCTTTAATAATGAATTTGATTTGGCGCCATCAACTAAAAATAAGGCTATAATGCATGCCGGAACTCTTTCTCATGAATATGGAGTAGGTAACATAATAGAAGCATTTTTGAAAATTCAGGATGATAATTTAGAGTTATGGTTATTTGGAGATGGCAATATGAGAGAAGCTATAGAAGTAGCTTCTTCAGTAGACTCTCGAATACATTATTTTGGTTTCAAGCCTCAAAAAGAAGTATTTGAATACGAAAAAAAAGCAATGTTACTGATTAATGTTCGAAATCCCAGAGATTTGTATACAAAATATTCTTTCCCATCTAAAACTTTTGAATATATGGTTTCTGGAACACCTTTTCTTACAACTAAGTTAGAGGGAATTCCCTCTGAATATTATAATTATATATACACGATAGAATCAAATGAAGTTGATTTAGTAAAAGAAAAAATTTTAGGGGTTTTGGGAAAGTCACAAAGAGAACTTGATGAATTCGGAGAAAATGCTAGAAATTATGTATTAAATAATAAAAATACTAATATGCAATTAGCTAAAGTAGTTAAACTACTGAAGAATAATATGTGATAATAATTTTATATTTTATGAAATGATCAATTTGGTTTAATATTTGTCTGAATTATAGCGAAATAATGAAAGATATTATGATTTCTGTAATATTAAGAAGGGCTTGGAGTTGACAGTTCTCATCTTATTAATGTTTTAGATGAAGATCATCATTATCTTTTTAGTTTTATTGTAATGAAAATTTTTATTTATATAAGTATTATTTATCTATCTTCAATACTCAATTTGTATATATGAAAGTGAAGTGCATGCAATTCTTTTATTCAATTTAATAAGGGAAGGAGAAATCAAGGTGAATGTTTTATGGATAATAAATGTTCCTACACCAGAAGTTAGTACAATAATGAAAGAAAAGCCGATTCCTTTTGGCGGTTGGCTTGTGAATTTATCAAAATTACTATCAGAGACAAAAGGGATTCATCTAACTATAGCCTTCCCTAAAAAGACGAGTTCGTGTGTGGAAAAATTTCAAGGTAGCAGAATATCATATTATAGCTTCCCTTATATTGATTTGAAAAATCAAAGAATGATCCAAAATAATACTCATTTAAGTGAAATAGTAAAAAAATCTAAACCTGAAATTGTTCATATATTTGGCACTGAATATGCTCACACACTTTCTATGGTGAATATTTGTAAAAAATCAAACATAAAGAATATAATTTCAATTCAAGGGCTTGTCTCAATCTATTCGAATCACTATATGGCTTCTATCCCACCATATGTTCAATATAGATTTACATTTAGAGATCTTTTGAAAAGGGATAATTTGAATCAACAACACTTGAAATTTGTAAAAAGAGGGAAGCTGGAGATTCAATCATTAAAAAATATTAATCATGTAATTGGAAGGACAACTTGGGATAGGGCATGTACGACACAAATAAATTCAAATATAGTATACCATCACTGTAATGAAAATCTAAGAGACTCTTTCTACTCTAATGTATGGATTTTGGATAGATGTGAAAGAAATTCCATTTTTATGAGTCAGGGGTCTTATCCTATTAAAGGCCTTCATTTTATGATCAAAGCAATGCCAATTGTTTTAGAACGCTATCCAGATGCAAAACTGTATATAGGAGGAGCAGATATAACGAATGATGATACCATCAAAGGAAAAGTGAAGATTTCCTCCTATGGTAAATATATAAAAAAGTTAATTAATAGGAATAAATTGCAAAATAAGGTTATATTTACTGGAATCTTGACCGAAGAGGAGATGTGTGAAAGGTATTTGAAGTCTAATGTTTTTGTTTGCCCTTCAACTATTGAAAATAGTCCTAATTCATTAGGAGAAGCTATGATTCTAGGTGTTCCTTGTATTGCATCTGCTGTAGGAGGAATAATGGATTTGTTAGAAAATAAAAAAGAAGGGGCTCTTTATCAAAGTGATGCTTTCTACATGCTGGCTCATTATATTTGTGAAATCTTTGATGATGAGTCACTGGCTCTCATGTATTCTCAAAATGCAAGGAGTCGTGCTTTGAAAACTCATGATAGAGAACTTAATGCGAAAAGAATTGTTGAGATATACCATGACGTGATAAAGGAATAATAGATTTTAACTATAATGTATATGAGGAATGGAAATTGAACTTATTTAGAAGAGTGAAAAAAAAGTTTAACAATAATGAGACGGCTAAGAAAGTATTGGCGAATTCCACGTGGTTAATAAGTGATAAAGTTTTCAATTTAGTAATAGGTGTGTTTGTAACTGCTTTGGTAGCCCGTTATTTTGGTCCAGAGCAATATGGACAGTTTAATTACGCTCTTGCAATAGTATCTTTATTTACTGTGTTGTCCACATTAGGACTCGAGATTCTAAGTGTAAAAACAATTATTGATAAACAGTATGAAGAAGGAACAATTCTTTGTACAAGTTTTTTATTGAGGATAACGGGGGGCCTTTTTTTAACACTTGTATCATGGTTTGTGATTTGGATCCTAGAGCCTAGAAATGTGTATTTGCAAGTCATTGTTTTAATCATGTCATTTTCTATGGTTTTAAGAGCATTTGAAGTGATTGAATACTGGATACAAGCTCACCAAAAGTCAAAAATATCGTCGTTAATCCGGATCGTTGTAAGTGCTATAACTGCTCTACTAAAAATATTACTAGTGTGTTTTGGGGGGGATTTAGTTTTATTTTCAACAATATATACGATAGATATCGCGATAATAAGTGTTGCTTTAATATTTGCTTATATTAAATATAGGGAGGAAAGAACCTCTTTAAAATTTAGTTTTAAATATGCTAAAGAAATATTATCTCAAAGTTGGTATCTTGTTCTCTCGGGATTGATGGTATCCTTATACATGAGAATAGATCAGATTATGTTAGGCACTATGCTGCCCAATAAAGATCAATTAGGGATTTTTTCGGCGGCTGTTAGAATTGCAGAAATGTGGTATTTTGTTCCTATGGCGATAATTGTTTCTTTAAGACCTGTTATTATGAAAGATAAAAAAATTGATAATGAGAAATATATAAATTCAGTACAAAAACTTTATAATATAGTTACTTGGACTTGTTTGATATTTGGTTTCATCATATTATTCTCTTCTAAAATAATTATTAATATATTGTATGGAAAGGAATATACAGAAGCCTCAGGTGTTCTTTCGATAAGTATTTGGGCTGGAATATTTGCTATGCTTGGATCAGCTAGAGGGGTTTGGTTGGTAAGTGAAGGCCTTCAAAAGTATTCTTTGGCATATATCAGTGTAGGCTGCTTTGTTAATATATCTCTCAACTATTTTCTCATACCTTCTTTAGGTGGATATGGTGCTGCAATAGCGACATTAGCTTCACAGTTTACAGTTGCTATAGTAGCTCCTTTATTCTTCAAACCAACTAGAATATCATCTATTATGATGTTAAGAGCCTTTAATTTAAAGAGGCTTTTAGGAAGTTATATTAATAAGCAAGGATGATTAATAATGCAGATTGATCGCTTAAGAAGATTATTAAAAAGAATTAATGATTTAGAATACCTTAATTATCTAATTAGACAACAATCAGGAAAAATTATGCTTCATTTTGGTTTAAGAGCTTTAAATAAACACCACAATGGAATTAAGAAAGATTTTAACGGTATTAAAAGAAGAAGGTTAAAGAAAATAGTTAAATATGCATATGTGAATAGTGAATATTATAGGGATTTATTCAATGAAAGAAATATTGATATAAATAAATTTGAAGATTTTTTGCGGATACCCTTCTTAGATAAAGAAATTATTAAGAGAGAAAAAAGTAACCTAATGGCATTATCTAATAATAAAGATTATGTTGGTTTTGTTACGACTGGTGGTAGTACCGGAGAACCTTTAGGATTTCATACATTAGGAAGCTATGATGCGGAACATCAAGCATTCTTATTTAAAATGTTTGGCTACAAGTCAGGTGATAGGATCTTAGCGATGGATGGATCAATTATACCTGATAACTTACTAGATAAAAATGTTTTTTGGATTCAGAAAAGTCGTAGAGATCTTCCATATGGAAGCGTCGCATTATCTTCCCAGTATCTGACCAATGATAATATTGACTCGTATATCCACTTTATTAAAGAGTTTAAGCCCGATATCATTAGGGGATATCCATCATTTATTAATACTATAGCATGCCATATTAATAAACAGCATTTAAATCTTGCTCTAAACATAAAAGCAGTTGAACTAACATCAGAGAGTTTCTATGATGATCAAATTATAAACATACAAAAAGCCTTTAATACTAAAATTATTAATCAATATGGACATGCTGAGGCTAGTATTTTTGGATATTCTATTGATGAAACCTTAACAACATTTTGCTCTCCTTTTTATGGATTTACTGAAATTATAGGCGAAGATGGAAGGGCTGTGAATAAAGGTGAAATAGGCGAGGTTGTTGTAACTGGATTTAATAATTATGCAATGCCTTTTATACGTTATCGAACTGGTGATATGGCACTCTATGATGGAGAAGATTATGGAATTACAAAATTTAAAAAAATATTAGGACGTACTCAAGATTATATTTACACTAGAGAAATGGAAAAAGTATTATTAACTGCAATTGTTTTTGGACGACATTATAAAGCGTTTGATCATATAAAAAAATGGCAGATCATTCAGGATGAGCCTGGAAATATCATATTCAAAATTATAAAGGATGATAATTTCAGTACAGAAGATCAACTTGAATTACAAGATAATTTTTATAAGATAGCCCAAATTGAAACTTCGTTTGAATTTGTAAATAATCTACCTTTAACTCCCCGTGGCAAGTCGAAATTATTAATTCAAAATATAAATTTATGAGGTGTGTAGCCGTGTTAGCCCCGGTGCTTATATTTGTTTACGCAAGACCAGACCATACTATGCAAACTATTGAGTCGTTAGCCATGAATTTTATGGCAAAAGATACTAATATCTATATCTTTTCTGATGCTCCGAAAAACGAAACTGTTTCGAAACGTGTTGAAGAGGTAAGAAGTTATATTGATAAGCTTAAAACGAGAGGGTTATTTAAATCTGTTAAATTAATTAAAACAGACATTAACAAAGGATTAGCTAACTCAATAATAAGCGGAGTGAGTGAACTTATTGAGCGTTATGGAAAAGTTATAGTTCTTGAAGATGATTTAGTAACATCTCCTGATTTCCTAAATTATATGAACGATGCTTTGAATTTTTATGAAAAAGATAAAAAAATCTGGTCAATCAGTGGATATACATTTAAAATGAGCATCCCTGCAGATTATAAAAGTTCAGTGTATCTATCGTATAGAGGCTCCAGTTGGGGATGGGGAACCTGGAGCGATAGATGGAATAAAATAGATTGGAATGTTAATGATTATGATGAATTTAAAGGAAACAAAAACCTTCGAAAGAAATTTAATCGAGGTGGAAGAGATATGTCAGAAATGTTAGATTCACAAATGAAAGGTGAAATTGATTCGTGGGCGATAAGATGGTGCTATAGTCAGAGTAAATTAAATATGTATACTATATATCCTACTACATCAAGAGTGAGGAATATTGGACTCGATGGTTCAGGAACACATAGTGGAGTGAATAGAAGATTTGATGTGCTACTTAATACGGATACAACAAGATGTGAATTTAATAACCCAGAATTAAATAGTAAAATTTTAAAAATGTTTAAAAATCAATTTGGGACTCGTTTCGATTATTTTATACATAGAAATAGAACGATGATAAAAAAAATGTTGAGGATCTGATTAAAATGAAAATATCAGTAGTAGGAACTGGATATGTAGGATTAGTCACTGCCGTGTGTTTAGCCGAACGTGGGAATAGTGTTACATGTTTAGATATAGATGAGGAAAAAATTATTTTAATGCAGAATGGTATTTCTCCTATTTTTGAACCTAATTTGGAAGAACTGATGGAGAAAAATAAGAAAAAAATCACTTATACTACGGATTACTATGAAGCATACCGTAACGCAGAAATCATTATTATTGGAGTTGGGACACCAGAAAAGAAAGATGGTTCTGCTAATCTAAAGTATGTTTATGAGGTCGCTCGGCAAATTGCGCAATCAGTTAAGCAAGATTGTGTTGTTATTGTTAAATCTACTGTCCCAGTAGGAACTAATGATAAAGTTGAGCAAATTATAAACGAAAATAAGAAATATAATGTACAAATTGATGTAGCTTCAAATCCTGAATTTTTGTCTCAAGGAACAGCAGTTAAAGATACTCTAAATGCTGCACGTATAGTTTTAGGAGTAGAATCGGAAAACGCTGAATTAATATTAAAGGAAATGTATAGAGAATTTGATATCCCTTTTGTGGTTACAAACCGCAGAAGTGCAGAAATGATTAAGTATGCTGCAAATGATTTTTTAGCGTTAAAGATTTCTTACATTAATGAAATGGCTAATCTTTGCGAAATTGTAGGGGCGAATATTGAAGATGTCGCTATAGGCATGGGAATGGATCCAAGAATAGGAAATAAATTTTTGAACGCTGGTATTGGTTATGGGGGATCATGCTTTCCAAAGGATACTAAGGCATTGCACTGGCTTGCTAGTTTTAATGATTATGAATTGAAAACTGTAAAAGCTGCAATTGAGGTTAATGAAAACCAAAAGATCAAACTGATCAAGAAATCAAAAAAATATTATGATAGCTTTAATAATCTCAATATTGCTGTTTTAGGACTGACGTTTAAACCCGGAACAGACGATTTAAGAGATGCACCTTCACTAGTTAATATCCCATTACTGATAGAAGATGGAGCAAATATTAAGGTGTGGGATCCAGTTGGAATGGAAAATTTCAAAAAGTTATACCCTGATAAAATTATGTACTTTGATACAATAGAAGATACCCTTACGGATGCTGATATGTGCTTTATATTTACTGAATGGGAAGAAATCAAGTCTTTTCCGATTACAAAATATAAAGAACTTATGAAAAACCCTCTAATTTTGGATGGGCGAAACTGCTATTCACTTGTTGATGCTGAAAAGTCTGGTGTCATATATGAATCAATTGGTCGAAAAAGAGTGTACTAGTAGTTGTCAGTCTCGATGATGCGGAGAATGAAGCTCACTAGAATCGTAATATTTCTTTTCATTGTACTTATAATTGTGTTTCTCGTAGCAGGGAAAATTTGACTATGTCAAATTCACTCCGACGAGCTGATGTGGTCATCGTACTTAGTGGTGACACAGGACGTAATGAAAAAGACTATTGAGTTATATAAAACTGGTTACCTTAAATTCCTTCTTTTATTAAACTCCGGGGAAACTACTAGTTCTTCCGGCGATATGCTGCAAACCGTCCTGTCTCTTGGCATTCCCTAAGATGCCTTTCTTACAGAAAACGAAGCCCTCAGCACCTACCAGAACGCTGAACTTACGTTACCCATCATGCAACAGCATGGCTTCACGTCTGCGATAGTTGTATCTTCAGACTTTCACATGCGAAGAGTAAAGTTTATTTTTGATCATGTATATAAGAATTCAGGTATTAAGTTAACTTACTTAGGTGCGAACTCTGGCTACAACGCAAAATGGTGGTGGAGCGACCGCTATAGCAGGGAAAACACCTTTAATGAATATATTAAAATGATAGGTAATACTTTTGGTTATAATGATCCGGAGGCCAAAGAAACATTGCAGGAGATTAAAAATTGGTTTCACTATTTCTGACAATAAAACCTAAACATTTCACATTTCCACGGACAGGTTCTGACAAACAAATTAGTTATCCCGGTCTATAATTAGATTCAAATCTAGTTATTTACTGGGAGAGAAGTCCTATGCCAAATTATTATTTCAAGGAAATCTGGACACCGCTGAAGTGGGTGAAAATACGATTTTTCCGGGATGATGATGACCGGGTCTGGGTGAAGTTCGGATCGCGGAGACGGCAGCTGCTGAGTCGGCAGGAAGTGAAAACCAAAACGGAGGCCTAAGGGCCTCCGT
>NZ_LRAC01000137.1 GCF_001517085.1 Paenibacillus sp. DMB5
CAAATGCTGCAGCTTTCGGTCTTTTTCCCAGACAGGGTCGGTCAACACTTGCGTTAGATTCGCGACTTCCCCCTCGGGGGAATCTGTGCTTAAAAGAGTTTACACAAAATTATTGACAGACCCCTCAACTTCATAACGTTCTGCCATTCTGCAAGTTTATTTTCTCAGTCCAATAATTAATTTTCTTCTAACAACTCAAAACTCGATAAGCTTAAACCATCACTTTAGTTTAATTAATTTTTTTAACAATATATCAAACTCTTTTATTCTTTTATTGTGAATTGTTTCGTCAGTAATGATTTCATATACATCCGATATATCGGAAACGTCTCCGTTAAATGGTATTTTGTTATTGATTATTTTTTCAATTTCTTTTAGGACATCATCATCTGAAAGAAGTGAATAATTTTTATCCTTAATTGAAGTCAAATTCGAAAATGTTTGATTCATTTGATTCAAAAAATTAATCATCGCATTATTGCTTTCTTCCATTTCTGGCCGCATGAAAACTTGTTTTGAAGTGTAGCCAGAAAAGTACTTATATAAAGCTTGATAATTCCCTTTCAGTGTCGATAATACACTGCAGATTTCTTCAAATACTTTCTTTACCTCTGAAGAGTGCACAGGAAGATATTTTTTTACTATTTCCGGGAAATTATCTTGAAGTAATTTTGAAATCTTAGAGTTTGAATAAAACTTGAACTCACATTCGTACTCCTTAGCTTTCACCTTGCACATTTCGATTTCAACATTCTGGGGATCGAAGTTCAGAAAAGCAATGCACAAAGCTCCAACGTTTTTATCTAAACTCTTTAGCTGGTTTAAACTTTTATTTAGATCGTCTATGATTTTACCTTTTTTTGGGTCACCTGTAGCCTGGATATAAACTAATGTACCATCCTCTCTCTCACACCAAGCATCAGGTGTACCCTTTCTAGTTTTGTTGGTGCCTTCTACTCCTCCGCTTTTATTAATTCCCTTCCAGTTTGTATGTAGAAGAGGAAGCATATCACAAGCTAATCTCTGCAGTGATCCCGAATCTAAGGCCCTTAGCATTATTTCAATTGCATCCATATAAATTTCTCCTCTTCATTAAGAATACGATGCATTTTCGATCCATGACTTCGGTCGAGACATCTAATCCGCTCTTCACACTAATAAGCCATGTTTAATTAGTTTTGTCCCTAAGTAAGTTACATAAAACTGAGAATGCTCATATATCTCACCTTCAAGTCCAAAAGCAGACAAATTAACTTGGCTAGGATTTAAGCTAAATCCTGTGTTTTCGATTAACATTCCAGTGGCAACTAGATGTTCATAATCAGTTCCCAATAACCAAACTTTCTGTGTACCCTCAATTGGCGACTCAAGTTGTCTCTGTTAGTTCAGAGTAACCTTAGCGAAATGCACTCGCTGCTCTGGATCATCTGCAGGCTGTTGGCTTACGCGGTCCCAAATCACTTGATAGCATAAGCAACCTCGGACACATGTCCTTCTTCTCACAACAACTCCGGGCGAAAATCCCAATGAATCCATCCTTACAGATGGCCTCAAAGGCATGTGCTGATCTTGTTCAAGTGCTTCGTACCATCCAGAAGAATACTTGGCCAGAGTCACCAGATGCATCCTAGCACCAGCCGCAAAAAATCAAATTATTACAATGAGCTGAGATCATCAAACGTCAGCCAGTTACAAGCCAGCTTCTGCTCGATGCTCAACCCACACTCCTGGTTTTTTCTGAATGTGCTGGGGTGCCGCGATTGACAAGCGGCTATGACGGGTTCAGTTTCACACTCGCTGCAGTTTAAAAAGCGCTTAGAGAATGTCTCTGTAAGTGGCTTGAAATTATTAATTTAACGCTCAAAAAGGAGGTTTTTCGAGGGGAACTTAAGTTCTTGTTGACGATACACTTGCGGTGACACTCTAAAGTAAAATCGAAATACTTTACCGAAATAGCTGGCACTGTTGAAACCACTCTCTAAAGCAATCCGATTAATCGGCCAATCCGTCGTTTTTAGAAATAAAGCCGCTCTTTCTAACCGACGTCTTTTCACATATTCAATAGGCGTGATATTCATGTGCTTCACAAATGTCCTGCATAAGTGGTGCTTGGAAATTCCTACGTATTCAGCAACCTCATCCAAGCTGAGATTAGTAGCAAGCCTTTCCTTCATAAAATTGATCGCATTATTTAAACGTTCATTCTTACCAGGAGGTATTTTATCCGGGCTTATTAGCCATCTTTCCATCACAAGAATCCAGTGAAAGAGTTGAGTGTTAACTTCTAATTGACTGTTCTCTTGCTCCTGAATCGAACGGTATAGGTTCCATAACAAGGATATAGGGTGCGAGTCGTGCGGAATATGAATGACTGACCCATCCTGTTGAAGAGTATAGCGCCAAATTTGCGTTGCCAAAGGACCTCTCACGTTCAACCATATAAACTCCCATGGATCTGAATTCTTCTCCGGATAATAGTAAATATGAGAGCCGGGGATCTCAACCAGAAAGGCCGTTTCTTTACTTAAAGTATGGATCTTTCCGTCAATTTTAATATAACCTTCGCCTGATAAGGTGTATTGAAAAATAACGTGATTCGTATCCGGACGGGTCAGGCCATTAAACGCATATGGTTGCTTTACAGATTCCCAGCCAATTGAATCAAGCATAAGCATAGGTGTTTTGCTGTCTGATTGAAAGAAGTACGATGTTGGATACACTTAGCTCTTCACCATCCTCTTGTTATCAATATTATACTATTAAAAATTCAATTTTTAAGATTGTAACACCAGACCGCCTTCCCTACAATCAAGTCATAAGGTGGATTTCTTTAAAGAAGTCTTCTTGGAATGAATATATCAGATGAATTGGAGGAATGAATTATGTTAAAGCTGAGAATAACTTTTTCATTATTAACTATTACCACTCTCCTGTTTACCATTTCATGGATGTCCGGCCAAGTGAAGGCGGCGGGCAGCACCACCTATCAACCAACCGAGAAAACCACAGGGTTGGTTAAAAATCCTGCAATGGGTTGGGTGCTTTATTGTGATGCATTTGGTCAAATGACCAACAATAGTTTTCCCGAAATGAACAAATGCGTTTCGAATCCCTCCTTATTTTGGGAAACATTTGACCAGTCCGGGGCTACAGCAAAGGCTAGTATTTTTTATTTACGGGCACCTTGGTCTTTCTATGAGCCAACTGAAGGCAACTACGGGTGGGAAAACAACGGAAACTTTACAGCACTGGTAGAAGGCGCAAAGAACCGTGGACTAAAGCTTGCTTTCCGTGTCTATGTCGATAGTCAGGATTCATACCAACAGGCCACTCCCCAATATGTGCGCGATGCTGGGGCAAAAGGCTATACCAACACTTTTTGGACTCCATATGTGAACGACCAAGTTTTCCTCAATAAACTTAGTGCTTTTATTTCTGCATTTGGCGAGAAATATAATGATCCGACTACTGTCGATTTTATTGACGGCATGGGTCTGGGTGCTTGGGGAGAAGGACATGATCTTCGAATTGACAGTACCCAGCCGGGGACCATCAATTCTAGTGTTGCTGTAGTGACGCAATCTTATCGCACCGCGTTTCCCAAAATACTCATTGGAGGCCAACAGGGTGGATCCTTAGCGAGCACTGCACAATCCTTGGCTGAATCAGATAAATTCGACATTTTGAGACGAGATAGTATTGGTATGGCCCAGTATTTTACGCAGGCAGACAAAAATTTCTATGTGAAAGAATTGCTTACGTTTGGCATACCTCTATTTGCGGAGAATGGTTGGAATTACTTCGCTCATGATTTTGCTGGATATATGAGTCGAAACGGTAATCCATTCTCTAACATCCGCGATATGTTGGTCTACAGTCTCAATGATGCAAAAGCCGCCCGGGCCAATACATTTGATTTACGAGTACCCGAAGATGCGGTTAAGTGGATGGAAAATGTGGATCTGGTAGATGATTTCATCATTAACGGAGGGTATAGACTTGTCCCCGTCCAATTTATAGCACCTGATGCGGTTACATCAAATAACTATGTAACTATAGAAAGCAGTTGGAAAAATACAGGACTGGGCAAACTGCCTAATAGCAGACCAGCCTGGAATTATAAATACAAAGTTGCATACGCACTTTTAAATTCAACGACCAAACAACCGATAATTACCCGTGTCACCAATATTGATCCGTCCGAATGGCTGAAGGGTAGTTTGTATGATTACGAAACCGCTTTAAGTTTCGGTAATATTGCCAATGGAACTTACGATTTAGCATATGCGATAGTGGATACAACCAGAGGAAATGTACCTGCAATTAATCTGGCAGTAACCAATCCGGTAAACACGAATGGGTGGTACAGCCTTGGACCGATTAACGTTTCCGGAATCGGATCGACGGCTCCCATGACGGATCTTCCTTCTTATCGCTTCTCAGAGGACTTCAATAATATTCAAGGCGCGAAGCAATGGTATTACATGCAGGGCTCCGGCTCTACCTTTACTAACATGACATGGCTATCAGGTACAAATCAGTGGAAAGGCGCATATGATTATAATCTTATTGGAGTAAATGGACTTATACATCCGGATACCAATGATACCGTGATAGCATGGAAAGCACCTCAAGCTGGAAATATCACTATCAAGGGAAGAGTAGCGAAGCAAAATTCCTCGTGCGGTGATGGAGTAAAAGTGAAGATATTAAAGAACAGCAGCCCGTTATGGCCAAATAGCGGCTGGCAAGATATCGCCGCAACAGATACTATAGGAGTGAACCATGAACTCATAACAACGGTAGCACAGGATGATTATATTTACTTTGTCCTCAACCGTAATAGTACGAATGCCTGCGATGGATCCCGATGGAATCCAGTGATCGAATATAGAGTACCCTCTGTGAATATTGCGCCTCAGGCAACTGTAACTACCACATCAGGTGCAAGTATAGGGCAAATTTCCAATATCAATAATGGAATCATTACTGACTCTTGGAGCAGCCAAAATGGAATTACTTTTCCTACTTACATCACACTAGATCTTAGTACAACAGCCAAGAGGACCAATAAGATAACCTTAGTCTCGCACTACGGGATAGGACAGGGGATCACCAATGTTGATATTGAAGTTAAGAATAATGGTCAATGGACCCCCGTTGCAACCCAAGTACCTATAACTTGGAATTCTAATACTGATGAAGAAGAATATCGCAATATCACCTTTAGTACTGTAACTACCAGCCAAATCCGCATTAAAGTTAACAACGGAAATCTTTCCTGGGGACACATTGCACTGAATGAAATTCAGTGGTGGAGCTTCTAAAATCAAGTAAATTGAAATTCTAAGGGGTTGTCCCAAACTAATATGGGTTGAAGGGCACCATCATGAAGAAAAATGTCTTGGCTTGTGAATCTGTGTCTTTCATAATGGAAGTGTAGGTCACAGGCCGAGACTTTTTGGGACGGCCCCTGCAATATCTCTCATACACTAATCAGTACGGCGGTATCTGGGCAGTCTCTCCAATGGAGCTTTAATGGAGATTGCGCAAGGACCGAAGACGATTTTCCCGTCGTCTCCGAGCCAGTTACCTTCTGGAAAAGACACAGTTCGACTGAGAGCCCCCTTCTCCAGAACCGGTGCTACAAGCACCTCATCCCCAAGCATGAATTGGTCAGTCACGTTCTCAAAGTTCTCCTCCGGAAATACATATGCCATGTGACGGAGGATAGGTTCCCCTGTAGCTGCCGCATGTTCGGCCAACTTCATGATCTCGGCTGCATAATCGGCGTGTAATCTCGCCGCCTCATAGCAAAGAGATGCATGCTTCTGATCCAACACCCTCCATGGCGCTGCCGAGAATTGCATCATCGGAAACAAGGCAGAGCACTGTGCGTATCTGACAAACAGTTCCTGATCCAGAGAATCGGCATTGGCTGTAAAATGGATGTATTCACCTCCACCGATCATATCCGGACAGGTATAAGCATAACCCATCAGCCCTTGCGCCAATCCGCATGGAATTAACGAGGCCAGACCATTCTCGTTCCAGCTATGATGCTTATCCATCAGTCGTTGTACTAGCGGCTGGCCTGCCATTTTCCAGCAAGCACGGTATTCGTTCAGCGAATACTCCAGTCCGATGTGCGCCCAAGCTTCGCACTGTTCGTTCTTCGTAGAAGGAAGATAGCTCCGGTCCGTTGAATCATAGGAGAACAAATCGCCGGCGTCAAATTTGAAGCCATCTACTCCATACCTTTCCTGCAGGCTGTTCAGCTGGGTACGCAGCCACTTTACCGTATCCGGATTGGTGCAGTCCAGCACGGCGCTATATCCGTTCCACCAGTGCCGGATCACCGTTTGCCCGTTATGATCTCCCAACAGCATTCCCGTGCTCTCTAATTGCCGAAATATCAAGCTATCGGGCGATACTAACGGACAAACCCATAACATCAGCTGAAAGCCCATTTGATGAAGCTGATCCGCCATCGCCTTCGGATCAGGAAACCGTCCGCTATGGAATTCCCAGGTTCCATAGGATTCATGCCAGTTATCATCAATCATAATTACGCCGACAGGCAATCCTTCCGAAAGTACCTTTTCCGCATATTTCAGCACTTTTTCCTGGGTAGGCTGATACAGCATCTCAATCCAGAGATTGTACTGCGGCGCCGTAAATAATAATGGAGCCGGTAAATCTCCGGTAGACGAAAAAAAGGTTAAGCTGACATATTGGTACACTTCTCTTAACGTGCTCCCCTGCTGCCCAAAATTCAGTTCCCCATCATATTGACCCTCTACAACTAATTCTGAATGGTCTATTCGAAAAGAAAAGGGCTGTTCGGACCAAACATATCTCCCCCGGTTCGAGAGTAATAACGGACAGGCTTGGTTCCCCCCTAGATCTTCTGACAAATCCATCTGAAATTCAGTTGGGGCATAAGGCATTAGCGTACCGTCAGCCACTCTTCCTCCCCACCAATATTCTTTTTCCAATAAAGACACGCGAAGTTTCTTCTGTTCCATAGACCCTTATCCTCCTACTCAAATCCTTCAAATTGCACAACTTCATAATGACAACCTTTAGAATGAACAATTTTGTTTGCAGTATAACTGCCTTCAGTAACAATTGCAGCTTCAACCGAGAACCGGTTTATCCACAAATGTAACGACTGGCTCCATTACACCGTGCAATTCAAACAAAATAAGTTCATTATCTCCTTGGCGCAGCAGCGGCGCTGGTACATACATCGTTTTTGTTGGACCTTTTTCCCAGTAACGGCCCAGATTAAAACCGTTTATAAAAACCTGTCCCTTGATCCAGCCATCCAACCTCAGGAACGTATCCTCCGGCTCATTGACCTGAAAACTCCCTCTATAGAAGGTTGTCTGAAGGCGAGCTCCGCAATTGCTTTGGGCAAATTTAAGTCCTTTCAGATCTGTTAACGGCAATGAGCGAATGCTCCAATTATGTAAAAATTGATAACCCAGCCTTACACCGCAAGTTATACCTTTCGGGTCACGAAGCTGTGGTCCATAATTTACGCGGCCCATGTTTTCCACAAGGATGTCAATTTGTAAGCCCTCGGCAGGAATCGTGAGTGGAATCCCATGCGGGTTCCAGCGTTCAACAGTATCGATGAATACACCATTGGCGAAAACAAGAGCCCGGTCACGCACTTCTTGCAGAACAAGCTCCATACTGCTGCGTGGCCCGGTAATCTTCGTTGAATACAGGATGAATCCATATGCCTGGCCAAGTTTCTCCATGGGCTCCGGATTTTCTCTCTGCACAGGATGCGACAAAGCGTCCAGCTGGGTCAATAAGGACGCTGATTCTGTCATCTGCACTTTGCCGTAAGCCCGTGACTTTATGACTGGGGGCAGCACCAATGACGGCAAATCTACATATTTCTTAATGATTTCTCGAGCTGCGTAGAATTTATCTGTAGGGTTACCGGATTCATCCAGCAACGTGTCATAATCGTAGCTGGATACAAGGGGTTCATACTCATCGAACAGGTTTGCCCCGTTCATAAATCCATAATTCGTTCCCCCATGGAACATATAGAAGTTGACAGAGGCGCCCATTGCCAGCATCTCATCCAGCGTCTCTGCCACTTCAGATGCTGGGCGGGTGTGATGCGGCTTCATCCAACGGTCAAACCAGCCATTCCAGAACTCCATACATACCAGCGGCCCCGCAGGCTGATACTCACGTAGTTTAGCGAAGGACTCCTTTGCCCGAGAACCGAAATTCACTGTGGCAAATACCCCTTTGATCATACCTCCTTGGAGCATATGATCTTCAGGCCCATCTGAAGTAAACAGCAGAACATCCATGCCGCGGGCGATCATGCCCTCTTTTAGATAATCCAGATATCCCTTGTCACTTCCAAAGCTCCCATATTCATTCTCTATCTGAACAGCGAGTACAGGCCCGCCATGAGTGCTTAACAGAGGCCGCAAACGTGGCAGAAGCTCATCGAAGTATGCATCTACTTTTTTTAAATAAACTTGATTATTACATCGTAGCTGCATAGTATCATCCGCGAGCAGCCAGGCAGGCAACCCGCCGAATTCCCATTCGGCACAAATGTAAGGACTCGGCCGCAAAATCACGTGTAAGCCAAGCTCTCCGGCAAGCCGGACGAAAGCCTCAATGTCTGTTTGGCCTTCGAAATAGAAGCAGCCTTCCTCTGGTTCGTGTAAATTCCAGGGAATATAGGTTTCAACGGTATTCAACCCGCATGCCTTCAACTTTAGCAGACGATCCTGCCAATATTCCGGCACAACCCGGAAATAATGAACCGCACCCGATAGCAACTGGAAGGGTTGACCATCCAATTCAAAACGATCGCCTGATATGGATAACTTCCGCATGACTTCATCCTCCAATGTTGATATATATTATTTAATTATATGAAAGAAAAATACGCTGCAGTATGGACAATACTAGTGAATGGCATGGAGAATCTATTGGTTGAAGGAGGCTTTTTGGACCTTTATACTATATTTAGGGGAGGTCATAATAATGGAAAGAAAAACTCATATCTGGTTAATTACTACAGATCAAATGCGTGCAGATGCAGTTGGAATTGAAAACGCTACCGTACTGACACCTGAGTTGGATAAACTTGCAGCAGAAGGAACCTTCTTCACCGGTGCTTATTGCGCCAGTCCCGTTTGTACACCCTCTCGTGCCTCCATCTTTACAGGAAGGTACCCGCATGTACATGGTGCCTGGAGCATTGGAACCACATTAAAAGAAGATGAAATCACCTTATGCGACCATTTAAAAAAAGCCGATTACAAAACCATAGGTATAGGAAAAATGCATTTCCGTCCTCAAATGAAAGAAGACTTCTCACAAGAATATGAGGATCCTATTCACCGGGATCGCGGTAGGTCTTTTGATGGTACGTACTATGGATTCGATGAACACCATATTACGGAAGACAACTGTATCGGTGAATACTTGGAATGGCTTAAAGCACAGGATCCTGACACAGCAGAGCGATTCCTCAAAGACCGCTTCAGATCCTCAGATGCTCAAAGTGACATATGGGAAAGCGAAATACCTCCCGAGCTGCATCAGACCTACTGGGTTGCTGAACGGAGCATCGAGGCCATTCTCTCTCACAATACAGACCAGCCACTGTTTTTGTGGTCCAGTTTCGTAGATCCCCATCATCCTTTCGACCCTCCAAAAGCGTATACAGATATGTATGCTAATATAGAAATTTCAGCGCCAATCAGAGAAGCAGACGATGTGAATCTACGTCCCCAGCATCTGTTGCGTCAGGGCCTGAGGGGTTATTGGCCTGGGGGCGGGCAGGAACATTCTCTAGATGAGAACAACATAAAACGGCTAATACGTAATTACTATGCAATGATTACCTTCATTGATGAGCAGATCGGACGGATTAAAAAAGCTTGGCGGCAAAAAGAAATTTACGATGATTTAATCATTTTGTTCACCAGCGACCACGGAGAATTACTTGGCGACCATGGACTCTTGTATAAAGGGCCGTGGTTTTATGAAGGTTTAACACGAATCCCGATGATTGTATGCGGCCCAGGGATAGCCTCCGGGCAACGCACATCCGCATTTATGGAACATGTTGACATTGTCCCCACACTGCTCGAAGCCGTAGGACTCAACAGCACCTACGGAATTCAAGGTGTGTCGCAGTTAGGGGTGCTTGCTGGTAGAGTATCTCATGTCCGTGACTCTGCCCTTACTGCTTATATAGCTCATGATCGGGGCATCAACGCCAAGTGCCTACGTACTTCACAATATAAGCTGGTTGTCTTCGCAGGAGAGACTTACGGTGAGTTGTATGATTTGAAAGAAGATCCCCAAGAAAACATCAATCGTTTTGAAGATTCAGCGTTTAGGGAAATCCGCAGTTTTATGATGGAGTTGCTCGCTCATCGGATGATTCAGGATCAGGATCCTTTGCCAGAACGCCGGAGTAGCTGGTAGCTTAAACTTATTCACCATAGTAACAAACATAGGACAACCTGACAGTTCAGGTTGTCCTATGATATCGGTCCGATTTCCCTTCCTTAAACCCCCGCGATTACGGATGTTGTAGCTATCGTATGCCATAAATTTGCACTAATAGCTCTAGGACCACCTTCATCAACGAGCCCGTCGAACGTCAGAATCTCCTCTTCCAATTCCGTAAGCTCATCTAATTCCCCTTCAGCATAGCGATTCAATCGGTGAATAGCCGTCTCAATCCTCTGAAGCATGCCCCCCATCCGCAGATCAAAGACGTCAAGACCGAACACTTTATTCTCCTGCTCCCATTGCACATGATAAACTTTGATAAATTGTCTCGCCAAACCGGAAAGTTTCGGTAAAGTCACAGCAGCAAAGTGAGCCAATTGCTCCACGTCACCATGTCTATAAGCTTTCCGAATAGAAATTCCAATTTCACTTTTCAGTTCGAGAAGACGGCACAGGCTGGCCTGGACAGAAAATAAGGATTTCCAAGCTGAATTTCGTGATACTGCCTGCTCGATTTTTTCTGCACTTTGCCGGTAATGCTCCGAATATGCATCCGGCAGGACGTGCCGGTCGAACAACCCGCACAAAATATCCTGGTACAGCAAATATTTAGCCGGATTAATGGAACAACCTCCAGGTGCGAGATTACCCGGCACCAGGTTAGCCGCATCGAGCGCCATGAAATCATCATAATTGCCCTCTGTGCAGGTGCTGAATCTTCCCCGGACATATTCTTCCTCGGAACATCCCATGTAGCATAATTCTGCCCAAAGCTGGAGAGAAGGAAGCACTGAGTAAACGGAAGCTTCAGCACCGTTATCCCCCCAAGCAGTCACCAGCATGTCTTTAATTCCATACTTAACACAGCTTTCATGAGCCAACAGACTGACCCGGCGGCTAAATTCATTGTTCGGAGTGAACCCCATCCATTTCCAAGCTCCGCCTGCAAATCCGATATGATCACTGAGCTGTTTGTGTTTGCGAATCATTCCATCGTATTTCTCCTGCGTTTCCGAGTAGTAATCCCAATAGACCAATGTAACATCCTCAGGAATCAGCTTTACAATATCGGAGCTAATTGGACTGTCTGCATCGTAATATTCTCCAGAACTGGCCAGGCGGAAAAACATATCGCTCCACATCATTGTGCAGTAACCATATTTTCTGGCAATCTCCATAACCTTGCCGAAGTGTTTCAGCATCAAGAAGGATCGGTCCTGGTACCCATGTTTGTCCAGGTACTTGCCAAGTCCCATCATATGCGCTTCGTCCATCCCTATATTTATACGGCGGCTGCGTACATTGGCCGACATGAAAGCAAACATTTGATCAATCAACGCATATGTCTGAGGATCATCAATAAGCAGAATATCCTGGCAATCCACAAGCGGCGCATGCGCCTGCCATTTCAATGCTTGGCCGAGGTGGGCCAGCGTCTGAATACACGGAACCAGTTCGATACCAAATAACGCGGCGTACTGGTCCATTTCCTGGGTTTGCTCCGCAGTGTATCTTCCTCTTAAATAGCCGAAATAAGGATATTGCTCCAGTTCGTATGTATCTTCTGTATACAGTTGAACCGTCGAATATCCCATGAGCGCCAAGCGCCGGATCAATTTCTTAAATCCTTCATAATGTAGAACAGCATTTCGCGAGCAGTCCACCATGAAGCCAAGCTGTTCATAAACCGGAAATTCCCTTATTTCGCCTGCCTCTCCCTGGCCTACGTATTCGACAAACCGGCTGAGTGCCCGAAATAATTGATGTTCCTTTTCATACTCAATGGTTACCCCAACTCCGTCGGCAGCGATTCGGATACCTGTTCCTTGGTTCCTACAAATCACCAGAAGTCCAGCAGAATCTATTGTAATCCCTAAAATTCCGGCTACCTCAGAGACAGCAGACAACTGCTTCTCGGTTAACCCCGTTAAGTTCATGTTAAGCATCATCGACGCTCCCTTCCAAATATATAAGGATGCGGCTACTGCCGCATCCTGTCTAATTTTGGTGATTATTCGATGCCTTCTGCCCTTGCCTTCTCATTGACTTCGTCAATCATTTTGTCGAGTCCCTTGGCCTTATAATCGTTCACGATTTTATTCCATTCTTCCTCAACCGGTTGTTTAGAAAGCATAATATTGAGGATATCGTCATGGTCAAGCACAGTAAACTTATCCTTGGTAGGTGTAGACATATAAGTCAGTCGAATATCGTAATCTGGTACTTTTGTGTTTTTCAAAATCCAGTCGATATAATCGACAGCTTCTTTTCGGATGGATTCGTTAGAAATTGTCGGATTTTCTAAGTTATAGCTATCCGAAGTTTCATATGCTACCAAATTCTTCAGGAATGAACGAGCGGGGTACTTCTCATTTAATGACCCCTTTTCAACCATAACTATTTTCCCATTTTCGCTTTTATAATCTTCGCCCTCGATTCCATAATTCAACAAATTTTTACCTTCTGGGGATAATACATAATCGTATAGCGCCATAATACGGTCCATTTTCTTATCATCAACCTTGCTGCTGAAGTAACTTTCCGACCAGTATGTTTTAAAGATGGCGTGGGAACGTTCTCCATCAGGTCCAATAAGCGGTTTGAGCACTTTTACTTTCTCAGTGATTTCCTGACCGGGATACGCTACTTTCCAGCGTTTTTCATAGATTTCGCTATCTAAATTGATAAACCCGCCAGCGGTTAGGAGGGCAGCCGATTTGCCTGCCACAAAATTATCGTAGGAATCCGCAGGCTTAACAAGCGCGATGTCAGAATTGATCAATCCCTTATCATACATATCCTTCATGTTCTGGAGCGCTGGAAGTGCGTTCTTCGAAAATGCAGCCGGGACATATTTACCATCCTCTTTAATCCATTTGAAATCACTGCCGCTGCCATCGCTCGTGGCGACCGGGTTGCCATACAGCCAGAAAAATCCACCCAGTAACTTCGTTGTTGTTGACGTAAGGCCGGAAATATTCTTACCTTCTGAATCGGCCTTTACAATGGCATCCAGCATGGCCTCAAATTCTTCCCATGTCTCTGGTTCTTTAGTGATACCAGCCTTTTGAGCGAGGTCCCATCGATAGAGGACGACACGGTCTAGTGCGCTCCAATCCACGCTTGGGAACATCCGGCGGGGAACCGTGTAATTCTTTCCGTCTACCGCTAATCCTTTAATATCCGGTTCTTCGAAGTATTCAGCAAGGTTAGGATACTTGGCAAGATCCGGAAGGGCTTTAACAACGCCTTGTTGAACCCATTTGCGCTGATACTGTGTGCCGACTGCATCGATTGCAAATATGTCAGGCAATTGGTCGGAAGCTGCCCACATTTGTATCTTCTGGGAATAATCATCCCAAGTATAATTGACCGGTTTTAAGGTAATGTTGAATTTTTCTAATATTTGTTTGGCGACTGCATCTTTTTCGATATTGGCAATTTCGGCCTCCGCGTCCCAGAAACCGACAGAAATGGTCATCGGATCTTTATAAGGATCGCCAGCTGAAGCAGTGTTGTTCTGTGAACTTTCTGTATTCGTTGCGGTTTGCCCGTTATCATTGTTGCCTCCCCCACCGCAAGCCGTGAGCAGTGAAGCAAACATGGTCATACACATTGCCAATGTCATCATTTTTTTTGTAATCAATACTTAAACCTCCCTTAAATTAGTTGTAGGATAATAACTTATATCTGAATACACTTATCCTTTAATTGATCCAATCATAATCCCTTTATCAAAGTGCTTCTGCAGAAACGGATAAATTGCAATAATAGGTATACTTGATAATACTACAGCTGCCATTTGTAAAGCTGGTGTATAGACCTTCGCCGCCTGTTCCTGTTCGGCAAGGGTCTGCGTCATTAAACTAAGCAGGGAATTTGATGTGATGAGCGTTTCCCGCAAATAAATTTGCAGCGGCGTTTTGGAAGCATCACTGATAAAGATCAGTGCATACCACCACTCATTCCATCTTTCTACGGCATAAAACAAGGCAAAGGTCGCTATAAACGGAGCAGAGATTGGAATAATGATCTTGAGCAGAATATACAGGTCATTTGCTCCATCCAGCTTAGCGGACTCTTCCAGACTTTCCGGAATCGTATTGAAATAATTTTTCATGATAATCAGGTAAAATGTATTAAGTCCCGCAGGTATAATCATGACCAGAATATTATTTACAAACCCCAATTCCTTAACGACCAGATAAAAGGGAATTAAGCCGCCATTAAAAAACATGGTGAACAATATCAAGCTTAGCATCGCGTTTCTGCCCGGCATTCCCCGCTTCGACAAAGCATAGGCTCCTGCGACAGAAATTGTCATACTAAACAGTACTCCTACCACTGTAACGATGACAGAATTTAAAATGGAAGTCCAAAATTTCATATCTTCAATCAGCAACTTGTAAGCAGCCAGATCAAATGAGCGCGGAAAAATATAAAAGCTGCTCTTACTAATCGTTTCAAATTTGGCAACAGAGATGATTAGAACATTATAAAAAGGGAAAAAGGTAATAAGCGCAAGAAGCCCCAAAAATACGAAGGCGCCAATATCAAAAGCACCCCACCTTTTTCTCTTTCCTACCGTTATGTCAGTCACTTGCTTCTCCCCTTTGCACACAAATTAATACAGTCCATCCTCGCCCATTTTCTTAGCGATTGAATTGGCCATCCACAAGAGGACCAGACTGATAACCGACTTGACGACACCCACGGCAGTCGTATATCCGAAATCCCCGCCTATGGTGAACGAAGTCCGATAAATATACGTATCGATCGTGTCTGCAACCGCATATACCGGTGAGCTATACATGTTAAAGATCTGATCAAAGCTTGATCCCTGTGTTAGTAGTTGTCCAACTTGCAAAATCAGCAGGATAGCCACCGTACTTTTCAGTCCAGGCCAAGCGATATTGAGGAGCCGGCGAAACCTACCCGCACCATCCACCTCGGCCGCTTCAAATAACTCCGGGTTGACCCCTGCAAGTGCGGCAAGGTAAATAATCGAATCCCAACCGATCTCCCTCCACACATGGGTGATGTACAGCACAGGCCTAAACATACCTTCATCGACGAGCGGGGAGTTCGGGGTACCACCGAATAACATAATAATTTGGTTATAGATCCCATCCTTGCTTAAAATATTGATAATAATTCCTGAAAGCACGACCCATGAAATGAAGTGAGGGAACGTCAGAATCGTCTGAAAGAACCTTCTTAGCTTCGTCTTCGAAAACTCGTATAACACGATTGCGAGAATAATAGGCATAGGAAAATGAGTGACCAGCTTCATTAAACTGATAATAATCGTATTCAAAAATGCCTTGCGAAAATCAGGGTCGGTAAGCAGCGTTTGGAAATTCTCCAAGCCTACCCAGGGACTTCCCAAAATCCCCTTGCTGTAGTTAAATGATTTGAATGCCAGGGTTACACCATACATTGGAGCATAACAGAATAGGGCATACCAGATTAACACAGGGAGAACCATGAGATAAAAATACTTGTACTGTAGAATTGTTTTTCCTAAGCTTTTCTTAGGCGTACGAACTGTTACAGGATTAGCCAATCTTCCCCCACCTTTTGTATGAGATTGCAATGCAGGTAAGCGCTTTATATAATTAATTATATTTGGTGTCCGGATGACCTGGTATAGAGAATCCAACTCCGGTGATGTGGACTTTTTACACCTCTCCAGAAGAATTCTTCACGACACGTAATATCCGACATAGTGAGCGTAAGATAATCCATACCCCCAAGCGTTTACTATCGCTAGGATGAAGCTAGAACTCCAAGAGACAGGGGGATTTGCATATGCATTCAGTGATAATTGCAGATGATGAGAAGTGGATCGTAGAAGGAATTAAAGCCGGAGTAAACTGGAAAAAGTACGGTTTCGAAGTCATCGATGATGCACGAAATGGGCAGGAAGCCCTTGATTTAATTCAATTACTTCGCCCCACTCTAGTTCTAACAGATATCAAAATGCCTGAAATGAATGGACTTGAGCTTATACAACGGGGTAAGACTATCGCGCCTGATACCATCTTTATCGTACTTAGCGGACATGCAGAGTTCGCTTATGCCCAAAAGGCGATGAATTATGGCACTTTCGGATACTGCTTAAAGCCCTTTGAAATCGAAGAAATCGAAGGAATGCTTGTCCGGATAGCCAACCAGCTTAAGTCGAAACCTGTTAAGGAACTGCCTGTCTCCCCCTTCGAACTGTATGATGCAGTCTGTTCAGGAGATCTGCAACGGATCAGCCAATGGCTGGATGAGAAGGAAATCCCCTTATCCCGCTCTACGCCACTCATAGCCATTGTTATACAAGGCTTAAGTTCACCTGTAGAAGCCCAGCAGTCCTCTCCATTAATCTTCCCGATGAGCGGTAGACGGTATGGTTACTTATTAAAAGAGAGTCAATATGAAGCTTTCCTTCAGAGCCTCGAACATACGGAAGTTTCACAAGAATGCGGTATCGGGATTGGTTCTCCTATAATGGACATTCGCCAATTGGATGCGTCTTTGGAATCCGCTTCTCTGGCTGCTTTCGCTATGTTCGCAACGGGCTTGCCTGGATGCTATCGTGTGATGGAACAACAGGAGAATCTGATCGACGAGAAGCTCAGGGAGATTTCTCAAACCGTTCATATCAAAGATCGACTTGAATTCATAGCAGCTATGGAATCTATCAAGAAGCTATTCAAAGAGGGAATGTTCACTATTAAAGAAGCTTATCTGCTCTATACATCGGTCCTTTACTTATTTCCCCGGGACGGGACACGGGTATATAGCCGTTTTTTTGAAGGTTATGAACAGCTCTACTACCGGTACGGAACTGCCGAAGCTATGATTGATGATCTGGTTCTTATGACGCTGGATATTTTCATGAAAGGAAACGAATCCAATATTTCACATGTCTCAAACAAAAAAGTAAAAGAAATCCTATTGTATATCCGTAACCATTTTAATCAGGAGATTTCCATCCAGCATTTAGCCGATCAGTTCTACTTAAGTCCCAATTATATATGTCAATTATTTAAGAAAGAAGTAGGCGAGACTATCGTTGAACATATCAGCCGTTTGCGGATTGAATATGCTTGCAAAATACTGGTGGAGACTGATCTCTCTATTTATCAAATCGGAGAAAAATGCGGATTCCAGGATTATTTCTACTTCACCCGGATCTTTAAACGGCATCTCAAAATGACACCATCGCAATATAGGGGAAAAAGAAATGAAAGCATTTAAGAGCCTATCCATCCGTACTCAGATTTTGATATTCGGCCTGTTTATTGTTTCCATTATTCCCATCATTATTTCACGGGTCTATCAACTATCAAGTGAGACTATCATCAACCAGAATACCCAATACAATACCGAGCTGGTTTCACTCCTTAAGCAGAAGATTTCTGATAACTATGCCACCATTTCCTCTATGATGATGAACGCAGGTTATGATCCAACCATCCAAAAGTTTCTCATCGAGAGTGATAAACTTCAGAGTTATGATCTATCCCAAAAGGTGGAGGGGACGTTGAGCATTGCTCGAAATATGAATACAGACATTCTGGATATCATTGTAATTGGGCGATCTAATACACGTATTTCATTAGCAGGAAGGACAAAATATGCTGCAGAACTGATGAAGAGTGCCAAGAGCGATGGAATGGTTCATTATGGCGGTTATAGGCCTCCTGATAGAATCCTCGACAAGAGTATCCTTTTGTTCGGAATGAATATTTTTGCTTCCGAAGATACAGCGTTATATGGAGAAAAAATCGGTTTCCTTACTGTTATTGTGGATATTAAGACCATTCAAACTGAATTTGCTGAAAACCCTCGCTTGGCTGGTACCAGCTTCTTCATGATGGATGATAAAGGCTTAATCTATTCCAATAGCGAGAAACCGGAAATTATTCTGGGTCAAATTCAAACCAAAGCAGCCGGAAGTAACGGGCAGTCAACCATCCAAACCATTAATGGAAAAAAGTTTGCCATCCAATCCTTTAACCTGCCGGAGATTTCGGGGAAAATTATAACCGCTGTTCCTGTCCATAATTTGATGCGGGAACTGGAGAAATTAAAGACAGTTAGCTTAGGGCTTCTGGCCCTAACCCTGCTCGTCGTCTCTTTTCCTTACTCCATGCTTATGATGAATATCCTTAAGCCGCTGTCCAGGCTAATCCAATATATGAATAAGCTGAAGGCCGGGAACCTGGAAGAGCTAAACAACAAGGTTGATTTAAGGGGCTATGCTGAGATTGAAATTATTTCCCGGCACTTTAATTTCACGACCACACGGATTCACGATTTGACGGGACAATTAATTGATGCAACCACTCAGCTTTACGAAGCTGATCTGGAAAAACAGCGGGCTGAGTATGCATATCTGCAAAGTCAAATTAATCCGCATTTCTTAAGTAATACTTTGGATTCGATCAAAGGTGTGGCCATTGTAAAAGGAAATCGGGATATCTTCGAGATGACCTCGGCTTTAAGCACCATGCTCAGGTACAGTATCAAAGGCAACGAAGAGGTTACTCTGGGGGAGGAGCTGAAAATCGCAGAAGCCTGTATGAAGATTTATCAGGGCCGGTTCCCGGACAAATTCACTTACAAGCTGTTTTGTCCGCAGGAATGGTTACATATCACCTTACCCAAAATGATCCTTCAGCCCATTGTAGAAAATGCGCTGGGGCATGGACTCGAAGCTCGCGGCAACGGAATCTTGCTGATCTCGGTGGAGAAAGGTGACAAGGGACTCCTTGAAATTACTGTCGAAGATAACGGGGTCGGCATCCATTCGGCTAGACTGGAACAGCTAACCGAGCTGCTGACAAGTAAAAATGTAGAATCCAGTGATCATATTGGTCTGCTTAATGTCAATAACCGCTTAAAACTGAAGTATGGGAATCACTGCGGCGTTCAGTTGTACAGTCAGGAAGGAATCGGGACGAAAACCGTGTTGACACTTCCTGGAACTTTGACAGGCCAACAGGAAGCCTGATCATGCTTAGAGGCTGCCCGCAAGGGCAGCCTCTTTCTTGGAATGCTACGCTTTCTTAATGGAGGAGTCCGCATATTCCTTGGCATGGTAAGGTCCGCCCTCTTGCAGCACCGTCCATAATGGATCGATATCACAGTCCATGGAGCCCATCATATTGTCATGCCATTCATTTAACAGATATACGGCTTGCCTGCAAATCTCTTTGTTGTCTTCGGCAGTATTATGTTGTTCATAAGGGTCTTGCTTCAGATTAAACAGCATCTCTTTTGGAAAACCGTGATGGCCGTCATGATAGGTGCGTATATATAGCCAGTCCTTGAAGCGAACGCTGCGCTGGCAGACGTGAGCGCACTGTGAGAGTACTAGATACTCCCGTCCAACCGAGCCCTCCCCCAATATGGAACCCGCGTAGCTTTCACCATCCCAGGATGGGGCCTTCTGCAAGTTCAATATACTTGCTAATGTCGGCGCAAGATCAAGGTGATAGTGCAGGCCGTCATCAAGGGCCCCTTTTCTGCCGCCCGGCCAACGGATGATCATCGGAATACGGCAGGTTGCCTCGTCTGCCGTGCCGTGTTCGGAGTATATCCCGAGCTCGCCCAAATTTTCCCCGTGATCTGCACTGATAATAATCGCCGTATCTTCCATTACGCCAAGTTGGCTCAGCTTGGCAAAGACCTGCCCGAGATGATCGTCCAGATAATGGACTGCAGCATCATAGTTATCAAAAATAACCCGCAGATCATCGTGATTTTCTATAAACCGTTTATGCCTGATATGCTTGCGGTAATGCGACTTGCCGAGTGCATTCATATCTTCAATACTATGCTGCCCCTTCTTATTCCTGTGGAGCTCAAAGACGTCTTCGGTAATCCACCCAAGTAAAGGCTCCCCTCCGAATGGATTACCGTAGTCCTCGGGTGTGCGGTAAGGCGTATGCGGATCCCAAAAATTCAGGTGCAGGAACCAATTCTCGGACTTTCCGTTATCTTCAAGCCATTTTAGCGCCACTGGAAGCACCTGCTCCGCGGTCTCATGCCCCCTTCCGCCTACATTGAACACCTCCTGAAAACCGGCGTTGAAGGTCCAGGCGGAATGCCGTTCGGAGAACGTGCTGATTGATGCGGTTTTCATGGCGGCTTGCCTTAATGTTGCAGGAAGGCTCTCCCTTCCCAGGCGGTCATTAAATTCCCGCGTTACCCCATCTCTGCGCATATCGGCAGTGGTGCCGCCATGTCCTACGATCCCGTTGTGAATGCCGAATCTTCCCGACATTAATGCGGAACGGGACGGCAAACAGGGTGCATCCGAACAATAGTAATTGGTAAAGGTGACACCTTCTTTGGCGATGGAATCAATATTCGGGGATGTATTCCGGTGATAACCATAGCATCCCAGATGGTCCGGGCGAAGCGAATCCAAATCCAGATACAAAATTCTCATGAGTGGTTCCCTGCCTTTCTTTATGGATAAACATGGTATGGGCCGAAAGCGGGCAGCTCGAAGTGCTCTGCTCATGTAATTAAGAGTAAGTGAATACGGAGGGTTCAGCTATGTAGATACGGTGTTTGTTTTTGTAAATTTGATACTTTTCCGGTACTCAGCCGGGCCCTTGCCGAACATGCTCCGGAATACCTTGCTGAAGTGCGAAGCGTCATAATAACCACATCTTTGAGCGATATACTCCACGGTATAGTCCGTACGCTCCAGCAGTTGTTTGGCATGCTGCAGCCGCAGCTTTCGAAGCATTTGCATTGGTGTAAGCTTATAGATTCTCTGAAACGCCCGGCTAAAATAGACCGGATTCATATGATAAAGATTGGCGAGTTCCTCGCGGGTAATCTCCTGTTCAAGCCGATCCTCCATATATTGCAGCGCTTCATTAAAACGGTCTGTGAAGAGAGGATCTGATAACGAAAGGTTCCCATCAGGTTTTATGCTCTCCACAATTTCATAAAGGAGGGTAAATATCAGCGAACTGACCTGAACGTCTCTGAAATCTTTTTCTTCCTGCAGCCACAGGCTTCGCAGCTCATCAAACCTTCGCTCATATTCGTTCCGATCCCGGATTTGAATCACTTTACCTATTGGGAATAACTCAAAGAAGTCCTCGCCGTCCCTGACATTAACCTGGATATTGAATAGATAATGAATACCATCCATTCTAGAGATAACATTAAAAGGCTCGTTGGGACGATGAATCATCACATCTCCGGCAGAAGCCACATATTCTCCTTCTTGGGATGTCGTCAATACCTCACCTTTCCGGATATAAGAAACGGTGTAGCACGACTGGACATAATCGAATATGATCCGCGTCTTATATTGAATTTTCAATACATCCAGCACCTTTATGCTAAGCTGACTTTGAATCATAGAGGACAATGAATTCCCTCCCGTGTCTAGTTTTTTGAAAAGGCTATTCCTGCCAGCATTTTTTTACGGCTTAGGATAAGCTATCATTATACGCTATAGTCGCTGACAGCAGTGCTTAAACTTTTTCCCGCTCCCGCATAGACATATCTCGTTTCGGCCCGGAAGTGGGTGACCGCTTTTTTTGTACGCCTGCATCTGCTGCCGTTTAAGCTGGTTCGCAAGCGTCATCATCCGGTCATACGCATGAGCATAGAACATTTTGTAGCTTTCGCAGAAATAATCAATCTGGGAACGATCGTTAACCTCTAACCAATTCCGGTTGCGAGGGCACCCCCCATGACAAAATGCTATGTATTCACATTTGCGGCATGCTTCATTCACCCTAGGTTTCATCTGCAGAAATTCATCGTATACAGGACTCGCAAGCAAAGAGTCCAAACCCGCTTGTCCGATATTGCCTAACCAATGGTCTTCATCAATAAAAAAGTCACAAGGATAGGCATCACCGTTTGTCTCCAGGACCATCATCTTCGGACAGCTTTCGCTGTGAACGCACAGCTCCGCTTGACGGTGCATAAATACAAGCAGCATATTCTCAAACATACGAATGGAAAGCTCAGGTTCCCCCTCGTTGTACCACAAATCAAAGGTGCGGCACAAAAACTCCCCATACTGTTCAGGTGTGATCCGGAAGCGCCCGGGTAACCCGCTCTTTTGCGAAACAAAATCCATGCATGGAATAAACTGTACATATGAAAACTGATGCTCCCGGTAAAATGCCATTAATTCCTCCGTTTTTGTCACGTTGTCTTCATGGATTACCGATAGAATATTATACTCCACATCCGCCTGCTGCAAATGCTGCACCCCGCGCATCACTAAATCAAAGCTCCCTTTACCAGAACCTGTCATCCGATGGGCATCATGAATAGACCTTGGACCATCCAGACTAATTCCAATCAAAAAGTTATAACGTTTGAAAAAGGACGCCCAGCTCTCATTAATTAACGTTCCGTTAGTTTGCAGCGAATTGCTTATTGCCGTATGCGGCGGCGCATACTTAGCCTGTAGCAGGATCACTTGTTCAAAATACGGAAGCCCGGCTAATAAGGGCTCCCCTCCCTGCCAGGAGAAGGTTGCCTGACCAGAGGAGTTGCTCATATACTGGGAGATAAACCGTTCCAGAAGAGCCGGCTCCATCACTCTAACTGGTTTATTAGGAACTCCTCCGGCTGTGCTGTAATAGCAATAATCACAAGCCAGGTTGCAATCCTCCGAAACTGTCTTCCACATGACATGAAGATGTTGTGGACTGGAAGTACTTGTACATTCGCTCACCGAACTTCGCTCCTCCGTTGAATTCGCTTTCATTTTAATCTGACTGAAAGATATGAGATAAAATGGAGACAGGTTCACGGCCGGTGATAAGACAGTCGTCTTCTACATATCCTTCTTCCCGCCCAGCTAGCTCCCGAATCAGGACTGAACGCCAATGCTGTATACGCTCCTGCATCGCAGGGTGAAAAATCAGGTTGTGCATCTCACTGGGATCCTGTGCTAAATCGAAGAATTGCTCCTCACCGGTTTGAGAGTACCAAATATATTTCTCTTTGCCGTTCGTTATCCATTGGGTAGACGCAGCACCTTGTGCATGCTCACCATGCAAATATTCCCGCCACGGCTTGTTCAGATTGTACTCCTTAGGGGCCCGCGCTAAATCCCATATGCTATGGCCCTCTACTGAACCAGGGATTTCTGTGGCGGCGGCATCCAATAAGGAAGGCATAATATCACGTAGTTCAATAACTTCAGGTACTATGGAGCCCGGTAATGTATCCAGATGGCCTCCAAGATCATTCACAATAAAGGGAATATGGGCACTTCCCTCGTAGGGTAACGACTTTCTATACATATGATGATCACCCAGTAGTTCGCCATGGTCAGAAGTGAACATAATAATGGTATTATTTCGTTCACCATATTCATTCAGCGCCTGCAGAAAACGTCCGATTTGATGGTCGATATGAGTAATTAAAGCATAATAAGCAGCCATCGCCATTCTCAGGCGGCGCTTGGGAACCATCCCCTTCGAAGTAACGGGATTGAACCCATTCCCATCAGGGTCTTCCTTCAGCGCCCATTCTCCTATAACCGGATCAGGAAAATCCGCATCTTTATATAGATCTAAATACGCTTGAGGCGGATCAAGGGGAGAATGGGGACGCACGAAAGACATCCACAAGAAAAACGGCTTGCCTGGGTCCCTCCGGCGTAAAAAATCAATCGACTGGCTCACGGTCCAATTTGTGGGATGCAGATGTTCCGGAAGAGCCCACGGCCTGGCCACAGTTGAGGCGTTACAATCCAGTCCCAGATCCAGCAGGTCTGCTCCCGGAGCCTGCCCGCGAAGCCATTGCAAGTAATCATCTACTTCATCATAATGCTCTTGAACAGCAGTATCATGTTTATTGCGATTATAGTGCAGATAGCCATCGTGCAATACGACATTATGGAATCCCAGCAGACTCCGCGCCGGATAGACATGCATTTTCCCGACACATTGCGTATGATAACCCGATTTAGATAATTCACCAGGTAAAGTAGTCGGGTAATTCCACGGTACGCGCTCCTGATAGCCGACTCTACCGTGGGAGGTTTGCTTCAGTCCTGTAAAAATAGCCGCTCGGGCAGGTACACAGGTTGGTGTTGCAGAATAAGCATGTTCAAATCTCACTCCGGTCCGGGCCAGTTCATCCAGATTAGGTGTCTCGACTATAGGATGACCTAATATACTAAGACAATCGTGACGCATTTGATCAACAGTAATCAGCAAAAGGTTAGGACGTTTAGAATCAGTTACTGATTTCACTTTGAGAGCCTCCTTGAAAAAATAGTATGTAATACGAGGAATGTCTAACTTTTTAAATCTGCCGCACACCGAAAACCGATATTCCCTGAGGAGCTGTCCGGCGTATTCTTGCTTCTTGCGGCGACCCGGTAGCGGTTGCAATAAGATTTATGGCATAAATAGGATCCTCCACGCATTGACCTGGCTGTACCGTTTGCCGGTCCTCTCGGATCCACAGATTCGGAGGACAGGTGATAGTCCTTAGTAAACCAATCCCCGCACCATTCCCACACGTTTCCTGATGTATTGTAAAGGCCATATCCGTTGGGCAGATATGATCTTACAGGTGCAGTCCCTGCATATCCGTCGCTGGCATGATTTTTATCAGGAAACTTCCCCTGCCAAATATTGCACCGATGCTCTCCGGCAGGTCTTAATTCGTCTCCCCAAGGATATCGTCTTTGAACGAGGCCTCCCCGGGCAGCATACTCCCACTCCGCTTCCGTTGGCAGACGTTTGCCGGCCCAGCGGCAATAAGCGTCTGCATCATACCATGACATATGAACAACCGGATGGTCCAGCCGCTCGTCCACATGGGAATCCGAACCCTCAGGATGCCGCCAGCTCGCCCCTTCAACCACCCACCACCATGGGGTTTGAGTAGCCACTTGAGTCACCTTCTTACCTGTATCCGCGGAAACAAAAGAGTGAAACACATACGACCAGCCGAAACGCTCAGCATCAGTAACGTAACCGGTAGCTTTGACAAAAGAAGCAAACTGCTCATTGGTAACTGCTGTTGACTCTATAAAAAAGGGAGAGACGGTCACCTCCCTGACCGGTCCTTCTCCATCCGACGGAAATCCTTCCTGGTCATCCGTTCCCATCAGAAAACGCCCCCCCGGGATTTGGACCATACCTGCCAAGTCCCTATTTGCCTGTACGCCTTGGGCAAGTGTGTTCTCCCTCCTACTGCCCAGAGGAGCTTTGACCTTAACTTGTTGACGGCTGGCAGAGCAGCAAGCTTTAAAATTCTCTGACATGTTCCGACCTCCAATCAGGATTGTTTTTTGCTTCATCTAAAAAAAAGCAATACCAAGAATTCCGGAGCCCACAATAATGGTGAGGGGGTGCAATTTAATTTTCATCAAACTGTAAAGGGCTGCGGATACAATAATCAGCGTTCCCAAGGTCTGCCAAGTAAATAAACTGTATCCTTTGCCCATAACGCCAAAACGAATGGCGGCGAAAGCGATTAATCCGGTAATTACCGGACGCAAACCATAGAATAATGATTTCATCCACTGGCTGTTCCTTACCCGGTAAAAGAAAACGGAAAGCAAAATAATAATAAGCAGAGAAGGCAATATCATACCCAGCGATGCTGCGACCGCCCCTCCCATTCCCGCCGCCCTATAACCGATCAAGGTTGCACTGTTGGTTGCGACAGGGCCCGGGGCCATCCCGGCGATGGATACCACCTCTTGAAATTCCATTTCAGATAGCCACCCACCCTTGATCGCTTCATGCTGAATCATCGGGATTATTGCGTATCCTCCTCCAAAGGAGAGTAAACCAATCTTGATAAAAATAAGGAATAAGTTCCAAATCACACAAGGGCCTCCTAGATGTAATATTCCGGATAGTTCGATTCCTCCTCTGAATAATCCTTGCACTCTCTTTCCGTCCTTATTGGAATCCCCAAGAGCTGTTTGACTTGCAGTAATACAAAGCCGATAAATAAACCGAAAAAAATCGCATAGACGGGATTGATTCCGGAACCGAGTAACACAGCCAATACAAGGATTGCTGTTGCAGTAGTGGCCTTATCAAATAGAGCATTCTTGGCCATCCGAAACGCAGCAGCGACGATTAGAGCAATGACTGCGCCATGAATGCCCTTCATCGCGGCAACCACCTTCGGATTGTCGGCAAATTGTGAGTAAACCGAGCTAAGCAAACAAGTAATAATAAAAGTAGGCAACGTAATTCCGGCAACAGCGGCGGTAACCCCTAACCCACCTCCAAGCCGGTAGCCGATGAATGCCGCAGCGTTTACTCCAACTCCCCCCGGTGCGGCGCCGGCCAAAGAGAGGATATCATCCATTTCTTCTTCATCCAACCATTTTCGTTTATGGGAAATTTCCCGTTCAATCAGCGGTATCATTGCATAACCCCCGCCGAAGGTAACCGGACTGATTCGCATAAACACCCAAAACAACTGGAACAGCAGCCTCGCCCTCATACCCGTACTCGTTATTGCACCATTTAATTTCATAGTTGTTCTCATGGTTTCCACCCTCATATATTTTGGAGCAATTTCATTATAGCACTTTATCCCAAAATGGAATTAAGTTTTTTGCGCAAGAAATACTTTTGTTTCAATATGAGTTATACTGGACTAGATTTGATAGTCATGTAATAAAAACTTGTTTGGAGGTAAATTGTGGTAAATCCGTCGGCACCTATTCCATCACCAAAGAAACTTATATATGACCGGATTGCAGAACATGGCACCCTGTCTACACTAGACCTTATAAAGACATTTTTGTTTCCTAAAAGTACGATGGCCCGATTGCAGGAAGCATATGGTACAGTTGTAGTACTATAGACTTTGGACACGCTTTTACCGCGACCAAACATATAGACGATTTAACGACTAGAGTTCTGAACTCCGACCAAAAAGAGTCTGTCTATAGACAGACCCGAGAAGTGTAGTTTTATGTGCTATTTGATTTCTATCCGGAATACATCAGAATATGGTACCCCTTGTGTTGTTCGAGATAAAACAGTAATTCGGAGCTTCCCTTCATCTACGTTTTCTGTCTTTACCTCCCCTTCATCGCTGAGCAAGGAGACGGACAACACCTCTCCAAAATTCGGAAGAGTGAATGAATGGCGAACTTCAGCCGAATTATCCGGATAGAGATAGAAAGCATAAACCTTGCTGCCCTTTCTCGTGTACGCAATGCCGTCCGCTAAGTAAGGCGCGCATTCACGGGTGCCGTAAACCGCCTCTCCATTTCGCTTTAGGAATGCGCCCAACTCCCTTATTGTAGCCACACCTTTGACCGGGAGCCTGCCGTCAGGTTGCGGTGCAATATTCAAAGCCAAGTTACCGCCTTTGGCAATTATGTTAATGAGCAAGTGGATAAGCTCTCTTGGTGTTTTGAAATCATCGTCGTAATTGAAAGAGAATCGCCTTCCAAGCGTAACACAGCTCTCCCATGGAACCAGAACGGGATCATCTGGTACCGTTTGCTCCGGCGTAATAAAGTTTTCATATGGGCCTCCAACAGTACGGTCTACCGCCATCAGATGCGGCTGCGTTGTTTCGCGGATACGTTCAACAATTTCCCCAATTCGAATATCTTGCCCTTTATTTTCAGGACGAACCCAACCGCCATCCAGCCACAGCGCTTCGATTCGGCCGTAGTTGGTCATAATCTCAGTTATTTGCCGATGCGACATTGCGACAAACTCTTCCCATATCTCAGGATGTTTCTCTACGTCATAATTAACGTTTCGATCTGTCTTGCCATCCGGCGAGGTGAATTCGGGAGACCAATAATACGGTGTATTCCAGTCCGGCTTGGAGAAGTAGGCGTGGATACTCATGCCACGCTCCCGGAATGAATCGAACAAGTGCCGACATATATCCGCATAGCGGTGCGAACTGAATGGGGTGTTCGGGCTAGTCACTTTGTAATCCGTCGTTTCGGTATCCCACATACAAAATCCATCATGATGCTTCGTAGTGAACAGCAAATACTGGAACCCGCATTCCTTAGCCAGATCCGCCCATACTTCAGGCTGAAAACGTATCGGATTAAATGTTGTTCTTAAATTTCGGTATTGCTGCCGGAACTCGTTCATATCATCAGTCCAATCAACATCTCCCTTCGACCAAGCGGCGCTATCATCAGACATACACCAGGATTCGTAAATGCCTAATTGGCTTGCAGGCGACCAGTGCATCATTAAACCAAGCTTGTGATCGCGAAATTTCTCTAGCGCCTCCAAAACTGCAGGGTTATCCGGATGTACATACAAGTTCTCTGCTGTATAATCGTGAACTCCGTTGTTCAGAGCGTCTTTTTTTGTTCCTGGCATTGTCGATTCTCCTCTCGTGAAGTGAAGCCTCCAACGAAATGGAAGGCTTCACTGTTAGGCTATAGTTGTGTTGCTTTCCAAGCGTCGTATTGCTTCTGCATCTCCGCAATCACCTTTTCGGAACCGGCAGCTTTCAGCTTCTCATTGACTTTCGGTAAGAACTGCTCCGGATCGATAGAGCCCGTAATTAGAGGCATTCTCACTTCAGCCGTTACGTTTTGAATCGCGGCAATCTCGGCTTGTACCGGAGCTGGGTCGAATACAAAGCCAACCAGCGGCGATACTTGCGCTTCGTCGTTAAATTTCTTGAACTGTTCCCACTTATCAGCAGGATCGGCTTCCGTCAAATAGTTCAGGAAGCCGTTGCCGAATTGGAACCAACCTGTGTTCCAGCGTTCTTTGCGCGCAGGCAAATCTTTCACTACGTTTTCGGATACTTTCTCATAATGCACGCCTTCAATGCCATACACGAACAAATTATGGAGAAAAACATCCGAATGCAGCATGTTAATGAACATCATCGCTCTTTCCGGATCTTCAGACGTCTTCGGAATCGTCAGCATTGCTCCCATGACGGAGTTCGTTGTGACGATCGGCTTCTCAACCGGATTATAGCTGACATCGAAGCCTGCGCGGTTCGACCAAATCACCTCTGCTGTAGGAATGCCGCCTGCGATTCCGGTCACCCACTTGCCTGCTTGTTCCTCGTTCTCCGGACGGGCGTAGGTAGCGATGTCAGGACGGATATAACCGGCCTTGTAATATGAGTGAACTGTTTCTAGTACCTGCTTGGCTTCAGGCGTCTCCCACATGCTGATAATTTTCCCGTCCGTCGCCATCGGTTCGTAGACCATCCCGAATGGAATGTTTTCATCCATGACGTAATCGAATGGTACATACCATAGGGATTGTTGAGTCGGCTCGATTGGATAGATCGTTGAGTCTTTTTCCTTCACCTGTTTCAGTACAGGCTCAGCGCTTGCAATCGAGTTCACGCCGGATGCGTCGATGCCGTACTGCTTCAGCAGAGGTTCATTAAAGCGCAATACCCATTGGGAAGCGATTTCCTTCGGATTTTGCACGCCATAGTTTTGGCCTTTCACTTTGGACAGATCTAGGAACTTGCTGTACATCGATTTCAACGCGTCTTGACCATACTTCTCCAGCAATTCATTTACCGGATGAAGAGCACCTTTGGTAGCAAGCGGAACCATATGTTTCGCTTGCGCAAATAATACGTCGATCTTCTGCCCGGACGCTAAAAATACCGGTACTTTCTGCTCGGCTTCGGCCCAAGGCACAAAGTTAATTTTGACTGTCGCGTTAATCTTCGGCTTAATATACTCATTCACTTTCTGCTCAATAAGTTCCGTATCTTTCTGAGGGTCGCCGAAGAAATATAGCACCAGTTCGTACGGATTCAATTGATTTCCTCCCGCCCCACCGGTTACTTCCGGCGACGGGGAATTGTTTGATCCCGATTGTACATTCTCGGTGTTGTTCTTACCGCCGCAAGCACTAAGTACGGCGGTCAACAGCAAGAGTGCCATTAATGAAACCAACCCTCTTTTCTTTCTCAGAAACATGTTATACCCTCCTGTTTTGTTTGTTTTTATTTAAAGCACCGTCCGCTTTGATGCGCCGGCTGCATTAAACAACTATCCTTTGATGGAGCCTACGGTCAATCCTTGGATGAAAAACCGTTGAAAAAATGGATACGCAAGTACTATTGGCGCTGTTGCCACCACAACCATCGCCATACGGATTGTTTCTTGAGGAAGATTCGCGACCAATGTTGCATCTGATGTGGATAACGAATCGGTATTTTCCAGTAAATACTGCAAGTTGTTCTGGATTTTTGCGAGCATGTATTGAAGAGGCGTCAGCTCAGGTTTGTCGATGAAGAGCATTGCATTGAACCAGTCGTTCCAATATGCCAAGGCACTAAACAAACCAATGGTTGCAATACCGGGCAGTGAAATCGGAAGCACCATACGAACAAAAATGGAGAAGTCTCCGGCCCCGTCGATCTTGGCCGCTTCAATCATCCCCTCTTCAACAGTTGTCCGGTAAAAAGTTCTCATGACGATAATATAGAAGGCGTTGACGCTGAGCGGGAGGATCAAAGCCCAAATTGTATCTTTTAAGTGCAGGACCTGCGCCACCATCATATAGAAAGGAACGAGGCCGGCACTGAACAGCATGGTCAGAAAGGCAATGAATGTGAATAACTTTCGGTAAGCAAATTCTGTTCTCGAAATAGCGTAAGCATAAGGCAGAATCAAGACCAAGCTTATAATTACGCCAAGCACCGTAACGAGGACAGATACAAGGAAGGAGTTCAGCATCTGGCCGGAATCCTCCAAAAGATACGAATAGGCGGACAGGCTCCACTGTTCAGGCCAAATCTGGTATCCGTTGCGCGTCAATGACTTCTCTTCAGTCAGTGAAATAATGATCGTAAATACAAACGGCATAATACAAGCCAGTGCAACCAGTGTGGCTATTATGTTCCAAAACCAGTTCCAGCCCCGGGAAAATCCTTCGATGTTCGTACTATTCTTTGATTTCATGCAAGCTTCCTCCTTCTAGAATAATGCATCGTCTTTGCTGATTTTGCGGACTGCGTAATTGGTCGTCAGTACCAGAATGCAGCCGACAACTGACTGATATAAGCCTGCGGCGGCGCTCATACTGAATTCGCCCATTTCTTTCATGCTCCGATAAACATACGTGTCGATAACATTCGTAACCGGGAAAAGGAGGCCGGATTCGCGCGGTACTTGATAGAACAGCCCGATATCAGAATTAAAAATTTGCCCAACAGCCAATATCGTCAAGATAATAATCAACGGCTTCAAGTGCGGAATCGTCACACTGCGGATTTGCTGCCACTTGCTCGCACCGTCAATGACTGCCGCTTCGTAATAGGTTCTGTCTATACCTGCGATAGCCGCTATATAGATGACGCTGGAATACCCGGCCGTCTTCCACACCTGTGCAATAATGAGGAAAAACGGCCAGTAAGCCGGTTCGTTGTACCACATCTTAGGCTCTGCCCCCAAGCTCACAAGGATGTTATTGACAAAACCCTTATCCATGCTGAGAAAGGCGAACACAAAATATCCGACAACAACCCAGGACAGAAAGTGCGGAAGCATCATCCCGGTCTGATAAAACTTGGACGTCCGCTTATTGTTAATCCCGCTGACCACAATAGCGAGCGCCACCGGAATAACAACGCCCAAAATAATAAAGATGAGATTATAGAGCAGCGTATTGCGGGTGATGATAAATGCATCGTTCGTTTGGAATAGAAATTTGAAGTTATCAAATCCGACCCATTCCGCATTCCAAATGCCGTTGAATATCCCTTTTGCATTATAAGAGAATTTCTGAAAGGCAATTAAGTTGCCAAAGATCGGTAAATACTTCATAAAGATGAACCATATAGTTGCCGGAAGCACCATTAACAGAAAAATTCGATTACGTTTGAGCATTTTCCATTTTTTTGACATTCTCCACACTCCCATTTCCTTTCCAAATTATCTGGACCATTTTTTTGAAGCGTTTTCATCTTGAGTTTATTATCTATCCTGCTCCATGCTGCAGAAAGAGGAATTATTCAAGAAGAACCGTCAGAATTAAATGAGAAACTCTTTGAAAAGGATATGTGGACAAAAAAAGGCCGGTTTCTCAAAAAGAAACCAGCTGACAAGCGATATAGCTAGTACTCTCACTAGACTTTCTTACCTTTTCGCCCCCTTTTGACGAATGGAACGGAATTCGGTAGGCGATACACCTGTAAATTTCGTAAAGAGTTTGTAGAAGTAGTTAGGATCAAGACAACCCACCTTCGCCGCAATCTCGTTTCCCTTCAGATCAGTCTGAAGAAGCAGCTCTTTAGCAATTTGAATTCGATAACCATTGACGTAGTCTGTAAACCCGACGCCTATCTCCTTCTTGAACAACAGACCCAAATACACGGGATGTACGTTATGCATTTGACCAAGCGTCTTCAACGACAGTTCCGATTCGTAACGCGTATGGATTTCCAGAACAACTTTGCTAATGATCGGACTTCGGTTCTTTTCCACTGCAAAAACAGCATCAAGCGATTCGGCTATAAAATGCTGTATGTATTGTTTGATCTGTTCTAGGTTTCTTAAGTGGAATAAATGTACGAAACTTTCCATAAAATTGTTGCGCCCGGTTTGCCTTGCGACTTGAAGTATAATTTCCAGTGCCCCGTTTTGCACATCTGCAAGCGAAGCACGCTTTTGTTCTTTTAATCCATCGAACGAAGTGTCGATCCACTGTTGGAGCCCCTGGCGATCATTCTTGGCGAGCAGCGAAGTCAGTGTCTGCAGCTCCTGCAGGAATTCAATACTGGAAGTCCGCGTGCCGGCATGTTCCCCGTCGACGATAAAACGGTCACCGTTAATCATCCTCTGGATCTGTATTTCCTTTGCCTGCCGGTAACTTTCAGGCACCTCACGGTAACTCCTGACGGAAGCGCCTATGGAGAACAGCATATCAATCCGCCATCGATTTCGGATGCACTCATGGAGACTTTCCAGTTCACTGTGCAATATTTCGCGTTTCAGACAACCGCTCTGTTCCGAAAACAAGATCACGACGTCGCCTTCGAAATCTAAAAATTCGAGTGTCGTGTACGTAGAGAGCAACTGCGAAGCATCGGAGCGGATCAGTTCACATATTTCGGATACGATCTCGATACGGACTTCAGGCGGAAAATTTTCTCCAACCTGATCGCTTCGTAGAAGACTGCCTGTCACGACAGCATACGCACGATGATGAAGAGGAATGTCAATTATCTCCGCACGCTGCTTCAACTCCTCCATTGGAATGGAACGATTCATCCATCGGTTAAGTATATTTATACGTAATATCTGCTTCTCTTCAATAGAGCGAATGCGTCGCTGACCTTCAAGCTCCAGCTTCCTAATGACAGTAGTAACTGTTGCAGTTAATTCGTTCACGTCGACAGGTTTAAGCAGGTAATTTTCGATACCGAAACGGATTCCTTCCTTCACATACTGGAAATCTTCGTAGCCGCTTAGAACGATGAATTTGACGTTAGAATCGATAGAACGGATCGTCTCGATCAGCTTCAAACCGTCCATGCCAGGCATACGGATATCAGTCATAACAACATCGACCGGATGATCCAGAAATTGCTCCAAAGCTTGCTCCCCGCTCGAAGCTTGCGATGTGATCTTAAGCCCCATCTTCTCCCAATTCATGATATAATACATGCCTTTTAAGATAAGTGGTTCGTCATCTACGATCATAACTTTGTACATTCGCTCACTCCTTGATGACGGCAGGGATCTTCAAAGTAATCTCCGTCCCCACTCCGTCTGTGCTTTCGATAGATAAACCGTATTCGTTACCGTACATCATCTGCAGTCTCATATGAACGTTGCTTAATCCAAGAGAATCAGACTTTGACTCCAGTTCACTATTTTCGGTCAGAGATTGGCGAACTTTCAAGAGCTTAGGAGGCGGTATCCCCTTGCCGTTATCGCCTACCCGCAAAATAATAACGTCTTCTATCAAATTTCCTTCGATGTAAATCCGATTGTCCAGCTGGTTAGCTCTAAAGCCATGCAAAACATAATTTTCTATCAGCGGCTGCACTGACAGCTTTAAGATCTCGTAACCCCCAAGTTCTTCGGGAATATCGAACTCCGCCTGCAATTGGCTCGGATAACGGATCTGGAACAGCTCCAGATATACACGGCAGCGCTCTATCTCCGCCGCAATATCCACAATCATCGCACTCTTCATCGTGGTGCGGAAAAGATATGCGAGCAAAAAAATCATATGCCCCGCTTCCGGCGCCCCTTGTGCTACCGCATTCATGCGTATCGCTTCCAGGGTGTTATACAAAAAATGCGGGTTCATCTGCATCTGCATGGCGACAATCTCGGCGTTCTTCTGCCTTATTTCGGAGACGTATACCTTCTCAATATAATCATTGACACGCTCACACATCCTGTTAAAATTTGAGGAAATTTGGTACAACTCATCACCTTTGGTCAGCGGAATACGTACATTCCATTGACCGTCGTCAAGCTTCTCCATTGCTCGAACGATAATCCTGGTCCGCTTGGAGAACCGCAAAATCAATGTGTACGTCAGCAGCAAAGCAACGGCCATAAATAGCCCGGTCAAAACCGTAATCCATCGCTGAAGCGACTTAGTACCTGAACGCATTTGCTCACTGGACATGATCCCTGCTACAATAACGCCTGCCTTGTTCGCAGTAGATACGATATAATTCCTCATCGGCTTGTGGTCATCGTTGTCCAGCAAACGCTCGACCGGATAGCGGATACCGTACCATTGCATGGAAGAATCATAGATTACGTCTCCATTACGGGTCAGAACCATAATCTCCCCTTTTAAACCGTAAGGAGTGCGCTGATTTGACTTCATAATATCATTCGCTTTGTATTGAATTACTATCTTACCGAATGGCTTAAGCGTATCTGAATTTTTTAACTCGGCAGCGTAGATATATAGCGGTTGACTCCCCGTACCATGGTTAGTCGTGACAGGGAAAATGGGTACAGCTTCATGACGATCATTCTCTTGAACTATCAGATCCGGCACTTCACTCGGCGTAACAATCTCTAGCGAAAGCTGGGAGGTAAGCCGATAAATCTCTCCCCCATTGCTTAGAAATAGGATAGAGTCGAGGTCAAGCCCGTTGTTGAAATATGCGGACAGTGACTTTAAGGGTAATTTAATGGGGGTATTGCTGCTGAGGTATTGTTCGAATTGGTAAGATAAAAATTCTGCATAGCCCTTTTCAAGCAGCACCTCGAAATACTGCAGATAGCTTTCGTTCGCATATAAACTCTCCACCATCATCTGTGACACGTCTATGCGCTGGTCGATATAAGCGCTGACATTGGCGGATGCCTCTTGCATCCGTATAATCTCTTTGTTAATCATATACTGTGTAAAATATTGGTATATAAAGAAGGAAAGTGCAATCAAAGTGGCCATTATAATAACAGAATATGTCAGTAATATCTTATTAAACAGCTTCTCTGCAAAATGGGTGCGGTACAGCTCGCCGATCATACGAGTGAACCTTTTCATCCGTCTCTGCCTCCCTCTCTGCAGCACTTAACCTGAAGCGTTTTCATATCTGGGCATTGCATTAACCGGTAAAGTTTGGAAGTTTCTGTATTCGATCCTATCAATATGAACCCACTGCAACTTTACAATATATTACTTCAAAAAAACAGTATCTTATCGTTTTTTATTAAATTATGACGGTCAATCTTTAATTTCTCCCCTTTCGAGTTCAATATGATATGTTGATAATTAAACTTGTAAGCGCAACCAAAATCTATGGAGCGAAGGGGATGAATGAAGATGAAACGTTTGATTATGGCTGGATTATCCGCACTGCTTGCACTTACTTCTTTCGTACTGGTTCCGCCGCAGAACAAAGTATCAGCAGCCCCCAATCAGCAAGTTTACGAGGCCGAAAGCGGTATAATTGGCAACGGAGCTACAGTGGGAAGCGATTCGAATGCATCCGGCGGCAGTGCTATAGGAAGCATGCATCTCGTCAATGCTTATAGCCAAATACAGAACGTAAACGGCGGACCAGTAGGCGGCAAATATGAATTGACGATTCGATTCGCAACAGGTGATAATGTCGCTACAAAAGCTCTGTATGTGAACGGCGCCAGAGTGTCTGACTTGGAGTTCAAATCGACGGGCGGATGGAATACTTTCGTAAATAAAACGGTGGACGTGACGCTGAACGCGGGCTTAACAAACACTATCAAGCTCCAAAATGATAGTGGACAAACCTTTTCTTATGGCGTCGAAATTGACAAGTATACGCTGTCTCCGAAAACCTTCAGGGTTGCTGGTTATATTCACCCTGCGAGCTTCAGCAACAACGACATCGATTCTGCAGCATTCGATTACATCACAGACGTGATACTTATCGGTTTTCATACTTTAGATCCTAACGGTAATATTATCACAAGAACTGATGATCCGGCCTTGGCGAATTGGCCCCAGTACATCAACACGATGAATCAAGCTGTTGGCAGCAGGCCTATAAAAAAGTGGATTACGCTTAACGCAGATGCGAGCACGATGGCACAAGTAGTCGGTAATTCAACCGCCCGAGCGAATTATATTTCGAAGGTGAGCGACTTCCTTAGCCAATATGGCTTTGATGGAGTGGACATCGATTGGGAGTATCCAAGCAACTCGACACAATGGAACAATTTTAGCACTACCATAATTGAAATGCAGCAATTGCTTGGTAAGAAAGGCAAAAGTATCTCACTCGCGTTGTCCGCATGGGGCGTGAATTTAAGTGCTAACGCATTCGCAAGCGTTGATCATATTAACTATATGAATTATGACTCAGGATACTATCATGCTCCTTTCGAGAACTCTCACTCTGGCATTAATTATTTCATGAATCTCGGCGTGCCTAAAGAAAAGATCAATCTCGGCCTCGCCTGGTACGGCAGACCGTTCGACGGCTCCTCCTACTGGCTCGACTATGATCAAATAAATGCTCAAGTTGTCATTACACCGGAAACGGATATCGTAAAAAACTTTACTGTAGGGACTACCAATGGCAATCCAGTTGTAAAAAACATTTACTTCAACGGCATTGATATGAACAAAAGAAAGATGCTTCTCGCTCAGGATATGAATGTTGGAGGAGTCATGCTGTGGCATCTGTTCGCCGACACATCTGTGAATGATTCTAAATCGCTGTTAAAAGCAATTACAAATGAGAAAAACAGCCATCAAGTATATCGGAGCATGACAAACCTGGCCGCAGGTCAATGGTATTTCGCAAATGTCAGTGATTCCGGCTATACGGTACATCAGGTATTCGACGGCAACGACAAGACGACGTACTGGCAAGCGCCAGCGGGTGTAAGCAGCAATGCCTACTTACAGCTGGATTTCAAACAGGCGACGACATTAAATACGGTAGTGCTGAAAGAACACGGCAACAACGTTCGCTCGTTCAAAGTGCAGAATTGGTCCGGAGGACAATGGGTAGATGTATACGAAGGCGGGCTGATGGGACCTTATAAAGTGATTAGCTTCCCTTCCATCACAGCGAACAACATTAGGGTGCTTATTACTTCGGCTGAACTGCCGAATATTCCAAGCGGCAGCTTCACACAATTCAACCAACTGGGCGTCTATGAATTCGAAGTATATAATAAGTAATTCTAAGGGCCAAACTGTAAAAAATAATAGAAATATTTTTCGTAATTCTTTATAAAACTTAGATTTCACTTTTTCTCTACGCCTCATTTCCTTATAAAACTGAAACCATTTCGTTCCCATATATACATTAAAGATCCCTTACTTATGGAGTAAGGGATCTTTCTTAAACTATCTTTTCATTTAAATTCAGCCAATCTAGAATAATTCTCTTATAATCTAAACCGTCTAACCAATTCTCTTAATTCTTCAGATAATTTAGCTAGTTGGTCCGAACTTCCAGATACCTCCTTAGTTGAGAAACTTACTTGTTGAGCAGAAGCCGCGGTCTGTTCAACACCTGCAGCTGCTTCTTCAGAAACAGAGGCTATATCTGCAATAAATCCATTCATTTCTTTACTGCTTTTCGAAATTTCTAAAAGATATTGAGAAACAACGAGAATACTTTCAACCATTTCAATCACTTCAGAATTTATTTCATTAAATGTTTCACCTGTTGTATTGATTTGAGTTGTTCCTTGTTCGACTTCGTCATATCCATTTCTTAAAGATTTAACTACAATGCTAGAATCAGATTTTATCTTTGTTACAAGCAAAGTAATATCATTAACTGATAAAGCAACCTGTTCTGCAAGCTTTCGAAACTGATTTGCGACAACAGCGAATCCGTTGCCTTTCTCACCCGCTCTAGCAGCTTCAATTGCAGCATTTAATGCAAGTAGATTTGTTTGCTCTGCTATTTCTTCTACAAATAAGACAAGCTTGGATATTTCTTGAGACTGTGTGTCCAATTCCTGCATTTTTTCCATGGATTCTTTAACAATGATATTTATATTTTCCATCTGACTGGTTGAAGATTTCATTAATTGGCTTCCTCTATTAGTCAAGTTTAACACCTTTTCAGAATTAACTTGTATATGTTCTCCCTCTCCATAAGCCTCGTTCACTTTATTGATAAATATATCCATATAGGTTGATAAATCACTTGTACTGTTAGCTTGAGTTTCTGCTCCTAGCGCCAATTCTTCCATTGTAACTGCAATTTGTCCTGTTCCTACCGTTACTTCATTTGCCGCTTGTGTTAATTCTTCACTATGGCTTAAAACTGTTTCGGATACCGTATTTATCTGGTTCAAGAGTTTTTTAGTGTTATTTGTCATTTCATTAGTGGCTAAAGCTAGATGACCAATCTCATCTTTTGAATTTATTATCAATGATTCTTGACTAAAATCACCGTCTGCGATTGCCTTCATTCTGTTCATAACCGAAATAATTGGTTTCGATAGCATTTTGGCTGTAATCATTGCTATTGAAATTCCTATGACAACAATGAGGATTGAGATAATGATATCCACCAAGAGGGAACTCTTTCCATACGATTCGACGTAGTTAGCGAGGTCTGATATGGATGTTTGTCTTGTCGAAGATAGCTCTTTAAAACCATCTAAGATTTCACGTTCTAATGGTCTAACTTCTGATACTAAAATTTCCATTGATCTTTGTTTATTTCCAGAATCATACTCCTCGAATACCTTATTGATCGTTTCCCCCCATAATACTTTCTTTTCTAACAACTCTTTTACTTTTTCTGAATCACTCAATTCTGATAACTCATTCTCTAATTGAATACTATCATTTGTAAAACTATCGAATTCATTCTTTAGATCAGGGTCTCCATAAAGTATATATCCACGAACCAGAGAAGTTCTCTCCGACATATTTAAAACAATTTTCTCATCAAGTATTAATCGAGGCAGTTGTTTCTTTACAACCTCGTCCATATTGGTATTTAATGCCTTTATAGCAAGAAAATTATAAACACCTAGTATGATAACAAAAAACATAACTAAGGAGAAACCAAATAATATTCTTTTTCTAATACTGTTAAATTGAAATATCTTACGCATTCTTAATCCCCATGCCCTTCTGTCAACTATGATGTAGTTCAAATATTATTCCTATTCATATATCGGTAAGATTGATAAAAAACTAAAGTGAGATTTGCTTCCATTTTTTTGATAAACTAATCATAACCGATCTTCTCTGTCTCGCCAGTCTGAAGCGTTGACTCCGGTTGCTGTGATTTCGACAAAGGCTTTGAATCCTGATAGGTTGAACTTGCACCCCTTCCACTTGTAGGAGGCTTGAAATGGTACAGGATTTGCACAAGAACTTGATCCCATAAAAAAGAAAACCCGCGCCAGGCGCGGGTTCCAATGTGACTCTGTTCTTGTCCTTCTGCACTTGGCTTGTGCACTGACAATGAAAAAAAGTAAAGACTGTCGCCACACGCTAACACCCCGAGCGGGACAGCTCTTGAACTCCAATCTTCACTTGAGATAGTGTGTTCTCCGCTATTAATCTGCTTTTTCTCCAATAAGCTGACCTTCATAATAATGCGCGATTTCTACGATCAAAGCACCCATTCGTTCTTTCTCCGGCACGACAATCCGTCTTATCCCTTCATCTCGAAGCGCTTCAGCCGTTACTTTGCCGACAGCGTCAGCCAGTACGTCCTGTTCAAATACAGATTTCAACTCTTCTTCATGCCCATGTTCTTTCGCATAATCAAATAAATATCCTACTTGAACTCTTGTCGTGAAACAAACGGCATCGACTTCTCGCTGAATCAGCTCATTTATAATCAATGCAAGCGTCTCCTGCTCAGGAGCATGATAACGATAAGGCAGTACAACCTGAACATCCATGCTTCCCTTGCTTTGGATAAACTGATATAACTGCGACGACAACTCGCCATGAAGCTGAATCCACACCTTTTGACCGTTAAAATCAAACACCTCAAGCTTTTCAATCATACTGGCAATCGTTCCATCGTCATCACAGACGACCGGATGAATACCAGATTTCTTTAAAAAAGTGTTTGTTTTGTAACCGCGGCAGGCGATCTTGGTTTCTTTCAATCTCTCTTCAAATTCAGATACAGCGTTAAGCCTCTCCGCAGCTTGAATCATGGCTTCAAATCCAATACCTGTCGTGAAAATAAACCAGTCTGCCCCCTGCTCGATAAAACGTTTTACATCCTCTTCCACTTCAACCGGATCAGAATCCGTTAATCCCTGGAGTGACCGAACAATGGAGACTCCACCTCTTCGTTCAATAATTTCAGCCATTTCTTCCGTCTTTTGCGAGCCGGCAATAACAATTTTTTTGTTCTGAAGGTCTTTACTCATGGTATTGCCCTCCCCCATTCTTAAGTAATCCAACGCGTACCTCGTTTCCGAGAACCTGAATCGGATAGGTCCGAATCTGTCCCGTATCAGGATCGAGCACCTGACCATCCGTCAACGAAATTTTCCAGTCACAGATCGGGTCGAATAGGACCTCGCCGGATATAATTCCCTCTGCAATCGTGCCTCCTCGCGGCCCAGGGCTTTTATTCTCAAGTGCATAGATTTGTCCGTCTGTTGTCTTGAATACCGCAATCTCTTCTTTATCCAAGCGCACAACCCGTCCCTGTCTCTTCATGAAATCATCTACGTTACCAACAAGGTAGTACGTGTATTCATTTCTATTCAATATCGGTTCCATCTTGCAGCCCCTTCCTGTTTCTAGTCCTGTTTTGTGGAAACAATGATCTCATCAAACATCCGTTCCCTTAAGTTTGAATTATTCAGGATCTCACTCCAAGGTTCCTTCACCTGCGCCAGAGCGACCTCCATTCGCTCAGCCAAAGCCCGGCGGTTATCTAGATCATGGACTACAGCTTCTGTGACGGATTCCAATCCCATCCGTTCGATCCATTCCGAGGTCCGCTCCAGATATTTGCCTGTCTCCCGGTAGTACTGCATGAATGCGGAGACTATCTCCAGAAGTTCTTCATCTGTTCGCACCTTACACAGCAGTTCAGCAAGTCGGGCTTTAATCCCGCCATTGCCGCCAACGTAAATTTCCCAAGCCCCCTCATTGCCTACGATCCCAATATCCTTGGTTGATGACTCCGCGCAGTTACGTGGACAGCCGTTTACGGCAAGCTTGAACTTCGCTGGCATATCTAACCGCTCGAACTTCTTCTCGAGCATGATCCCCATTCCCATCGAATCTTTAGTGCCAAAACGGCAGAACTGTGATCCCACGCAGGTCTTGACCGTACGCAGCGCCTTCGCATACGCATAACCGGACGGCATGCCAAGGTCCTTCCAGATCTTCGGCAGGTCCTCCTTTTTGACCCCAAGCAGGTCAAGCCGCTGCCCCCCGGTTACCTTAACAAGCTTGACGTTGTATTTCAGCGCAATATCAGCAATAAGTCTAAGATCTTCAGGTGTGGTTACCCCGCCGTACATTCGCGGCACAACGCCAAATGTTCCGTCCTTCTGGATGTTCGCATGCATCCTTTCATTCACAAAACGTGAATCCTTCTCGTCCACATGCTCAGCAGGCCAGATCATACCCAGATAGTAATTCAGCGCAGGGCGACATTTAGAGCAGCCCTCAGGGTTATCCCATTCCAACGCATATCTTACCTCTTTAGATGTGATCAGCCCCTTTTCTTTAATTGCCGTCACAACTTCATCTCTGCTCAGTGTGGTACAGGAACAGATTGCTTCCTGTTTCGCCGCCGCTGAATCATATTTGTCCCCGAGCACATACTGAAGTATCTGCTCTACAACAGGTCGGCAGCCTCCACAAGAACGCGATGCACTTGTTGCTACCTTGATCTCCTCCACCGTGGTTAATCCTTTTTCGTTAATGGCATCCACAATGTGTTTCTTTGTCACACCGTTACAACCACATACAATTTCCTCGTCCGCCAGCTCTGCGGCCGTATTCCCGGTTTCGACCGAGGCTTGTCCCACAATCGCATTATGAATGGCTTCTGTCATCACGGCGCCTGTTCGAATCCACTGCTGCAGTCTGGAGGATTCCTTTCCGTCACCGATCAGAACACCGCCGACGATCCGTCCGCCCCGCAGTAGCACTTTTTTGTAAATACGCAGCCAGTCATCATCATCCGCACAATAGACAGCCCTTCTGCATCCATAAACTCACCAGCAGAGAACACGTCTACGCCAGATATTTTGAGTTGCGTAGATACCACAGATCCTTCGTACGGCTTCGTATCCACTCCGCTCAGATACTTCGCAAGAACAGCCCCCTGCTCAAACAGTGGAGCCACGAGCCCATATGTAATGCCTCGATGCTCGTTACACTCCCCTACCGCATATACATCCGGTACTGAAGTACGCATAAAATCATCTACAAGAATACCGCGATTAACCTCAATGCCGCTTTCCTTGGCTAAAGCAGTATTTGGTCGAATCCCGACTGCCATGACTACGAATTCCGCATCCAGCGTCGTTCCGTCTGAAAAACGAATACCGCTAACCCGATCTTCTCCCAGAAATTCCTCAGTCTGTTTGCCGGTAGCAAATTTCAAGCCCTGGCTTTCCAGCTCTGCCTGAAGCATCAGTGAGGCGGTATGATCGAGTTGACGTTCCATTATCTCATCAAACAGATGGACTACAGTCACATCCATCCCCAGTTTAAACAGCCCCTTGGCTGCCTCCAATCCAAGCAAGCCCCCGCCAATAACAGCAGCCTTCTTGTATTGATCTGCTGCATGCAGCATCTTCTGGCAATCTGCGATATCTCTGAAACCTACAATTCCTTCTTTATCTGCTCCTGGAACCGGAAGTATAAACGGGTTAGAACCGGTTGCAATGATGAGTGTGTCATATGAAACCTCCATACCATTGTCTGTCTTCACGATTCTTTGTTCCGTCTCAATATGCGTAACAGTCGTTCCCGTATATAACTCTATTCCGTTCTCTAAATACCAATCCCTGTCATTTAGAATGATGTCCTCTACTGCTTTACTCTTCTCTAGCACATACGATAATTGAATACGATTGTAGTTGGGGTAAGGTTCACTCCCAAATACAGTGATCCTATAGGCACTGGGTGCCAGTTTTATGATTTGTTCCACCGTGTTGATGCCAGCCATCCCATTGCCAATCAGGACTAGATGCCGACGTTCTTGTACTTTCACCATGCAGAAACCTCCTAAATATATATATCTATCCATGCAAAAGAGAACTTGTAACCTACTAAACATCACCCATACATTTGAACCATTTTTAGCAGATTTATTCAATTTCTATCACAAGAAAGGAGGATAAAAGGAACCCCATTATTTTAATCTCTAACTAATGTTTCATATTACGGTAACCAGAGGTTTTCCACTAGCTTGGCATGCTCATGAATAATTAGTTCGGAATATATATCGTCTGTAACAGCTCTAGGGCGAATTGCTGAGGAGTTCATCGTTGGGATTTGACGCAGCTCGTGCTTGGGTCTATCGATTCGAATTGCCCAGGACATCTATGCAAATAACTTGAGCAGCAGCCTCGCTCCTGGATAATGTCTTTTGTTATAATTCCAAGTGAGGTTTCGAGGCTCCCAGACATCAGGAATTAATCGCATCCTTCTTTTCGCACCTAAATTCCAAACCCACAGAAAGATGTACAAAGACATGAACCTTTGTATAAAATTGTTTGGCGCCAAAGAAATGGGCAAGTCAGAAGACGGCACCACAATTTACGGCCATGACGCTCCGGATGAGAGGCAGCTTATGCCTCCACCCGAGATTATGTACATGGAAGAATTAAATGAACATTTTCATAAACTCTTTCCTAACCGGGAGACCAGCGCGTTCCATGAACTGATCTCAAACATCGTACATATTGATGTGAACATTATGGAGGCTACACCTAACGAGCCATACCGAGTGCTGTATACCAATGGAATGAGCGACCTGCCGTTGACCCTCCCACAGGAGGTCCGCGAAGATTTAAGCATCTTGAACGCTCGGAATTGATGATGTCTTTGCCGGCGAAGTGACCGCTTACGCAGAAGCTCTGTCTCCAACTTTGTTTAATGGGTCTACCACTTTATTTCCAGTGTAGAGCTTTACTTTCTTTTGACACATGTATTATTTGTTATTTTTCAAATCGGCAATAGTACCATGTTCTTGTCCATTTTCGGCAATGGGACCAAGTTCTTGTCCAGAGAAAAGGACAAGAACTTGGTCCCTTAAAACAGAAAATCCGCGCTGGGCGCGGGCTCTTATGGGACTATGTTCTTGTCCACCGACAAAAAAATTAGTTGGGTTGTTTTCTTTTTTGGCCTTTGTCGGTCACAGCGACGGTTATAAAAATTATTTCTCATATAAGTTCATTCTATACATAAGACTTGAAAACCCATCTATCTTATTTTAAGTATTAGACTGCTTGAAAAAACTGTCCTTGCTTGTAGCAACACACTTCTTTTTAATGTTCTTCCTACATTAATGACGCAATGTTACCTACATTATATGCAAACATATATTTTGTTGCAGTTTCTGGATTTAGATCCTCTTGTTTTTTTGAGGCCATCCGAAATTTGGTTTTGCAGTTCCTATTCAGCTTAAATTTAAACGGAGCTGCAATGGCAGCTCCCGTTTAAATCGGAAATGTAACGTGCTATTAAGAAATGGAATAAGGTTTAGCTTGGATCTCTACTCCAAATTCTCATTGAAGAAGGACTCAAGCTTGTCAAATGGAATTAAGTTTACCCGGTCATACAAATCCACATGTCCGGCGCCAGGAACAATATAAAGTTCCTTTGCTTCTCCTGCCAGCCTGTAGGCTTCTTCGCTAAACCCTCTGCTTGCTGCATTCTCACCGGCGATAAACAGCATAGGACGTGGAGAAATCGTTTCAATGTCTGAGTATGGGTAGAAATTCATAAACTTGACGTTACTGGTCAGCGTAGGATGTGTCGTGAGTTCAGGTGATGAGCCCTTAGGAGTGAACTCACCTCTTGGAGTGCGGTAGAAATCATAAAACTCACGCTGCATTGCGGGAGTGTTCTCATCTATTTCATGTACTGTTCCGCCAGTGTATTTGGTTTCACCACCTGTAAACTCCACATAACGCTGTTCCGCGGCCTCATCGAGAGTCTCCTTTCGCTGCCAGCTTCGGCTGGCCGTGCCCATATCAACCATACTAACTGTCGCAATGACTTTCAGTCTGGGGTCGATTTTTGCTGCGCTAATGACAAAGCTGCCGCTGCCACAAAGGCCGATAACCCCAATTCGCTCTCTGTCAACAAACCCCTGAGTACCCAGGAAGTCCACTGCAGCACTGAAATCTTCTGCATAGAGATCCGGCGAAACTGCATTGCGTGGAGATCCCTCGCTCTCCCCCCAAAAAGACAAATCTATAGATAAAGTAACGAACCCTCTTTCAGCCATTTTAGTTGCATATAGATTGGCACCTTGTTCTTTTACTGCACCCATAGGATGCCCTACAATGATTGCTGAATTTTTGTTGTTCAAATCCAGTCCTTTCGGAAAGAAAAGATTACCCGCTACATTCATACTGTATTGATTTTTAAATGTAATCTTCTGCTGGGTTACCATTTCACTCTGGTAAAAGTTGTTTGCTCCATTAGACATGTCTGGTGTATATGAAGATTTATTAGTTTTACTCATTGATTTTTTCATTACTTTCTATGCCCCCAATAAAAATGTTTAGCAATCCTGAAATTGCCGTTCCATGGTTTCAATTATAGAGTTACTCTTTTGGATAACTAATTCTTTTGGATTACTAATATGTTATCCTACCCCAATCTCCTCCACTTAATTCAAACTCAACAGTCTGATGCCTTTCAATGGATAAAAGCCACTATGAATCCTTGTTTAAAGTACCAGTGATACTATAAACAAGGGTCGCATCGTGGCTTCTTCATACAGTAAATGGCACCCCATCTAATTCGGCTTGTTTGTTTGACTCAGCCTGGTGTCTTTCACCAGATTGATCAAATAATCGACACAGTCAATATGATCTTGAATGATGTGTAATTTCTCAAGCAATCCCCGCCTATGAGTCCCCAGTAATGGCAGGGTTTCAGGAAAATGTTCTTCTTCTACGTGCCTTAAAATAATTGCAGTTATCTCATCATCACAACCGCAGTCCTTTAAGCACTGCAAAAGATCAATGGGGGAATCGAGTATTTCTTCCATATTATTTTCTGTTACGCCTCAAATGCATCTTTGAAGAAGCTCTCAAGTTTGTCAAACGGGATTGAATCCACTTGATCATAAAGATCGACATGATTCGCACCAGGTACAACTACAAGTTCCTTAGAGCCGCTCAGCTGCTCATATACAACCTCGCTCAAACCTTTAGTCATCGCATTTTCACCAACAAGAAGAAGCACCGGACGCGGAGAAATGGTGTCCAAATGATCCAGCAGGTTGTAGTTCATAAAAGTTGTAGTGCTGGTTGTAGTGAAGTTTGCGGTAGCGTTAGGATGATGTCCACGCTCCAATCCATAATAGGAGTAAAATTCAGCTGACATAGGATCAAGACCTTCGGGGATTTGAGTATCGGGCTCACTCGGGAAGGTCGGAATATACTCCGGCTCTCCGTTTTCAAAATCCACCCAACGCTGCTGACTGACCTCATCCAGCATTGCGGTGCGCTGTTCAGCGGTCAGCGCGTCGAAGTTGCTGCTGATGTCAATTAAGCTTGCCGTGGCTATTGCTTTAATGCGAGTGTCGACTTGGGCCGCAGAGAGCGCAAATCCGCCACTGCCGCAAATGCCAATGGCCCCGATTTGATCGCGGTTTACAAATGACCGAGTTCCGATATAATCAACCGCAGCGCTAAAGTCTTCGGTAAAAATATCTGGAGAAGAAACATGGCGAGGCTGCCCTTCGCTATAACCGTTAAAGGAAGGGTCAATAGCCAAAACTACAAATCCTCGCTGAGACATTTGATTGGCGTATACTCCCGGTCCCTGCTCCTTAACACCGCCATACGGTGGGCCAACAACCAGTGCTGGATAATGCTTAGTTTTGTCCATATTTTTAGGTGTGTACAGATCTGCAGCGATAGTAATACCATATCGGTTTTTGAAAGAAACATGCGCTCTTTCTACATTTTCGTTTAGTTCAAAAGTGTAATATTCATTTATCATTGTTTTATTCTCCTGCTCTTTAGTATTAAGTATATTCGAAGAAGACATCACCATTTCAGATTGAGCCCCTACGTTACTTTGAGTTGTAGCTGAAGTCGAATTCCCGCATGCGCTAAGTGTCAGCATCCCAGTAAGTAACAAACAAATCATACTCGTTTTTATCAAGTTTCCTTTCACTCCTTAGTTAAAATTTTCATATGTGCACCTTTAATATATCAACGCTTATTCACTATGTAAAATTCTTATGAAGTATCGTGTATCATAACTAATAGTTATGGTATAATTTTATACAAATATAAGTTTTATTAATTAGGGAGTGCTTATAATGCTTGAAATCCGTGTACTTTCTTATTTTTTAGCAGTTGCAAGAGAACAGAATATTACAAGAGCTGCAGAATTTTTGCATATCACTCAGCCTGCATTATCAAGACAGATGATGGACTTGGAACAGCAACTGGGTAAACTACTTTTCATTCGAGGGCGAAAAAAGATCACTCTTACTGAGGATGGCGAGTATCTAAGAAAATGTGCACAAGAAATTGTAGAACTCAGTGAAAAAGCCGAAAGCAACTTTTTAGATCATACAACTCCCATTAGCGGTGACATCTACTTGGCCTGTGGTGAATCACAAGCCATGGAGTATATTGCTGCGATATGTAGAAACATTCAACTGGAACACCCCAATGTCCATTTTCGATTTCATAGCGGGGATGCTGATACAATTTTTGAACGTTTAGAGAAAGGTCTGGCTGATGTAGGAATGCTGCATGACCCAATACGTTATGAAAAGTTTGACTATGTAAAACTTCCAACAACCGGGGACCGTTTAGGAATTTTAATGCCAAAAGATAGCCATTTTGCTAATTCAGAGTATATAACAAGCGAAATTTTCAGCGATTTACCTATTATTCTTCCTGATCAAGCTTTCTATGGTAATCCAAATCCCGAATGGATCGGTGGGAATCGATCAAATTTAAACATTGTCGCTACCTATAATCTGTTATACAATGCCACATTCCTAGTTGAACAAGGTGTTGGATTCGTAGTATGTCTTGAAGGACTGGCAGACACGAGTGGTAACCGCAACCTGATCTTTCGGCCTTTATATCCTGAACTAAGAGCGGATATGTACATGGTTACCAAAAAGTATAAAACCTTCTCATCTTCAGTAAAAATGTTTATAAAAAAGGTCATAACATTGTGAAGCAGCAAAAAGTGGGGAAACCATTTATCTGGTTTCCCCTTTTCTTTAGCGCTAAATCTGAGGTTGCTAAGCTACTATACGTTTTTAGAATCATGAATAGAATAAATTAAACTCTTTCCGGAGGTTACAACCTATTAAACTTATTACTGTCCTGAGCTGACCTTAATTGTCCCAGTTAGATTTCGGATATTCTCGCTGCCGGATATTGCATGACCAAGCTCATAAAGTCCGCTACCAGGGCTAGGTCTGAAACTTCCATACAACATAACCACATCGTCCCACGGCGCATAATACGCAAGGCTCCCAAACGACCCTGTGGCCTCAGGGGCATCACTGGTATCCAGTGGTTGTGGGGGATAGAATATTTTTTCATTATCACTATAGTTTTGTACTTCAATGAAAATAGGTAGTTGATTTATAAGATCCTTTACGGCCCGACTGTTATTCAGCTCAAAAACGATGGTGTTCTCATTGGATTGAACAGTGATTTGCATATTTATTTCACCAACCTTTATATGTTAGAAAAGAAGGAGCATATCAGGCATTCGTTCTGACATTGGTAAGAAGAAAGGCATCAGCGTAAAGTCCGGCGTCATTTAATTAACTGCTTCTATTGATATCTTCCCTTCTTTCATCGACTGAATATGCTCGTTTCCGGACACTACCTGTCCGAGTTCATATAAACTGCCGTTTGGGTCAAAATCATCGTAAAACATGATGACATCGGCCCAGGGTTCATAATACGCCAGAACGCCCAATCCCCCCCTTGCCAGCGGCGCATCGCTGACGTCCAACGATTGTGGCGGATAAAAGATCTTTTCATTGTTGCTATAGTTTTCAACCTCCAAGGACAGAGGTAACTGCTCATAGAGATTCTTTGCGGCTATTGAGTCGTTAAGCCGGAAGATGACAACATTCTCTTCTGCACTGATCCGAATCACCATACCTAACGTTTTATCTTCTGTTTGTAAATGCTCTGCTGAGAATGGTAACTCAGATCCTTTCTTTGTTTGTCCGCTTTCCACTGAATTAGGTGCTACCACAGACTCTGGTTCTTTGCTGCAACCAACTATAGCGCTCAAGAGTAATACAAGCAGTATTGAAACTATTTGTTTTCCCAACTTTCCCCTCCTCATTAAACAAAATCAATTTTGCTATAGAAATTTCCGGATTTTCATTTTAGTCAAGAGTATTTCTTGCATTTATTGCGAAACCGATGCTGGCTTTTTAATCAGTAATGCGTACGAGATAACAGCCAATATACTCGTCATGAAAATCGTGACTCCGAAAGGCATTGCGGAGTTCTCTCCTGCGAGTCCCACAAGTGGAGAAGTGACAGCTCCTAAAGCGAATTGCAGCGCGCCCAACACAGCGGCAGCGCTCCCCGCAATATGCCCTTGCGACTCCATAGCAAGCGTAAAGGATACAGGGCCGATAATGCCTATCGATACCGCGAATAAGAAGATTGAAATAAACAAGGCAAAAAATGGCCAATTAAATATAATAACAATCAGGACAGCAGCGGTAGTTACAAAGGCTAACTGCAGTCCGAGTCGAAAAATGTGATGTTCTACCATGCGTCCGGCCAAACGTTTGACAACCTGCGATCCCAGAATAATCCCGAGACCGTTTAAAGCAAACAAAACCGAAAACAGTTGAGGGGATATGCCATACATGTTTTGATAAATAAACGGGGTGGCTGAAACATAAGCGAACACTCCTGAGAACAAAATACCATTGACAATCGCGTACCCCATAAAATTCCGATCCCGGAGTAAGGCAACGTAATTTCGGAATACTTCCATAAAACTGCCTGTAACTCGCCGCTCTACAGGCAAGCTTTCTTGGATACCCCATATAGTCATACCTGTTAGAAAAAGTCCCAAAAGCCCTAAGAAGATGAACACACCGATCCATGAAGTGAATGTAGTGACCAGGCTTCCGGCTGTAGGAGAAATCAATGGTGCGATATTGCTGATCATCGTCAACAGTGCAATAAACTTGACCATTTCAACGCCACTATACTGGTCGCGAACGATTGCACGGGAAATGACAATTCCCGCGGAGGCGACAAATCCCTGTATAAAGCGCATAGCAACAAAAATACCCACGTTTGGAGAAAAAGCGCAGGCTATAGAAGCCAGCACATAGAGAACCATGGAAATAACTAAAGGTTTTCGTCTACCATACACATCACTTAAAGGGCCTGTAACCAGCTGCCCTATACCCAATCCCAGCAAGCTTGACGTTAAGCTCATTTGAATTACAGATGCATTTGTGCCAAAATAACTTGTCATTTGCGGAAGCGATGAAAGATACATGTCCACCGTAAATGGGCCTAATGCCGAGAAGGCAGATAACATCAAGGCAAATAAAACAGGATGACTATTGTTTTTACATTCATTTCGATAACTCCCTATCGCCATTCGATTTATTTATTCTCAAATCCCCTGAACGGGAAAATCGGATCTTTAAGATAAAAGTCATATGTAGACTCGTCTACAATGCCTACTGTTTTATCACTATCAAAAAGGGCTAGCATAAAACCGGCCATTTCTTTAGAAGTGTGAAATTTAGGGAAGTGTCCTTCATATTGAAACTCATCTCTTTCCAAGGAACGAAGTTCAAATTCGGTTTTTGTTACTGCCGGGGCCAGAACCTTGGCCTGCATTTTTGAACCTCTAAGTTTTAACTCTTGTGCAAGACCCTCTGTAAATGCATTTACATAAAATTTGGTTGCCGAGTAAGTTACAAAATCTGAGATCATAATATAGCCGCCAACTGAAGAGACATTGATAATCTGTGCACCTTCGACATGTTCATAATCTCTCACAAACAGAGAAGATAGAATGGTTAATGCTCCGATGTTCAAGTGCAGCATCGATTCAATTTTAGTTAGGTTTTGTTCACCTATAGAAGCAAAATTTCCAAAACCAGCGTTGTTAATCCATGTCTCTAACTCAAATCCTTTTAAGGAGTCGTAAAATGCATGGACATTTTCTGCTATTGATAAATCAACCGGCTTGAGGACTACAGCCAGGTCTTTATTGATCTTTAGTACTTCATCTTTAACTTCTTCTAACTTGTCTTCTCTACGGGCAGCCAATATCAGATTTTTCCCACGTTCTGCAAAAGCTAAAGCTGTTGCATAGCCAATTCCTGAACTTGCTCCGGTGATTACGGTATATTTCATCCTTTTAAATCCCCCATTAATCATGAAATTTCATGTTACTAAGTCGTTTCACGTTTTCAGGATCATGAAGTGACAGAATTAAGCTTTCCTTGGTATCCAAAGCAGCGATCTTCTCCATATCTTCCAGACTTAATTCAAAGTTGAAGATGTTGAAGTTTTCGATAATTCTTTCCTTATGAACTGACTTTGGAATGGCAACAATCCCGCGTTGAATCAACCATCGTAAAGCCACTTGAGCCACAGATTTATGATGTTTTTCCGCTATCGAGATTAACACTTCATTTTTGAAAAGATTATTTTGACCTTCCGCAAATGGCCCCCACGACTGAATTTGAACACGGTGTTCCTTCATGAAATGAGCATTTGCTAATTGTTGTGTAAAGACATGAGTTTCAACCTGATTTACGGCAGGAACTATTTTATGGTGAATAATCAGATCCATGAGGCGGTCATTTAAAAAGTTGCTTACCCCGATTGCCCTGATCTTTCCTTCAAGATATAACTCCTCCATTGCACGCCATGCACTATGAACATCACCATATGGCATATGAATGAGGTAGAGATCAAGGTAATCCAGTTGCAACCTCGTCAAAGAAGCTTCAAATGCATGCTTTGCGCTCTTATAGCCGGCATCTTGAATCCACAGCTTTGTTGTGACAAATATTTCTTCTCTGGGCACACCACTTCGCTTGATAGCACGACCTACTGCTTCTTCATTTTCATAGACAGCAGCAGTATCAATTAAGCGGTAACCTTCGATAAGAGCGTTATAAACTGATTCTTCGCATACCTCATCATTATCGATTTGAAAAACACCAAATCCCAGTATCGGCATCTTAACGCCATTATTCAGTGTGACTGTTTGCATTTTTTGCATTATAATCCTCCTTTTTGATTTATTTTTTCAATTTCAATCATTATTTTTATGCTTAACTTTTTCACTCCGTAAGATTAGCTGTTTATTTCTTGAAAGGCCTCGACCCCTCTTTTTAGGCGCTGCAATCCATCTGCCAGTCTTTCTTTAGGACAAGCGTAATTCAATCGAATAAAGCCATTTCCATTCTCACCATAAATAGCTCCATCTGAGACATACAGTCCTGTCTCTCTCCTGATAAACGAACAAAGGTCGTTAACTTGATCAGTGACATTTCGGCAATTGATCCAGGCTAAGTATGTGGCTTCAGAATGGATGACCTGAAGCTGCGGCAGCTGAGTGGTAAGAAATTGTTCGAGATACAGCTTATTAGCCAGAAGATATTCCATTAAGGCTTGCAGCCATGGCTCCCCTTCCGTATAGGCAGCGATTGCAGCTTCGATCGCAAAAACATTAGGCTCAGCCACCTCATCCGTATTAATACCACGATGAACAAGATTCCGGATTTCCGGATTTGGCACGATAACACTCGAGGTTTGAATGCCCGCAAGGTTGAACGTTTTTGATGGCGCCACACAGGTAATGCTATTTTGAGCGATTGCATCCGATATGGAAGCAAAAGGAGTGTACCGGTGTCCTGGGTGCGATAAATCGCAATGTATTTCATCGGAAAGGATTAGAACCTGGTGCTTGATACATAGCTTACCAAGCCTTTCAAGGACTTGTTTGTCCCAAACTTTACCTATAGGGTTATGCGGGTTACAAAAGATCATCAGTGAAGTATCAGGTTCGGCTAACTTACCTTCTACATCGTCAAAATCGATCGTGTATTGGTTGTCGTTATAGATTAACTCACTTGTAAGAACTTCCCTTTGATTGTTCTTTATTGAGTTATAAAAAATATTATAAACAGGCGAGAGGACGAGCACTTTCTCTCCTGGTCTGGTCATCTTACGGACAATCGAAGAGATCGCCGGCACTACCCCGGTACAAAACATGATCCATTCTTTCTTAATCGTGAAGTGATGTCTAGTTTTCCACCACTGGATGACTGCCTCGAAATACGTATCCGGTATTGAAGTGTAACCAAATATGCGGTGGTTTAATCTCTTATGCAGGGCGTCTACGATTGCAGGGGAGGTCTCAAAATCCATATCGGCCACCCACATAGGAAGCTCTCCGGAATCGACATCCCATTTATACGAATTTGTTTTCAAACGGTTTGTCATGTAATCAAAATCAACTAACAGAACATTCACCCACTTTACTCAATTCGTATAGGGTATCGGATGTAATGATTTTCTCGTCGTCGGTAATAATCTCACCAATATCCTTTGCGATGATTTTTCCGGAGATCGGATTTTTCACACTATCGATCGTGGTCTTGGATTCTACTTGAATTGTTGAATATTCGAATGCTAAATCGGTATTTAGTATCGTACCATTCTCGATCACCAGCCGATCCACGTAGCACATGCCTTGGTTGCTTTCGATCGTGCAGTTAATAAAGGTAAGATTCTTGGAGTTCCAGCCTAAATATTCCCCTATGATATGCGAATCATAGACAGTAACATTTTCACAATTCCAGAAAGCATCTTTCGAAATCAGCCTTGCATTACGGATTTCAATATTTTTCGCTCCATCAAAGGCGTAGTTACCCGTTAAGGCGAGATTCTCGATCCTCACTTCTTCACTGTTCATCCCAAAGTAATCGCCTCTTGCAGTCACATGATTCATATAAATAACTTTACAATTCCACAAGGTTTCTTGAGCGTTAGGAAAATTCACATTGCTCAGACGGATCCCGCTGGAGCGTCTGAATGTCTTGGGGGCCTCAATGACACAATCGCTGACTGAAATCTGATGGGTGTACCAGATTCCAGACCGTGCCGTTTCCAATAAAGTACTGTTATTCAAACGAATATCTTTGGAATACCACAAGGGATACTTCCATTTAAAGATACTATTGATAATGTCAATATTGTTGCTTTCCTTTAGAGGAGACTCTCCATCCGCGAAGACAGAATTTTTTATGAATAAATTACTACTCTTAAAAAGAGCTCGTTCTCCGGTTAGAATTTGTTGGTCAATGGTTGTCATCGACTCTTCACTTCCTCAGTCTTTAGTAGTTTTTTGTTAAACGGCAGCCGTGTTTCAGATGCCGGTTGTTGTGCTGGTTTTATCTTTTTTTAAAAACGGTTATACTCTTCATCCGTTACGGGTTCTAACCAGTCAGTCTGTCCAGGTGTTAAGGCCAAGTGAACAAACCAGCTGTCCTTTGTTGCCCCATGCCAGTGCTTTACATGAGGCGGGATATTGACTACATCACCGGTTTTGAGTAACCGTGGCGCTTCCCCTTCTTCTTGATACCAGCCTTCACCTCCGGTTACTAACAAAACTTGCCCTGCATGATGGGAATGCCAGTTATTGCGGGTTTTTGGAGCAAAAGTTACATTTCCGATCGATGTATTGAGTGGAGCCGGATCCATAAACACCATCTGTAAGTAAGCATCACCGATAAAATTTTGTTCCACTTTTTGTCCCAGCGGGAAAATGATGCTATTTTCTAAGTGTTCATTCTTCATATAAATTCCTTCTTTTCTTGGTTTAGTTGGTCACTTTGAAAGCGTAGATTTAAGCTAACCTGCATTTGTGCATTGAAGTGCGTTCAACGTTCTTGGAAACCCGCTATAAGGAAGACAATGCATGACCGCAGAAATCAATGTTTCCTTCTCATTGCCGACATTGCCGAGGTTTTAGGATTCGCAACGATTGGATTGGATAAAGATGTTTACCTTTTACTTAAAGAGGCACACCGTTTAAGGCGCGCCTCTTCGTAAATGAATCAGTTTCTTCAAAATATATCCGCTCAAAATGAGGGATATTCTTTTTCTGCTATTCCTGCATCATCGTACTAATATCAATTACAAAGCGATACCGGACGTCCGAAGCCAGTACACGCTCCCATGCTTCGTCAATCTGATTAGCGGAAATGACCTCGATTTCCGGAGAAATATTGTGCTGAGCACAAAAATCTAACATTTCCTGCGTTTCACGGATACCACCGATGGATGATCCGGCAAAAGAACGACGCTGAGGGATCAGTGAGAACACTTGAACGGGCAGTGGCTCCGATGGGGCGCCGACGTTCACCAAAGTACCATCTACAGCCAGCAGCGAAAGATAAGCGTTGATATCAATTTTTGCACTCACCGTATTAACGATGAGATCGAACGAACCGGCCAGTTTCTTGAATGTTTCCGGGTCGCTTGTCGCATAATAATGGTCCGCGCCTAATTGCAGACCGTCCTCTTTCTTCTTTAAGCTTTGCGACAACACCGTAACCTCTGCTTCCATGGCGTGAGCAAGTTTCACAGCCATATGTCCCAGACCGCCAAGGCCTACAACCGCGATTTTTTTTCCTGGACCCGCACCCCAGTGACGTAGCGGAGAATAGGTTGTGATACCCGCACACAAAAGCGGAGCGGCAGCGTCAAGCTCTAAACCGTCAGGAATACGGACTACGAAATCTTCTGTTACAACGATGTGAGTGGAATAGCCCCCTTGGGTATACTGCCCGTAACGGTCCACAGATCCATAGGTGCCGGTCATTCCATGAAGACAATACTGCTCGTCTCCATTATGGCAATGTACGCATTCCCCACAGGAATCAACCATACAGCCCACTCCTACTCGGTCGCCTGCAGAATACTTTGTGACTTCCGAACCGACCCGGGTAACGATTCCGGCAATCTCGTGTCCTGGTACAAAAGGATATTGCACCGGTCCCCATTCGCCGCGAGCGGAATGGATGTCAGAGTGGCAAATACCGGCATATTTAATCTCAATGAGAACATCATACGGCTGAAGCTCTCTCCGTTCGATTGCGGTCAGTGTGAACGGTCCTTCTTGATTGAATACAGCACGTGCATTAGCAGTAATCATATATATCCTCCTAAATGAATGTTTGATATGACTTTAAACAAGCCATATAAAACAAAATGTATTGTTTAATCAACGCGTGTCTAATAATAAAAAATATATAGCTCACATTCAATGGTTAAATAACTGCAATTTGTTGATATTTCAACATTTCGATCAAAAATGTCAATTATCTTTAACTCAAAAAAGAGGTATTCTGAACCTAATAGATGAAACAAAAAATGACATCACTATACGGTCTATATTACCGGGTTGCAAGCAATTCCAGTTCAGAATTCAATGCATAAGCAATGTAGTCCTTGGCACTTTGCTCGAGTTCCTCATCTGACAAGTGCTGCATCACTCCATATAAAATATACGGTGTCATGAAGCGAGTCCCAATCAAGTTACTTGTTGCCTGAAGAGGTCGAAGCAGTTCCGGAACAGTGTAGTTAAAGTTGCCTTCTGAAGAATAGTTATCTTCAGCCGCTCCTGTTGAAACGGCGATCAAGAGCTCTTTTCCATGCAGCTTGTCGCCTTTGCTTCCATATGCCCAGCCATAGGTTAAGACCACATCTTCCCATTTTTTCAACAATGAAGGTGTGCTGTACCAGTAGAAAGGGAATTGCAAAACGATACGATCATGCCCCTCTAATAACCCCTGTTCTACCGAGACGTCAATCTTCTCGTCAGGGTAAGCTTCATAGACACGGTGAACGGTAACATTGTCCTGCTTCTCCATTTCTTCCGTTAAACGTCTATTGACGCGAGAGTTACTTAAATCAGGGTGAAAAACTAGAACGAGTGTTTTCATTAAAATCTCTCCTTGAACTCTAAATAAACATTGATTGATTAATCAACTCACGTTTATAATTATAGCTAGTAATCAGGCTTATACAATCGTCAGTTTAAATCGATCTGTGGAATACTGAACAAAGCCTTGAATATTGTTGATTAATCGAAGAAGGGTGATCTGTAAAATGTCTAAAATAGATAGAAGAATACTTAAATCTCAACAAGCAATAAAGAATGCAGTCCTCGAATTGATGGCTGAGAGAGACTTCGAATCTCTAACCATTATGGACATTGCCAATCGGGCAAATGTTAACCGGGGAACGATATACTTGCATTATCTGGATAAGTACGACTTGCTTGATAAAATTATTGAAGAACATATAAATAATCTCCGGGAACTTTGCCAATCGGCGTCAGAAATGACATTTAAAGAAGGAAACTACGTATGGTTTGAATATTTTGAGGAAAATTATTTATTCTTTTCTACAATGCTTGCCACGAAGAGTGCAGCATATTTTCGAAGCCGGTTCCTTGATTTGGTGGTCGAAGAGTATAGAGTTGAAGTCGATATAACCGATGGCAATAACCAAGGATTAAATGAAGATATTTTGCTGCAATTTCTGGGAGCAGCAATTGTAGGTGCTGTAGAATGGTGGTTCAAGAATAAGATGCCTTACCCGCCTCAAGTGATGGCGGAACAAACCGGAATATTATTAGACCGGAACTTTTAAAAGAAATAAATAAGTCAAACTAATAATCCCCCCTAGAAGAAGGACTGGCACGCCAGCTTTGACGTGCCTCCGAACATTTACGATTACTGAGTATTTTTTCTTCTCTGACAAGTCTGGATCAAATCCGTTTTGTCTTATAAATCAACGTGACCTGCGTCAGGTACGATGAAAAGCTCTTTAGGCTATGCCGCCAATTCGTAAGCTTCTTCACTGGAGTACCGGCGATATCGAATTAATGTAAGTAAGCTGAGGGAAATTCATAAAAGAATGCCAGTGTCACAATCCCCTACTCTGCCATGTTTTGAGCATAGATACCGGAAGCCTGCTCTTTAACACTCTCTAAGGTGAGCCTATTATCACTACTGGGAGTTTTTTCGTCTGTTTTGTAAGAAACCAATTTTCTAGCATATCTACTTGTGACATTTATTAACATTTTCTATTCTTATATTAATTTACAATAAAGGAATTACAGATTATAGGATAAAACTTAAAGTTAACTTTAAGTCAAGTGGTTAACTGAAATTTATGTGCACGGTGTTTGCGTTACTACGACAAGGAAGGTTTGTTGCCTTTTGTCGAAAGAACACTCAGTGGAATACGATTGTTTAAAGACTCAGATATGGGGATCTAAATTATTGAGTGCCTATAATCATCCGCGATGACGATCAAAGAAATTAAAAATTTCAGCTACTTAATAGACTACCATCAAGCAGTTTATAAAGTTGTCACGATGATTTTAAGGATTTTAATTCAGCCACTTCATTATGCAAGAAGTAAATAGGTAGCTTAAGTAAGCGAAGGCAGCTTATTTTGATTTTCTATGGACGTTGATCCTGATTCACTAATTAAATGTTCTCCTATATGCTTTGAGCGGGGTTTATATTTAAAGGGACTAAAATCTATCCTTTGTGAAGGATAGGATTTTAGTCCCTTTGCCTTATTTGTCAAGAACAAGATAATCTTGTCCTGAGATTATTACCAGGATTGGCGAGTCGGTCCAATTGTGAATTCGTTAACATTTGTATCCTCCGGCTGATCAATCGCAAATGCAACAACATTTGCAACTCGATCAGGTGAGATCCCAAATTGTTCGTACAATGTAGTCATACCTTCAAAAATATTCTTATTGGTAATAGTATCCAACAATTCCGTATTGATCGCTGCCGGATAAATAGTTGCTGTGCGGATATTAGTACCTTCTTGGGCGGACTCCATTCGCAAAACTTCCATCAAGTTACGAACAGCCCACTTTGTTGCGCCATAAACTGCACCACCAGGATATGATTTAAGCCCAGCTACCGATGAAGTAGTGATAATATGCCCCGATTTTTGTGAGGTGAATTCTGGCAATACTGCGGCGATACCATTCAATACACCTTTGATATTTACATCTACCATACTATTCCATTGGTCGGTTTTCAACTCGGAAAGTGGTGAATTTGGCATTAGTCCAGCATTTAAGAAGATTACATCAACCCTACCAAAAGTATCCTTAGCTAATCGAACAAGCTGATGGTTATCATCTGAATTTACAACATCTGTGACGCGATAAGTAACTTGTCCACCTGCTTTCTGAATTTCTTCAGTTAATGCTTTTAATCTATCTTCACGTCGAGCGCCTAACACAATTTTAGCGCCTTTACTGGCTAGTAATTTTGCTGTTGCTTCACCAATTCCGGATGAAGCTCCAGTGATTATAACTACTTTGTTTTGTATTGCCATGTAACTTCCCATCCTTCCATATAGATATTATTTTATCTAACTAATGAAAACTCCATTAGCCATAGGTACTACATTAAATATTTCATCTTTCCAGCCAGACGAACTATTATTCTGCCAATGAAATTACGGCCTTAAAGCCTCTAACCATTCTTTCCAACTTTCGCAGCTCCAATTCCCAAATATATAGACCTGTCTTTTGACTTGTCCTTTTTTTATGAACAAGCATAAATACTGTTATGGGACATAACAAAATTACACCATGTCCCTTTAAAGTATCTCTTTACATATTGTTCTTGAAAAATCCCTCGAATTTATCAAAAGGAATCTTATTTACATCATCATACAGGTCGATATGGATGGCATCCGGCACGATGTATAGTTCCTTCGGTTCAACAGCAGCTGCATATGCATTTTCACTAAAGAAACGGGAATGTGCATTTTCACCCATAACAAACAAAATTGGACGAGGTGAAATGGTTGCTATATGGTTTAAAAGCTGATAGTTCATAAAAGGCAAGTTGCTGGTTAAAGTAAATCCGCCACGGGCATTTGGATGATGTCCTCTGCTCAGCCCATAATAGCTGAAGAATTCTGCTGAGTTAGCATCAAGTCCTTCTGGTACAGCATCAACAGGACTTTCAGGAAAGGTTGGAACATAAGCAGGGTAGCCTTTATCAAAGTCGTTCCAGCGCTGTTCTGCCAACTGCTGCATCTGTGCATCCATCGCTTCCGGCGGGAATAGGTTTCTCATGGCACTAATATCATACATCACTGAAGTTGCTATTGCCTTGATACGTACATCCATTGCTGCAGCTGAGAGTGCAAATCCACCACTTCCACAGATACCAAGCGCTCCAATTTTATTACGGTCGACAAATGGGCGTGTCCCCAGGAAGTCTACTCCTGCACTAAAATCTTCGGAAAAGATTTCAGGAGAAGAGATGTGACGAGGTTCTCCACCACTTTCTCCATTATATGAAGCATCAAAGGTCAAAACAACGAAACCTCTTTGTGCCAACTGATTTGCATATACACCAGGCCCCTGTTCTTTTACACCGCCGTAGGGTGCTCCAATTACCAGTGCTGGGTATTGTTTCTCAGCGTCTATACCCTTTGCAATATATAAATCACCAGCCAATGTTATTCCGTATCTGTTTTTGTATGACACAGAAGTGCGGGTAACGTTATGGCTCAATTCAAAAGTGTAGTATTCGGACATGTTAAAATCCTCACTCTCTTATTTTTTCTTTACGATAAATTCATAGCTTTCATAATGTTTTCTCGAAAACTGATTCCCATTCTGTAGGGATGAAGCAAACCTTTTAGTCAGGCCTGACGTTTAGAATACAGTATAAATCATAAATGAAAAATCATTCAAACAAAATGCCCATTACTCCATTTATTTGCCTATTCCTACAAATTATATTGTGATTAGGTTATAAATCGCTTATTATTTGGTATAATTCTTTCTTGTGGAGCAAAACAATAACAACATATTCTTATTATATATAAGATAAAAAAGTGAGGATCTAAATATGCAAATTGAAGAGATATGTTCTATGATCAGCGGGCTTGTACCAGAGGAAGGTTCAAAAAGCAACATCATTAACAATGTAGATTTATTCCGAATAGAACGAAGTATGGATCGAGTTCCTTTTAATTATACAAAAAGCATTATATTCATCCTACAAGGACAGAAGCGTGTCTATATTGCAGATTCAATGCTTACTTATGATCCGATGCATTATCTTGTCCTGTCCGTTCCTTTACCTGTGGAATGTGATGTTGTTGCCTCTAAGGATGAGCCACTCCTAGGTATTTCCATTCAAGTAGATGCCAACATGGTAAATGAGATTATGGTGTCAGGTGATATTCCAATGAACAATATTAAAGAGTTACCTTACGGAATCTATGCAGATGATTTAAATGAACAGATGATTAATGTGATTCATCGTCTGGTTGGATCTTTAATATCACATTCTGAAAGCAAAGTGTTGGCTCCAATGTATATACGTGAAATCCTCTATAGGGCACTAACTGGCAAGAATGGCGAAGCATTAAAGATGCTTACGAATCGAAATCAGACTTTTTATAAGATAAGGAGTATCTTGGAGAGAATACATGAGAATTACGGAGCAAAATATGACGTAGCTTCATTAGCTGAAGAGACTGATATGAGCAACTCCGCATTTCATACTGCTTTCAAAGCTATGACAGATGCTTCTCCTATCCAATACATTAAGAAGGTGAAATTACACAAAGCTAGAGAATTGATGTTATTTCAAGGATTAAATGCAAGTTCTGCTGCTTATCGTGTTGGCTATGAAAGCCTTTCTCAATTCACCCGAGAGTATAAGCGAATGTTTGGAGTTACACCAGGTCACGAGGTATTTGGATAGCAACCTTAAGTTATATAATGGAAATATATGATATCCACTCTTTTTAAGAATGGGCGGCTGGTGAAGGTCTGCAGATACGGCCTCGCTTTTTTGAAGGGGGGATTATTCTGCAAGCCTTTGCAGTTGTACCAAGTATTCTGCGAATTCTCGAGCCTGCGTAAGAAAACTAAATCATTTCGAGGGAGAATAGTGAACGATCTATCCAAGGGTGAAGAGATATATCCTAAATGAGTCATTTATCTTAAATTTTATAACTCTTCTTTTGTTTATTTGAAGGCTATTACTTTTGTGTGAACCTTACCTATATGGTCTAAAGAAACTGGATTAAGTAGCACTTTACTTATTCCCACCTCCAAAAATCAGTCATGGAAATACTAGTAGTCTTTTTTATTCATTTGCATAATTATGTAAAGTGTGTTTTTTGGCTCGGAATTCCGTCCGTTTCCGTCCCTATAAATAATGTCGAAATCATGCTCTGGCGCGGCATCTGCAGCTTGAAGACTGGTCCCCACGACTTTTGCCATACAGCCTTTGGCGACCTTAGCAAGGATATCCTGCATGGATTGCATACTCATGGATAACTTGAGAATATATCCGCTCGCCCCATACTCAAGCGCCTGCTGGGCATATTTGAACTCATTCATACAAATAAGCATAACAAACCGGTTTATCATCTCGTTAGACCAGGCATTTCTCAGCAGTTCAATCCCATCCATACCGGGCATCATAATATCTGTGATAACAAGGTCAGGCATGTCCTCTGCCATCAACTTTAACGCTTCTCTGCCGTTTGAGGCTTCTCCAGAGGCAGTGTATTTGAATAACTCCCATTAAATGAGCTTGCGCCGAATGAACCAATAAAATCTTCCACATGTTCGTCCCCTCCAGACAGGTATAGATTGAAAATTAGCAGGGGGCAAGGAGAGTCTGGCCAGCGTTCCTCTAGTCATGCCGGTAATGGAGCTTTGAACAGTCGCCTTTTATGTCGTCATTCTCATATAAAATTCCATTTATTGCAGCCTATGATCTTATTAGATAAGCTTTACTACGCCACAGAAAGTGTTTAGATGATTATCAAATCGGCAATAGTACCATGTTCTTGTCCATTTTCGGCAAAGGGATCAAGTTCTTGTCCTTTGCTAAGGACAAGAACTTGATCCCTTAAATAGAAAACCCGCGCTGGGCGCGGGCTCTAATGAGACTATGATCTTGTCCACCGACAACTTGGTCCCATTGCCGATTAATCCCCTATTTCGGCCACAAAAAAACAACTCACTCGAGCTGTTTTAATAATCATGCTTCTTTATATATGAACTAACGTAATTAATCAGTTCATAATTTTTTGAATATTCGATGGATATCCGTGCCGGTACGTAGGATTTCATATTTGAAATAGCTCTCTTTTTTCTTAAGCTATAATTTGGGCATTCATATTCAATGTTTTTTTGGTCGATTGTATTCTCATAGTACATCATGAGGTTTATTCTTTTAGCACTCAAAATATTAACCTCTTCATATCTAAATGCAATTTTGAAATTAGCTTTTGTGTCCATGAGTATCTTATCCCAGTTGGTATTTTTCTTATCATTAACTAAAATATCTCCTGAATATTTTAGACACTCGTAAAAAAACATTAAACTAAATCGATATGTCCATTGTTCTTGGATCCACTCCAATGTATCCTTATTTATCTTTTCCCCATTATTCTTTAGTACATATTCTTCCAATAATAATTTTATGTCATCAGTTATTGCACTTGTAAGCAGCTCATAACCAAATCGTCCTCCACTTCGGGCTACATCATTTATTCGAATATCTGAACGATAAAAACGTTCAGTTTTTAAAAGGGTTTTACGCCAGTTGACATAGGCATAAGCGTATGGACAAATATCAGGGAAGTCTTCCCCATCATTTTTTAGTAGCTGCCAAAATTGTTTTATGCAATTAGAGTGTTTCCATAATACGTTCTTTCTTATGTGTCGATCAACAGTCTGGAAGGTATCAACATTATTATAGTAAAGGTCTTTATTAAATTGAGTTGAATAATAAAAATCATCAATAGATATTTTATTTTCTTTTGTGAAAGATTTTTTAGCTAGATAAGGATGAAAAACAGATAGTATATTTAGATTCCCAAATTCAGGTAGAATCAAAATTCTTCCGTCCTCTTGATTGGTGTTTGATAACCAATGTAATGTTGCAGAATCCACAATTTTAAATTTTGTGTCCCAATTTTCCCAGAGTGTACTAGAAAAATCAGCGAATTCAAAGCCGCATTTACAGGAAAAAGCGTTTCCGAAAAATCTGTTGGAAAATACAAACGGTATATTTTTTTTACACCGTGCACAGGTATCTTCTAATTTTACATTGTGAAAAGGACAATGTTCCAAGAGTTTAAATTGATGTAACCAACTATGATGTCCGTAAGATATGCATTGGTTACACCAGCGTAAGTGTTTCGAAAACCAGGATGTATTTGGAAATCTATTACTGTGTAGAGGTTTTGTTAGTGATTGTATTGATTGTTGTGTAAACTTAACTAAATTCAGTCCGAAAATCATTTCTAAGATCGAATCGTCAAAACTTCTAAGAGAAAACAGATCAATTTTTCGATCCCCTTTTTTAGGGTTGATTTTATTCCTCTCAATACTATTACCGGAAAGTTTAAAGATATCGTCTCTACTTACGCGATTTGCGAATGACAATTTCTCGAATATAGACCATGGAGTCTCGTATTCATGAACCCATTCATTTCTCCAGATTGCTTGCATTCACAACTCCCCCATTCAAATTAAACAAGGGCCATGTAGATTTCTGACTCTACATATCCCGACATTTCAATTGCTTCCCTCCACTGTGCTTTGTTAATCCAGTAGTGTTGATCTCCATGTACCCCATATTTTTTCAAAGCATTCTCAATTGTGAATGAGAAATATTCCATGGGTATTTCCAACGTTGCAGAAACCCCATGTTCCTTTCGTAAATCTGCGAATAGCTCAAATAACATTTTTGCTTCATTCTCTAATCGTTCCTTCTTTTTATAACCTTCTGGAAAGAAATATTGACTGAAGCTCCACCCGCTCCCTTCTGGATAACATGAGACTTCTGAAGAATCATAACCACCTAGAATCAGCTGCATATCTTCCCAGGTTCTAATTCCATGAAAGTCATGTTCATGTGTCATAAATCGACCAATAATTTGAGATCTTTTTTGCTCTAGAAAAAAAGTTCGTCTTGCAAGGAGTTCTTCTTGTCCAACAGAAATAACAGTCATTGAGATTTTTTTCTGAACAAGCGCATTGTAGATATCCATCAGCCAATTGTAATGAGCCTCTGTGAGCCGGTGTGCTTCGTCAATGATAAGTACTAAACGCCGTAGTTTTGATTTTTCTGCTTTTTCAAGCATAAAGTTTACAATCTGTCTTCGTAATTCCGGTGGATTTCGTTTTGATGTAAAAGGAAACTTAAAGTCGCTAAGGAGATCTGAATAGAACTTCTCCTCACTTGGTACACGGTAAGAATTACAATTGGCTAATAGAATAGGCAAGGGTGCGCCAAAATTTGTAGGTAAGTGTTCAATAGCAAAACGTAAAGCCCAAGTCTTCCCTATTCTGGGCCTACCATATACAATCATTCCTGGGAGACGATTATTCACGATTCTCATCATACTGCCCATTAGGCGTAAAACTTCTTTTGTCGGAATGATGTAGTCACCTGTTTCAATTGGATGTGTTCCTATCTGTACTTGAGGTATTTCCATAACAATCCCCTCTTACTTATAGTTTCGTTTTATACAACTTCATTAAATCTTTATATTCAGCATATTCCTTAGTAGCTTGTTCTTTCTTTGTATGCTCTCTGGCTCTTTCAAGAGCAGCATTTCGCTCTTCAGCTTTCTCTAATGCGTCTGTCTGGCATTCAGGTTCATTGACCGTTTTTCTTTTTTGGGCTGATTCTTTTACCTGCGTAAACTTGTTTGCAGCTCCCCTCTTTCCATTGGTCGCATTCGTTCTTAGGTACTCAGAATAAATAAATATCGGGTCATCCCATGTACTAAGATAAATTAAACGCCGTCGAACTAAAGAGTTTATTGCTTTGCGTGTCTGTAACGAATGAGGAGTAATAGACCACTTTCCGACTGCAGTGAGATAATCAAATTCACTTCCATCTGGAAGAAATGTCCTAATCGTTCGTAAATCATCCACATTCATATGTATGATGAGCTCTGTGTTAAGCAGATGCGCTGATTGGCTAAGCTTATCGCTTCTGTACTCCACTCCCTGATACTGGATGTATGGTTTCTTACCGGATTTTAATGAACCTCTGATCGTTGCTGATTTTGTTACTTGCATAAATAACACCTCCTTGCGTAATTCTTCTTTTAATTGTCTCGGTAGTAATCCGGCGTTCAAACGCTTTCCAAGAAGTTCAAGAGGCGTTTGGTGATATATTCCTCCATGGGGCTTACCGTTGTAATCAGATATAAGGATATCAATGAGTTGTTTAAGATGATCAAAGGTCATTTTGTATTTAAGAGCTTTCTCTTCGGGATCACTTCTCCGCGGATCATGGGAATTACTACCCGTTGTATTGGGAAGCCGGTGAAAACCTGTTTCCTCCAAGATTTTAAAAAATCGTTCAATAATCCCTCTTCTCATTGGTAATGCTACAGGTCCTAAATTAATATCACATCCAATCAGATGTTTAAGCCGATCTTGTACTAAATTGGCTAAGTGAGATTTTGCATTATCAAAGCAAATTACATCCCAAACTGCCCAGGCTGTAGAAGATGGATAAACCTCAGAAGGGAATCCACCGGTTTCATTATATTTGAGGCCATCTATAGCGATCGTAACTTTTTCATGTGGAATGACAGCATTTCGAAAGCAATGCATTACGTCAATTGCGCTATATTCTTTGTTTAAGCTAATGGCATATCCTAAAACAGCTCTTGTAGCCACATCAATCAATGTTAATATCCAAAAGCGTTCAAGCACGACTGGAACCAGGTCACCTTCTGGGGTCATAACTTCAATTATAAAAAAGCCGTCAATACGATGAGCATCAAATTGTACTTTTTGATATGGGTGCAATGTAGAAGGGTGGTTCTGTTCCCCTTCGCCAGTATGTTTAGCCTTTGTAATGGCATCTTGTCCATATCGAGACTTGCCCTTCCCGAAATAAAGGCAGCTTAATTTGCTTAAGTACCTTTGCAGTGCCTTAAATCCCAAATGATCAGTATTAAAGGGATATTGGTTTAAGGGAATACCTAAACTTCTGCATTCTTCTATAAATTTCTTATGAATATGATGGGGTTTCATAGCTGGTTCTAAGGTGCGGCGGTGGTTCCCGAGGAACAAATCTTTAATTAATTCTTGGAGAGTTGGGAAAGTTTCCAGTAGAAGCTTAAATTCACCTGTTTTTCTGCTTGGATTTTTCTTCTTACTTGTTAAACTGAGCTGATAGGATTTGACCTTCTTTTGAGGAATTAGTGCTCTGAAACCCCAAACGAGACCATCATCTGAAATAGAAATGCACCGCTGTACGAGTCTTCGAAGATTCTTGGGGTGAACTCCTGTCTGTACTTGAATATTTTTAAGCTCATGCCCCTTGAAATAAAGTACAACAGCATTTTTGCGCATTGTATAAATGTCTCTCTCCTCTTTAGACAAGAGCAGTTCATCCACTATTGGCCATAAATCAGGATTCGTTTGCTCTGGAAGAAGATGTGGGTTTTCAATGATTCTTGTTCGGCTCAACCTTCCACACCTCCATATCCAAATTCCAAATTGCTGAGTCTAAGTCAACGTTGATTGTCCCTATATAATAAAGCCAATAACAAGCCAAAAACACATCGTATAAACCTAAGTTCATCAAATTTTTACAGAGATTTCTGATACTTATCTTGTGGTTACCAATACTATCAGAGACATCCTGAAGAAAATGCGGTACTTTTTGATTTGTTATGCTCTTTAAAATTTTCAACCGGTTTTCTATTGCATATGGGCCTGTTCTGATGTACTTCTCTGTTCTTACTTCGTGTAGTACGTCATTAAGACGGCACCATTCCCTCTGTGCTTCAATCTGCCGCATGGTAACATCGTACTTCCGGCTAGTTGGTTTCAGGTCTTTCTCATATTTCACTTCAATAAAAATCCGAATACCATCCTTATGAAGCGCACACATATCAAATATTGTTTTATGTCGTTTTTCATTTAGAACATAATTGATTTCTAATGGTTGTTCACAATATTCGATCACATCTGGAGTAGTCTCCATTCTCACCCAATGGTCATATTCAAGATCACTATAGAGAATTACATCTCTGTCTACTTTAAGTCCCCTACTGTTCCAGTAATTGCTTCCATACTTCTTACTTCTAGGCATGACAATAGGGATATAGGGTAACTGTCGATTTTTCATTTAATGTTTCATTCCTAAACCTTTTTGATTTTATACATCTGTATTTCCTATTTGTATAACTTTTAATCATAGGCTTTAAAGTTGAAAATAATGTTCTATTTCTCTTGTAATCCGGCAATACTAGGGTTAATAGATTACGAGAGGAGCTTTTATGTATGAATAGTCGTTCGTGTTATAGAGAGATTGGTGATTTAATACGCATTAACAGAGAAAAGCTTGGATTAACTCAAGAAGCTCTATCACTAATGATTCAACTCTCCAGACCAACCATTACAAACATCGAGGCTGGTCGCCAACCAGTAAGAATTCATTACTTATATCGAATTGCTGATGCCCTCAAAATTTCTATACATGACTTAATGCCCTAAGTAGGTTATCTCTACTCTTTGCTTTCTCCCTTCAGCCTGGTTTTCAATAATTGAACCGCTTCAAAATATAACTTTTGGATATCTGAATTAATCTTATGATCGCTCAAACTTATTGCGGAAGCATTTATTACTTGATATAGATGTAATATATATATTTCTGAAACATCTATAGGGTCATAAATAATGGGGACCTTCCACTCCCCCTTTTTTAGTGCTCTTTCAAACCAACCAAGCTGAATCATCTTACCGTTTGTATAGTATAAATCATTAAATTTAATTCCATTAGCAGTTATATAAGCTACACTAACTTCCAAACGCTCTGTTATTTGCACCTCCATCACCTCATTAATACTATCGCCAAATCCGAAATAAATAATACGTATACATATCAATTGTATCAAATGATTTATATACATACATGTATTGCTTCTTCCCCATTGTTTACACTTACATCAAGAGGTGTAACAATGGAAACTTCCGTAATGAAGAAGATAGGACAGCGTGTCCGTGATATCCGTAAATCAAAAGGGTTGTCACAAGAACAGCTGGGTGAAAAGGCCGGCTTTCATTTTTCCTACATAGGCGGCGTCGAGAGAGCAGAAAAAAATATTACCCTAATCAATTTAATTAAAATTGCTGACGCATTAGAGGTACCTATTATCGATCTGTTCTCCTATACAAGACATCAAAAATCTGTGCTAAATGAAAAAGACATCATGTTAAACCAATTGGTTGATATCCTGATGAGTTTAAAGAAAAGCGATCTTCGCAAAGTCCAACTATTCTTAGATGAGTTTTTCGAAAAATAGAAGTATGCCGCCGCCTCGCCATGGGTTGCGGTTTATTTGTTTATTAATATGGGAATGAATTCCTAATAAATATTAGGAGGGATTTTCATGCATACCATATGGAAGGGTGCCATCAGCTTTGGGCTCGTACATGTACCCGTCAAACTTTATGCGGCAACCGAAGAGAAAGAGATTGCTCTTCAGTTGCTTCATCGTAATTGCCATGGATCAATTAAAAATCAGAGGTTTTGTCCCTCTTGTGGTACATCCGTAGAACAGGAGGCAATAATCAAGGGCTATCCAATTGATACAAATCAGTATGTAACTTTTGAAAAAGAAGAATTGGATAAAATTCAAGATGAATCCAGCAAAAGAATTAACATCATTGATTTTATCAAAGAGGATCAGATTGACCTGATGTTTACTCAGAAAGCTTATTTCCTTGGTCCGGATACCCATGGAAGTAATGCTTACTTCTTATTTCTAAAGGCTCTTGAGACTTCTAAACGATTGGCAATAGGCAAACTTACTCTTCGCTCAAATACGAAACTATGTGTAATGAAACCTCTTAATGGGAATTGCATTCAACTGGCCACCATGCACTACGCTAATGAGATTAGACCGATCACTAATGTCCCAAACTTATCAAACAGTACTTCTATTGATGAAAACCAACTGAAGCTGGCCTTGCAGATAGTTAAGGGGATGTCAGGTAAATCGGATATAGCCTCTCTCTCCAATCCTGAACAAGAAAGACTTCAAGCAGCCATACAGTCTAAGATTGCTGGTCAACAGATCATCTCTAAACCAACACAAGAAGCCGAAGTAGTTATTGATTTACTGGAGGCGCTTCAGAAAAGTGTTAAGATGAGTAAGAGCAAATCAAAGCCAAGACAAGTTGCTCAGAATAGTGAAGAAAAGTTGGGATAAAACGAAAAGAGCTCCTTAGCTGAAGGCGCTCTTTTTTGATTGCTTTACCAGTAATATGTGTTGAAAAAAATAAAGTATTAGACTCGACGCCGCGATCAGCAGCTCCGGTTACACCGGCCAGCGGCAGCGCATGCTTCAGCTCGCGCTCCTGGTTCTCCGGAAGTTCCTCGCGCCGTGATCACCAGCTCTGGTTCGCCGGCCAGCGGCAGCGCATGCTTCAGCTTGTGCTCCTGCTTCTTCGGAAGCGCCGGGCGCCGGGGGATCGTCAGCTCCAGTTACACCGGCCAGCTGCTTCACATGCTTCAGCTCGTACTCCTGGTTTTTCGGAAGCGCCCGGGTGCAGCAATTGGCAACCGGCTACATCGGCCAGTAGCAGTGCATTCTTCAGTCTAATACTTTCTGGTCTGATTCTTTTTGGACACCCTCTTGATGTCTCAGTCTACTTTTTATTTTTTGTGCCTGACAATTTTCATTAAGAAGGCCTCATAGAATCAACAACTCCGGTCTTATACTTTATTTTCTTCGCACAATAAGAAAAACACGGTTTTCTGATTTTTTAAATACCTCCACATAGTTTACACACTATTTTCAGATACTATGAGACTATCTGTTAAGCTGGAGATGAACAAGATGATGAAGAAAATTGGCATTAAGAAAGCGGATTTAATTCTTATCACATGTATTTTGCTAATATCACTGACTCTTTTAGGAGTAGAGTTGCTTAGAAAGTACCAGCCCAATACCGGTACTTATGCAAGTATACGTATAGATAATAAACTATATAAAGAGGTAGAACTCACGGATGAGCCCCAAATTATCAAGATTCAAACAAAAAGAGGATACGATATACTCAAAGTTCATGATAGAGGGATCGAAGTAATTGAATCGGACTGCCCGCAAAAAATCTGTTTTAGCTTTGGTTTAATATCAAGACCAAGACAATCTATGGGTCTGTCAATAATTTTGTGTAAACTCTTTTAAGCACAGATTCCCCCGAGGGGGAAGTCGCGAATCTAACGCAAGTGTTGACCGACCCTGTCT
>NZ_LRAC01000138.1 GCF_001517085.1 Paenibacillus sp. DMB5
CTCGCGCAGCCGCGAGAGCCATCCGGGCGCCCCGCTCGCGGACGTGGGCGTCCCACGGAGCGGGCCACTGGCCGTGCGGCTCACCGTCCGTGGTGCGCGCAGCGGCACAAGCGGCGGTTTCATCGCGCTTGTCCTGAAGCAGCAGCTGCAGCCGCCAGTAAGGCGACTCCTCATCCGGCTCAAGCAGCTGCAGCGCCGGCCGGAACGGCGCGGTATCAGCCTTCCAGCCGATCGACATCAGCCAGCTCTCCTCGTCCAGGCCGGGCGCGGCCGCGCCGCCTGCACTGAATAGCAGCGGGAATTCGCTGCGCAGATCGCCGGCTTCGGTCTCCGTGCCGTAATAGCGCTGAAAGACCGCTGCCGAGAAGGCGGCTGCAAGACCCGCCGCAAGATCAGGCCGTCCGGCCAGCCCCTCCAGCGCTGCAGCGAGCCCGTCATTGTCTTCAGCCAGCAGCCGCAGTGCCTGCTGGTCCCAGCTCCACTGCAGCTGGCCTTCGCGGTATGCCGTGAAGTCGGGGATATACTGCTTCTCCGCCAGCAGACCGGAAACGGCCGGAGCCAGCTCGGTCAGCAGGGCGGCATCACCCTGCCAGCCCCAGCCGACATGCATGAGCAGCCGCAGCTCAGCAAAGAACGGCACAACCTGTTCTGCTGGCAGGACAACCAGATCCACGCCGTCTGCATTCTGCAAGGTCAGCTCTGTTCCATAATAGGATTCCTCGTGCCAGGCGAACAGCATCTGCTTCAGCTTGACGCCGGGAACATATTCATTCCTGCCGTCAACGGCGTAAATCAGGGCATCGCCGTACCGGGTCAGGGCAAGCTGGATTGTAATATTCTGTATATGCTTGCTCATGGGATCAGCTTTCCTTTCCGCAGCTCTTCCTGCAGGGCGCGCAGCCTGCTGTTCCGGGAGGTGAAGGCATCCAGAAATGCTTCCCAGCGTTCGTCGCGCTTCAGTTTTTTATACAGCTTGGCCAGCCGCTTGATCAGCTTGACAGCGGATTTATAGCTGTGCCGGTTCTTCTCCAGGACGAACCGCTCCACAGCCTGGTGATAGAAGGGCAGCAGCAGCTCCGGCGCGTTCTTCTCCAGCGGCTGGAGATCGCTGACACGGAAGTCGGCCGGCGTCTTGCCGGAGGCGAGCTGGTAATCCATCCATTCCTGATACTTGCCGTGCTGCAGCAGCAGCTCCTCGTAGATTTCCCGCGAGAGGGGCAGCATGGCGACCAGGGTATCCCACATGAGCGGCTCCGTCTCCGGTACATGCCGCACTGCATCCATCCAGTGCCGGGCGTAATCGCCCAAGTTATATAACCGGCTTGTCAGCAGCGGGCCGGTCTCGGCGAGCCAGGCCGCAAGGCGTGACCACTGCCCGTCCCCGCTCAGCGGGGCGAGGAAGCTAAGCAGCTCGTCAGGGTGAATGCCGGGCCGTCCGGAGGCTTTGCGGAGCAGCTCCCATGCCGCCCGGTCATCGCCCAGCAGGAAATACATCCGGCTCTCTGCCAGCAGCAGCGCCTGCCGGGATTGCGGGGCCTCGAGCTCTCCCTCCGCCTGGCGCAATGCCTCCAGCTCATCCAGGTAAAGAGCCGTACTGTCCGCATTAGGGGAGAGCCAGCGTCTCCACAAGAGGTCGTAGCAGGCCGAAAAATAAGGCTGCTCCCGCGAACGGTCCCGCCCCTCCGCCAGCATCTGCCGGCGCAGATAAGATAAGGTTTCCAGCACCCTCGGCCATTCTCCGGGCTCTGCCTGAAGCGGCAGCGGCTGCTGCATCAGCCCGGTGATGTCCGTCTGCAGCTCGGAAACGGCAATGGCCGTGTAATAGCCGAGTGAATAGCCCAGGCCGGCGTTGGCCGCTCCGGGCAGGACAGGCTGCAGCAGCTTCTCCAGAATAAATAGATGGGAATGCAGCCTGAACAGCCTGCCGGCAGCGGGTGAGAGCGGCGGCTGGGCTTCATGAATGGCAGTCAGCGCCCGGCTTGCATACTGGGGATTGCGCACCGCATGATCCAGCGGTGCCGCAAGCAGCTGCATATACTCATGCCACTGGGCTATGGTCGCTTCAGGAATCAGCCCGCTGAGCTTCTTCAGCAGGGCGCTGCGGCCCCCATTGTCTGCCGGATCGGTTGCCGCCGCCTTGGGCCGGTTAGCTGTTGCCTTGGCGTTCGCAAGGAGAGCAACCGACCGTCCCTGGGCATTTGCATAGTGCATCAGCACCGCAGCGATATGCTTGCACAGCCCGTCTGCGGCACAATCACAATAGCCGCCGGAGAATTTGTCCAGATTGATATAAACGCTGAAATCCTGCCCGTCCTCAACCACTGCGCGCATTTTGCGGGGTTCGCTGATCGAGAAGGTCTGAACGCGCTTTTGCTTGAAATATTGAAATCCCCGTTTCAGGGTCAAATCATCGAAATAATGGGCCGCATCTGAAATAAGCTTCTCCCATTCGGCCTCATCCAGAACATAATTTGGCTGCATCACAATTGGTCTCCTGTAGGCAAAAATGTGTGGTTCAATTTGTTCCCCCCATTATACCATCTCTGCGAGAGTTGCCTGTTATCTTTCACGTACCTTTTACAGGGTGCCAATATGTATATTTTTCAATAATTAAAGCGAATCTATGACAATTTAATTTAAATTTTTAAAAAAAGACGCCGGATATGACATGCCCCATATTGCAGCAGGGCCATCCATGCTACTCTAAGGTTCTGAAACTTAAGGGAACTAGCGGAAGGATGAAGCTGTAACGATGCTGCGATTCAAACTGAAGTACCTGCTGAACAACAAACAGAACCGGCTGATTCTGTTTCTTACCATAAGTGTCTCACTCTGTATTACACTGATCGGCTTATTCTCCTACCGGGAATACCGCCAGGCGCTTGATACGGAGCTGAACACGCCGAACGTCGAGCTGCTGCAGATTAATGTGGATGTGACGAACCGGGCGTTCCGGGAGGCGGACAACAAAGCGGTCGACCTCTCCTTTAATCCGGCTGTGCTGGCGTTCCTGTCTGCAGATGCGGATCATGCGGCGGAAGCGGCTGCGCAGCCCCAGAATGTGCTGAGGGCGCTGGTGTCGGAGCCGGACATTCATGACATCAGCGTCATTAATTTTCAGGAACACTCTGTAGTGTCAAGCCGGTATGGCTACAAATCCGACTGGGAGGAAGCGCCGGAGCATGACTGGAGCGGATGGCTGGAGGAAATTAAGGAGAAGCCGCTTCTGATTAAAAGAAGGCTGTACACCGGTTCCGATACACAGCTGAGCAATACGGAGCTGCTCTCCCTGGCACGTCCGGTCATCCGGAACGGGAACGTTACCGGGGCAGTGCTGATCGACCTTGATTACGATACGCTTTTCTCCAAAATGTACACCCATTTATCCAGCTACCAGTTTGTATACAATCTGGAGGGGGAGCTGATTTATCCCAAGATCAATCTGCCTGTACCGCTTGAGGAGATGAAGGACGTGCTGACGGAGATTGATGTAAGCCCGTTTGCCCATGTCAAAATAAACGGCCAGGCTTATATGGCCAACCAGGCCTTCTCCAACGTCACCGGCTGGCGCCTTGTTTCGCTGGTTCCGATGGAGCAGCTGCTGAAGAATGTAACGACAGCCCGCAATATGATGCTGATGCTGTCGCTGATCTCGATAGCTGTCGGCTGGTCTGCGATCTACTATTATAACTTCGCCGCCTTCCGGCCGCTCAAGCGGATCAACAGGCTGCTTAGCCCGGAGCAAAAAGGGGCGGGACACGGCAATCTCTACGATCTGGAGCCTGTCATCAGCAAGCTGGTCGGCGAGTTCCGGAGCAAATCGCTGGTGGCTGACTGGAGCCTCCCGGAGCTGCGCTCCAAATTCCTCGGCGATCTGATTACCCGGAATATGGGCAAGCAAGAGACCGGGACGAAATGGGAGCATTATTTTGCCGGCTGGCAGCAGGGGCCATTTGAGATGCTGGTCATTTCCATCGACCGCCATTCACAGTGGGTGGCTGCTTATACAGAGGAAGACCAGCAGCTGCTCAAGTATGCGATGAACAATATGGTATCCGAATTCTTCAGTTCATCCTGGCGGACGGTTACGGCATCACCGCGCAAGGATAGCCTGGTTCTGCTGCTTCAGTCTGCTGATGGGGAGAATGCGCGGAGTCTGTACGAAGATACCCTGAAGCTGGTTGGCATTGTGTCCGATGTGCTGGGCATATCCGTGTCTGCCGGAATCGGTTCACAGGCAGCGAAGATCAGTCAGGCTGCCCGCTCCTATACGGAGGCAGAGGTCGCTTTATCCTACCGTCTGTACGACGGATACGGGCGTGTCCGCCTCTATTCCGGGCTGGAGAACAAGCTTGATGAGAGCAGCACAGCAGCCGATGACACCTGGCAGCAGGAGGTGCTGCAGGCCCTCAAAAGCTCAGACGCCGTTACCGGGCGCCAGCGGGTGCACAAATGGGCGGCAGATGTACGCAAGAGAGGTCTTCAGCCGCAAAAAATGATCCGCATACTGGATGATCTGCTGGAGGAAATTATCCGCATTGCCGCCGCAGGAGGACATGTTTTGCCTCCGGAGCTGGCTGACTATACCATTCACCAGGTATCTACACTCGATTTGACGGATATTGAAGAGATGCTGTGCCGTATCATTGAGCAGATGGCGCATGCACTGGAAGTGCACCGGCAGTCCAAGGAGTATGTGCTGGTCCAGCAGCTGATTGCTTATATGGAGGAGCATCTGCAGCATAATATTGGCCTGCAGGATATCGCCGCCCATGTTAATCTGGGGGTCTCCTCGGTCAGCAACCTCTTCAAGGAAGAGACCGGAACAACTCTGTATGACTATTTGACCAACCTTAGAATCGAAAAAGCCTGTGAACTGCTGCAGGGCAGCAGCCTGAAGGTGGCCGAGATTGCACAGCTTGTCGGCTATCAGAATGAGAACAGCTTTATCCGGGTCTTCCGGAAGAGCAAGTCCATTACACCGGGCAAGTTCCGGGAGAACAGCAAATCTTCCAATCAGTATGCAGATCTGCCAAAACCGCATGGTTCCGGCATTTCTGACGATTCAAAATAAGATAATACGATTGCTGCATACCCTCTGAATGCTTTAGAGTTCTATTTGAGAAAACTTTCACATCCCCGCACGCTGCGGCTGATGTGCAAAATATTCAGGGGGTGGAGCGCTCTATACAGACTAAGAAAGAGGGATAGCCGTTGAAACGGACAACAAGGATCGCGTTAGGAATAGCAGCAGTTATGATAGCTGCACTTCTCTTTATTGGAGCCCGCATAACCGGATATCGGGGCGACAATGGCGTCAGCGCCGATTTTCCCGATAAACCGATCACCCTGATCGTGCCTTATGCCGCCGGCGGAGGAACAGATACAACCGCACGGGCTTTGGCTAAAGCTGCGGAGAAGGTGCTCGGCCAGCCGGTAATCGTACTGAACCGGACAGGCGGCGGAGGTTCCGTCGGACTGATGGAAGGTGCGAATGCTAAGGCTGACGGCTACACGGTCACTTTTTTGCCGGCGGAGCTGACGATTTTGCCGCATCTGGGACTGCTGCCGATTACTTATGAGAAGTTTAAACCGATCGCCCAGACGAATTTTGATCCTTCCGCCATTACCGTAAGAGCCGAAGCGCCATGGCAAACTGTGAATGAATTTCTCGACTTTGCGAAAGCGCATCCAGGCGAATTGAAAATGGGAAACGCAGGAACGGGGAGCATATGGCATTTAGCTGCCGTAACATTGGAACGGGAAACAGGTGTGAAGTTCGCCCATATCCCCTTTGAAGGTGCGGGGCCGGCTGTCTCAGCTTTGATGGACGGCTTTGTCGATGCGGTACCTGTAAGTCCGGCCGAGGTGAAGAAGTATGTGGATGAAGGAAAGCTGCGGACACTGGCAGTCAATGCCGACAAGCGCTCAGAGGCGCTGCCTGATGTGCCCACACTGGAGGAACAGACCGGAGTACATGTGAACTTTACCGGTACGTGGAGAGGGCTTGCAGTACCTAAGGATACGCCGGATGCCATTTCGGAGCTGCTGGCAGAGGCCTTTATTAAAGGGACGGAAGACCGTAACTTTCGCGAAGCTATGACAATGAACGGGCTTGGACTGCTGGTTAAGGACGGTAAGGCGTTCTCGCGGCAGCTCAAGGAAAGCGATGATTTATTCTCACGGATGATTCCGGAGCTTGGACTGAGCCGTAACTGATATAAAGGTGCGGCCGGGCAACAACATAAGATGAAAGGTATGATTAATTAATATGAAAATTAAAAAGACGCTCGACCGGATTCCCGGCGGCATGATGCTGGTACCGCTGTTCCTGGGGGCAATTATCCACACGGCTTTCCCTAATGCGGGCGAATATTTCGGCGGTTTCACCAAGGGGCTTATGACCGGTACGGTGCCGATCCTTGCTGTATGGTTCTTCTGTATGGGCGCAGCGATTGACGTGCGGGCGACTGGAACGGTACTGCGCAAATCCGGAACACTGGTATTGACCAAAATTGCTGTGGCCTGGGTTGTGGCCATCATTGCCATTCAGTTCCTTCCTGAAGGCGGCGTTAAGAACGGATTCTTCGCCGGCTTGTCAGTGCTTGCTATCATCTCGGCAATGGATATGACCAACGGCGGCTTGTATGCCTCCATTATGCAGCAGTACGGCACCAAAGAAGAATCCGGCGCGTTCGTGCTAATGTCTCTGGAATCCGGGCCGCTCGTAACGATGCTGATCCTCGGCAGTACCGGTGTAGCCGTATTTGAACCGCATGTATTCGTAGGTGCTGTGCTTCCGTTCCTGGTCGGCTTCCTGCTGGGTAACCTTGACCACGATCTGCGCGCTTATTTCGGAAAAGCTACACAGACCCTCATTCCGTTCTTTGGCTTCGCACTCGGCAGCTCGATTGACCTTGGCGTCATTCTGGATACAGGTCTGCTGGGTATTCTGCTCGGTCTCGCTGTTATTGTAATCACCGGTATTCCGCTGATCTTTGCCGACAAGTACATCGGCGGGGGCAATGGTACAGCAGGACTGGCCGCATCCAGCACCGCCGGAGCAGCTGTCGCGAATCCTATGCTGGTGGCTAACCTCAAGCCGGAATTCCTGCCTGCGGCCGAAACCGCAACAGCGCTTGTAGCCGCATCTGTTATTGTGACCTCCATTCTGGTTCCAATCATTACGGCCTACTACTCCGATTATATGAAAAAGAAGAAACCGCCGGTGTCAGAAGGGCCTTCTGATGTTGGAACTCCGAAAGCTGCTATTTAAGTAATTCTTATAACAACGCTAATAATATACTTTATAAATTGGATCTATTTGCTGAACAACCCTCCGTACGCATAATGGCGTGATGCGGAGGGTTCTTTTTGTGCCCGGTTACCCCCTGTTAAAGTTGGTACAGCCGCTTCAGCCTGCACTGTCGTAATCTTGCTCTCCTGTTCCGGAAACCTGCATAAGCCGGGGGCAATCGTTTATACTGGCGGTATGAGGTGATGAGATTATGGAGCAGGCATTATTTGAGCGTATTTATGCTTCAGTAGTTAACCGCGAGCCCACCTATGACGGTGTTTATTATACGGCAGTGCTAACGACCCGTATCGTCTGCCGCCCGTCCTGCCGGGCCAGGACGCCTAAAGCGGAGAATGTGGAGTTTTATCCGTCTTTGGAAAAAGCAGTCCGGGCGGGCTTCCGCCCGTGCAAGCGGTGCCGGCCCGAGGAAGGGGGCGTCCTCCGCCCGGATGCGGTGCTCGCCGCCCGGGCGGATGCCGTTATGGAGGCCCGGCTGGCTGAGAAGCTGACGCTGGCGAAGCTGGCTGAGGAACTTGCGGTCAGCCCGTTCCATCTGCAGCGGACGTACAAGCAAGTGGCCGGTTGCTCGCCGGCCGCGCGGCTGGACCAGCTGCGGTCGGATAAAGCGTGCGAGCTGCTGGCCCGTACAAATATGCCGGTTGCCGAGATCGGCAGGGCGGCGGGCTTTCAGGGCGCATCGCATTTTGCCGCCTGGTTCACGCGCAAGAACAGTCTGTCACCAACGGAGTACCGTAATCAGATTAAGGGAGGGAAGGCTCATGAGCGGAATCACGAATAAACCGGAAACGGCCGGAAACCGGAGGAAGGCTGCTGCCCGGCCAGTCACAATCTATCATCATACCGTGAATCTTGGAGGCAGGGCATGGACGCTTTGGGCAAGCGCGAAGGGGTTGATCCGCGTTTCTTATGAACAGGATCAGGGTCAGCTTCCGGCAGGCTGGCTGAACCTCCATGCCCCTTCCGCAAAGGTTGAGGAGAATGCAGGCGTTTTTGCGGAGATGGGTGTTACGGGTCTGCTTGAACGCTATTTCGCGGGTGAAGCTGTCAGCTTCGGCAGTCTGCCGCTTGACCTGTGGGGAACCGCCTTTCAGCAGGAGGTCTGGAAGGGACTGATGCAGATCCCGCACGGGCAGCTTGCTACCTATAAGGAGCTTGCGGTACAAATCGGCCGTCCGCTTGCGGTGCGTGCCGTAGGTGCGGCCAACGGACAAAACCCGATACCGGTTATTGTGCCGTGCCACCGGGTAATCGGGGCTAACGGCACCCTGACCGGCTACCGGGGCGGGCTGAAGCTGAAGCAGGAGCTGCTGGAGCTGGAAGGAATTACACATGTGGGGGCGCAGGGACATGAACGATTTGCTTTTTGAGCTGCCGCTGCCGGATTATTTTGACTTGAATGCCTGTCTGGCCTATATGAACCGCTCCCCGCTGGAGTGCCTGTTCCGTCCGGACAATGATGGGGTTAACCGGCTGTTTATGCCGGAAGGGAAGCCGCTTTTGGTCCGTCTGACAACGGCGTCGAACAGCCTCCGCGTCTGCAGGTTACACTGCTGAGCGGGGCTGTTCCGGGAGTGGAGGCCACGGCCGGGCTGATCCGCTATATAATGGAGTGGTTTGATCTGGACCGTGATCTGGCCCCGTTCTACGGGATTGCGGACCGGGACCCGCTGCTTCAGCCGCTGGCGGTTAGCGAGCGGGGCCTGCGGATTATCGGCATCCCGGATCTGTTCGAGGCCTTGTGCTGGGCCATTCTCGGCCAGCAGGTCAATCTGGCTTTCGCTTACAGGCTCAAGCACCGGCTCACTGCCGAATACGGGACTTCATTAGTATATGAAGGACACACGTATTATCATTTCCCTGCACCTGAGGTGTTCCTGACGGTGACCCAGGAGGAGCTGTGCAGCCTGCAGCTGACCCGCAACAAAGCGCGGACGGTGCTGGAGGTTGCTGCCCTTATCGCCGGAGGCGGGCTGAGCCGGGAGGAGCTGCTGGCCCTGCCCTCGCCGGAGGAAGCGGAGGCGCGCCTGCTGAAGCTCCGGGGAATCGGCCCGTGGACCTCGCAATATGTGCGGATGCGCTGCCTGCGCGATACAACCGCTTATCCTACAGGCGATGTCGGCCTGCAAAATGCGGTCAAATTCCTGACCGGTATGGACCGCAAGCCTACGCCTGCGGAGCTGCTGGATTTAGCGGTGCCCTGGAAGGGCTGGGAAGCCTACGCCACCTTTTATTTGTGGCGGGCGCTTTATTGAGCCAAGCCCTGCTAACCCGGCCAGGCGTTTACTTCAGCAGCGGCTCCGCCAGCCGGACCATCTCTTCCTTGCTGAAGAACTGCCCGCTCATCTCGTCTATCTGGTATTGATAGGTAGCCCCATCCGTGCCTCAGCAGTCCAGGTCAGGCTGTTGCCGCCTTTGTAGCGGGTGTAGATCAGATCAGTGCCTCCGGAAGTCAGCTTCTCGGCGGTGAACGCAACCTTTTCATCTACGTATGCTGTAGCTGTTCCTTCCGTTTTGCTTATGCTAACAGTGACTTCGTCATCTCCCTGCCGGTAAGCGGCTTTCACGTTAAGCAGCTGATCTGACAGCCCGACAGGCTGCATGGCATAGCCCTTACCTGACTCTTCTGCCTGCTTACGCAGCTTGTCTGTTATAGCTGCCGCTTCTTCAGGAGCGGGCTTGAGCGGCTCATATCTGACAGTGGCGCTGTGGAAGGCGTAGCCGTCCGGAAGCTGCTCGGCAAGTCCGGTCTCCTGTCCGGCCAGCTTGGCCTGCAGTACAGACCAGTCATGATAGACCACCGGCTTAAACTGCGTGTCTGTTACCCCTTCCGGGTTGTGCGCAGTGACATAAAAAATCGCCGCCGTACCGTCCTGAAGCAGCTGCTCCCCGAGCTCACGGGTGTAATCCAGCCGCTGAACAGCTTCCTCCTGCTGTGCAGGAAATTCTGAAGCCGGCTTAACCTGATAGGTCAGCTCTCCGTCCTTATTCTTCAAACTTTGATAATGTACTGCGGCAAATCCGGAGGACGCTGTCAGCAGCAGCCCCGTCATAACCAGCACGCCTACTTTGTATTTCACAAAGAACCTCTCCTTCGTCTGCTTAGTGGCATATAACCGTTCCATCACCCTGCCGGACACATCCATTTCTGCTGGTGCGGCCTTAAGAAGGATGTCTTTCAATTCCTTGTCGTTGTAAACCGGCATAGCGGTCCTCTCCCTTCGCATTTGAATAGTATTTGCGGAACTTCTCCGCTGCGCGTTCGTACTTCTTCCGCAGCCGGGCACTGTTCTGCTGCAGAATCAGGCTGATATCCTGATAGCTCATCTCCTCCACCGAGCGCAGGATAAGCAGGTTGCGTTCCTCTGCCGACAGCTTGGCCATAGCCCGCTGAACCTTTTCGTCCAGATACTTGGCTTCAATCTGCTGGTCTACCGGCCTGTGCTGCGTCTCATCCTGATAAAACAGCTTGAGCGCCTTGCCCAGCTTCCGTTTGCGGAGCACATCAATGCACTGGTTGTAGGCGATTTTGTACAGCCAGGCTCCAAAAGGCACTTCGGGATTATACTTGTCCAGGGAGCGGTAGGCTTTGAAAAAAACCTCCTGAACGCTGTCCTCTGCCTCCGGATGAGAGCCGAGCATGTGATAGCAGTAGAGGATAATCGGTTTCTGGTAAGCAAGCACGATGCTTTCAAATTTTCCGGTATCCCCGGCCAGAACCTCACCGACCGTCCGCTGCAGTTCTGTATTTTCCAAGGCTGTTCACCTCCTTTCAATCTGTACAACGGAGCAGGCAGCGGGAATGTGACATTTTTTCTGAAAAGCATATCTGCATTTGCACAATACTGTAGTCGTTTTAAACGAACTTTAAACTTTCAGCGCTCCGGATTTTAACCTTACTCTTATACACTAAAGAAAAGAATGGGGATAAGGAGCAAGGGATGCAATGAAAACGAAAAAAAGATTTAAATGGATGAGGCTCATCCGAAACATCATACTATCCGCTGGTGCAATTCTGCTGCTGGTAATGTCGTTTAACTGGTTAATGACCCGGTATGAGCACAAACAGTATCCGGCATGGGGCCGGTATGTAGAAGTGAAGGGTAAGAAAATGCATGTGTACACCAAAGGGACGAAGGGCAACACCATCGTAATGTTGCCGGGACTGGGGACGGCTGCACCTGTGCTTGATTTTGAACCTTTGATTAACGAGCTGTCCAGGCAAAATAAGGTTGTAGTGGCTGAGCCCTTCGGATATGGCTGGAGCGATTTGACCGATGAAGAGCGGACGGTGGACAACATAGTGGAAGAACTGCGCAGCGCACTGCGGCAAGCGGGCATCGAGGGGCCGTATACCCTGCTGTCTCACTCAATGTCCGGTATTTACAGCATGTATTATGCCAATAAGTATCCGGATGAAGTTGAAGCGATTGCCGGGATTGATATTACCCTGCCTCAGGCCGTGGAGTATTTCGGGGAATCTGTCCCGCAGATGCCTGGATATATGAGTCTGATTGCGCCCGGTGGTCTGGCAAGAATGGCTGCGTATATCATTCCGTCAGAGATCGTCCCGATTGCAGAAAGCGGCACTTATTCCGCCAAGAATCTAAAGCTGACCAAAATACTCACGGCCTGGAAGGCTTACAACAGCAATGTAGTCAATGAAGCCAATCAAATTGAACATAATATCCGTGTCGCGCAGGAGATGGCTTATCCGCCCGATCTGCCAGTGATCCTTTTTGCAGCAGAAGCAGATAAAAGCAAGGTAAAGGCGGACGGCAAATCCAATATCACCTTCTATGAATTACAGCTCAGGAATGTACATCACCATAAGCTGATCACGCTGAAAGGGCATCATTATCTGCACTGGACGCACTATAAGAGAATAGCCGATGAGGTGAATGCCTTCCTTAGAGATTCTTTGGGGCACACTGGTTCATTGAGCGGCAAGTAAACGTAAAAAAAGACGACCTTACTCCCCGGGAGGTAAGAGCCGTCTTTTGCTGTATTTGTTTACCCCTGCCGCTTCGTGAAAATCTGGAAGGTTACGCCGAACTTGTCGGTCACCATGCCGTAAGCGGGGCTGAAATACGCCGGTCCCAGTTCGATGTCAACCTGTCCGCCTTCTTTCAGGACGCTATACAGCTGCTCTGACGTTTGCGCCTCACTGGTGGAGATGCACAGATTCAGGCCGTTGCCGGTCTGCCGCGTCTGTCCCGGTTCCAGGTCTGCTACGAACATTGTGGTTTCACCGATGCGGAGCACGGAATGGGCAATCCGCGCCTTGTCTTCGTCAGACAGAGGCGTATCGTGATCAAGCGGGCCTTCCCCCACAGTCTGCATAAAAAGCAGCTTCGCGCCAAGACTCTCCTGATAAAAGTTAATCGCCTCGCGTGCTGTTCCTTCAAGCATAATAAACGGATTTACTTCTATAGACATTATAAATCGCTCCTCCGGCGGTAGATTTGCCCGTCCATCCGGGCTATGCTCTTATTGTAGGCTGTGATAGTGACAACTATTGTCACAAATAAAAAAATAGGAATGGAGATTATGTCATGTCCAAATCCAAAAGGCTGCTGGACCTGATGATGACGGTCAACCGCAAACGGAAATTCAACGTCAGGGAGCTGGCCGATGAATTTGGCGTGTCCACCCGGACCATTCTCAGGGATCTGCAGGAGCTTGGCGAGCTGGGTGTTCCGCTGTATTCCGAGACAGGACCGCATGGGGGCTACCAGGTGCTGAATGAACGGATTCTTCCGCCGATTGCTTTTACGGAGGAGGAGGCGGTGGCGATTTTTTTGCCAGCCATGCCCTGCGCCATTATGAGTATCTGCCCTTTAAAGAAGCGTCGGTCACCGCATTGCGCAAATTTTATCACTATATGCCCGGCGATGTGCGGGACCGCATTGATGAGCTGAAGAACCGGATTGATTTTGTAACCCCTGCGCGTCAGGCGGAATTCCCTTACCTGTCTGTCCTGCTGGAAGCGGCCATAGACCAAAAGGTGCTGCTTATCGGCTATGAGTCAAGGGGAGAGCGCAGGCTGCGTCCGGTTCAGCCGGTCGGCATTTATGCGAGCAACGGGCTGTGGTACTGTCCGGCCTATTGCTTCCTTCGCGGAGGAATCCGCGTGTTCCGCTGTGACCGGATTGATGCCGTAGAGGAAGAGGCTTCCGGCTATGAGCCGCTTGATCTGCGACAGGTTCACTTGGGGAACAGGCATGAGTATACGGCAGAGGGGCAGCCGGGAGGACAGTCTGATGGGGCGGAAGCGCAAAAAAACCGGAACAAGGTCCGGCTATACGCAGAGCTGACAGCTGAAGGGGTGCAGGCCTGCGAGGCGGAGCTGTGGTCCGCTTCACTGCTGCATATCCGTGCCGATGGCACCGGCTGGCTGGAGGGAGAGGCGCCGGCGCAGGATCTGCGCTTCTTCGCCCGGTTCTTTACCGGGCTGGGCAATGAGGCGACGGTCCAGGAGCCGTCTGAGCTGGTGGAAGAGCTGAAGACGATGCTGGAAGAGATGCTGCGAAAATACAGCTGAGCGGCCGGACGCAAGACAAGATAATGCAGCACAGCAAGCTGGGCGGTCTGTTCAGCACAGCCATACCTCAGCCAGCCGGCGGATGCCTTCGCCGATCCGTTCTTCCGGGATTGCCCCGAAGCCCAGGATAAATTCAGGGGCGTCGTTCCTGTGCGCCTCTGCTCCGGATTGCCCCCACCACGTATACGACATCGGGGTCACGCGAATTCCGGCAGCTGCAGCGGTGTCTGCCAGCAGGCGTGAGTCACCTTCGCGGTTCAGCCGGAGCAGGAGGTGAAAGCCTGCTCCCTGCCCGCGTATTGCCGCCTGCTTCCCGAAGTGTAGATGGATGGCCTGCAGCAGAGAATCATGCTTCTTCTGGTAGAGCAGCCGCATCCGCCGCAGATGTCTGGCGAAATGCCCGCGCTCCATGAAATAATGCAGCGCGATCTGGTTCAGCCGCGAAGCGGAGTGCTCCAGGTAAAGCTCCCTTGCCAGGTTACGGTAAGCCGGAAGCAGCTCCTCCGGCAGCACCATGTAGTGTACGCAGAAGGCCGGGGCAACCGATTGGGCAAAGCTGCCCATGTAGATCACCCGGCTGTTCTCCATAAGCCCCTGCAGCGAGGGAACAGGCCTGCCGTGATAACGGAATTCGCCGTCGTAATCATCTTCTATGATGTAGCCGTCCGTGGCTCTGGCCCAGTCCAGCAGGGCATGGCGCCTCGCTATGGACATAATCATCCCGCAAGGAAACTGGTGGGAGGGCGAAATGTATACAGCGCCAGCGCCGCTGGCACGCAGCTGTTCTATATCAAGCCCGTCTTCCTGCAGCGGAACAGGAATGATCTCATAGCTGTTTCTGGCAAAAGCGGCCGGCAGCAGATGGTAGCCCGGATCTTCAATGCCGAGCCGCCGGTTACTGCCCGGCAGAATATGGCACAGCAGCGTGCAGAGCAGATGCTGGTCACCGCCGATCACGACCTGCTCCGGGGTGCAGCGCAGCCCCCGGAACTGCCGCAGATGAGCTGCGATACTGCCGCGCAGGGCCGGCTCGCCCTGCGGGTCCCCATACTGCAGCAGATCGGGATTGGCCAGCTGCTCCTGAAAGAGGCTGCGCCAGATTTTGTGGGGAAACAGCGAGAAATCATTTTTGGAAATATGAAAATCATAGAGGTACGGCTGCGGGTCACGGGGTGTGATCGGCGGAGCAGGCAGGGAGGAGCGGCCTGCGTCCGCATCTGCAGCATCTGCTCTTCCGCTCAGCACATGCATCGGCTGTACAGCATACCCGCTGCGCGGCCGGCTGGCGATAAAACCTTCGGAAACCAGCTGCTGGTAGGCCAGCTCAACCGGAGTGGCGCTGATATTCAGCTGTCCGGCCAGGGCGCGGATGGAGGGCAGGCGTGTGCCTGCAGGCAGTGCGCCGCCGAGGATCTCTTTTTTGAAATAGTCATACAGCTGGATGTAATACGGAAGTTTGCGGTCTTCGCCAAGCATGGGGTTTATCAGCATAAGGTCTCACATCTGTCCTTTATAATTAGCTTGTTTTGTATATTTTACAGAATACAGTTTTGCAATACCATAGAGCTATTAATGAAGACAGGGGATGACCGAATGGGCAAGCATTCAGGGTTATTGACAGGAGAACGGGTGTATCTGCGCCCGCTGAACAGGGAGGATGCCGAGGTATATTACCATATGTTCTTCGGGGAGGAGACACGCCGGCTTACGGGAACGCAGAAGCACATCAACAAAGAGCAGATCAGTGCCTATATCGACCGCAAGGCGGGAGATGACAGCGGGGTGCTGCTGCTGATTGCCCTTAAAGAGAACGATGAGGTCATCGGCGACATTGCAATACAGGATATGGACCGGGGCAACCGGACCGCCAATCTGCGGCTGGCTATCGGTGAAGAGCGGCATCAGAACCGGGGATACGGGCGTGAGGCGCTGCTGCTGATGCTGGAGTACGGGTTTGGCATTTTGAATCTGCACCGGATTGAGCTGGAGGTCTACACCTTCAACAGCCGTGCTGAGCATGTTTACGAGAGCGTCGGCTTTGTACGGGAGGGCGTGCGGCGGCAGACGCTTTTTTATAATCATGAGTACCATGATGTAGTAATGATGAGCATGCTGGAGCAGGAGTACCGCGAGCGATATGTACAACAAAGGTCAAAATAGGTCAAAAAAGTTGAATGGTAAAAATAAGCTTTGAAAAACAAGCCGAAATGCCGGAATTTCCCGGTTTTTCGGTTTTTTCCGGTTTTGAGCCTGCGCCGGGAGCGCGCTATAATAAAGCCATAAGAAAGATCAAATAAAGTCAAAGTCAAAAACAGCAAACAAAAGTCAAAGAGAGGAGAATGAAACATGTTTGATTTGGTCCCTTTTGGAAAACGCAGAGATGATGTATTCGGTGCACTCACAAAGTCTTTACATGATGTCTTTAACGATGAGTTTTTTGCCCCGATGACCGGCGGCAGCGCCCTGTCTTTCCGGACAGACATACGCGAGAGTGAGCAGGCCTATCTGATTGAGGCTGAACTGCCGGGCTTCAGCAAGGACAACATCGACATTGATTATTCGAGTCCTTATCTGACGATCAAGGCGGTACGCAAGGAAGAAAGCAGCCGGGAAAATGAAGACCAGCAGGTTGTGCGCCGGGAACGCCGTTATGGTGAATATATGCGCCGCTTCTATGTACAGGATATTAACGGGGATGAGATCCGGGCTTCACTGAAGGACGGCCTGCTGAGACTTGAAGTGCCTAAGCGGCAAAAACCCTCGGGCAAGCGGATCAAAATTCAGGATCACGGAAACGCCGGGCAACAGCTTCAATAAGCTGTCCAAGTCTGCGCGGAGTGCTGAAGAAGTACGGGGTGCGGGATAGCGGCTGTATGCCGGATGTCCCCTCTGGGCTCCGCAGCATCAGCGGCTTCACCGGGCTTTTTATATAGCAGTTCATACAAAGGCGCATTGTAGTGGGGATACCGGCTATAGTGCGTCTTTTCTGAATAAGCTGAAAGAGATGAGATACAGAGTTTTGAAAGGAGCGGATTGCCTTGGCGGCCAAAAATTACTACGATGCGCTTGGCGTAAGCAGGCAGGCGGGCAAGCAGGAGATTAAAAAGGCTTACCAGAAGCTTGCGAAGCAGTGGCATCCCGATGTGAACAAGGCTCCGGAGGCGGAGGCCAGATTCAAGGAGGCCGCGGAAGCCTACGAGGTACTGGGCAATGAAGAGAAGCGGGCAGCCTATGATGAGGAGCTGCGCTATGGAGCTGCCGGCAGCTGGCGTGCCGGCGGTCCGTCCCCGGGCCGGCAGTCCGGCTGGGAGTCTGCGTTCGGGTCAGGCCGGGGAGCTGCGTATTCCGCTTCCGGCAGCGGGATTGATGAAGAGGACCTGTTCGGGATGTTTTTTGGCAGCCGGGGGGCGGCGGACCGGGCAGGGTTTGATTTTTTCGGCGGTTTTGGCGGAGGCCAGGGAATGGCCCAGGCCAGCTGGAGATTAGTCTTGAGCAGGCCTATAAGGGCGGCAATGTAACCGTGCAGGTCGGCGGCCGGGAGGTGACGGTCAGCATTCCGCCCCGCTCATCCGAGGGAACTGTCATCCGTGTACCCGGCAGGTCCGGCCAGAGCGATGAGCTGCTGATTGTCCTGCAGCTTGCTGCTCACCCTATCTACGAGACGCAAGACGGGGATCTGCACGGCACGGTTGAAATTGCGCCATGGCAGGCTGTGCTTGGCGGGGAAGCCAAAGCGCCGCTGCCCGACGGCAGCAGCATCAGGCTGAAGATTCCGGCCGGAACGGCAGGCGGCCATACGCTGCGCATACCAGGCAAGGGGCTGAAGCACAAGAACGGAACGAACGGCGATATCCTGTTCCGGCTGGAGATTGTCATTCCGGCGGAAACCGGCGAGGCGGAGAAGGCGATCTACCGGAAGCTGGCTGATGCAAGCAGCTATCAGGCCGGAGTTAAGCGCGGCAGCAGCGGGAAACGGCGGCAGAATGCGGCTAGGGGCTGACCGGCCGGGCAATGATTATAGAAGGAATAAGGATCGAATGACATAAGAAATCGTTCTCTCATGAAAGGTGATGAAGGCATATGGACTTTAACAAGCTAACCCAAAAGCTGCAGGAGGCGGTTGCTGCAGCCCAATCGCTGGCGGCTGCTGCCGGGCATCAGGAGATCGACAATCTCCATCTGCTGAAGGCACTGCTCCAGCAGCAGGAGGGCCTGCTGCCAAGGCTGCTGCAGAAGCTGAATGTTCCCGCAGCCGAGCTGCTGCGCGGTACCGAAGAACTGCTGCAGCGGAAGCCGAGCGTGAGCGGCTCGGGCGCCGGCACCATGCGGCGCTATGCGTCAGCCTCCTTAATTGAAGTGCTGGAGCAGGCGGAGAAGGAAGCGGCCGCGATGCATGACGAGTTCGTGGCCGTAGAGCATGCCGTGCTGGCAATGGTATCGGATACGGGCAGCGGCAACCGGGAGCTGCGCGGCTTATTTACCAGCCGGGGCATTACGCGTGACAAGCTGCTGGCTGTACTGGCGGAGATCCGCGGCCACCAGCGGGTGACCAGCAGGGAGCCGGAGGCTACCTATGAGGTGCTGGAGAAGTACGGCCGTGATCTGGTCGCCGAGGTGCGGGCCGGCAAAATCGACCCCGTTATCGGCCGCGACGGCGAAATCCGCCGGGTAATCCGCATCCTCTCCCGCAAGACGAAGAACAATCCGGTGCTGATCGGGGAGCCAGGGGTCGGGAAGACGGCGATCGTCGAAGGCCTGGCCCACCGGATTGTCCGCCGGGATGTGCCTGAGGGCCTGAAGGACAAGACGATCTTTTCGCTGGATATGAGCGCGCTGGTCGCCGGTGCGAAGTACCGGGGCGAGTTTGAGGAGCGGCTGCAGGCCGTGCTCAAGGAAATCCGCGAGAGCAACGGGCGGATTATTCTGTTCATCGACGAGCTGCATACCATCGTCGGCGCGGGCAAAACCGAAGGCGCGATGGATGCCGGCAATATGCTGAAGCCGATGCTGGCCCGCGGCGAGCTGCACTGTATCGGTGCGACCACGCTGGATGAGTACCGCAAATATATTGAGAAGGACCCGGCGCTGGAGCGCCGCTTCCAGCAGGTGCTGGTCAGTGAGCCGGACGTTGAGGACACCATCTCCATTCTGCGCGGGCTGAAGGAGCGGTTCGAGGTGCATCACGGGGTCAAAATTCATGACAGCGCCCTGGTCGCTGCGGGCGTGCTGTCGAACCGTTATATCACCGACCGCTTTCTGCCGGATAAGGCGATTGATCTGGTGGATGAAGCGTGCGCGATGATCCGCACCGAGATCGACTCGATGCCGGGCGAGATGGATGAGGTCACCCGCCGCCTGATGCAGATGGAGATTGAAGAAGCGGCGCTCAAGAAGGAAACGGATGACGCAAGCGCACGCCGGCTGGAGAATCTGCAGCGGGAGCTGGCCGATCTGAGGGAGAAGCATCTCACCATGACCGCCCGCTGGGAGAAAGAGAAGTCGGCCATCCAGGGCATCCGCGACCTGAAGAAGAAGCTGGAGCAGGCCCGCAAGGAGCTGGTCGATGCCCAGGAGGTCTACGACCTGAACAAGTCGGCCGAGCTCAGCTACGGCATCATCCCGGAGCTGGAGAAGCAGGTGAAGGCTGCGGAAGAAGCGGCGCAGCAGGATCAGGAGAGCCGGCTGCTGCGCGAAGCTGTAACTGAGGAGGAGATCGCCGATATCGTGTCCCGCTGGACCGGAGTCCCGGTCAGCAGGCTCGTAGAAGGCGAACGGGATAAGCTGCTGCGGCTGGAGGAGACGCTGCATGAGCGGGTTGTCGGCCAGGAGGAGGCCGTTTCGCTGGTGGCCGATGCCGTGCTGCGCGCCCGGGCCGGGATCAAGGATCCGAACCGTCCGATCGGTTCGTTCCTGTTCCTCGGGCCGACCGGGGTCGGCAAGACCGAGCTGGCGAAGGCGCTGGCGGTCTCGCTGTTCGACCGGGAGGACGGCATGATCCGCATCGACATGTCGGAGTACATGGAGAAGCACAGCGTCTCCCGTCTCGTGGGCGCACCTCCGGGCTACATCGGCTATGAGGAAGGCGGCCAGCTCACCGAGGCGGTCCGCCGCCAGCCGTATACGGTTGTCCTGCTGGATGAGGTCGAAAAGGCCCACCCGGATGTGTTCAACATCCTGCTGCAGCTGCTCGATGACGGGCGGCTGACCGATTCGCAGGGCCGGATTGTCGATTTCAAGAACACGATCGTCATCATGACCTCCAACATCGGTTCACCGCATCTGATCCAGGGGACGGATGACAACGGTGATCTGACCCAGGCGGTCAAGGACCGTGTGATGAAGGAGCTGAGCGGCCATTTCCGTCCGGAATTCCTCAACCGGGTGGACGACATTGTCATGTTTAAACCGCTGACGATGGCGGAAATCGGCCAGATTGTCGTCAAGCTGGCTGACGGCCTGCGCCTGCGCCTCGCTGAGCGCGGCATCGGGCTTACGCTTAGCGATGCCGCTGTGCGCTTCATCGCTAAGGAGGGCTTCGACCCGGTATACGGGGCCAGACCGCTGAAACGGTTCATCCAGCGCAGCCTGGAGACACCGGTCGCGCGGGCGCTGATCGCCGGGCAGGCGGAGGAAGGCTCGGTGCTGGCCGTCGATGAGGCGGACGGCCAGCTGAAGGTTGCTATCCGCCAGCCGGAGCCTGCTGGGGCTGCGGGCAAGGTGTGAGCGGGCTTATGGCCGGCTGGTGATCGTAGCGGATTTGCGGCTGCCCCGCTGCTGATCTAACGGATATTAGCGGCAGCCCGGCTGGTGATCGTACCCTGCGCCTGTCCGGCTGGAGAGCAGCCGCAGGGTACAGGCCGGGAGCTGGAGGCACCGGTTTCTTCTGACTTTTATGGTAAGGAGATTCCTGCTTTCTATTGTAGTGAATAGTTGAGCAGTCCATGGAAACGGCGGGGGTAACGTACACTCCGGTAGTTTCCATGTGGAATAGCTGCATTTTATACAACTAAACAGGCTGTAAACCCGGCTCATTCGGATATAACTGCACTCCGTGCAGCTATTCCTGGAGTTTTCAGCCCAAAAAGCCCGTTAGCGATACTTTAATTGCACAAACTGCAATAAAAGTCCGCTGCGGGCTTGTTTTGGTTGGGAATAGTTGCACAGAGTGCAGCTAAGTTGCAGATTAGGGTGATTGGTCCGCCGTATTAAGCGATACGTGGCTGGCCGATACCGTCATTCCACCCAGGGAACCAGCTTGGGCTGCTGGTCGAGGATGGACTGATACTGCTCCTTCCAGCCGTATTGGCCGTCGGGGTCCAGCAGCATGTAGCGCAGGTACTTATCGAGCCGGTACTCCGGCTTGGACCAGCCCAGATGCTTAAGCCGCAGGTTGCTGAGCTGATGGGGCAGCTCAAAAATATTCTCCGGCAGCCGGCCGCAATGCTGCGGTGTATCATTCCAGACATAGGCGAACTCCTCCCGGTAACGCAGCAGGAACGGCCGGTAGCTCTGGTGGGAGCGCCAATAATTGTCCTCGCGGTAATGGTTGTCGTCCCAGAAATCATACAGCCGGAAGCAGAACAGGTCGCAGCTCTCCTCCTGCAGCAGAAGCCCGATGTCACGGGCGAACCGGTCTTCAAACACCTCGTCGGCATCGAGGCTCAAGATCCATTCGGGATTGGTTTTGATAACTTCCTCCCACTGCTGCATGCGCAGTGCAGCTTCGTTATGGAATTTGGAGACATCATTGCGCACCAGATGAAGCGGGATACCATGCAGCACTTCACGGCAAATGTCAGCCGTATTGTCGGTGCTGCCGTCATCAATAATGACGGCCTCGTCAATATATTTGCGGTGTTCCAGCAAAACCTGCCGCAGGAAGCGCCGGCTCTCGTTTTTGACCACCATCGTCAGCGTGAGCTTGGGCCGTCCGGCTGCCGGCGGGGCATCTCCGGCTGCCGCCGGTTCCGCCGTCCCGTCCGGACTGTCCGCCGGGGGAGTCTTGCGCAGCTGCTCTTCAGCCTCTGCCGCAGACCATAACCCGTCAGCGGACGCAGCCTCCCGCTTCAGCGGCGGTTCCGCCGCAGCGCAGCTGCCTCCACCCCCGTCAGCCGGGCCAACTCCGCCATCCGCCTTGCTTCCACCCCCGTCAGCCGTGCTAAGGCCATCCGCCTTGCCCCCGCCTAACATGTCACCGCTGTGGGCAGCACTAGATCCGCCCGCAGCGCCTTACGCCCTGTCTCCTCCATACTGTCGCTGCCTGCGGCCGCTTCACGCCCGGCCTTTTCCATACTATCCCCGCCCGCCGCCAGCCCCGCTGTTGTCTGCCGGATATAATCCGCGACCTTCTCCAGGTCGCTGTCCCGGTACAGATGCAGCGCCGGGTAGTGGGTGTCCACATACAGCGGGATGCCGAGTGCAGCGGCGCGGATGCAGAAATGGCGGTCCTCGCCCCAGTACGAGATGTTGCGGATCATATCATAGCTGACCCCGGAGCTGATCGCCCGGCGGCTGATCAGCGTGCAGGCGCCGAGGCCGCCGACCTCATAGATTCCCGGCAGCTGCAGCTTGGCCAAAAAGCGTGAAACCGCCGGTTAATCTCCGCCTGGCTGGGCTTCTCTCCCGGCAGGATCTCCCACTGGTTGTATTCATCGTGCATCCAGACCTGCGGCTGCAGCATCGTACCGGGCTGCCACTGGGTCCAAAAGACCTCCGAGATGATATCTTTACCCGTCCCGATCAGATGCAGCAGGGTATCGGGGTGGAGGATCAGATCGGAATCGATCAGGAACAGATGGTCATAGCCAAAGGCGTCGGCCCGGCGGATCATCAGATTTTTAAACCCGGCGACCTTCCAGACCAGATCGGAGTTCCAGTAATGGGTAGTGTCATTGCGGATATAGGCATCATGGAAGCCTGAGGACTGCAGAAAAACCTCACTGCCGGGCGGGGCGAACTGCTGCAGCAGCAGGCTGGAGGCGCTATCCTCGTTGTCATCGATAAAATAAAAATCCAGCGCTATTCCGTCACGGCGGAGGCGCAGAAGGGAGTTCAGGAACTGCTCCAGGACTTGCGGTTTCTGATGAATCGGGCTGCCCAGCAGCACGCGGATATTCGTCTCACTCATGGCCTGGCACTCCAGTGCAGGGTTATCATAATTGTACATCCCCTCGTATATGCAAATAGATGATATGAAATATATGTATTCAATATATTGAGAGAAGTACTAGACTAATCCTGATTTTTTGCAGCTGTCAGGAAATTTATGGATTGGTGCTTTGGGAAAGGCTGTTGTAAAATACCGCATAGGCAGACGTGAACCTTACATAGGGATGAGAGGAGTGGGGGGAATGGAGCAGTCACCCCTGAAGGTGGAGCAGCTGATCAAGCTGCTGCTGGCGATGAATCCGCGCGCCGAGGTGTACTGGCATGATGCAGACGGGAAGAACAGGGCGCTTTTGGATGAGGACATAGAAGAGATCTACGCACCGGAGAAGGCGGCCAAGACGATCGTTCAATTCGGTCCCCGCAAGTCCGGGCCAGTGGAGGATACAGTATGAAGCGGGCGGAGATTACGCTGGAAAAAGGGCAGGTTATCGGGCTGGAGCTTTATGAGCAGGATGCTCCCGGTACAGTAGCCAATTTTGAAAAGCTGGCGAACAGCGGCTTCTACGACGGTCTGGCCTTTCAGCGGGTGGTCCGGAATTTCGTAGCCCAGGGCGGATGTCCGGATGGTACGGGACGCGGCGGTACGGAGAAGATTCCCTGCGAAACACAGAACAATCCGCATAAGCATGTACGCGGGGCGCTGTCGATGGCGCATTTCGGACCGAATACAGGCAGCTGCCAGTTTTTTATCTGCTATGACACCTTTGATTATCTGGACCCGTGGCATACCGTGTTCGGAGGCGTGATTTCCGGGATGGAGCATGTGGATGCCCTAAAGCGCGGCGATATTATACGGGAGATCAGAGTAATAAAAAAATCAATGATTGTAATTCCGAGTATTCCGATATATAATTCAAAAACAGCAAGTGATATTGCTCACACTCATGAAGGAGAGATACATATGAAAAGAGGGTTATCCGGAATTGCCGTTCTAATGCTGTTAACATTTTTGATTAGCGCATGCTCCGGCGGAAACAACGCGGCATCGACCAATACAAACGCATCTCCGGCGGCTACTGAAGCAGCTGCCAGCACAGAGCCGAAAGACGGCGGCAGCCTGATTATCGGAGTAGCTTCCGATCCGCAGGTGCTGAATCCGAACTACGCAGGCGACCGTGTCAGCCTGACTATTGACCAGGCGCTGTACGCGCCGCTGTTCCAGGTGAACAATGGGGAGAAAACCTTTTACCTGGCAGAAAGCCTGACCCCTTCGGAAGACAACCTGACTTACACACTGAAGCTGAAGGATGGCCTGACCTGGCATGACGGCGAGAAGCTGACTGCTGATGACGTGGTATTCACGATCGACAGCATTCTGGACGAGAAGCAGAACAGCTTCTTGCGCGCCAACTTCCTGATCAACGACCAGCCGATCACAGCTACCAAGGTGGACGATCTGACGGTTGAGTTCAAGCTTCCGCAGGTCAGCCCGGCGTTCGAAGCAACCCTGGTGCAGGTATCCCCGATTCCGAAGCATATCTTCGAGAATGAAGCCGACATCGAGAAGAGCACGAAGAATGCTGCTCCTGTAGGCTCCGGACCATTCAAATTCAAAGAGTACAAGGCTGGCGAGTATCTGACGCTGGAGCGTTTTGATAACTACTTCGGCGGCAAGCCGCATCTGGATTCCGTAACGTACCGTATTGCCAAGGATGCCAACGCGGCTAACCTGGCCCTGCAGAACGGCGAAATCAATGTGCAGTACCTTGATCCTAAAGATGTAGCGACGATCCAGGCAACCAACAACTTTGAAATTCTGCCTTACAGTGAAGGTCGTCTGGCTTACCTGATGTTCAATGCGAACAGTGATACTGGCGCACTTGCCAAAAAAGAAGTCCGTCAGGCGCTGTCCCTGGCTCTCAGCCGCGATGAGCTGATCCAGACCGCATATACCTCCAGTGAATATGCAGATCCAGCGAAATCGTTCCTGACCCCGGATGCCCTGTACTTCACCAACGACGTAACCACCTTTGATAATGATGCTGCAAAAGCTAAGGAACTCCTGGCAGCTGCCGGCGAAAGCAACCTGAAGCTGAGATATATCGTGCAGAGCGGCAACAAGGCACAGGAGGCCATCTCCCTGTATGTTCAGCAGAAGCTGAAGGAAATCGGCGTTGAAGTTGAGCTGCAGAACATGGATTCCTCCGCATGGGTACAGAAGTTCATCGACCTGAAGGCTACTGATTATGAGCTGGCTCTGACCGGTTACATTATGGGCTATGACCCGGATGCATACCGCATTCTGTTCACAACCGGCGCTTCCTCCAACTACTCGCATTACTCGAATCCTGAAGTGGATAAGCTGCTGAATGAAGGTGCTGGCGAAGCGGATGCAACCAAACGCGGCGAGATCTACAAGCAGGTTCAGGAAACCATCGCTGCAGATGCACCGATCTACCCGATCGCTTATACTAAGACTGTTGTAGCAGTATCCAAAAACTACGGCGGCATCGACGAAGCTGTCCTGAAGCCGGTCGTTATTTTCGAAGACCTGTCCAAGATCTATCAGAAATAAGCACAATACAAAATAAGCACGGCAAAAAATAAGCTGGACCTCCAGCTTATTTTTTTGCCGATCATGAGCTGGGAGAATCACGTATGAGACAACTCATCGTCCGCAGGCTTGCGCAGACCATTCCGATGCTGTTTTTCGTATCGGTTGTCTGCTTTGCCATGATTAAGCTGGCGCCGGGAGATCCGGTGCTGTCCTTTGTTACACCTAATATGCATGCCGATGATATCGAGCGGATCCGCCATAACCTCGGCTTGGACAAACCGGCCTATATTCAATATTTTATCTGGTTAGGCGAGCTCGTTCAGGGAAATTTCGGCTATTCCCTGGTTAACCATCAGCCGGTGCTGGATCAGATTCTGGAACGTCTTCCTGCTACAGCGGGCCTGATGGGCAGCGCAATTGCGCTGGCCGTGCTGCTGGCGGTTCCGCTCGGCCTGATAGCCGGAGCGAACCGCAACCGGTGGGTGGATAAGCTGGTTAATCTGATTGCCTACATCGGCATTTCCGTTCCGCTGTTCTGGCTGGCGATTCTGCTGATGTACCTGTTCGCGATCAAGCTGCACCTGCTGCCGAGCATGGGCATGCGCACGATTGGCGTAGAATCCGCCGTTGACGTGCTGAAGCACGGCATTCTGCCCTGCACCGTCCTGGCCTTCGGCTTCCTTGCAACCTATGTACGCTATATCCGCTCCAGCACAATCGGGCAGCTCAAGGAAGAATACGTGCAGATTCAGTATGCCTTCGGATCGAAGAAATCGACGATCCTGTTCCGGCATGTCCTGAAGCATGTTCTGTTGCCGGTTATCACGCTGCTCGGTATGTCTATGGGTGATCTCGTAGCCGGAGCCATCGTGACGGAGACGGTCTTCAGCTGGCCGGGTATCGGCTCACTGGGAATGACGGCTGTCCGGGGGATGGACTATCCGGTTATTATGGGCATTACGCTGTTCTCGTCGCTGATGCTGATCATCGGCAATCTGGCTGCGGATATTCTCTACAGCTTTGTAGATCCGCGCATCAAATTAAAGGGGTGACCTCATGAATCGCAGTAAATGGAAAAACCTGCAGTCCGAGCTGTTTACGAACGGTCTGGGTGTCGCCGCGCTCGTTATATTGGTTGTCTTTACGCTGGGGGCGATTTTTGCCTTTCTGTCCGGCTATGATCCGAATGCAATGGACGCGATGAACAGGCTGACACCGCCGGGCGGCGCCCACTGGTTCGGGACGGATGATTACGGCCGCGACTATCTGGCGCGTGCGCTCTACGGGGGGCGCGTCTCCCTCTTGGTCGGCTTTGCTTCAATGATTGTTGCCACCGTAATCGGCGTGGCCGTAGGCGTTATCAGCGGCTATTTCGGCGGCTGGCTGGATAATCTGCTCATGCGGATGCTGGATATTATTATGTCGATTCCTTCCTTTCTGATTCTGCTGCTGCTCAGCGTGTTCCTGAAGCCGAGCGTCGGCAATATCATCATTATTATTGCCCTGCTGATGTGGATGAGCGTGGCCCGTGTCATCCGGGCGGAGACGCTGACGATCAAGGAACGTGAATATGTGCTGTACGCCAAGGCCTCGGGCCAGAGCGCTTCCGGCATCATCTGGCGGCATATTCTGCCGGGCCTGATTCCGGTAACGATTGTAGGGGCAACGAACAACATCGCTTCAGCCATTATGATGGAATCCTCGCTGAGCTTTCTCGGCTTCGGTGTACAGCCGCCGAACGCCACCTGGGGCAGCATGCTGAACAGCGCGCAGGGCTATATTGCCCAGGCGCCTTATCTGGCGCTGTTCCCGGGGCTGATGATTCTGCTGACAGTGCTGAGCTTCAATGTGCTGGGCGATATTTTACGGGTCGGCTTTGAACCTAAGCTGATCCGGAGATAAGGGAGTGAAGACATCATGAGTGAGCGGCTGCTCTCTGTTGAGGATCTGCAGGTATCGTTCTCCACCCGTGACGGTGAGAATCAGGCTGTGCGGGGCGTGAGCTTCCATATCAATGCAGGCGAAACCGTCGGGATAGTCGGAGAATCCGGCAGCGGTAAAAGTGTTACCGCTAAAGCGATTATGTCGCTGATTACCGCGCCGGGCCGGATCACCTCCGGCAGGATTCATTTTCAGGGCAAGGAACTGACCGGTCTTTCCGAGAAGGAATGGCGGAAGCTGCGCGGCAACCGGATCGCCATGGTCTTTCAGGACCCGATGACCTCGCTGAATCCGGTCAAGAAAATCGGCCAGCAATTAACGGAAGTCATCCGCAGACACCGCGGATTAAATAAAGCGGACGCCAATAAGGAAGCGGCTGAAATGCTGCGCCAGGTGGGCATCCGTGACCCTGAGCAGCGGCTGAACCAGTATCCGCATGAGTTTAGCGGGGGGATGCGCCAGCGGGTCATGATCGCGATGGCACTCTCCTGCCAGCCGGAGCTGCTGATCGCCGACGAGCCGACCACGGCGCTGGACGCGACCATTCAGGCGCAGATTCTCGACCTTTTCAAGGAGCTGAAGGGCAAGTCGGATACCGCAGTCGCGCTGATCACCCACGATCTCGGTGTCGTCGCACAGGTCTGTACCCGGGTTGTCGTTATGTACGGCGGGCTGGTCATGGAGGAGGGGACGGTCGAAGACATCTTCTACCGCCCGCAGCACCCGTACACGCAAGGGCTGCTGCGCTCTATTCCGAAACGCGGCGGCGGCTCACGCGAGCGGCTTATTCCGATCGAGGGCACACCGCCCGATCTGCTGAACCCGCCTCCGGGCTGCCCGTTCATGGAGCGCTGCCCGCATGCCTTTGAGCGCTGCAGCCAGCGCCCGCCGGTGACCGAGCTGTCGCCCGGGCACCGCTCGATGTGCTGGCTGGCCGATGGAGCGCAGCCGGCAGCGCCGGCTGTGGAAGGGGGCGTTACACGGTGAGTGAGAACAAGATATTAGTAGATGTGAATAATCTGAAAAAACACTTCTCCAAGGGCAAAGATCTGCGCGGACGTGATACATCTGTTTTGAAGGCAGTGGATGGTGTAAGCTTCCAGATCCGCCGCGGAGAGACCTTCGGGCTGGTCGGCGAGTCGGGCAGCGGCAAGTCAACGGTCGGGCGCTGCCTGCTCCGGCTGTACGATTATACGAGCGGTGAAGTATCCTTTGACGGGCAGCCGCTCGGCCGACTGGGCGAGAAGCAGCTGAAGCCGTTCCGCAGACGGATTCAGTCTATTTTCCAGGACCCGTACTCCTCGCTGAACCCCAGTCTGAATGTGCTGGATCTGATCAGCGAGCCGATGAAGATTCATGGCGTATACCAGGGAGATGAACGCAAGGAAGCGGTAGCTGCGCTGCTCGAAAAGGTAGGCCTGAAGCGGGAGCATCTGTACCGCTATCCCCATGAGTTCAGCGGCGGGCAGCGCCAGCGCATTTCCATTGCCAGGGCGCTGTCTGTAAAGCCGGAGTTCGTCGTCTGCGATGAGCCGATCTCGGCGCTTGACGTCTCCGTCCAGGCCCAGGTGGTCAACATGCTGGAGGATTTGCAGGCCGAGTTCGGGCTGACCTATCTGTTCATCGCCCATGACCTGTCGATGGTCCGGCATATTTCCGACCGGATCGGCGTTATGTACGGCGGGCGGCTGGTTGAGGTGGCGGACAGCGATGAGCTGTATGACAACCCGCTTCATCCGTACACCAAAGCGCTGCTGTCCTCCATTCTGGAGACAGACCCGCTTAAGGCGACTGAGCGGATTCATCTGGACGGCTTCTCCGTCTCACGGGGGCAGGGCGAAGCAGCGCCGCTGCAGGAAGTAAGCCCGGGCCACTTTGTAGCTTATGATTTCAAGGAATAAACAGGGGGTAATGAAATGACGGAATCAGTGGGTATAGTCAAATTATCGCAATGGGATGCCTTGCTGCTTGAGTCGCTGCGCGGACAGGGCTGGTCTGATGAGCAGCTGCTCGGGATCACTTCCGCAGCAGAGCTGCCGGAGGACAACAGCCCGTTTGAATTCGATTATAAGCAGCTGGCAGCCTTTGCCGCAGAGAAGCCTGCGGAATACCGGCAGGCTGTAACGGAAGGATACCAGATCAAGTACAACACCATCCGCGGCATCCGCAGCTGGATTCTGGTTGCGCTTGGCAAGGAGCCGAAGCTGGAGCTGGAAGAAGGCAAGGAAGCGGTGGAGGCTGAATTGACTGCCGATGAAAGAACCCGTGTCGAGCAGGTTCTGTCCTTCGGCTGGACGATCAGTCACGCTGATCGGCAGACGGACGGCGTTTACCGGATTGAACCGGTCCAAAGATAAATAACAATATAAACGGCCCTCCGGCAATTATGCCGGAGGGCCGTTTATATTACAATTCTGTTGCAGACACAGGAAACAGGGATAAACACAGCCGGGGATGCATGAAATAGACTAAGGGAAAGAGTCGGCTGGCGCCACAGCTACATATTCAGCTGAATCTTGCGGGTGCTGAGCACGCCGTCCAGCCCGGTTGGGTCCGCGCTAACCTTATGGGCTACAAAGGCTTCGGCCCGCTCCGAAGTGCGGATACGCACCGGCTTCGTCTCCATATGCACCAGCTCCCACATCACTTCGGCTACCGACTCCGCCGTCTGCGGCTCCACATTACGCTGCAGAAAGGCTGCGGTGTAGGCATCGATTACCGGCTTATATTCATCCTCCAGAATACCGCCGGTGCCCGCTACGTGACCCATTACTGTTTTGGTGAATTCGGTAGCAATGGCTCCCGGCTCCAGCAGGGTTACATCGATGTTGAATTGCGGCTTGTAATAGGTAGCCAGGCTTTCGAGCAGCCCTTCCACCGCAAACTTGCTGGCACAGTAAATTTCGTTCATCGGCTGGCCGACAAGCCCGCCTACACTTGAAGTGGCGACAATATGCGCATATCCGCTCCTCTGCAGCAGCGGCAGCGCTGCCCGGATGGTGTGCATCACCCCGTACACATTGGTGTCGAATACGCGGTGGATGTCTTCCACCGGCGCCTGGCCGAGGGCACGGAGATAGCCGAAGCCGGCATTGGCGAACAGCACATCCAGTGAGCCCTGCTCAAGCGTAATCCGGTCAATGACAGCCTGGATGCTGGCCGGATCGGTAACCTCCAGCTCCACGAAATGCAGATTATTTTCCTCACGGTACAGCTCGCGATCGCGCTCCGGATTGCGTGTCCCGGCGTAGACAGTCCAGCCTGCCCGGGCGAAACGAAGAGCTGTTGCCAGACCGATTCCGGAGGATGCACCGGTAATACAAATGATTTTTCCCATATTCCATTTGCCTCCTGAATATAAGTTGAGTTACAAATTTTTACACATTGCAGCATAAAGCGGGTGCAGCTTTCTTAAGTTTACATAAAGACTGCATTTTCGCGTGTTTTTGCAGACACCTTATGTTGTAGGATCGTTTTCATTACGGTAGACTATAAAGGAGTCTATAGTTGTAAGCGAATGGAGAGGAACAATGGAAGTGTTTAAGCGTTATTATGCAAATTTGACGGTCCGGCGCTTTGGGATTCTGGTGCTGATCGGTCTGCTGCTCTACAGTATCAGAGATATGCTTAATTTGGTGCTTCTGACGTTTTTGATTGCTTATGTGATGAACAGCTTTCAGGTTCTGCTGACGAAGCGGATCAGCAAGTTTATCAAAGTGAACAGCAAGGTCATTATTGTTATTTTGTATCTGGCGCTGATCGCGATGATTGTGCTTGCCCTGGTTAAATATTTGCCCAAAGTGTTCGAGCAAGTCAAGCAGTTAACCTTTTATTTAACAAATTTGTCCTCTGCAGACATTCCGCAAAACGAGATTACCCAGTATCTGTTCAAAACGCTCAAGGAGCTCAATTATGAGTCCTACCTCAAGGGCGGTATTGATTATGTGTTCAAAATTAGCAACTGGGGTACCACCTTCGTATTATCCACCATTCTGAGCTTTGTTTTCATCCTGGAAAAAGGCCGCATTGTCAGCTTTACTTCCCGCCTGAGAGAGAGCAAGATTTCCTGGTTCTACGTCGAGCTTGAGTATTTCGGCAAAAAATTCATTTCCTCCTTCGGTAAGGTCATTGAAGCGCAAATTCTGATCGCACTGTTTAATACCGTGTTTACCGTGATAGGGCTGTGGATTCTGGGCATGTTCTTCTCACCGTTTCCTTACCTGTTCGCGCTTTCCATCATGATCTTCCTGCTCAGTCTGATCCCGGTGGTCGGCTTTGTGATCTCGCTGGTTCCGCTTTGTATTATCGGCTATAATATCGGCGGACTGGAAATGGTCATCTATGTACTGGCTATGATTGCCGTGCTTCACTTTATGGAGGGCTATTTCCTCAATCCGAAGCTGATGTCCTCGAAGATGAATCTGCCGATGTTCTACACCTTTATCGTGCTGCTCTTCTCGGAGCATTATATTGGCGTATGGGGGCTGATCCTCGGGATTCCGATCTTCGTCTTCTTCCTGGACATTCTGGAAATTACCCGTGATGAGCCTCCCAAGCTTCTGAACTGACCGGAAGTAAACCGCATCTATAAGAAAAAGGCAACCCGTAAGCAGAAGCTTCCGCCGGGCTGCCTTTTTTGCATGTTTATTAATAGGTTCGGTCTAAGTACGGGAATGCTAGCTCTAAGTATCCGGATCAGCCGAAGGTGGTTGCGACGCTCTGAGTTACAAGCTCTCTCAGCTCGGCTTTTTGAGCTATGTACTGCTCAGCCGAAATACTGCCGCTGGCCAGCCGCAAATTCAGCTGTTCCGTCAGCTGGGCGATCTGCAGGTTAATGACACTGTCGATATTGCCGCCGCCTTCTGCTGCGATATCCTTAAGAGATTTGCCTTCATATAACGATTCATACAGCTCTTCATCTGAGGACTGGTTCAGTGCGTCCAGCAGTTCATCCTTGTCAGCCACCGGGGTCGAAGTGGACCATTTGGCTACCGGTGAAGCAAGGGCGGCGGTTCTGCCCCAGGCGGTTCCTCCAAAAGACATGGCGACAATCATTGTCCCGACAATCATTACTCGTTTTATATTCATGTAAATATCCTCTTTTCATAATGTAATATATCGGTAAGGGGTCATAGGCTGGGTCAGTTAGGATAAGTATGCTTAAGTGCATTATAACCGGCAAAGCTGAGGCTAAGCTTAAGTCCGGTTAAAGATTACCTAAATAATGGCGCTCCGCTTGGGTCAGGTGAGTGAACCAAGGTATACTGTCAGGAGGAACGCAGAACGGTTATTACGAGAAGCAGGGCCAGATAGTAAATAAACCATAAGGGTAAGGGGTGAACCGCCCGTGAATAAAAAAGTGCTGGTTGTCGACGATGAACAGAGCATTTCCAGCGCAATTGCCTACGCACTCCGGCGGGAGGGCTATGAGGTGGATACGGCAGGCGACGGTGAGGAGGCGCTCTCCAAGGTGCAAACCTTCCGGCCGAATGTGCTGGTGCTGGATGTAATGATGCCGAAGCTGAACGGCTATGATGTATGCCGGCGGCTTGAGGACCGCGATGATATCGGAATTATCCTGCTCACGGTCAAAAATGATATTGTTGATAAAATCGTCGGCCTGGAGCTGGGCGCAGATGATTATATGACCAAGCCGTTTGAAATCCGAGAGCTGCTGGCCCGGGTAAAGGCGCTGCTGCGCAGGCTGGAGAAGAAGACGGGCGAGACTCCCGCGGAGCTGCTCGAATACGGGGAGCTGCGCGTCTATCCGGAGCGGCGTTCCGCTGAGCTTAAGAAGGAGGAGCTGGAGCTGACGCCGAAGGAGTTCGATCTGCTGCTGCTGCTGCTCTCCCACCCGCAGCGTGTATATATGCGGGAGGAGCTGCTGGAGCAGGTCTGGGAGATGGATTATGCCGGCGGCACCCGCACGGTGGATATCCATATCCAGCGGTTGCGTAAAAAGCTTGGCGAGCCCTACCAGAACATGCTCCAGACCGTGTACGGGGTGGGCTATAAAGCGGTGCCGGCCGGGAGCTACCCATGAGATTCAGCATCAAGCTGAAATTCAGCCTGTTCCTGGGGCTTCTGCTCATTCTGGCGGTCAGCGTGCTGAGCTATCTGGTGCTGCGCGGGGTAGAGCGCAATGAGCAGGTACAGGCGGAAGCCTCGCTTGCCCAGCATGTCAAAACGGTCAATCTGCGGGTGAAGCAGGCCTATTATACCGGCGTGCGCCTTGAGCCGCAGCAGTTCCTGCAGCGGCGCGGACGCGAGCTGGCCGCTGAGCTGGCCGGCTTTACGGGTCTTGAAGTCACGCTTTACGATGCGGAGGGCGGTCAGGTAGGAACCTCGGTGCAGGGTGTGCCTGCGTCCGGAAATCCAGGCATAGCGGATGCACTGGCTTATGCACTCCAGGACAAAGTCGCCTATCAGAGCAAGGGAGACAAGCTGCTGTATCTGGCACCGCTGCAGGGCCCTGAGGCACAGATGGGTGTAGTGCAGCTGCAGTATTCGCTGAAGAGTGCCCAGGCCTTCCAGCAGACGCTCCGTAATCTGTTCCTGACAACCGGAGCGGCTGTGCTGCTGCTCAGCTTCATTACCGGTTATCTGTATTTCAGCCGTGCGGCGGCGGCGATCAGCCGGCTGAAAAGGGCGGCGGAATCGATCCGTCACGCCGAATATATCTCCGCCCCGCCGGTGAAGCGCAAGGATGAGCTGGGCGAGCTGGCGGAGGGGATTTATTACATGAGCCGGGAGATTGAATCCAGCATCGCCGCCAAGGATGAGGAACAGCGCAAGCTGCAGCTCGCCATAACCAAGCTTCAGGCGCTGGAGCAGCAGCAGAAGCAGTATATCGGCAATATCAGCCATGAGTTCAAGACGCCGCTGACCTCAATCAAGGCTTATGTGGACCTGCTCAATATGTATGACGATGATCCCAAGCTGCTGTTTGAGGCCAAGACCAACATTGCCAAGGAGACAGAGCGGCTCTATGAGATGGTGGACAAAGTGCTGCAGCTGACTGCGCTGGAGAAATATGATTTTGAATCACAGGCAGAATTGCTGGAAGTATCCGAAGGGCTGCGCGATATTTGCGGGCGGATGAACGGCAAGGCGGAACGGTTTGGGCTGTCGCTTACGCTGGACGCTGAGCCTGCACATATCTGGATCGATAAAGAAAGCTTCATGCACATCTTCATCAATCTGATTGACAATGCAATCAAATATAATGTTCCGGACGGGGCAGTCAAGCTGCACAGCAAGGTGCGCGGGGAGCAGGTGGAGATTACAGTCAGCGATACCGGCATCGGTATTCCGGCAGAGGCGAGGGACAAAATTTTCGAGCCGTTCTATACGGTCAACCGTGACCGGGCCCGCGCATCAGGCGGCACGGGGCTCGGGCTGTCACTGGTCCGCAATCTGGTGGAGAAGCAGGGCGGCAGCATTGTTCTAATGGAGGCGGAAGGCGCAGGTACGGTGTTCCGGCTTTCTTTTCCGCTGGTGAAATAAAGTTTACAAGTTGGAAACATCCTGCGGCGGTTTGGAAATAACTTTCGGGTATTGTAGGTGCATCAACATTGTAGGGGGAGCGATCATGAACAGACAAACGGTCGGCAGGGTGGTTCATACGGGGCTGCTGGCAGTAGTGGGCCTGGCTGTTGTACTGTCTGTGACGCATGCCGTTCAGGGGATACAGAGGCACGGCAGGTCATTGAGAAGGCCGGCACAAAGATTACGGTGATGGATAACACCAGTGAATCTGTCTATACCAAGCTGCAGCTGGAAGGCATTGATAAGGTAGGGGGAGTGCGCGGACTGGATTGGGTCAGTGAGGACGTCATTGTGGTTGATAAGGAAAACAAGAGCCTGGCCCCGCAGCTGATTGAAGGTACCGAGCAGTATCCGCATAATCTCTATCTGCAAAATCTTTCTACCGGGGCGGATACGCCTCTGCAGGAAGGGGACCAGAATTACGGTGCCGCGCAGGTGTCTCCGGATAAAAAATATGTTTTTTATAAAGAAACCAATGAAATGGTAGGCCTCGGCTATATCCTTGGTCTGGAATCCGGCTCTCCAGTCAAGGTGGATGAAGCACCGTTCCGGGTAGAGGAAGGGGAATGGGCGGATGAGGGCCATGTTATTTTCCCCGGCATGGACGGGATTATCTACAGAACAGATGTGCAGGGCACAAAAGAGACGGTAGTAGAGACCGGTGAGTCCTATGTGCATGAGGTAATGCAATCCGGCAATATCATCTACTATGTGACCGGCGAGGATATGCAGCTGACCGCTTATGACACCGATTCGAAGCAATCCAAGGTGCTGAAAAGTAGCGTGGTCTGGGTCATTCCCTCTCCGGACGGCAGCAAGCTCGCGATTGTGAAGCGGACGAAGCCAGGTGAGATGGTGCTGGTACTCTGTGACAGCGAGGGCAACGAGCAGGCGGAGCTGGCCTCGGGCCAGCAGGTCTTCGGAACCAGCTGGTCTCCTGACGGCAGCAAGCTGGCTTATTCGTTAACCGCCGAGAATCCGGCGGATGACCAGAACGGGGTATTCATTACCGAGCTGGACAGCGGAGAACAGACACAGCTGCTGGGGGATATTGAGATTGCGACCAGCTGCGCTGGAGCCCTTCCGGCAAGAAGCTGCTGGCTTCAGCCTCTGTGCTGAAGGATAACAGATACGAGTTCACGACTTATGTGATCAGACTGTCGTAATGTTAATAAAAAGCGCCTGCGGTATGGCTTTCGCTCATACAGCAGGCGTTTTTTGCTGTTATTGCGGAATCAGCTGGCTGATCTCGTTCAGCAGACCGTTGATCTGATTAATCGTTTCCGGAATGCCTGTCGATTCGAAGGCGGCCTTGCCTTCCTCAAGGTTCGTCGCGGCCTGATCCAGGCCCTGCTGGAGCTTATCGTTATAGCTGACAATCGACTGATGCAGCTCGGCTGCATATTCCGGAACCTGAAGACTGGCATATGCGGAAATCTGCTCCTTCAGGGCATTAAGCCGTTCCATCAAAGCTTCTTTGGCCTGCGGATCTGTCGCTGCATCCGTCGCCAGCGTCTCCATCTCCTTCCCGAATTCGGTTAAGGCCTGCATGTATGAAGAGGTGTCTGCAGCAAAGGTGACGCTGTTTTCCACCTTTTCGGCAAAACCGCAGCCAGGGACAATCAGCAGGACGAGCAGCAGCAGGCTTAGTCCGTATTTCTTCATTTGCTTCACTCCTCTTATTAAGTATCGTAGGTGCTGGGTACTCTAGTTCATACGTCCGTCCGGTGAAGAGGGTTACGGGAAATCATCATGAAATTACGATGAAAATACTATGAATTTAAATTTAAAGTGACAGAGAATTAAATTCTTACTTGACAGGTGGGATTAAAGGGGTATATGATAGCACCAATAGTTCACCACTAATTAAATGAACAGTGAAATAATCACTTGAGCCGATTGGACCGCCAAAGGCTCCCGCAGTACTACCCTATGGAGGGAGTCTGCCGGGAGCCTTTTTTGTTTGGCCGATGGAGGAAGGCAGGGATGGTATGACAGATGGGCAATGGGAGCAGCTGGAGGAGGCTGACCATTTGTTCCGCAGAATGGTGCGGAGATTCGTAAAGGAACGCGACCGGGTGAATGTGGAGGGCATTGCCCTGCCGGGCATGCTGATTCTGAACAAGATTATCCGTGACGGTGAGCAGCGGCTGGGCGATCTGGCCGGGGAACTTGACTTCACCTCCGGTGCGATCACGGCGCTTAGCGATAAGCTGGAAGCCGGCGGGTTCACGGTCCGCAGGCGTAAGGAAGATGACCGCAGGACGGTGCTGCTGGATATTACAGCGAAGGGCCGGGAACTGGTTCAGCGCAACAGGAGCGTTGGTGAGCGATGTATTACGCTTCTGTTCGAGGGCTTTACAGAGGAGGAGCTTGCCCAGCAGAGCCGCTTCTATGAGCGGATTACCCGGAATCTGGAGGGATTCTCGGATACACTGCTGGAGCTGGCCAAACAAAAGGCCGAAGCGCCCCCGCCTCCGGCTCCTGAACAGAAGCGAAGAACTGCGCCGGATAATAGATACCTGAGTTACTGATAACAACGATAGATAGACAGACGTGAATAGAGCGTATGCTGCAAAACTAAGCGCGGGCTAGGAGAAGAGTTTTTACGAAGACTGCTTGGAGTTTGGAGTGTATCACCACAAGAATGTTGATTAGCTAACGAGTGTGGAAATGAGAAATTGGATTGGCTCCATAGGATGGCTTGCCGAGCAAACTAAGTGGAAATTAGTCATCTATTTCAGGGTCAGCCGACGAAATGAGGAGATTAGGTGGAAAAAAGCTACTTAGTTTTAATGTTTTCGGGCTTACGGGAGGTTTGTAGTCCAAATAAGTGACGATTTTCCACCTAGTCAGCACAGATGGTATGAAATGACGGAATTAGGTGACGAATATCCAACTAGATGTTGCCTCTGGAGGCCAGGAGGAGCTTATGCTCACAGAAAACTAAGCAAATGCTTCCGAAGCGAGTTTTTGTTTGAAGTAAACACAGGAAGCATAAGCTCACAAAAACTAAGCAAATGCTTCCGAAGCGAGTTTTTGTTTGAAGTAAACGCAGGAAGCATAAGCTCACAAAAACTTTTAAGGAGAGATCATATATGGGACACTCAACTATTTATCCGACAGGAGCTACCTTATACAACCCGGCCAAGGCATGGAGCGGCTATACCGTCTATCAGGCAGGCGAGGAAGGGGTCGTGCTGATTGATATGAACGGCAAGGAGGTCCATCTGTGGCAAGGGCTGCTGGGCTTCCCGGCCAAGATTCTGCCCGGCGGCTATGTGCTCGGCAGCACAGGCAGAAGAGATCCGAAATTCGGCATCCAGGATAATGTCGATCTGGTGCAGGTGGACTGGGACGGCAATATAGTCTGGAAGTTCAACGGCTACGAGCACATCGAGGACCCTGGTTATGAGCCGCTGTGGTATGCCCGCCAGCATCATGACTACCAGCGGGAAGGCAATCCGGTAGGCTATTACGCTCCGGGGCTTGACCCGCAGGTGCATGGCGGCAAGACGCTGATCCTGGCCCACAAAAACCTGCATAACCATGAGATTTCCAACAAAGAGCTGCTGGATGACACGATCCTTGAAGTGGACTGGGACGGCAACATCGTCTGGGAATGGAAGGCCAGCGACCATTTCGCCGAGCTTGGCTTTGATGAGGCGGCGCGCAATGTGTTGTTCCGTGATCCGAATACCCGCTCCTTCGGCCATCTGGGCGGCGGTGTAGGGGACTGGCTGCATATCAACTCGGCTTCCTATGTAGGCCCGAACAAGTTTTACGATAACGGGGATGAACGCTTCCACCCGGACAACATTATCTGGGATGCCCGTGAGGCGAACATCATCGCCATCACCGACAGAGCGACTGGAGCTATTGTCTGGCGGCTCGGACCGGACTATTCCCTGCCTGACGTGAAGCATATCGGCTGGATTATCGGCCAGCATCATGCCCACATCATTCCTAAAGGCCTTCCGGGCGAAGGGAATGTGCTTGTATTCGATAACGGCGGCTGGGGAGGATACGGCCTGCCGAATCCGGCATCCCCTTTTGGCCAGAAAAATGCCGTGCGCGATCATTCGCGGATTCTGGAGATCAACCCGGTTACTTTTGAAATTGAGTGGCAGTACACCTCGGCAGAGGCCGGCTTCTCCGTTCCGACGGATTCCTACAAATTCTACAGTCCGTATATCAGCTCTGCCCAGCGCCTGCCGAACGGCAATACACTGATTACAGAAGGCTCAAACGGCCGCCTGTTCGAGGTAACCGCAGAGCATGAAATTGTCTGGGAATACGTCTCACCTTACACAGACCGCCGCAATACCAACATGGTGTACCGTTCCTACCGCGTGCCTTACGCCTGGGTTCCGCAGCTTGCGAAGCCCCAGGAAGCGGAGATCGAGCCGATTGATGTAACAACCTTCCGGGTGCCGGGTGCAGCGCCAAAAGGCTCGGATTCTGTAGTAAGTGTAGCGACAACTCTGCCGTTCGTGGAGGGGGCCGCTTGCGTGGCTACGGCGGATGAAGGTGTGCTGCAGCGCAAGGGTTAGCCCATTAATATAACGAAGAGGTGCATTGTCCATGAAAAAAACAGGAACCTGGTACGGAACGGTTATTCTGCTCTTATCCCTTTCCCTTGTTACTATTCTTTCCGGCTGCAGCTCCAAGGGGGATGCGGCGGCTTCAGGAGAAGCGGGGGGCGGCAAGTCCGCAGCCCTGAAGATCAAAATCGCTGACACCAATACCAATCCGGTGTTCCGGGTGGCGGCGGACAAGGGCTTTTTCAAAAATCATAATATTGATGCAGAAATCGTCACCTTTGCCTCGCCGGCCGAGGGGGTAAACGCCCTGTTCATCAAGCAGGTGGATGTGGCTTACGGCGCAGACTTTCCGGTGCTGAACGCGGTATCCAAGGGCGGATATTCCATTATTGCTTCTGCGGGGCAGGCTACCGATCAGGCGGCTGCAGCCTGGAAGCTGTACGTAAGGGATGATATCCAGTCGGCGGCTGACCTGAAGGGCAAGAACCTCAGCTTCATCCGCGGTACCTTTATCCCGTATCTGTGGGATGAATATCTGAAGGAGCAGGGAATTGCGCTGAGCGATGTGACGTTGACCGGACAGGGCGGATTTGATGAAGCTTTTATTGCCCTGAAGCAGGGTGATATTGATGCAGCCTGGGTCATCGGCTCGGCGCTCGTTGATAAGCTGGCTGCCCTGGAGAATGTACACGAACTGAGCGATATGTCCAAAACCCCGGTGCGGCTCGGCATGGGCATTGTGAGCAGTGACGAATTCATTGCTGGGAATCCGGATGGAATCGGCAATTTCCTGGCGGCGGTTGATGAAGCATCGGCATATGCCCAGGAGCATCCTGAAGAGGTGGCTGACCTCATGTATGACGAAGTGAAGCAGCCCAAAGAAAACACACTGAAGGATCTGCCGCTCAATCCGTGGATTATCGGCTTTACACCGGCTGCTTATGACAGCCTGGCCGGACAGAAGGCCTATATGATCAGTGCGGGAATCATTGAGAAGGATTTTGACCTGAAGGCGACAATCAATCTGGAGCCGCTAAAAAAAGTGCTGCCGGATACCGTAACTTACGGGGAATAACGGACTATTTTAACGGTGATTAATTTCTTTAATTCAAAAAGTTCAGGAGGTGCCTTGGATGTCCTCACTATCTAACCGTCATGCGATTCAGATTGAGCAGCTCCGCAAAAGCTACAGCGCCCAGACAACAGGAGATGTTCATTACATTATTAAAGACGTTAATCTGGTGATCAAAGGCGGGGAATTCTTCGTTCTGCTCGGACCGAGCGGCTGCGGCAAATCGACGCTGCTTAATATGATCGCCGGGTTTGTCTCGAAATCGGGAGGTAACCTGAAGGTGGATAACGTCGAGATTGACCGGCCGGGCAGAGACCGTGCGGTAGTCTTCCAGCAGGCCGATTCCTCCCTGTTTCCCTGGCTGACGGTGCGGGAGAATGTCGAGTTCGGGCTGCGGATGAAGAAGACACCGAAGGCCGAGCGTAAGCAGATTTCAGACCGCTTCATCCAGCTGGTCGGCTTGTCCGGTCATGAGAAGAAGTTCCCGAAGGAGCTGTCTGGCGGTATGAAGCAGCGTGTACAGCTGGCCCGGGTACTGGCGAACGATCCGGCCATTCTGCTGATGGATGAACCGTTTGGCGCCCTGGATGCGATGACCCGGCGGACGATGCAGAAGGAGCTGGTCAATATCTGGCGCGAGACGCATAAGACCGTTATTTTCGTCACCCATGATATTCAGGAAGCGCTGCTGCTCGGGGAGCGGATCGGCATCATGTCGGTCGGTCCCTCCTCCAACATCACGGATGTTTATGACAATCCGCTGCCTTTTCCGCGGGACGTGGCTTCCCCTGAGTTCTACTCGCTGTATAACAAGATTCAGGGACATTTTGAAGAATAGATAAGGGTGTGACAGATGATGAAATGGGTGGAGAAAAAATGGGTCTCCGTCACGCTGCTGTGGCTGGCCGCCTTATGCATCTGGCAGCTTGGTGCGCTGATATACGGCCCTGACGTTATTCCGGGACCATGGGCCACCCTGCAGGGCGGCCGGGAGCTGATCAGTGACGGTACCCTGATGCAGTACATCGGGATCAGCTTTTACCGGGTGCTGGTGGGCTGGGTGCTGGGCAGCCTGCTGGCTGTTCCGGCCGGGCTCATTATCGGCAAAGTGAACATCATCCGGATTTTTGCAGAGCCATTCTTGAACTTTATCCGCTTTATTCCCCCGATTGCCTTCATCACGCTGTTTCTGGTGTGGTTCGGGATCGGGGAGCAGTCCAAAATAGCCCTGATCATGTACGCCACCTTCTTCATCGTGGTGCTGAATACGCTGACCGGCGTGATGTCGGTGGAGGAGGACAAAATCCGCTCCGCCCGCAGCATGGGGGCCAGTGAATGGCAGATCCTGCTGCATGTCATCGTTCCGGCGACCACACCGTATATTTTCACCGGAATCCGTCTGGCGATGGGCACCTCCTATATGGCCATTATCGGGGCAGAGATGATTGCCTCGAATGAAGGTGTAGGCTATCTGATCTGGAACTCACGGCTGTTTTTCCGCACAGACTGGATTTTTGTCGGGCTGTTCTGCCTCGGCTTCATGGGCTTCTTTACAGACCGCCTGTTTAACTGGTTCGGCCGCAAGGTGCTGTACCGCTATGGGGTGGTGAGTGTGGCGGCGCGCAAGCGCTAGTCAGCCAGGCTGCACAGAGCGGCTTTCAATCCTCCATGCTATAATGTAAGGGCAAGAGCACAGCAGACAGGATTTGAAAGGGGCGGCAGCCTGATGGAAGTTACCGCACAGGAAGTAGCGGAGTGGATGGTCAAGGAGATCCGGTTTACCGGGACCCTGCACCAGACCGCCGCGATTGAATATGTTAAGGCCAACTTCGGCGAGCAGTTTGTATTTGTGAACGAGAACGGAAATGCTTCGCTGGCCAAGGATGTAAAGAAGGCGTTCCGCAAGCTGCACGGCGGACGGATCGCCTGGGACCGCGATGCTTTTCTGTGGGCCTGGACGTAGCACAGCAAAAAGGACCATTGCCCGGTGCGGGTAGTGGTCCTTTTCATATTGAAGGCAGCTCTGCGTCCTCACTTCAGAACTGCCGAACTGGGAAGCCGTGAACCCCCTGCATGAGCTGCAGGAAAAGGCTGGAATATCACTGGGAACTGAGCACAGGAATTTGTGCCTTGACTGACGACAACCCGGGACACCGGTAGCAGGCGCTCCACAAGGCGCTGCCGACCGGGATAGCCTGGCATGGCGCAGACGCTGCCCTGCCGCCGGCTTATACAGGCACCTCCCGGGTGCTTTTCTCCATCGGGGAGCTGCACAGCGGACAGGGCTTGGAGGCCAGATGGTCCTCGGCCCCGCCGGCCTTCATCCGGGTCCAGCCTGGGCAGCGGGCGCCGGTGCAGTTCCAGACAGGAACCTTATGGGTCCGGGCGTTCCCTGCTGTGCCGGAGGTATGCACCCTGGACACTCCGATTCTGCTCACGGACACGGTGGAAGCCGTGGAAGCGACAGGTCTGGACGGGACGCAGCGGAGCGGAAGGCGGACAGCATGAAGCGGGACACCTGCGCCTTCTTGCCCCGGTGCCTTGCGGGCGAGCTGATGAACAGCTCCTCCCGGGCTCTGGTGACGGCGACGTAAGCGAGCCGCCGCTCTTCTTCCAGCGCTGCAAAGCCGGAATCGCTGCCTGCCCTGAAGCTGCCGGCAGGCGGAAGCTGGGCCGCCTTGCGGTCCTTCAGCCGGTCGCCCTCCAGCGCCGAGCTGTGGGGCAGAATGCCCTCCGAGGCGCCGAGCAGGAAGACAACGGGGAACTCCAGTCCCTTGGACTTATGGATGGTCATGAGTGCAATCCGGTTACCCTGCTCCTTCAGTCCGCTCTGGCGGCTCAACTCATTGCGTTCGGTAATGCTGGCAATAAAGTCAAGGAAGACAGGAATGCTGTCGAACCTTTCCGCTGAGGTTTCCAGCTCGTCCAGCATTTCCTTCAGCGTCTCACGGTGCAGAGTAGCCTGATGCCGCTCATTAGCCTCTATGAAGTAGTCATAGAAGCTTGTCCGGATGCGGCGGATCGCCTGCAGCGGCGTCAATGCAGCCAGGCCGCGGATCAGCTCCAGCCGCTCGCGCAGCTTGGCGCCCTTGAAATCCTCCATTCCCGGCAGGGAGAGGAGATGGATCAGCGGGCCCTGCTTGGGCTGGACGGCTTCCATCCGGCGGATATGCTCCATGCCTGTTTCCCGGTTCATGTAGAGAGTCGGCAGGATGCTCTCCATCGCGGCGAAATTGCGCCGGTTCAGTGACAGCCGCAGATGGTCCAGCACCGGCAGGATCAGCCAGTGCTCGTAGAGCAGCTGTCCTTCACCGTAATCAATATACGGAATATCCCGCAGCAGCAGCAGCTCCAGCACGGCCCGGTTGCTGCTGGAGGCCCGGTACAGCAGGGCAAAATCGCGGTATTCCCGACCGCCGCCGCCGACCTCATTTACGATATGGTCGACAATCTGCTCGGCTTCCTCATCCGCCGTCTGCGGGCGCAGATAACGGGGCTGCGCACCGCCGGTTCTGGCCGCCTGCAGCGTTTTGGAACGGCGGCGCAGGTTATGGCGGATGATGCCGTTGCCAAGGCCGATAATGGCCGGACCGGAACGGTAGTTAATATCCAGGGTAATGACCTTTGCCCCGGGATACAGCTTTTCAAATTCAAGGATGAATTCGCTGCGCGCCCCGTTAAAGGAATAGATCGTCTGGTCATCATCGCCGACAACCATCAGGTTGTTCTGCGGGTAAGCGATCATTTTCACCAGTTCATACTGCAGCTCATTTGTATCCTGGAACTCATCGACCATGACATACTGGAACTTCTGCTGCAGCTCCTGCAGCAGATGGGGCTGCTCAAGCAGCATTTTATAGGCGATCAGCAGCACATCATCAAAGTCCATTTTGTTATGATCCTGTTTCCACTGCTCATAGAGGGTCAGAATCGCCTTCATTTCCTGCTCGGCGGTATTCGTCTCGGGAAGCGTATCCGCATCCCTCATGTTCATCTTGCAGGAAGACAGCAGGGCCAGCAGCGTCTCCGGCGGATAGGCATCCTTCGGCAGCCCCAGCTCCCGCATAATCTGCTTCAGCAGAATGTGCTGGCGGCGGGTCTCATGAAAGATGTCCTGCCGCAGCCCCTGACGCCGGAGAAAATACAGAAAGAAAGAGTGGAAGGTACGGGCCTGCAGGCGCGCGGCATCGCCCTCGGCGACTCCCGGCAGCACAGCGATCCGCTCGCGCATCTCCGCCGCCGCTTTGCTGGAGAAGGTAAGCAGCAGCATCCGGCTGGGGGAAATCCTCCGCACGGACAGCAGATACCCGGTCCTGCAGATCAGCACCGACGTTTTGCCGGAGCCTGCGCCCGCCAGTGTCAGCAGCGGTCCCTCGTGATGCCGTACCGCTGCAATCTGCGGCTGGTTAAGCAGAATCCCGCCCTCCTCAAGCCGGCGGAAATAAGCGGCATCGCCTTCCCCCGGCTTCACCGTGTCACGGCTGGTCCGGGCTGAGGCAATTGCCGCCTGGGGGATACGTTCACCGCTTGCACCAAGCGGTATATTATGAAATAAAAGCTTGTTCATCAGATTCACCTTCAATATAAGTCCATTAGCCAATCTACAATATAACACTGCACTCCCTATATAGAAAAGCGGTTCCCCTGTTTACTTTATTTTACCAAGCAGGGTATTCACTTTACGTTCATATTGGCGGGGCTTGTTCTCACGGATTTCCTCCAGCAGAAAAACAAGCGCCTGCTTCACGCGGGGAGACATGCCTTTGGCAATAGCGGTGTATTCCTTCCTGAACAGACTGTCATTCAGAATCCGCTCGTTGAGCACGATTGCCCAGCCCCTGGCAGGCTCCAGCATGTCCGGCAGCGACTCCAGCAGCTGGGTCAGGTACATTTCCATGTGGCAGCTTTCAACATAATGAACAAGGCTGAACATCATTTCCTCATGCTCGGTCTCATCGTCAAACACTTTGAAAATCTGCTGGATTACGGCATCGTCTGTATCGCCGGCCAGCCCTTCCAGTGCGAGGTCAAACAGCTCGCATTCCAGCTCTGTCCGCAGCAGCCGGTTGTTGTACAGCTGGGCAATTCCCGGATACAGGTTCATCACGGGCACCGCCTATTTCTTATCGAGAAGATGCCGGATTCCGGCAGCCACACCATGCTCTATGTTAGTGAGTGTCACATAATCCGCGGTTTCCTTGAGGAGCTCGGCGGCATTGCCCATGGCAATCTTGTAGCCGGCCCGTTCAAACATCGGCAAATCGTTATAGCTGTCGCCCATCACGGCTACCTGATCTTCAGGAATACCGTAGTGTGCAGCAAGCTTTATGACACCTGCCCCTTTATTGGCATCCTTGTGATTAATTTCGATATTGCTCTCATGAGAGGCTGTGATAATAAGACCGGGGATCTCAGCGAAGCGTGTGGAGGCTTCCTTGAGCACTTCACGGTTCAGCGAGAAAGCAAGCGCCTTGTAAATATGCTGATCTTCCTTGCTCCAGATTTCCTCCATGCTCTCCACATAAGTTACGGCAGCCTGGCGGAACTGCTTGGCGATCATTGCCTTCAGCAGCCAGCCGAAGCCCTCGGGGATCTCTTCGTCCTTGAGCTCTGCCAGCTTCTCCAGACGGACCCGCTTGTCCAGCTCCACATATACATTGTCCTCGGTATACACCTCGTAATACAGCTCAGGAACCTCATTCATCCAGCGCAGTACAGGGATGATATCTTCTTTATCCAGCGGCTGGCTCACTGCCTGGGAACCGTCCGGCAGGATCAGCAGGGCCCCGTTCATAGCGACAACAGGACAATTCAGATCGGCCAGGCGCAGCTGCCGCTCGGCATCCATATAAGAGCGTCCGGTGGCAATCGCCACAATATGGCCCAGACTCTGGGCATGGATAATCGCTTCGCGGTTCTCCGGACTGATATTTCCATTCTCGTTCAGCAGTGTTCCGTCCATATCAAGTGCAATCAGCATAATGTTGTTCTCCTTTTTCTGTAGGTTCTAATCCGCACCTCAGGGACTGTGAAAATCATTTCCTGTATTTTATCATTAATTCTCTGCAAATTAAAAATTCCTTTTCATGGGCTTGCCGGAATTTCCGGAATACAGCCCGCCCGTGTTACAATAAAAGACAGACTATTGATGACCGCCGGAAAATGGAGGATTAATAATGAAATCCAGGAATTTAGCCACAATATCGCTTGTTGTAATGGCATGCGGTTTTCTGATTACGCTGTTCTTGCCGGATACGATTCCTTTTGAGCTGCTCAGGGGCGGCTTTGAAGCCGGTCTTGTCGGCGGGATTGCCGACTGGTTTGCCGTGACGGCGCTGTTCCGGCATCCGCTGGGACTAAAAATTCCGCATACCTCACTACTGCTCAAAAACAGGAACAAAATCGTCCAGTCTCTAATCTCTGCGATGGAGAACGAGCTGCTGAATAAGGCGAGCATTGAAAACAAGCTGCGCGGCATCCGCATGGTTAAGCTTGCCGGCGGCCTGCTGACCAAATTTATGTCCAGAAAGAAAGTAAGGGCGGAAATTCTGGAGCAGCTGGGCACCTTTGTGCTGCGGCTGCCTGTAGAACAGGCGGTGCCCTATCTGCAGAAGACCGCTGCCGATTATATCCGTGAAGCAGAGCTGGGTGAGGCCGCAGACAAAATAGCCACAAGGCTGATGAATGACGGCAAGGACATAGCTGCTCTGGATTATGCGCTCGAAGGCGTGTCCGGCTGGACCGGACGTCCGGAGACGCGGGCCATGCTGGGCAAGCTGGCCGGTGAGAAGCTGGCCGAAGTGAAGCTCGGCGGACTGAAGGGAATGGCCTTCCAGGCCTTTGTCGGCTTTGTGGATGCTGATATGCTGGGGGAAATGCTGCAGGGCATGATCCAGTCGGGAATCCGCGACTTCCGAGAAGCGGATAATCCGTACCGCGAGCAGATCATACGGGAGATCCGCGTGGCTCTGTTCCAGCTTGTAAATGACGAAACGAAGATTGCTGCTCTGAAGGAATGGGCAGAGGGCAGCGTGCAGGGGGATGAGGCGGCGGTCTTTCTGCAGAAGCAGCTGGAGGTTGTCCGCAGCAAGGCGGTTGCCATGCTGGATGAGGACCGGGTAGGCGGCGGCCGGAAGCTGTTTAGCCTGTACGCCCTGCTGGTCCGCCGTTTAAGCAAGGAGACGGATCTTATCCAGAGCTGGGAGGAGCGTATCCGCGCTTCACTGATTGCCCTGGTAGAGGCCAATCACTACCGTATTGGTGTTCTGGTCAAAGAAAACCTGGATCAGATGGACGATGACAGTCTTGTAGCGATGCTGGAGGAGAAGGTCGGCAAGGATCTGCAGTGGATCCGGGTGAATGGCGCAGTATGCGGCTTCGTAGTAGGTCTGGTACTGACACTCATTCAGCTGATCTGAGCAGGATAACCGGTAAGCAAAGGGACAGCAGGTGCCTGACTGGCGGATGATCCGTCTCTCAGGCACTCTGCTGTCCCTTTTAACATAAATTCATATTCATTATTAGGGCAGGCTACAGCAGGTTTTTGCCGTTGCTGATCGTGAAGGCTTCCATGACTGGCAGCACGAAAATTTTGCCGTCACCGAAGGAGCCTTGTTCCCCTGTTCTGGCCGTTCTCATAATAATGCTGATGACATCGTCCTTCTCTTCATCTTTAATGACGATCATCAGCATTTTTTGGAAATTTGATTGTAATAGTTGGTTCCGACCTGAATTCCTTTTTGTTTGCCGCGGCCAAGCAGATCCATCTTACTAATGGAAGGGAAGCCGGCAAGCATCAGCTCAGCCATCACTTCATCTGCCTTCTCGGGTCTAATAATGGCCTTGATCATTAACATAAGGATGCACCCTTTCTACAGCGAATAGTTTGTTGTAGGGGGTTGCCAGCATCTTGGTGGCGGTACAAGTTAACAGAGTATGTTATTGGCAACGCTTACAATAACAGTATAATGGCAGCTGCAGGCAACATCCTGCGAGAAGGGTCACAAAAACCTTTATACACATTGTCGCAAATCAGAGGAGCGTGCATTCAGGCAGACTCCCCTGTCAGCCATGAAGAAGCGACTGATATAATGCCTCTAAACGGTACGCGGTATGACTCCATTCGAAAGTGCGCAGAGCATCGCTGCGGCCCTGCAGTCCGATCCTGGCTGCCAGCGCCGGATTACGGCCGAGCCGCAGCAGCAGTTTGGCAAAAGGCAGTGCTTCCCGGTATCTGCCGGCCAGATAGCCATTATGCCCTGAGCGGATAATCTCCCGGATTCCCCCGATATCGGAAGCGATGACCGGGAGGCCTGAAGCCATCGCCTCCACATTAACCAGTCCGAACGATTCATGTCTCTGAGAGGGGCAGACGAAGCAGTCGGCAGCCTGATACAGGCCGTGAATCTGTTCATGGGCAATCCTGCCGGGGAAGGATACGGATACGCCCAGTCTTCTGGCAAGAAGCTTCAGCTGGCGGATATACGCCGGCTTGCCCTGCCCGGCCACAACCAGATGGGCAGGCATGCGTTTGTTCACATGATACATTGCCCGGATGAGCACCGGCACTCCTTTGCGGGGGATGACTCTGCCTGCGAACAGCACGGTAAATACCTGTGGCAGCCGGTACTGCCGGCGCAGCCGCTGACGCTCCTGCGGCTCCGCCGGTGTGAACCGGGAGAGATCCGCTCCCAATGGAATAACACTCAGCTTCCTGTGTAACCCGGGAAAGCGCTTCGACAGCCTCTCCAGCAGGGAGCGGCTGTTCACCGCAATGCCGTCAGCGCGGGCAAGGCTGCGTGCTATTCTGCGCTCAGCCGGAACAAAGGTCAGGGAATGAAGATATAGCAGGACCGGGGTACCGGGGTGCCGCTCTTTTACAGCGGCCATAAGCAGGGGACGGTTATCGACCTGGATGATATCGAATGACTCCTCTTCCAGGAATTTGAGTACGGAAGCCTGATAGAGACGCGGAGTGCCGGAGGACAGGCGGATAATCCGCACCTCTTCCAGCTCTGCGGAGTCCGGAAGCTGGGCCGTTGTCCGGCTGACTACAGTTACACGGTGTCTCCCGGCCAGACGCCTGGCTATGGCCCAGATGCAGATTTCTACAGAGCCGTCCCCCGGCAGCGGGAACTGCTCCGGTGCAATGATACAGATATGCATAGATCAAGCCTCCTCCGGCCGGCTTTTATAAGAGCTCTCTACCACCATATGCACTCTGGCAGGCTGAAGACACCCTTATGGCCATTCAGGAGCTGATCAGCTTGAAAGTTGCTGCAATAACGGCGGCAACCTTTTGTTCCAGCTCAATGATCTTCTGTTTGCTTACAGCGATCTGCTTGTAGCCTGAAACAAGCGAGCTAAGGGACTGCCCGGCCAGGGCCGGATTCTGCTTGCGGATGGCTGTCTTGAAGCTGCTGAAGTCAGCGGTGATCCGCTTGTTAAGCGCAGCGGCGGCGCTTTTCTGGGATTTAATGGAGGCCTGGGGGCTTTCGATACCCGAAAGGGTGTTGCGGGCGGCGGTCATCTTACGGGTACGCGCCTCCTTGGCGGCCTTCAGCACCGCTTCCTTGTCCCTGATATCCTGGCGGGCAATCTGGACAGTGATTTTCATAGCATCAGCCTGAGCCTTGAGAACAGCGTTCAGTGTCTTGTCCTTCAGCCCTTTAACCAGTGTAATCCGGCTGTTCAGGGCGCTGTACTGGTCAAAAAGAGGCTTGTAACGCTCCTTGGCGCTGGTGACGGTTGCAGTAAGCTTGGTTACGGCAGCCTGGTCAATCGCCGTAATTTGCTTGCGGACCAAAATCAGGGCCTGGGCATTGGCTTCATGCAGGACGCGGATCTGTTCTTCCCTGCTGTCATATTGTGCCGTCAGGACGGTCAGCTCGCTGTACTGGCTCTTCAGCCGGCTCCGGTCCTGGACAGCGGCGGTTGCCGCAGTCAGATCAAAGGCCGCCTGAATGGACGGGGTTAGTACAACGGCCGCTGCGGCTGCCGTACCGGCTGACGAGAATAAGGGCATCAGCAGAATGACTACGGCGGTAAAGGCTTGGACAAGCTTGTTCACTTTATTCCTCCTCCTGATATCACTGTTAACCGGCATAACAAAAAGCACCCGCAGTAAAGGCAAATAAGCCTTTATTACGGGTGCTTCCGGCGTAACAGGTCAGTTTAATATATTATTAATCCAAACTTTAGTGGAATTACAGGGCACCGTCAATATTTTAAATTCGGTATTTATATCCTGTACCGGTGCTATACATTTCTTCCGTTGTTCACTTGTCGTATACTGTAGAAAGAGTTAACAGAGAGTCTGCATAGGAGCCGGCTCGTGATGAAGGAGGCCCTGAATAGATGGATTACTTGGCAGAGAATCACAGTATTCTGGATCAGGCATTCATGATGTCCCCGGTAGGAATGGCTGTGTGGGCCATAGAGGCGGAAAAATGGATCAAGGTCAATTCCGCATTATGCGATATTTTGGGCTGCAATGAAGCTGATTTTCTTCACAACAAAGTGTGCGGGAGCCTGATTGCACGCCGGCGGAGCAGGAGGGGCTGTCATTTAAAGAAACTGTAAATCCGCGCTCTCTCGCGCCGGGGGCCTCTTCTGTAAAGGAACTGAAATTCTACAGCCGTGCAGGCCGTCCCTTATGGCTGTCCCTTACCTTTGTACGTCCTGAAATCGGACAGGACTCCCCGCATATTATCGTATATGCAGCGGATATAACAGACCGGAAAATTGCGGACCAGCTCACCGTTGACAGCCGTGATTTATACGATTTATTTATAAAAGACGACCAAAGCATGATTTCCTTCTCCCAGCCTGATGGCGTCCTGAGCTTTATTTCCCCCTCTTCGCTGAAGCTTATCGGCTACAAGCCGGAGGAGATCATCGGCAGGAACCGTCTGGAATTCTACCATCCCGATGATAGCAGGAACATAAATTTGGCGGACGGGCTGCTGGAAAATGACACATATGTCCGCCGTCTGCGCCATAAGGACGGGCACTATATCTGGTTTGAAACGTCGTTTCATGCGGTCCGGAATGAAAAAAATGAAATTACCAGAATTATGGGCATCGGCCGGAACGTGACCAGCCGCAAACAGAATGAAGAGGCTCTGGCTGCCGCACAGAGAGTTGCCCGGATCGGCTCCTGGAGCTGGGATCTGGTGAAGGGAAAGCTGTCCTTCTCGGAAGAGCTGCAGCGGATGCTGCATATCAATGCAGGGAAGGATGGAATGGATCACCAGACGTTTCTCGAGCTGGTTCATCCTGATGATACCGGCTATCTCTATGATAATGTTGCCCAGGCGCTGGCCAAGGGAACATCCGGGGAGGCTGCTTACCGGCTGATTCTAAAGGATCATAGTGAGCTTACGGTCAATATTCAATGGGATGTCATCCTTAATCCGGCCGGTGAGCCGATTCAGCTGATCGGCATGATGCAGGATATCACCGAACGCCAGCAGATGGAGCAGCAGCTTAGAGAGAGTGAGCGTAATTTCCGTCTGATGTCGGAGAATTCTCTGGATCTGATCTCGCGGCATGCGATCAAGGACGGCATCTTCCTGTACTGCTCTCCCGCCAGCCGCTCGCTGCTCGGCTATGAACCGGAGGAGATGATCGGCACCAGCGCCTACGACTACCTGCATCCCGATGATCTGGCGATGATGCAGCAAAAGATGGCAGAAAGCGTAAAGACTAAATTCATTCCGCCGATTTCCTTCCGGTACCGCCACAAAAACGGCAGCTATGTCTGGTTTGAGACGAACAGCCGCTATATTTTTGATGAGCAGGGGCAGATCGCAGAGATCATTGCCGTAGGACGAGATATCACCGAGCGCAAGCAGTTTGAGTCCAAGCTTCAGGAGAACGAACAGCGCTACAAATCGCTGTTTGAATATAATCCTTCAGCGGTATACTCCATGAATCTTCAGGGCGAATATTTAACTGCAAATGCTATTCTTGAGGAGTTGTCCGGGTACTCCATGGAGGAGCTGATCGGCAATTATTACGGGCCGCTTGTGCATGAAAAGGATGTCCAAAAGACGAAGTACCATTTTGAGATGGCCGTCCGGGGTGTGCCGCAAAGCTATGATCTGACGCTGATTCATAAATCAGGGCATCTGGTGGAGATCAATACAACCAACATTCCTATTATTGTTGACGACAAAGTAGTCGGGGTCTTCGGCATTTCCCGCGATATTACAGAACGTACCCGTTATACCGAGCAGATTGAGAAGCTTAGCAATGACTATACGCTGATTCTCAATGCGGTGTCCGAGGGCATTTTTGGGCTGGATACGGAAGGCAGAGTGACCTTTATCAATCCCGCCGGAGCGCATATGCTGGGCTTTGCCCATGGTGAAATTATGGGTCAGCCTTACCTCAGATATATTCAGCAGACGGCGCTGGACGGCAGCTACACGCGGCCTGAAGAATCTCCGCTGATGCAGGCTGTGCGGGCGGGAGAGTCGCTTCAGAGCAATGATGCGGTATTATGGCGGAAGGACGGGTCAAGCTTTTTGGCCGAGTATCAGGTAACCCCTTTGTTTGATAAAGGCGAGCGTATCGGAGCGGTTGTCGTCTTCCGTGATATTACCGATGAGCAGGAGATCATCCGCGCTAAGGAGTCGGCCGAAAAGGCTGATCAGGCCAAATCGGAATTCCTCGCCATCATGAGCCATGAGCTGAGAACCCCGATGAACGGAATTATGGGCATGACCGACCTGCTTGCGGAAACAGAGCTGAATGAGGAGCAGCGCGGGTACGCTACGATTATCAGTGAGAGCAGTGCTTCACTCCTGTATATTCTGAATGAAATCCTGGATTTCAGCAAAATTGAAGCCGGGAAAATGACGCTTGTCCAGGAGCCGGTGAATCTGGAGTGGGTGATGGAAAGTGTAACGGAGCTCTTCCTGCCAAAGGCCCGGGAGAAAAATATTGAGCTGACCTGCCGGATCGCCCCGGACGTGCCTAAGCTGATTACCGGAGATGCAGACCGGCTGCGCCAGGTGTTGGTGAATCTGGTCAGCAATGCGGTCAAATTTACCGAGCAGGGATCTGTCGCTATTACCGTGGATACGGAATTCTGTCCCAGCCGGCACAGGATGACCCTGAAATTCAGCGTGCAGGACACTGGAATCGGTATTCCTCCGGAGAAGCAGTCCCTGTTATTCCAGTCCTTCTCCCAGCTGCATCCGGCCATAAACCGCAAATATGGCGGAACCGGGCTGGGCTTGTCGATCTGCAAGCGGCTTGTGGAGCTTATGGGAGGAGCTATTGCAGTGGACAGCAGGGAAGGGGAAGGCTCCAATTTTTATTTTACCCTGCCTATGCATGTTGATGCTGAGACGTATAAGGACTCCGGAGAGGCGGATAATGCAGAGCCCAAGGATCATGATTCGCTAAAAGCCGGAACTGCCGGCAGCGCCACATATGCATTGCCGGGGCCGGGGGAGACAAGCCTGGCCTCCGGGGACCAGGCGGAGGTGGAGCCCAAATACGGACCGCTGCGGATTCTGGTGGCCGAGGATCATCCGGTCAACCAGAGGCTCCTGCTGACCATGCTCAAGAAACGCGGATATGCTGCCGATCTGGTGGCCGACGGCCGGCAGGCGCTGCATAACGTGATGCAGAAGCCGTACGATCTTGTGTTTATGGATGTGCAGATGCCTGTGATGAGCGGGCTTACCGCCGCAGCCCGGATCCGGGAGCAGCTTGCTCCGGACAGCCGTCCTTATCTGGTAGCTGTAACAGCTTTTACCAGACCGGAGGACCGGGAGCGTTGCCTGGCTGTGGGCATGGAAGATTTCATCGGCAAGCCATTTCAGGCCTCGGATATTGAACGTGTGCTGCAGGCAAGGCAGGAGCGGATCGCATTATGAGCAGGACACCACAGAGCCGGATCCTTGCAGCAGAACCATATACACAGTGGGAGCCGGGCGTTCATTCGCCCGGCTCTGCGTGCGGGCCGGCCACTCTGGCGGCTATGATGGAGTACTGGCATACGCGGCAGGGAGCGGACTTTATTCCCGGCAGCAAGCATTTTGGGACCAAAGCGGCACATATAAATTACATATACAGCCGGCACAGCGGGAGGGCCTGGGGGATGAGCGTGCGCAGCTTCGTCCGGGCTGCTAACGGGTATATCCGTTCTGCTTCCGGGAAGGATGGGAATACAGGCCGGCAGCATCACGTAGCGGTATTCAATGATATGGACCGTTATAAAGCGGAGATAGATGCCGGCCGTCCCGTTGCGCTCAAATTCGATAAATGGTTCAGCTTCCGCTGGCAGGGGAAATACGCCTATGACTATCACTGGGTGCTGGGAACTGGTTATGAGGAGCCTGCCGGCGGCTCAGGCCCTGTGCTGCTGGTGCAAGACAACGGCCTGAAGCTTAAGGACGGCGGCTACCGGCAGGGGCAGGAGCGGCGTATCCCCTATAATCCCAACCGGGCGGTTATTACAATGGTGAGTTTGAATATTACCGGTTTTTAACCCTGCTGCTAATACAGCCGATATACGAAATAGAAATCCTTCTAAAAAATCCTGTACAAACGTTTGCGCAATTGGGATAATGACTCTATAATTCCAGTTATTAAAGGGTAAAGGAGACAGGTTGCCTTGTCCGTACAAAAAGAAATGAAAGAACCGATTCATTATGGTGATCCGGCGGCCACCGGCGGAATATCCGTGTTTGACCAGGAGTTTGATAATCTCTTCAGCTATGACGGCAATGATCTAGGCCTGAGCTATACACCGCATCATTCATCCTTCTGCTTATGGGCACCTACTGCCTTTGAAGCGGAGGTTGTGCTCTACTCTGCCTGGCAGGATGCCGAAGGTGAGCATTTGCCGATGACCCGCGAAGTGCGCGGTACCTGGAGGCTGAATGTGCCCGGTGATCTGGAGGGCAAGTTTTATACTTACCGGGTGCGTGTCGGGGAGCAGTGGAACGAAGCGGCAGACCCCTATGCCCGGGCTGTAGGGGTTAACGGTGACCGGAGTGCCATTCTGGATATGTCAAAGACCAATCCTGCACGCTGGACGGAAGACAAGCCGCCGCTTGCCGATCCGGTCGATGCCGTTATTTATGAGCTGCATCTGCGTGACTTGTCGGTACATCCGGCAAGCGGTATTGCCCACAAAAGCCAATATCTCGGCCTGGCGGAGGAGGGTACCCGCGGTCCCGGCGGAATTGCCACCGGACTGGATCATATCGCCGGTCTCGGGGTAACGCATGTGCAGCTGCTGCCGATTTATGATTATGCGACAGAGAGCGTTGATGAAACCCAGCTGGATCAGCCCCACTATAACTGGGGATACGATCCCAAAAATTATAATGCGCCTGAGGGCTCCTATGCCACTAATCCTTATGCGCCGGCTGTGCGTATCCGTGAACTGAAGACGATGATACAGGCGCTGCATGACCGCGGGCTGCGTGTCATAATGGATGTCGTCTACAACCATGTATACGACGGCTTCCGTGTGAACTTCACGAAGCTGGTTCCCGGTTACTATCTGCGCTACAAGCCGGACGGCAGCCTGTCCAATGGCTCGGGCTGCGGAAATGATGTTGCCACCGAACGGCTGATGGTTTCGCGCTTTATCGTGGAATCCGTCTTGTATTGGGCGAAAGAATATCATATCGACGGCTTCCGCTTCGATCTGATGGGGCTGATGGATGTAGGGACGATGCAGGAAATCCGCCGCCGGCTGGACGACATGGACCCTTCGATTATGACGATCGGCGAGGGCTGGATCATGGACACCGAGCTGGCACCCGAGAAGCTGGCCAGCCAGAGCAACGCGGATGTGCTGCCAGGTATCGGCCATTTCAATGACGGCTTCCGTGATGCGGTGAAGGGAAATATTTTCCGCTATGAGGAGCGGGGATTTGTCAGCGGCAAAGGCGGCCTGGAGCAGGCCGTCAAGACCGGCATTACCGGAGGCGTAGTCCATGGACAGGAAGCGGGGCAGTTTGCCGATGAGCCGCAGCAGTGTGTGAACTTTGTGGAGTGTCATGATAACCACACGCTCTGGGACAAAATTGTTTTGTCCACCAAGGGGGAGAGCGATGCCGACAGGACAGCAATGCACCGTCTTGCATCAGCAATGGTGCTGACCAGTCAAGGGATCCCGTTCTTGCACGCCGGTCAGGAATTTATGCGCACCAAGGACGGAGTCGAGAACAGCTATAAGTCGCCGGCTGAGGTCAACTGGATGGATTGGGAGCGCTGCGCTGCGCATACCGCTGATGTTGATTACATGAAGCGGCTGATAGCGCTGCGCAAGGCGCACCCGGCCTTCCGTCTGCGCACCGCAGAGGAAATCCGGGCGTCACTGATGTTTGAGCAGGCGCCGGCCGGTACAGTGGCCTATACACTGCGCGGGCATGCCGGCGGAGATGCTGCAGAGCATCTGTATGTGCTCTATAATGCCAATCCGGACGGCGCTTCCCTGAAGCTGCCAGCCCTTGGCGAATGGGGCATTCTGTTCGGCGAAGAGCTGGCCCCGGGGCTTGCCGGCGGGAAGCTCACAGTCAAGGGAACAGGTATGGTTGTACTCGCTGTACAGCCGTAGCTGTACATTCTACAAGCTCTGATAAATAAACAACGGATGCTGCTCCTGAATAAGGAAGGGCATCCGTTTTTTTGCCTTCACAAGCCTATTTTATGGAAAAAGTACTTCACCTGTCGTAGTAACTGTGCTACAATTCAATTACTACGACAGATGAAGTAAAAGCAAACCGCTAAGGAGGACAAATCTTGATCAGCAGTGATGTTATCCGGGGATACAATGATACGCTTATTCTCTACATGCTGCTTGATGGCGAATCTTACGGATATGAAATATCCAAGAACATCAGGAAGCTGTCAGACGAGAAGTATGTGATGAAGGAGACCACCCTTTACTCCGCATTCACCCGTCTTGAGAAGAATGGCTATATCGATTCTTTTTTTCAGGATGAGACGTTTGGTAAGAGACGCACTTATTACCGCATCACCCCGCTGGGGCTGGCCTATTACCGGGAGAAATGCGCAGAGTGGAAGGTTACGCAAGAGGTCGTCAACAAATTTATAAAGGAGCTGTAGTGACATGGATACAATAGCCGCATATTTGAATAATATGTTCGCATCCCTGCCCAGGACAGAGCAGACGTTCAATCTGAAGCAGGATCTGCTTGCGAATATGGAGGAGAAATATCATGAGCTCAAACAAGAAGGGAAGTCGGAAAATGAAGCGGTCGGCATCGTTATTTCTGAGTTCGGGAACATTGATGAGCTGATTGATGAGCTTGAACTGGCCAAGGGCGGAGAGGATACGCTGCTTCCGCTGCTTGCGCCCGAGGATACCTGGAGCTACACGGTGGCGAAGAAGAAGGCCGGGTTCATGGTGGGAGTCGGAGTCATGCTGTGCATGATCGGCCCCGCGCTGCTGATGGTTCTTGTTACCCTTGCGGAATTCGGATTTCTGCGCGGTGTGCTCTCGGAGGATGCCGCCGGAATGATTGGTGTAAGTATACTGCTGGTACTGATAGCTTTTGCGGTCGGCCTGTTCATTTACAGCAGCTCTATGATGGACAAATATAAATATCTGCAAAAAGGCTTTAATCTGCCCTACTTTTTGCGCACAGAGCTTGAGCAGCGCAGCCGTGCATTTACTCCCACGTATACCTTGTCGCTGACACTCGGCATTTGTCTTTGTGTAGTATCACCGGTTCTGGTTATTGCCTGGGCTGCCGTCAGTGAGGACACCACGGCTTATGGTGCGGCTATCATGCTCCTGCTCATCGCACTGGCAGTCTTTCTGTTCATCTATTATGGAACGATCAAGGAGAGCTTCAGCTTCCTGCTCAAGGAAGGAGAATATATCGAGCTCACTCCTGATAAAACAGAAGAGAAGCGCATCATGGGCTCAATCGCTTCTATTGTCTGGCCGCTGGCTACCTGCATTTTTCTGATTAGCGGCTTTGTTTTCCAGCGCTGGGACATCAACTGGATCGTGTTTCCGGTAACTGGCATTCTGCTCGGCATATTCGGCTCGGTATATAATCTGGTAAAAGCCCGTTAAGGCGGTCATAAACCTGCTTTACCCATCCCCGTAATTTTAATTAAAAAAGTGACATTGCTCATTTAGGCGGCAAAGAATCGATGATAATATATAGGCACTACTTTGCTGCTTTACAGTATCAAATGATCAGCCGGTGACAAAGAGTAACCATCTTTTTGGCGCCGAATGGGCAACAATGCCGCTTCTATGATGTTAACGGCGGCCAATCAGAGAAACTCGGAGGATGACTAGGAATGGGTAAAGCAACCGGATTTATGGAATATCAGCGGCAGACGGCCGCAGAGTGCGAGCCGCTGCAGCGTATTAAGAACTGGGATGAATTTCTGCTGCCGATGGATGAAGATAAACTGAAGGAGCAGGGCTCCCGCTGCATGGATTGCGGAACACCGTTCTGTCATGTGGGGCGCCTGCTCTCCGGGATGGCCTCAGGCTGTCCGCTGCATAATCTGATTCCCGAATGGAATGACCTCGTATACCGCGGCAACTGGCAGGTTGCCCTCAAGCGGCTGCATAAGACGAATAACTTTCCGGAATTTACGGGACGTGTCTGTCCTTCCCCGTGCGAAGGCGCCTGCACTGTTGGAATGAACGGCAGCCCGGTCACGATCAAGACGATTGAACGCTCCATCGTTGACCGCGGCTTTGCCGAAGGCTGGATCGTTCCTGAGCCGCCGCTGGTGCGTACAGGCAAGAGAGTGGCCGTTGTCGGCTCCGGTCCCGCCGGACTCGCCTGCGCCGCCCAGCTCAACAAAGCCGGACACACGGTAACCGTCTATGAGCGGGCTGACCGGATCGGCGGACTGCTGACCTACGGGATTCCGAATATGAAGCTGGATAAGAAGACCGTTCAGCGCCGGGTCGATCTGCTTGCCGCTGAAGGCATCACCTTCGTAACCCGGACAGAGATCGGCAGGGATATTGCTGCCGCACAGCTGCAGGAAGAGAATGATGCTGTTGTCCTCTGCGGAGGCTCGACCCAGGCGCGTGACCTGCCGATCGAGGGCCGCGAACTGCGCGGAATCCACCAGGCGATGGAGTTCCTGACTCTGAACACGAAGAGCCTGCTCGATTCCGGTCTGGCTGACGGCGAATACCTGTCTGCGGCAGGCAAGGATGTTGTTGTCATCGGCGGCGGTGACACCGGTACTGACTGTGTCGCGACTTCCATCCGCCACGGCTGCCGCAGCGTAATCCAGCTGGAGATTATGCCGCAGTCCCCGCTGACCCGCCAGCCGGGCAACCCTTGGCCGGAATGGCCCAAGGTGCTGAAGGTAGACTACGGCCAGCATGAGGCAGCAGCTCTGTATAAGGAAGACCCCCGCCGCTATCTCGTATCCTCGAAGCGTTTTGTCGGCGATGACGGCGGACATGTGCAGGAGCTGCATACGGTGCGCATTGAGTGGGTCCGTAACGAGCAGGGCCGGATGGTGGCGCAGGAGGTTCCGGGCAGCGGGGAAGTGCTCAAGACGCAGCTTGTACTGCTGGCACTGGGCTTCACCGGACCGGAAGACACACTGCTGAATCAGCTTGGAGTTGAGCGTGATGAGCGCTCCAATGCCAAGGCTGAATTCGGAGTGCAGGCAACCAACATCGACGGGGTGTTTACAGCCGGAGACATGCGCCGCGGTCAGAGCCTTGTAGTCTGGGCGATTCAGGAGGGGCGTCAGACCGCCCGAGAGGTAGACCGTTATCTGATGGGCTCCTCCAACCTGCCTAATTGAACGGATATCAGATAAGCTGCAGGACGCCGGACGGCGTCCTGTTTTGCATGCTCCTGCAGGGAGAGATAAGATAACCATGAGAAAGAATTGTTAGGAAGGGAAGTCTGTACAATGAAATTGATGTTTATCTCCGATATCCACGGCTCGCTGTATTGGCTGGAGAAGGCTCTGGCCAAGACCGGAGAGGAGCAGCCGCATACGCTTGTTATCCTTGGTGATTTCTTGTATCATGGCCCGCGCAATCCGCTGCCGGAGGGATATGATCCTCAGGGAGTGGCCGCCCGGCTCAATGCCTACGGCAAATCACTGGTTGCTGTACGCGGCAATTGTGATGCCGAGGTTGACCAGATGCTGCTGCAGTTCCCGATGATGGGCGATTATGTGCTGATCCTGCACGAAGGGCGGAAGATTTATGTGACCCACGGACATGGCTTCAGCATCGAACAGCTGCCGCCGCTCGCGCCGGGTGATATTTTTATCCAGGGGCACACGCATCTGCCGGTAGCAGATGTAAAGGAAGGGGTTTACGTGCTGAATCCGGGATCCATTGCTCTTCCCAAAGAGAATAACCCGCATTCTTACGGCATTCTGGCTGACGGGGTATTTACGATTAAGGATTTTGACGGAAAGGCATTAAAGCAAATTCAACTGTAAATTAAGTGTCCCCTGCAGGGCTTGGTGAGAAAACTGAACTTGCATGCCGACACAAAGAAGGGGCCGCGCAATAGCGCGGCCCCTCGTTATGTCCATTTCAGGTCATTCATAGCCATACAGCTGATGGCCGGATGAAGTATGGAATGGATTGCAATAAGTATATTTATCCTCCCCAGCCATGCGTAAGCGGCTGATATATTGCTTCAACAACATTGCTGGTGGAGACCAATACAATTGCCAAGCTAATTAGTGACATCAATAAGGCCATCTTTTTTTTCATTGATTCTGTACACCTCGCTCATTGAATTTGAATACCTCTGAATGTACTCCGGTAAGGCGGACGGCCGGTATTTTTCGAAAATTCCGACACATCTGACGATGTTGGAGTCACTTTTTATAATAACAGATGATTCCAAACCTTCTAGAAGGTAATGAAAGCCAGCAGAAAAATTATTGTGTCTTAAATAATACAATGCCAGCTCCGTCATAAACCGTGTATGCCTGTCACCGGTTAATTGCTGCGTGAACTTTCCCAGGCGGCTTTGCTGTTCTCTGTAGGTCCTGTGATTTTTGAACCGCTCCAGAATCTCATCAATGTCGAATTGGTAACGGTTGGCAGCCTGAATGATTTTGTACAAGGCCGAAGGGATTTCGTTCTCCTTATTCTCGATATAGCTGATGTACTCAGGCAGCACCTCTACTTCTCCGGACATCAGGCGGTATAAATAGGTGTTGGCATGGGCCCACTCATGGAACTGATCGACGACCCGCTGCTCTTCCTGGCTTAAGGGTGGCTTCATCCAGCTAACATCGCTATATAATGAGGTGTAATATAAAGCTTTTTGATAATCACCGCGCTCATCGCAGACCCCGGCTTTGGATAAATAAGCATATAGTATATAGTAAATCAACGGCCGGCCTGGCTGCTTCTGCCTGGATTCCTGCTTGAGGTGCTTGTATTGCAGACTGGCCTTTTGTCCGAGGAGTTCGGCGAGCTCATCGACCTTTTCCCAGCGGTGCATAGAGGCATAGACATCTGCCAGATGCTTAAGCGCATCAAGCTGGTCGGCTTCGTCCAGGCGCTCTACGTAGGGCTCGAACTGATTGGCGGCATGGAGATTGGCTTCCTGGTTATCACCCAGTCCGATGGTAAACAGTCTGTACCGGCAAAGCGCCAGACGCTCAGAATGCTGGAACCGTTCACCTTCGGCGACGCTTTCATACATTAGAGCGGCGGCCGCCAAACGTCCCTGGGCGTACAGTTCTTCTGCTGTATCAAACAGCATCGGTGCATAGATCAGCTTGTCCATAATATGCTGGACTATGCGGTGGATCGCCTCCAGCTTATTCAGATCCGCACAGCGCTGAAGCAGTGGCCCGATCCGCCGCCAGTCCGGGGCACCGTTTATAATATAGTTATCAACGTACATTTCATAGAAATATCCTTCAGGCAGATTCATGGCCAGAGTAATCCGGTCCAGCTGCTGCATGGCAATTGGGCGGTGACCCTGAATGACGTTACTGAGTGTGCCGGAGTTCATCCCGGAACGCGCAGCAAATTTAGATATGGTTAGAGCTTCACGCTTCATATAATCTTCAAGCTCTGTTAGGATCGTGGATGCAGCTTCCAAATGATAACCACCTTTCACGCTGTGGAACCGGTAATAAATATACATCTTCCAGTATTATACATAATTTAACGCTGGTCAATATTAGAGTTACGGCGTATATGTGAAAACATGCAGATTTCTGCCAATTGAGCGTACTCCTATATTATTGTATGATGGGTAAGGAGCATTTTTGCATGTGCAGGCTGCTTCAAATATAACTGACAGAGGTATCTAACGAATGTATCCTAAAGAATTAAACTATACAATGCCGGCGGAATGGGAGAAGCATGAACGGACCTTCATTTCCTGGCCGGTGCAAGCCTCTATGGTGTTCCCGGATAATTATAAATCCGTAAGCGAAGGGTATGCTGAAATTATAAAGGCAATTGCTGAGTTTGAGCCAGTTACAGTAATTGTAAACCCTGAGGAGCTGGAAGCGGTAGAGGTTTTTAATCTTGGCGCAAATGTAACCCTGCTGCCGGTCCGGCACAATGATGCCTGGCTGCGTGATAACGGGCCGACCTTTGTTGCTGCGGGAGACGGAAAGCTCGCCGGGGTGAACTGGAAGTTCAATGCCTGGGGCGGCAAATATATGCCTTGGGATCTTGATGATGCAGTGGCTCCCCAGATCCTGGAATCCCTGCAGGTTGAGCGTTTTGATGCACCGCTGGTCATGGAGGGCGGTTCCATCCATACTGACGGTGAGGGGACGCTGATTACTACCGAGGAGTGTCTGCTTAATACCAACCGCAATCCGGAGCTGAGCCGCTCAGAGATTGAGGAGTATGTGCGCCAGTATACCGGCACAGAGTCCATTATTTGGCTGAAACGGGGCCTCAGCGGTGACGAAACCGACGGCCATGTCGACAATATTGCCTGCTTCGCTGCACCCGGCAAGGTAATTATCCAGGTCTGCGATGATAAGGAAGATGAGAACTACGAAATAACCCGGGAGAATCTGCGTATTTTGGAGAATACGGTGGATGCTAAAGGGCGCAAGCTGGAGATTATCCAGATTCAGCAGCCCCCGCGTGTCGATTATGAAGACAGCCGGCTTACGCTCAGCTATCTGAATTTCTATTTTGTGAACGGCGGCATCATCCTGCCGGTGTTCGGCGGTACGGCAGCTGAGACGGACAAGCTTGCCGAGCAGCAGCTCGCAGCCCTGTTTCCTGACCGTAGAATCCGTACTGTAAATGGTATGGCTGTAATCGGTGAAGGCGGAAATGTACACTGCACCACCCAGCAGATGCCTGCACGGAAATAACTGAATTTGCAAGGAGGACTAAAATAGTGAGAAAAGTAAAAGTAGCCGCAACACAAATGAGCTGTTCCGGTGACATTGATGAAAATATCCGCAAGGCTGAGGTTTTGGTAAGGGAAGCGGCAGCGCAGGGAGCGCAGATTATTCTGCTTCAGGAGCTGTTCGAAACCCCGTATTTCTGCCAGAAGGAGAAATCCGACTATTACGCGTATGCGACCGAGCTTGAGAACAATAAGGCAGTGAACCATTTCAAAGCGATTGCCAAAGAGCTGCAAGTAGTGCTGCCGATCAGCTTCTATGAGAAAAAGAACTACGCGCGCTACAATTCGCTGGCGGTCATTGATGCCGACGGTACAGTGCTGGGCAAATACCGCAAGAGCCATATTCCGGACGGTCCTGGATACGAGGAGAAGTTCTACTTCAATCCGGGTGACACCGGCTTTAAGGTCTGGAATACCCGCTATGCCAAAATCGGCGTAGGTGTATGCTGGGATCAGTGGTACCCGGAAGCGGCACGCGTCATGAGCCTGATGGGAGCGGAGATTCTGTTCTACCCGACGGCCATCGGTTCAGAGCCGCAGGATGGCTCGATTGATTCCAAGGATCACTGGCAGACCTGCATGCTGGGGCATGCGGCCGCTAATCTGATTCCTGTGGTTGCCTCCAACCGGATCGGTGAGGAGAGCGACGAAGAGTCCAGCATCAACTTCTATGGTTCTTCATTCATTGCAGGCCCGCAGGGCAACAAGGTTGTTGAAGCCGGACGCGATGAGCAGGCGGTGCTGGTCAGTGAATTCGATCTGGACGCGCTTGAGGTCGGGCGGATCGAGTGGGGGATTTTCCGTGACCGCCGTCCCGAGCTGTACCGGTTGATCGCTTCCTATGACGGTGATCTGACTTTCTAATCAGCCATAAAATTGCAAAGATACGAGGCTGTCTCTTTTGGAGACAGCCTTTTTTGTGTTTCTGATACCCTCCAGCTCAACTGCAGCCGGCAAATAGAGCAGGAAATGTTACAATTCCTTGATAACATGTCATGTAAACTAACATATTGGAGAAAAGTTAATTGTCACCACCACTTTAATCTGATAAAATCTCTATAAGTATTTTACAAAAATAGTAGGGGGATTGGAGTATGGGGATCGGGAAGAAATGGGCTATGTCAGCTTTAGCTGCATGCTTTATGCTGACAATGGCGGGCTGCGGCTCAAATAACGATGCGGGCGGTAATGCAGCTGCGGGAGAGACCATCAAAATTGCGACCGATGCAAGCTACGCGCCGATGGAGTATATGGATACGGACACAATTAAGGGATTTGATATTGATTTCATCAAGGCGGTAATGGAAGAAGCCGGAGTGAAATACACAATCACCAATACCGGCTGGGATACAATGCTCACCAGCGTACAGCAGGGAACAGAATATCAGGCTGGCGTGTCTTCGGTATCCATTACAGACGAGCGTAAGGAAACCTACGATTACTCCATTCCTTATTTTGAATCTACCAATATGATCATGGTTAAGGAAGGCAGTGACATCAAGAGTGCCCTGGACCTGAAGGATAAGGTTGTGGCCGTACAGGGCGCAACAACTGCCGATGATCTGATGAGTGGTATTATGGGTGTCGACAATACGAATCTGAAGCGCTTTGACAGTAACGCTGTGGCACTGATGGAATTGAATGCAGGCGGTGCGGATGCGGTCGTGGCTGATATTGCAATCGTAAATGAATATATCAAGAACAACCCGAACGAGAAGCTGGTAGGTATCCTGGATAAGGAAAACTTCGGTTCCGAATATTACGGTGTCCTGTATCCGAAGGGCAGCGAATGGAAGGCTAAGCTGGACCCGGCCATCAAAACGGTTATCGAAAACGGCAAATATGCGGAAATTTATAAAGAATGGTTCGGTGAAGAGCCGGATACGGCTGCACTGCTGAATGCGGAATAAGCATTACCCGGTAAACATCAAAGCATGCGTAATGATTGCTATTGCGCATGCTTCTTTTTTGAAGAAAGCTAAAGAGAGACAAGAAAGAAGCAGAAGAGAAGGGGCGAGTTCTATGGACTTCAGATTTGACATCATTGTGCATTATTTACCGGTCTTTTTAAGAGGGACGCTGTTTACGATCGGGGTATCGATTGTATCCATCCTGATCGGCTCTATCCTGGGACTGGGCATCGGATTCGGCAAAATGGCGCCAAAGGCCATCTACCGCTGGCCGTTTCATTCCTATATCAACTTTTTCCGGGGAACGCCGCTGTATGTGCAGATTCTGATCGTGCACTTCGGGCTCATTCCGGCCTTTTACGGGACAACCAATGTCCTGATGACCTCTTTCGTAGCGCTCTCCCTGAACTCTGCCGCCTATTCCGCAGAGATTTTTCGTGCAGGCATCCAGTCCATCGATCCCGGACAGCGTGAAGCTGCCCTGTCACTGGGCATGACCAAATGGCAGGCGATGCGGTTTATTATTCTGCCGCAGGCGATCAAGCGCATGGTTCCGGCCTTCGGGAATGAATTTATCGTCCTGGTCAAAGATTCCTCCCTGCTGGCGCTGGTGGCGGCACCTGAAATCATGTTCTGGAGCAACACCATGAAAGGCCAGTATTTGCGGATCTGGGAGCCGTACCTGACTGCAGCGCTTATCTACTTCATCCTTACTTACTCCCTCAGCAAGCTGCTCAATTATATTGAACGGAAGGTGTAATCCTGTATGGAGCCTATCATCAAAGTTAGACATTTAGATAAATTTTTTGGAGCACATCAGGTGCTGACCGATATTAATGCAGACATTCACAGCCGTGAGGTTGTGGTGGTTATCGGGCCTTCAGGCTCGGGCAAGTCCACCTTTTTGCGCTGTCTTAACCTGCTGGAGCAGCCGCAGGGCGGCGATATTATAATTGAAGGCACCTCCTTGATGGACAAAAACACAAGGATTAATGATATCCGTACAGAGGTTGGCATGGTGTTTCAGCAGTTCAATCTGTTTCCGCACAAAAAGGTGATCGAGAATATAATGCTGGCTCCTGTGCAGGTCCGTAAATGGCCTGAGGATAAAGCGCGGCAGAAGGCGCTGGAACTGCTGCAGAAGGTAGGCCTGAGCGATAAGGCGGAGGTGTACCCGGCCTCACTGTCCGGCGGTCAGTCACAACGGGTAGCAATTGCCCGGGCGCTTGCGATGGAGCCCAAGATTATGCTCTTTGACGAGCCGACGTCGGCGCTTGATCCGGAGATGGTCGGCGAAGTGCTGGCGGTCATGAAGGACCTGGCGCGTGAAGGGATGACAATGGTTGTGGTAACGCATGAAATGGGCTTCGCCCGTGAAGTGGGGGACCGGGTTCTGTTTATGGAACAGGGGGTCATAGTGGAGGAGGGAGCTCCGGAGCAGCTGTTCGGCAGTCCATCCCATGAGCGTACCCGCGAATTTCTCTCGAAGGTGCTGTGAAAATCTGGCAAACTAGAATATTCCAATTCAATAGGTTATATTAGAGTGGTAGGCTGAATGCCGCTGAATACGGCAAATATCTGTCGAAATGACGGGGAGGAGGCTCTCTGCTATCTTTAATTTTATTATCATTTAAATGATAGAAGGAGAAGACAATGAGCACTTTCAAAAATTGGCTGAACACCACCAAAAGCGGACTGACTGAACAGGTAAAGAAATTTAAAAATAAAGATTTCATGAATGCGGTAGTTGCAGGCTGTGCCCTGGTAGCTGCTGCTGACGGCAAGATTGAGGAAGCTGAGAAGAACAAGATGGCGGGCTATATGAACCTCAGCAATGAACTCAAGGTATTTGATATGAGAGATGTGATTACCCAGTTCAACTTTTATGTCAGCAATTTTGACTTCTCTCCGGAGATCGGCAAGCAGGAAGCGCTTAAGGCAATCGGCAAATTTACCGGCAAGCCTGAAGTCGGCCGTGTCATTGTAGGCGTCTGCTCCGCGATCGGAGCGGCTGACGGTGATTTTGACGAGAACGAGAAGGCTATTGTCCGTAACATCTGCGGGGTGCTGGGACTTAACCCGGGTGAATTCAGCCTTTAAGCGGCGCAGATATTTTATCGGACTCTTTGAAACGAAAGGGAAGCTGGACCGTATCACTGATAGAACAACCTCAGGCTGGACTTGCAGGCTGTGATTCTTTTTGGGAACGGAGGTACTTAAAGTTGGCTGGAATTAATCTCGTAAAAGGACAGAAAATTGATCTTACTAAAGGAAATGCCGGACTGACTAATGTTGTTGTAGGCCTGGGCTGGGACCCGGCTGAGCCTGCACGCGGATTCTTCGGGGTGAAGAAGCAGGCCAACGTGGACTGTGACGCTTCGGCCATTCTGCTGAGCGAAGGCGGCAAGCTGCTGAACAAAACGAATCTGGTATGCTTCCATAACAAACAGAATCCCAATAATTCGGTTATCCACTCGGGTGATAACCTGACCGGCGACGGTGAGGGTGACGACGAGCAGATCAAGGTCAATCTGAAGGCGATTCCTTCCGATGTGCACAGGGTTCTCGTAGTCGTGAATATCTATGATGCCGTCAACCGCAAGCAGGACTTCGGAATGATCAAATCGGCGTATATCCGTATTATCAACGCATCCGGTAACAATGAGCTGGTGCGGTTTAACCTGACTGACAATTACACAGGCTTTACAGCACTTATTTGCGGGGAGCTCTACCGTCACGGCGAGGAATGGAAATTCGCGGCCGTCGGTGAAGGCGCCCATGCAGCACATATCAACCAACTGGCTGAACGATATATCTAAAGTCAATAATTTTAATAGAAGAGAGGTTTTTATCCATGGCAATTAACTTATCCAAAGGGCAAAAGATCGATCTGACGAAAACTAACCCGGCTTGTCCAAAATTAAAGTAGGTCTCGGCTGGGACACCAACAAGTATGATGGCGGCAAGGACTTTGACCTTGATGTATCCGTATTCCTGACTAATGCAAACGGTAAGGTTGACAAAGAAACCAACTTTATCTTCTTCAATAACAAGCAGAACGAGAACGGCTCTGTGGTTCATGCCGGCGATAACCGCACCGGCGCAGGTGACGGCGATGATGAAGTAATCGATATTGACCTGAAAAACATCCCTGCTGATGTTGAGAAGGTAGCTTTCACCATTACTATCTATGAAGCTGAGCAGAGAAGCCAGAATTTCGGACAGGTCTCCCGTTCTTATGTGCGTATCGTGAACGAAGAAAGTAATGTAGAGCTGATCCGCTTTGACCTCGGCGAAGATTTCTCTATCGAAACCGGCGTCGTTGTCGGCGAACTGTACCGCAATGCCGGCGAGTGGAAATTTAGTGCAATCGGCAGTGGCTACAAGGACGGCCTGGCCGGCCTTACCCGCGACTACGGGCTGCAATAAATAGGAAAGAAGGTATAGCCGGTGACAATCAGTCTTTCCAAAGGACAGCGGATTGACCTGACCAAGACTAATCCGGGTCTGACGAAGGTGGTAGTCGGACTGGGCTGGGATACGAATAAATACAGCGGCGGTAAGGATTTCGATCTGGATGCCTCTGCATTCCTGCTGTATCAGGACGGCAAGGCCAAGGGCGAGGATGACTTTGTTTTCTATAACAATCCGAGCGGCGGCGCAGGCTCTGTGACGCATACTGGTGATAACCGGACTGGTGCCGGCGACGGCGATGATGAACAGATTGTTGTTGATTTCAGCAAGGTCCCGGCCCAGATTCAGCGTGTCGGTATTACAGTAACCATCTATGATGCGGAGAGCCGTGCCCAGAATTTCGGACAGGTCTCTAATGCATTCGTGCGTGTGGTGGATGCTGTAAGCGAACGTGAGGTGCTGCGGTTCGATCTCGGTGAAGATTTCTCGACAGAGACGGCGGTTGTATTCTGTGAATTTTACCGCCATGGCGCGGACTGGAAGTTTCAGGCCGTGGGCAGCGGCTTTACCGGAGGACTGGCGGCATTGTGCCGGAACTATGGACTTGACGCGCAATAGCAATAACAGCTTTATCGCTTCAAAGGCGGGATCCCCAGTGATCCTGCCCTTTTTAAATCATATCGAATTTATTTAAAAAATGGACACTCCTAGCCGTAACTTACAGCTAATGTTTAAAGGTGGTTTAAGCATATGGGCATAGAGGCAGTGAAAGGTCAGAAGGTTGATCTGACGCGCGGAAATCCCGGACTGGCGTCTCTGACCGCAGAGATCAGCTGGCATGCTCCGGCTGATATGGAAATTGATGCTTCCGCATTTTTGCTGGGAGCACAGGCGAAGGTGAGCAGTGATGATGATCTGATCTTTTATAATAATCCGGTTACGCCCTTTATCCGCTATAAGGATATGCCTGCCGGCGGATCAAGCGGCCTGAAGCACTTCGAAATTGAACTGGACAAGGTCCCCTCTGAAACGATGAGGATCGCATTTGCAATCACCCTGTATAACGGTGAGAGCCGCAGGCAGACATTCGGGCAAATGAGCAATGCCTACTTCCGGCTTCTGAACCGGATGACCGGCGAGGAAATCATGCGATGTAATCTTGGAAATCATTTCTCTGTGGAAACGGCTGTTGTAGTAGGAGAATTATATAGATATAACGCAGACTGGAAATTTAGCGCCATTGTAGCCGGTTTTGAAGGCGGACTCAAGGCGTTATGCGGCAATTACGGCATTGAGGTGGAAGACGAGCCGGCTCCTCCAAAGATGGAGAATCAGCCGCCGCGTCCGTCACCTGTACCACCACCGCCAGCGCCGTCACCTGTACCAGCGCCGGTTCCGGCACCGCCAGCGCCGCCTCTTAATCTTAACTTGAAGAAGATTGAGCTGAAGAAGAAGGGGGATTCGATTAATCTCAAGAAATCGGCCTCCGGCCTTGGTGAAATTTTGATTAATCTGAACTGGAACCAGAGGCAGGGCGGGGGATTATTCAGCCGTAAAGGCGGCGTAGATCTGGATCTTGCCTGCCTTTATGAATTAAAGGACGGCAGAAAGGGTGTTGTCCAGGCGCTTGGCAATGCGTTTGGCCATCTTCAGCAGGCTCCCTATATTATGCTTGATGGAGACGACCGGACAGGCTCGGTGAAATCGGGCGAGAATTTACGGATTAACGGCAGCAAGGTTGCCGAAATCAGACGGGTTTTGATTTTTTCATTTATCTATCAGGGAGTTACCCACTGGTCTGAAGCGGATGGCGTCGTTACCATTCACCAGGACGACGGGCCGGATATCATTGTTAATCTGGACGAGCATAACAACCGTAAAGGAATGTGCGCGATTGCGCTTATACAGAACGTCGGTGATGAAACGTTCAGTATCGAGCGGCTTGTGCAATATTTTGGCGGCCACAGGGAAATGGATCAGGCCTACGGCTGGGGATTGCGCTGGGTAGCGGGCAGTAAATAATTATATTTTGCGGAGGCGCATTATGGATGGGTTGGTTAAGTGAGTTTTTTAGAAGCATCAGTGACAATTATGGTCATTTCTTCTCCTGGGGCGATATAGCAGCAACGCTGTCCGATCCGGTGAGCTGGGGGATTATCGGCAGTCTGGTTCTGCTGGAGGGCCTGCTCTCTGCTGATAACGCGCTCGTACTCGCGGTAATGGTACGGCATTTGCCGAAGGAACAGCAGAAGAAGGCGCTCTTTTATGGGATTCTAGGCGCGTATATCTTCAGATTCCTGGCAATAGGACTCGGCACCTATCTGATCGAGTTTACACTGGTCAAAGTTTTGGGAGCCTTGTATCTATTTTACATCGCTTATAAAGGATTATTTAAGGGCAGCGGAGAAGAAGGACATACGGAGAATAAAGGCGCCTCCTTCTGGAAGACGGTACTGCTTGTTGAATTAATGGATATTGCTTTCAGTATTGACAGTGTCATCGCAGCCTTCGGTCTGAGCAGCGAAGTTTGGGTGCTGTTCCTGGGCGGTATTCTCGGCGTACTGATGATGCGCGGAGTGGCGCAGGTATTCCTCAAGCTGATCGCGAAATTCCCTGAGTTGGAGCAGGCGGCATTCCTGCTGATCGCTATTATTGCCGGCAAGATGCTTGCGGGGGCCTTCGGATATGAGCTGCCGCACGCCATTTTCTTCACCGTTCTGATTGCGGTCTTTGCAGGAACTATGCTGTATAGTGCTGCCAAGAAGAAGAAGGAGATGGATAAACAAGCTTAATAGTCAGAGTTCTATAGGTGGGAGGCCTTCGCAGGGAAGGTGCAGGCCTCTATGTCCGGTAATCGTATATGTAATAGTATGGCCTTTGCTTGTATTTGAGAAAACCGGCAGCCGTCCCCGACAGGACGGCTTAAGCGGTTCTGCAGCTCTTTATAAGGAGAGGCCATTCTGTTATTGTTTTGCCTCGTTTTGCACAACTATTAGGGGGAACGGCCTTTGAAATATTTCGATTACCTGACTAAGGAACAAGAAACGTCATTATTCTACTCTCCGCCTGTTACGTTTAATCAATATTCCGCCAAGGAGCTGCTGGCCTATGCGGTTGGTGCAGCACTGTATATGCCGGCTACCCGTACCAGTGTAGCTGAGGATATCCTTAAGCTGAGGGAATCTGGACTTGTGACGGTCATTATTGACCTTGAGGATGCCATTGGTGACGGGGAAGTCCGGTTTGCCGAGGAGTCTGTGGTCAGGCATCTGTCCTTCTTATCCGCTTATACAGAGAATGACCACGATCCTGTACACAGCCTTCCGCTGATCTTTATCCGTGTACGCAATCCTGTCCAGCTGCAGCAGCTGATCTTCCGGCTGGGCCCGCTGATAACAATGCTTACCGGGTTTGTCTTTCCTAAATTCACGGCTGAGAACGGGGCGGATTTCTTCGAGGCTATTGCCGATTATAACAGCTCACGGAGTTACAATACGCCCGTTCTGTACGGCATGCCGATTCTGGAGAGCGCGCCGATTATATACCGGGAGAGCCGGCTTGACAGCCTGCTGGCCATCCGCAATCTGCTGGGCGACTACCGCGATTATGTACTGAATGTAAGAATCGGGGCAACCGATTTCTCCAGTCTGTTCGGACTGCGCCGCAGCCCGGAGATCAGTATTTATGAGCTTGCACCCATCCGGGACTGCATCTCGGAGATCCTCAATATATTCGGCAGGGTGGAGGAGGGCTATGTCATTTCAGGCCCGGTATGGGAGTACTTTGGCAATAAAGGCCGGCACAGTTTACGGCCACAGCTGCGGACGCTGCCTTTTGAAGAGTCCTTTGGCAGGCCGGCGCGGGAAGCCGGCTATTATTCCAGCGCAGCTGAGGGCCTGATCCGCGAAGTGAAGCTGGACAAAGAAAACGGCATTGTAGGCAAGACGATTATCCATCCGTCCCATCTCAGACCCGTACAGGCCATGTATTCGGTCCGGCATGAGGAATATGTGGATGCGCTAAGCATTGTTGAGAGCAATGACGGCAGCCGCGGCGTGTTTAAAAGTGAATATTTTAACAAGATGAATGAAATCAAGCCGCATTTGAACTGGGCGAAGCGTATTTTACAAAGATCTCAAGTATACGGGGTGTTACATGAAGAACAGCATTTTGCCTGCCTACTACCCGAAAACGAATATACACACGTTTAATATTGTCGACAATCTGCAGGTTACAGTAACAGAGACGGCTAACCCTTTTCAGATGCCGGTTGATTCCCTGTTTTCGATGGCAGCCCGGATTAATAAGAAGCGTTCCTTCCTTTTTGTCAGCAGGGTGCTGGGCAAGCATATTCCGGTCAATCCCTATACTCCGCTGCTAAGCGGGGCAGCGCTGGGGCTGCTGCTATACCGTCAAATGGACGGAGAGGGCTCCGGAACCTTGATGGACAAGCTGCTGGATCAGGCGGTACATGGCCTGGTTCATCCGCAGCATGCGGAGGAGGCTTACCGCACACTGCTGGCGGCCCGGCTTACCCTTCCGCATCCGGCCGTCTTTATCGGCTTTGCCGAAACCGCTACCGCCCTGGGCCACAGCATGTACAACCTTTTTGCCGGCGGAGCGTCTTATATTCATACTACCCGTGAGAATATACCGGAGCTCACTTCCGTGATCAGCTTTGAGGAGGAGCACTCTCATGCGGTAGATCATCTGTGCTATGCGCTGCACCCGGAGCTGCTGTCCGGTAATGAACCGGTCATTCTGGTCGATGACGAGATTACAACCGGCAATACTGCCATCAACATTATCCGTGATATTCAGGCCAAATTTCCGCGCAGGGAGTATGTGGTAGCTTCACTGCTGGATTGGAGAAGCCCGGCAAATATTCAGGCCTACCGGGATTTGGAGCAGGAGCTGGGCATTGAGATAACCGCTCTATCGCTGCTGCAAGGAACCATTGAGGTGAGCGGAACACCACTGCTGGATACAGATGCGGGTAAGGACAAGCAGGATGAGGACAATGGAGTACCTGTGGTAACTACTTATATACAAGACGGCCTTGAGCGGCTTAAGGTCACCTCCGCCGATTCCTGCGGAGAGATTAACACATCCCCTTATTTGAAGCTTAGCGGGCGTTTCGGTCTTGCTTCAGGTGACAATGCTGCAATAGACGAGGAGGTTGCCGCGGTAGCGGCAAAGCTCCGTGCGTTGCGTGAAGGAGACCGTACACTGGTCATGGGGGTTGGCGAATTCATGTACCTCCCGATGCGTATTGCAGCGGAGATGGGAGAGGGCGTATGCTATCAGTCCTCCACCCGCAGCCCGATCTATCCGCAGCACAGGCCGGATTACGGAGTTCGCAGCGCAGCAGGGTATCCGTCTGCCGGCGACCCGTCAATAACAAACTATATCTATAATGTTGAGCATGGGCAGTATGATGATATTTTTGTGCTGCTTGAGCGTGATGTTCCGGGCCGGCGGATTAAACCGATGACTGATATTCTGAGGGGGCTTGCCGGAAGCAAGGTGCATCTGATTGTACTTGCCCCCCGGGAGGAAGCGGAAGGAGCTGCAGATGATGGAAAAGGATAACCTGGACACTGTTCTGGGCCCGCGGATAAATCCGCCGGTTCCCATGGGCAGCTATCCCCCGTCTGACGTTACTTTTCTGCTGAAGGATCTCGGCGGGGTGCCGCTCGAGCTGGGGATGGCCGAACGGGAGAAGGCCATTCAATCCGGGGTGAGCTATTCGGAGATGCTGCCGGTGGAATACCAGCCTACCGAGGAATATATCGGGCTGTTCCGGAAAACGCTGCAGGAATCGGCAGCCAAGGTGCCCGGGCCGTTGCCGTTGTCTCCGAGCGGATTGTGGCTAAGCGGGGTACTGAAGGAACCGTGCTGGTTTCTCTGGCCCGGGCAGGGACGCCGGTTGGCGTGCTGATCCGCCGTTATATCGCCAAAATGTACGGGGTGGAGCTGCCGCACTACAGCGTGTCCATTATCCGCGGTAAAGGACTTGATCTGAACGCCATCCGCTATATTCTGCAGCAGAACGGCGCAGGAGCCAAGCTGCAATTCGTAGACGGCTGGACAGGCAAGGGGGCAATTACCAGGGTGCTGTCCGAATCCTGCGAGGATTTCTACAGCAGATACGGAGTAAGGCTCAACGATGATCTGGCTGTACTGGCCGATCCCGGGCATTGCTCGGCGACCTTCGGAACAAGGGAGGATTATCTGATTCCCAGTGCCTGTCTTAATTCAACGGTGTCAGGCCTGCTGAGCCGCACGGTGCAGCGGAACGATCTGACCGGGCCGGAGGATTTTCATGGCGCGAAATTTTATAAGGAATGGCTGGATCAGGACTACTCCAATGTCTTTATAGATGCCATTACTCCTTATTTCACGTCTGTAAGAGAAGAGGCCGTTGCTGTTGCCGGAGAGATGGAGAACTCGCCTCCGGAGATCTCCTGGCGGGGAATGCATGATATTACGGCCTTGCAGGAGCACTTCGGAATAGACAATATCAATCTGATCAAGCCTGGTGTAGGGGAAACCACCCGTGTGCTGCTGCGCCGGGTACCCTGGAAAATTATTGTCGATACTAGAGACAATCCGAATCTGCGCCACATTCTGCTGCTGGCGGCAGAACGGGACGTTCCGGTTGAGGAATATCCGGGTCTAGCCTATTCCTGCTGCGGAATCATCAAGCCGCTTGGGGGAGGGGAATCAGAATGATCTATGCCAGTGATCTGGACCGGACCCTGATTTATTCGCTCGGAGCGCTCGGCGTTCCCGAGGATACTCCGGGGCTGGTGCCAGCGGAGATTATTGAGGGAGTAACAAGATCATATATTTCGCGCGGGGCGCTGGAACTGCTGCAGGAGCTTACGGCAGACATCATCTTTATGCCGGTGACCACCCGCACGATTGCGGAATACAAACGGATTAACCTGTTCCAGGAGACGCTCATTCCTGATTACGCGGTTACAAGCAACGGCGGCAACATTCTTGTCAATGGTGTGGTTGACCAGGAATGGCGCAGTCATATCGGCAGGCTGGTTGTGCAGCATTCGGCTGAAGCGGAGGAAGTCAGGCAGATCGTCCGGTCTGTAGTGCGTACAGAATGGATAATCAGTGAACGTTACTGCGATGAGTTATTTTATACGTATATGGTTTACCGGGACCTTCTTCCGCTGGATGAGATTAATCATATGTCTGAGCGTCTGCATGGGTTAGGCTGGAGAGTGTCCCTGCAGGGCCGCAAGCTGTATGTGGTGCCTGAGGCCGTGAACAAAAGCGATGCCATCATTCATGTAAGGCGCACCGTACGCTCTGAGCCGATGGTGGCCTCCGGTGACTCGTTGCTGGATAAAAGCCTGCTGGAAAGCGCCGACTACGCCATCGCCCCCTGTCACGGAGAAATATTTGCCGAGCAGCAGGCGACTCAAGTAAAATTAAAGTATCCTTTTACGGAGTGCAGAGGTGTCTTCGCGGGTGATGAAATTATGCGTTATGTGCAGAAGATTTATCATAATCTATCGACATTGGGAGTTGGGCCGCAATGAAAAAGGTAAATATTTATTTTAACCGCTGGTTTTCCGTGGCTTATCATTATATGAATCTCATCCGCAATAATGAGGACGGCGTGCCTGTACAGATTTTTGCTACCCACCCCGATATTAAGCATATGTCGCTTCAGGGCGCTGATATCGCCGGAAGTGAACCTGCGGTTACAGGTATAGAATATGTGCAGTTCTGCGTTGACTTCTGCCGCCGCAATGAGATTGATATTTTTATTCCCCGCCTGCATATGATGGATATCGCCCTGCATGCAGCGCAGTTTGATGCAATCGGCACGAAGGTGCTGGTCTGCCGTGATCTGGACCTGCTGGAAATGATGCTGGATAAGGGCAAGTTCTACGAGAAGGTTAAGGAAACCGGGATTATGGAGATTCCAGAGTACCATGTAGTCAGCAATGCGGAGCAATTCAAGGCAGCGTATGAAGACCTGGTTGCCAAGGGACTCCGGGTCTGCTTCAAGCCGACCGAAACGGAAGGGGGCCTCGGCTTCCGGATTATCAACAACAGCCGCAGTCCGCTGCAGGAGCTGTTCGGCTATGTAACCCAGCATATTTCCTTTGACGATGCTTACCGTATTCTGTCCGGTGTGGAGTCCTTCCCGGAGCTGATGGTGATGGAGCTGCTTGAAGGCTACGAGTACAGTATTGATTGTCTGGCTGATGCTGACGGCAGGCTGCTGGCCGCTGTTCCCCGGCGTAAGGATACCGGACGCCTGCGGGTGATGGAGCATATTCCCGAGCTGGAGCATATTGCCCGCAGAGTGGCTGAGACGTTCAAGATTCCGTTCAATTATAATATTCAGATGAAGTATGGCGGTGCCGTTCCCAAGCTGCTGGAGATTAATCCGCGGATGTCGGGCGGCCTGCATGTCTCCTGCCTCTCTGGCATTAACTTCCCGTACTTGGCTGTCAAAAGCGCACTCGGCGGCAAAGTTGAGCCTGTCCAGTTCGGTGAAGATGTACTTGCGAGCCATATCGAACAGCCGATGATTATGAAAATCTTCGCTGAATCCGCCATTCCTGATGCGGTGAATTAAGCGAAATGCAGCAAGCCTGCAAGAGGTGAGAAAATGAACACAAAGTCTAAAGTGTTGCTGTACGCGGCCGCGGCTATGTAGTGGCTGTGCTGACCAGCAGCTTTCTGCCGGAGCTGATCTCTCTGCTGCTGCCGGTTGCCGGCGCAGGAGCCGCCCTCATGGGCGGCAAGCGCACGCGGGTTAACCTGCCGGCGGAGGTGCTTCCGGCCAGCCAGGCTCCAGCGGCGGCTGCGCTGCACAGGCGCCTGCTGCTGCCCGTCCTTCAGCCGGCGGCGCAGCGGTGACTGGTGCCGTACCAGCGGCTCCTTCCGCCAGAGTGCCGGCTGAACCGGCTGCCCAGGGTGAGTTCGCGTCTGTTGTAGAGTATCTTGTCATTCTGGAGGACATGATTATTTCAGAAGGCCAGAAGGACACACTGGACAATGAGATTGTCGAGAAATCTCTGGCGCTTTTCGCCAGACTGCAGCGTGTGATCCCGCTGCTGCAGGAGCTGGGCAACGGTGAAATCAATCATACGGTCCGCAGACTGGTGATGAAAGACCTGAATGGGGTCATTAATCCGTTTCTGCGGCTCGGCGGCGAAGCCAAAACGAAAAACCGGAGAATGCTGCTGAACGGTCTGCGGGATGTCGATTCCAAAATATCGGAAATCGCCTCAACGATCGAGCATAAAGACCTGATGGAACTTCAGACCAAGGCGGAACTGATTCATCAACGGTACAGCAGTTCCGAATTATAGGAGGGAAACCCATGTCCACGCAGTTAATTCAGCTCAAGAAAGAAGATGAGCAGAAGGTAGTCGAGGAAGCCTCGCAGTTAATTGAACAGGTAGCCAAGACGGATACCGTCGCATTGGACTCTCTGATGGATGACATCGGCAAGCTGGGAGTTAAGACGCAGGAGAAGGCCGGGCAGACTCTGAAGCTTCTGGATCGTCCGGTCAATGACCTTATGTCAGGCAAGCGTGTTGAAGTGCCGAATATGATTATGAAGCTGCGCAATGAGTGCGAGACCCTGCAGCAGAGCAAGAATGTCAGCTTTTTTGGCAAAATGCTCCGCAAGAGCCCGCTGAAAAACTACGTCTATAAATATCAGTCTGTCCGCACGAATATCGACGCTATTGTGACCGGTCTGCGTGACGGCCGCGATACGCTTGAAGAGAGTATCGTCAATATGCGCCAGCTGAAGCGCACCTCGATGGAAGAGATCTACAATTTGCAGACCAAAATTGCCTTCGGCAACAAGCTGAAGGAGCTGTTCGAGGTGGAAATTGCCAAGCCTGAGAACGAGTTCCGCAAAGCCTATCTGGAACGCGGCCTGCGTAAGGTTATGGTCCGCATTCAGTCCATGACCGAGATGATACTGCTCTACAACCAGGCGATCGCCGCTACAGATATTATTAATGACAACAATGATAAGCTGATTGATTCGGTTAACAACGCTATTGATAAAACCTCCAATCTGATCACCGTATCAGCCATGATTGCTATGTCTCTGGCGGACCAGGAAAATGTCATTTCCGCGGTGGAAGCGACCAACAAGACGATCGAGGACCAGTTCAAGGAGAATGCCCGGCTGCTGCGCACCACAACCGAGAAGACTACAGAGCTTCTGTCCAAGCCTTCGATGTCGCTTGAGGCGGTTAACCAGGCCATCGGCGATCTGCTGAGTGCTCTGGACACCTCCGAGCAGTCCAACCGCCGGATTATCGAGAGCTGCCAGGATTACACCGCCAAGATGACGACAATCAACACCCAGCTTAATAACCGCCTCGGCTTGAACGAAGCCTCGCAGCCGCAGGCACTGAAGCAGGCAGAGAATGACAGCCGGCTCAGCAGCTTTTTAAATTAACATCTGCGCCCGAATATGATTCCTATTTAAGCCCGCCGGGGTGACTGGCGGGCTTTGGAATACCGCTCATAATCCTCTGACTCCCGGCATAAGTTCTTACGGAGAAACGGGGGTCAGCGGATGATACTTGGATGCTTGATACTGGCGCTTATCGTCGTTGCCGGCGGTAATAAGGCCGAGTCGGTTGCCGGGCTGAATGAAGCGGATAAGGACGGCAGTTAAGCAAGCGGTGTTGCTCTCTCCAGAGGACAGAATTTTCTTTCGATTTCATGGTTCAAGTAATTTCCAGCGGTTTATTGGGTATAATAACCCGAGGCTGCAGAAAGCCGGGATAACTGCTGAAAATACAAGCTTATGCGGAGGTCATATGGAGAACGAGGCACTGCTGCAGGTTGAAAAATTGGCACTCAAGAAACAGAAAATTTTTGATCAAAGTGTACTTCGCTATATCGCCAGGGCGATGCTGGCCAGTATGTTCATCGGCTTCGGCGTCATAGTAGCCTTCAAAACAGGCAACTTCTTCTACATGGAACATTCACCAATGACCTACCCGATGGCGGCCATTACCTTTGGTGCTGCGATCATTCTTATCTCTTACGGCGGCGGGGACCTGTTCACCGGGGATACGTTTTACTACTCGTATGCCGCTCTCAGAAAAAAGATGCAGTGGACCAAGGTCGTCCGGATGTGGGTGATCAGCTATATCGGAAACATTCTTGGCGCTTCGGCGTTTGCATTGCTGATTTTTTTGACCGGACTGTACGATGATTCGAGTGTTAACAGTTTTCTGCTGAATGTCGTAGCCCACAAAATGGAGGCGCCGGCGCTTCAGCTGTTCTTCCGGGCCATCCTCTGTAACTGGCTGGTCTGTCTGGCGTTTTTTGTGCCGATGTCGATGAAGCATGACGGAGCCAAAATGTTCGCAATGATGCTGTTCGTTTTCTGCTTCTTTATTTCCGGGTATGAGCACAGTATTGCCAATATGTGTACTTTTGCTATTGCGCTGGTGCTGGATCACCCCGGTACGATCTCCTGGGGCGGTGTGGTGCATAATCTGGTGCCGGTTACGCTCGGCAATCTGATCGGCGGCGGTGTACTGATGGGCGTCATGTACTATTATGTGAATAAGCCATTTCTGGACAAGGACCCCGGGGATTTGCACTAAGATCCGGATAAGTCCTGATTCACAAAGACCTTGCCCCAATAAGGGGCAAGGTCTTTGTTGTTTGTCCTGACAGGCCTTCCGCTTGCCGGAGAGAGGAACGAAAGATGGAATGCTATACAAAAAGCCCCCGCGCGAATCAATCGGCACGGGGGCTTAAATCGGTCTACCACTTGGAGCCGCCGGAATTGCGGCCTGACTTGCCGCCGCCCCAGGAAGAGCCTCCGGAGGAACGCCCGCCCCCGCCCCAGGAGGAGCCTCCGGAGGAACGGCCGCCGCCGAAACCGCCGGAGGAAGGCGGGCCGGAGGACATCCGCTTCCGCGCCTGCTCTCTGCGCTGGCGCTCCCGCATCATCGCGAGCTGGGCCTGACGCTCTGCTTCTTCCTTCTGCCGTACCAGGCGGTTCGCTTCTTCGACAAATGAGGAGATCTGGGCTGCGTAGGAGCGTCCCAGCGACTCCAGCTCATCCAGGTTGTAAGGGCGTGAACTCAGCCTTGATTCAAGCTGCCCGTATTCAGGCAGCAGGCTGGCCTGGAATCTGCTGCGGCCCGCTAATCCTCTGCTCTCCAGCAGCCGCTGGGCTGAGTCTGCCGTCCCAGGCCATCCTGGAAGAGGCGTTTCACGCCTTCCAGCCGTTCGTTCAGCTCATCCAGGCTGTGCGAGACGCTGCTGAACTGCTTGGCCGTCTCCTCCTGCAGCGTGAGCAGACGGTCAAGCCCGCTGCGCGCATTGTCGTACTCTCCGCGCTCGTCGCTGGCCCACGTTTCGATCTGCGGCACCTCACCGGCACCCTCGCGCAGCCGGGCGCCGGAGGAATCCAGCACCCCGGCAAGACTTGCGAGGTGCTGCTCGGCGAACCGGGTCCGGGCTTCAGCCAGCCGGCTCTGCAGCCCGATCAGCCGCTGGGTCAGCCCGCTCCAGCCGCTGCGGACCGTCTCCAGATCACGGCGATTGCTCTCCCGGATCTGCGCCTGCCGTTCAGTCATGGCCACCGCCTCCTGAACCAGCATATCCATGGTTGCAGCAATGCTGCGCACCTGATCCATATCTCCGCTGCGCAGCGGGGCCCGTAGCGTCTCTGCTGCAGAGCTGGCCTGATCAAGGTTGACGTAAGGCTTAACCTTCATATTGTGCAGGGCGTTCTGTTCAATGATCCCGGCAATCTTCGTACGTGCCGCAGCAAGAACACCCGGGAAGCCCTGAAGCTTGTCGTCATAGACATCTACATCGCGCAGATCCTGTTCAATCTGCTCCTGCTGTTCCTGGGCCTCTTCCGTAATATCCTGAGCGGCAATCGGGTCGAACAGCTCGAGCTGATCTGCTTTGGCAGTCGCCTCGGCCAGCTCTTTCAGATCCTCGGCGATTTCCTGCAGCTCATAGCCTGTGTCTTTGACTGCCTCCTGCAGCTGGGTGTCCAGCTCAGGGGTGTCCTTTTTGAGCTCGGTAATCTGCTGTTTAACATTGCGGTCAGCGTCCGTGATCAAGGCAATCTGCCGCTCTTCATCCTCAAGCCGGGTGCGGAAGGCGGCAGCAGTCTGCTCTGCCTGGCCGATTGCCGATTTGAGCGCGGCAAGCTGATAGAACGCCGGCTTCGGGCTGCGGCCTGTGCCCTGCAGAGCTGAAATCTCCACCAGCTGGGCATCCAGCCGTTTGGAGATGCCTGCAACCATCTCGCCGGTCTTGCCCTGTACGATGCCCTGGAACGGCTGCAGCGTCTCAATGGCCCGGTTCGTCCGTACAAGCAGGTCAGCCAGCTGGTCCTGAAGCACGCTGAGCTGCTTGCGGCGGCGCTGGCCGGTGACCAGCACATACAGTACCAAGGCCAGCAGCGCCGCACCAGCAGCTATGGCCCCCAGGGTCAGCAGCGGCAGGCCGGAACTGCGGGACGCGGTCCCGCTTCCGGCTCCCGTGCTGCCCGGTCCCCCGGAACCGCTAACCCCGCCGCCTGCGCTACCAGTACCAGTGCTTCCCGAGCCGCCAACCCCGCCAGCACTTCCGTTGCCGGTACCTCCGGAGCCCTGCGTACTGCCAAGAGATTGCAGCTCTGTAATCAGAGCGCTGATGGCGCCCGCAAAATCGCCCTCTCTGGCGGAGGGGATGAAATAGGCGTCAATAATACCGGTGATAGCTGCGCTTCCTGTTCCTCCGACCTGGTTCTGCGACCAGCTGTTAATGGCATTCTGCAGCGAAGTGTTGATGAAATTAAGCTCAACCTGCTGGTCACCTGCGGAGATCAGCAGAAGAATATCCTGGGAGGATAATCCCCAGCTGTCATATACGCTGCTTGCAAAGTCTGTGGCGTTGGCGCCGTCCAGTGAATCTATAGTCAGCACGTGGAAGGTATAACGCCCGTCTGCAGCAGCTTTGGCAATAGCTGCTGCCTCCTGCGAAGTGAGCATGCCTGCTTCATCGGTAACCAAACCCTGCTGTGCGGGGAATCCGGCAGCTTGAACTCCGGTCATCCACAGCACGCTGAGGATCAGGAATAGAGACAATATCTTTTTCAATTTGAGCACACTCCGTTCTAAGGGACTATGGCCCGGTTTATTATTGTGATTATACCCTATTAGGCGAGTGAAATCCCAGGCGGTGCAGGATACGGTGCTTAAAGAGTCTTTGTGCTGGCTCTGCCAAGCCCGTTTAAACAAAAAAACGCATCCCCGTAATACGGGAATGCGCAATCAGAATGTCTGCTATCTGGTCTGCAGGCAGAGTATATATTGCAGGCGGGATTTAATTTCCTTTTGCCATTTCAGGTCTCCGACTTTAACGGCAAGATTGAGCAGATCCAGATAATCGTCAACCTGTAATGCTGTCCGGGTAGTGGCTGCGTTCATGGGTGTTCAGTCTCCTTTTGGCTCAATATAGTGAAGGGATAGAATGTTTATAATTCAATAATGATAATCATTATCACTGGTTATTGTTATTATCCACATTTTGCTCCCAAAAAGCAATATAAAATTATAGGCTCTAACTTTTTTTCTTTGGAATCGGGCCTACATATGAACACAGTTGCACATTTTATCACATTTAGAGAGGGAATGGGCAGGAACCCTACCATATTTTGTCGAATAAAACTTGATAGGATAGCCCTTAGCTGATTTTGGGGAAGAAGGAGAATTGCAATGAAGCGGTGTAAATGTTTAGTTCTGATTAGCATCTTGCTTATGCTGGCACCGCCTGCTGCCGCCCGCGCTGAAAGACAGGATATCAAGTACCAGGCAGAACTGGATTACCCGCCTTTCAAGTATATTCAGAACGGTTATTTAACCGGATTTGATATTGATCTTACAAGCATGATTTTTGAAAAGAAGGAATATCTGATCCGCTACAGCACCGGAGACTGGGAACAGACTTACCAGCTGCTGACCAGCGGGCAAATTGACACAACCGGACTTATGGCAGTAACAGAGCAGCGGAAAAAAGATATTCTTTTCTCCACCCCGGTATTCAAGAGTTACGTTTCTGTATATTCGCGGCAGGCGCTCAAAGACAAGGTAACTCTGGGCACACTTGAGAACTACAAGATTGGTGTAGGACATAGCCAATATACTGCAGCGCTGCTGCAGAGTAAAGCAGGCGTTTCGAAATACATAGAATATCCGACTGTACCGGATGCGCTGGAAGCTCTCGAAAAAGGTGAAATCGACCTGCTGTTTGAGAATCAGGGGGTTGTTGACTACCTGATTGTCGAGCAGGGACTGACGGGCAACGTAATCCGCAAAATTAGCAACCTTTACCCGGTAGATGTGGCTTATGGAGTAAGCACCTCATCTCCGGAGCTTGTCCCGTATATTAATGCAAGGCTGGAACGGCTTCAGCGTTCGGGTGCCTTCGAGGAGCTGTACCAGCAGTATTTCTTCACACATTCGGCCGGTTACACCGCCATGATAAATGACCGGATTATATTTGGGATTGTTATTGGTTTATGTCTGCTTCTCTTCGGAATTGTATCCATCAGAATGTATATCCGGCGGCTGAGAAGGACGATTCATTCGGGGCAGGAGTTTTTTGAAGATGTGATTGAGCATACCGGAATGATTGTATGGGCGGTATCCGGGGATGGGCGGGTTACGCGCTTCAACCAGTTTGCTGAGAAGATGACCGGGCTGAAGGAACAAGAGGTGCTTGGCAAAAAGCTCAGCGAGCTTCCCGGGCTGGACGGCGATGTTTCGCTTCTGCGCGATCTGCTGACCAGGGCGGTCTATCAGGATTTTGTCAACAATGTAGAGCTGAAGCTGCCGGAGCACTCGCCGGAGGCGAGGTTCTTCTCCATCCGGACCACGCTGATCAAAGGAATGGATGACCAGGATGAATCTGTCTATCTGCTGGTGGGGCTGGATATCGATGACTGCAAGCAGAATGAGCTGAAGCTGCAGCTCAGCTATGAAGAGCTGGAATCGACTTACGAGGAATTAACGGCGACGGAGACCGAATTACAGGAGCAGTTGTACAGGCTGAGTGTAAGTGAACGCCGGCTGCGCCTGACCTCTGAGGGTTCTGGTGCTTATATGTGGGAGCTGGACTGGAAAACCGGGTTCTACAAGCTGTCGGAGCGCTGGTACGAGGTGATGGGGTATACGGAGGAAGAAATTAACGGGATGGAAAACGGGGTTCTCAGCATCATTCATCCCGATGATCAGGCGTCAGCCAATAAGGCGAGGCAGGCGCACCTGAGCGGAAAGACTCCAATCTATGAGACCGAGTACCGCATGCGCACAAAAGACAATCATTACATCTGGTTTGAAGTAAGAGGGAAGGCTATTGTTGATCCTACGGATCAGCTCAAGCTGTTCAACGGCTCGCTCATTGATATCAGCAGGCGTAAGCAGGCGGAATTCAAGCTGAATAACAGCTACCAGGAGCTGGAAGCAACGTATGAACAGCTTACGGCGACACAGCAGGAGCTTGTAGAGCAGTATGATATGCTGCTGGAAAATCAGAAAAACATGCACCGGCTGGCCTATATGGACTCGCTAAGCAATCTGCCGAACCGCATTTCCCTGCTGGAGGCAATGGAGAATTATTTCCGGCGGCCGGGCGGCAAAGCGGCGCTGATGTTCGTGGACACCGACAATTTCAAATATATCAATGATACACTGGGCCATAAATCCGGTGATATTCTGATCCGTAAGGCAAGTGAACGGCTCCAGTCGCTTGTCCAGGGCAAGGGAATGCTTTCCAGGCTTGGCGGGGATGAGTTCGTCGTCTTTATCGAGGATGCCGAAGACCGCAAAGCGGTGCTTACGCTGGCGGACGATATTATGCGGGCTTTCCGCAGGTCGATCCTGATCGGGGAGAGCAACCTCTATGTGTCGGTCAGCATAGGTATCTCCTTCTACCCGGAGGACGGGGAGACGACGGAGGAGATTCTCAAGAATGCCGATGTGGCGATGTACCGGGCCAAAGAGGAAGGCAAGGGCACCTACGTTATTTATGACAAGTCGATGCATACCGCATTCAATGAACGGATGCATATTGAAAAGCATCTGCGCAGCGCAATGAACAACAATGAATTTGAACTGCACTACCAGCCGCAGGCAGACATCAAGACAGGAGAAATCACCGGATTCGAAGCCCTGATCCGCTGGAACAGTCCCGTGCTCGGCTTCGTATCTCCGCTCTCCTTCATCAAGGTTGCCGAGGATTCCAGGCTTATTATTTACATCGGGGAATGGGTTCTGCGGGAAGCCTGCAGCTTCATGAAGAGTATACATGAGCGTACCGGAAGGCTCTATAAAATATCCGTCAATATTTCTATCATCCAGCTTCTGCAGGATGATTTCGTCGAAATCGTGCTGGACAGCCTGAAGCAAAGCGGGCTTGCACCAAGCTGCCTGGAGCTGGAGATTACAGAATCAATCTTTATGGAGTCGTTCGAGAGTACAGTCAGCAAGCTGGAATTCCTCAAGTCACGCGGTATCCGGATTGCCCTTGATGATTTCGGAACCGGCTATTCCTCGCTGAGCTATCTGCAGCAGCTGCCGATCTCTACGCTCAAGATGGACAAAATCTTTATCGACTCCCTGGCCGATCAGGCCTACAGCGAATCCTTCGTCCAGACCATTATTGTGCTTGGCCATAAAATGGGGCTGGATGTCGTGGCCGAAGGAGTCGAAGATGACAGCCAGCTGGCATTTCTGAACGAATCGGGATGTGACAAGGTCCAGGGTTACCTGATCAGCAGGCCTGTGCCCCCTAGGGGGGTGTGGGAACTGCTGGAGCATTAGAAGACGAAGGTGAACAGAACAAAACGATCTGCGTGTATTACGCAGATCCGTTTTGTTGTAATACAGGGGTTATTTCAGGACGATCTTGTTTTTGCCCGTCTTCTTGGCTTCGTACAGGGCGTCGTCTGCCTGCTGAAAGGTGTAGCTTTTCGTATCGGAGACCGAAAACTCATGCATGCCGATGCTGACGGTTACAGATCCGCCGTTCATTTCTTCAATCGGCATGCCGGCTATACCTGTCAGAATCCGCTCCATGATCTCCTGTGCTTCCTTCAGCTGCTTGGCGGTCAGAATGACTACGAATTCCTCTCCTCCATACCGGGCGGCGAAATCATCGGTGCCGATATTCTTCAGCACTACAGCGGCTACCTGCTTGAGCACAATATCGCCCACCCAGTGCCCGTACTGGTCATTCACTTTTTTGAAATTGTCGATATCCAGGACAGCCAGCTGCATCGGGAAAGGGTTATTCTGCTGATGATCGATCAGCCAGCCGAGATATTCGTGAAACGTCTTGTGATTATACAAATCGGTCAGCGGATCAATCTTGGACAGCCGGTCCATGATGATATTCTGAATGCGCAAATCCTGCTCCGCCTTCAGAGAATCCTGAAGGGACCGCATAAGATCCCGCCCGCGGCCGATCACTCCGAATCCGGCCAGTGCGGTGCCGGCAAAAATCAGCGCAATCATAATATGCTGAATCCGCAGCGTATATTCGTAGACCGGTGTATTCATGAACAGCATGACGGTGTAGAGCAGACAGATCAGTGATGATGCCTTCATATAGCTGCTTTTGAGATAGATCATGGATACAAGTAGCGGAAGAAGCATGATAAGCGGCTTGACCTCGTACTCGGTACTGAGATTGGTGATAATCAGGATAGCGTAGATATGACTTGCGACAACAATCGAGAATTCCGAGAATACCGGCCTCCACCTGTAGATGGCCTCCAGAGTGAGGATCAGAACAAGGATAACGGAGTCTGGTATCAAAACATGGGTCACGAAATATTGTCTGTCTGTGAATTCAGGTCTATGGCCCCACATGGATAGTGAGATGAACAGCTGACTAGCCAAATATACGAGGAGAACCATCCAGAAAGTATTGAGGAGTACCCGGTTCCAGTAGCTTTGGCGAGGAGTTGGCGGTGGGATGTGCATAAACATTTCCTCATTTCCAGTGGCAATATAACTATATATTCGACAAATATCCCTTCGATCCTTCCATCTACTGTAAACAATATAATGTTCGTGTTTTGGCGTTAATTTTGTTTATTTTATTTACAATAAGCTATATATATAATTAAAACACGAATTATTACAGAGATAAACTATTGACACATTCGCCTGTTTTCTGTAAAATTCCTATTGGCTCATATAATAAGTGAAGCTGTTCGTATATCCCCGGAGATAAGGTTTGGGGGTTTCTACAGGGAACCGTAAATTCCTGGCTACGAATAGGGTGCATTTTGCATACCTGTGAAGAGCCGGGATTTTTTGTGTGTTGCGCTATAAAATCGCAGAAACGGCGGCTGAGAACGCAGCGTTTCTTCCTGGGAGGAACAAGAGAACAGATGAGTAAATATGATGTGATTGTTGTAGGCGCCGGCCCGGCCGGAATATTTGCCTGTTATGAACTGACCCGTAAGGCCCCTGACCTGAAGATATTGCTTGTAGATAAAGGCCATGACATTTACCGCCGCAGCTGCCCGATCCTGGAGGAAAAAATCAAGCTCTGTCCGCCTGCTGCAGGCCGCAAGGAGTTCGCAGGCTGTCTGCCTGCCTGCTCTATTACTGCCGGATTCGGGGGAGCGGGAGCTTATAGCGATGGGAAATTTAATATTACGACTGAATTCGGCGGTTGGATGACCGACTATCTGGCACCGTCCAAGGTGCTGGAGCTGATCGAATATGTGGATGCGATCAATCTGGAGCATGGCGCAACCCCGGCCATTACCGATCCGACAACGGACAGCATCCGCAGCATCGAGCAGCGCGGCTACGCCGCCGGACTCAAGCTTCTGCGGGCGCAGGTGCGGCATCTGGGTACTGAACAGAACCTGGAGATTCTTAAATCCATATATGAATACCTGAAGACCCGGATTGATATGCAGTTCAAGACCGAGGTGCAGGACATTATAACCATTAAGGAAAACGGCAGCCACCGGATTACGGGCATTGAACTCAAGAACGGGGATATCCATGAAGCGGATCAAGTCATGATTGCTCCGGGCCGTGACGGTTCTGCCTGGCTGACTGATGTGCTGAAGAAGCGCCGGCTCAAAATGTACAACAATCAGGTCGACGTCGGTGTCAGAGTTGAAACCTCCGATGTAGTAATGCGCGAGATCAATGAACATCTGTATGAAGGCAAATTTATATTTAATACCTCAGTGGGTACCCGTGTCCGGACATTCTGCAGCAATCCGTCCGGCCATGTAGTCGTAGAAAATCACAGCGGGGTAATGGCGGCTAACGGACACTCCTATAAAGACCCGGCGCTTGGCTCGAAGAATACGAATTTCGCCCTGCTGGTGTCCCATACCTTTACAGAGCCGTTTGATAAGCCGAATGAATATGCCCGGGAAATCTGCAAGCGGGCTAACGATTTGTCGAATGGCGGTGTCATTGTCCAGAAATACGGGGATATCCTGCGCGGACGCCGCTCTACAGAGACCCGGATCAAGGAAGGGTTCCTGGAGCCGACACTGAAGGAGGCAGTTCCTGGCGATCTTGGCCTCGTACTGCCATACATCACCATGAAGAGTCTGATTGAAATGGTCGAGGCACTGGAAAAGGTAACTCCGGGCATTGCCTCTGAGCATACGCTGTTTTACGGCGTGGAGGCAAAATTCTATTCGGCGCGTCCGAAACTGACAGAGCAGCTGGAAACGAAATTTCCGGACTGTACTGCGGCGGAGACGGTGCAGGCATTACCCGCGGATTGGCCCAGGCCGGTGCTGCCGGGGTGTGGATTGCCCGCGGCATGCTGGAACGGGTAGCGGCACACGTATAGTATAGACTGACTGCTGGCGGGCTGTCCTATCGCAGAGTTTTTGCGTAAGGGCAGCGTTTTTGGAAGAATTTTGTGATGAAAGTACTTCCTTTATTTAACTACACTGATATAATGTTAGAATACATAACATGATAGAGTGGAGTGGAAGCGGAAAATGCGGGTTCACCGGAGTAAATATGTTCTGGTTGTGCTGCTGTTACTGGCAGTTGGTCTATACGGGTTGTGGATTGAAATCAATTGGCTGCATAAGCTGGTATACCTGGTGCTGATGGCAGCGCTTGGCGGACTCGCGTGGCATACATACCGCAGTGGAATTTATAGAGACAGGCTGCTTGAAGAGGCGCGGGAGCAGATCGAGGGGCTTGGTAATGAGATAGTTGTTACCTCGGACAAGCTGCACGGGGCGCTGGAAGAAATCAGCCGGCATACTGAGGGCCTGCAGCAGACAGCTGATTATTCCCATGCCTATGAGGTGGATCTGCAGATACGCAGTAATGAGGCCAAAGCCAATATTGAGGGTGCTTTTGCGACGATGGGCGGTGTAGCTGAAATGACTGCCCACATCAAAGCCCTCACGGAGCGGCTGGGAACTGGCATGCAGGATGCGCGCCGGCGGACAGCGGAAATGGTCAGCTCGCTAGAGAATACGGATGAAGTTATGGCTGAGCTGCAGGAGAGAAGCGGGGATATGCTGGATAAATTCACCGCCCTAAGCGGCCATATTGCTATAGTAGAGGAGATTAACTCCCTGATTGTCGGGATTGTAAATGAGACCTCTTTGCTGGCGCTCAATGCTTCAATTGAAGCGGCGAGGGCCGGAGAACAGGGCCGGGGGTTTGCTGTGGTGGCCGCCCGGATCAGACAGCTGGCGGATCAGAGCAGAAGCTCGGTGGAGCGCTCGTCAGAGGTGCTCCAGGACATCAATAACAGCGTCCGGCAGGTGCTGGAGTCTGTGGTTAAAGAGCAAAAGGCGGTCTCCCAAGGTGTACATGAGGTAGCTACGGTGAAGCTCCGGCTGTCCGATGTGTCGGCAAGAATTGAAGAGGTCGGGACTGCCGTGACGGATACGGTTGATGCGGCTTCCAGGCAGGGCAGCCTGATTGGAGCGGCGACAGGCGAGCTGAGCGGTGCGGTCGGCATCGTGAATGAAACCATCGCCGGGGTAGACCTGACGCTGGAGCAGGTGACAAGGCAGCGGTCGCAGATCAGCCAGCTTAACGAGATCAGCGCCAGCCTGCTCAGCGAGTCGCAGGCTCTGCAGCAGTCGGTGACCCGGATTGCCGGCAGCGGAGCTGCCGGGACAGAACAGTACACAGCCCGGCTGCAGGAAATGCAAAGCGTGCTGCAGGAGCTTGCCGCCAGGCAGGAGCTGTACATGCCGGATACGGCAAGCCACGGCAGCGTGCTTACGGCCTGCATGCAACGGGTGCCGGAGGTACAGGCCATCTGGTCGAACCGGACGGACGGGACGTTTATTTTCTCCGAGCCGGCGGCCGGACTGATGAATGCGAAGCGCAGGGAATGGTGGAGCGGAGCGATGAACGAAGGCGAATATGTCTCCTCGCCGTACGTATCGGCTATTACCAAGCGCTCCTGCATCACCTTGTCGCGGGCGATCAAGAACAGCCGGGGAGAGACGGTCGGTGTGGTGGGAATCGACCTGGCGGTATAGAAGGAATCGGGGCACAGTTATGTGGCCGGTCGTAATGTCAGCAGTGCGCGCATGGACGGACATAACCGGAGAATAGCCATACAAGAAGCAGCAGCCGGCCCCACTGGAGGGCCGGCTGCTGCTTGTTCATGATTGAGCATGAGGCTATGAATCGAGCGGCTAATCTCCGGAAGGAGGAACAATCTGCAGCTGAGGCCAAACCGCCGGCCAGTTCTTTTTGGCAACCCTTTGCCTGTAGACGCTTTGAAGCTTAGGGGTTGCTGTGAAATGGGGAGACGGCCGGACGACCAGATGAATGACATCCTGTATGCCATGAGGCGCAGATAGAATCAGATCCTTCTCTGCACTGAGAGCCAGTCCAAGCGCAGTAGCCGTTTCCGGAAAATGGGCCATTCCGTCCGTTGAGGAGGTATAAGGTGCCAAACCGTTAACCGTATGCATCCTGGCCTGATTCTTGACGGACCAGGGAGTGGCACCGTCTATATCCCGCAGCCGGGCTTCCCAGATCTTTTCAGTCTCCTCGCGCAGATCAGCCGGATCATAATAGATTACATCCACATCGGCAAGCGGAGTTCTGCTGCTGAAGCCGTGCTGAATATCCCACACTTTGGAGCGTACAAATCCGGCGCAGACCCAGCAGTCCGGCAGTCCAAGAGTGCGTACAGCAGCCAGTACCTCCATCATCCAGCGGTCTTCTTTTACAGCCTGCAGCAGCTCCTGCTCGTTCGTAATACGCAAACCAAACACACCTCCGTAATCTTGTTCAGCCAGTCAAAGAGCGGTTCGGGCTCCCGGCAGTAATCCTTTTATTATAAGGGTTAATAGGTCAGGAGGATATGCCGGATAACTGCGGCGTCAGATTGCTAAGAGGGAGGGCACACTCTATAATGTACCTTTAGATTGACCATGGGAGGCGTAATTGTGCATTATAACCTGACGATTCTGCTGCAATTGTTCGAGCGGGCGGCGCTGCTGCTGATGTGCCTGTTCGTGCTGACCCGGCTGCCTCGGTTTAAGGAGATTTTTATAAAAGGGGCTTACGCTCCGCAGGAACTGGCTATGGTAACTGTAGTGTTCAGCCTGTTTGCCATTTTGGGGACGTATACGGGGATTAATGTGGAAGGGTCGCTTGTGAACGTGCGGATCATTGCCATCGTTGCCGGCGGGATTCTGTTCGGACCCTGGGTAGGCATGATTACCGGCCTGATATCCGGGGTGCACCGGTTTCTGATTGATATCGGCGGTGTGACTTCGGTGCCCTGCCTGATTACAAGTATTACAGCTGGTGTTGTGTCCGGTGTGATCTACCGACGAACTTCGCCTGACAAACGCTGGATCGCCGGCATTCTGGCCGGCATGATCTGTGAAGCGCTGACGATGGTGCTGATCCTGGTGATGGCGAACCCGGCTTCGCTTGGTGCGGACATTGTGTCAAAGATTGCTTTTCCGATGATTGCCGGTCAGATTTGTGTCGGGTTCATTGTTATGCTGGTGCAGAGTGTGGAAGGGGAGAAGGAACGGATCGCCGCGAAGCAGTCCAAGCTGGCGCTGGATATTGCGAACAAGACGCTTCCGTATTTCCGCAATATCAACCCCCAGTCGCTACGGACCATATGTGAAATTATCAAAGACGATATCGGGGCTGATGCCGTCGCCATTACCGATACCGGCCACATCCGCGCTTATGTCGGCGTTGGTGAGGAATACTATACCGATACGGATGAAATTATCAGCGAAGAGACGAAGAAAACGATCAGCAGCGGGGAAATCACCATCCGTGATGATGATACGGAATACATGAACCGGGCGATCCGCTCGCTGATCATCATTCCGCTTAAGGAGAAGGGTGAAGTGACCGGGGCACTGAAAATTTATTACACCAAAGCCCACAAAATCACCTATTCCCTGCAGGCCATGGCCGTCGGTCTTTCGCAGATCATCTCAACGCTGATGGAGGTATCGCGGGTCGAAGGGATCAAGGAGATGGCCAACAAGGCGGAGCTGAAGGCGCTGCAGACCAGCATTAACCCCCACTTTCTGTTCAATGCGCTGAATGCGATTGCTTCGTCAATCCGCATTGATCCCGATAAGGCGCGGGAGCTTATTGTCAATCTGTCCGGCTATATGCGCTACAATCTCGAGCTGACCGATGAATTCATTGATATCCGGCGTGAGCTGCAGCAGGTTCAGCAGTATGTGGAGATCGAGAAGGCGCGTTTTGGCAGCCGGCTGGCAGTGGAGTACGATATCGACGAGGTCGAGGTGCGGATTCCGAGCCTGATCATCCAGCCGCTGGTGGAAAATGCGATCGTACACGGTATTCTGAAAGCGCGGGGCCAAGGTACAGTAACGATTTCGGTAAAAGACCTGGGTAAGGCGGTGCGGGTCGGCATTGCCGATACCGGTGCCGGGATCAGTGAGGAGACGATTGAGCGGGTCTACAGCGGCAATATGCCGGATAACAAAATCGGGCTATACAATGTACACCAGCGGGTGAAGCTGATTTACGGACAGGGTCTTACCATCCAGAGGCTGGATAAAGGGACGGACATCTATTTTGACGTCAAAAAGGAGCAGCGATGAAAGCGATAATTGTAGAGGATGAGGTGCTGGCCAGGCAGGAGCTGGCTTTTCTGATAGGAGCGCACAGCAGCATGAGGATCGCCGCCGAATTTGAGGACGGGCTGGATGCGCTGAAGTATCTGCAGACTGAAGAGGTTGATGTCATTTTCCTCGATATTAACATTCCCTCGATTGACGGCGTGCTGCTGGCCCAGAATATCAGCCGGTTCTCTGTTAAGCCCTATATTGTGTTCATCACCGCGTACAAGGAGCATGCGGCCGAGGCGTTTGAGATCGAGGCTTTTGACTACATACTGAAGCCCTACAGCGAAACACGGATCAAGGCGATGCTGCACAAGCTGGAGGGGGCGTTTGCGGCGCGCGGACGTCAAGGTGAAGAAGAACGTACGAAGCTCAGCGATAAAGTGAACTTGTGGAAAAATGAAAAGATCATCGTCGTCGATGCCGACGAGATCTATTATGCTTCGGCGCAGGAGAAAACGACGAGCGTTATCACCAAGGGTGAGGAGTACAGTATGGCTCTAAGCATCAGTGAGTTTCACAGCCGGCTGGCGCAGGACCGCTTTTTCCGCTGTCACCGCTCCTATCTTGTGAACCTGTCCAAGATTAAGGAAATCATTCCCTGGTTCAACAATACTTATCTGCTGCGGCTGCGTGATCTGGATGCTGAAGTGCCTGTAAGCCGCGGCAAGGTGAAGGAATTCAGGCAGATCATGCGCCTCTAGCGGCAGTTCATTCCCCATTACTGTCATCTCATTCCGGATTTCTCTCAAGAAAGCGTTATTTCGCTACAATGAGGAGGCAAAGAAGACCTCAAGCGACTTCAGAGAGAAAGAAGGAATCATCCATGACAACGGCTATGCCAGGCAATAAAAAATGGCTTATCGTTCTAGGTACAGTAATCATGCAAATGGGACTGGGTACGATTTATACATGGAGCCTGTTCAATGCACAGCTTGTCAGCAAGTTTGGCTGGGAGCTCAGCTCTGTTTCCATAACGTTTTCCATTACCAGCTTTGCCCTGGCCTTTGCGACGCTGTTCGCAGGGAAGCTGCAGGACCGGTTCGGCCTCCGCAGACTGACAGCTGCCGCCGGGATTATGCTGGGGCTTGGCCTGATCCTGAGCTCGCAGGCCAGCTCTCTCCCGATGTTTTATCTGCTGGCTGGTGTGGTCGTTGGTTATGCGGACGGTACAGCTTATATTACCTCGCTGTCCAATCTGATCAAATGGTTCCCCAAAAATAAAGGGCTGATCTCCGGGGTGTCCGTCGGGGCTTACGGTACTGGCAGCCTGATCTTCAAATATATCAACGGCAATCTGATTGAGTCCCAGGGCGTATCCGGTGCTTTTCTGTACTGGGGCATCATCGTGATGATCATGATCGTCATCGGTTCGATGCTGGTGAGGGAAGCTCCGGTTCCGGCTCCTGCTGAGGCAAAAGCTGTCTCCGGCAGGGCGGCGGCTGCAGGCGGTGCAGGAATACCGGCCAAAGACTATACGGTAAAAGAAATGCTGCGCACGAAGGAAGCTTATCTGCTGTTCGTCATCTTTTTCACGGCCTGCATGAGCGGCCTTTATCTGATCGGTATCGTGAAGGACATCGGCGTGACACTGGCTGGTCTGGATGTGGCGGCTGCAGCTAATGCGGTAGCGATGATTGCCATCTTCAACACAGCGGGACGCCTGATTCTCGGCGCACTGTCAGACCGGATGAGCCGGCTGAAGCTGCTGAGTATCACCCTGGCTGTAACAGCCGCAGCGATGTTTACCCTCAGCTACGCTGCCTTAAACTACGGTCTGTTCTTCGTCTGTGTAGCTGCCATTGCGTTCTGCTTCGGAGGCAATATTACCGTGTTCCCGGCAATCGTCAGCGACTTCTTCGGACTGAAGAACCACAGCAAGAACTACGGTGTTATCTATCAGGGCTTTGGAATCGGCGCACTGTCCGGCTCGTTCATTGCAGCGCTGCTCGGCGGATTCAAGCCTACCTTTATTATTATCGGTCTGCTGTGCATCCTGGCCTGCCTCATTGCGGTCTCCCTGAAAGCACCGGGACAAAGACGGGCAAGAGAAAAGGGAATGAGCCTGAAGCCTTCGCGGCATACGGCTTAACCATATATAGCAGCATGTCGGCTTAAGAAAGATACAGACAAAGAGGAGGCTGCCTATAAAGCAGCCCGGAAGAGAGATATTTGCCTCCGTTTATGCGGCGGCGGGTATCTCTTTTTGGCATGTTCGCACTGCGGGGGAGGACTGGGGAGCAGGCGGTCGAAATGCTATAACAGGGCCAGACAAGCGGATCAGGGTGAAAAGGATGATAAGTTCAATTTACATAGCTGAAAATAATTTGCCGGAAACAGGCACTTTTTGGACGGGTCAATTGTTATAGAGATATACATGGAAAGGAGGTGCTGGCGACGTCACAGGAGCATTTGCATGATAAGGAGCAGGTGGAGGCTGTAGTAGCGCAGGTCCAGCAGGGCAACCGGGAGATCTATGCCTGGATCGTCGGACAGTTTCAGCAGCCGCTGTACCGTTATTGCTGCCGTATGCTGGCTAACCGGCAGGATGCGGAGGATGCCTTGCAGGATATTCTGGTCAAAGCCTACCAGTCTATCGGAAGGTACAGGCAGGAGGTCAGCTTTTCTGCCTGGCTGTACCGGATTGCAGGCAATCATTGTCTGAATCTGCTGCGCCGGCGGCGGATGCAGGAGCGCATCCTGCGCCTGTTCCGGCCGGAGACGGTGAGCATAGGCGCGGAGCAGCAGATGGAGGCCCGGGTATTCAGCCCGGGTCTGGGAGCGGCACTCGCGTTACTTACACCGGAGGAACGGAATATTCTGGTGCTGCGGGTGTTTGAGGAGCTGACCTTTCAGGAGATGGGGCAGATTCTCGGCAGCAGTCCCAATGCGCTGCACAAGCGGATGGAACGGATCAAGCGGAAGGTCAGGAATACCATGAAGACAGAGGAGGAGATCTCTTGGAACGAGCCGGAATCCATAGCGGGCACCAAGATATAAAAGGAGCTGCAGTCCATGAGGAGCTGCTGCCGGGCATTAATGTGACAGATCAGGTCATGACGCGTATACGGGAAATGGAGCCGGTACGGAAACGCGGCGGAATCCGGTTTGCCGGCAAAACAGCTGCGACCTCAGGGATGCTTGTTGTAACGCTGCTGATTGCAGCATCAGCCTATGCAGCCACAGAGTATATTCAGATCCGCAACAAGGCGGGAGAGGTTAAGGTGCAGCATATTTTAAAAACAGAAGAAGAACAGTTGCAGGGGGTATCCCCTTACCATAGTTATGCACCGAAGCTGATGAATTTTGCTAAACCGGGTGAGCAGGTTGTGTATTTTGTTAGAGGAGAGCCAATTAATGCTGGAGGAAGCATGCTGCAGTTTACACATAAGCAGCAGCGGATCACCGAATATGCTGCATTCCTTGATCAGATGAAGGCTAAGAGCTCACCTTTCATTTTTCCGGAGACAGCCGGAGGGTATAATTTTAAATACGGTGAAGTACAGCCCCTATATCCAACCAAGGATGTAATAGATAACGACCCGGTCTATCAGCAGGCATTAAGCGAGTTGATCGGGGAAGCCAAAAAGGATAAGACGCGTAATCTATTTATGAAGGTAATGCCCTGGACTGAAACCGGATCGCTTAATGCACAATATATGAAAGGCGGAGCTTTCATCAATCTTTGGGCGTTTATGATGAACGGCGGTAACATGACGGTTCCACAGAAGCCTGCAGATAAGGCGGAGAAAATCAAGGTAGAGGGCAGGGAGGTCATCTACAATTATGTTGATTACGGACCGAACTCATTTTTTTACCTGACTTGGTACAATGAGCCGAAGGATGCCTATATCCAGCTGAATTCCTGGGGCGACCGGGTAATGACCAAGGAACAGCTGCTGAAGCTGGCCGGGGAGCTTATTAAGGGCGGTTTGTAGAGGGAGAGTTGAAAGGCTCGTAGAGCTGTAAAATAAATGTGTGGTATGGATAACCTGGTTCCGCTTGTAGCGGGCCGGGTTATTTGAATGCAGCGCCGTGTGTCTGTACAACAAAGGTACAGGAGGTGGGGCAGGTGCGGTTGATGAAAGGGTAGGTTTGAGAGGACTCTAGTGGATTGATTGCGGGTGGGATGGGGCGGTTTAAAGGGAAAAAGTCCATTAAGTCGGCTGTTGGCGGGTGGAATGAGGACAAGTAGAAAGGGAGGCAGGAACATTGGATGTTCCTGCCTCCCTTTTAGTTTATAACTGCCGGTCTGATTAGAGAACGTTCAGTTATGATGAACTAACACAGTTAGCCAGCCGTTGGTCTGGAGTCCAGCGGTAGTCCGGCATCCCGCGCTGAAGCTGTTGTTATTGCCGGCAGCTTACCCCTCCAGCAGCAGCGCTTCCGGATCTTCAAGCAGCTCCTTGACCTTGACGAGGAAGCTTACCGCCTCCGAGCCGTCTACGATCCGGTGATCGTAGGACAGGGCGATGTACATCATCGGCCGGTTGACGGTGGTTTCTTCGTCCAAAGCGATCGGACGGAGCTGGATCTTATGCATGCCGAGAATACCGACCTGCGGGGTATTCAGGATTGGCGTGGAGAGCAGGGAGCCGAACACGCCGCCGTTCGTAATTGTAAAGGTTCCGCCCTGCAGCTCAGGCAGGCTGAGCGTGTTGGCGCGGGCCTTGGAGGCCAGCTCAAGAATCTGGCGCTCAATTTCCGGGAAGCTGAGCCGTCCGCATCGCGGACCACAGGGACGACCAGACCTTCCTTGGCGGAAACGGCGATGCCGATGTCATAGTATTTTTTGATCAGCAGCTCTTCGCCGTCTATCTCTGCATTCAGCAGGGGATAGGCCTTGAGCGCACCGATCACGGCTTTGGTGAAGAAGGACATGAAGCCGAGTCCGACATCATGCTTCTCTTTGAATGCATCCTTCCGCCGCTTGCGGATGTCGAGAATTGCCGTCATGTCCACCTCGTTGAAGGTGGTCAGCATGGCCGCCGTCTGCTGCGCTTCGACCAGGCGGCTGGCAATCGTCAGCCGCGGCGCGACATGCGCTTGCGCTCGACGGCCTTGCCGTCCT
>NZ_LRAC01000139.1 GCF_001517085.1 Paenibacillus sp. DMB5
AGCGCCGTATCTCTCAGCAGCGGACGCGCCTATGCGCTCCCGCTACTCACCCGCGGTGCAGACGCTGGCAGCGGAGCACCGCATTGACCTGAACGCCGTGCCGGGCACCGGGCTCGGCGGGCGCATTAAGCGCAAGGATGTGCTGCGCACCTGGAGAACGGCGCGCAGCCGCCGTTCAGCAAGTGCCTGCACATCCGGGCGCGCCGGCGCGGGGCAAGCCGGCCGGCCGGAGCTGAAGCGCAGCAGCAGTGCTGCTGCAGGCGATTCAGGCGGAGGCGCAGGAGCAGCTGGAGCCGGTGCGCAATTCGGGGCTTCACCTGAGTGAATCCCCGCGCATTCCGACCATCGAGGTGGAGGGCGGCCTTGGCAGCAGCTCGGAGTACCTGATCGACGTAACACCGATCCGCAATACGATTGCGACAAGAATGCGCCAGAGCGTCTCGGAAATTCCGCATGCCTGGACAATGATTGAAGTAGACGTAACCAATCTGGTTATTTTGCGCAACAAGGTCAAGGATGAGTTCAAGCGCAAGGAAGGCATCAATCTGACTTATCTGCCTTCATGATGAAGGCAGTGGTCAGTGCGATTAAAGACTATCCAATCATGAACTCCGTCTGGGCCGTGGACAAAATCATCGTCAAACGCGACATCAACATCGCGCTGGCCGTCGGTACCGAAGATTCCGTTATGACGCCGGTTATCAAAAAGGCGGACCAGAAGAACATCGCCGGACTCGCCCGCGAGATCGACGAGCTGGCCCAGAAGACCCGTGAAGGCAAGCTGCGGCTGGATGATATGCAGGGCGGCACCTTTACCGTCAACAATACCGGCTCCTTCGGCTCCATCCTGTCCTATCCGATTATTAACTACCCGCAGGCGGCGATCCTGACGTTTGAATCGATTGTCAAAAAGCCGGTCGTCATCAACGACATGATTGCGGTCCGCTCGATGGCCAACATCTGCCTGTCGCTGGATCACCGGATTCTGGACGGGGTCATCTGCGGCCGGTTCCTGCAGCGCGTAAAAGATAATCTGGAAAGCTATACGCCGGATACGAAGATATATTAATCAGCGTCGCATTTGCCGTGACACAGCAAACAGCGCCCGGCAAATGCCGGACGCTGTTATTAAGCTTGTAAGGCCTGTCCTTAACCGGCCAGGAAAGGCTCAACTACCATGAGCAGGGTTGAGGCGACCATCGCGATCAGCATGATATAAATGACAATGCGGAACCATTTTTGACGATTCATGTGTGACTCCTTTAGGATTAGTGTAAGAGTAAATTATAGGCATTGCAGAAGGTGAACTTAAGAATGCTGCCTGTGATTCATTTCTAAGTTCAGGCTATATACCACTATTGTAACGTATCTGTGAAAGAGAGGGAAGTCCAGTGATAGTACGAGACCGATTGATTCAGGAATTCATGGAGCTTGTCCAGGTGGACAGCGAAACCGGGAATGAGCGGCAGATTGCCGATGTGTTAAAAGAAAAATTCAGCGCCCTTGGCCTGACCGCTATCGAGGATAATTCCATGGAACGCACCGGACACGGCGCAGGCAATCTGTTCGTGACCTGGGCGGCAGACAGCGGTGCTGCTGCACCCAAGCTGCTGTTCACCTGCCATATGGATACTGTTGTTCCCGGCAAAAACATTAAGCCTTCGCTCGGCGAAGACGGCTGGATCACCAGCGACGGCACAACGATTCTCGGCTCGGATGACAAAGCGGGCCTTGCAGCGCTGTTCGAAGCGATCCGTGTGATTAAGGAGCAGAACATTCCGCACGGCCAGATCCAGTTCGTTATCACCGCAGGCGAAGAATCCGGGCTGCTTGGCGCACGGGCTATGGACGCAAGCTATCTGGATGCGGATATGGGCTTCGCTCTGGATTCCAACGGTGAGGTTGGCTCCATTGCAGTAGCTGCACCGACTCAGGCCAGAATTACGATGCAGATTATCGGTAAATCCGCCCATGCCGGAGTCAACCCTGAAGACGGAATCAGTGCGATTCAAGTTGCGAGCAAGGCGATTTCGGCGATGAAGCTCGGCCGGATCGATAGTGAAACGACAGCGAATATCGGCAAATTGCGGCGGCGGCCCGACCAATGTTGTCTGTGACCATGTGCAGCTGGATGCGGAAGCACGCAGTATTGTGCAGGAGAAGGTGGAGCTGCAGATTGCCTCGATGCGCGAAGCACTCGAGACGACCGTCCGTGAATACGGCGCGGAATGCGAGTTCCGCAGTGAGATTATTTATCCGGCATTCAGCTTTAATGAAAATGATACCGTAGTCCAGCTGGCGGATCGTGCCATCACTTCCCTGGGACTGACAACCCGTCTGTTCCCGTCCGGCGGCGGCAGTGACGCCAATGTATTTAACGGTCTAAAGGTGCCAACTGTGAATCTTGCCATCGGCTATGAGCATATTCATACCACCAAGGAACGGATCAAAGCCGATGATATTGTAAAAGCGGCGGAGCTTGTGGTAGCTATTGTCAAGGAAAGTGTAAAGGCATAAGCCTGTCCGCTGCCGTCGGCTGCGCAGAATGAAAGAAGGAGCTGTTTCCGGTAAAGCCGGGATCAGCTCCTTATTGTTACCGGTGGGCGAAGGAGGGCGGCAATCAGCCGGCTTTGGGCGGATTAACCCGTGTCTCTGCCTGCAGCAGAAGGACGTAGGACAAAGGCATATCGCGCCCGTACCGTTCGATCCATCCTGCAATAACGGCTTTAATCTGCTCAGGCTTGCCTGCGACTGTAACGGCTGATCTGCTGGTACGGATAAGGATGTCATTCATGCTTGCATTCCTTCTTTCCCCTTAAGTTTGCTATAATACACCCTATGCAGAATCCAGCCAAAGGAGACCATGAATCTATGAAAAAAAATGAATTGCACAGCAACCCTGCACTAGACGAAGAGACTTTGTCCACGCAGCCGATTTTTGAAGGTAAAATCATCACCCTGCAGGTGGATACGGTAAAGCTGCCCGACGGCAACAGTGCTACACGTGAGGTTGTGAAGCATCCCGGAGCCGTGGCCGTGCTAGCGCTGAATAACAATAAAATGCTGGTGGTGGAGCAGTACCGCCAGCCGATGCACCGCACAGAGGTGGAGATTCCGGCCGGCAAGCTGGATAAGGGCGAGGACCCGCTGGAAGCGGCAGGCCGTGAGCTGCAGGAGGAGACAGGCTTTCACAGCGGAGAGCTGAAGCTGCTGAAGTCTTTTTATACCTCACCTGGCTTTGCGGATGAAATTATTCATCTGTATGTGACCGAGAACGCCCAGCCGGGTGAAATGGCACTGGATGAGGATGAGTTTCTGGAGGTATCTGAGCTGACGCTGGAGGAAGCGTACCAGTACATTGCGGACGGACGGATTGCCGATGCCAAAACGATGATGGCCGTCTATGCCTGGCACCTCTACACCTTAACCGGCCAATGGCACTAGAATCCAAGCTGCACAGCTTTTACTGTGACCTGCATGTCCATATCGGCAGGACCTCTGCTGGAGCAGCTGTCAAAATCAGCGGCAGCCGCGACCTCACCTTCGCCAATATCGCCAAAGAAGCGGCTGAACGCAAAGGAATCGAGCTGATCGGCATCATTGACAGCCATTCGCCAGGTGTCATGCAGGATATCCGCGAGCTCCTGATGTCGGGCGAGATGACTGAAGCTGCAGGCGGCGGGGTTGCCTACCGGGGAACGACGATTCTGCTCGGCACTGAGATCGAGATCCGGGAACCGGGCCGCAAGGAGTGCCATGTGCTGGCCTTTATGCCGGACCTTGCGGCAATGGAGGATTTCAGCGCCTGGATGAGCCGTCATATGCGCAACGTCAACCTCAGCTCGCAGCGGCTGTATGCTCCTTCACGCGTGCTGCAGGAGGAAATTTACGGGCGGGGCGGCCTGCTGATTCCGGCTCATATTTTTACACCGCATAAAGGGCTGTACGGTTGTTCAGCAGAGCGGATGGCTGAGCTGTTTGATCTGGACCAGATTGCCGCAGTTGAGCTTGGCCTCAGCGCCGATTCGGAAATGGCCGGGTATATCTCCGAGCTTGACCGTTATTCCTTCCTGACCAATTCCGATGCACATTCCCTCGGCAAAATCGGGCGCGAATACAATGTGCTCGAACTGGCCGATCCTTCGTTCAACGAATTCCGGCTGGCGCTTGCACGGCAGGAAGGGCGGAGGGTGAGCGCCAATTTTGGCCTTAACCCGCGGCTTGGCAAATACCACCGCAGCTATTGCTCCGGCTGCGGCAGTATTATTGATGAAGCGGCAGCTACCTCGGAGCGCTGTCCTTACTGCGGAAGCACCAAGCTTGTACAGGGCGTATTCGACCGCATCCTGCACATCGCCGACCGGGAGCAGCCGCTTGTTCCCGCACATCGTCCGCCTTATCATTACCAGGTTCCGCTGGAATTCATCCCGGGGCTGGGCAAGGCCAAGATGAACGCGCTGCTGGCCGCTTTCGGCACGGAGATGAATATCCTGCACCGTGCCGGCGAAGCTGAGCTGGCCGCAGTAGCCGGCCCCGAGCTGGCAGCGCAGATCATTCTGGCCCGCAGCGGCAGGCTGGCACTGACTTCAGGCGGAGGCGGAACCTACGGTAAGGTGGACAGATCGCAAAGCTAATCCTTCTTGTCCGCAGGACAAGTCATAGAGCGGGACGTTTCCTCATATGGTGTAACATGTGACCTGAAAGGAGAACGTCCCAATGCGCAGTTTGCGGCTGATGATCAAGGAACAGACGCCTCTTTATATTTTTGTTGCGGTATTATTTCTGGTCGGGGTTGTGTTCGGGGCGCTGATTGTCAGCAGTCTGACGCTCGATCAGCAGCAGGAGCTGGGGGATTATCTAGGTAATTTCTTTGTGACCGTGGATCAGCAGGGGTTGCCGGCTGCCCCGGATTCCTACTGGAGCATAGCCGCCCTGAACCTGAAATGGGTGGGGCTGATCTGGATTCTGGGCTTATCGGTGATCGGGCTGCCGGGGATTCTCATCCTTGATTTTCTCAAAGGCGTGCTGATCGGCTTTACCGTCGGCTGCATGGTCAGCGAATACTCCTGGCACGGGCTGCTGTTCGCCCTGGTCTCCGTTGCGCCCCATAACCTGGTGCTGATCCCGGTGCTGCTGGTCAGCAGTGCTGCTGCCATTGCCTTCTCCCTGCTGATGATCCGCAGCCGCGTGCTTGGCGGCAGGCGTACACCGGTAACCCGGCCTTTTGCCATGTATACACTGCTTTCTCTGGGCATGGCTGTACTGGTTCTGGGTGTTTCCGGATTCGAAGCCTGGGTGACGCCGGCCATGATGCGCTGGATAACTCCCATGCTCGTCTAAAAGTGCCCGGAAACACTGGTGTTATTGGATATTTCGAAGCGGTACGAGAGGACAAAATAACGGAAAAATAACATTCTCTGCAAAATCACTCCTCACTGTTGAGTATCTCTTCGAAATGGATGCTTATATTTTCGTCAGCGTTTCTTTTCATCCGCATGGTGACATGAGTGTAAATCTTAATGGTTGTAGCTTCATCATCATGGCCTACCCGTTTCATAATTGTTCGCAAATCTACGCCGGCTTCTGTAAGCATACTAATGTGAGTATGCCGAAAGATGTGCGGCGTAGCTTTTTTTGAAATCGATGTGCGTTTGATGAGCCTATCCATTCGGTTCAAAAGGACTTTCTGATCAATGGAACGGCCATTAGGTCTAGTGAAAATAAAGTTAGTCTCCACAAAGTCGGAGTTCATTTTTTTATACCGTTTATGGCGCTCTGCCTGCCTGATCTTTAGGTCTTTTAACATCTCTACAATGACATCATCAAGGCTGATCGTTCTTATCGAACCCTCAGTCTTAGGCGGGGTGATTTCAACTCTACCTCCAGCTCTGTCCGGAGTATAAAGTGTTTTTGTGATGCGCAATGTTTTTTCACTGGCATTAAAGTCTGGCCACATTAAGGCACATAGCTCTCCTGGACGCAACCCTGAATAAATTAGAAGCTTGAAAGCTTCTTCATCGCCTTCCAGACCACGTTCGCGAACCTGTGACATGAAATCATTTAGCTCATTGCGTTCCAGATATTTCTCCTCCAGATTTCTTCGTTCAATCTCTTCCACGGTCAAAACCTTCTTCGGCAGTTTAACCTCCCTGGTCGGATCATCCGCACGTAACTTATTCTTAATACTCCATTTAAATAACATTCCAGATACGATATGAATATTTCGGATATATGCTTCTGAATATCCATCATCGAACATTTTGTATAGGATTTTTTGATATTGAGTAAAGGTTACCGTTTCGATTGATTGCTGGTCGATGTATTTATAAAGGACAAGAAGGGCCTTAGAACGAGCTCTGATGGAACTGTTCTTTACTCCGCTTTTGCTATAATCTGAAAGCCATTCTTCACCTGCAGAACGAAATGATGTCCGTTTAGCTTTCTTCTTATCAATTCCAGATAAAAGATCATCAACAGCTTTTTGCGCAAGAGCTTGGGCTTCATTCTTTGTGTCAGCTCTTCTGGAAATCTGGCGGCGATCTCCGGTTACAGGATGAGGAGGACCCTCCATGACACATAGCCATTTATACCCTTGCTTATTCTTAGCTGGAATTTTTTTTAGGTACGCCATTGGGGATCTCTCCTTACTTATTTGTAATTGCTGATCTTCGAGTGTTCATCTAAGAAAGTTTGAATGGACTTGTTTAATTTCACCGCATCTACTTCAAGACCAGTCTGAGCGCTGAGCATAAAAAGCTCCACATCTGATTTGAGAAGGAATAAGTCATTGTCTTCTTTCAGCCGGTTTAAGTAAACTGTCACACCTGAATATTCAGGAACAGGAACTTCTGTCAACTCATTCAGAATCGTATCAATTTTGATGGCAGTCTCATTCAGGGCAGTTGAATCGACATTTTGCTTCAATTCCTGATTTGCAGCAGATAGATCGCTTAGGTGTTGTCGGATAGTAGCCAGTGCTATGATTTCACTTTCTGTAAGTGTGAGTTTCTGGCGGACGTCTGGATCTTCCTTGATCTCTAATGATTTCTCATATACGGCCTTTGCACTCTGTAGATCGCCATCCTTGTAATGCTGCTCAGCCTGTGTGCTCAATTCAGCAGCTTGATCTGCAGCGGACGTCCCACAGCCGGCAAGGAGCAATGCTATCGATGATGCGATAATAAGTTTTTTCATAGTACACCTCTTATTATGAATTTTTTAAATACTCTTCCAATCGTCTCTCTAATCGCGCTACTCGTTCAACGTATCCTCCCTGGGTGTAGTCCTGGATTTCATATTCAATTGCTGCATAGCAAATATCAATTGCCTCATATAAGAGACCTCTGGTTTCGTAAAAGCGCCAGAGTGTTTTAAACGAAAGAGGATCTATCGGAAGCCTTTCATTGCGATAGCGGGCTCGCCAGGCGTCAATGAAACGGAAATAAAACTCTATGTCCAGTCGGCAGACCATCACGAGCTTTTCCGCAGCATCGCTCTGATAATATAAGTAATTGTTATAAAAGATGATTAAGCTTTCATACATGAAGTGGAGCTCGCAAGGATCGTGAAGGACTTCTTCTGTTTTCTGTATCAGGTATTCCTCACCATAATCGTAATTCTCGCTGGAAAACCAAACATGATCAATTAAAGACACCACCTTTACGACTGTAATATTTTATGCAATGTCTCATGTCAAACTTTGTCGTAAAATTATCTCAACAACAGAGATCTGACAGGGGAGACTTTATGATTAGGAGAATGAAGAAACTGCAGCTTAAGAAGAGTCAGAAGTTTGAATGGAAGGACGTAGACCTCAAGGACGTCAACTATATTGATAAATGGCAACGATCAGGGCATTCAATGGCCGTTCTCGCTTATCACACCACGAATGGCTCCTACCATGATCTGGACATATTGGCCGAGGCAGCTGCGGCTCTGAAGGATGAGGGATTTATCATGGTCGGCCGGACTGCTCTTGTCCAGGAAGAGAAAATCGAGAAGATCCAATCTATTGAGAACAATGGTTCGGTGATTACATTCAAAGATGGGACACAACTACATGTTTTAAAGCAAATGTGAACGTAAAAGTCAACCCCTTCAATGGTGTTTAGGGGGTGCTTTCGTTCGTCCTTTTTCGACAGCGCTTTCTAATTTAATGTGATAAAGTATGTAATACAGCAAGGACATACATATTTGCGAGGTGAATCTAATGTGAATAGTACTGATTAATCGGTACTTGTTCCATAAGAGCGGCTTAGCCACTCAGCTATCGCCATTCCCAAACAAAAAGATCGTCTATCAAACAATCAAGGTAGTAAGCAATCAATGCTGCACGCTGAATACCCATGCTCTGGTAACCAGAACGGAGATGAATGTAATCCGACATTTGTTGCTTACTAAGACTCACCTTATCTGCTAGCCATTGTTGATTGATCTTAATTTCGCTGCTCTTCGGTTCCATTTCACGGCGCCGTGCGATCAGCTCGGGAATGCGACAGCGCACAGGAACAAGTTCCATCGCACTGCCACCTCTATTATACCATTTTTATGGATCGTTTACGAACGTTGGTTCGTATGTTAATATGATAAAATAATCCACCTAAGAAACGGATGGTGCAACCATGACTGAAAAAGAGGAATTAATCAGTAAAATTTGTGGTGCGGATGATAAACAAATCGAATTGCTCGTCCTCTTATTTCAAGAATTGGAGGCAGAACAAGAATTACTAAAAGATGACAGCTAGTCGTTGTCAGATAATACTCTATTAATAAGAATCTTTAGATCAGGAAGATCTTCATCAGAAGCGCGCATTATCTTATCTATTAGATATCTTCTGTTTTCGTCCATCGAAGTTTGGGACACAACTTTTTTTTGGTCATCTGTTTTCCCATACAACCAATCCACTGAAACTTCATATAGATCAGAGAGGATGTTTATTGTTCCGATATCCGGCTCACTCACCTCGTTCTCATATCCACTCAGCGTTTTGTTATGAATGCCAGTTTTCTTTTGTACATCCACCTGCGTAAGACCACTCTTCTTTCGAGCTTTTTTCAATCGTTCTGAAACAACCGACAAGCCATTCACCCCCCTCGACTTATAATTATAACCAAATTCCTAATAACAAAGAATTAACTCTTAGAAATTTAGACTTTATGCTTGACGTATTAGAAATTAAGAGTTATATTGTAATCACAAGTTCTTAGTATCTAAGATAAAGGGAGGTGCAGTGATGGAAATCAATCGCCGAATTCGTAAGTATATAAAAGACAATGGCTTGACATTCACTTATGTAGCTAAAGAATCTGGTATAGGACTTAAAAAGCTTTCTCGAATGATGACAGGTAAGCAACGAGTTGATACCGTGGATTATGAAAAAATTTGTTCTGCACTGAAGTTGAATCCAAGTTATTTTTTGATCAAAACTCTTAGAAAATAAGAGTGAGGAGGTTATCTAAATGGCCCTCATCGTCATGGAAGAAGCCGATCTGGAGCGCCTGCTCGATAAAGTTGTCTCCAAAGCAATCGAGGCATACGCAGTACAGGTGCCGGTTTCCTTACCTCCCGTCCTTAACAGAACGCAGTTCATGGATCTGCTGGATATCAGCGCTCCAAAGGCAACAGAGGTAATGAGACGAAAGGACTTTCCAGTCAATCGTGAGTTCGGTAATCCTCGGATTCCTACAGCACTGCTGCTGCGCTGGATCGAGCAGCACACAGACTGGGTTCAGGAGAACGCCGGTGTTAATTACAAATCGAAACGCAGCCATGTGGCTGGATAAAACAAACCCGCCGAGCTGTACCGGCAGCGGCGGGCAGGGAATGCGGCAAGGGGAATTGCTTAAGACAATCATACATCAGGCCTCTGTCCGATATAACCCGCAAAACCGGACAAAGGAGAGGATCAGAAGTTGGCTATCGGACAATTCGGACTGCATTAGAGCAGGCATTAAAGCAGTCAGGAGATACCAGGGAGAAGGCGGGGCTTATTGTTCATGCTGATGCTTCCTTAATAGGAAAAATTGCAAGGGGGTCCCGCAGAGCTTCCAAGCCAGTAATGAAAGCAGCAGCTGAGCATTACGATGACGGTCAATTATACCTTGCTGCAGCTGCGGAAGTCACCGGCGGTGCTTCTGCTCCTTGGCTGGACAATGTAGATCTGCATCGGGCCAGCGTACTGTTCAAGACGATGGAGGAAGTTCAGGAAGTGCTTGAAGCTTCAAGCGACGCCCCGATCAGTAAGACAAACAAGCAGCTTAGTGAAACGGATCGTAAGCAAATCAAACGCCTACTGATGGAAACGGTAGAAGCAATAACAGCCCTGACCCATCTGGCCGCAGTGCTTTGTAAGGAATACAGCTTCAGCTGGCTGGCGACTTGGAAAGAACACAGAGCGGATCTGAAAGCAAAACAATACATGAAATGAGGGTTTGAAATGGAATTCGATGCATTACGAGCAGCACGGACGCGGTTGTGCGAATTGAGAAACATTCACCAAGAACTTTCAAAGACACAGCAGCCGGATGGAACGTGGGATTGGTTCTTGGTAAATGAAATGCGGGAATTATCGATCGCAATTATCAATGAAAAAGAAAAAGCCCGCCTGGCAGGGCGGACCGGTTTGAGCACTCCATTAAAGCGACTCGTTATGCCCATTGTACCTTTGAAATTCATTGAAAGCAAGGGTGAGGCGGTATGACGGAGCATGATAAGACTGAATTCGCCGTAGCGCTTGCGGAACTGTACATAAAACGCAGGCAGGAATATTGGTCCGCTATCGATCGGGTCCAGAAGATCCGGGCGGCCATCAAGGAATACACCCAGGCTTTCATTCTGCAGCAGGACCGGATCAAACAGCTCGCTACTGCTAAGTGGGATCAACTGGTTGAAGTGATTGATCTACTGCCGGCAGACATCCGGGAAGCAATCATGCAGGAAGTAGCGAGACTTGAGTAAGCAGTGGCTTCGGCCCCTGTCTTGGAGCATCAGAGCTTAGAAATAACCTTTCCTCCCTCTGGTGTTCCAAGATGCGGCTGACGCATCAATAAAAAAACGCCCCGTTGCACCGGGACGCTCGCTCTTTGAAAACTGAATAGCAATAATGTTTTACCACTTGCCCTTATCTTACACGATGAGGGCCGAATGACACAAGAGGGAGGGAATGGGAATGTCAACAGCTTTTTCTGCTCACATCAGTGGGCAGCGCATCGAGGTTGAAATTGTGCCTCCAACGCACTACTCGCCGTCGATTCTTTCCATCCGGCAGCAGACCGGCACCTTTCAGCTGCATGCTGATCCGGACCAGCTGGCCGAAGTTGAATATGCCATCCGGACTTACTTGGACGGCATCCGTTATCCCGAAACACCAGATCAGCAGTCGCTCCTGCATGATGAGTGCAGGGCGGCAATCGAGGGGGAGATCGCTTGAAGCGTATCGTTCTGGAGCGCCTGACGCTCCGTAATTTCAAAGGTGTTAAAGAACTTGTCCTCGCCGTCAACGGCGGGGACGCTGATGTCTTCGGTGACAATGCCACCGGGAAGACAACTGTGTTCGATGCTTTTGTTTGGCTTCTGTTTGGTAAGGACAGCCAGAACAAGGCTGACTTCGAAATCAAAGGCTTGGATGGTGCTGGAAAGGTGCTGCAGCACAAACTGGAGCATGAGGTCGAGGGAGTCTTCCTGATCGATGGCCGCCGCCGCTCCTTCCGCCGGGTCTATTCAGAGAAATGGACGAAGAAGCACGGATCCGCGACGGATGCCTTTGAAGGCCATGAGACCACTTACTTCCTCGACGGTGTTCCCGTGAAAAAGGGAGAGTACACCGCTGAGGTGGATTCGGTCATTAAAGAGGAACTGTTTAAGCTTTTGACCAGCCCTTCTTACTTCAATGAAGTCCTTAAGAAAGAGGACCGCCGGAAGGTTCTATTGGAAGTGTGCGGTGACCTGACGGACGCTGAAGTGATCCACGGCAACAAGGATCTGGCTCCGCTGCCGGGCATTCTCGGCGGGCGGGACCTTGAATCTCACAAGAAGGTCATAACCTCGCGCTGCAGTGTGATTAACAAGGAGATCAAGGAGCTGCCAGTTCGGATCAGTGAGGTTCAGCGCCAGATGCCGGACATTGCCGAACTGGATGAAGAGTTGCTTAAGGAAGACATCGCCATCCTGCGCAGCAGGGTAGAGGTAGGGGAAGCGGAGCTTACCCGTATCCTCTCCGGTGGTGAAGTGGCTGTGAAAGAAAAACGGCTTCGGGAGATCGAAGCAGAGCTTATCTCCATTAAAGGTCAACTGCATTCGGATGTGCTTGATAAGGTTGCCCTTAAGCGGGACGCTGTCAACCAAATGCATATCGAGGTCAACCGGTACCGCCGGGATATCGAGGATAAGCAGCAACGCATTCAGCAGAATGAGCGGCAGGCGGCAGGGCGCCGGCAGGAAGCCGATCGGCTGCGAGCGGAGTTTGCTGAGCTGAAGGGCTTAACCTTTGAGCCTGCAGGTGAGCATGATGCTCACTGCTCGGCCTGCGGGCAGTCCTTACCAGAGGATCAGGTAAAGGCAGCTCACGACAAGGCGGAGGCAGACTTCAACCGCAGGCTGGCCGAGCAGAAGGAACGTATTAATGCTTCTGGGAAAGCTGCTGTGGCTGCTGCTCAGCAATATGAGCAAGAGAATATTCGCTTTCACGAAGAAATTGAGAATTTGAAAAGCGCTCTGATACTACTTCAATCGGAGTTGACGGCTGCCGAGGATGAGCTGACCGACCTGCGAGCAGGCGTGAAAGATCCGGCTGCTGATCCGACTTACGCCAGTAAGCAAGCTGAAGCGGCGGCAGTACAGCTGCAGATCAGAGAGCTTAGGGCTTCAACTGATGATTCAGCTGCAGCAGCTCGGACAGAGATTCGCCGGCTGCGTTCTGAGATCGAAGAGATGGAGCGGGATCTCGCTAAGTTTGAAGGTGTCCGCCGCGCGCAGCAGCGTGTTGAAGAGCTGGAGAACCAGGAGCGGGAGCTTGCTTCTGAATACGAGCGCCTGCAGCACGAACTGTTCCTGTGTGAGGAGTTCACGAAGACCAAGGTCAGCATGTTGGATGCCAAGATCAACAGCAAATTCAAGCTTGCCCGGTTCCGGCTCTTCGAGGATCAGATCAACGGCGGGATTAAGGAAGTCTGCGACACGCTTTATAAGGGCGTTCCGTATGACGGTGGCCTGAACAACGCAGCCCGAATTAATGTCGGCCTGGACATCATCAATACGCTGGGTGAGCATTACGGATTCTCTGCTCCGATCTTCGTGGACAATGCAGAGGCCGTGACGAAACTGATCGGGACGGATGCCCAGGTAATACGGCTGGTAGTCAGTGAGAAAGACAAGAAGCTGCGGATTGAGACGGCAGCTATACAGGAGGCGATTTAATTGAGTACAGGTAATCAGGTGGCGATTATTCAAAAGGACATCACTGATGATGTTAATCGGAGCCTTACACGGTTGCAGGATGATGGGTTGATCTTGCCTCCGAATTACAATGCGAGCAATGCGCTAAAAAGCGCCTTCTTCAAACTCCAGGAGGTTCAGGATAAGAACGGTAAGCCTGCGTTGGAGGTGTGCACGCGGGAATCTGTAGCCAATGCACTGCTCGATATGGTTGTGCAGGGTCTAAGCCCGGCCAAGACACAATGTTACTTCATCGTATACGGCAGCAAGCTTCAGCTTAATCGCTCCTATTTCGGTACACAAGCTGTGCTTAAGCGTCTGTCCAACGTCAAGGACATCTGGGCAAATGTTATTTACAAGGGCGATGTATTTGAATATGAAGTGGCGGGCGGGCGCGAAAAATTGGTCAAACACGAAACCAGTTTTGAGAATCGGGATAATGAAATTCTTGGCGTCTACGCTGTGGTGAAAACGCTCGAAGATGAAGAAATCCTTACCGTCATGACTAAAAAGGAGGTTGACGCTTCCTGGAGTCAGAGTAAAACGAGTCAATCCGTCCATAAAAAATTCCCGCAAGAAATGGCAAAGCGGACTGTTATCAACCGTGCGGCCAAGGCTTACATCAACACCAGTGACGACAGCGACCTGCTGGTCGATGCTATTAATCGCTCGACAGATAACGAATATGACGAGCGTATTGATGTAACTGGCGAAGAAGTTAGAGCTGAGATCGCAGAGCGTGCGAACAGAGAAGTGATTGATATCAAGCCAAGTACTACTGCACCGACGGCTAAACAACAGCCAGCGCCAAGTACAAAGCAGCCTGTCGATGATCCTCATGGCTTTGCTGATGATGTTCCGCCAATTGAACAAGAACTGGATTTCTAACATGATCGACATCAAATGCCTCGGCTCCAGTAGCGCCGGTAACGCCTACCGTATAACGGACGGGCACACCGCGCTTCTGCTGGAAGCCGGTTTTCCTTATAAGTCGATTCAGCGGGCCCTTAACTTCCGGATGACGGATATTGCCGGATGCCTTATCACACACGAGCATCTAGATCATAGCAAGGCTGCTCCTGACATTATGAGAGCAGGAATCAATATTTACACCAGCGCGGGGACGGCGGCTGCCAGAGGTTTGGCAGGGCATCGCCTGAAGGTTATCAAGGCGCTGGAGGGATTCACGATTGGTACCTGGACAGTTCTCCCGTTCGATATCCAGCACGATGTAGAAGAGCCGCTAGGCTTCCTACTGGCGAATACAGCGGGAGATAAGCTGGTCTTCCTGACAGACACCTACTACTGCCAGCATCGCTTTAGCGGCTTGACTCACATCATGGTGGAGTGCAATTACTCCGAGGATATCGTCAATGAGCGGGTGGCTGCTGGTTACCTCCATCCAGCACAGAAGAAGCGGCTGCTTCGCTCTCACTTCTCGCTGGAGAATGTGAAGGAAATGTTGAAAGCCAATGATACCCGGAATGTCGAGGAAATCTGGCTGCTGCATTTATCTGACGGCAACAGCGACGCTGAGCGATTCAAGCAAGAGATACAGGAGACCACCGGCGCACTCGTGCGGGTAGCAGATCGATGAACGGGCCGATGGGTGAGCGGATTTGGAAGAGCATGATTGCGGAGCATGTATGGCAATTGCGATCCTCCGATCCGGACGCATTCAAGGAGGCAGTCAAAGCGCACTTTGCTCGCGGGCATCCTGGCTTTACAGTGATCCGAGCGAAGTACCCACACATTTACATTCAGGATGATAGAGCAAGCAAAAAATAGTGGCTGCTGCGGGAGGGGGGAGTGCATGACGGAGTCAGCCAGAGAACCAACAATGGCCGGCCTCCTTAACCAGTATGAAGCGATAGGCGGGCCGGAGGAATATGGCCCCGAAGGAATAGCTATCATGGTTGCCTTATGGCGCAAATCAAGCAAGTTAGGTTGGCGGCAGGCATTCCAGATGACGAATACAGAGCTTACACTTCAGACCGGAATAAAGAGCCGGGATACGTTAAATACACATCGAAGTAAACTCGTCAAAGCCGGGTTAATCGGCTACACTCCTCCTCCTCGGGGGAGTTCCAAAGGTGATTATCAGGTGAGATTTGATCTAATAGTTGTCGGAGAAGTGGTCCGAAAATCGGACAACTTTTCTGAATTAACCGAAAAAGTAGTCCAAAATCCGGACCACTTTAACCAAGTTGTCGGTGAACCTGTCCGAAAATTGGACCACTTTCCCGACACTGTATTAAAAGATCTTAGTACTACTATTACTACTACTGCCAGCAGTGAATGGATTGAGCCAAAAATTGATCCAGAGGCAGATGGCATGATCGCCATTTTAAACGCTTATTGCGAACTTAATTCAAAACTTGATTTTCATGTTAAGCAACGGGAACGCGAAGCCATGGGTAAGATGGTCGCCGGGGGGATGCCGGTACCCTTTACCATCACTACTATGGCGGGCCTGCTTCAGGCAAAGCGCGAACGGGAAGGTAACAATTTCAAGTACCCGACCAGCTTTTTGTATTACGTGGACGGGATTGAGGAAGCCTGGCTTAACTCCCAAACTACCAGCCCGCCGATGGATGGAGTCGCCCCGGGAGATAAGCAAGACCCTCATCAGCCTAAAAAGACGAAGCAGCAACAAGAGATTGATGATCTGGATCGCTGGATCAGAGAGGAGGAAGCCCGTGAACAAGCTGGAAGTCGCTAAGCTTTACAAGACAATCAAGAAGCGCTATAGCAACTTTGACGCCAGCCTTCAGGCGGTGGAGGAAGACTTGGATATGCTGAAGGACATTCCCTACGATGTCGCTGTGTCTAATATTCGTCAGCACATCATGACCAGTGACTTCCCGCCAAAGATATCGCAGATCCGAGGCCGCCTGGGGGAGCAACTGGAGCGCGAACGAATGCGCCGGCAAACTGCAGATTTGGTACACAAAATGGCAGATGCTCGATCAAAGGCAGTGCCGCCGCCGCCAGGCATGAAGGAGGCGCTTTATGCAAGGCTTAATATCCAGCATTAAGATGCCGCAGAACCCGGAAGCTGAAGCTGCTGTCCTGGGGGCGGTACTGATCGACAAGGAAGGCGATGCACTCGAGGCAATGCTGGAATTGCCGGTTGATGCTTTTTATAACCCGGAGCATCGGTTCATCTTCGAAGCCATCGAGCAGATCACTGAGGAGGGGCATCCGATCGACTTGGTTACGCTGACTTCCAGGATTCAGGATAACGGCCAGCTCGAGAATATCGGCGGTGTCAGTTACTTATCCAAGATCGCTCGAAGCGTTCCAACCGCGGCTAACGTGGACTATTACATCGGGATTCTGAAGGAGAAACACCTGCTCCGCGAGTTGATCCGAACGGGACTTGAACAAGCGCAGATGGCTTCCGAGAGCGAGGATCCGGCTCAGGTGCTGGCATCCGCTCAAGTCAATGCTTCTCGCTTATCCGACCAGGCTGCACCGAAGCAGGAGTTCAAACGGATCGGTGAGGTAGCTGTCCAGGTTTACGAGGATATGGAGCATCGAGCCGTAAACAAGGCTGAGAATGGTGTCAGCGGTATCCCTTCGGGATTCGTTGACCTTGACCTTTTGACCGCCGGGTTCCAGAAGAGTGACCTCATCATCGTTGCCGCTCGCCCTTCAGTCGGGAAAACGGCGTTTGCCTTGAATGTCGCTCAAAATGTAGCGGTTCGGGCGAAGGAGACTGTAGCAATCTTCAGTCTTGAAATGTCAGCGCCGCAGCTTGTGCAACGGATGATATGTGCTGAAGCGAATCTGGACGCGAATCATATGCGGACAGCGGACTTTGCTGAAGAGGATTGGCGGAAAGGTGCTGACGCGATTGGTATCCTGGGGAACAGCAATATCTTTATCGACGATTCGCCGACACTCACCGTCCATGAGATCCGGAATAAATGCCGCAGGCTGAAAAAGCAGCAGGGCCTTGGACTGATCCTGATTGATTACCTGCAGCTGATATCCGGAGCTGGTAAACGCAATGAGAACAGGCAGCAGGAGGTCTCCGAGATTTCACGGACCCTTAAGCAGATCGCCCGGGAGCTGGATGTCCCGGTGGTCGCACTCTCTCAGCTCAGCCGTGGGGTAGAGCAGCGCCAGGATAAACGTCCAATGCTTTCAGACCTGCGAGAATCTGGTTCTATCGAACAGGATGCTGACATCGTAGCCTTCCTGTACCGGGATGACTACTACGACCAGCAAACTGAGAAGAAAAACATCATCGAGATCATTATTGCGAAACAGCGGAATGGCCCACTGGGAACAGCTGAGCTTGTGTTCTTGAAGCAGTACAACAAATTCGTCAACTACGAGCGAGCACATAGTAGTGTTCCGGCTCCTCCAGACGATGTTGATAAACGAAAATGGGCGTAAGAAAGGGGAATTGCAATGAAGCAGGGGAAGCGGCCGACACGTCGGCAGAAGGAAGAAATTAAAGCAAATGGATTGATCATGGATAACTGGTTTGTTGAGCGAGATACTCGTGAGGAATTAGTACTGATAAACCGGTACTCCGGCAAGCCCCGGACGATCCGGAGAGCCGTATCATGAGCGCCTGGAATTACTGGCATGTGTACAATCACATGCGGAATATTTACCTCAGCACCGGAGTAGCCCCGAGCAGGGACGACTTGCTGAATAAGTTCGCGGAACTGGACTCTCGTCAGATCGATGAAGGTATCGAGGAGTTTGATCTCGCAATCGGCAATCGGAAGCGAGGTGAAGCCGGATGAGAACCCGTAAGCTGGTTGATCCACTCTTTCAACAAACCAATTATTTCACCGTTTGGCATGACAACGGCAAGATCGCGGGGTTGGTGTTCGTACTGGATTCAGAGCTGAAACCGCCGCGGCAGCAGGGAGGGAAGCATTATGATTCAGTTCACGGTGTACGGAGAGCCCGTCGCGCAGGGTCGGCCTAAATTCAGTTCTGCCGGTGGCTTCACCAGGGCGTATGACCCTAAGAAATCCCGGGACTACAAAGATTATGTACGGCTGGCCGCGACGGAGCACGCGCCGGCTTCGCTGCTGGAAGGGCCACTCGGAATTGCGATCACTGCTTACCGTTCAACACCTAAGAGCTTCAGCAAAAAGAAAGCTGCAGAAGCTGAACGGGGTGAGGTCCTGCCAACAACCAAGCCGGATGCTGACAACTACCTGAAAGGGGTGAAGGACGCTCTGAAGGGTGTCATCTGGAAGGATGACAGTCAGGTGGTTGAAGCATTTGTTCGCAAGCGGTACAGCAACCGTCCGCGCATCGAAGTGAAGATCAGACAAATCCAATAAACGCAAAGGGGAATGATTCGAATGATGAAGGATCACGCGAAATTTACAGGAGAAATTGCAAAAGGTATTAAGATTGGTGAGTCCAGTGTTGAAGTGAAACTGCTTATTCCGCTCAGAGCAGCACTCCCACACCTTCTTTTTCTGAGCAGTAACCAGGGCGAGGAGATCAACGTGTTCCTTGGCGATCCACAAGCTGCTTTCAACTTTGATGAAGAGGAAGAAATTCATCAGGAAGTGACCGGGCGCCGCGTAACGACTGATGCTTCTGGTGTTGTAACCAGTGTAGAGCTGCGTGAAGGAGATGATCCGGATCAGGTAACGATATTCGACCAGCAGCCTGATGGGGAGGAAGTCGGCGGATCTGAGCAGGGAGATGAATCCGGTGGGGAAGCAGAAGGGGGTGCCGGGGATTCATCAGAGGGTGGTGAGTCTGCTGGAGAAGATGCTGCTGCAGGCGATGGAGATTTCCAGCCGAATTGGATTGATGAAGAGCAAGGCGGGCAGGAAGAAGAGGGCCAGAATGATGGATCTGAGGCTGCTGGTGACGCCTCTGAAGTAACGGGTTCTGATGCCGAACAGCAATCGGAAGGAGATGCCGAGGAAGATGTCGACAAAGAGCAGCTCGACGAATTCATCCTTACTGACCGTCCGATCTTTGCCGAAGTGGAGTTCGATGGCCAGCCCGTTCCGTTCCCGGACCTGCTGGAGAAGCGCCTTAGAGAAAACAAGACATGGCGTGAAATCGCCCTGGAGAACGGCATGAGAAGCGGACAGCTCTCTTCCCGGTACAGCACTTACCGGAAGCTGGCTGCAAAGAAAATGAAGGGTGGCGGAGGAGCAGCGTAAGCTGCTTCTTCTCTTACAAGGAGGGAGCGGCCATGTTTATCCTTGGACTATATGCGCTGGCACTGGATAAGTACATCGAAGTGGTTTGGGAGGCTGCCGTCCTAAAACACCGGATAGAGCAGCTGCAGCAACTGATAGATCAGGCACTGGACAACTGGGATGCAGAGGCATTCTACCAATACTCGGCTGAGCTGGCCGGACTGAAGGCGGTGCAGGGACATGGGCAAGTCAAAGCAGGTGCGGGCACCTAAAGATGAATCCATCCGCAGGCTGGCCGACCGGATCACCAGGGCAGTTAAGGCCCGGGGCATCACGGTACAGCGGTATGATGCTTACACGACGAACAGTGTTTATCTCAAATTTGATTATGGTGTGGCAAACAGCGTCCGGATCAGCGATCACAATGGCAAGAAGCACTTATCCTATCGATTCAATCTGCTGACGACGCTTGATAACAGCTTCGCCGAGCTGGAGAGTGAGCACCCGCGTTACTATTACTCTCCAGATGATTTCGACCGGTTGATCAAGGCGATCATCGGGAACCGGGATGCTCAGATGGAAAAGTACGGATCGCGGCATTATGAGTTCCTCATGAACCGGAATAAAGCAGCTAACACCGACACTAAAGGATTTTGGAGTAAAGCGAGGATTGTATAAATGGGAGGTACTTTTATGAAGGAAAAGATCAAGATGGCTCTGATCAAGCTGGAGCCAGAGCTGAAGAGATTAGCGAAGCTGATTGAGGATGCGGAGAATGAGGGTGTTTACGGTGACACTCCTCAAGAACATTATCTCCGGTCAATGAACAATAAGATTGGCAGCAAACTGGACGATGCCCGCCGGTTGCTCCGGCAAGTCAATGCTCCGGTGATTGAAGAAGGAACACTCCGGAAAAATGCTTCTGGCCGCTATGAACTGCCAAGCGGGGATTATTTCACATCAGGATCATCGATTGAATTCCTTCACTCTTACTCTGACGGCGATCAAATCTGGGTTTACTCCAGTGTCGAGCATAACGGTGAGGATTACTACATCACAAACATTCCTGATACTCCGATGGCCGGGCTGCGGGTACGAGTTAAACAGCTGCCTCTCTGGGATTAACATGAGCCGGCTCGACACGCTGCACCAGATCACTCGCATCTCAGAGGACAACTGCAAGGGCTGTAAGCAGCGGGCTGAAATTATCCGGGAGCATGGACACATTCACTTCTATGTGGATAGGCACTGCACGAAGGTTTGCCCGATCGGGGCGGAACTCAAGCGGCTGGGCACCCAGTTGGAAGGGGGACGTAAGGGATGAACTGGCGCGCTGCGACTCCCCAGCAGTTACGGATGATCGTGTGGGATACCGGCGCGCACCCGGTTCTGCGGCAGGAAGCTGCCGCGGAGCTATCCCGGCGCCGCCGGCCGATGTACGGGAAGGTCAATTTTAAGTTGAGGAAGGTGTATCCGCGATGAGTTGGTACGATGATGATTTTTACCACGAACCGAGCGAATTTGAGGAGCAGATCAATGCTCTGAAAGAATCCCTGATGAACTCAATCAAGGATGAACATAAAGCAGAGCTTGACCGGCTGCGGAAAGAAAATGAGGGACTTCAAAAGGTTAAGCGGGATTGGAATAATCTCCAATCAGAGTATGCCGGGAAAGTAAGGGCACTCTCGTATGAGAAGGACAATCTCAAGCGGCAAGTCAGGAATGAGCGATTAACTGAGCTGATGCAAGATTTTAATATTATCGCCTATCGGGCAACCACTAATAGGCTTGCTCAACCTAAATGTGATAAATGTGACGATTATCGGAAAATCAAATTCTTCTCACCTTCGGGCAAGGTGATGTCAGAAGAATGCGAATGCAGTGTGGGGATAAAAGTCTTCGTGCCAGAAGAAATGCAAGTTGCCGAGTTCGGAATTAGCCGGGATAAAACCAGCATGATGGCATGGTATCAGCGGAGATATTCAGATAGCGATCACTATAGCTCTACCCAGTATGCTGAACACATTTATAAACCAGGCACCTCATTTGAGGAGTTGGGAAATTACTTTAGTGTATTCTTTCGTGATAAAGAAGACTGCCAACGTTACTGCGACTGGCTTACTGAGCAGGAAGCCGCCAAAAAGAAGGAGTGCTGATCCCATGAAAACAGTTATCCGGATAAGAGACGACGCTGGCCGAATCGTCGGCACGGTCCGGGAAGAGGAACTGCCCAGCCCGGAGCAGACGCTGGTGCGATTTAGCCTGGCGTTGGTGGTGCTGGGACTGCTGCTGATGTGGCTGTAATTACAACAAGGCAAGGGGAGATTGCTATGAACGAACAACAACGCCGCAGGGCGTTCCAGAAAGTGAAGTCATTCAGCAATGATAAGTTTTGGGGCTGGATGAATTTTATTCACTCCCGGGCTTACGCCAAAGCCCAGCAGCACTATGAGGAGGCCATGAGCATTGTCCTGCAGCCAAAACAGGCTGCTGCGGTGTCGGCCAAGGCCAAGGAGATTCGGGAGTCTTGGGACGGCATGGCAACGATCACCATGGATGATACAGAGGCTGCCGAGCTGCAGCAGGTGGGCGTATGAGAGAGATCATCGTCGATTCGTTTGCCGGCGGAGGCGGGGCAAGTACCGGGATGGAGCTTGCGTTAGGCTACAGCCCGGACATTGCTATCAACCATGACCCGGATGCTATTGCTATGCACAAGGCCAATCACCCCGAGACGGAACATTATTGTGAGGATGTTTGGGATGTTGACCCCGTGAAGGCAACCCGGGGGCGGCCTGTTGGGCTGGCTTGGTTCTCTCCGGACTGTACTCATCATAGTAAAGCCCGCGGCGGGAAGCCCCGCGAGAAGAAAATACGCGGCTTGGCATGGGTCGTAATCCGATGGGCGATTGCAGTTAAGCCACGGGTCATCATCCTTGAGAACGTTGAGGAATTCCAAGACTGGGGTCCGTTGGATGAGGAGGGCCAACCGATTCCAGAAGAGAAGGGGCGCATTTTTGAATCTTTCGTCGAGTGCCTGCGGCAGCTCGGTTATGCGGTTGAATGGCGTGAACTGGTAGCATGCGATTACGGCGCCCCTACCTCTCGGAACAGACTGTGTATGGAAATGCGCCGGGACGGCAAACCCATTGTCTGGCCGGAGCCGACACACGGATCACCCGATAGCCTTGAGGTACAGGCCGGTAAGCGGAAGCCGTGGCGGACAGCTGCTGAAATTATTGATTGGTCCCTTCCATGCCCGAGCATCTTTGATTCCGATAAAGAGATCAAAAAGATTTACGGATTAAAAGTGAAGCGCCCATTGGCAGATAGTACACAACGTCGTATAGCTCACGGTCTTGTGAAGTTCGGATTTGACAACCCTAATCCATTTATCGTAACAGTTAACCATTCCGGTGATGGATTTAGAGGCCAAGGTATTGATCAACCGCTCGGAACAATGACATCGAAAAACGGATATGGTCTGGTGCTCCCCTTCCTTACGAAATATCACGGGGAGATTAAAGGCCAAGAGGCTCGTGGACAGACACTTGATAGTCCTCTGCTTACGCTGGATACCTCCAATAGGTTCGGGCTGGTCACTGCAAATATCATCAAGTTCCGAGGTACAAATATTGGTCAGTCTATGAACGAGCCTCTTCACACCATTACAGCCGGCGGCAATCATCATGGTTTGGTATATGCGTTCTTGGTGGAATATTACGGGTCGAGCATTGGGCAGAGCCTTAACAGCCCTCTGCATACAATTCCGACACATGATCGCTTTGGCTTAGTAATTGTCCACGTCATGGGAGAGCCATATGTTGTAGTGGACATCGGCTTCCGAATGCTCACAGCTCGTGAGCTTTACGCAGCTCAAGGATTCCCTGGCACTTACATCATTGATGGCTACCGGGCTAATGGTCGTCCTGTACAGAAACATCAGCAGGTAGCCAAATGCGGCAATTCAGTTTCTCCTGAAATGGCGAGAGCTAAAGTTCTGGCAAGCGTCCCGGAATTGTGCATCGGCTCCGGCCGACAGTTGGCGCTTGAGCGCTACAAGCCTGCTGCGGGGCAGATGGAGTTTAGCTTATGACAACTATCAGCCCGGAAGCCAAGCAAATCTGTGAGGACAATTACAAATCAAATTGCCCGCGCTGTCCACTAAGGCCGGCCTGTGTAAAAAGCGTAAATAGCCAAGAGTCTTATGACAGGTGGCAGGCAGCCATTACTGCATTAGCTGAGCAATTAACAAGGGAGGGGCTGTCATAGCCCCAGGGAGGGAACGAACATGAGCCACTGGTTTTATATCACGCCTGAAGAGTACGAACTGGCCGCAGCGATCGGCGTAGATTCAGAAAATCTTAACCGGCGCGTCCGACTGCTGGGATGGAATAAACAACGGGCACTGACCACTCCACTCGAAAAAAAGACAGACCGGCGACACTGGGCTGAAATAGCACGGCAGAACGGAATCGGATATTACACTTTCATGACCCGTGTGAATCAATGGGGATGGGATGAAGAACGGGCTGCAACAGAGCAGCTGCAAGATCGGAAAGCTACGGCAGCTAATGGCACAGAGAAGATACGGAAGATCCCGGCGGAAATTATTAGACTGACCGAGCAAAACGGCATCGCCTATCACACCATGCGCGCCCGGATCCGAAAGGGATGGGACCCACGAGAAGCGGCGACTTTGCCTGTCGCCTCTCACAGTGACGCCGGAAAGCTCGGTAAGGCTGCTGTCATTGCTAAATATGGAGACTGGAATAAGTTTTCATTCAAAGAACCTAAAAAAGTGCGGGCATAGCCCCTATAGGAGAGATAAACGTGGAAAACGTATTGATCATTTGGCTGAATGGCGCTATTGCTGATGTTGCTAAACAAGCAGTAAAGGCGGCATTGAGCTGCAGTTACAGCATTGAGGAACGGGACCTGCAGCCGATTGATAACGGTTTTGAATTTACTTTTGACGATGAAACGGGCGGTAATGCTCGCATTGAGTTTATCAACGACGATCCGCATTTGTCGGTAAAGATAACAACGGACTTTTCCTGGGAAGCAATACCGCTGTATGACCTGGTGCAGAGCTGTTTCGACGATGAAGAGGAGGCATAACCAGTATGAGCAGCCAACCGAAATACCGGGCTTGGTATAAACCGCTGGGCGTAATGATTGAGCCGGATAAGCTGGAAATGATCAATTTTGAGACCAAGGTGCTGGGCGTATATTTGGAGATGGACGGCAAAGGATACCATGTGCTTCGGATGTCAGATTTTGAACTGATGGAATTTACCGGTCTGAAGGATGAAGAAGAGATTGATATCCACGATGGGGACCTTTGCACAGATGATGAAGTGTCTGTTATGCAAGTCGTTTGGGTGGAAGATCACCACCAGTGGGGCGTTAAAGTAATCTCTGGCAGTGGCACATTGAGCGTTGGACTGATCTTCCCACTTTGGCACTGGGACATTTGCAAGCAGAATGGACTCCGGCAGCTCACTGTCATTGGCAATATATACGAAAACCCGGAACTTATCGGGGGAGAGGCGGCGAAGGTATGAAGGCAATAACCATAAAGCAGCCCTGGGCAACACTAATAGCCCTTGGAGAGAAACATTTTGAGACCCGGGGCTGGCAGACAAAGCATCGCGGTGAGCTGGCGATCCATGCCGGTAAGCAAGTGGACCGTGATGCCTGCGAGATCCCGAAGATTAAGGAGGCGCTGGTCCGGCATGGTTACACTGCTGATAACCTGCCAACAGGGGCTGTTATAGCCGTCGCGAAGCTTGAGGAGTGCTGGGAAGTCGGCCGTTGTCTCCGCGGGGATGTCGTTCTTGAGAAGGACGGCGGTAATACAATACGAGAGGACCCTATTGGAAAGAAGGAAGAAGCATTCGGCTGGTATAACGACGGACGTTATGCTTGGGAGATGGGCGACATCAACCAGTTGCCGCAGCCAATTCCGTGCAAGGGTCAGCTAAGCCTCTGGAACTGGGAAGGGGTACCTGGTTGAGAACCGCTGATGAAACCATAAACCTGCTGCTGCAAGCCATGGATAAGCGCCGGCAGTACCTGCGCCGGAAGGTCCGGAGGATCGAGGCGCGCGGGATACAGCCGGGGAAAGGCCGGCCGAACGAAAGCAACCGCCTGAAGTACTCCGGCCGGGTCGGGATGCTGTCGGAGCATGCCACTATCCGTGGAATGCTTGAGCGAATACAGGATGGACGCATGCATCCGGATGAAATGTATAACGAGGAGGATGACACGGACGATGATTGAAAGATGCCCGGGCTGCGGATGGCACATGGTTCCTCAATGGGGCGGTGATGAAGGTCCGGATTCTCATTGGGAAGAGTGCCAGAACCCAGAATGTGATTATGAGGAAGGAGGAGAATCATGACACCAGAAACGCTTAAATCCACCTGTGCAATGTTTCGCAAGGAATTGGAGGTGCAGGGTGCTTCGCTAGGGATCATGGCCGTGTTTGACAGTATGTGCAGCTACCTAGGCGGAGAAAGCGGGGACTTAAATAAAGCGCTGGGAGATCTAAAAGAGGCTCAGAAAACAATATCCAAGGCACGGCATATTGCAGAAGTGCCGCCAGCGGTATTCGGTGAAGGTTTTGATTGGGAATTTCACTATAAGACTCGCAGAAAGGAACTACTGGCGGTACTGAAAATGCCGGGGGAATGAGCAGTAGACGCATACTGCGCAGCAAGGGAGGGATATGACGGCGAGAAAATTCAGCCTATCGCGGCAGTTCTGAACGAAAAACTAAGTCATCGACTGCCGCTGTGTTGTTAAAATAACGTTTCCCAGATAGATGAATGGTCGCCCTACATGATCCTGTTAACAGCATATTAGATCACGTAATATAGATATCCTTCCTTCATAAGCTGAATTGATAATTCATCAATGCTGTCATAGTGCATTGGCCAGCAATAGTCTTTTTGTTTCTCCAATAGTTCGTTATTATTCTCAAAAAATCGGTTCAGCCCATATTCTTGAATGTCCAAGATAATACTTCCCTCTAGTTGGGTTTCGAATCGATGAGCTAGTACATCTTCAAAAGAAACTTCCACTCTTTCGGAGTTACTTGGTGCTTCTGTGTATAAAATTATTTTGTGATTTTTCAAATCAACCTGATAAGACGTGATCTCGTTATCATGAATGCTAATCATTTGGCACCTCCTCAATAAGGATATTTTACACTCTTTTCATGGATAGTTCATTGAAGTAATCTGCCCGTTAGCTTAAAGAAGCTTTTTCATCGAGAGTCATAACGATTGATGCACAGTACGAAGATACCAGGCAGTAAATAAGCAAAGACCCCCATATCCTTGGCCGGGGCGGTGGTCATTACCGGTAAAACATTCCTCTCGACATTATAACATGACAAAGGGGAATGAGGGGAATGGCGATGGTATACGAACAAGGGGAATTGTTTGCGGAAGCATCAGAAGCGGAGCTGGAACAGACCGAATTCTACCTCGAACGGTACAGGGACATGATCCTGTTTATTCAAGATTTTGAAGAGAATGAAGCAGATATGACTCAGGTTGCCATCGATGGAGAGTCTGTCCGCCGGCTGAGCGCGGACGAGCTGCATGCAGATAAGACAGCTAATGCTGTTATTATCACCGAAAAGCAGAGATGGACGTATGGACGGTACCGTGTTTATACGCAAATGATTTTCCGGGCATACAATCTGATCCGTAATCCGGATGTGAAGAAGGTGATTAAGGCCCGGTTCATTGAAGGGCACACCCGCAGCAACACAATTCTGTTCACATATGCAACTGGGAGTACTGTGGATCGGCACATTAAGAAGGGCACGAAGATGATTGCAAACTCGCTTAGTCAGATGGGATTCTTCGATGAAATTTTGAAGAGAAACTGATGGAAAAGCGCGAATTATCGGGGTTTTATGAACACCACATGAGGATTCAACCGTGTTATATTGGTAATGTGGAAATCAGGCGAGAGTGACACGCACGGCTGCAGCAATGCAGCATTAACCGGGGCGTACCTCCTCTCGCTTTTCTATATACTCCGTTCTTGTGGGTTTGTCATTTCCCTGTCCCCTTATGGCCGTGACCACATCGGTTAAAGTTCGGATCGTGGAGGCTGCCGGCCGCCTGAGTAAGTGCCGGATATTATCATGCTGGAGCAAATGCTTGAATCAAATAAATATCGGGGAGGGTTGCCCATGAATGGCATGCCGGTTCAATGCGATAACTGTAAGGGCGGGTTCCATATCTTCGTTCAAAGCCGTCGGCTGGAGGATGCGGTCGAGGAAACCTATTTCGAGTGTCCTTACTGCAAGCAGCACTATCCGTCATTTTATACGAATCCGGCTGTTCGTGAAAAACAAAGGTCTATCGGCCAGCTGCAGGATCGGCTTACTACTCTGAAAGATCCAGCAAAGCGTGCTGCTCTCCAGGAGAGAATCGATCGGGAGCAGGCGGAAGTCAATGCCATGATGGCTGTGCTGAAGTCAAAATATAAGGTAGGTTAACGCATGCGGGGTGTCTGGACGCAACGCCAGCAAGAACCGGGCCGAAGCCGGGGTTCAAATCCCTGCCCCCGCTATTATCGAATAAGTGAGCAATAAAGAGAGCGGTTATGCTTTGATGGAGAGAATCGTCCGTAATCGTCACTGCCGACTTTGACTCCGATTTCTCCAGCTCAGTATAATGGTCTTGTTCTCCTCTGTAACTATGGAGATAAAGATTTTAAGCAAAGAGCGCAGCGCATTTGCTGCGGATGCGGAGCGGACGCCGCTTTTTATGTTTACAGGAATTTTATCCCTGTTGTCGAATAACAGTAGCAGGAGGGATTATATGGATATATGGGAAGTTGCCGGACCATTGATTATGACAATGCTGGTGCTGCTCCTTGTAGGTGTAGCACTGGCAATAATCGTAAGAAAAATGGAACGGGGTTTAATGAGGAACATACTTGTTAAAATTACTCCAGTATTTTTAGCAATGTTCTTATTAGGTGCAATTACATACTTTAGTGGTATATGGGGAAGTCGCTGAGATTCAGCGGCTTTTTTTTATTTTGCCGAAAGGAGCAGCAGCCATGAATTCAAAACTGGATGAGCAAAATCGCATTGCTGTCGGCCTGATCGTTCCTTGCTGCGGCAGGAACCTTTTTATTCCTCAGTCTGCTCTGGATGAATGCGAGGAAGTATTCTGCGTCGAATGTAATAGCCCGATGCTGTTCAAAGGCAGCGATAACGCTTGGTATATTCCCGGAAAGAAGGTTGATTTCTAATGGCAAAGAAGCGAATACAGCAGAAGGATCCGCCGCGGCAGCCTGAAAAGTGTAAAGGTTGTATCTGGGGTAGGTGGGAGCAATCAGCACAGTTTTGTAGCAGGCCTGTTTGCCAGAAGGGAAAAACTTCCTGAGCGTCGAAATGTGATGTTGAAGGGAGGTGCACAATATTGGTAAATATCAAACTCAAAACCTTTTCACTTGATGGTAAACCTGTTGAAGTTGAAAGTGTAATCATCAATATTTCGGCTGTGAACGGGCTCAAAGATTATGAGTTGCTGGTTGATAGCGATAAACATTTTCTTTTTGACGAGTTCGGAAATGACATGAAGTTTGAAGGTACAGATGAAAACGGAGCGGTTTACTCTGGCGATGTTATATCAACCTATGAATCCGTTGAAAGTGGCCTGATAACCTTCAGAGGAAATGGAGCGTTAAGAAAGGACGGTATCACTTTTTAATCTAAGCACCTTCGGGTGCTTTTTTCATGCCTGTAAATGACCTTCTGTGAGTCGATTTAAGGCGTTGTTTGGTTGTATGTCCGAATGGCAGAAGAAAGCTGGAGAATGGCAGGACAGAGCAAGCCACGCAGCGTGATGACGGATTTAAGCCTGACCCTACAGCAAAACCGACTTAACATAAGTAAGTCGGTTTCAATATTGAGTAGCCAAGCTCAACACCAAACAATAATTAAATAATTTCATCAATTATAGCAATCATTATTGTGCAGGAAGCGCATGAATTGTAGGTTTTATTATTGGTGGAATTGAAGAATAACATTACTATCGCGATAGAGACTGTAGCTATAGTATATAAAATTTGATAAAAGGCATCATCAGTTTTGATTATGCTAAATGCTCCCGTGAGTAGAGAAATAGCAATAGCTGATATTGATAATGAGTTTGAAATGGATGGAGACTTAGCCACTCTACTTTGAAACATAATTTTAGTATATTCAAGTTCTTCATCAGTTATCATGCCACGATTTTTTAAATCTTGTATTTTACTCTTTGCATCCTTGATGTCATCTGGATCAACTTCTTTTTTTGATCTTAAGTCTTTTTCAATTTCACGTATTGCTGCGTATGACATTCAATTGCCTCCCAATATTTTTATATTCATTATCGGCAAAAATGAATTATGAGTTTACATATTTTTACGGGGGTGGTGATAATGTAATGGCCAGAGCAAGAGATCCGAACCGTGACCAGGCGAAACAGATATGGCTGGATCACGGCGGCAACATAACCAACCGGCAGATCGCCGAGCAGTTGAACGTCGACGAGAAGAAGGTCGCCGTCTGGAAGCAGCGGGATCGGTGGAATGTTGTACAACAATCTTCCGAAACTGTTGTACAACAAAAGCGCGGCGCGCCGAAGGGCAACAAAAATGCTGTCGGCAATAAAGGCGGCGCTCCTCCCGGAAGCAAGAATGCGCTGGGTAATCGGGGCGGCCACGGTGGTCCCTTCGGTAATAAGAAGGCCGTCACTACTGGTGAGCATGAGACCATCTGGATGGACACCCTTACCGAAGCCGAGCAGCAGCTCATGGATCATATCAACACTGATCCGGTTGCCCAGGCTGATGAATCTATAGCCCTTCTCTCCGTCCGTGAGCGCCGAATGATGCAGCGAATCAAGAACCTGATGGACGGGCTTTCTGAGAAGGAGCGCAGCGAGCTGCAGGAGCTCAAAAGCATCAAGGGCATGGGCAAGGTCCATGATGAGAAGTCCGGCATCACCAAGAGTGTTCCGGTTACCCGGGATGAAATGGTGCTGTCCAAGGTTGAGGAGAAGACGTTCCGCAAGCTGGATGACATTCTGAAGCTGGAAGAAGCCCTCACCCGTATCCAGGACAAGAAGATCCGGGCCATCGAGCTAAAGAACAAACTCATCGCTGTCGATGAGGAAAAGCAGGTCCGCACAGCAATCCTTCAGATCGAGCTTCAGAAGCTGCAGGGGGCAGAAGGTGCGACCGCGAGCTGGACGGATGCGATTCGTGAGATTGCGGAACGGCGAAGAGCAATGAAAGCGAGTGAACAGCATGAGCAGTAAGCCGTATAACGCCGTTGCTGCTCTGACGGATCTGATTGATCTCTACTGGGATGATCCTGTTGCCTTCTCCGAGGATATGCTCGGATTCGATCCGGATGATTGGCAGCGGAAAGCAATGGCTGATGTATCCATGCATCCACGCACCAGTGTCCGCTCGGGGCAGGGTGTGGGTAAGACAGCCTTCGAGGCTGCACTTGTCATCTGGTTCCTCTGCTGCCGACCTAATCCCAAGGTAGTGTGTACCGCTCCGACCAAGCAGCAGCTGCATGATGTCCTTTGGGCAGAGGTGTCCAAATGGCTGGAGCGCTCCTTGGTAAAGAACCTGCTCAAGTGGACCAAGACTAAAATTTACATGGTCGGGCATGAGCAGCGCTGGTTCGCTACGGCGCGTACAGCGACCAAGCCGGAAAACATGCAGGGCTTCCATGAGGACTACATGCTATTCATCGTGGACGAAGCATCTGGCGTTGCGGATCAGATCATGGAAGCCATCCTTGGTACGCTGTCTGGTGATGAAAATAAGCTTCTGATGTGCGGGAACCCGACTCGAACGAGTGGGGTTTTTATGATTCCCATAATCGGGACCGGGCGAAGTTCCAGACGCACAAGGTTGATAGCCGGGATAGCAAGCGAACCAGCCGAGAGAACATCGAGATGCTGATTGAAAAATACGGCGCGGACAGCGACGTTATCCGGGTACGTGTCTTCGGAGAGTTTCCGAAGGCAGAAGCGGATGCGTTTATCCCGTTGGAACTGGTCGAGCTCGCGGCAGCTGCTCAAGTTGAAGCCCGCGGCGACACTCTCCATATTGGAGTGGACGTGGCGCGCTTCGGTGATGATGAGACGGTTATCGCTTTGCGGATTGGCATGAAGGTGTTTCCTCTGCATTGCTACAGCAAGCAGGACACCATGGTTACCGCTGGCAGGGTTATTGCTGCTGGCCGGGAGTTGTTACGGGATAGGCCGAGCCTTCGCCGTGTTGAGATCAAGGTCGATGACAGCGGCGTCGGCGGCGGGGTCACGGATCGCCTGAACGAAGTCATTCTGGAAGAAGGGCTGACCGATTGGTGGGTAATACCGGTGAACAACGGCGGAAAGGCATCCGATGACGAGCTGGAACACTATGAAAACAAGGGTACCGAATCTTGGGCTGTGCTCCGGGATGTTCTGCAGGAGTCCTTTTCCAAACATCTGCAGGGCGGACCAGTAGAGATTGAGCTTCCAAATGACGAGCGCTTAATTACTCAACTATCCCAGCGAAAATACCGTATGACCAGTAAAGGTAGGCTTGCCCTGGAGCGAAAAGAGGACATGAAGAAGCGCGGGCTTGATTCTCCTGACCGAGCTGACGCTGTGATCCTGTCGTTTGTAAGCGAGAAGGATATGCATTATACCAATCAACGGCCTTCAGGCTGGTAAGAAAGGAGAGAGAACATTGACCATCATTTACAGCAAGAAGCAGTTCCCACCAGCCCCGTATGACGTCGAGGTCGAGGATATGCACTATTACCGGCTGCTCTATGACGGCGATCATGACCTGATCTTCCCGCGGCCCGTAATATCCAGACGACGGAACGGCTGATACGCCGTTCACACCCAGGACGCTACCGCCGCGGACGACCGGCTGAGATCAAAGTTACCACGGAGCATCAATATGTCGTAGTTAACTTTGCCTCACTGGTTGCAGAAGTACCGGCTGACCTGATTAACCGTGCGTTGGGCAATGTGTCCGCCGATATCGAGCAGGGCCCTGAGCTGGATTTTGTGGCCAGCGTTGTTACAGAGTCAAAGCCGAATGCGAAAATATGGTCCGCTGTCGTGCAGCACCAGGTTGACGGTCTGACAGCTTACCGAATCCGGCGGGATGGCGGCGGCAAAGTCTGGTTCGAGTGGCTGCTGGGAGATCAATATTTCCCACATGAGAACGGCCGGGGTGCTGATCTCGCGTGGATTGAGGAATGGGATAACGGCCAAGGAGCCATAGATCGTTTCCTCCGGGTCGAGCGGCAGGAGCTCAGCGGGGATGACCTATCCATTAAACAGCTCGTTTACAAGATGGACGGTGACACTGTCGGTGATCTGGTGGATACGCAGCAGTATGCCGATGACCATGGCCTTGATATCCCTGAGGATGCGGAGCTGCCTGACATTGGCGAGTTGCTTTGTGGCGATGTAACCAACGATGAAACCCTGCGGCATCCCCGCGGCCGGTCCGCTCTCCGGAACATTGATACGATCCAGGAGGAAATAAACTGGACGATTACCCGGGACTCCATTGTATTCGAGAAGCATGGCAAGCCGAAGCTGGCTATTCCCCGAGCGCTCTGGGATACAGTTGCCAATCAGAATCAGCGGGATTATGGCGCGAGGTTTGTTCGCGGAGCGGATCTTGAAGTGGTCAGCTATGACGATAAGACCGGGGCCATCCCGCAGTACATCACCTGGGACGCCAAGACGACACAGTCGTTTGGACATGTAGAGCGCCTTATCCGTTACATGCTGGCCGTCAGTAAGACATCCGTTCAGGCAGCTGGGCTGGAGGATGCCAAGGGGGACACCGGTATCGCGCTGCTCTACCTTTGGATTCAGTCAGTAATCAAGGCCGAAGCCATCAAGGATAAGTTCGATGCAGCCATCAAGGATGCAGTGAGGAAGTGCATGCTGCTGGAGAACGCAATTGGCTCCGTCAAATTGAAACCAGTAAACCCGGTAATAGAGTGGGGCGACATGCTGCCGAAAGCAGAGTCCGAGAAGGATGGAGAAGAGAGCAAGAAGTATGCAGATGGTGTCCAATCGCTTGAGACCACTGTCCGCCGGCTGCATCCTGACTGGAGCGAAGAGGCAATTCAAGCCGAGATTCAGAAAATTCAGGATGACAAAGCTGTTGATACACTTAACCCAACCTACACGCAGCCGCCCCGGGTAACGGTGTAATATGGCTACAACGGAGGAACTGATTGCGCTGTATGTTCTAGCGGATGAGCGGCTTCGTGCCCTGGTTCAGATCCTACAGGACGGTAACATCAGCAACCGCCGCCGGCAGCAGCTACTGCAGCAGGTGGATATGATTATCGCGGAGCTGGTCAATGATGCCGGGCAAGGCCTGGCTGATCTGATCGGCGAGGAGTACCGCAGCGGGGCTGCTGTGGCTGTTGAGCAGATGGTTGCTGCCGGGATTGCGCGGGAAGCAATGGACGTTACCATCAAGGAAATCATACACCAGGGAGCGGCTCAATCGATCTCAGATGAGGGATTTTATTCTATCCTTGAGGCGTCCGAACATATGACTCGTGATGCTAAAAAGCGTATTGAAGATGCCATTAGGATTGCAAATGAGCAGTCACTACTCGAGGGAGTCAGCCGCCGGCAGGCTACACAGAATGCTGTCGCTGCTGTTAATAAGCAGGGCATCACCGGCATGATATCCAAAAACGGCGCCCGCATCCCTGCCGACAAGTACATGGCCGGGGTTGTGCAGTACCATCAGCGTAAAGCGCATGTCACCGGTACCGAGAACATGGCTGTGCAGAATGGAATGGACCTGGTTTACATCAATAGCGTCGGCATCACTTGTCCGGTGTGCGCTGTATACCAGGGACGTGTCTACAGCATCAGCGGCAGCGATTCGCGTTTTCCGCGGCTGGAACGGCGCCCGCCGTACCATAGCCATTGCGTTCATTCGATGTCGGTCTGGGTGGAGGAGTACACCTCTGCCGATGAGATCGAGCAGGTCATCCTGGACAGCAACCGGCCGTTTACTGATAACCGAACGGCGGCGAATATGCGGCGGTACAACGAACTGCAGCGGGAGAAGTCCCGTAAGAACGAGACCCGGAAACAGTGGATCAGGTACAAGGCCGTGCTGCCGGAAGATACACCCAATCTGCAGCAGTTCGCCAGTCTTAAGGTCAGGAAGACTGCAAGGTATGCAGAGCTGCAGGAGCTTTTCCGGGAAGTGAACCGCGAGATTAAGAGGCAAGGAGGATGATAGACCGTGGATGAGTTTATGGACGATATGATCCACATGACGGAAGGTGAGAAGCTGCTACATTACTGGCCGCTCTGGCTATTTATCATGGCTATGGTCGTTGTCGGCAGCCACTGTTCCAAACGAAAGGAGCGTTAAGCCTTGGATGAAGTGAGAGAGCGGCGCAACAATCGTGCTGGTAAAATAACACCTCTGGCCTGTGCTGGGAGTCTTCAGCAAGCGGCAGAGCAGGGCCGTATCGAGTCTTTCATCGCTGTCGTGAAGCTGGCTGACGGTTCGATTCAAACCGTTTGGAGCCATATCCAAAATACCGAAGCTCTGGGTCTGCTGGAATGCGGTAAGGATGATGTGATGAACCAGATCAGGGAGGGATAGTCGTGAAATATCGAAAAAAACCGGTAGTGATTGAAGCATGGCAAAATGCTGACGACACAGGATGGCCGGATTGGCTTGATGATGCTGATGCAGGCAGGGAGCCTGGCGGTGTCATTCTTATCAATACTCTTGAAGGGGTTATGCGTGCTGACCTCGGCGATTGGATTATTCGTGGAATTAAAGGTGAAGTATATCCCTGCAAACCGGATATTTTTGAAGCTACGTATGAACCAGTCGCTGAATAAGCGGCTTTTTATTTTGTCCAAACCGTGGCACGACTTTAAACTGCCTACCGAGGAAGCCTACCCGGGCATAAAACAGGAGGTCAATACCATGAAAGAATATATCGCAAGATCGGCAAGACGTATCCTTTTGGACCTGCAACTATTCGCTGAAGGTGGCGAAGGCGGCGGAGAGGGCGGTGACGGTGGTGGTGCTGGTGGTAACGGCGGCGATGCTGGAGGTAGTAAGACATTTACCCAAGCTGAGCTGGATGCAGCTGTTCAAAAGCGTGTTTCCCGTGCAGAGAAAGCAGGACAGCTCACTCTGGCAAAAGAGCTGGGCTACGACTCGGTTGAAGCCATGCAAGCCGCCCTGAAGAATCCGAAGGATAAGGACAAAGAAAAGGGACAACTTGACCCTGCGGAAGTCAGCCGTCTGGTTGACGAGCAAATCAAGGAGCGTGAGAAGGAGCAGAATCAGAAGACCTTCCAGCGCTTGCTTACTGCCGAGGTGAAGCTGCTGGCGAACGAACTCGGATTCGCCGACTGGGAGGACGCCCGCGTGTTGTCTGACCTGACCGCCGTGAAGGAGAACGACAAGGGCGAGCTGGAGGGCGTGAAAGAGGCGCTTGAAGCTCTGGCCAAGAAGAAGCCGCATCTCCTTAAGGCGAAGCAGGGCAGTGGACGGATCGGTGCAGATGTTTCGTCTTCCACTCCCGAAGACAGGAAGAAACGGCAAGAGGATATCGTGAAGCTGGCCAAAAGCCGCGGGGCTGCACCAGGTACTTCAACTGTGCATAACCCTTGGGCAAGAAATTAAAGGAGGAATGAACTGTGAGATTGCAACCAAGACCGCGTGTGACGGTCCATGACGAATATGAAATTCTGGCATCGTTCGAAGTTATCCGTGAGGTGACCAACGGCATCACCATTGATTCTGCAGCAGTGCCTGTTGATGCGAATGGCGACAAGATTATCAAGAAAGGCATGCCGGTGGGAATTCAAGCAAATGGAAAGTTCCGGCCGTACACCGGTGGACTGACCCTGACCGCGAATGTTGCTTCCGGCGCCACTTCAGCCACGCTGAGCGATGTGAGCCGGCTGGTTGTGGGTGACACCATTAATCTGAACAACGGTACCGCCAATGAGAACAAGGCGATTACTGCCATCAACCGGGATACCAAGGTTGTTACCTTTACCGCAACCACCAATGCTTACACCACTGCAAACGGCATTGTTACAACCACTGGTGGCGGAGATAATCCGACCGTTATCCTGAAGCACACGGTAAACGTCAAGGATGGCGATCATGTGGTCGGCGGCTATGAGGTTGCCAAGATCATCGCAGCCCGTGTACCGGTTACAGTGGATGCTGCCCTGCGTGCTAAGATGCCTCGCATTGATTTCGCCTAATTCTACTTATAGAGAGGACTGGAGAAGCACTATGAAAAATAACAATGTAATCACTGGTTCCGGCGTTCGTCGCCTGCCTTTGAACCTGCAGCTCTTTGCTGATGGAGATCCGATTGAGCTGACACTGGAAGAGGCACTGACCGGGGAGGATCTTCTGGTTTATTCCCGCAGCTTGGAGTTCAACAACGAATATTTGCATCCATTGCTGTTCCCTCCGGAAGAAACGGACGAGCTGACCGTTGATATTATCCGGAACAGCGGCTCCACATTGCCGGTAATGGCACAGATCGCCGAGCTGGGAACTGAGGTTGAATACGGCTCTCGTGAAGGTTTGACGGGTGACAGAGTAACCATTCCGAAAATCCAGCGTGGCCGATACATGGATGAGAAACTGGTGCGCATGGCACTCCAAGCTTCACAGAGTTATGGTCTGCGTGACGCGGAACGCAATAAGCTCCGCACTGAGCAGTTGAATGATGCTGATTATGCCGTCAATGCTATCCGCGCCCGCCGGGAATGGATCGCTATGACGGCTATTTGGCAAGGTGAGGTGCATTATGCTGAGGGTAACGTGAAGGTTGATGTCACCTGGAATTACACTTCTGACCAGAAGCCGGTGCTGAGTGGTACGGATAAGTGGGATGATATCGAGAATTCCACTCCTCTGAATGACATTCAACTTTGGGTTGATCAATGGAGAGCAAAAGGCATCATCCTGAGCCGCGCAATGACCAGCACTAAGATTATCACACTGCTGCGCCGAAACCTCAGCATCCGCCAGCACTATCATGGCAATCCAAGTGGCAACGCTCAGCCGCCGCAGCTCACCCGGGCACAACTGCAATCCGTCTTCGACGAGATGGAGTTCCCGACCATCGTTGCGTATGACACTCAGGCCCGTACTGAGGATCGTGCGCTGACTAATGGCAAACTGAGCTTCACCACTGTCCGCATGATGCCGGAAAACCGCTTCGTACTGCTGCCAGACGGTCCGCTGGGTAACTATCTGTGGGCCAAGACAACTGAGGAAATGATGGCCGAGATCGATGCCGTCCAGACAGGTGATATGGGGATTTACGTGTTCCGTGATTGGACGAAGAATCCGATCCGCCTGCGGACTGCCGGTGTGGCTCTGTCCTTCCCGGCATTCGCTTGGGCCGACAGCGTAGTCTCTGCAACTGTAATTTAAGGAGCTCCTTCCGGGGCTCCTTTCTTTTATCACGTATTATCACGTAGAAAGGGTGAACGAAGTGGATATCAAACTGAAAGGCGTTGTGAAGAACGGCGGCAAATGGTTGAAGCCGGGGGAAATTGTCCGCAAGGTGGACGATGAGATTGCAAATGATCTGATCTCTCAGGGATATGCAGAGGAAGTGGAACCTCTTCCGGACGATGATGCCGCTGAGCTGCAGGAGCTGCGCGAACGGGCCAAACTGCTCGGCGTATCCAATGCCGGCCGCCTCGGTAAGGAGAAACTGCAGGAAGGAATCGCAGAAAAGCAATCTGACCTGCAGATGAAGGCAGCAGAACTTGGCATCGAGGGTACCGAAGAAAAATCGGTCGAGGATCTGCTTACTGCAATTGCTGAAGCTGAAAAGAAGTAGGTGATGGAAATGTTTACACCCGAAGAGGTCAGCGCATGGATCGCAGCCAATGTGCTCGACTCTGAGGCTTGGGACAAAGCCAAGAAGCCGGCTGTCGCCGTCACGCAGTCAGAGCGGAACCTCGCTCGCTGGTATCCTGCGATTGTACTGACCGTGCCGATGGTTGCGATGCAAGCCATTTGGGAACTGCAGGGTATTGATCCGGCGCTGAAATATCAAAAGCACAACGTCAAAACGGTAACCGACAACGGGGAGACTGTCAGCTACAAGGACGGAGCCCGGCCTGCTGTTGCCCCTGACGTCCATGACATGCTTGGTCCTACTGCTGATGAACTGGCGGAAGAAGAGGCCGCATCGGCCCTGCAGAAACAGTATGGAGGGTGCTTACTATGAGTCTCTTCGGATACCCAGCGACGGTGACACACTATCACCCCGGTGTGGACGAATGGGGGCGGCCTATCCCGGCCGATCCTGTCGTAAAAGATGCCAAGGTGGTCGAGGAACAGAAGCTCGTCAAGAACGCCAGAGGAGAGGACATTCAGGTCGCTTACACCGTTTATCTGGAGGGAGTCAACGCTGTCGGCATGGATGATTGGCTTATGTACACCAATGCTCTTGGTAACGAGGTTCGCATCGATGTAAAGCATTATGAGATCCGGAAGTACCTCGGCACCGATGATGTGAAGGAAGTGGTGCTCTATGGCTAATACAGGCGGATTTTCCTTAGACCTGACCGGGCTGGAGACGGTCATTTCCCGGCTGGATCAACTGGATGAGGATATTGACAAGCGGCTGGATGAAAAGTTGACCAAGATTGCTCTTAAGATCATCCACGATGCGAAGCGTCTGGCTCCGTTGGACGAAGGTGATCTGGAGGCGGCACTCGACATTGATGAGGTCAAGCACCTGATAGGGCTGGCGTACATTGACTTCGGTACCAGCCCTGAGGTGAATGCCTATGCCGTCATACAGCATGAGGGGTTCAACAAGACACCGTCCGGTGCCATCGTGCAGCTGCAGCCAGGTGAGAAGACCCTGAGCAAAGGTAATTATAACGGATACTCCCCCGGGAAGAAGTTCCTGGAGAATGCAATTAAGATGAATGAGGAATGGGCCATGGAGGAGTTATCCGGGCTCCTGGAAGGATGGTGATGCCGTGCTTGCAACTGAATTGATTGCTTATTTGACTGCAGCCGGGTACACCGTCTATCCGGACGCCAACTTTATCTCTGCGGATCTACCCGAAGCGAAACTGCCATGTCTTTTTGTCATGGATTCTGGTGGCGGTCCGCCGCATAACTACGTTCCGACGGAGCGGCCGACCTATCAGATCATCGTCAAAGGCAAGTCCTACAAGACTCTGCCTGCTAACATGGCGGCGACCGAGGCATTGGCTAAGCAGTTGAAGAAGTTGCTGCATAGGAAGCCGAATTACCTGGTAGGCAGCACCCATGTCTTCGCCAGTACAGCGACGATGGAGCCGATCTATCTAGGGCTGGACACCAAGGATCATCCAATGTATTCAACCAATTTTGAGTTTTACACCAAGGAGGGATAACCGTGGCAAGAGCTACGATAGCGAGATCAACCGCAAGTATGGCGGGAGTGGAACTGGTGACACAGGCGGCAAATTCCGCAGATGACATGCAGTTCCAAAATAACGGAAGCCAGTTGCTGTTCGTGGATAATGGTTCCGGCAGCTCAGTGAATGTGACCATTCCTATGGCTGCGGATAAGTACGGCCGCACCGGACAGAAGGTGATCGCCGTGCCGGCGGGGGAGCAGCGCTTCATCGGTCCGTTTGACGCCGAACTGTACAATCAAGGTGGATTTGTCCTTGTAGATTTTTCAGTGAGCACAGACATTCTGGTGGGCGTACTCAGCCTGCAATCATAAGAGAGGGTGAAATAATCCATGAGTGATATTAATAAGATTTACGCCGGTCCCGGTATCTTTACCTGGGGGATCAACGCAGATGGGACGGAAGAGTCTGATGCAATCACTATCGATTTGACACAAGGCGGCATCAGTTTCACGACTACAACCACTTATTTCGAGCCTACGGTTGACCAGACAGGTACCGCGCCGGTGAAATCGATCGTTACCGGAACGACAGGTGCAATCAACTTCGAAACTCCGGATATGGACTTTGAAAAGGTCATTTCGTATAACCCGAATGCCTTCAAGATCGTTGATGGTGATACACCAGCTAAAGTGAAGTATCAGGTTACCGGTCTGGCGGGCAAGGAGCTGCCGCGGAAGCGGGCGGTAATCAAGCCGCAGGGTGTCACTGATCCGTCCCGGTTCATTTACATCGAGTCGGTCGGTATCAAGTTTGACATGAACGCTGCATTTGTACTGGATAACAACCTGCGCCTGACGGTGGCAGCGATGGCTTATCCGGATGTTAACGCAACGCCGAAGGGCCTACTTTACACCTGGGGCGATATTACAGCCACAGCTTAAAAATATCCGAACAGAATTATTCAGGGAGAGGGCTGGTTGCCTTCTCCCTTTTTTCATGTTCCGAGAAATGAGGGATGAATCATGTTTCCACTTACTAGAAAAGAGAAATTGAAGCTCGGCAGCCGGACGGTGTCCATTCCGAAGCTGACCCGTAACCGGCTGAAGAAGCTGACGGATCACATCGGCACGATTGGTGATCTGCTCGTTAAAGTATTTCTTGTTCCGGCGGTTGACCGGTCTGTAATGATTGTTGCCGGCGCGGAAGTCATGATCGACGAGATCTACGAGCTGACTTCCCTGCTCAGCGACATCGACATAGACGAGCTCAGCGAACAGGCAAGCCTGGCTGAGTGTACCGAGTACCTGAATTTAACCTGGGCAAAGAATGACATGAACGCCGCCCTAAAAAACTTGAGCGGCCTGATTCCGCCGATGGCGCAGCAGTTCGTGACCAGCATCGCGCAGCGGATGGGTCAGGCCGAGGGTTAACATACGATGAATTTGTGCTCCGTTGCTGTATGGCGTTGGGGAAGACCCAGCACGAGATAGAGAACGAATACTACTTCGTCGATCTTCCCGAGCTCCTGTTGCTGGAGGAGCGGAGGCATGCAACGGCAATGGTCGAGCAATTGGAGGTCGCCTCTTATCCGCACATCATGGATAAGGAGGTGCGTTCCGAGATTCTGCAGCGGTATGTCCGGCGGCTTCCAAAAACACCGGCACCGAAGCAGATGACACCAGAAGAACAGTACCAAGCGCAGCTCAGACGTATGAAGGGAGGAGGATGACGGATGGCAGGGAATCTCGGGGAGCTGAAAGCCCGAATCACAGCTGATGCAAACGGGATTAAGCGGGACATTAAGAACGTGAAGAAAGATTTCATGGACATGGGCACTCAGGCAAAACAAACTGCCGAGGATTTTCAGAAGCTCAATAAGGCCCTAGCAGATGCCGGATTAAGCGGGGAGCAGATTGGTAACATCAATAAGGCAATGGCTGAGGCGACGAAAAGCACTAATGTAGCTTCTGATGCTGCCAAGAAGATGAGCAACCATGCTCATGAGGCAACCGGTAGCTTCATGAAATTGAACATGGCATTACAGGACGTTGGGGCAAGTAGTGAAAATATTGAAAATATTAATGCAGCGATTCGGCGGGCTAATCCTGAGATATTCGAGCAACAGCTCGCCAGCGTCCGCACTGAACTTGAAAGCCTTGGTGTCGGGGCATCAGTAATCGATGACATCATCGAGAGGATGCGGGAACTCAATCAGGTGACAAGCAATGTGCAGCTGGAGATCGAGACGCTGGGAGCAGCGTACTCAGCCATGGCGATTGCGGTAGGTGCATTAATCGCCAAGTCCGTTCAAACAGCAGCCGAGTTTGAGCAAGCGATGCAGAACGTCAAAGCTATCACGGAAGCGGTCGGAGCTGAATTCGACGCTTTAAGAGAAAATGCCATTAAGCTGGGAGCACAGACCAAATTCAGCGCCGGTCAAGCAGCGGATGCAATGGCAGAGCTTGGGCAGGCAGGATTTAACACCAAGGAGATCATCGCGGCCATGCCCGGCGTACTATCTCTGGCCGCTGCCGGTAATGTCGATCTGGCTACAACAGCGGATATTGCTTCCTCCATTTTGCGCGGATTCGGCATGGAAGCCACTGAAACCACAAGGGTAGTCGATGTATTGGCTGCATCCAGTATTTCAACCAATGCTAATGTAACTGACCTGGGGATGGCCATGAAGTATGTAGCGCCGGTTGCTAAGTCAATGGGCCTGTCCATAGAGGAAGCCACTGCAGCGGTTGGAGCATTGTCTGATGCTGGTATTAAGGGGGAAATGGCCGGCACATCGTTGCGGGCTATTTTGCTTGCACTGGCCTCTCCTTCCAAGGAAGCAGCGTTTTACATGGAGCGATTAGGATTTACGATCAAAGACAGTGCCGGTAACATCCTTCCGTTGCAACAAATCGTGCAGCAGCTCACCGAGGTATGGCCGCGTCTTACCGAAGCACAGCAGGCTGATGCAGCCGCTACATTGGTCGGCCGTGAAGCGGCTTCCGGATTTATCACCCTAATAGAGTCCGGCAGCGGAAAACTGAACAAATATACCGAAGAGCTTGCGGACGCAGGTGGTACAGCGGAGCGCGTCGCTAAAACGCAGATGGATACTCTGAAGGGTGCTGCCGATAACATGAGCAGCGCATTTGAGTCAGCGGGGATCGTCATTGGTGACATGTTCCTTCCGGCCGTCCGGGAGACGGTCGAAGGGATTACTTTCCTGGTTGCAGGCTTCGCGGAGCTGGATAAATCGACGCAAGCGGCCCTTGTTACCTTCACTGCTCTTCCACCGCTGCTACTCGGCGGAGTAGTCGTAGCGTACCAGCTCAAGAAAGCAATAGATGCCGTTAAGGCCGCATATGATGCAGCGATCTTAGCCGGCACCATTACCGCAAGAACCATTCCTATGCTCGGATTACTGGCTGTGGCGATCGGTGCGGTGTCAGCTGGAGCTGCTTTCTTGATTGGCAAGTACAAAGAGGCCAAGGAGGAAACAAGGAATTTTGAAGAGGCCCAAAAAGCGCTCAATGAAGCATTAGCCGATTCACCTGTCAAAAGAACAGCTGATGAACTCACGGAGCTACGCGCTAAGACGGAAGAGTTGACAAAGGCACTGCACGAACGGGCACTATTACAGCAGCGCTTAAATAAGTTCCAGGAAGCCTGGGACAAAGGTGAAGGTACTCCTGCGATGATGTCTGAAGCGATGGATATAAACGAAGAGCTGGAGAAGATCGACAAAAAACTCCGGAGCTTGGGCTTTGACGGAGCTGAGAAGGCCACAAAGAAGCTTGAGGAAATGAACAAGGCTATCAGGCAATCGATATCTGCCCTGTTTGACGAGCAAAAGGCAGAGGTCGCTGATCTTGCTTCCAAGAACCAGAAGGTCAAATCTATGGAAGCTGCTCTTTCTTCTTACAAGAAGCTGTCATCCTCCCAGAAGCTCAACCGAGATCAGCTGCAGGAAATGGTCGATGTCACCAATATCCTGAAGCGGGAGTATCCAGGGTTGAACGCTATGCAGGAAGAGGACGGCCGGATCCGCATCCTGAATGTGGGTTATATCGAGGATCAGATCACGGCTGATCGCATGATGACAGATAATGCTGCAGCTAATGCTCAAATCCGAATTGATAATCTGGCTGCTGAAGCAAAAGCGCAGCGTGCTTCTGTAGAAGCCCAGATCAAAAATTATGGGAACTTGCTTGATGCAATGGCCGCTGTTAATGGTGCAAAGGCGTCTACTTTCGCAGAATCAGTCAAACAAGGGCAGGCTGCGATGAGCGGCAAGACTCCAAACGTGATTGACATTGTGACGAACGCTGCTCAGTCTCAAGCCGAGACAGAGCTTAAGAAACTTTCGGCTGAGCAGATGGCGATCGCGGATAAGCAAAAGGAAATTGAAAAAGCTGCGGCGTCCTTGAAAAGCGGTGATTTCTCGCTTGGAGCGAACGATAAGGGTGCTCCTATTGATCTTACGAAGCCTGAAAAGACGGGCAAAGAAAGTACTGGGAAGACCGCAGCGGAACTTGCTGCAGAGGCTCGCCAGAAAGCTTACGAGGCTGATCTTAAGACGATTCAGTTTCAGGCTGACTATTACGACCTGACCGCCGAGAAGCAAATGGAGAAGTATCAGGCCCTGCAGAAGAAGCACGCTACCTTTTTGAAAGAATCGGTCGATGATGCCCGGACATTGCAATTACAGCTGAAGCGGCTCGGAGAGGACTCCGTTAAATCGCGGTATGACTTCTCTGTCACATGGATCGATGCCGAGTCGAAGCGAATGGAGGACAGTGGGAAGACGGAGCTGCAGATCGCGCAGATGAAGCTGGACTCATGGACCCGGCTGCGGGATCGGTACAGTAAGGATTCGGAGCAGTATAAAGCTGCTGACGACCAGGTCCGTCAGTCCCGAAAGCAGGTGGCTTCTGAAACGGAAGCCGAGATAAGCGCTCTCTATAACAAGCGGGAGAAGCTCATCGATAAGGAGATACGCCGGCTGGAGGAATCCGGCGCCACGGAAGCAGACATTGCTGCGTACAAGGTGAAAGCCTGGACAGAGCTGCGCAATCAATATGCGCTAGACAGCAAGTATTACGAACAGGCAGATGAAGAGTTGTATCAGGCCCGTAAAGAATGGACAGACAAGGCGATGGATTTGAACAAGGAACTAGTTGATGCAGAAAAATCCCGTATTGATGAAGCTCAGAAAGCTGATCTTGCAGCAATTGAAGCCCGGAAGGATGCTTATGTATCGGCTCAAGACGACAAGATAAAGGCGATACAGGATTTGATTGATGCCGAGGCAGAAGCGAACAGCGATCTGGATTACGAGGAGGAACTGGCGAAGAAGAATGCCCGCATTGATCTGCTTTCATCTGCTGTAGGTAATTCAGGCCGCGAAGAGCGGAAGAAGTTGATTGAGGAGCGCGACAAATTCGTGCTTGATCATGAGCGGGAACTGCGGAAGCGTGAACTGACGTCGCAGAAGGACGCTTTGGAAGAGGAAAAGGACGCGCAGCTCAAGGCATTCGAGGAAGAGACAGATGCTACGGAGGCCCATTACAATGACCTCAAGGATGCCTTTGAGAACTATTCGGACGACATAAAGGTTCTGGAGGCAGGAATCGCGGCGTTCCGAGTTTCTTCTGCCGGCACGGCTAATGCTCAGATTCTGACGGAGTTGGATGCTTTCATCGTTCAGTACCAAGGAAAAATGTCTGCTATCACTGCCGCCAAGGAAGCAGCGCAAAAAGATGCTGACCTTGCTGAGTACAATGCCAACAAGGATGCCTATGCTCAGGCAGCTGCCTCGGGTAACCGGGCGGAGATGCAGCGGCTGGCCGCCCGTAATCAGGCGCTTCGCGATCTATACGGGATTGACAAGGACACTGGCCAGAAGCTGCAGAGCTTTGATGTTGGGGGCATCATTCCCGGACCTGCCGGCATGCCGGTTCCTATCATTGCACACGGTCAGGAGGCGATCTTCAACACTTCGCAGCTTAAAGGATTGTTCCGGCTGCTGGATAACCCTAGCCTGATTGGATCTGCTGCAGCTGCTGTATCACGGTCAGAAACCAAGGTCGAGAATCATATTGATATGTCAGTCAACGGCGTGACACTTGCAGATCGAGCTGACACAGAGATTCTTTATACTGAGCGCGAGAAGGTTGCCCGTCGTTCGCTGACCATGGGGGTGAAGGGAGGATGAATGATGTATCGGTCAACGGTGTCTGGCTCTCAACACTGAACATCCAACTGGTCAGCCGGGATCTACCGCCACTACCAGAAACCGAGGAGAATACAGTTAAGATTGCTGGCAAGGACGGTGTGAGAAACTTCGGCAGCACTTATGCAGCCCGGCCTCTTGGCTTGGGCCTGTTTATCATGGGCGACGACTATCACGGCACTGTGGCGAAACTGGCGAGTATATTTGACGTATCATACGGGCCGGCTGAAGTAATTTTCGATGATATTCCTGATAAAAGATACATTGCGGAATATCGCGGTTCTATAGCGTTCGACGCCTCCACTGGAAACCGGAAAATTGACGTTCCGATGAAAATGGACAATCCTTGGGTGGATTCAATACAAGACACGGAACAGCATGAATATGGCGACGGCCTTTCCTTCGGGGAGGGCTATTTTTATATCTCGGATTCTTCGTTTTCCATTTCGACAAGCGGCCAGACGGTGACGGTCAACAATATCGGAACGAAGACGGCTTACCCGTTGCTGCGCATCACGGGGGCATTCACTGATCTGTCAATCAGTACTGGCAGCCAGACCTTCACCTTCTCCGGAAGCATTGGAGGGACTGATTTACTGGAGATCGACTGCTATCCGGATAAATGCAAGATCCGGCTTAACGGGGATAACGCGTGGTCCCGGAGTAATGGAGTGTTCTTCGAGCTGCCGCCCGGAGAGACGACATTCACGGTTTCGGCTACTGCGCCAGCGTTTACCCTGGAGGTCATCTACCGTTACAAATATCTATATTAGAAAGGAGCTGCAATAACTATGGCTTTTGCAAGGAGAGTCATTACAAAGACGCTGGATCTGCTGAACCTCCAGCGTCACAATGATAATTTCGCTGATATTGAAACGGATTTGACGGAGCATCGTGGCCGCCTCAATACTGTCGAAACTGAACAGTCTGCTCAGAGTGAGAGAATTGATAACATTGTTGCGAGCGGTGGCGAAAGCAACATTGAGATCGTTGATGCACGGCAGCCTGCCACGGGCCCGGCATATCCAATATTGGGAGATCGACTCAATGCAGTTGATGAACAGTTGGCGGATATTGTGACGGATTTGCACCTCACAGAGGGCGTAGATAATACCGCCGCAGTTCAGGCAGCTCTTGATAAGAAGGGCTGGGTTAGGGTTGTTTCACCAGGCGTGTTCCCTGTAGGGAAGCTCGTCATTGACAGTGACACTGTATTCGAAGTACTTCCTGGCGTGACTCTGAAAAAGAAGAATGGCCTTGATCATCACATCCTTGTAAATAAAGGACACATCACAGGAGTCAGAAATAAAAACATCACCATCAGGGGCGGCATATGGGATTTAAACAAAGCGGGCAATCCAGGTGCAGCCGGAGATATGTCAGTTGACCCTCAGTCTAATCCGGGTCTGGGCATCGTGCTTCGAGGCGTTGACAATCTCACAATTGAGTCTATAACCGATATAGGGAATGAGTGGAAATATGCCTTTCTGATAACGGATATCGATAACGGCATATTCAGGAAGATCAATATTACAAATGAGAGTGACGGGTTACACTTCCAGCCGCCCCTTAAAAACATAACAATTGAGGATATCTCAGGCGTTACACATGACGATTTGATCTCATTTACGATGGGAGATTATCCGAGATATTCGCTGGGACAGACTGGTAACGTTGAAAATGTATTTGTCCGTAATGTCTACGGCGGAGAGACAACGGACGAACTGATCAAGATGGTTGGCAGCGGAATCGACGGCAACAGCGTGTTTAAGAATATGCGATTTGAAAACCTTAGTGGTTTTTCCACGATCGTCCCGGTCTGCATCCTGAAAGAAGATCAGGCTGTGTCGAACCCGTGCCTACTTAATACCAAACTGGAGAATGTGTCGTTTGAAAACATTAATGTTGTCGTGCCAAGTGGGGGGCAATATTTCCTTGTCGGGGCTGCGTCAGGTGATATTACCATTAAAAAGCTGCGTGTTGACTTATCCATCACCAATAAAGGTGTGGTTTTTCAGCGCTGCAATTTGGAGAAAGCTATTATAGATGATGTTATTGTTAAAGACGCCAACGCCGCCTTTACAATGTCCTCCATTGTCCGAGTGGATAACACAACCGAAGTAATTAGGCAGTTAATTATTAAGGATTCAAATCTAATAAACCGGTCAGACACAGCGGGTAATATAGTTTATGTAACAGGAACAGGTGTAAAGGATATATTCGTTTCCAACGTGAAATCATCTAGTATTGCGAACTTTCTGCTGCTTGATGGAGTTAATACTGAAGGAATCGGAGTTCACGTTTCAAACTCCAAAATCACTTGTGGTATTTTTGTTGTCGGAACAGTAAAAGTCTCTATTTTCTTGGCAACTTCCGAGATTGTTCCTATAACTAGAACTGTGCATTTCGGAAGCGATGCTGCGAATGTGAGAATTAACTCTGTGAATAGTGAAATGGCTTTAGTGACTAACACCAAGCCTGCGGGCAGTGTGCTCTCCGCAACAGGAGACGTAAAAACCGCCATCGCACTAACGAACTTAACTCCATTGTTCGGTGATAGAGTGTTGTATGATAACGTTTCTTTACCGCGAGAAAAAGGCTGGTACTTCTATAACGGGTCCGCCTGGGAGCGTTTGAACAACAATCTTATCAACGGTGAGTATAACGTGACCGTAGGAACAATTCCTGCAAACTCGACTGTAGAATTCGACGTAACGATAACAGGATTGAGCTACAATAAAACCGTAATACCAATTCCGCAGTTTACAGTGCCGAACGGAGTAATGTTCATTGCGTACAATAAAAACTCAGATTTGGTACGCTTGCGGCTTTCCAATGTAACTGGGTCGCCAATCACGTTAACGGGCGCGCAGGTTGCGTGGGTATTCAAGACCATGAACTAAACTGTAGGAGAAAACTGCGCAGTAGTGTGTATTGATGTGTATTGATAATCACCTGTGGATATTGGACAATATTGGTATCCATTGGAGGTGATGATGCTGGCTACATCAAGACACAACATCACGGTAGAGGACGAAGTCTACGAGGAGTTCTGTCGGTACGCCGGGAAGAAGGGCATCAAGATTTCTACCTGGGTAACGCAGAAAATGAAAGAGTTCATCGAAGAGGAAAAGATGATTGAGGAGTTCCGGAGGAAGCGCTCATAATGGGTGCTTCTTTTATTTTATACAAAACCAAATTGGAGAGTGATTATTCATGGTAAGAGCAAAGTTTAAATGTCAGAGTAATGTCGATGGTATGGTGGTAATGACTCCGGTTTATTCCGGTAGTGAGGAGAACAAGGCGTTCTGGGAGTACACCCCGGCAGGATCGATAACGCTGACGATTACGAACGAGGCTGCCAGAGATCAATTCCAGCCCGGCGAGGAATATTTCGTTGATTTCACACCTGCTGCAGTTAATGCGCAGTAGTAATTATTCACCCTTATAAATGCCGATAAATGCTGATAAATCAACGTTTATGGATGTGTCGGGCAAACGGAGATTACTGCGCACTACCGAACAAAATAAAACGTGCATTAAAAAGCCCTCCCGTGTCTAAATTCGAGAGGGCTTTACCTATTCGCTCCAAATAATAAGTCCGAATTTGTCTGCTATTTCTTCGTCAGATGCAGTCCTGAACAATTCGCGGAGTTGCTGTATGAGTAGCTGAGTTGCTTCATTTTCATTTGTTGCCATGACAATCGGCAAACGGTGATCTGGAATCATACCGGTATAACTTTTAACTTTATCGACTGACGATTCGTTGGAATGAGATGGTAAGTTATTCACCTGTCTTCACCTCATCCAAATTTTCTTCTTTATCTAAAATAAGCAACTCACCAGGTGTCACTTCTAATTCTTTGCAGAGAAGGAGCAGTAGATCCTTGGGATAATGCTTGGCTTCGTCGTTGTACATCACCCTAACTGATTCATATCGGTAATTAATTTTCTTGGATAACTGCAGTGGGTTAAGGCCTTTCCGGTCTGCGATTTCTTTTAAGTTCGACTTAATTTTCATATTTGCACCTCCTGGCGATATTATACACGAAAAACGTGTATTTAGCCCTATGTACTCGAAATACGTGTAATGATATGATTTGGTTACACGAAAAACGAGTAATTGCGGAGGTGCATTTGTGAATAATGCAAGTGAGCAACTATTGTCCGATGTCGTGGCTGTTATATTCGAATCATTCCCTGATTTAAATGCAGAGCGGACAAAGTCAGTTCTTTCTGCCGCCGTATCAAAGTATCACATTCAACGGGTGGAAGAAGATGAGCCGCACCCGGATGGCGCAGAAAAGATCAAGATGTTCTTATCTTCCAAGCGCCTTGAAGGACTGAGTCCACTGACGCTGGATGGATATGCCCTAGACCTACACATATTCTTCCGACACGTTCGCAAGCGGACAGAAAATGTAACAGCGGCCGATATTCGGGCTTACCTCGGGCAGTTCGATAAACTTAAAATGAGTACTGTAGGTAAAAAACTATCTGTCTTAAAAAGCTTCTTCGGTTGGCTGACCTCTGAAGAAATTATCCAGAGAGACCCTTCTGCCAAATTGAAGACGCCAAAACTGGAGAAGCGCCTGCCGAAGGCACTGACGATCCCCGAGCTGGAGATGCTGCGCGAGGCCTGCAAGACGGTCCGGCAGCGAGCCTTTATCGAAATCATGTATGCAACCGGATGCCGACTGTCTGAGGTATACGGTATGGATCGGGAAGATATTAATCAGCAGTCTATGAGCTGCCGTGTTATTGGTAAAGGGAACAAGGAAAGGGAAGTCTATTTTTCGTTTAAAGCGATGTTCCATTTAAATAAATACTTAAAGAACCGGACGGATGATTGTGAAGCTCTGATGGTTACCGAGCGAAAGCCGCACCGTAGGTTGACAAAACGAGGCATCCAGAGGGAGATCGCAGTCATCGCCCGGGCTGCTGGTTTGCAGGAAAAAGTAAGCCCGCACGTGCTGCGGCACACCTTCGCCACATTGACCCTTAACAATGGCGCGGAGCTAGTAGCAGTGCAGGAATTAATGGGGCATTCAGACCCTCAGACAACCCTCAGATATGCTCGAATTACTGAGGAACGTAAACGGGAACAACATAAGCGATATCTGGTTCAATAGCGAGAGGAGTGTCAACATGCAAAAGCACCTTAAATCCTTCGACCGCAACCGTTCACCAACCGGGCTGCTGGTCTCTTCCACCGATGTCCAGCGCCGCCGCCGAATAAATAGCGACTATGAGATATCCTTCACGGTCCCGATGCATAGCGACGATTACAAAGAGCTGATCATACCAAAAGGCCACGTTCAAGACGAGCGTGGCCAATTTTATGTCATCCAATCACGCGCCCGTGATCGCAGCAACAAGGTTATCAGCGCCCAGGTCATCTGCACACATATCATGTTCAAGATGGTGGACTTCAAAATGCCGTATGACGAATACATCAATGAGTCGTACGGCGTCCACATCAGCGTGCTGCTGGACAAGATCAGCGAGGCTACCGGCGGCGTGTATACCTTCGTTGTGCATGACACCTTCGATCTGCGAGACGTCAAGGACTGGGGAGCGAACACAGCGCTGGCTGCTCTGCAGGACACGGTTAACCTGTACGGATGCGAGATCGAGCCAGATAACACCGTCATTCATTTGTACAAGCAGATTGGCAGCAATGACGGTTTCGAGTACCGGTTCCGCAAGAATATCATCAGCGATTCCTTCAAGGATGATGCTTCGAACCTGACCACCCGCCTATTCAGCCAGATGAAGGACGGCCGGACATTCATCGGTCTATCTGCCGACTTTCTGACCACGGAAGAGCGCATTCTGCTGGATTCCGTACCCGGCGCCATAGTTGACAATAAGCTGGCCGTGAATTACCTGATTTCGCCATATGCGCAGTACTGGACCAATGACGTGAACACCTTTTACGACGGTGAACTGATCGACCAGAACATCGAAGATCCGGAGGAACTGCTGATCGCTACCCGGGAAGCCTTGCGAAAGAAGGAAATGCCGGAGTTCGAGATCGGCGTCAGTGCGGCGGACATTTACAAGATTGATCCGGACGAGGAGCAGCCCCGACTGGGCGACACCGTGTATGCTTATGACCCTGAAATGGAGCTGCAGCGTGTGAGCTGCCGGGTGATGGAGATTACGGAGTATCCTTTCAGCATGGAGCAGCACAGCTTGGTCACCTTGTCCAATTATCAGATGCGGGATGATACGCAGGTGCTGGCTGACCTGGAGCGCAGCAAGCAGATCCTTAATGACCTCCTGTCCGGCGGTCGGGTGCGGGCAGCTGCCTTCGAGGAGTTTGCCAAGCAGGCGGTCATCGATATCAATGCATCCAAGAGCGAGATCATTTACGACAGCCGCGGCATCGTCCTGCAGGATCCGGACGACAATGATGTCCAGATGATTCAGACATCCCGGGGGATTATCATCACTGACGACGGAGGGGCCACGGCGCGGACAGCCATCACCGGTCGGGGTATTGCCGCGGAGGTTATCGCCGGCGTCTTGGGTAGCTTCGTCAGCATGGAAATCGGGGAGGGCAACAACGTCACCAAGATCAACACCAACGGGATTAGCTCAGGGCATGCTGACTTTGACAGTGCTCCATTCCGAGTGGATATGCAGGGGGATGTGGTAGCAAGGTCAATTACGCTGACGGGGCTGATTGAGAACAGTATCATGGAATATTCCGACATTATTGCAGGGACAGTGACGGGGGCGCTTATACGGACAGCGGAGGCTGGGGCGCGCTTTGAAGTCGATGATGATGGGTGGAGAACCTATGATGCGAGCGGCACACGGCGTATCGGTTTATTCCTGGCTGCAGGATACAATATGAGCGCAATAACATTTGATCAGTCTAACGGTAATCGTAGTGGAAGTATTAACGGCGGTGATGGTCTGTTCGAAGTGTCTTCTTCAGCTAACGCAGATTTGTTTCTATCTGCACTGACGAATACGATTTACTTTCAAGGCCAAATGAACTTTGCATCTGCTTACAGTGTTTCAGGATTTGGTATTAATTTCGTCAGCGGCTTGAGAGCTGAATTAGATTCTATATGGTTAGCTTTGGCAGGTAAGTCTAATACGGGGCACTCACATAGCGTTACGATACCTCCGGGTACAGCTGGAGGTACATTCGTTGTGTCTTAGTATTGTAAAAATTAACAATTATCGCCGATAATAGATACAAATCTATTAAAGGAGATGTGACATTGAAAAAGTTTGTATCTGGTATTATCGTCGGTGTTTTGCTGTTTGCTGGTGTGACAGCATTCGCGAATTCGTCCAGCCTGATTGGTCAGAAGGTCCAAGGGTTGTTTTCTATTGAAAAAGGCGGGTCGAAGATTGCTGACGCTGTAATCATCAACGGTTCAGCATATGCCCCTGTTCGCGCTGTAGCTGAAGCAGTAGGAACAAATCTAGCGGTCGAAGGGAAGAAGATCATCATGAGTGATAATCAACCAGCAGCCACTTCAAGTACGCCAGGTACTGGAGAGGCTATTTCAAAGGAATACCTTGAATATAAAATCAGAGCAGCAGAAAGTGAAATTGAAAGTGCAAAAGGTGCTATAAAGGGAATGGAGGACTCTAAAGAAAGAGTCAATAAGTATCCCGCTGATTATCCTACAGAACAGCAACGACTTGATGCTCTCGCAAAAATCGATGAAATGATTAAAGCGAAACAACAGGTCATAGTGGAGAAAGAGAAGGAGCTGACCGAGCTTAAAGCTCAATTGACTGAGCTTTCGACGCCATGAAGAAGCCTGTCGTTATAGTTGCCGCAGTACTACTGCTGCTGTTCGCTTTCAGCATTTTGATCTACCCAACACCTTACCGCTATCTTGAATTTGAGCGTGATGGGATTAGATATATCGTGAAAGAAAATGTAATTACAGGTCATACTCAGTTTTACGCCCCTGGTACCGGCTGGGTAGACGATCGCACAGAATGAGTCCTCATATGAGGGCTCTTTTATTTTGCCTGAAAGGAGGTGGTCACCCTGGCCAAAGTCATTAATCTCGAACTCTCGGTTAATCCGAGCAATCCTGTGCAGGAAGCAGTGGACGTTGTTTTGCTACTCGTCAATACTCATCCCGGGCGGCAGCGTGAGCTGCTGCAGCAGATCGACATGCAGATCGGTGAGGCACTGGCGGCGCTGGATAAAGCCAGCAAGAAGGCGGCAGACGAAAAAATTGATGCAGAATTGAGCGAACCAGTTAAATAGAGAGAGAAGGGAGCGCGGGGGAATGAATAGCAATGATGTAACGAATATCAAGGAACTGCTACCGCTTGCTGATAGGTATGGCCTGGCTTATATCGTGGCTCTGGTACTGCTCTTCATCGTGATTTACTTTCTGAGGGCGATATCCCGGGGCGATCTGGTGCCGAGGGATCTTTTAGATCGAGCTGAGGAGGATCGGGACCGGCTGCAGGCGATACTTGATAAAGAGCGGGCCGACTTCATGGCACCGACTTTGGAAGTCCTGCAGCGACTTAAGATCGACCATGCTGCCGGCGGCGGTAATGACCAGGATAGGGGAGGATAACGTGCTGATGAATTGGATAAAGCGCCTATCACCCCAGCACCGAGACAAAGAGAAGGAGCTGGTGCAGGCATCTGGCCGGGTGAGCGTTGCAATCGCCCGATACAGAGATATGTCGAAGGAGATACAGGAGGAGATCGAGCGGAACAAATTCGCCCGGTTCTTGGTTTATGATAAGGGGGATCAACACCATGGGGGTCATTGATATTTTACTGTTGATAGCATATGGAATATCGTTCATCTGTGCAGTGCTGCTGATCGCGGCGCTGTTTTTTTATTTCCGGGGGAGATTTGAAGCTCGGGTGGTCAGCTTGTTTATGCTGGCAGCGTTCTTCTTCCTGGGGGCCTACACGGTCAAGATGGCCGTGGCGTTCTGGATTCGTTTCTCCGATGTAACCGCCGGTGATGCTGTGCTGGCCGCGCTTAAGTCGCAGACGTGGGCTGCGGCGCAGGTCGGCACGACGCTGGGGCTGCTCATACTGACCGTACTGATGTACACGAAGCGGCAGGACCTGTTTATGGCACTGCCTGCGATTAAGGAGGATCCGGAAGACGATGATCAGAGATAAATATCAGATTGAACGGCGTTACATTAACAAGCGCCAGAACGTTCGGCCCGGCACCCGGCTTGTATCAGGTACGCCGGGCTTTTTAGTTGCCCATGACACTGGGAATCCTGGGGCGACGGCGGACAATCATTTCGACTATTTTCAGAAGCTGATTAACCGGTCGGCCTCAGCTCATACCTTCATCGATGACAATAAGATCTTGGAGATCATCCCCGCCGGTACCGGTCCAGACCCGGCAGAGAAAGCCTGGCATGTGCTGTACAACGTGACCTTGGACAACAAGCTATACGGAGACGATGCCAATGACATCGCCCTGGGTGTGGAGCTGTGCTATGGCGGACAGATCAACACTCTCGAGGCATACAAGCGTTATGTGTGGTATCTGGCATTCTGCTGTGACAAATGGGGCCTTAACCCACTGACTCACATCCCGAGCCATAAGCAGTTGGACCCAACCCGTAAGCGGGACGTTGACCAAGCGCTGGCGACCGCCGGCAAGACACTTAAGGATCTGTTTTATGATGTCGTCGCGGAGATCGAGGAGCAGCCGGTTATGATCTCGCCGCCTGCCGCCGTGCAGCTGCCGGCCAATGTGGCGCAGGTGCTTATTGACGATTATGTTTCTCCGGCCTGGTTCGCAGCTCAGAAGGTGGGCGACCAAGTGGCGAAGACGCACCTTCACAACTTGGCTAATAACCTGAGGCTGGCGGCGCGAATTCCGCTGCAGGTTGGAGCCGCCGCGGCGCCCTTCACTCAGCTGCCGAAGAGTAACGTGCAGGAGCTGGTCTTCCGCTGGTTGTCTCCCGGCTGGTTTGCGGCCAAGCAGAAAGGCGACAAGACAGCTACAGCGTATTTCAATAACACGGCAAATCATCTGCGGCGAGCTGCAGGGATGCCGACGGAATAGGAGAGGATACTATGCAAACTTTTATTGAACAGGCTCAACCGTACATCACAACCATCGTATTGGCGATTATTGGCGTTCTGGCAACGGCGGTACTGGGAGTGGTGGCTTTGCTTAAGTCTCGGCTGCAAGCCTGGCTGGATGGCAAACTGAATGTCCAGCAGCGCGAACTGCTGCATAAGATCGCTACGGAGGGATTCGCTTATGCCCAGACTGTTTATGCGCAGTATGGCGGAGCTGATAAGCTTCAGGAAGCTCTTAAGTATGCGGAAGAGCAGCTGCAGAAGAAGGGAATCACGGTGAGTACGCTCGAGATCCGGGCGGCCATTGAGGATGCATACCTGAAGTATAAGGCGACGTTACTGACCAAGGGATAATAATTGCCCACTGGCTTCGGCTGGTGGGCTTTTTGCCGTTTACAGAAGAACAACTGCATGATAACCTTCTCTTCAATAATAGAAGTGAGGGGCAGAATCTTATGTTCAATAATCTTAAAAGCTCTGAAATTAGGGAAATGTGCCGTTCCACAATAGAAACACTTGAAATGTGGTTGAGAAGGTTAATTGATCAACAATTGTCGGAACGATTTGGTGGAAATTACCTCCAATATCAGGATGAACTCGGTAACTTCATTTTAAAAAAAGAGATACGTGAAGGTATACGTTCGAGAAGGATTAAAGAGCCAAAGCGATATGCTCGTGATGTCGATGCGATATTATTAGATGATGCAATTAACATCGTATTACATCCAAAGCTATATTCAGAATTATTTTCGACCTGTTTTAAACATGCGTTTCCAATGGGCCCGGAGATGGGGAGATTTATTTTTGATAAAATTTCCAAGCCAAGAAACTACCTTTCACATGCAAATCATATTTCTATACGTCAGGCCGAACAAATAATATGCTATGCTCACGATATAATTGATTCAATAAAAACATACTACAGCATTATAGGAGTTGAAAAATTGTATAACGTACCTTCAATAATCCAATTTTCAGATTCGCTTGGCAACATAAAGCATGAAGCGGAAATAAATTCAAACCGAAATGATGTGCGCGTGCATTTTGTTCTCAACTGTAAAGAGAATGCCTCGTTAAGGCCAGGTGATGTATTAATAGTTGAAATTGAAATTGATCCAACATTTACTGATGAAGAGTATGATATACAATGGTTTGTCCAAGAAAGTGCAAGATATATTGATGACAATAAAAGTAGATTTGAAGTAAAAATACTAAATTCACATGTAGGAGAACGTTTTGTCGTGGAGTGCACAATAACATCAAAAAAATCATGGCATCGATATGGGAGAAGTGATGATAACTTAATGCTATTGTACAGAGTGCTTCCTCCAGTAGAGTAGGAAAGCTCTATGAACACTAAATATATAGTATTACAGAATGACTTGGACTTCTTTGTGGCAGCACTTTCGCAGACCAAAGTGTCCGTTTGGTTCCGTCATGACCCCGATCCTGTTGGCCACCTAATGGATTACGGCGGCATAGTGGATGGCTACACACCGGAATCAATTAAGATAGCTGGCTCCCGTTATATGCGCAACAGATTCGAATTCAGAGCAGAATTAACCCGTCAACCTTAATAGGTCTGCGGGTCTTTTTTTATTTCACGGAAAATCAAACCATTGCTAAATATTGAGTATCCAGCATATAATACAAACAAATGTTCTTATTTTTGGAGGCGATCAGCATGAAAATGGGCATCGGGCAGACAGTAGAGATCGTTTATCAAGCGAAAGACGGTAAGATCACACAGCGTAAGATCGAGATTATCGGCATCCGTGACGGCCGCATCCGAGCGACTTGTCTGACTTCCGATGCCCCAAGGGTATTTCTTGCTGAGAACATCCTTGCCTGGCGGCTTATAAAAAGAGGTGTGGTAGCATGAGTGAATTAACAAATAGGGAGCGGGATGCCCTGAACGCCATTGTCACCTTATATGATCGGCTAAAGTACGCTCCGACAATTCGGGAAATAGCATTAGAAATGGGGATATCCTCCATGTCTTCGATATGCCGATATATTGTTCAATTGGAGGATAAGGGGTATATCGAACGGAAACAGAGCACCGCACGGGCGATGAGGATATTGCGTCGTGCTTGATGACACCCCGCGAAAGCTGCTAAGGATCATGTTCCAGTTCCGGTACCATTTCAAACGCATGCCGACGCTTCCGGAGCTGCGGCGATTAAGCGGCCGGCGGCCTGCTGAGATTAAAAAAGGACTGAAGGTCCTAGTTGATGAGCATTATATTAAATGGGAGCCTTCAGACACTGTCGATAATGCTGTGATCATCGAGGGATGGGAACGGAATGTACCATTTGATACTGGACCGCAGCAGGCTGTGCCAAGAGAGAAGGAGGTCCGGAATATAGACTACTGGCTGTACCACTGAGGGGGCAATATGATTGACAAAACTTGACGGGAATGAGCGCTGGAAGACGAAGATGCTGCTGACCGATCACGCCGATCAGTATGAGCAGCAGCAGAATAAGCAAGAGGAACCTGCCAGGACGATGCTCAGCAATCAGGAGCGGACGATGGTCCGGGATCTCATCTTATTGCCTTACATAGACACAATGGTTTCGAAGAGCATGGAAGAGATCGAGCGATCGGGAAACGTCCTTGCTAAGATGTACTTAATAGCTGGCCGTTTTGTTCAGAATAAGATTATGCAGGACACCTACCGGCTGCAGAAGGAACTCAAACAGCGGAACATCAAAGTGCTCGCTGATGAGCAGGAGGATTTCCTAATGTACTATAAAATATTCTTCCGGGGCTATCAGGAGCGCTTCGGGCTTACGCGAGACGTGATGCGAACAGAGATCAGCCTGCGTCTGACGAAGTATATGTCCGAGATGGGAGTTGTGCTGAAAGATCACCTCAAATAGAAAGCCCGGCCAATCACGGCTGGGCTTTTTCATCCTCTATGTATTCAATCAATTCACCGGTACCTACATTCAAATGCCGACAGAGCTTGTCCAGCGTTTCAAAATCCACGCGTTTTGAAGTATCATGATACAACCCCGACACAGTGTTAATAGCCAGCCCTGTATCCCGGGCAACAGGCCGGATCCCTTTGTTCTGCCGATCCATGATGTCCTTCACGTGATTCTTTATCAATGGACATGCCTCCTTTTCCAAAAGTATACAGCAGAATAATAAATGTATCAATTATCTGATACGCGTATCATCTTTCTGATACACCTGCATATTATGTATCAAGATGATGATACAGGAGGTTGTTTACTATGTTACCGGTTCATTTAAGGCTGGCGGAGATATTCCATATTAATATGAAGGGGGCACTCACGCTGGAGGAGGCGAAGGAGCTGCAGTATTGCCTGCGAGAGAATGCGAGGTATTGCTGGGACTGCTGATGATCCAGAATCAATCAACGTTGGCAGGAGCGACGCAAGATCATGAATGGCAGCTGGAACTGCAGCGGAAGCTTGAAGTGCTGAGGTTGACTGGTAGGGTACCCAAAGTGTAGCCTTATATATAGTAGTAATTGAGTTTGGTTAATTACCCGTAATCAGGATCACTCACAAAATCACGGGAAAATCACATTTTTACGTTCACCATGATTTATTGTATTTTCTATTTCATATACCATGCGTCCATCTGTAATATACAATGGCTCGTATTTTAACTACATTTCAACCCGTTTTATCGGCTACATGATGCGCTGGGTTACACCGATGCTGGTCTGAGGTCCGGTAATAATACGCCATACAAATGTAAAAACCTGCCGGGTCAGAGCCCGTGCAGGTTTTTTGAGTTATGATCAGGCGTATAAACGCTCCGTTTCATCAAACCTTTATCTCTCTTTCATCCTATTTTAAGCTTCGGGGGTTATAGTAATCCCATGACCCCCTTATTATAGACTTTGGCCCTGCCGGACGCTGGCGGGGTCCTTTTTTTTGTGAATATCCGTAATTTAAAATGATTCTAAAAGCGTTTGACTTCTCAAAGGAACACCCCCTATAATATAGAAGTGGTTTTGTGCCCGGTGCGGTAATTTTCCAAGGGGGAGGGAGATAGGTGGAAGCCCGGATAGACAAGATTAAACAACAGCTACAATCCCAAGGATATAAGCTTACGCCCCAACGGGAAGCAACCTTAAGAGTGCTGCTGGAGAACGAAGAGGATCATTTGAGCGCGGAAGATGTGTTTATGCTTGTAAAAGAAAAGGCTCCCGAGATCGGTCTTGCCACCGTATATCGTACCCTGGAATTGCTCAGCGAGCTTCATGTCGTGGAGAAGATCAATTTCGGTGACGGCGTTGCCCGCTATGATCTGCGGACGGATACGGCCAAGCATCATCATCATCATCTGATTTGTGTACAGTGCGGCTCCATGGACGAGATCCGTGAGGACTGGCTGGGACCGCTGGAAGAGCGGCTTGAGAACGAATTTAATTTTACGGTGCTTGATCATAGACTTGATTTTCACGGGATTTGCCACCGTTGTAAGGACAAAAATGCAGCGGACGGCAGCGCTCCCGAATAAAGCTTATAGATGAGGAATTACCGCACAAGCTCTCTCCGGTATCAGCCGGAGGGGGCTTTTTCAAATCTGGCAGTACATAACCATTAAGACCGGCGCATAAAGTGTAGGACGAGTCGATTTCAGGGAGATGCTTAATTGGCGGCACCTGTTATCGATAAAACCTTCGGGAGGTAATTTTATGATTGTGTCTATACCCAAAACGGTGCGCCGGCTGTATTTTATGACCCTGCTGGTTGCTTTTAGCTGTCTGCTCTATTATGCACTGAACTGGATCGGCGGCTGGATCAGTCCGGTTGACCATTATGACATTCCCGAAGGCTCGGCCGTCCGGGCGTTTCAGGATGCACCGCATACCGGAGACGAGCTTAATGCAGGCGAACGCCTGCGGCTGTATTACTGGTACGGGGAGTGAGACCAGGGATACAATACAAGAAGGAAAAAGCTAGAAGTCTGTCGAATGAAGCGTTGTAGATTAAATTTGAAAATCATATGCCTAAATGCTGCATAGCCGCGATAAGCAGCCTGAGCAGACGGGAGCGTGAACGAATGAAGTCGCATTTGCAGCCTTTTATGCAGTATCTCACCGAAGATAAGGGCTTGTCCTCAAGCACGCTTGAATCTTACGGGCGGGATATTTCGCAGTTTTTGGAGTTTGCAGCCGGACGGGGAATCGCTTCGCCGGAGGAAATAAGAAGAACGCATCTTCTCCAGTATCTTGCCGAGCTCCGCGGAGCCGGAAGGGCGGCGGCTACTGTTAACCGGAGCACGGTATCGCTGCGTGCTTTTTTTCATTATTTGCTGAAAACCCGGCAGATCAGCCAGGACCCGACACTGGAGATGGACAAAATAAAGCCCAGCAAGAAGCCGCCGATGATCCTCAGCATCGGGGAAGTGGAGCGGCTGCTGGCCGCTCCTGATGAAACAGGCCCGCAGGGTATGCGTGATAAGGCCATGCTGGAGCTGCTGTATGCTACCGGTATCCGGGTCTCCGAGCTGATCTCGCTGGATGTCGGGGATGTGCAGACAGGGCTGAAATATGCCCGCTGCAGCTCAGCGTCGGGCAAGGAACGGATTATCCCGATCGGAACGATTGCTGCAGACAGTGTTGCGCGGTATACGGACGGGATGCGGGACAAGCTGCTGCGCAGCAGCAGGGAGGAGCCCGCGCTGTTCCTGAACAGTCTTGGCGGACGGCTGACCCGGCAGGGCTTCTGGAAAATCATCAAGAAATATGCGCGGGAAGCCGATATCGCACAGGATATTACCCCGCATACCCTCAGGCATTCGTTCGCTGCGCATCTGCTGGAGGGCGGTGCGGATCTCCGGTCGGTCCAGCAGATGCTGGGTCATGCCGATATCTCGACTACACAGGTATACAGCGGCATTGCCCGCAAGAATATGAAGGAAGTCTACGAGAGCCATCATCCCCGGGCTTAAAAAGATGCTTTTTATGAGTAAGATAGTTATGATGGAATCATACTGAAAGAATGGCCGGATTACGGGGTTCTCCGGATGGTTCTTTCCCGAGGATATGAATGAGGTTATGAATACGCGAAGGAGTGAATGATATAATGTCATCATTTAAACGGATTGGCTTTATTGTGCTTGATAGTGTAGGGATCGGCGAAGCGCCGGATGCCGAAGGTTTTGGGGACAAGGGCTCCCACACGCTGGGCCATATTCTGGAGCGGGTACCCGGCCTGAAGCTGCCGAACCTGCAAAAACTGGGTCTGGCCAACATTGCGGCCCTGCCGCGCTTGAGCCGGTGGCTGAGCCGACCGGATATTACGGCAAAATGCAGGAGGTATCCGTAGGCAAGGATACGATGACCGGACACTGGGAGCTGATGGGGCTGAAGATCGAGGTTCCTTTTAACGTGTACCCGGACGGCTTCCCTGCAGAGCTGATTGAGAAATTCGAAGCGGCAACGGCCGCAAGGTAATCGGAAACAAACCGGCTTCCGGTACTGAAATTCTGGTGGAATACGGCGAAGAACAGATGAAGACCGGTGCCTGGATTGTGTATACATCTGCCGATAGTGTTTTCCAGCTTGCTGCCCATGAAGATATCATTCCGCTTGAAGAGCTGTACAGCGCCTGCAAAATCGCCCGCGAGCTGACCATGGCTCCCGAATTCTCCGTAGGACGCGTCATTGCCCGCCCTTATGTCGGCCAGCCGGGGGATTTCAAGCGTACGCCTAACCGTCATGACTATGCTGTTAAGCCGCCTGAACCGACCGTGATGAACGCGCTGCAGGATATCGGCAAGGATGTGATTGCCGTCGGCAAAATCAACGATATTTTCACCGGGGAAGGGGTTACTGCCTCGTATCCTACCAAGAGCAATGAGCATGGTATCCAGATCACAATTGATGAGCTGCGTAAGCCCTTTGACGGCTTCCTGTTCACTAATCTGGTTGACTTCGATTCCCTGTACGGGCACCGCCGTGATCCGGAAGGATATGGACATGCGCTGGAAGTATTTGACGAGGCCATTCCGGAGCTGCTGTCCACGCTTGGCGAAGACGATCTGCTGATTATTTCCGCTGACCACGGTAATGACCCGATCCACAGCGGAACGGATCATACACGTGAATATGTGCCGCTGCTGGTGTACAGCCCGAGATTCAAGACCCCTGGTAACCTGGGCATCCGCCAGACCTTCTCTGATGTGGCCGCTACGATTGCCGACAATTTCGGGGCAAAGGCGCCGCAGTACGGGACAAGCTTTTTGGCAGAACTTAAATAACGAACCTTATACCCTCAAGGAGGCAATAAACCATGGCAGTCACTCAAAATCACATTCAAGAGGCAGTAGCCTATATCAAAGACCAATGCACCGTAGCCCCGGAAATCGGCCTGATCCTCGGTTCCGGACTGGGTGTGCTGGCAGATCTGATTACAGATGAAGTAGTCATTCCATATAATGATATTCCGCATTTTCCGGTATCGACTGTTGAAGGCCACGAAGGTGAGCTGCTGATCGGTATGATCGAAGGACGCCGTGTGGTAATGATGAAAGGCCGCTTTCACATGTATGAAGGCTACGGCCCGGAGACAACTGCATTCCCGGTACGGGTCATGAAGGAGCTTGGGGTAACCAGCCTGCTCGTAACCAATGCCGCCGGCGGTGTGAACAAGGACTATACCCCGGGCGATCTGATGCTGATTACAGACCATCTGAACCTGACCGGCCGTAACCCGCTGATCGGACCGAACGATAACGCACTCGGCGTACGTTTCCCGGACATGTCGGCTGCTTACAGTCCGCGTCTGATTGCAGTAGCTAAGGAAGCAGCGGCGGCGCAGAATTTTGAGTTCAAGGAAGGCGTCTATGCCGGTCTGCTCGGACCGAACTATGAAACGCCTGCCGAGATCGTGATGCTGCGTGTTCTGGGTGCGGATGCTGTAGGGATGTCTACCGTTTCGGAGACCATTGTAGCCCGTCACGCTGGCCTTGAGGTGCTGGGCATCTCCTGCATTACCAACATGGCTGCCGGTATCCTGGATCAGCCGCTGAACCATGCCGAGGTTATGGAGACGGCTGAACGTGTGCGCGAGCGCTTTTTGAAGCTGGTGCTGGCCTTCATACCTAACATGTAGGCTGAGCCGTTACCCGCGTGTTCTGCTTAGGCTGTAAACTAAATTATCGGGCTCACAAGAGCCATTATCCGTGAGGTGCAAAACTAATGCGTGCAGTTGATCTGATTCAGAAAAAAAGAGACGGAGGGGAATTGAGCCGCGAAGAAATTGCGTTCCTGATCCAGGGCTACAGCAAAGGTGAAATCCCTGATTACCAGATCTCTGCCTGGGCCATGGCGGTCTATTTCCGGGGGATGAACGCGCGGGAAACCGGCGATCTGACACTGGAGATGGCGATGTCCGGAGACCAGGTAGATCTTAGCCCGATCGCCGGTATCAAGGTGGACAAGCATTCCACCGGCGGCGTAGGCGACAAGACGACCGTAGTACTTGCCCCGCTGGTGGCTTCTGCCGGCGTGCCGGTCGCCAAAATGTCCGGCCGCGGGTTGGGCCATACCGGCGGCACACTCGACAAGCTGGAGTCGATCTCCGGCTTCTCGGTGGAGATGGGCCGTGAGCAGTTCTTCGCCCAGGTCGGGGAGATCGGCGCGGCTGTTATCGGCCAGTCCGGCAACATTACGCCTGCCGACAAGAAGCTGTATGCGCTACGTGACGTGACCGCAACTGTGGAATCTATTCCGCTGATCGCCAGCTCCGTCATGAGCAAAAAAATCGCCGCCGGAGCCGACGCCATCGTGCTTGACGTAAAAACCGGCAGCGGTGCCTTCATGAAGACGCTCGACGATTCGATCGCCCTGGCACAGGCTATGGTTGATATCGGCACGCATCTCGGCCGTAACACAGTGGCTGTGATCAGCGATATGGATCAGCCGCTGGGCTTTGGCATCGGCAACGCTCTGGAGATCAAGGAGGGCATCGAGACGCTGAAAGGCCAGGGGCCGAAGGACCTGCAGGAGGTCTGCCTTATTCTGGGCAGCCAGATGCTGGTGCTGGGCGGCAAGGCGAAGGATGAGGCGGAAGCCCGCTCCATTCTGCTGTCCCACATTGAGGACGGCAGCGCCCTTGAAAAATTCAAGCAGATGGTATCCGCACAGGGCGGCGATGTTACGCAGGTTGAATCTCCGGACACGCTGCCGTCGGCCAGCCGGTTCATCGAAGTGAAGGCTGCTTCCGCGGGCTACGTGGAGAGCATCCAGGCTGAGGAGATCGGCGTAGCCGCCATGCTGCTCGGCGCAGGCCGCGAGACCAAGGAGTCGCTGATCGACCTGGCTGTCGGCATCCAGCTGTCCCTGAAGGTCGGCGATGCTGTTGCCGCAGGCGATACGCTTGCAGTGCTGCATGTGAACGACGCCAGCGAGAGCAAGGTGAAGGAAGCGGAAGCCAAAGTGCTGGAAGCTTACCGGATCTCCGCCGAGCCGGTTCCGCAGCAGCCGCTGGTGTTCGCGCTGGTGACGAAGGATGGCGTAACACGGTACTAGACAAAAACGTACGGAACATTTGCTGTCCCGTACGCACAGACTGCCGGGAAACTCCCGGCAGTTTTTTTATTTTATTTTCGTAAAATCTACCTCATAGGTTGCCGACTGATTCTGTTCTTCATCCTGATAGATCAGCTCGGCGGGTTTGCTGAAATCGATTCTGCTTGTATCGAAATAGGGGATCAGGATTTTGGCGTAGCGCCCACTGCCTGTCCCGTCCTGATCAGCTGTATCGCCTTTTCCGGTTATGCTGTCCGGCTCCATTATGGCCGCTCCCTGCCTTAGCGTAATGCTGATATGATCAGTGAAACGGGCGTTGTCCCCGGATGCTTTTACGCTGAATCCCAGCTGGCCCAGGCCGGAAAATTGTTGACTGATTTTCTTCGCATCACTGAGTGTGTACTTTTGGCCCTGGCTGAAAGCTTGATAAGACATCATCACAACATAATAATACGGCGTATTGACGTTGATTGCCGGCTGCCGCCCGGACATGGAATTTTCGAGAACCGGAAGACTCTGCTCCGAACGAAAGGCCGTAACTGACGGCAAATCAACGTTTCCTGCAGCCACCGCTTCCTTTATCTGGCGGTCGGACAGGTAGAAAATCCGTTTTCGGATTTGCTGGTCAGCTGAACCCTGACCTGTGGCTGTCCGCAGGTGAGACTGTGCAAAAGTAATTAATGAGGTGATGAGGGAGAGGATCATGATGGCCATAACCACTTTATTTTTCACAATGATTCGCCTCAGCTTTCTCTCTCACTGATCAGATTACGCTCCACCGCCTGCAGCATCCGGTAAGCTCCCCGGCTCTCGTTGCAGAGGACTGCCGCGGTTGTACCGCTGGCCGGATAGTAGGCAGAGTGGAAGGATACGCCGGGGTCATAGCCCATCACATGATATTTGTACACCCCGCCGTCACGCTTCGTAATCCACACCCCGTACCCGTAGTAATTGTCCTTCTCATCATGGATATGCGGCGTTAGCAGCAGGGCGGTCATTTCCGGGCCCAGCAGCTTGTTCTGAAGCAGCCCCTCCCACAGCAGCAGCATATCAGGAGCGGTCGTGAAGGCCCCGCCGTCGGCTCCCCCCTGAACCGGGATGGAGTAGATGTTAGTGGTCCATGCGCCGTCTTCCTTTACAATATACCCCTGAGCTGTATTACCGGGCAGCGCGTCCAGTGCAAAGTATCCCGAATCCTTCATTCCGCATTTGGCAAAAATATGCTGCTCCACATAATCCGTAAAGGTCAACCCGCTGAGCTTCTCAACGAGCAGTCCGAGCAGAATGTAACCGGCATTGTTGTAATGGAATCTGGCGCCCGGTTCAGAAGCCATTGGCAGATCACGGAACATCGGCACAAAATCCTTGGGCTGCCTGAGCAGGTACATTGGCCGGGTTATCCATAGCTCGGCGAAATCCTCCATAGTCTCTTCATCGAAATAATCCGGAATCCCCGAGCTGTGAGTCAGCAGGTGATGCACGGTAAATCTGTTACTGAAAAGGGGAAAAGCGGAGCGCTCCAGTATATCCATAACGCTGCTCTCCAGAGTAAGCCTGCCCTGCTCCACCAGCTGGCACACTGCAATGGCTGTAAACAGCTTGCAGCCGGAGGCAATCCCGAATCGTGTATCCTGACGGTTGAGTATCTGATCAGCTTTGTTAGCGTACCCGTATGCGCCGGCGACTGGAGCCGAATCAGTGCTTTTTATGAGAAAAGAGCCCGAGAATCCCGCCGTCTCCGCTTCTGAGTGCATGGCCGCCGCCAGCTGTTGCTGTAGCATAAAAAAGACCTCCTGCTATTAGTTAAATCCTCAACTTTCGCAGCTAGAAA